>NZ_JAAGXA010000012.1:0-46474 GCF_010686755.1 Nocardioides zeae | reverse complement strand
GGCTCCCCCCGCCTCCTGCCCCCCCCCCCCCCCGGGGGGGGGGGGGGGGGGCCCCCCCCCCCCCCCCCCCCGCCCCCCCCCCCACGACCCCCGAGACGGTGGTCAGACCGCCAGGTAGCCCAGCTCCGTGAGGCGGTCGATCTCGGCCCGGAGCGCCGGGTGGCTCGAGGCGTCGGCCGCGCGTCCGCCCGCGACGTACAGGTCCTGCCCGCCGGCTCGCCGCGCGTCGTCCCCGTCGAAGACGACGGTCACGCGGTTGCCGACGCCCTGGTTGATGAGCGACCCGAGCAGGGCCACGGGGTCGCCGCGGTCCTCGAGCGACAGCACGCGGATCGGCTCCGGCACCCGGGTGACCTGCGACGACGGGGCTCCGGCGGTGACGACCTGCTCGATCGTGAACTTGTCGGACGACGCCTCGGCCGCGACCTCGGCGGCCGCGAGACCGCCCTGGGCGGAGCCGACGAGCATGACGCGTGCGCCGGTCGTGTCACCGACAGCCTGCTCGACCGCGGCGACGACCTCCGCGCCGTACGCCCCGTGGTCACCGCCGACGAGGCGCAGCCGCGCCGGGGTGTGCGCGTCCGGCCCCGGCAGGTAGGCGATGTAGCGGTCGGCGCCGACCCGCTGCACCTGGACGCGACGCGTGGTCGCCGCCAGCGCGCTCATGAGCTCCTCGATGGAGCGGGGGGCGCGCAGGTCGTCGACGGTCGCGGTGCCGGCGTCGGCGGTCGTGGCGTCGTCGGTCTCGTCGTCCACGAGCGCGACGGCGATGTCGCGGAAGGCGGCGCCCGCGTCGGAGGCGAAGGTGCTGGCCCCGACGGTCTCCAGCCCGGCCCGCCCGGCAGCCGCGCCGCGCTCGCCGGCGAGGTAGCTCGCCGTCAGCAGCGACCGCAGCTGGAGGCTCTCGACGAGACCGCCGCCGCCGCTGGTGACGTGGTCGAGGAGCTCGGGGTTCTGCTCGGCGAGCTCGCCGAGGTACGCCGCCAGCCCGTCCCGCTCCATCGCATCGGTCTCGATCAGCCCGGCCGACACGATCGCGCCGCCCAGCGCGACCTCGGGCGCCAGGTAGCCGATCGCCCGGCCGGCGACCGACCCGAGCGTGCGGTAGGCGACGTCCTGCAGCTCGTCGATCCAGCGGTAGGTGAGCACGGTGGCCCGCACGGCGAGCGCGTCCGCGTCGAGCTCGAGCGAGCGGTTCAGCAGCCCGTGCTTGCCGAGCGTCGCCGCGCGGATCTCCGCCTCCGCGTCCTCCCAGGTGCGGGGCGAGAGCGGGGCGGAGGCCGTGACGTCGTCGTCGACGAGGATCGCCTCGCCGAGGCGGGCGCGTGCACGGAGGTCGTCACCCGTGGCGTCGAAGAGGTCGGCGAGGGCGAGCATCTGGTCGTACGTGTCCTGCTGCACCGCCGCGCGCGCCGCCGCGCTCGTCTCCCGGGGGTCGTGCGCGTCGTGGGCGTCGTCGTCGGTGTGCGTCACCTGGTCCACCGGTTCCTCCGAGTCGTCCGGTCGTGCGGGGCCGGCTGGTCGTGTCGTCATCCCGCCACCTCCGCGAGCACGGGCGCGAGCGCCGCGGGGAAGTCGCCGGGCTCCACCCGGTGCACGTCCACTCGCTGGCGGTCGCCGTCACGGTGGGGGCGCAGGCCGTGCCAGCCGTCGGCGAGCAGCACCCACGAGACGATCCCCACGGTGGTGCTCCCGGTGCCGACGTCGGCCACCATCGCGCGGACGCGGCCCTGGGTCTCGTCGTGGAGCGCGCGGACGAGGGTGAGGACCTCGCCGTCCGACAGCACGCGACCCTCGGCGTCCTGCACCTCGCCGGAGTGCTGCGCCACGAGGGCGGGCAGCACGTCGGAGCGGTTGCTCCGGAGCGCCTCGCCGGCGGCGTCCACCAGCTCGTACGGCAGGTCGACGGCCTCCGGCACCGACGACGGGGCCAACGGCACGTCCTCGGGCACGGCGGCGACGCGCCGCAGCTCGTCGGGCCAGGCCTCGCTGTCGAACCAGGCGAGCTCGAACACGAGGCCGTCGGCGGTGGCGAGGCTGGCGACGGCGCCGTCGGCCTGGCGGTGCCACGCCTTGGCCCGTGCTCCGCCGGCGACGACCACGTCGATGTCGACCCCGATGCGGGGAGTGGCCAGCAGGCCGATGGCGCCGATGATCCCGGCGTCGACGCCGGCGTCCGTCAGCAGGCCGCGGCGGGTCAGCGACGCGGACGGGTCGCCGAGGGAGGCGACCGCCTCCGCGTACGCCGTCGCGTCGTCGTCCGCGGGCCGCACGCCGAGGCGGTCGGCGAGGGCGTCCGGGACCGCACCGTCCGCGCGAGCGGCAGCGGTGTCGGCAGGGACGTCGACGAAGGGGAGCGGGGCGTCGCCGGCGCGCTGCGCGCAGAACCGCAGCTCGGGCAGCGTGAGGGCCACACGGCGGGGCAGCCGGTCGAAGAGGTGGGTGGGGGTGGGACTCGGAACGCCGAGATCGATCGTCGTCATGGTTGCTTCCTCACAGTCCCGGGAGGGAGACGGAGAGCCAGTCCTTGTGGCCCGGCGGCGGGGGGTCGAAGTCGACCAGCTGCTGGTCGGCGGGGCTCAGGGTGCGCTGCACGCCCACCGCGTCGTCGAAGGTCGCCAGCTCGGCCTGCCGGTTGCGGGCGTCGGCGACCAGCGAGTGCGCCCGGCGCTCGATGCCCGCGATCGCGTCCTTCACGTCGCCGACCGCCCCGGCGTGCTTGGCCAGGGCCTGCCCGGCCTCCTGGTGCTGCCCGGCGACGTCGCGCAGCTGGGCGGCCCGGTCACGCATGCGCAGCCGCAGGTCGTCGGCCGCGCGTCCGGTCCAGCCGACCGAGTCGGCGCCCGCGACCAACCGGTCCGCCAAGGCGCGGATGTCGACCGCCTGCTCGTCCAGCTCCGACGCGCGTCTGCGGATCACTGCCGCATCGCCATACATCTCCGTCGCCCTTTCGTCGTGTGCCGCACTCTTCTGCGTCCATCCCCCGACGTCGGTGGTCCTGCCTTCCCCCTCGTCCTACCGCGAAACATCACAGCGCCCGCGAGGCCGATCACCCCACCCCACCGGGCGGGCGTCCCTACGATGACCGGGTGCGCATCCTGGTCGCCGGCGGCGCCGGCTACATCGGCTCCCACACGGTGCTGTCGTTGCTCGGGGCCGGCCACGAGGTGGTGGTGGCCGACGACTTCTCCAACGCCCGGCCGGCGGTGCTCGACCGGATGCGCGAGCTCGCGGGCGTCGCGGTGCCGTTCGCGGAGGTCGACCTGACGGACGCGGGCCGCACCGACGACCTCGTGGCCGAGCACCGGCCCGATGCCGTCATCCACTTCGCCGGCCTCAAGGCGGTCGGCGAGAGCGCCGCTCAGCCGCTGCGCTACTACCGCACCAACCTCGACGCGACCTTCTCGCTCCTCGAGGCCATGGGACGCCACGGCGTCGACCGGTTCGTCTTCTCCTCCTCCGCCACCGTCTACGGCGACCACGCCCCCGTGCCGTACGTCGAGACCTACGCCCCGCTCGCCGCCGCCAGCCCCTACGGGCGCACCAAGGTGATGACCGAGCAGGTGCTGACCGACCACGCCGCCGCCACGCCGGGCCTGCGGGTGGCGCTGCTGCGGTACTTCAACCCCGTGGGAGCGCACCCGTCCGGACGGATGGGCGAGGACCCGCAGGGCGTGCCCAACAACCTGATGCCCTTCGTCGCGCAGGTCGCCGTCGGGCGTCGGGAGCGCCTCGCCATCTTCGGTGACGACTACGACACCCCCGACGGGACCTGCCTGCGGGACTACATCCACGTCGTGGACCTGGCCGAGGGCCACGTCGCCGCGCTCGAGCACCTCGACCGGCAGGTCACCCCCGTGCGCGCGTTCAACCTCGGCGGTGGCCGGGGCACGAGCGTGCGCGAGCTCTTCGACGCCTTCTGCGCGGTCGTCGGCCGCGAGCTGCCCCACGAGGTGGTCGGGCGTCGCGCCGGGGACCTGCCCGCCTACTGGGCCGACACGACCCGGGCGGCGGAGGAGCTGGGGTGGCAGGCCCGCCGGTCCCTCCAGGACATGGTCGCCGACGTGTGGCGCTGGCAGTCGCAGAACCCGAGCGGCTATCCCTGAGCGGTGGGTCATCCGACTCCCTCGCGGGTGATCCGGTAGGTCCACGAGACCGCAGGCTCCCCGGCCCCGAGCGCCCCCGAGGCGCGCAGCTCCTCCACGCGGTGCCGCACGACCGGGTCGGTCGCGGCGTCCACCGCCGCCGCGCCCCGGGCGTACTCCGCCAGGGAGTGCGCCTCCCCGAGCGTCGTGCCGCCTCCGGCGAAGCGCACCGTGAGGTGCTCGACGCGGTCGGGGTTGGGCAAGCCGTCGAGGAGCACGAGGACGTCCCGCTCGTTCTCCAGCGAGGTGACGCGCACGCCGTCCGGGACGGGCGGCATCGCTCCGACCGGTGATCCCAGCGTGATGACGTCCTCCACCGCGAAGCGGCCGCCGCTGGCGACCTGGACCGCCGCCATGCCGCCCTGGGAGTGACCCCAGATCGTCACCGGGTCGTCGGGCCCGATGCCCGCGTCGGTCATCGCCGCCTCGATGCCGCGCTGGTAGGCCGTGGACTGCCCCGCCATCGCCCGCAGGTTGGTGCCGAGGTCGCGGACGTCGTCGTCCTGCTCCCCCGGGCGGGTCGCGGGGTCGTCGGTGCCCGGCAGCAGGACCACCCACCGGGCCCGCTCACCGGAGCCGATGCGCTGGACCTCGATCGTGCCGTTGCCCCCGGGGCGCTCGGCGGTGGACAGCTCGTTGACCCGGTCGAGGGCCGCGACCCCGCCGGCGAGGTCGGCCGGGGCACGGCTCGTCGTGGCGGCGACGCGCTCGACGTGGGCGCGACCGTCGACGTACCAGAGGCCCAGGACGCCGGCCGCGACCCCGACGCTCGGGAGGTACCACCGACCGCCGAACGGCGTCGGCAGCGCGTCACCCGAGTCCCAGGCGCCCTCGAGGAGCCCGGGTGCCCACGCCACGAGGGTCTCGACCTGCTCCGGTTCGGCCATCGCCCAGGCCTCCAGCGCTGCGCCTGCGTCGTGTCCCTCCCCGCCCGACCCCGAGAGTCGTGCCGCCAGGCCGCGCAGGTCGGCGGCGGACCCGTCCGGACGCAGGGCGTCGGCGTCGAGCCCGACGGCGCGGCCGAGCGTGCCGAGGAGCCAGCCCGACTGGTACGCCGCCAGGTGCCGCAGGTCGTGGTGGAGGTCGGCCACGAGCGCGTCGGCCTCCTCGAGCAGGCTGGCTGCCGCGCGCACCGCGGCCGCCTGCGCCCACCACCCGGCTGCCCCGGCGGGGAGCCCGGTCGGTCCCGTGTTGAGGTCCGCGACGCACGCCTCGGCCGCGGCGAAGGTGGCCGGGGACCAGGGCGCGCTGCCGACCAGCGTCGGGTCGACGAGCGTCGCCGCGGCGCCGCCCCCGAGGCGGACGAGCCGCCCGGCGGCCGCGTCGTACTCCGCCGCGAGCCCCCGCACCGCCTCCAGCTGGGCGTCGAAGCCACCCGCGCCGCCCGTCGTGGTGAGCGACGGGAGGCGGTCGTCGCCGCTCACCGGAGGCCCGGGACGTCGAGGTCGAGCCAGGCGGGGTCGCCCGGCGCCGGGACCCGGATGCGCGAGAGCCGGTCGCGGAGCTCGGCCGCTGCGTCGTCGCCGCCGATGCCGACCAGGTCCCCGAGCCCGCCGACGGCATTGCCCACGGCGCCCACGGCGTCCCCGAGCGCACCGGCGGCGTCGAGCACGTCGCCCGCCACGTCGACGAGCGTCGCGCCGACGGAGGCCGCGAGCTCGAGGAACCGCTGCCGCAGGCCCGCGATGAGCTCGAGCGTGGCCTCCACCTGCGCCGCGTGCTGCGCCAGCGCCGCTCCGGCGTCGGCGTGCTCGTCGGCCGTCGCCCGCAGGCGGTCGGCCGCGGCGCGGGCCGCGGCTCGCATGGCCTCCGCGGCGACGCCCTGCCAGGGCGCCGACGTGGCCCTCGCGACGAGGGCGGCCGCCTCGTCGCGGAGATCGGCCGAGCGGTCGTGGTAGGTCGTGGCCAGCGCCCGGAGCGCGGCCGTGTCCGGCAGCAGCACGGTGGTCCCCCTCTCCTTCGCGGCCGCGGTCCGCGACCCACGAGAAGCGAACCGCAGGTCGGACGCGCGTGGGTGGGCCCGCGGCGTACCTGGGGAACACGGAGCGCCTCCGGCGGGTTGGGGACGGACGACGGGCCCGGCCCCCTCCCGGTCCCCAGGCACGTCACCGGCGTTCGCCCGCGCGCTCCGTCGTCGCTTTCGTAGAATCAGCCCGATGCCGATCCCCGAGGTGAGCCCGTGACGTTCGACGCGCACGACCTCGACGTCTTCCTCCTCGTCGGGTCGGCCGTCACGCTCCTCGCCATCCTGGCCGTGCGCGTCTCCTCGCGCGCCGGGCTGCCCAGCCTCATCCTCTACCTGCTGATGGGGGTCGTCCTCGGCTCGTCGGGCCTGGGCATCGAGTTCTCCGACGCCTCCCTCGCCCACGCCATCGGCTTCGGCGCGCTCGTCGTCATCCTCGCGGAGGGCGGACTCACCACCGACTGGCGCGAGATCCGGCCCAGCATGCCCCTGGGTCTCGCCCTGGCCACGATCGGGATGGCCGTCTCGGTGACCGTCGTCGCGGTCGGGGTGCACTACCTCCTCGGGCTGCCGTGGCAGATCGCGGTGCTCCTCGGCGCTGCCACGTCGGCGACCGACGCCGCCGCCGTCTTCTCGGTGCTGCGCGTCGTGCCGCTGCCCCGGCGCATCACCGGCGTCCTCGAGGCCGAGTCGGGCCTCAACGACGCCCCGACCGTGGTGCTCGTGGTGCTCGTGAGCGCCGGCGGAGCCCTCGAGCACGGGGTGCTGGCGATGGGGCTGGAGATCCTCTACGAGCTCGTCGTGGGGCTGGCCGTCGGGCTGGCCGTGGGGTGGGCCGGCGCCTGGACGATGCGGCGGGCCGCGCTCCCGTCCTCCGGCCTCTACCCCCTCGCGGTGGTCTGCCTGACCGTCCTCGCCTACGGTCTCGGCGCGCTCGCGCACGCGTCCGGCTTCGCCGCCGTGTACGTCGCGGCCCTCGTGCTCGGCAACGCCGACCTGCCCCACCGGGCGGCGACCCGGTCGTTCGTCGAGGGGGTCGCCTGGCTGGCGCAGATCGGCCTCTTCATCATGCTGGGCCTGCTGCTGACGCCCGAGCGGCTGACCTGGCACACGATCGGGATCGCGCTCGTCGCCGGGTTCATCCTCACCGCCGTCGCGCGTCCGCTGTCGGTGGCGGTCAGCTCGCTGGTGCAACGTGCCCCCTGGCGCGACCAGGCGTTCCTGTCGTGGGCGGGCCTGCGCGGCGCCGTACCCATCGTCTTCGCCACCATCCCCCTCGCCGCGGGGGTGCCGGGGGCGACCCAGCTCTTCGACATCGTGTTCGTGCTGGTGGTCGCCTACACGCTGCTCACCGGCCCCACGCTGCCGTGGGTGGCGCGCTGGCTCGGCCTGGTCGACGGCCAGGAGCTGCGGGACCTCGAGGTGGAGGCCGCCCCGCTCGAGCGGGTCGCGGCCGACCTGCTCCAGGTGCGCATCGCGGAGGAGTCCCACCTCCACGGCGTGGAGGTCGGCGAGCTGCGGCTGCCCGTCGGCGCCTCGATCTCGCTGGTCGTGCGGGGCGACTCGGTGCTCGTGCCGGAGCCCACGACGGCGCTCCGCCGCGGCGACGACCTCATCATCGTCACCCCGCGGGGGCTCCGCGAGAGCACGGAGGAGCGCCTGCGCCTCGTGTCCCGCCACGGCCGCCTGGCGCGGTGGGGGCGCAAGGCCTGAACCACCTCGCGGGCGTCGTGCGAACCGCCGGCCCGGGACGCCGGGGTGCATGACGTCGCGGGTACGGCGAGGGGGCGGGCGCGCCGGGGAGGCCCGGAACTGTGCGCCCAGACCAGCCCAGCCCAGCCCAGATCAGGGCAGCGGCACGTCGTTGGGCCCGCAGATGGTCTCGGCGACCGGCACGGTGCGCGAGCCCTCCTCGCCCTTGAGGTCGTCCCAGCCGGGCCCGACGTAGAGCGTCACGGCGTCGACGTCCTCGTCGAGCGTGACGACCACCGGGTCGCCGAGGTTGGCCCGCAGGATGCCGACGGCCGTCGACGAGATGTTGTTGGTGCGGATCTCCACCCGCGCGACCTCGGCGCCCTCGGGGGCGTTGCCGGTGTTCCCGGCGGTGAAGCCGCGGCCCGTCAGGGCCGTCATCGTCTGCTGGGCGAGGCCGGAGCGGCCGCTCGCGTTGTAGACGTTGACGACGACGTCGGCGGCCGTCAGCGTCGCGCCGGCCTCGTAGTCGCGCGGCGTGCAGACGCCGCTGCTCGCCGTGCCCAGCTCGGGGGCCGGGACGGGCGCGGTCAGGCGGGTCCACCCCCAGATGGCCGCGGCCAGGAGGAGGACCACGAGCACGGTCATCGTGATCGCGGTGCGGACCCGGCTGTCGATGGCGTCGCTCACGAGTCGATCACCACGACCCGCGCGTGGAGCACGTTGCGCTGCTGCAGGGCGGCCCGCAGCGCGCGGTGGAGGCCGTCCTCGAGGAACAGCTCGCCGCGCCAGACGACGACGTGGGCGAAGAGGTCGCCGAAGAACGTCGAGTCCTCGTCGAGCAGCGCCGCCAGCTGGAGGGTGTCCTTCGTGGTCACCAGCTGGTCGAGCCGCACCTGCCGAGGTGGCACCGCCGCCCAGCCCTTGGCGTCGAGGCCGTGGGCCGGGTAGGGGCGCCCGCTGCCCACCCGCTTGAAGATCACCCGGCGATCATACGGACGGAGGGACGCCGACGGGCGCGCACGTGCTCCCGTCGGCGCGGCTCCACCGCAGGTCAGAGGTCCGTCGGCGGCGACCAGGACAGCTGCACGACCTCCGTGCCACGGTCCCGCGTCACCAGCCGGCCGCGTCCGGGCGGAGCCTTCTGGGGACGCACGTTGCCGATCAGCGCACCCTCGTCGGGCGAGCCCGACAGCACGATGCCGGGCATCGCCAGGTCGCGCAGGGACTGGATCACCGGCTCGTACAGCGCCCGCGACGCACCACCCGAGCGGCGGGCGAGCACGACGTGCAGACCGACGTCGCGGGCCTGGGCGAGCAGCGGCTGCAGCGGCTGGACGGGCGAGTTCTGACCGGTCGAGACGAGGTCGTAGTCGTCGATCACCACGAACACCTCCGACCCCTGCCACCACGAGCGGTTGCGCAGCTGGTCGGGGGTGACGTCGGGGCCGGGGATGCGGTTCTCGAGGTACTTCGCCAGGTCCCGCAGCAGCGGCGTCGCCTGGGCGGCGCTCGTCAGGTAGTTGAGCTGGTACTCGTCCGGCACCTCGCCGAGCAGCGACCGTCGGTAGTCGACGACCACGACCTGTGCCTGCTTCGGCGTGCGGGTGCGCATGACCTCCCGCACGTAGGACCGCAGCAGCGCGCTCTTCCCGGAGCGGCCGTCGCCGAAGACGAGCAGGTGGGGCTCGGCATCGACGTCGAGCCCGATCGGGGCCAGCTCCTTCTCGTTGACGCCGAGGAGGATGCGGCCGCTGTCGGCCAGGGTCCGGCCGCCGTCGAGCGGGGTCTCGGCGGCCTGGGCGAGCACCCGGTCCGCCTCGATCTGCTCGGGGAGCAGCCGCAGCTTCGGTCCGGTCGGCCCGGTCCACGCCTCGGTGACGCGGCGCACGAGGTCGTCGACCCCGTCCCCGATGGTGGCCGGGTCGGGCGTGGTGTCGACGCGGGGGAGGGCGCCGAGGAAGTGCAGCTTGCCGGGCACGAGGCCCCGGCCGGGCCGGCCGGTCGGCACCAGTGCGGCGATCTTGCGGTCGATCTCGGAGTCGATGGGGTCGCCGAGCCGCAGCTCGAGCCGCGTGCCGAAGACGTCGCGCATCGCGGCGCGGAAGTCGGGCCAGCGCGAGGCGCCCACGACGATGTGGAGACCGAAGGTGAGGCCCCGTCCCGCGAGCTGCTGCAGCGACATCTCGATGTCGTCGAAGTCGGAGCGGAGGGTGCTCCAGCCGTCGACGACGAGGAACACGTCGCCGTACCCGTCGTCGGCGCGCCCCTGCCGACGGCGCGTCCGGTAGGTCTCGATGGAGTCGATGCCCTGGTTGCGGAAGTAGGCCTCGCGACGGTCGACGATGCCCTGCACCTCGGCGATGATCCGGCGTACGACGTCGGGCTCGGCCCGCGTGCCCACGCCCGCGACGTGCGGGAGCCGGGCCAGCGGCGCGAAGGTGCCGCCGCCGAAGTCGAGCACGAAGAACTGGGACTCGAGCGGGGTCGTGGTGAGCGCCGTGCTGGTGACGATGGTGCGCAGCAGCGTGCTCTTGCCGCTGCGGGGACCGCCGACCACCGCGACGTGACCGCCGGCGCCGGCCATGTCGATGGTGAGGGTGTCGCGCCGCTGCTCCCGCGGCCGGTCGACCGTGCCGAGGGGGACCACGAGGCCGCCCATGCTGCGCCAGTGGGGGGAGACGAGTCCCGCGTCGGGCGTGGTCGTCAGGTCCGGCATGAGCTGGTCGAGGGTGTCGGGCACGTCGAGCGGCGGGAGCCACACCGAGTGGGCGGAGGGACCCTTGCCGTGCATGCGGTCGACGGCGATGTCGAGGAGCGAGGGCTGCTCGCCCTGCGCGGCCGGGCGCACCTCCTGCACCGGCGCCACCTCGTCCTCGAGCGGCTCGAGGGTCTGCACCTCGGAGATCGTGAACGGGAGGATGCCGCGCACGTTGCCGCCCTCGTCGCGGCGCACCGTGGCGCGCGAGCTCGCGGGCGGGGGACCGGAGACGTACGCCGCCTTGAAGCGCAGCAGCGTGGACTGGTCGGGCTTGAGGTAGCCGAGGCCCGGCACCGCGGGCAGCTCGTAGGCGTCCGGCACGCCGAGGACGGCGCGGGACTCGCCGGCCGAGAAGGTGCGGAGGCCGACCCGGTAGGACAGGTGGGACTCGAGGCCGCGGAGACGGCCCTCCTCCAGGCGCTGGGAGGCGAGCAGCAGGTGGAGCCCGAGCGACCGGCCGAGGCGACCGATGGCGACGAACAGGTCGATGAACTCGGGCTTGGCCGTGAGCATCTCGGAGAACTCGTCGACCACGATGAACAGGGACGGCAGGGGCGCGAGGTCCTCGCCGCCGGCGCGTGCCCGCTCGTAGTCGCGGATCGAGGCGTAGTTGCCCGCCTCGCGCAGGAGCTCCTGGCGCCGCACCATCTCGCCGGACAGCGCGTCCTGCATGCGGTCGACGAGGGTGAGCTCCTGGCTGAGGTTGGTGATGACGGCCGAGACGTGCGGCATCTCCGACATGCCGGCGAAGGTGGCGCCGCCCTTGAAGTCGACGAGCACCATGTTGAGCTGCTCGGAGGAGTGCGTCATGGCGAGGCCGAGCACCAGGGTGCGCAGGAACTCCGACTTGCCGGAGCCGGTCGCGCCGATGACGAGGCCGTGGGGGCCCATGCCCTGCTGGGCGGACTCCTTGATGTCGAGGTGGACGAGCCCGCCGTCACCGGTGCCGATCGGCACGCGCAGGCGGTCGCGGGCCGGGCGGGGACGCCACGCGCCCGCGGGGTCGTAGCCGTGCACGTCGCCGAGGCCGAGCATGTCCATGAAGTCGGTGGGGCCGGACATCTCCGCGGGGTTGCTGCCCTCGCCGGTGTCGCCGCTCGCGACCGTGTGCAGCGGGGTGAGCCGTCGGGCCAGGGCCTCGGCGCTCGCGATGGAGCACTGGTCGCCGGTGCCGTGCACGATCTCGGTGCGCACGCGGATGGCGTCGATGCGCGGGCGGCCGTCGGACTCCTCGCCGACGACCTCGAGGCGCAGGCGGGTCGGGTCCTCGAGCTCCTCCCACCGCGCGGGCAGGTCGATCACCGTGACGCCGTGGAGGCCGTCCGGCGGGATGACGTGGTTGCCGGGCGGCAGGATGCCGCCGTCGACGACGAGCACCACGTGGGGCGTGGCCGCGCGCTCGTCCGCGCCGAAGCGGGGACGCTCGGCGAGGTCGGGCGGCAGGAGCGCACCGAGGTCGTCGATGGAGGTGCTCACCATCCGCATGGGGCCGACGGCGTCGGACTGCTGCGCGCTCTGCGCGTGCGGCAGCCACTTCAGCCAGTCCCAGTGCTCGAGGTTGGCCTCCGAGCTGAGCACCGCGACGACGACCTGCTCGGGGCCGTGGAAGGCGACCGCGCTGGTGAGCATCGCCCGTGCGAGCGAGCGCGCCTGCTCCTCGGGGCCGCAGACCTCGACGCGGTCGAAGGCCCGCAGGTCGACCGACGCCGGCAGGCCGGGCTGCACGCGGTGCACGACGAGGAGGCGGTGGAGGGCCGAGGCGGCCGCGGGGTCGACCTGGTCGATGGGGGCGCTCTCCGGGGGCACCAGCTCCACGGAGAGCGGCTGCGGGCAGACGCCCCAGCGCACCTGCAGGAAGTGGGGGTCGCCGGACGCGCGCTCCCACAGCCGGGTGCGGTCCTCGGCCACGGCGGGCAGGGCATCGGGGGAGGGGTGGTGCCAGGTGAGCGCCTCGCGCTGGCGGTCGGCCGAGTCACGCGCGGCCTGGCGGATGCCGGCGAGGTAGCGCAGGTACTCCGTGCGCGACCCCGTCACCTGCTGGTTGCGCTGCTTGCGCTGCCGGTCGATCTGCACGGCGACGAAGCCGAGGGTCGCGAACAGGAACATGCCCGCGGCCAGCATGGAGCGTCCGCCGGTCGTGCCGCCCTGGCTGGAGAGCGAGGCGATGACGACGATCGAGCCGATGCTGCCCAGCATCGGGATCGCGTTCATGAGCACGCCGCTGGCGCCCTCGTGCTCCTGGATCTGGGGCGGCGGCTGCAGCACGATCTGCCCGGTCGGCACCTCGGGTGCGTCGATGCGGTGGCTGCTGCGCAGCGTGGTGCTCACACGGCTCCCCTCGTCGGCCCGGTCGGGCCCTCACGGTACGCGCCAGGGCAGGCCGCACCGGCGCCTTGGTGCCCCGTCGGACCCCCTCGCGAAACCCCTGTCGCGCACGTTGTGGAGAGCGGGTCGGCGGGGCCCGTCGAAACCCGACCCGATCAGGACGGGTAGTCCGGTCACGGGAGGGGAACTAGCCTCCCTCGTGCGCCACCGGCGTGCCCTGACGAGAGAGGGGTCGGATGACCGAGACCGTGGCCGGTGCGGCTGCCGGCAGCACGACGGGCACGCTCGCGCTCTCCGTGCACGGCCGCTCCGGCGTGCTGGACCTCCTCGTCCCCGAGGGTGCGTCCGCCGTGGACGTGCTCCGCGAGTACGCCAAGCAGACCGGCGAGCGCACGCCCGCGCGCCTCTGCGACCACCGCGGCACCGAGCTGCCGGCCCGGGCCACGCTGGCCGACGCCGGCATCCGCTCGGGCAGCGTCGTCGTGGCGACGTACGGCGCACCCCCCGCCGCACCCGACCGCGCGCGGGGCGACCGACGACCGGACGCGGTCGACGGCCCCGGGCCCGTCGCCCGCTGCCTCGTCGCCCTCGCGGCCGGGGCGGCGCTGCTGGCGGGCCTCGGCGTGCTGGCCGGCGGCAGCGAGGACGACCGGCGGCTGCTGGTCGGGCTGCTGCTCGCGGGGGCGTTCGTCGGCGTCCTCCCGCTGGGGCGGCTCGTCGAGCTGCGGGTGCTCGTCGCTCCCGTCTTCGGGGGTACGGCGGCACTCGTCGCCGTCTGGGACCCTGCGTCCGCGCGGCTCCCCATGGTCGTCGGCATCGCGGCCCTCGGAGCGGCGGTCACGGCAGCGGTGGCGCGCGCGGCGACGGGGGCGTCCGACGAGCAGCTGCGCGTGTGGATGTGGGCGGGGAGCGCCGTGTTCGTCGTCGCCGGCCTCGCCGCCGTGCTCGGCCTCCACGAGCGCGTGGTGTGGGCGACGCTCCTCCTGCTCTGCCTCGTGGCGGGGCGCTTCGTGCCCGGCGTGGCCGTCGACGTGCCCGACCAGACCCTCGTCGACCTCGAACGGCTGGCCGTCTCGGCCTGGTCGGCGCGGGACCGCACGACGAGCCGACGTACCCGCACGATCATCCGGCGCACGGCGGTCGAGGACGTCGTCGAGCGCGGCGCCCGGCTCGTCGGGTCGGCGGCGATGGCGGTGCTCGCCGTCTCGCTCGTGGCCGCGCCCCTCGTGCTCTCCACGACCCGCCTGCCGCTCGACGAGGTGGGCGCGCCGCTGCTCGTGTCGTTGGTGGGCTGCACCCAGCTGCTGGTCGCGCGCAGCTACCGCCACCCCGCCGCCCGGGTCGCCCTCCGTCTCGCCGGGCTGTGGTGCCTGGGGTGCGTGCTGGTGGCCGTGGTCGCCGAGCAGTCGTGGTCGGGGCGCGTCGGACTGGCCGCCGTGGTGGTCGGCGTGGCGGTGGTCGCCGCGGCCGTCGCGCTGGGTCGGGGGTGGCGCTCGGTGTGGTGGGGACGCCGCGCCGAGATCGCCGAGGCGCTGTCCGTCGCGTTCGCGGTCCCGGCCTTCGTCGTGACCGTCGGAGTTTTCCGCAGAATCTGGGAAATCGTGGGCTGAGGTGTTTACCGGGGGAGGCCCCGGGTACCACACGCCACCGTCCGGGTGGGCAGCGACCTCGCCCGGCGAGTCCGAACCACACGGTCAGCTCCTCGCGCGTCTCGGAACCGCTCGGGGGAGAAGGAGATGAGCATGTCGAACGTTCAGATCGGAGAGGGCAGTCTCTCCAGCGCGGCCCAGCTGGTCGCCGAGGCGAAGATCGACCTCGACCGCAAGAGCCAGACGCTCTCCAGCAAGATCCAGGGCATCGGTGCGCAGTGGGGCGGCCAGGGTGCCGCCGCCTTCCACCAGCTGCACACGGCCTGGCAGGAGAAGCAGCAGACGATCACCAACGCCCTCAACAACTTCGAGGCCTCCCTGCGCGACACCGAGACCGACGCGGTCTCGACGGACACGACGCAGGCCGACACCTTCCAGTCGCAGTTCAACCGCCTCGGCTGAGCCGGGCCCGAGGAGCAGGAGAGAATCATGAGCGGAATCCGCGTCAACCACGGCAGCCTCGAGGCCGCCTCGCAGGACCTCGTGAGCACCGCCCGCGACATCGAGGGGCGCCTCGACCAGCTCGAGAGCGAGCTCTCGCCGCTGCGCAGCGAGTGGGAGGGTCAGGCGCAGCAGGCCTACCTCACCGCCAAGGCGCAGTGGGACACCGCGATCGCGGAGATGATCGCGCTGCTGGAGAGCACCGGCAACGCGGTGCAGGCCTCCAACCAGGAGTACCGTGCCGCAGACCTCCGCGGTGCTGACCGCTTCCCGGTCTGAGTCGTCGACGAGCCGCCCCGACCAGTGATGGTCGGGGCGGCTCGTGTGTCCGGGTGCGGCCGTCGGGCCGCACCTCCCCCTGCGGGCCGCCCTCCGGGCGCGTGACCCGCCGAGCCCGAGGAGGGGCCCCACGATGAGCCAGGCACAGGTCGGTACGTCGGGTCTGGTGCGTGTGACCGTGGCGTCCGGGCGGCGGCGTGTCGACCTCGTCCTCCCGTCGGCCGTCCCGGTCGCGGAGCTGGTGCCCGAGCTGGCCCGCAGCGTGGGCCTCCTCGATGCCGCGACGGTGCACGGCGGCTACCGCGTGGTGACCCACGACGGCCGCACCCTGGCGCACGACGCGGGCCTGATGATCCAGGGCGTCGAGGACGGCGGGCTCCTCACCGTCAGCGCGGGCGTCGACGACGACCCGCCGCGGGTGTACGACGACGTCGTCGAGGCCATGACGGACGTCGTGGAGCGCGAGCTCAAGCCGTGGGAGCCGGCCGCGGGTCGGCGTACGGCGCTGGGGGCCGCGGCCCTGCTCCTCGGGGTCGGTGCCTGGTCCCTGCTGATCCAGAGCGACTCCCTCCTGGCCGGTGTCGGTGCCGCCGTGATCGCCCTGGTGCTGGGCGCCGGGGCCGTCGTGCTCTCCCGGGTGCAGCACGAGCGGCAGGCCGCGGTCGTCGTCGGGCTCCTCGGCGCGGCGTACGGCGGGGTGGCGGGCTACCTGGCCGCCGTGGAGTGGGACGTGCCGGTGCTCACCGCGGTCGGTCTCGGCGTCCTGGCCGTGGCGCTCGTCGTCGTGGTGGGCCTGGAGGACGGGCGTCCGCTCCTCGCGGCGCCGGTCCTGCTCGGCGGGCTGATGGCGGTCGGCGGGTGGCTGTTCGGGGTCACCGACTGGGACCCGAGCGCGGTCCTCACCGCCGTGCTCGTCTTCGTGGTCGTGGCGGGCAGCGTGTTCCCCTGGCTCGCGCTCAGCGCGACGTCGACCCGGGTCGACCAGCTGGCCACGGTCGACGACATCCAGAACGACCCCGACGACATCGATCCCGAACGGGTGCTGGCCGACGCCCGCACCGCCCACGAGATCCTCGTGGGCATCACCTCCGCGGTGGGCCTGCTGGTCGTGCTGGTCGCGCCGCTGGCGGTGGGCCTGGGACTCTCCGGCACGGTCCTGGCCGCCCTGTGCTGCGTCGTGGTGATGATGCGGACGCGCCAGTACCGCACCGGCCTCGAGGTGCTCGTGGGCCTCGGCACGGGCATCCTCGGGTTGCTCGTGACGGCCGTGAGCGTGCTCGTGCTCCACCCGGACTGGCGTCCCAGCGCCGCCGTCGCGCTGGCGGTCGCGGGCGGCCTCGTGCTGCTGACGACCCTCGTGCCGGGTGGCACCTCCGTGCGTCGCGCGCGCCTCGGCGACATCGCCGAGACGATCGCGCTCGTGGCCCTCTTCCCGCTGCTCGCCCTCGCCGTGGGCGTCCCCGACCTGATCGCGCGCTGACGTGGCCACCAAGCGGGACCTCGTCGAGGCCTACTCCTTCAGCCGCCGGCGGCTCGTGACCGCCTTCGTCTCGGGCGCCCCGGGCGGCCGCGAGGTCGAGCCGAGCCGGCCCGGCCGCGCCATCATCGGCGGCATCGCCATCACGGTGCTCGTCCTCGCCGCCGCTGCGGTGCTCGGGTTCCTCAAGCCGCGTCCCAACGCCGGGTGGGCCGACAGCGAGGGCGTGGTGCTCGCCGAGGACTCGGTGCAGCTCTACCTCGTGCAGGTCGGCGAGAACGGCGAGGACACCGTGCTGGTGCCGATCGTCAACGCGACCTCGGCGCGGCTCATCCTCGGCTCCGACCTCAACCCGACGACGGTGCCGGAGGAGGAGATCAACAAGTACGAGCAGGCCGACGCCATCGGCATCCCCGAGGCGCCGGTCGCGATGCCGGGCGGCGACGCACTGGTCCGCACCGGGTGGACCGGGTGCACGACGAACGGTGGCGGGTTCCAGGTCGCGGTGGCCTCCGATCCGTCGGTCGAGGTGGACGAGCAGGCGGCGATGGTGGTGAGCAGCGGCGGCGCCTACTTCCTGCTGGCCCCCGGCCAGCCCGACGCGAACGGCACGCCCCGGGTCTTCCGCATGGAGATCCCGTCGGCCGAGGCCGCGGCCGAGCTGCTCGAGGTGCTCGAGGGCCCGGTGCCCGAGGACGTCGTCGAGGTGCCGCGCGACTGGGTCGACCTCTTCCCGGCGGCGCCCCCGCTGGGCATCGACGCCTTCGACTTCGAGGGCCAGCTCGACCAGCCCGGTCAGGGCATCGAGGGCCTCACCCTCTCCAACGGCAACGCCGCGCTCACCGGCATGCTCGTGCTCGACCGCAACGGCGACGAGGTCGTGCTGACCGCCGACGGCTACCGCGAGATGTCCGACTTCGGTGCGGCGGTCTACCGCACGCTGCCCAACATCGGGGAGCCGTCGCAGGTCACGGGGGACATCGGTGACCGGTACGCCGACCCGGCGCCCAACGACGTGTGGCCCACCGACCGTCCGGAGCTCCGGCAGGACGCGACGGCCCAGCAGCCGTGCGTCGTGCTCAGCACCCACGACGACGTGCCCCCGACGGTGTCCCTCGCGTTCCGGCCGTCCGCGCCCGCGGCCGCCGAGGGCGTCGGTGCCGACGAGGTGCGGACCTTCGTCGAGCGCGGCAGCGGCGCCGTGGTGCGGGTCGGCGGGTTCACCGACACCCGCGTCGGCGACGCGTTCCTGGTCGACTCCCAGGGCGTGCGCTACGCGCTGCCCGGCGACGCCCTCACGCAGCTCGGCTACGGGATCGACGACGCCCCCGTCGTGCCGACCGCCTGGATCGAGCACTTCGGGTGCGGAGTCACGCTCACCCGCGAGGAGGCGCTCCGACCGATCGGCTCGAGCGCGCAGGCGGACCGCACGTGCACGCCCGTCGCCCCGGGCGAGGAGGCGCCCGCCGAGGAGGGCGCCGAGGCCGAGGCGGGAGCGGGCGGGTGACCCGTCGAGCGGTGGGTCGCGTCGTACCGGCGCTGGGGCTGACGGCCGCGGCGACGCTCGTGACGCTGCTGCCCGGGGCCACCGCACCGGCAGCGGCCGTGGAGTGCCCGGCGGGACCGTCGCAGAACGAGGAGCCGCTGAGCACCGAGGGCACGTCCCCGTTGGCGGCCGACCTCGACTACGCCTCGCTGCACCGCATCGCGCGCGGCGAGGGCGTGGGGGTCGCGGTCATCGACACGGGGGTGGCGGCCAGCGGAGCCCTCCCCGTGCAGGAGTCGGTCCAGCTCCGGGGCACGACGGCGGCGACGGAGTCCTACCACGGCACGAAGGTGGCGGGGATCATCGCGGGACGCGGCGGCGGCCCGGGGGTCGGGGTCGCGCCGGCTGCGACGATCTACTCGGTGCAGGTCGCCGACGTCAACACCGACGAGGGCGGTCAGGACGGGCTCGTCGAGCCGTCGGTCGCCGGCCTGGCCGAGGGGCTCCGGTGGGTCGTCTCCAACCACGCCCCCCGGAACATCAAGGTCGTCAACGTGTCCATGACCGTCGACGCGTCGCAGTCGCCGCAGATCGGCTCGCTGGTCCAGCAGCTGGGCCAGCTGGACGTGCTGGTCGTCGCCGCGAACCTCAACGTCGAGGGCGGCGACCCGCCGAGCCTCGGCAACCGTCCGCAGGAGGACCCGTCGGACGCGGTGGCCTACCCCGCGGCGTACGAGCTCCCCAACGTGCTCGGCGTCGCCTCGATGCCGGAGCTCGGCGCTCCGGCGTCGTCGTGGACGCGGCCCTCCTACTGGACGGACGTGGTCGCCCCGAGCGGCGGCGCGTTCACGCTCCTGCCCGGCGGGGCGTGCGAGGTGCCGGCGTCGTCGTCGTACGCCGCCGCCGTCGTCAGCGGCCTCGCGGCGGTCATGTTCAGCTCGGGCAACGGGTGGACGGCGCCCCAGGTGGCCGCCCGGATCAAGGCGACGGCGGGCGGGGTGACGGACGCGCCGAACGCGTACGGCGGGGCGGGGGTCGTGCAGCCCGTCGAGGCGCTGACACGCGTGCTGCAGGTGGCGCCCGACGGCACGGTCACGACGAGCACGTCGGTGCCCGGCGAGACCGTCGAGGCCCGCGCGCCACGCGCGCCCGAGGACCACCTCGGGGTGTCGCGCTCGGAGTTCCTGTGGTGGGGGCTGCTCGCCGGGGCGGCCCTGGCCCTCGCGCTCGTGCTGCGGCCGGCGACGAGTCGGTGGCGGCGGCGCTGAGCGTCGATCTTCGCGTTTCAACAATTGACAGGATTCTGACCCTCGTGAATTCTTCCTTGTGGTCCACCCCTGTGGGTGAGCCGACTAGCGGCTACTACCAACGGGGGAGCTATGAAGCGAGGAATGTACGGAGCGGCACTCACGGTGATGCTCGGCCTGCTCGGCACGGGGGCCGCCCAGGCGTACTCGTCCGGGCCGACGACGGTCTCCTACGACGGGGTGGACCGCGGCGCTGGAAAGGGGTCCTTCTACGGGGTCGGCTGGGACGGTGCTCGCCTCGAGCCGACCCTGCGTGACTTCCGCGTCGACGACATGCAGGCCTACATCGAGGGCAACACGAACAACCGCGCGAAGGTCCAGTCCGGGCGACGAGGTGATGGCAAGAGCAGCTGGGTCACCCTCTCGACGCGCACCGCGTATGCAGGGAGCTCTACCGCAAATGTGTGGTCGACCGTCGATGTCTGCATGGATCGTGCATGGGCGACGGATCCCTGCAAGAGGAGCAAGTCCGGGAACTTCTGACGTCCAGGTTGCCAGGTGACCTCGAGTAGCGGCCGGGAGATGACCTCGCGGGCCGTCGTGCGCGGCCTCGTCCAGGAGTACGGCGCGGTGCGCGCCCTCGACGATGTCTCGTTCGCGCTCGGGGAGGGGATCACGGCGCTCATCGGCGCCAACGGGGCCGGCAAGTCCACCCTGCTGACGGCGGTGGCGGGCGGTCGCCGACCCACGGCAGGCAGCGTGGAGGTGGCGGGGCACGACGTCTACGGACGTCGGACCCGTCGCCCCGCCCTGCGACGGGTGGCACTCGTGCCACAGCTGCCGCGCTTCCCGTCCAACCTGACGGCGCGCGAGGTCGTGGCCTACCTGGCATGGATGCGGGGGCTCCCCAGCGGGCGGGCAGGACAGGCTGCCGATGACGCGCTGGAACGGGTCGGCCTCGAAGCGCGGCGGTCGAGCAAGCTCGGCTCGCTGTCCGGCGGCATGCTGCGGCGGGTCGCTCTCGCGCAGGCGCTCGCGGGCGAGGTCGACGTGCTGCTGCTGGACGAGCCCAGCACGGGTCTCGACCCGCACCAGCGCCGCAGCATGGTGGACCTGCTGCAGACCCTGCCCGGCACGGTGCTCATCAGCAGCCACGTCATGGAGGACGTGGCCGACCTGGCTGAGCGGATCATCGCGCTGCACGAGGGTCTCGTGCGCTTCGACGGCACCCCATCGGCCCTCGCGGACCGTGCACCGGCGGGCACGACGGAGCATCGTCGGCTCGAGGCCGGCTTCCTGTCGGTGTGCCTCGAGGGCCGCGCGGCGTGATCCGCGCGATCCTGCTGTGGGGCCGTCGCTCCACTGTTGCTCTGGCGTGGCCGGGCCTGGTGCTGCTCGTCGTCCTCGCGACGTGGTCGCGCGATGGCTGGCAGACCGAGTGGGACTGGGCCGTGAGCTGGGGCGCCAGTGCGACCATCCTGCTGGGACCGGTCGTCGCCGGACTCGTCGCGCACGACCGCGCGTGGAGGCAAGCGCCGACGCTGACGCTGTTGGAGCACACGTCGCCACGAGGCCAGCGAGCGGGAATGGCACTGCCAGCCGCGGCAGCGGCGCTCGGTGTCTCGGCCTGGCTGGTCGGCATGGTGCCTGCGGGCATCCGCCTGTTGCGTCACGACGCCGTCGCGCCACGATCGGACGTCGTGCTGCCGGTCGTGGCGTCGGTGGTCGCCGTGCTCGTGGCTGCGGCCTTCGTCGGGTTCGCGCTGGGTTCGTCGCTCAGGAACAGAGCGGCCGGCCCGGTCGCTGCACTCGCCGTCTACGCGGTCTTCGCGCTGTCGCCACGGGCGGAGCTGATGGGGCTCTTCCAAGCCGGCGGCAGCCTGGGCACGCTCGCGGGCGTCGCGATCTCCCCGGCCTGGACTCTGGGACACGTGGTGGCCCACCTCGGGCTCGCCGCGGGCGGCGCGCTCGTGGGGGGCGCGTTGCGCGGTGGCACGTTCACCCTGCGCCGCGGGACGGTCGGCCTCGCTCTCGTCCTCGTCATCGCCACCCTCGTGGTCTTCCACCAGCTCAAGGAGAGCGGCAGTCGGATCCTGGTGGAAGAGGCGACGTCGTGCGCCGGGAACCGCCCCGAGGTGTGTGGGCCCGCGCGGATGCCGCACCTGGTCGACGCCGCCCAGGCGTCGCTGGCGGAGACCTACGCCCAGCTGTCGGACTCGGGGCTCCCGCTCCAGGACCGGTACGTGTTCGACCGCGGCCTGCCTGACAACCGCATGCCTGACGACACGGGTGTCCTGAGCGCGGACCCGGGACAGGTCGCGAGTGGGGGCCTGTCCCGCGCGGACGTGCTGGAGACCCTGGTCGTGCCGCGCCGGTGCCTCGCCTACGCGGCGAACGAGCCGCCGGAGGACCTCCTCAATGCCCAGGCCGTTGTCGCCGAGTGGGTGAACGCCCGCCTCGACGGCGGGGTTGACGGTCCTGCTCCCGACGAGGTGGTCGCGGCGTACGCGATGCTCAGCGACTGCGAGCCCGACCTCGGTCCTGTTCTCGTGGTGGGGTGATGGGTGTGGTCCTCGTGCTCCTCCGCGTGGGCCGTTGGCACATCGCCCTCCCGCTCGCGGTCGCGCTCCTCGTCGTCGCGACCTGGCAGGACGGGTCGGTCATCGACGTGCCCCTGGTGGACTGGCCGGTCGCCGTCCCGCTGGTCCTCGCCCTCGCGGGAGCCGGCGCGGGCCTGTTGCCGCTCTACTCAGCCGTCGGTGGTCTGGAGGCCACCCTCGTGCGGACCACCAGCTGGCGCGCGGTGCAGCTCGCCGGTTCGCTCGGGGCCGTCGTCATCGCGGCGTGGCCCGCGGCGTACGGGGTCCCCGACACGACGCGACTGGTGTGCCTCCTGCTGGTGACCGGGTACGTCGCGGTGGTCGCGATCGGCGACGCCGCGTGGGTCGTGCCGGTCGCCATCGGAGGTCTGGCGGTGGTGGCCGACGGCGCGATCGACCGACCCTTCAGCACGGCGCTCGCCCAGGTGCCCGCGGGGGTCTGGGTGGCGCTGCTCCTCGGGGCGTGCGCCTCCTACATCGCCCGGGGTCCGCGGGAGGCGAGGAGAGCCTGAGGTCGCCGCAGCGAAGTGCCCCGACCGTCAGGCCCGGTCGCGGTACGCCGTCACGACGTCCGCCTCGCGCCGCAGTCGGGCGGCGTCGGCGTCGCGTCCGTGCCGCTCCACCTCGTCCGCGGCCGTGCGCCGCTCCTCGACCTGGGTCGTGAGGAGCGCGGCGAGGTCGGCGGAGGTCAGGTCGCGCCGTACCGCCTCCGTCGCCCCCAGCCCGGACACCGCTCCGGCGACGGGGCCGGAGGTCGACGGGACCGCCACGTCGACGGGCAGCGCCTCGGCGTTGTCGATCGCGGCGATGGTGGTGCGCAGGGCGCTGACCGCGGTGCGGTCGCGAGCGCGCAACGCCACCACGAGGTCGGCACGGAGTGCTGCGCGGAGGGTCGTCGTCGTCCAGGTCACCGCACCAGGCTGACCGACGAGGGGTCGGGCGCGCCACCGACTTCCGGGCGGTGGCGTCGCTCCCGCTAGCCTCGGCCGAGCTCCGGCACCGGTCCGGGCGAGCGAGGAGGGGACGTGCGACCGCTGAACATCCCCATGGTCACCGACGCCGATGCGTGGCACGACCGCTCGGTGCGGGTGGGGCGTCAGGAGTTCCGCGCCCCGGGCCCGTCCGGGTGGCTGGCGGGCCGTCCCGCGGCGACGGCGACCGGGCACGACGAGCTGCTCCACCTCGTGCGCACCAACCACGGGCTGTCCCGCTGCGGGGACCTCGCGGACTTCGCCGACGAGGCGTTGCTGGCGAACGTGCCGATGGGCTACACCAGCCTCGACCTGCTCGAGAAGCGCGCCGTCGTGGCCTCGGGCCAGGTGGCGCGACTCTGGCCCGGGCGCACGGCGGCGACGTACGGCGTGACGACCGTCGACGACGACGGCAAGCCGCTCTCGGCCGGGACGAGCACGCTGCTCTGGCACGCGCTCGCCCTCGCGGTGCGGTGGTCCGGGCTGCTCGGCGACCGTCCGCTCCTGGTGACGTCGACCCGCGGCTCGCAGAACTGGCACTGAGCCGCGGACGCCGCTCGGGGGCCTTGACACCGAGGCTCGTCGACGTAGCGTGGAAGGTGGACCGAACGTCGACTCTCGGGAGAACAACGTGCGCCTCCACACCGCAGCCGCTGCTGCCCTCACGCTCGCCGCCACCACGGCGACCACCGCCGCCTCGACCGCCCTCCTCGCTCCACCCGCCCACGCGGGCGGCTCGGAGGTGACGATCGAGGCCGACTACGACGCGACCCTCACCAGTCATCCCGACGGCCACCACACCGCCGTGAACTTCGAGGACGCCGAGACGGGCTACCCCGGCGACTGGTCGGCTGACTACGGCGTCGCCGCCGGGACCCCGGTACGTCCGCGGCTGAGCGGCCCGCACGGCCTCACGCTCACCGTCGTCAAGGTCGCCCCCTCGTGCTCGAACGGCGGCGGGGGAGACGGGGTGCAGGTCTCCGTCAGCGAGGGCGGCGCCGAGATCGGCCGGGTCGCCTACCTCCACCTCGAGGACGTGCGCGTCGCCGAGGGCGACAGCGTCGACACCGACACGGTCCTGGGCGTGGTCGGGGGCGACATCGCCTACGACGAGAGCTGCTGGACCGGCCCCCACCTCCACCTCGAGGGCTTCAACCGCAGCGACTACAGCTGCTACCTCGCGCCGTCCACCGCTTCCCCCGGTACGCCGCTGGGCCGCATCGGTGGCAGCGACGTGCAGCAGCGGGAGACCGCCTGCCCGTGAGGCGTGGGCGTCAGGCCGGGGCGTCGACCCGCGGCGTACGTCGACGGCCGACGGCCACGAGGTAGACGAGCGCGCTCGCGGGAGCCGCCAACGCGCCGATGCCGGCGGCGGCGAGGGTGCGGCGGGCGTGGCAGGCGTCGTACGGCGGTTCGGAGGTGTCGGTCTCCGTGATGCCGCGCGAGGTCAGGCGCTCGCTCGGGTGTACGTCGCCGGGCCACCCGGTCGCGACCAGCGAGGCGCACGTCGTCGTGTAGCCGGGGTGGTCGTCGTCGTCGACGGTCTGGTGGACCGTCGTGGGCACGAACGCGAGGTACACCATCCCCGCGATCGCGACCAGGCCGACGGCGAGGAGCACCCACCACGAGGGTGGAGGCAGGGGTGTGGTCTGGTCGTCCGTCATGGGTCCCGACCTTCCCGCGGTCGGCCCGTCCGAATCTCGCGCCCCACGCGATCAGACCGTGCGGACGGTCCCGCCGTCGATCACGTACTCGGCGCCGATGATCGCCGCGGCGCGATCCGAGACGAGGAACCCCACGAGGTCGGCGACCTCCTCGGGCGTCGCGAAGCGTCCCAGCGGCACCCCGCCGAGCGAGTCGAGGATGCCCTGCTCGGCCTCCCGGTCCGTGATGCCGTTGCCCGTGGCGAGCAGGTCCACGAAGTCGGCGTAGGCGGAGGTGGACGACGTAGTCGATCGCCACCCCGGGTCTCGGCCTCCGTGCGGTTGGTGACCGTGACGGCGAAGTCGAGGACCTCGCCGAGTGCCACCCGGTCGCGCCCGAGGC
Source organism: Nocardioides zeae (assembly GCF_010686755.1). Lineage (GTDB taxonomy): Bacteria > Actinomycetota > Actinomycetes > Propionibacteriales > Nocardioidaceae > Nocardioides > Nocardioides zeae. The sequence goes on along the minus strand of NZ_JAAGXA010000012.1, from coordinate 21,392 downwards.
GAGGGCCCGTGACGTCCAACCCCTCCGGTGTGCCGAAGCCCAGCAGCTCAAGGGCGCCGGGGTCGGCCTGCTTGACCAGGGTCCGCATCGCGTGGCGGACGACCGCCGGGGTCGTCGCGACGGGGTCCGCTGCCCAGCGTCGCGCCGTCGCCACGGCGAGGGCCGGGTCGAGCCGGCTGACGTCGTTGAGGTGGTTGGCCACCGAGCGTCGCACTGTGGGGCTCGTGTCCCGGTGAAGTGCGTCGAGGATGCCGGTCGTCGCCGCGGGGTCGGCCTGCAGCGCCGGCACGCTCCTCGCCCACGGCAGCCGCAGACGCGTGCCCTCGCTGGCGAGGCGCCGGACGTGCTCGTCCGGGGACCGGGTCCACCGGAGGGCGTGGTCGAGGGTGCGTTCGAGGTCGTGGTTGAGGAAGTGGCGCAGCGCGAACTCCGAGCTCAGGCGCGGGGTCAACCTCATGAGCATCCCGAGCCCCTGGTCGAAGCGCCGGGGCTCGGAGTTGCTGGTGAGCCGGGCGACGGCCTCGGTGACGGGCCAGATCACCCAGCCGGTGAAGTCGTCCTCGGCCAGTGCGGCGTCGAGCAGGAGTTCGGCCGCGTCCACGTCGGACGGCAGTCCCTCGAGGAGGGCGCCGCCCACCGCGCGGGCGCGGTCGCTCAGTCCCAGGTCCTCCAGTCGGCGTGCGGCGAGCTCGAGGGGGGACCAGTCGCGTTCCGGCGCGACGCGGCGCATGACGTCGGCGAGGCCGTCGACGGCGGGACGGCCGATCAGCTCGTCGGCGAAGGGCACGGCCGGTTCCGGTTCAGGAGCTCGCCGCGAGGCGGTCGAGCAGCTCGCCGAGCATGGCGCGCTCGCCCGCGCTCAACGGCACGTCGGCCGCCCCGAGGGCTGCCGCGAGCGCGACGGCCCGGGCGGCCAGGCCGCGGTCGGCGGCGGGTGTGGCGTCGCCCTCGACGAACGTCGCGCGCAGCAGGGCCTCGCGGACGGCGGGGGACAGCTCGGTGTCACGCTGGCCCTCGGGCTGTCCGATCAGGCTCAGGGTCACCCCGACGTTCGCCGCCAGGATCCTGCTGGCCGCCTTCCTCGCGTCGACGGCGAGACGTCCGGCCGCTGCGGCCGGTTCGAGGATCAGCAGCATCATGTCGAGGGCGGGGCCGGTCACGGCGCAGGGCGTGCCGGGCACGATGTTGCCGTAGAGCCGCGCGTAGAACCGCGGGTGGTCGAGGCCGTACGCGACGTGCTGGTCCCACCCCTCGCGGATGGCCTCCAGGGGATCGGCGTCAGCGGTGGTGGTCGGCACGTACTGCGCGAAGCCGTGCCGCGCGACCGCGTCGACCAGGCCCTGCTTGTTGCCGAAGTGGTGGTAGAGCGTCGGCGCCGTGACGTCGGCGGCCGCGAGCACCTCGCGCGTCGAGAAGTCCTTCCCGCTCGACATGAGGTTGGTGGCCGCGACGAGCAGCCTGTCCTTCGACGAGAGGTCGGCAGCGGAGTCGGGCACGCCGTTACCTTAGACGCTGTAGCGCTGCTAGAAAGGTGCTAGGCAAAGTCATATAGCGGTGCTAGCATCGTCCATCCGCCCAGCGGCACGACAGAGAGCAGGCACTCATGACCACGATCCCGAACCTGGACCAGGCAGCACTCCCCGACGTGGTGGCCCGCTACCTCGAGGCCCACGTCGCGCAGGAGTTCGCCACGGCCGTTACCTACCTGGCGGAGGACGTCACCGTCCTCGACGACGGCCACACCCTCGAGGGTCGCGCCGCGACCCTCGAGGTCTTCGAGGAGTCGGCACGGCAGTTCGACGTCGTGACGACGCTGGGCGCGGTCACCCGGCCGGCGGACGACGTCTGGGAGGTGGCCACGCACCTGTCCGGGAACTTCCCCGGCGGCGAGGTCGACCTGCGGATGATCTTCACGATGGTCGACGACAGCATCCGGCGGCTGGAGATCACGGTCTGACGTCCCCGGGAACGCGAGAATCCCCGCCGGGTCGACCCCGGTGGGGTTCTCGCGTCGATCACGTGGCGGTCCAACTGACTCGGCAGTGGCACCAGGATGTCTCCGATCGAGAGTATGCAGTGGTGGCAGCTAGTGCGCCGGAGACACCAGAGGTCTGCGACGTCGGTCGGCGCAACTTCGACATAAGCAGAACCGGTTGTGAGCAGAGATCAAATCGCTGCACTGGTGGCGGACTCAGCGCGGGCTAGGGCTCGGCGATGATCTCTACGAACGCGGAGTCTCCACGCGTGTAGCCCTCGCACGAGAACATGCTGAAGCTGTCGCCGTTTGACGCCGGTGACTCTATTTTGGCCACCGTGTAGAGCTCCCAACAGGGGATTGAGTTACGCCGGCTCTCACCGCTGACTAGACAGGCTCTGAGGCTCAACCTCCCGGTGCTGGTGTAGCCCAGGGTCGCGGGCTGGACGACTCTGGGCAGTCCGTCGTAGATGAACAGACCAGGGTCTGCTGCACGAACTGGTGACAGGTTGGGTTAGGCCGCCTGGGTGGCGGTTGGGAGCATGATCAGTTCGTATTCGACCGGGGTCAATCGGCCGAGTGCTGCTTGTCGGCGACGGCGGTGGTAGGTCTTCTCGACCCAGGTCACGCTTGCGATCCGCAAGGCGCCGCGGGTGGCCCACGGTCGGCGGTCCAGGACGTTCCTCTGCAGCAGTGCGAAGAAGCTTTCCATGGCTGCGTTGTCGCCGGCCGCGCCCACGCGGCCCATCGAGCCGACCATCTGGTGCCGGTTGAGCGCGTGGACCAGCTTTCGGCTGCGGAATTGTGGCCCGCGGTCGGCGTGCAGGGCACAGCCAGCCGCACTCGCACCTTCGGCGTTGCGGCGTGCGACGGCGTTGTCGAGGGCCGCGACCGCGATGCGGGACTTCATCCGTGAGTCGATGCAGTAGCCCACGATCCGGTTCGAGACGACGTCCTTGATTGCGCAGACTTAGAGCTTGCCCTCACTGGTCCAGTACTCGGTGATGTCGCTGAGCCAGAGCCGGTTCGGGCCGTCGGCGGTGAACTCGTGGCGGGTCACGCCGTGCTTGTCGACGACTGTGCAGAGGTCGTCGTGGACCGGCGGTCCGGGCTCCTTGCCGTTGCGACCGCGCTTCTTCCCGAACGCTGACCACCAACCCAGCTGCGAGCAGATCTTCCACGCCGTCCGCTCCGCCATCGCGTGGCCGGCTTCTCTTGCTTCGTCGAGGAGGAACCGGTGGCCGAACTCCGGGTCGTCACGGTGGGCATCGAACAAGGCGTTGGCCCGGTAGGCAGCGACGATATCGGCCTCGGTGACCGGGCAGGGAAGCCAGCGGTGGTAGGGCTCGCGGGCGACCTTGAGCACCCGGCACGTCACCGCGACGGGGATGCCGTCGGCGGCCAGCTCGCGGACGAGCGGGTAGGTCACTTTCCCCGCAGGTTGGCCTGCGAGAGGTAGGCGGCGGCGCGGCGCAGGACCTCGTTCTCCTGCTCGAGGAGCTTGATCCGCTTGCTCGCCTCACGCAGCGCGTCGGACTCGTTCGCCGCCCTAGCGACCGGTGACGGGTTGGCCGAGTTCCGGTCGTCGATCGTGAGCCACCGCTTGAGGCGCGACGGCGAGATGCCGAAGTCCTTCGCGACCTAGGCGATAGAGGCGTCCGAGGTCTTGAAGACCCGGATCACGTCCTCGCGGAACTCTCTGGGGAATGCCCTCGGCATGGTGCACATCCTTCCAGCGCCGACACACATCGACGCAGGCTAGATGTCACCGATCAGTGCAGCAGACCCTTGCGTCACCGTCGAGTTGCGGACGTTGCGCACCGCCATCCCCGACGGGCGCCTGGGTGAGGGGCAAACTCCGCCGGCGTCGCGGCTGCTCGCCGCACTGTGTCGGAAGTACGGCTCCCGACACGAGACAGCGCGGCGGTGGCTGGATGTCAACGGGGTGGGGCTGCGAAAGCCGAAGATCGGTGTCCCGACGGTCAGATCGCGGAGGCAGTTCGGCCGCACGCCGAAGGGTGGGGATGGAAGCGACTGGCGATGCGGTATGGGAGCAGTACGACGTGCGTGCGGAGGACGGTGTCGAAACCCGCCCATGCTCAAGCGGCATCGGATTCGATCGTTGACGCCCAGCGCGTAGGCAACTAGCCTCGTCGGCCATACATTCATTAAGCGAGAGGATCAGTTGAATGTTTGACGAGATTCCCGGTGACGACCAGGGCACGGCAGACGAGACGGTGGACGAGAAGGAAGAGTTCGAGGTCGAGATTGTGGAACTCGACAACGACCCGATTGTTCTGCAGCCCAAGCCGTACTGAGGCCAGCGGGCGCCTCGTGAGTGGCGGGCTGTACGAGCTCCTGCCCGGCATGCGGCTCGTGCGGACGAGCGGACGGCCGTTAGAAGAACCGCTCGATGAATTACCTGGCGCAGCGTCGAAACCGCCCCTCGCGGACTGCAGCGAATCGCTCGTCGGTGACGACCTCGTCGGTGACGACGTCGATGTCGTTGCTTGGTCAGAAGCGCCGTGCCGATTTGCGGCGGTCACTCTCGCGGAAGCTTTGAACTGGGAAGCGGCGAGCGTGGGCTCGCTCGACCGACCTCCATCATCAACAGCAGCTCGTGGGATACGCCGGAGGATGCTGCTCATCGTCTCCACCAACGAGTGCGATGTTGAGCTCATGGTGCGGCTGGTGCGGCGGTTCCGGATCCTTCTCGTTGGTGCGTCTGAGCAGGGTGCGTACGTCGGTCCGTTGGTTACCACCGCAGATCAGTGCCGATCATTCGGAGATCGTCCGCACTGGGCATTCGAGACCAGGCTCGACGATCTTGGTGTCACCCGGAGGCCCACGGGCATGGTCGACGCCATTCGCGCGGCGCCAGCCGCTGTTGCTCGTGCGGTGCGTGCAGCAGTCCAAGACAGCGATAGCGCGGTCACGGTCAGTGACGGACGGCTGCATCAGTTTCCAACGGCCGACACGCTGTCTCGCTCCTCCCCTCAGCAGCTGCTGGAACGCCAAAGCTGGACCTGGGGAGCGTTGAGGAACGCACGCCTCGATGTCGGGTCCATTCCAGGAACTTACGTGGCTTCTTGTCGTACGCCGGCGGCGGGAGTCGAACACCTGGAGGGCAACTCCGGGAAGGGGGTGTCAATAGCTGAAGCTCGGATCTCGATGGTCGGAGAGGCCGTCGAACGCAGCGCCGCCCTATTGGTGAACCAGACGTGCAGACCTCTGCGTCGTGCCGACACCGGCACGAGGGTGTACGACGTCGCGGACTTCCACCCATACGGATCTCGCTGGACCGACGCTAGTTCGAGTGACCGAAACTCGCGGGTAGAACGCGCAACTCACGTGCCCGGCGTCGTCCTCGGAACGGGCGAGAGCGTGCTGGTGCCCGTCGATGTCGTTGCCGCGCCGGTCACAGCAGCGGTGCCCACGACGTCAGGGGTCACCACCGGGCTGGCCGCGCATACGAGCTGGGAGGACGCAGTGCTCCGCGGCTTGAATGAGGTATTGGAGCGTGACAGCTTTTACAGGGGTTTCATGTGGCGACGGCCCGCCGTGAGGGTCGACATCAATCGGGTCGTTGAGCGCCTCGGCATCGACCTCGGTGCACGGGAGTTGTGGGCGATCCGTTGGGAAGACTGCCCCGTCCAAAGCGTGCATTCCTTCATCTACGACCCCCAGCACGACTCCTTCTCTCGCGGGAGCGGATCCGGCCCAACTGTCGCAGATGCGACGTGCGGATCAGTGATCGAAGCGTCTCAGATCCATCTGCAGATGGTCCGCACGATGACGCACGGCGCCCCCTATCGATGGGCGGGTCAGCGGGTGACTGACGCGATTCGTTCGTATTTGGACGCGCAGCCGGTCGGGCGCTCCAGCGAACCTGATGCCGCCACGAGCGACAGTGCCGGCGCCCAGTTGACTCGTATCACGCGGCGCATTCAAGAAAGAGGAATGGAGGTCATCGTTGTGGATCTCCCGATAAACGGCCCGGCTTGGTATGCAGTTCGGGTCCTCGTACCCGGCGCGACGATCGCGCCCGAACCAGCTGAGTACGGGGGAGGAAGAGCACTCCTAGGTGCCCCATGGACTGACGGAATAGTGGTCTGACAGCTCGAGAGGACAGGCATGCTCATCGATCAATTCCAGGAGTTCGCTGCAAGACTTGAAGAACGGATTGACCGGTCCCAGCCCGAGGCCAGAGAGGGCGGACACATCGGACCCCTCGCTGCTGCCGAGCTGAGAGAGTCCCGGGAGCTTCTCAATGTGGATCCTGCGAGGCTGCTGCACGAGATCGTCAGCAACCCGGCAGGCATGCCGTCGCAGCCTTGGGACAACAACTTCGGTCACCCGGGACTCACTCTGGTCGAGAGTGAGAACTTCCGGGTCGACGTCATCTACTGGCTACAGAACGCGTGCTCGATCCACAGCCACGTGTCGTGTGGCGCGTTCGCAGCGATGCGTGGCCGACGTCTTCACGTCGCATACGAGTACGACCTCGAGCGGGCCTGGGACGACGTGACCAGCACAGGGACGTTGACCCAGAAGCTCCGTGAGATTATGCGCGTGCCGGACGTCCATGAGATATCACCGAATTTGACCCACGAGCTGTACTGGATTGAGAAGCCGGCGGTGACCGTCTCGGTGCGTTGCAGGACTCACCCCTCCGATGCCGAGCACCGCCCTTACGACTTCATGGTCCCGGGCCTCCGTTACGTACCGGCTGCCTTTCAGAGCGAGTCGACCGTCTCGCGCTGGCTCTCGGGACTGCAGTTGCTGTTGCGTGCAAACAAGAAGCTGTTTCGTGATGCACTGGATTTAGCAGCCCGTGAGGCCCCAGCGACGTTTCTCGTTCACGCACTGCGCGACCTCGCAGACATCCCGGAGGCCGACATGGAGATGCTTCTGCGTCGGATGTCCGAGCTCCGTGCTGATGGATTGATCGAGTCGGTTCGGGACGTCGTGGACGAGTTCAGGCGGCGCGACGTCTTCTCCGGGATGTACGTGCCGAACATACATGCTCAATTTCTCGCAGCTGTGCTCTGGAGCGGTGCCACCGGCGAGGACTTCGTTTCGCTTTGTCGCGCCGAGGGGTACGACGATCCGTACCGGCTCATGGCGGACCACGCCGCGACGCTCGTGGCGAAGAATGCTGCCGCTGCGCCATACCTGCGGGCAGTGGAGGAGTCCATTTGACGACGCCACAAACACGACGCTCCGGTTCCGCAGGCGCGCGGGCGGCTCCCCTACGGTGGGAAGCAGAGTGTCCTCTCGACGAGTCACAGGTGTTCGAGCTACTGATTCGGGCCTCAGAGCGGAGACGGGGACTTCGCGACCCTAATGATGTGCGGATGTTCCGGGACGACCAGGTTCTGAACGGCTCCTTCCTGCAGTCCTCGCTCCCCGCTCGTAGTGATCGGAATGTCGCGGACTACGCGGCGCGGATCAACCCCGGTGGCCGAGGCAGCTTCGCGCTAACTGTCAACTCGCTGCAGCAGTTCGACTGGTCGGCCTGGCGGAGTCTTCGCGCGACGGCTGAGTCGCTTACATCCCTGGTGGGTCACGGCGCCGTGGGCGGAACGGACTGCCACGCCATCGCCAGCGCATACGGAGAGGCGCCGACCCGTATTCACCGGGACACAGCGGACGTGGTCACCTACGTCGTCACGGGCTTCAAACGCTTCCACCTCTGGTCACGGGAGACGTTCCGCCCAGACGAGGCCGCCTCGTTTGCGCAGGTCAATCTCGACGAGCCTACGCTTGCCAGCGCCCCGCCGGCTGAGCATGTCCTGGAGGGTGGCCCCGGCTCGGTCTTTTTCTGGCCGTCCTCCTACTGGCACTGCGCTGAATCTGACTGGTCGAATACCTTAACTTTGCACCTCGCCTTCTACGACTCCACTGACGTCTGGCGCAGCATCATTCGCGAGATGCAGCGAATCGGTGAGAGTAGGTTTGGTACCTCTCGGTATGCGCAGGACGAGACCGCGCAAAGGATCGCGTCAGAGCAAGCGTTGGAGCTTCTGATTAGTCCAGGTCCAGCGGATGCGGTACGGCAGAAGCTGGAGTTGCGCAGCATTGCACGCACGACCGCGTCCAACTTCTCCGTCGTCCCGCCCGTAATTCCTGGGCGCGTCCGTGGATCCGACGTAGTTCAGGCAACAGAACCGAGTCGTTGCCTCGTCACCACGGCCCGCGATGGTCACCGCTTTCTGGTGGCCAATGGTCACGTGGCCCGGGTCGACGGCTACCTGGACGCGGCGGCGATCGCGGACTACGTCGACCGCTTGCGTAGTCCGCAACTTATCGAAGACGTTCCCCGCGATCTCGGTCTCGCGTGTGATTCAGCCGCAGAGGTCAGGGCGATCTCCACCATCCTGTATCAATTCGGCGCCATCGAGCGAGTGTAGGAGAGAATGATGGATCTCGCTGTCGGGACCTATCTGCTTCGCACGTCTGACGGATATCGCGTCGGTCACGTCGACCAGCCTCGTTGTTCCTTGAGAATCGGTCACAGCGTCGTCGGGTTGATCGGCGATGTTGCAAGCGGCAGGACGGGCGCGGTTGAGCGCGACCGTTCGTCTGATGCAGCTCTCGACAAGCTTCGGGAGTTCGGCGTGATCGGCGACGTCGAACCACTCCGGGACATCCATGCTGAGTTGCCTGAGGTGGTTGGTATCTATCCGGACCTGGACGCTGACGCGGATTTCACTGCGGCCGCCCGCACGGTTCGGGGCGACACGCTGTCCTCGCCACCGGCGATGTTCGCCACCTGGTCGGCTGTGCAGCACGTGGTCCGGGCGGGGATTCCCGGTGCGTTCGCCGAGTGCGGCGTGTGGCGCGGCGGTAGCTCCATGCTCATGGCGCTTGCCGCGGGACGTGAAGCCCACTCTCGTGAGTTCTGGCTCTACGACACGTACGAGTGGTCATGGAAGCCGACGCGACACGACAAAGACGGTTTGACGCTGGCGCCTGGCGCCTCCTACCGGCCGGCTGAGGTGTCCGATTGCTTCATGAGGGGCGCGGGTGTCGTCGATGTGCGGAACAAGATGCTCGCCTGCGGTGCGTTGGAGGAAAACCTGTACACCGTCCAAGGTTTCGTCGAGGACGAGCTGACCTCGAAGTCACCCCATGAGATCGCCGTCCTACGGCTCGATACCGACTTCTACGAGTCGACGATGGCGGAGCTCACGGTCCTCTATCCCCGACTCAGGCCCGGGGGGATCCTGATCATCGATGACTACGGGAAACTAAGCGGTCCGACCGCTGCGGTGGACGAGTACTTCTCGGGGCCGACACCTCGACCCTTCTTCTCACGAATTTCGAACCAGGGAAGGATCGGGGTGAAAGTATGACGACGGATGCGGCGTTTCGGCTGCTGTCACCGCATCTGACGACGGACGACAGTGTGTCGACCCTTGAGGGGAAGTCGTTCCTCAAGCTGCGCAACAGGATCTTCTCTCACACCGTGCAAGTTCGGGCGCAGCTAACGCAGGACCACTTGGACACGCTCTTCGGTGGAACCCGCGACGCAGACTCGTTCTGGGCTGCGGTTGACCGCCTGTTCCCGGGTGGCGCGATCGCGGCTGGGCGCTACCTCCTGGAGAACGGCCTGCTGGTGGAATCGCGAAACGCTCAGGTGGATCAGTTCGACGCGGAGTACATCGGCTGGCGCCTGGTGGCGTCATACCGTCGGCTCATCGCCGACGTCGTGAGGAAGTCGATGGTTCTGAAAAGGCTGGTCACCGGACCGCCAGATCCCGAGTTGGCCATCGGCTTGTTGATCGAGACGTTCCATGTCGTCCGGTCGGCGTCGTGGACGGGTTCTGCGGTTCTTGATCACCAGATGACTGAGCGGCAGCACGCGCTCCTGTCCGACTTCTACCGGGTCGAGGCGGACCACGGGGAGATGCTACTCGGTGGGTTGGCCAAGGGGCCCGTGCCGGTCGAGGTCATCCGTGCGGAGCGCGGTACTGCTGAGACTCAGAACTACTCGAAGCTCTTCGCGTATCACGCGCGTCGTGGCGTCAATCAGTTCGCCGCGAGTCTCGTGCTACCAGAGGTCAGCCAGTTCCCCCCGGGACTTGACCTCCAGGGTGGTCGCGACTTGCTCGATTGCTTGCACCACGTGCACGGGGTGCCGGGGGAGGTGCTCCAGGGCTTCCGAGATCACGAGGTCGACGACACGGAGGCGGATCACGCGAACCTGCCGGTTTCCGTCATCGCGGAGTCAGGAACGGTCAGCCGTGACGAGGCTGATGAACTGTTTGGGGTGGTCGAAGGAACCGTGAGTGCCTACGCGGCCCACATCGAGAGTGCGCACACGTACTCCTCAACACAGCCGTCCACCAAAGGAGTGCTCTATTGAGCACAGCGTCCGTGAACTCTTTCTACAGCGGCCTGCTGGGCGATGTCTTCGTTCAGCAGACCTCTGGCCGACAGTTCGGTGAGGATCGAATCTTCCGCCGGGTCGTCCTCAGCGCGTACGCCGATGTGGCCGCGATGCCGGCCTTGGAGCTGGGTTGCGGTTATGGCCGTCTCCTCATCGAACTGGTGCAAGACGGGATCAAGGTCGAGGGCATCGATCTCTCGAGCGAGATGGTCGATGCGTGTCGAGCGGGGCTGGTGGAGCGTGGTCTGGATGCCCCGGTTCACCTCGGAGAATTCGCACCGTTGTCCCCCGGCCTGCGGAGCTACGCGTCGATGTACTGCCCTCTGAACAGCTTCAGCCTGATCGCCGATGACGATGCGGCGAGCGAGGCATTGCGCAGCTTCCGCTCGCACCTGGAACCCGGGGGAGTGGTGGCGCTGAGTGCTTCTGGTCGATGCGAGGATCACGGGAGCATGTCGATGTCGCTCCGGCACACTCTCACTCTCGACTCCGGACCCAGACGAGGGTTTCAGGTGAGGGTGTTCGAGGCTCGAGCGAGGTGTCGGTGCGGTCAGCACGTGCAGGTCCGTCGCCGCGCCGACTCGCTGGCACCGATCGCCGATGCGGAGTGGCGGAAGGGAGAGATAGAGACTCAGCTGCGCCGAGTATGGCAGCCGGAGGACCTGGCAGCCTCCCTGCGGCGTGCCGGGTTCGGCGAGATCCGGATGATTGGCGGCGCTGGCGACTACGTGATGGTGGGCGCGGCATGATCTCTTCTGGCCGTCGGGCGCGCGTGCGGCCGGCGGCGCTGTGGGTGGCCTTCCTGGTCGCTGCTGCTGGCGACGAGGTGGCCAGTGTTGCGCTCCTGCTTGAGTTCGCCGGCACGGGTAGGGGTTCGCTGGTCGCCTCGATGCTGCTCGCGCAGTTGCTCCCCTTCATCTTCCTGGCACCGCTCGCGGGAATAATCGCGGACCGGTTCGCGCCGCCGCGAACGTTGTCAACGGCGCTCTCGCTCCAGGTTGTTGCGCTTCTGGCCATGGCTTTCGCCTCGCACGAGATATTACTGCTAGTCGGACTCCTCGTCGTGGCGTCCTGTCAGGCTGTCTCGATTCCTGTCGTCTATGCGCTGCTCCCTGACCTCGCGTCGGGGGTCGGTGCCAGCCGTGCCAACGCCGCGCTGGAGCTTGCTCGGAGCAGTGCCACACTTGGAGGGCCACCGCTGGGGGGCCTTCTCGTCTCCGTGTCCAGCACCGCCCACGCCCTGGCGTTCTACGCCGGCGCGTGCACGCTGTCGTTGGTCCTCGTCGCTGCGTTGCTCCCGCGACAGAGCCCCACACGCGCCTCGCAGAGCGCCCGTGAGGGCGCACTCGCGGGGTTCCGTCACCTCTACGCCGACAGGACACTGCTTGCCGTGGTGGCCTTAGTTGCAGCGTCCGTCGTCGTCACGTCCATGGTCAACGTCGTGTTGGTTTTCTTCGTGCTCGACGTGCTCCGGGGGAGTCCAGCGGAGGTCGGGTTCGTCGTGTCTTCGTGGGGCCTCGGTGCCCTCCTGGCGGGCGTAGTGGCGTCCAAGGTCGACATGGATCCGCCGCACCGGTTCGTTCCAGCCGGGATGCTTCTGCTCGGCGCTTCGCTCGGCTTGTGGGGGTCGACCTCCTCGCTCCCCCTCGTGGTCGTCCTCGCCGCACTGGCTGGTGTCGGGAGTGTTCTGACGTCGATCCTGCTCCGGGCAACGGTGCAGACCCGGGTACCGGATGGTGCGCTCGGGCGGGCACACGCCGCAGTGGGTGCTGTCGTCAACAGCTGCTTCGTCGTCGGTTATGGGGCGGCGGGTCTCATTGCGGTAGACCACCCGGCGGCCCTTCTTCTGGTGGCCGGTGTTGTCACGGTTGCTCTTGCCACCGCTGGTATCGCGCTGATCAGTCGGCCGGGGCCTCCCGCTGGGGCGGACGGGGGTGGCGGCGAATTTGCTGCTGAGCGTTGAAGCTTACCCGTATGACGCTGACCTCGTGTCGGTTTGCGTCGCTGTCAACTTCGGATACGGCGACGAAGAGCCGCCAGTCCACGGCCTCACCCACCTTGTGGAGCACCTGATGTTTACTTCGCCGTACGCGCCGCCTGGTGTGCACTGGGGTGAGACGCACCCCCACGCCGTCATCGGGCATTACTGCTTCGAATGGCGTGACCTTGTGCCCTCCCTGCGTCGGATCATCCACGCGGTGCGCGACCGTTGTCAGTCCATCGACGCGACCACCGTGAGAAGTTGCTTTGCAGCGATCGGGCTCGAGGCACGAGGTGCGACGCCGCGCCCGGGGCAATGGTCTGTCGGTGCCATCGTCGACGAGTTCCTGTCGTTAGAGTCGCATGCTTCGGCGCGGACACCCGATGTTGCGAGCGTGGTCTCCCACGCGGCGCGAATGACTGAAGGCGGGGTTGCCTTGTCGCTCTGCGTCGGACGGCAACACGTGCGAGAGGCCCGGGATCGTTGCCGTGGTCTGGTCGAGGATCTGACCGGGTACGTCGCGCGGCGAGATCTCGATGGCCGCCCAGGAAGGGCGGAGGGTGATTGGCGCGGAAAAGCCGTCCGCGGCTCGCTGCGCTGCTGGGCCGTGCCCCTGGCGACCGACCCCGCAGGCGTCAGCATCGCGCACACGCTCTCGTCCGTCGCCCGGGCGACGGGTGGGCCCCTAGAAGTGGTTTGGACTGGTGCGAGACTTGGCCCGGCCACGAGGGGGTTGGGTGTTCTCCTGGCTAGGAGAAAGGACAGCAGGCCGCCCTCCGTCGCCCAGCTCGCACAGGTCTGGAAGATGAGCGCGGCGTCGCGTGTGGCGGGTCCGCTGTCGAGCGGGGCAAGGAGCATGGACTACGTCGCACGTGCGAGCGCGTTGAACGGGGCTTTCGGCGTGCGGGGTTACGGCGTACCGAGCTGGATGCCGAGCGTTCGCGAGGCCGATGAGTTCTTCGACCGGCTCGGCGACAGTGTCGCAGGCGGGTGAGTGAAGCATCATGGCCCGACTTGTCGGCGTGGAGGTCACGAGCCCCGGTCGCACGCGCGCTCGTCTCCACTTCGCCCCGGGGCCAGCGCACGATCGCGAGCTGGCGACCGTCTGGCTCAGACGGTGCCATGCCCGACTTCGCGCGGCGTGCGCACCGCGTGGCGTGAATGTGACGGTGGCTGGGCACGACCGCGCCGCGGCTTTGGATATCGACGTCGACGTCGCTTGTCCGAGCGCCCTCGATGACATCGTGGAACTTGTCGAGAGCGGCTGCGCATCTGCGTGTGACGGGGTTGTCGAACCGCACGAGTGGCCGCACCTGGTCAAACGCATGGATGTTCGACAACACGCGCGTCTAGCAGCGTGGCTGGGATGCGGTGGAGTCGTGACGACACGCCACTTGGTGCAGGCACACGACCCAGTGGGCCGCCCGATGGAGCCATGCCAACTCGCTGCGGTGACGGCGAGCGACGCCTCCAATGATCCGGAACGGTGGTCGATCGAACCATCGCGGAAGTCGGCCGACGGTGGGTTTTCGCCCGGCGTGTGTCGTGAACGCAGCGAGGGCGCGACGGGGGAGCTTCTGCACTACCAATGTCGTCTGGATCTGGGCAGTACGCGGTTCGGTGAGATGGCGACGCTCATGTTGTGGAACGCTGCATATTTGGGGCCCTACGGCTCATTGGCTGCAGAACGCTCGCGTGAACAACTGGCGATGACCTACGTTTGGGACTGCCGCCTTGAGTTGCTGGACGGTGTGCTCGTGGTCGTGGCCGAAGTGGGTCCGGGTGACGTTGACCGACTTCGCGGGCTGGTGCGAGAGGTTCTGTCGGAGAGCACGGTCGACAAGGTGCCGGTTCCGCGGCTTGAGCGCGCGAGAGGGGTGGCCCGAATCATCCTCCAACGTTCGTGGCTCGACGCGAGCAGTGCGCTGAGCTTCGCCGGAGGGCTTCATGGGCTGGCAGATCCGCCGCGGCACTTCGGGATCGATGAACTCAAAGAGCTGCTGCGAGGCATCGATGGCGTGCGTCGAGAGGAGTTGCTTGCGGTGGCTCGTCGTATCGAGCGGTCTGCCGAGACCACGTTCGAGATCGTCCGGTGAAAGGGAGGCAAGATGGTCCACGAGTGCCTAAGAGCGGCCGAGGTGCTTCATGCTCTGTCTCGACCGCAGAGGCTGCAGGTGCTGTTCGTCGCTTCGCAGGATCCGGGGATCACCCTCGATGCCCTTGCTGAACGGCTAGGGGTTCCGGTCCGGACCGTCGTCAAGGATGTGTCGCGACTCCAGTCAGCGGGCTTGCTCGACCTCGGCCAGGGAGGCGTGCGCGCCACGTTGGGATTCGCGGACGCGCTTGCCTCGCAATTGGCTCGCTCGCACGGGTTGGACTCCAGGCTGGAGCCTGGATCGCGACTTGCGAACAAGTTCACCCTGGGACGCCTGGGTTCATTGCCGAAGGATCGGCACGCGCGGAGCGAGCTTGCAGCATTGGCGGCAACGCTCGTGCCGGAAGAGGGGATCGGCGAGCCAGAGCTGAACAGTCTGCTGGCGCTCTACTTTGATGACTTCGCTGCATTGCGGAGACTGATGGTCGACGAGGGCGCAGTCGAGCGGGAGAGCTCGTCGTTGACTTACTTCCGGACGAGCAGCCGATGAGCGACTCGGCTTCCTTTTTCTCGCGCCGAGACGTGCCGCTCGTTGCGAGTCCAGAGCAGTTGTGGAGTGCGCTGGTCTCGGGCGCCACGGCGGTGGCGCAGGGGGCGCCTCACGCCCGCCGAGGTGACTGGAAGCTGTTCCAGGGAACGAGCATGCTTCCAGAGGTCGAGGCGTTCCTGCCTCGACCCGAGGACTCCGGACTCGCCAGCTTCATCGACAGAATTGACGCGAGAATCGGAGACTCGGGCGAATGGTGCCTGGTTGTGAACTCCGTTCAGTCCTTCGACGCGCGAGTATTCGCCGAAGTGCGCAACTGGGCGAGGGAGCTAGGTCTGCTGCTGGGGACTGACCAAATTAGGGACGGGCAGTTCTTGGACTGTTTCGTCGTGCTGGGAAAGTACCGTGATGGGCCCACGTCCGTGCATAAGGACTCGGCGGACACGTGGATGCAGGTCCTCTGCGGCACTAAAGAGATGCTTCTATGGGACTTTGATGCCTTGGCGCACCTAGCGGAGAACGGCGGGCCGGATCTGGTCCGCTCCCACCACAATCTCCGAAGTGCACCGAGCGTCTTTCCTGCGCCCTCCGCGGTACTGCGGGGGGACGCGGGCTCCACCCTCTCGTGGAGGCATCCGTACTGGCATGCGGCGCGCTCCGACGGCCGCCCAGGGTTCAGCTTCCACTGCGCACTCCACCACGGCGGCGACAAGATGTCCGGCGACCACTCGCTCGTCCGGAGGGCGACAGCAGGAGGATTTCGTGTGGTGCCCCCGCTATCAACCGCGGTCGGCGTCGCGGGACCGGTCGTCCTCAGAGACCCAAGCCTGCTCGAGGTCATAGACGATCCGCGCGGCGGTCCGTACCTCTTGGTGGTGGCCGCGGGGCATGTCTGCCGGGTCCGGGAGTCGCGACCCATTCGTGCCGCAGCCGACCTCATCATCGCGTCGGCGGGCGACCCTCTCGAGCCGTCATCTGTTCGGGATCCAGAAGTGCGGGCCGCGCTCGAGGTGATCGTCACCTTTCTTCGCAACGCCCACGCGGTTCATCCTTAGATGAACCGCGGCCGGCGACGCCATCCGTCACCGACAGCGAACTCGGGAGGCCTACCCCGCGAACGCGATCTTCGACCGTCACCGCGAGGACCCCGAGCTCGGCTACCGGTTGTTGTTCGACGAGTTCACCGACGCCGGTCACGACCTGTCCGAAAGGGTGGGGATGGAAGCAACTGGCGAAGCGGTATGGGTGCAGCACGACGTCAGTGCGGAGGACGGTGATGCCCAATTTGTGAGAGACTACTTGGTCCAACTCGCCGATGATTAATTCACTGAAAAGGTGATGCACGATGGCGAAGTTAACAAACCGAGACGCAGATGGGTTCGTCGAGCGAAGGGTCACGGGGGAGAGGGGAGTTTGGCCATACATTGCCTGTCGTGATGACACGCATGTGCTCTATGGAAGTGGTAATGGCACAGATGACCTGCTCGTCATACGTGGCGGCGTAATTGCGATGGTCGGCGATGATCCCGAGCTTGTTGGCGCAACTGAGATTTACCGTGGCAAGAATGGCAATATCGAGATAGTCGATCGTATCCCGCGATGGGAGAAATACGGCTTCTGCTTTGGTCGTGACACCGGGACTATGCAAACAGATTTCTACTCTGGGATCATTGGTGAACGAGACCAGAAGAAGAAGGTCCACGTCGGCATCAATGAATGGGGTGACATTGTCGTAGTTCGTGACGACGATGGAGCAATCCCGTACAACAAGAAGAACGGTGTCGGACCTCTTTCTGGCATCTTGAACCGGTCGCGTTACTAGGGCTTAATTCTGGTAAGAAGTAGACAGTATGGTCAAAAAACAGCTCAATAATCTATCTGCAATGATTCGAATCTCCGAAATGGTGACTTTCGCCGAGACGCTGCCATCGAGCATGCTGCTCCAGCGGAACACTGAGCCGGTTTACCCTGTAACCGTAGGCGAGCACCTCGTCGCCTACACTTGGGAATTGTTCTCCAGGATGACTGGGAAGGCGAAGTTCCCGAGTCTCTGGAACAGACTGCTGCCGGGCAGTTCCCTGACGTCGAGCGGTCTGATTCTTGGTTTTTCTCTTAGTATCGACAAGACCCATCAGGAGCTGCCGCTAAGCGGCCGCCGCACCGCTCGGCGCCGATGGCCTGATCGCGAATTTCGGCCTAGAGCTCGCCGGCCAGCTGATCATCGCCCAACCGAAGCGTCAGTGCGTTAGCTGCGAGCTTGTCTAGCGTCTGGTCAGTAGCCACGCCTCGCATACCCTCCGGCGAGTTGGCGAATCCCTCAATGACGGCGTCGCGAAATTCTGTGGTCAGTTCCTTCATTGCGGACCTAATCCGCTCCGTCTCTGCTGCCTCCTTGTCGCGACCGACGAGGAACTCGACAGCTACGCCGATCGCACCAGCAACGAGGCTGGACCGGTTGGCGCGCTCGCGCATCGACGATGCCGAGATCGCCACAATCTTCCACCTCTCAGGGACCACGTTGGTCTCCGCGAGCGAGCAGATCGACGACACGCCGTCCGGCTCGCTGCTGCATGGCATCATGGCCGCGATCGCGGAGCACTACTCGAAGAACCTCTCGTTCGAGGCGAAGAAGGGGATGGCCGAGAAGGCCCGCCGCGGCGGGACACCCGGAGTCGCCCCCTCGGCTACCTCAACGTGATCGAGCGCGTCGAAGGCATCGAGGTACGGACCGTGCGCATCGATCCCGACCGCGCCCACCACGTGCAGTGGGCGTTCGAGCAGTACGCGACCGGCGAGCACTCCATCGGATCGCTGCGCAAAGAGCTGGAGGAGCGGGGCTTCAAGTCACGCACCACTCGCAAGATCGTCGGTAAGCCGATCAACAACGGCCAGCTCCACCGACTGCTGACGAACCCCTACTACAAGGGGTTCGTTCTGTTCAACGGGGCGATGTACGCCGGTGCGCACGAACCGCTGGTCGACGACGTCACCTGGCAGCGTGTTCAAGACATCCTCGCCACGCGGCGGATCGCGGGGGACCGGTCCTGGAGGCACCAGCACTACCTCAAGGGCGCGCTGCGCTGCGCGCGGTGTGGCTCACGGATGGGGTTCGCTCCCGCCAAGGGGAAGTCGGAGGAGTACGACTACTTCTACTGCATCGCCCGGCACACGAGCCGCACGCAGTGCGACCTGCCGTACCTGTCGGTGATCGAGGTCGAGGAAGCGATCGAGCGCAGGTGGAGCGTCGTCCGGTTCTCCGATGACCAGATCGAGGCGTTCAGCAAGCGCGCGCGTGGCGACCTGCATCGCTCTGCTGAGTCGCGCAGCCGCCTGATCGTCGACCAACGCCGCCGTCTCGCCGAGCTCGAGCGCCACCGCCAGAAGCTGCTTGACGCCTTCATGATCGATGCCGTGTCGGTCGAGGTGCTGAAGCAGCGTCAGACGCAGGTGGAAGCGGAGATCGCTGACGCCAAGCGCTTGATCGCCAACGCACAGACCACCAGCGACGAGGTGTTCGCCCGTCTGGAGCAGGTCATCGCGCTCCTAACCCACGCCGACCGGCTCTACGCCTCGGTGGGTGAGGAAGCGCGAGAGCTGCTCAACTCCGCTGTCTTCGGACCGTTCGACCTCGACTTCCGAGCCGACGCCGAGGGCGAGGGCGCGCCGGGGGAGAGGCCAACCCCGGCCACGTCGGCGCGTGTGGCGGCCACCGCGGCCTTCACCGCGCCCGTGGGCGCCGTCCTGGGAGACGGGGCCGCTGTGAGTCCCACGGGCAGGGCCAGGACAGGCTCGGCCACCGGGGAGGGGGGAGACGCAAGAACCCCCGCCGGGCTGATGCTCGGCGAGGGTTCGAACGTGTCTCATTTGGCGGAGGTAGGGGGATTCGAACCCCCGAGGGCGTTAACCCAACACGGATTCCAGCCGTGCGCCATAGGCCACTAGGCGATACCTCCGCCGAGGAGCGTACTGGTTCCCCTGAGACCGGTGAAATCCGGTGCGCGCGCACGCACCCGCCGTACGGCGCGGTCCGCCGCGCTCCGCCGTCCGGAGTGGTCGCGTTGTCGCTCGCTCGGGGGGTCGCCTACACTCGCTGCCAACCCCCCGTGTGGCGGCACCTCGCCCAATTCCCCCAGGGCCGGAAGGCAGCAAGGGTAAGTGAGCTCTGCCGGGTGCACGGGGGGCCTTTTCGTCCCCCGACCGCTGCGGTCGAGGTTTGTCAGCGCCTCTCGTTAGGGTGCCTCTCGTGGACTCCCCCCTCGCTCTTTACCGGCGCTACCGCCCGGAGACGTTCGCCGAGGTCATCGGCCAGGACCACGTCACCGAGCCGCTGCGCGCCGCCCTGGCGAGCAACCGGGTCAACCACGCCTACCTGTTCTCCGGCCCTCGTGGCTGCGGCAAGACGACGAGCGCCCGCATCCTGGCGCGCGCCCTCAACTGCGAGCAGGCGCCGATCGCCGACCCCTGCGGCGAGTGCCGCTCGTGCCGCGACCTCGCGCGCGGCGGCCCGGGCTCCATCGACGTCATCGAGATCGACGCCGCCTCCCACGGTGGCGTGGACGACGCCCGCGACCTGCGGGAGAAGGCGTTCTTCGCGCCCGTCCACAGCCGCTACAAGGTCTACGTCATCGACGAGGCCCACATGGTGACGACGCAGGGCTTCAACGCGCTGCTCAAGCTGGTGGAGGAGCCGCCGCCCCACCTCCGGTTCATCTTCGCGACGACCGAGCCCGACAAGGTCATCCCGACGATCCGGTCGCGCACCCACCACTACCCGTTCCGCCTCATCCCGCCGAAGCTGCTGTCGGGCTACCTGCAGGAGCTGTGCGACCGCGAGGGCGTGCCGATCGAGCCCGCGGCGGTGCCGCTCGTGGTGCGGGCCGGCGCCGGCTCGGCCCGCGACACGCTCTCCGTGCTCGACCAGCTCATCGGTGGCTCGGGAGCCGACGGTGTGACCCACGCGCTGGCCACCGGACTGCTGGGCTACACCCCCGACACGCTGCTCGACGAGGTCATCGACGCCTTCGCCGCCGGTGACGGCTCCGGCGTCTTCGGCGTCGTCGACAAGGTCATCGAGGTCGGCCAGGACCCGCGGCGCTTCACCGAGGACCTGCTGCGCCGCCTGCGCGACCTCGTCATCATCGCCGCGGTCCCCGACGCCCCGGCGACCGGCCTGCTCGAGGTCGCGGAGGACCAGGGCGAGCGCCTCAGCGCCCAGGCGGCCCGGTTCGGGGCGTCCGAGCTGAGCCGCGCCGCCGATCTCGTCGCCGCGGGGCTCACCGAGATGCGCGGGGCCACCGCGCCCCGGCTGCTCCTCGAGCTCATCTGCGCCCGCGTCCTGCTGCCCGCGGCCGACTCCACCAGCGATGGCGTCATGGCGCGCCTCGACCGCATCGAGCGGCGGATGGCGATGCCCGGCGGTGCCGCGATCGCGGCCGAGGCCGACGGCGTCCCCGCCCCTGCCCCCGCCCCCCCGCGCACCGTGCGCCCGCGGCTCGCGGACGCGCTGCCGGCCCAGCCCGCGGCCCCTGCCGCGCCCCCGGCACCCGAGCGCCCGGCACCCGAGCGCCCGGCCGAGGCGCCCGGCACCCGAGCGCCCGGCCGAGCGCCGCGACCCGCGTCCCGTCGCCGACCAGCCGCCGCCGGTGCCTCCCCGGGCGCCCACGGGCGACCGTCCCGGCGACCGCCCCGGGGAGCGCGACGGCGGCCAGCCGTCTCCCCGACCGGCGGAGCCGGAGCGCACCGAGTCGGCCGCACCCGCCGGCTCGCCCGCGGACCGGCCGGGCGAGCGTCCCGGCGAGCAGGCGTACGCCGACGCCCCGACCACCGACGACGGGTGGCCCACCGCGGTCGTGCCCGGCGGCGCCCAGGCGACCCCAGTGGCCCCGGCCGCCCCGTCCCCGGCCGCCCCGTCCCCGGCCGCCCCGGCGCCGGCGCCTGCCGCTCCGGAGCCGGCCCCGTCCGGCGCGGGTTCGTCGTCGGGTGGCATGACGCTCGCCGACGTACGCCGGTTGTGGCCCGAGGTCGTCGAGGCCACGAAGTCGATGAGGAGGGTCACCTGGATCCACCTGTCGAAGAACGCCCAGGTCGTGGCGTTCTCCGACGGCGTCCTGACGCTCGGGTTCGCCAACGCCGGAGCCCGCTCGTCGTTCGAGTCCGGCGGCAGCATCGAGGTCGTGCAGGAGGCGACGGTCCGCACCTTCGGGTTCGACTGGCGCATCGAGGCGATCGTGGACCCGGGCGCGTCGGGCGGCACCACCCCGCCGCGCCCCGCGCAGCCCCCGGCCACCGACTCCGACGGCGCGAGCGCCCCGGCCCCGCGGGCCGAGCCCCGGGCCGAGGCGCCCTCGGGCGATCCGTGGGCCCCGCCCGCCGGGTCCGACCAGCCCGACCAGCCCGAGC
>NZ_JAAGXA010000011.1 GCF_010686755.1 Nocardioides zeae | reverse complement strand
AGTCGGTGGGGCGTCCGGCTCCGGTGGCGAGGTAGGGGTTCTGCAGGTAGCCGCCGAGGTCGGTCTCGTTGCAGGCGATGCGTCCGGCGCAGATGTTGCCGAGGGCGAGGCCGGCGATGGCGGTGGGGAGGCAGATGGAGCTGTCGACGTAGGCCTGCCGCGCAGCCATGACCTGCGCCTGACTGCGGCCAGGGCTGGGGGCGGTGATGCGCCGGCTTTGGCCGTAATCGACGCTGCTGGTTCGTCCACGCTGGGCCCCGGCCCGGAACGACCGCTCAGACGCCCGCGTGCCAACCACGTCATCGTCGTCAGCCGACACCTGGACGGCCCGGTCGATCGACCTCGTCGGATGGGTTGGAAGGGACGGTGCCCCGTACGAGGCAGTGACCGTCGCGCACGCCGTCATCGCGAGGGCAAGCACCGCGATCCACGACCGCATCAGAGCTCCTCGGCGTCGAGCCAAGCGACGGCCCACCCGCCGCCGGACTGGACGAGACCGCACGTGAGCTCTCCGGTCGCACCCTCGCGATCCTCATTCGTATTGATCTCGGCCACCACGACGCGATCGGTCGTGGCCTGGTCCTCCCCCTGGGGCGCGAACGGCTGCGAGGTCAGCAGCTCCCACTGGCCAGGCTCCTGCTGACCAAAGGTGGACTCGATGTCATCGAGAACGGCTTCGCAGGTCGAGCACCCCGGAGCTGACTGCCGTGCAGGAGCCGTATCCCCGGTGACCAGCGCGTAGTTCACCAGCTCCACCCAGTGCTCCACGAACGCCACGGCGGCCGCGTCGTCATCACCCCGCGCCGCCTCCGGCAACACCGGCACCACCGGCGCCGACGAGCTCTCGCCACCACCCGGCCCCGAAGAAACCGACGACGAAGAAGACGGCGTCGAGGACGGCGGCCCCTCCGCCTCGCCCCCCGCGTCCGAGCACGCCACGAGCAGCGACGTACCGACGACGAGTCCGACCAACGTGCCCCCACGGCGTTGCATACGGTCCTCCACCGAGCCCGGGCCGACACGCCCGATCGCGTCGGCAACCGCGCACAATCTAGGACAGCCGCTACCTACCCGACCACCCCCGCGGGAGGGACCTGTGGAGAACCGCGACGGGTTCCGGCGGACGCCAGCGGACTGTCACCGCGGACCCCTAGGGTGTCGCCTGTCCGCACCGGGCGGACGCACGTCCCTGGGGGAGGATCCCTATGCGTTATCTCGCGCGGCCCGTCGGAGTGGCCGCTGTCGCCGTCCTGCTGGGGGCGACGCTGCTCCCCGGCGGCGCCGCCCGGGCGGAGGCCCCGTCCCCCGCCGCAGTCGTCGCTCTCGACGACCCGACCGACCCGCCGCCGCCGCTCGCGCTGCCGGCCGATCCCGCCGACATCACGCCCGAGCAGGCGCAGCAGGCCCTCGAGCGCGCGGAGATCCTCCTCGCCGGTGACGGGCCCGCGATCACGGCTGAGGGCACGCCCGAGTCGCCCACCCTGGCCCTGCGCGACCTCATGATCGCCAAGCCCAAGCTGCGCGGCGCCGACCGTGAGTCCGCGGACCGTCTGCTGGCGCGGCCGGCCGACGGCCCCAACGAGCCCGGCGGCGACGGTTACCCGGCCGGTTCCACGGTCAAGTCGGGCTGCACCGGCGGCATCTGCGTGCACTACGTCGACCGGG
Organism: Nocardioides zeae; assembly: GCF_010686755.1. Classification (GTDB taxonomy): domain Bacteria; phylum Actinomycetota; class Actinomycetes; order Propionibacteriales; family Nocardioidaceae; genus Nocardioides; species Nocardioides zeae. The sequence continues at coordinate 170,998 of NZ_JAAGXA010000011.1, read as the reverse complement.
CGCAGAACGAGGAGATCGGTGCGACCTCCGCCTGGGCCTCGCAGACCGCGCAGGTGGCGAAGAACGCCTACGGCTACCTCGTCAACAGCCGCGGCTACCGCGCCGCGCCGTCCGACGGCACGCGCGGTGGCAACGCCAACCTCGACATCTACCTGACCGATCTCGGCAGCCAGGGGGTGTACGGGTACTGCGCCCCGGAGGCGTTCGTCCCAGGGTCGGACTACCGTGCGACGTCCTACTGCGTGCTGGACAACGACTACGCCGAGTTCGAGTCCGCGACGCCCCTCGACAACCTGCGGGTGACCGCGGTCCACGAGATCTTCCACGCGATCCAGTTCGGCTACGACGCGTTCGAGGACGCGTGGCTCTACGAGGCGACGGCCACCTGGATGGAGGAGGTCTGGGCCTCCGCCGTCAACGACAACCGGCAGTACCTGGGCGACGGCCAGCTGGCCCGCCCGCTCGTCCCCCTCGACGAGTTCGACGACGAGACCGGCAACGCCTACGGCAACTGGATCTTCTTCGAGTACCTGGAGGAGCGCTTCGGCGCCAACATCGCCCGCAGCGTGTGGGAGCGGGCCTCGGCGACGAGCAGCCCCGGCCAGCACTCGCTCTACGCGCTGCGCACCGTGCTCAACGGCCTGCGCGACGCCTCCGGCGCCCGCACGGAGTTCGGTCGTGAGCTCGCCGGCTTCGCTGCCGCCAACCAGGTCCCCGCGGCCTTCTACGACGAGGGCTCGAGCTACACCGGGGCCCCGGTGAACGCGGGCTACGCGGTCTCGAAGAGCACGACGCCGGTCAGCCGTCGCTTCAGCGTGCCCCAGCAGACGACGTACACGGTCCGCTTCCAGCCGAGCTTCTCGGCACCGGGAGAGCGTTACCGGCTGCGCCTGCGCTTCTCGACGCCCGCGGTGGCGACGTCCCCCGGCGCGTTCGTCGTGGTGCAGTACACGAACGGCACGGTCAAGCGGGGCGCGATCAGCCTCAAGACGGGCACGACGACGCAGTACCTGGCGTTCCAGCCCGGCCAGGTGCGGAACGTCTACGTCTCGTTCGCCAACGCCTCGTCGCGCCTCGTCTGCAACCAGGACACGGCGCGGGCGTGCGGTGGTGAGCCCGTCGACGACGACGTGCGGTACACGCTCGACGCGGTGGCCCAGCGCTACTGACGTCGGACGGTCGAGCGGGCGACGACGCCGCGTGCTCCCGGTGGGGGCACGCGGCGTTCGTCGTTCGGGCAGGTCCCCGACGGGACCTGCGTCAGACCTGCGGGTCGTCCTCGATGGTGTGCATGGCGGCCTCCTCGGCGCTGGCGCCCGCGCCGTCGATCCCGCCGTCCTGGGCGAAGCGGTCGTCCTCCCGCGTGTTGCCTGCACCGTCGTCGCTCGCCACGAGGCGACCGGTGCGCTCGGCTCCCACCTCGCCGCCCACGGGTCCGTCGACGACGTCGGCGTCGAGCTCCTCCTGGAGGCCGTCCCAGACGTCCGGCTCCTCCTGGGCCACGCGCTCGTCGATCGTCTCGCCCTCGAGCTCACCGGCGGCGGTGACGTCCTTCAGGTTGGATCCCCGCAGGCGCTCCGGCGGCGAGAAGCCCTCGTCGAGGATGTCGTCGACACCACGGTCGTCGAGCGTGTCCTGGGGCTGCAGCTGGTCCTCACTCATGGAGCGACGGTAGGCACGCGACTCAACCTCACGTGTCAGCCGCGGCCCACAGCAGCAGCGCGCCGACCAGCGCACCACCCGCGGTGACGGCCAGGAACACCGCCACCCAGAAGCCCCCCGGGAACGGTGTCAGCCGTCCCAGCATGTCGGCGTCGGAGTGCGGCGCACGCCCCTGGCAGCGCTGCTGCTGCAGCTCGAGCACCGGGCGTGGTGCGCCCAGGAGCAGGAACCACGTGGCGACGTACGCCGCCGCGACCTGCACGGGACCGCTCGCCCACCAGGTGACGGCGAAGATCGCGAGGCCGGCGACGAGCACCGCCCAGAGACCGAAGAAGTTGCGGATCTGGAGCAGCAGCAGGGCGAGCAGCAGGAGCGCCGTCCACAGTCCCGCCACGGCGTACCCCCGCGAGACGACGACCGCGGCCACCAGCCCCAACAAGGTCGGCGCGACGTAGCCGCCGAACGCGGTCGCGACCATCCCCGGACCACGGGGCCGCCCGCGCGACACCGTGAGGCCGGACGTGTCGGAGTGCAGCCTGATCCCCGCCAGCCGTCGACCGCTCAGGAGGGCGGCGACGCCGTGCCCGCCCTCGTGCACGATCGTGACGAGGTGCCGTGCGCGACGCCAGAGCGGGCGGTAGCCGACGAGCACCAGGGCGAGCCCCGCGGTCAGCGCCACGAGGCGGGGGTCGAGCGCCGGTTGGCGCGTGACGACGTCGCCCAGGACGCGGTCGAGGAGATCGGGCACGCCCCCAGCATGGCCCACGCCGCGCCCCGAGGCCCCGCGCAGGCCCAGGAGCAGTCGTGTCCCCATCGTGACCACCGGGCCGCTGCCGACTGTCGGTGGGCGTGGCTAACGTGCGAGGCGTGACTTTCTCGGACCACGCCCACGACTCCCACGACTCCGCCGCGCTGATTCCGGCGGGCTCGCCGTTCACCGACCTGGCCGACTACGTCGCGCTCCCCCGCGTGGAGTCGCTGACGCGCTCCGCGGACGGCGACCGCGTCGTGCTGACGGTGGCGACGCTCGACGCCGACGGCACGGGCTACGAGCGTGCGCTGTGGGAGGTGGACGCCGCGGGCGGCGGCACACCGCGACGCCTCACCCGGAGTGCAGCCGGCGAGTCGGGGGCGGCCTTCACCGGGGGCGGCACGCTCCTGTTCACGTCCTCCCGCACGGGGGGCGATGGTCCGGAGCGGGACGGCAAGCCGGTCCCCCAGCTCTGGGCGGTCGACGCGGCCGGCGGCGAGGCGCGCCCCGTCACCGCCCTCGCGGGCGGCGTGGCCGGCATCGCCGCCACGGCCCGCAACACCGAGACCGTCGTGCTCGCGGCCGACCTCCTGCCGTCGGCGGCCACCTTCGAGGATGATGCCCGCCTGCGTGAGGAGCGGGCGAAGCGGAAGGTCGCGGCGATCCTCCACGAGCACTACCCCGTGCGGGTCTGGGACCACGACCTCGGGCCCGACGAGCCGCACCTGCTCGCCCTCGACCTCGCGGCACTGGCGTCCGAGACCGCCACGACCGAACGGGGCGCACCGGACGCCGAGGACTCCCCCGCGCCGTACCCGGCCCACCTGCCCCGCCCCGCCGACCTGACGCCCCACCCGGGCCGCAGCGCCGACACGGCGGGAACGGCGCTGTCCCCCGACGGCCGCACGCTCGTCGCCGCGTTCCGGCGCCGCCAGGGACGGGGCGATCGCTTCGCCCTGGTGGCGATCGACGTGGCCACGGGCGCCCACACGACGCTGGTGGACGAGCTCTCGACGTACGTCGAGAACCCGACGGTGAGCCACGACGGCGCCTGGGTGGCCTACGTGCGCTCCGCCTTCTCGACGCCGGCCGGCCCCGCCGACCAGCACCTGTGGATCTCGCGCATCGACGGCACCGAGGCGCGCGAGGTGGCGGTCGGCTGGGACCGCTGGCCCACCGAGGTCGCCTTCGCCCCCGACGACCGCTCCCTCGTCGTCGTCGCCGACGACGACGGCCGCGGCCGGATCTTTCGCGTGCCGCTCGACGGTGGCGACGTCACGGCGCTCACCACCGACGACCACGCCTACACCCAGGCCCACGTCGGCCCCGACGGGTCCGTGGTCGCGCTCCGCTCGAGCTGGCAGGTCGCGCCCCACCCGGTCCGCGTCGAGGCCGACGGCACCGTCACCGAGCTCGCCACGCCCGCGCCGCCGCCCGCCCCCGTCGGCGCCATGACCGACGTGGAGACCGTGGCGGAGGACGGGTCCCGGGTCCGCGGGTGGCTCCTCACCCCGCCCGACGCCTCGCCGGAGTCGCCGGCGCCGCTGCTCCTGTGGATCCACGGCGGGCCGCTCAACAGCTGGAACGCGTGGAGCTGGCGGTGGTGCGCCCAGCTGCTGGTGGCGCGCGGCTACGCGGTGCTGCTCCCCGACCCGGCGCTCTCCACGGGCTACGGCCTGGAGTTCATCGCGCGCGGGTGGAACGCCTGGGGTGGTGCGCCCTACACCGACCTCATGGCGATCACCGACGCGGTCGTCGCCCGCCCGGAGATCGACGAGGGGCGCACGGCCGCGATGGGCGGGTCCTTCGGCGGCTACATGGCGAACTGGGTCGCCGGCCACACCGACCGCTTCCGCGCGATCGTCACCCACGCCAGCCTGTGGGCACTGGACCAGTTCCGCGGCACGACCGACGGGGCCTACTACTGGGACGAGATCTTCGACGACGCCGGGCTGGCCGCGAACTCGCCGCACCAGTTCGTCGACCGCATCTCGACGCCCTTGCTCGTCATCCACGGCGACCGCGACTACCGGGTGCCGATCGGCGAGGGCAACCGCCTGTGGGCCGAGCTCGCGCAGCACCACGCCGACGAGCACGGCGTCATGCCGCACCGCTACCTCTACTTCCCCGACGAGAACCACTGGGTGTTGAAGCCGCAGCACGCCGTCGTCTGGTACGAGACGGTCATCGCGTTCCTGGCCCAGCACGTCCTCGGCGAGCAGTGGGAGCGCCCCGACCACCTCGGGTAGGGCTCGGGTGACCCCTCACCCCGCGGCGCGGGCGGCGAGCTCGGCGGCGTACGCCGCGTAGACGGCCCGCAGCCGCTCCCCCGGCCAACCGGTCGGGCGGAGCGCGGGCGGCAGGAGCGGATCGGTGCCGATGTGGCGCACGAGGGCCGCCGCGCCGGCGAGGCGGTGCGCGGGGGTGGGCGCGTCGGCGACGTACGCCGCGAGCTCGTCCCCCTGCGCCGCCCAGGCCGCGAGGTCCCACAGGCGCGCGACGAGCCGGCCCGGGTCGTCGGGCCGGCTGGTCAGGGTCTCGAGCAGGTCGGGTTCGGCGACCGGCCCGGGGCGGGTCAGGTTCGCGGGGCGCATCCACACGCCCTCGCGCAGCTCGGCGAGCCGCAGCCCCTGCAGCTCGTCCCGCAGCGCGGCCCGGAGCGACCCCGGCCGGCCCCCGCCCACGACGACAGCGGTCTCCCAGGCGCCGTCCCACTCGCGCTCGCTGTCGGCCACCGCCTCGTCCTGCCGCAGGCGTCGGGCGACGTGGCGCTCGCCGAGCACGTAGGCGCCCTCCTCGCGCACGAGGTCCCCAGCGGCGACGGCCCGGGTCAGGGCGACCCGCATGGTGGCCGCCGGCACCCCCACGTGCTCGCCCGTGGCGACGAGCTGAGCGGCGGTCAGGCGCGCGGGGTGGGCACCGAGCAGCACGCTCACCGCCACCGAGCGAGCACTGAGGAGGGGGAGGTCGACCACGGGCGCCATCGTGCTGCATTACGTATCTCGACACAATCGTTGATGAATGCGTAATATCGGGTGCATCCGGCGACCCGAGGAGCAGCCATGACCACGACGCACGAGGTGCTCAACCAGGCACCGCCCCTCGAGGGCCACGACACCGCGCACGACCCCGCCCTCCTCGAGGGCGTCGAGCGCGAGGGCGCCGGCTGGGCACTCGACGAGATCCACGACCTCGGCCGTCTCGCCGGCACCGCCGAGGCCCGGGAGTGGGGTCGTCTTGCCGAGCGTGTGCCGCCGCGGCTCCACACGCACGACCGCTACGGGCACCGGGTCGACGAGGTCGAGTACGTGCCGGCGTACCACCGGCTCATGGAGACCGCCGTGACCCACGGCGTGCACGCGGCGCCGTGGGCCGACGACCGTCCGGGCGCCCACGTGGCGCGCGCCGCGAAGTTCATGGTCTGGTCGGTCGACGCCGGCCACGGCTGCCCGGTCTCGATGACGTACGCCGCGGTGCCGGCCCTCCGCCACGCCCCCGAGCTCGCCGCGCGGTTCGAGCCGCTGCTGACGAGCCGGGAGTACGACCCCGGGCTGCGCGACCCCGCCACCAAGCGCGGCCTCGTCGCCGGCATGTCGATGACGGAGAAGCAGGGCGGCTCCGACGTGCGGGCCAACACGACCACGGCGACGCCGCGGCCCGACGGCACCTACGAGGTGGTCGGGCACAAGTGGTTCACCTCGGCCCCGATGTCGGACCTGTTCCTCACCCTCGCCCAGGCGCCGGGCGGGCTCTCCTGCTTCGCGCTCCCCCGGGTGCTCCCCGGCGGCGAGCGCAACCCGATCCGCTTCATGCGCCTCAAGGACAAGCTCGGCAACCGGTCGAACGCGTCGAGCGAGATCGAGTACGACCACGCCACCGGCTGGCTCGTCGGCGAGGAGGGCGCAGGCGTGCGCACCATCGTCGAGATGGTCAACATGACCCGCCTCGACTGCGTGATCGGCTCGGCGAGCGGCATGCGCACCGCGCTCGTGCTGGCGACCAACCACGCCCGGCACCGCCGGGCGTTCGGCAAGGCGCTCCTCGACCAGCCGCTCATGCGCAACGTCCTGGCCGACCTGACGATCGAGTCCGAGGCCGCGACCACGGCGATGCTGCGGCTCGCGGGGGCGAACGACCGCGCCGTACGGGGCGACGAGGGCGAGTCCGCCCTGCGCCGGCTCGCGCTGGCGGTCACCAAGTACGCCGTGTGCAAGCGCGCGCCGATGGCCGCGGGCGAGGCGCTCGAGTGCCTGGGCGGCAACGGCTACGTCGAGGACTTCGACCTCGCGCGGATCTACCGCGAGCTGCCGTTGCTCTCCATCTGGGAGGGCTCCGGCAACGTCGCCGCGCTCGACGCCCTGCGCGCGATGGCGCGCGAGCCGCACACGGTCGATGCGTTCTTCGCGGAGGCGGAGCTGGCGGTCGGGGCCGACCGACGGTACGACGAGGCGCTGGCCCGCCTGAAGAAGGAGCTGACCTCGTTCGACGACATCGAGCTGCGGGCCCGGCGCGTCGTGGAGCAGCTCGCGCTCGTGTTCCAGGGCAGCCAGCTGGTGCGGCACGCACCCACCGCCGTCGCCGACGCGTTCTGCGCCACGCGCCTGGCCGGCGACTGGGGCCACGCCTTCGGCACGCTGCCCGCGGGCCTCGACCTGGACCCGATCCTGGAGCGCGCCGCGTCGGGCGTCTGAGACGGGGCCCGGAGGTTTCGCGCGCGCCACGAGGGTCAGGGTGACGGCCATGTCCGACCACCGCCCACAGCCCGCCCCCGACCCCGCGCGCCGGTCCGGCAGCCCGCCGTACGACGAGGCGCGCGACGCGCTCGACGACCCCGGCAGCAGCGCGGAGCGGCTGCTGGCCGCCGGCAACGGTCTCCGCGGTGCGTTCGCGCGGTCCGACCACCTCGTCGGTCTGCTCCCGTCGGACGCGTTCGACGTGATGCTCGAGGCCTACCGCCGCGCGGACGCGGCCGGCTCCCGCGAGGCGGCGGTCATCTGGCTCCAGCACGCCTACTTCGAGCGCCTCGACGGGCTCGCCGCCGAGGCCGCGACGCGGGTCGACGCGCTGGTGCAGGACGACCCCGACGGCACGGCGCACCTCCTGCGCGGGTGGATGCGGTTCAACGGCTTCGGCTTCGTCCAGGACGTCGCGGGGGCCGTCGCGGACCACGAGGCGGCAGCCGCCCGCGGGCACGCGGCCGGGGACTTCGAGCTCTCGGTGCTGTTCGGCACGGGACAGGGTGTGCCCGTCGACGAGGCGCGGTCGCTGCGCCACCTGCAGGCGGCCGCGGCGAAGGACCACCCGCGGGCGCTCTACAACCTGGCCGCCAGCCACGCCACCGGGCGCGGGGTGCCGCTCGACGCGGCGCGAGCCCTCGAGCTCTACGTGCGGGCCGCCGAGCGCGGTCACGCCGGCGCCGCCTTCACCGCCGGCGTGATGGTGCTGACCGGCGAGGGCACCGCGCCCGACCCGGCGATGGCCGGGGAGCTGTTCGCCGAGGCGCAGGACCTCGGCATGGACGTCGAGGAGCAGCTGGCCGCCTTCCCGCCGGTGCTGCGCGACCGGGCGCTGGCGGCGCTGCGGACCTGAGGGCTCCCCCGCGTCGTACCGAGGTGGGAGGATCGACCCCGTGACCCCGACCGGCGCCCCGACGGACACCGCCACCGACTGGCCGGCCCACGCCACCGAGCGCCGGCCGTGGCGCTCGTCGTCGGGGCGCGGTCCGCGCGCGGACCGCGCGGTGCGCTCGATCGACGTGCGGCTGCCGCCACGGATCGCCGAGGTCACCTACGAGCCCTCGCGCGCGCTGCGCACCCACCTCGCGCAGGCCGGCGACGGGCTCGTGCGGCTCGACCAGGTGCACGGCCGCAGCCTCGGCGCGCTCAACCAGCTGCTGCTGCGCACCGAGTCGATCGCGTCGAGCAAGATCGAGAACATCGAGGCGAGCCTGTCCGACTACGGTCGGGCACTGGCCGGTCAACGGGCGAACGCGTCCGCGGTGTCGATGGCGGCGGCGACGGAGGCGCTCGCCGGGATCATCACCACGACCGGGGCGTCGGGGCGACTGACGCTGGAGGCGATCCTCGGCGGCCACCACGCCCTGTTCCGCCAGCACCCGGATCTCGGGCCCGGCGCCGGTCAGGTGCGCACCCGGCAGAACTGGATCGGCGGCTCCGACTACTCCCCGCGCAACGCCCTCTTCGTCCCGCCTCCCCCGGAGACGGTCGAGCCCTACCTCGCCGATCTCGTGGCGTTCGCCAACCGTGACGACGTGCTGCCGCTCGCCCAGGCGGCGATCGTCCATGCGCAGTTCGAGTCGATCCACCCCTTCGTGGACGGCAACGGACGCATCGGCCGCACGCTCATCCACGCGGTGCTGCGACGGCGCGAGGTGACCCGTCGCCTCACCGTGCCGATCGCGTCGGGGCTGACGGCGCACCGCGAGCGCTACTTCGACGCGCTGGGCGACTACCGCACCGGCAACGCGGCGACCATCATCGGCCTGCTCGCCTCCGCGACCATGTGGGCGACCCACGAGGCGCGCCGCACGGTCACCAACCTGCAGCTGGTGCACGACGACTGGGCCGAGGCGCTCGGGCACCCCGAGCCCGGCACGCCCGACTCCGCCGCGCTGCGGGTGCTCATGGCCGAGCCGATCATCACCACCCCCGCCCTCGGCGGCCGCCTCGGCCTCGACGCCGCCGCGACGGACGCGCTCCTCGACCGGCTGCGCCGCGGTGACGTCGTCGCGCCCCTCACCCCGAAGCGCAGCGACCGCGTCTGGGGCGCGCACCTCGTGCTCGACGAGGTGCGCGACCTCAGCTCCCGCATCGAGGCGCTGAGCCGTCGGGACGCCGGCGACCCCGGCAACGAGGGCGGGCCGATCTGGGCGCGTCCCTGGCTGGGGCACTGACCGCCCCGCTGGCAGGATCGGGGCGACCCCACCGGCAGGAGGAGACCATGGCCCGCACCATCGCCACGTCCGACCGCGTCGAGCGCGACGAGCTGCTCGACTTCGTGCGCCCCCGGCACCGGATGGTGCTGCTGACGGAGCGCGCCGACGGTACGCCGCAGGCGTCGCCCGTCACGGGGGGCCTGGGCGACGACGGCTCGATCCTCATCGCCACCTACCCCGAGCGCGCGAAGACGACGAACGTCCGCCGCCGTGCCCGTGCCAGCGTCGTCGTGCTCTCCGACGACTGGGACGGCCCCTGGGTGCAGGTCGACGGCGACGCCGAGGTGCTGGACGTGCCCGAGGCGCTCGACGCGTTCGTCGAGTACTTCCGCAACATCGCGGGCGAGCACCCCGACTGGGACGAGTACCGCCAGGCGATGCTCGACCAGGGCAAGTCGCTCATCCGGATCACCCCGACCCGCTGGGGTCCCGTGGCGACCGGCGGCTTCCCCGCGCGCCTGGCCTGAGGCGGCCCCGGGGCGGGACCGGCGTCAGTCGTCGGCCGCCTCCAGCTGGGCGACGACGGCCGGCCACGTGTGGTGGCGTGCGGCGCTCCCCGCGACCAGGCCCAGGTGGCTGAAGCCGGACACCTCGACGTACCGCATCGTCGCCGCCGACGGGAACGAGCGCGTGCCCGCCTCGACGGCCGCGGCCGACGCGACGGCATCGGTGGTGGAGCCGACGAGCGTCACGGGCGCGACGATCCGGTCGAGCTCGACGACGACGCCGCGGCCGAGGTGCACCGTGCCGGTCGCGAGCTCCCGCCGCACGATGAGCCGGGTGTGCATCTGGTGGTAGAGCCGCCCGGGGTAGCCGGGCATGGCCGCCATGAACTGGTCGATGGCCTCGCTGCGAGCGAGGGTCTCCGTGTCGGCGAGGTTCGTCAGCAGGAACCAGGGCTTCTTCAGCTCGCGGGTCGGCGCGAGCCCGCGGTAGACGAGCTGCACCAGGGGCGCGGGCACACCGCCCAGCAGCGCGGTCGGGGCGGTCATGACGCGCGAGCCGAGACGCTCGTCCAGCCACCGGAGCGGACGGGCCGACGCGTTGAGCCCGTAGTCGATCGGCGTGCCCAGCGCCGTGATCGACGCGATCGGCAGCTCGGGCTGCGCCGCCCCGGCCAGCAGCGAGATGGTGCCGCCGAGCGACCAACCCACGAGGTGCACCGGCGCACCGCCGTGGAGCGCCGACACGCGCCGTACGGCGTCGGGGACGATGCGGCACGCGAAGTCCTCGAAGCCGAGCTGGCGGTCGGCGAAGGTGATGTCGCCGTAGTCGACGACGTACGTCGGCCGCGCGGCCCGGTCCCGCTGCCCGTCCCCCTCCGCCAGGTGCGCCGCCAGGCTCTGCCCCGGTCGGAGGTCCCAGCACGTCGCAGGCACGGCCAACGGGGGCACGAGGAGCACGGGGCGACCGGTCGTCGGGGTCGACGAGGCGAACCGGCGCAGCTGCGCGTGGGGCGCGTCGTGCACGACCTCGCTGGGATGGGGCCGAGGCTGCTCGACACCGGGCCCGAGCCACGACACGGCCCAGGCGTTGCGGGCCGCGGAGCGTACGACGCGGGAGCGGGCGAGGAGGGCGTGACCGTCGAGCATGTCAAGGATTATGACTCACCGGTAACAAGCGGGCGACGCTCGACGTCGCGCATCCCAGGATCTGGGCCCGGCGCGCACTGCACCGGGCCCAGCGAGGACGTCACGGCGTGGCGGTGCCCCCGTCGATGGACATGGCGACTCCCGTGACGTAGCGCCCCGCGGGGGACACCAGGTAGGCGATCGCCTCCGACACGTCCTCCGGGTCCACGTAGGGGTTGCGCATCGGCGACATCGTCGCGGCGCGGTCCAGGAACGTCTTCTGGTCGGGGTTCTCGGCGTCCGGGACGTAGAGGCGGCGGATGCCTTCGTTGTCGAACATCGGCGTGTTGCAGTTCCCGGGCATCACGGCGTTGACGCGGATCTGGTAGCGCCCCACCTCCTTGGCCAGCGTGCGCATGAGACCGAGCACGGCGTGCTTCGAGGCCACGTAGCCCGACAGGTTGGGGATGCCGGTGACCGACGCCGCCGACCCCGTCATGACGATCGCCCCGCCCTCGCCGCGCTCGATCATGTGGGGCACCGCAGCCTTGACGGTGTGCCAGACGCCGGTGACGTTGACATCGATGACGTTGCGGAAACCTTCTTCGTCGAGCCGCCACGTCCGCTGGTAGTCGTGCATGATGCCGGCGTTCGCGAGCACGATGTCCACCTTGCCGAAACGGTCCAGACCTGCCTGGAACGCAGCGTCGACCTCGCCCTGGTCGCGCACGTCGGCGCGCACAGCGATCATCTCGCCGCCCACGTCCTTGACGAGACGCTCGGTCTCCTCGAAGTCCTCGCCGGTGGTCATGTCGAACGGAACCGTGTCGATCTGCTGACACAGATCGAACCCGATGATCTTGACCCCCGCCCGGGCGAGTCGGACCGCGTGGGATCGTCCCTGACCCCGTGCTGCACCCGAGATGAAGGCCACCTGACCTGCGAGTTCCTGCGTTGACATCGAACACCTCTCGTCGGACCAGCTGCTGTGGTCTCTGCCGGATCAGCGCCACCGCCAGTTCTGGGGTAGCGCTCGAAATCATGATTACAGTAACGTTTGATTGTTGTGCATGTCACCACCCGGCTGCGACTTCGCCGGCCCGGTCTCCCACGTCTCGACGAGCCTGCGGCAACGCGGCCTCGCCCGGGAGACCCAGTGCCGATCCTCGGAACAGGCACTCGACGCGGGTCGTGACGCCCTGTGCACACTCATGACCGATCCCGCCGACCACACATCCAGGAGCAGAACCCATGCGTGCAGCCCCGGTCGTCGCCCAGGACTTCTTGGAGAGGTCGGCAGCCGCCGGTCTCGCCGAACCTCTGACCCTCTGGGACCTCGCCACCGCCGCCCCGCCCGAGCGGGTGGCGGTCGTGTGCCCGAGAAACGGCGAGGTGACCTACGAGACCCTCGTGAAGGAGGCCGGGGCCCTCGCAGCTGCGTGGCAGGCCAAGGGCCTCGCGGCCGCCGACGCCGTGATCGTGCAGCTCCCCAACTGCTACGAGTTCGTGCTGACGCACCTGGCGCTCACACGCCTCGGCGCCATCACGCTCGCCGTACCCGCGAACTACCGCAACGCCGAGCTGCAGAACATCGCCACCACGAGCCGGGCCGCCGCCATCGTGTGCAGCCCCAGCCACCCGTCCTGCCCGGACGCGGACGTCTTCGAGGCGGTGCAGGCAGCCGTCGACACCCTGGTCCACGTGTGGCCGATCGAGTCCGGCGAGTTCCGCACGGCATCGGACCACCACTCCGCAGAGACCCTCGGCGCATTGCCGGATCCTGACGACGTCACCATCTTCATGGCGACCTCCGGCACGACCGGCACCCCCAAGCTCGTGGTGCACACGCACCGCAACACCGTCGGAGGCACGCTCCAGGCGATCGCGAAGGAGATGGACCTCGACGGCACCGACGTGCTCTTCGCCCCCTCTCCACTCGCGCACGCATCCGGGCTGCAGTACGGCGTGCGGCTCGCCATCGCGCTCGGCACGACGCTCCTGCTCCTGGACAAGTGGGACCCGCAGCGAGCCGCAGACCTGATCGAGCGCTACCGCGCAACCTGGGCGCTCGGCGCGACACCGTTCCTCTACGACCTCAGCAAGCTGCCGGAGGAGGAGCGTCAACGGCTGAGCACCCTTCGGGCCTTCGCCTGCGGAGGAGCCCCCATCCCGCCCAGCATCGCCAGCGCCGCCCGTGACGCGCTCCCCGGCCTCGCGATCTGCCCGGTGTGGGGCATGAGCGAGACGGGCATGGTGACCCTCGTGCGCCCCGGCGACCCGGCATCGAAGGTCGTGAGCTCGGACGGTCGCGCCCTCCCCGGCTGGGAGGTGCGCATCCGCACTCTCGACGGGGAGAACGCCGAGCCGGGAGTCGTCGGCGAGATCCAGGTGCGGGGCGCCGCGCTCTTCCGTGGCTACTTCGAGCGTCCTGACCTCACCGCCGCGGCCGTGCCCGACGGATGGCTGTGCACCGGCGACCTGGGCTATCTCGACGAGGACGGCTTCCTCCGGTGCGAGGGCCGCGTGAAGGACCTCATCATCCGTGGAGGGGTCAACATCTCCGCCGGCGAGGTCGAGGACGAGGTGCGCAGCCACCCGTCCGTGGAGGACGTTGCGGTCATCGGAGTTCCGGACCCGAGGCTGGGTGAGCGCGTGGGCGCAGTCGTCGTGCCCTCCGGCAGCCCGGCCGACGTACCGAGCGTCGAGGAGCTCGATGCCTACCTCACCGAACGCGGGCTGGCGCGCAACAAGCACCCCGAGCACATCACGGTCGTGGACAGCCTGCCGCGGACCCCCGCGGGCAAGGTCCAGAAGTTCGTCCTGCGACAGAACCTCGCTCCGGCGCCCACCGCTTGAGTCGTCTCCCCGGCGGGCTCCGCCACGACACCGGAGCCCGCCCCGGCGCACCCTGAGTGGATGGTGCGCATCCGATCCCCACGAACCACGAGCGGAGCTGCCGTGTCCCTGTCCAACGCTTCCATGCTGCTGTCCAACCTGAACGACGCCGATGAGCTGCTGGGACTCGCCGACGTCGCGGTCGACTGCGGTTTCGAACGGGTCTGGCTCGCAGAGACGGGTGGTCTCGACGTGGATGCCCTCGGCGCGGTCATCGCACGAACGACACCGCTCGAGGTGGGCACGTCGATCATCCCCGTCTACAGTCGCACCCCGGCCCTCCTGTCGATGATGGCGTCGACGATCAGCCATCTCGGCGGTGGACGGCCCGTCCACCTCGGGATCGGAGCGGGAGGCCAGGTCATCGTGGAGCGGTGGCACGGCGTCCCCTTCTCCAAGCCGGCGACGGTCACCCGCGAGACCATCCAGGTGTTGAGGCAGGCTCTTGCCGGCGGTCGCACCGATGTGGACGGGAAGACGCGACGCTCGCACGGATTCCAGCTCACGACCGGCCCCGCGCCGGAGGTGCGCGTCTACATCGGCGGCATGGGACCGGTCATGGTCGACCTGGCCGCCGAGGTGGCTGATGGGCTGATCGTGACGTGGCTCTCCCCCCGCGTGCTCACCGGTTTCCGCGCCCAGTTCTCGTCGGCAGTCGCGGCGCACGGGCGCGACGAGCGCGACGTCAAGCTCGTCGCACGCGTCTACGCCTCCGTGTCCGACACCCCGGAGGTGGCACGCGAAGAGGTGCGCAAGGAGCTCGTCGAGTACGTCGTCTCCCCCGGGTACGGGCGCTACTTCGCCTCGGTCGGCTTCGAGAAGGAGGTCGAGGAGGTCAACGCCGCCTTCGAGGCTCGACAGCGCGAGGCGGCGGTAGCGGCGGTGAGCGACGCCTTGCTGGACGAGGTGCTCGTCGTCGGGCGCGACGCCGCTGAGGTCCGCGACGCGCTGCGGGCCTATGCCGAGGCGGGCGCAGACGACGTCATGGTGCAACCGGTCCCGACGTATCGAGGCGGCAACCCCGAGGCCACCATCCGCGCTGTGGCCGAGGCGATGCGCAACTGAACTGACCACCGACGACGACGCCCCGCTTTCGACCTCCCAGGTCGAAAGCGGGGCGTCGTCGTCGGTCAGGCGAGCGCTGCGGCTTGGTCGTACATCGTCTCCAACCGGGTGGCGTCGGTCCCGAGCAGGCAGCGGTTCGTCTCCGACCAGCTCACGAACCAGTGGCAGGCACTCTCCCAGGTGAAACCCATGCCGCCGTGCAGCTGGACGGCAGCCGCCGAGGCGTCGCGCAGAGCGTCCGACGCCGTGTGGAGCGCGAGCGGCGCCGACACCGCGGCAGCGACGTCGTCGGCCGCGACGTGGCAGGCCGCGAGGTAGACCGCGGAGGTCGCGAGCTCGACCTGCTTCAGCACGTCGGCCAGTCGGTGGCGCACGGCTTGGAAGGCGCCGATCGGCCGTCCGAACTGCTGCCGGGTCGTGGCGTGGCCGACGGTCAACGCGAGCGCTCCGCGAGCGGCGCCCACCGACTCGGCAGCGAGGGCTGTCGATGCGCGCAGACCTGCGCGTCGCAGTCGGTCCTCAGCAGAGCGGACGAGAAGCATGGCGCTGCAGGAATCGAGAACCACGGCGCAGAGCGAGCGCGAGCTGTCCAACGACGGCTCCACCACGATCTGCGCCGCGGCCTGCTCGACCGCGAACACGGCGACGTCTCCGCCCTCCGTGCGAGCGGCGACGACGAGGACCTCGGCGATGTCGGCACCGAGGACGCCCGTGGCCGCACCGGACAGGCGCCACGTTCCGTCGACGAGTCGAGCCGAGGTCGTCACGGCCGCCGCGTCCCACGCCTGTGGCGACGCGGTCACGACTGCCGCCATGGGCGATCCGGACACCAACCGTCGCACCATCCGGCCCGACGGCTCGTCGTCGCCGAGGAGGAGCCCGGCCGCCAGTCCGGAGGTGCTCATGAGCGGACCCGGGTAGAGCTCGGAGCCGGCCACCTCCATCGTGACGGCGAGCTCGACCGTGCTGAGCCCCGTCCCACCGAGCTCCTCGGGGAGATCGACGGCAGCGAGACCCATGTCGACCATGTCCCGCCACACCTGCGGGTCCTGCGGGTCCCCTGCATCCGTGAGGGCTCGGGTCGTCGCGAGCGGAGCACGCTCGCGCACGAGCTCCAGCGCCGCATGACGGAGGTCGTCCTGGTCGGTGGTGAGGGCGAATCGCATGTGGTCTCAGTGCACCCATCTCATGTCGCGCGAGCTCAGCTCGGGATACTTGCGTTTCCAGAAGTCGCCGGCCTCGCCGACGTGATCGCGCATGGCGACCTCCGCCGCCAGCGGGTCGCGGCTGCGCAGTGCCTCGACGATCTTCTCGTGGGCCGCGGCGACGGCGACCCGCCGCCGCGGCGTGTACTCCACGCCGACGACAGCGCCGTCGGCGATGGACTTGAGGGTCTCGTTGAAGACCCAGAGCACGCTACTGCCCGTGGCCTCGGCGATGATCGAGTGGAACCGGGCGTTCTCCGCCAGGAACACCTCGTGCTCGTCGCTGCGGTCGCGCATCTCCACGACGCTCGCCTGCAGCTCGTCGAGCTGTTCGTCCGTGAGCCGGTCCGCCGCGAGGCGCGCGATCATCGGCTCCAGCGTCGCACGCGCCTCGAACACGTCGGTGAGGGAGGCGCCGGTGAACTGCAGGATGAGCGTCAGGCTCTCCCGCAGGTCGTCGGGCCGCGGCCGCCTGACCACGGGACCGCCGCCGGGTCCCGGACGGATGGTGATGACCCCGCGGGTCTCGAGGAGGCGCAACGCCTCGCGCAGCGTCGTGCGGCCCACGTCGAAGACCTCCACCAGCTGCTTCTCGTTCGGCAGCTTGGTCCCCTCGACCAGGTCGTTCTCCACGATGTGGTTGACCAGCTCGCGCGCCACGCGCTCCGAGGTCTTCGGGGCTCGGGTGGTGCGCATGGACCCTGGACTCAGACCGGGTCCCGGTCGAGCGATGCTTGCCATGATGGCCTCTCGTGGACGACGCGCGGCCGACTCGTGTCGGCCTTGTCTCGACATATGGTAGTCACCGATGGCCCGAGGGTCGACGACGACCTCAGTCGAGGGCGAACACGCGGCGCGCGGCCCCACTCACGACGAGGTCCCGGGCGTCGTCGCGCAGCGGTAGATCCGCGATCGCAGCAAGAGCATCGCGATAGTCCATCACCGGGTAGTCGGACCCGAAGAGCACCTTGCCCTTGCCGCGGGAGTTGGCGAAGCGCACCAGGCTGGGGTCCCAGTACTTGGGGTGGTGGGCCGAGGTACCGATGTAGACGTTGCGGTGCTTCCACGCGAGAGCGACCAGCTCCTCGACCCACGGCCAACCCGTGTGGGCACCGACGATGGTCAGCTCGGGGAAGTCCAGGGCGATGTCGTCGATGTGGATCGGCCGCCCCATCTCCGACGGCATGCGCTCAGCGGAGTGACCCACCTGCATCACAACAGGAACGCCGAGCTCGGCGCACTTGGCGTAGAAGGGGTAGAGCCGGCGGTGGTTGACGGGGATCCCGAAGCCGTAGGCGTGCAGGTGCGCTCCGACGAAGTGGCCCGTCTCGACAGCCTCCTGCAGACGCCGGACTCCCGTCATGCCGGACCGCGGGTCGATGCCGACCAGACCCTTGACACGTCCCGGCAGCGCCTCGGCGACCTCGATGACCTGCTCCTCGGAGATGTCCCAGATGAGCTGCGCCGTCTCGTAGGACGCCATCTTCGCCGACGGGATCAGCACGACGTCCACGTCGGCCTCGTCGAGGTGGGTCTCGAACTCGGGCACGCTCATGCCCGTGAACGACAGCCCCCACCACTTGACGACGTCCGCCACCTCACGCGGGTCCTCGAACGTCTGCTTGATCCCCTCGGGGGTGAACAGGTTGCACCAGTAGTCGACGGCTCCCACAGCCGCTCCTCCTTCGTTCGTCAGCCGGTCTCAGCGCGGCAGCGCGAGGACCCGGTCGGCCAGGATGTTGCGTTGGATCTCCGACGTTCCACCGGCGATGGTGGCGCCGTGGCTCGCGAGGAACAGGTGCCGCCAGCGCTCCGCACCGGGTCCGAGGACGAAGTCCGCGCCCAGCGTGTCCGCGGCAAGGCGCGCCACCTGCTGCTGGGCTTCGGACGAGACCAGCTTCAACACGGACATGCGCGGGTCGGTCGCTGTGTCACCCCGGTCGGACAGCAGCCGGAACCACGTCCACCGCAGCAGCTGCACCTGGCCCCACTGGCGGGCCCAGGCGGCTCGGAACACCGCGTCCGCCGTACCTCGCTGCTCGGCCAGCTGCCGGATCTCGGCGAGGGCGGCACCGAGCCCGATGGCCACGGCTCCGAGCATCCGGCGCTCGCGTCCGAGCACGGACAGCGCGACCTGCCACCCACCGCCGACCTCGCCCAGCACGTCGTCCGCGTGGACCTCGACGTCGTCGAGGAACACCTCGTTGAACTTGGACTCCCCGTCCATCTGCCGGATGGGGGCCACCGTGATGCCCGCACGGTCCATCGGTACCGCAAAGCAGGTGATGCCGCGGTGGCGGGAGTCCCGGTCGGTGCGGGCCAGGAGGAGTCCGTGGTCCGAGTAGTGCGCACCGCTCGTCCACACCTTCTGCCCGGTCACCCGCCACCCACCGTCGGAGGGCAGCGCTCGGGTCGTCAGTGCTGCCAGGTCCGAGCCCGCGCCAGGTTCGGAGAACAGCTGGCACCACAGCTCGTCGCCACGCCGGATCGGCTCGAGGAAGCGCTTCTGCTGCTCGGGCGTCCCGAAGGCGATGATGATCGGACCAGCAAGCTCCATGCTGACGAAGCTGAGCTGCCGCGGCAGTCTGGCGCGGGCCATCGCCTCGGCGTAGATCGCCTGCTCCGAGGGCGAGGCGCCCGCTCCGTGGGGCGTCGGCCAGGACAGAGCCGCCCAGCCGCCGTCGACGAGGAGCCGCTGCCAGCGTCGTCCCGCCGCTATGTCGTCCGCGGTCGGCGTCGAGCCGTAGTCGCGCAGGCCCTCCGGCACGGTCACCGAGGCCAACCAGGCCTCCAGGCGGTCCCGGAACGCCTGCTCCTCGGGCGTCAGTTCCAGATCCATCAGCCGCTCAGCTCGCCATGTAGAGGCCGCCGTCGACGCACAGCACCTGCCCGGTGACGTACGACGAAACGGGGTCCCCCAGGTAGGTGAACGCACTGGTCACCTCGTCCGGCTCACCGAAGCGGCGGAGCGGGATCTGGTCGAGGAACTTCGCGCTCAGCTTCTCATCGGTGCGGAGCTTCGCGGTCATCGGCGTCGCCGCCACCGGGGCCACGGCGTTGACACGGATCTGGTAGCGGGCGAGCTCCTTGGCCGCCGACTTCGTCATCGCGACGACGGCGCCCTTGGCTGCGGCGTAGTTGATCTGGCCGATCGTGCCCTGCAAACCCGCCGACGACGTGACGTTGACGATCGAACCCCCACTGCCAGCCCCGATCATGGACTGGGCGGCAGCCCGGATCCCGAGGAAGGTGCCGCGCGTGTGGACCCGGAGCACCAGGTCGAAGTCGTCCACCGCCATCTTGTGGAGCATGGCGGCCCGGCTGATCCCGGCGTTGTTCACCCACACCGCAGGCGGCCCGAGCTCACCGGTGGCCCGTTCCAACAGCTCGGCGACCGACGCCTCGTCGGCGACGTCCCCGGAGATCGCGAGCGCGGTGCCGCCGTTCTCCTCGATGGAGGCCGCGACGCCCTCGGCACTCTCCGCCGACAGGTCCGCGACGACGACCGCGTCACCTCGCGCCGCGAACGCCTCGGCGACCATCCGGCCCAGGCCCTGCCCTGCACCGGTGACCACCACACAACGTCGATCAACCACGGGGAGCCTCCAGGATCGTCACGGCCGAGACCGCCGTAGGACCGCCGATGTTGTGCGCGAGTCCCCATCGGGGCGAGTCCAGCTGGTTGCAGGCCTCGCCGCGGAGCTGCTCGAAGAGCTCGACGCACTGCGCGACACCCGTCGCGCCCGGCGGGTGCCCCTTGGCCTTGAGACCGCCGGACGGATTGACGGGCAGACTGCCGCCGATCTTGGTCGCGCCGGACTCGATCAGCTTCTTGGCATCGCCGCGTTCACAGAAGCCGAGATCCTCGTAGTCCATCAGCTCGACCCCGGAGAAGCAGTCGTGCACCTCGGCGACATCGATGTCGGACGGTCCGATCCCGGCCATGCTGTAGGCAGCCTTCGCCGCCTTCGTGGTGGCGGGGAAGGTGGTCATGTCTGCCTTGTGCGCGTGCATGACACGGTCCAGGCCGAGCCCCACACCCCGGACCCACACGGGGTGGTCGGTGTAGCGGTCGGCCACCTCCGCGCTCGCGAGCAGGAGGGCGGCCGCACCGTCGCTCTGGGGGGTGCAGTCGAGCACACCGAAGGGGCCCACCACCCGGGGCGCGGCGAGCACCTGCTCGACCGTGACCTCCATGCGCAGGTGAGCGATCGGGTTGGTCACCGCATTGTGATGGTTCTTGACCGCCACCATCGCGAGATGCTCGGGCCGCACGTCGTACTCGTGCATGTAGCGCGCCACGTGGAGCGCGAAGTTCGCCGGAGCGATCAGACCCAGCGGGTAGTCCCACCCGCGGTCGCGTGCCAGGCCCATCCAGTCCCAGAAGGTCGACACCGACGGAGTCTCACGGGTCTTGTCCGCCCCGATCACCAGCGCCACGTCGATCGCACCGCTCGCGATCGCGAGGGTGGCGTTGCGCACGGCATCGTTGCCGGTCGCGCACTGGTTCTCGATCCGCGTGACCGGGATGTCCAACAGGCCGCACGAATCGGCGAGGACCCCGGCCGGGTGTCCGTCGGAGGTCTGGAGCTGGCCGAACCATGCAGCCTGGATCTCCGAGCGCTCCATGCCCTTGTCCACCGAGGCGAGCGCATTCGCCAGCGTGACCGGCAGCAGCTCCTTCATCCCCTGGTCGAAGCGTTCGCCGAACGGCACCATGCCGGCGCCGACGACAGCGACATCCCTCATGCTGACTTCCTCTCCTCGACTGCGTCGACGTCGCTGCGGAACGCGTAGCCGTAGTCCGGCACGCCCTCGCGGACAGCGACCCGGCGCAGCACCAGCTGACCCCGCTCCCCGATCCGCGCCTCACGGGCACCGACATCAGCCACCTGCGCGAGCACGCGCACCGTCGTGTCGTCGACCGAGACGATCGCCAGCCCGTAGGGTCCGGCGATGCCCGGGATGGGCACGTGCACCTTGACGTACGTGTACACCTCGCCGGTGCGGGCCAGCGGCGTCGGTGTCGTCCGCTCCGTCTCGCCGCACTCCAGGCAGAGCTGTCGGGGCGGGAAGCTCGTCGCGCCGCACTCGCAGGTGGCGGCGATCAGGCCGATCTTGGCCTCGAAAGCCCGCGCGTAGGCCGGCATGGAGAACGGGATCTCCACCGGCTGCGTGATGCTCGGCCTCTCCGCCACGGGTACACCGGGCCGCTCGTCTCGCAGGACCTCCACGGAGGTTGTGCTGACGTCCGCCGCGCGACCGCTCGCCGCGTCGAGCGCGACCAGACGAGCGGCGCCCTCCGCGGCGTCACCCGACCCGAGAGCCGCGAGTGCGAAGAACACGCCGGCCGGTCCTCGTGTCGGGACGGGCAGTGGCGCGGCACCGAGCCGTTTGGCCTCGGACGGAGAGGCACCGACGACGTACGTCGTGCCCTCGCCCCGCAGACGCTCGACGAGCGGCGCGGTGGCCAGCTCCCGCTCGACGCGACCGTCGCCGTACACAGCCGCCAGCTGCGCACCGGCGTGGCGCACCCGCATCGGCAGCGAGCCGTGGACGCTGCCCGCCTCCGAGAGGAGGATGCCGCCCCCGTCGGCCATCAGCGCCGCACCTGCGGCCGCCGAGCCGGGCGCGAGGTCGACGCCCACCACGAGCGTCCCAGCAGCGGCTTCGAGCAGCACGCCCAGCGCAGCGTCCGCGCCCCCGATGCGCAGCTCCACCGGGGCGGCGTCGCCGAGCCCGAGGGCACGCGCGACGACGCCGGTGCCGAACCCCTCGAGGACGTCGGGTGCGGACGTCAGCAGCACGACGCGCGCAACGGGGTGCTGCTCGGCCAAGGGCCGCGCCGCGGCGACGGCGAGCGTCAGGACGTCCTCGTCGGGTCCGGCGACACGCTGGCCGCGCGACTCCCAGACCGGGCGGTACAACGACAGGGCCGCAACGCTCACGAGCGACCGCCCTTGGACGTGAGGCCCGTGAGCTCGCGGGCGATCACCTTGCGGTGGATCTCGTTGGTCCCCTCGACGATCTGGAAGACCTTCGAGTCGCGGTAGGCGCGGGCGACCGGGAACTCGTCCGACACCCCGTACGCCCCGTGGATCTGCACGGCCTCCGTGGCCGCACGCTGGAAGACGTCGGAGGCGTACATCTTCGCCATGCTCGTCTCCACGCGGCCGCGCTCCCCCGCGTCGAGGGTGCGTGCGCAGTGCTCATTGAGGAGCCGCGCCGCCTGGATCTCGGTCGCCATGTCCGAGATCTTCTTCTGGATCTGCTGGTAGGTGCCGATCGGGGCCCCGCCCACGACCCGCTCACGGGCGTAGCGCAGGCTCGCGTCGAGACACATCTGCGCGGCGCCGACCGCACGGGAGGCGACGGCAAGACGTCCCTTCTCGACGGCGGTCATCGCCACCTCGAAGCCCTTGCCCTCCTCGCCCAGCAGGGCATCGGCGCCCACACGAACGTTGTCGAGGACGAGCTCGCCGGTGCTGATCGGACGGAACCCCAGCTTGTTCTTGAAGGGGTGGACCGACAGTCCGGGCGTGTCACGCGGGATGATGAAGGCCGAGACTCCGGCGTGGCGCTGCGATCGGTCGCGCGTTGCGAAGGTGACGAAGAAGGAGGCGACGTCGAGGTTCGAGATCCAGGTCTTCGCCCCGTTGATGACGAACTCGTCACCGTCGCGCACATAGGTGGTCTCCATGCCCGCGACATCGCTGCCCGACTGCGGCTCGGTGACGCCCGCTCCGCCGAAGATCTCACCCCGCGCGAGCGGAGCGAGCCACTGCTTGCGCTGCTCGTCCGTGCCGTACTTCAGCAGGCCCGCGCCCACGAGGGCCGACGGCATGCTCATGACCACGCCGAGGCAGTGGTCCACGCGCGAGATCTCCTCGATGCACGCACTGAAGGTCACATGGTCGAGACCACTGCCACCCCACTCCTCGGGAACCATGCCACCGAAGAGGTCCAGGCGGGCCATGCCGTCGAGGATGTCGCGCGGCATCCGCTCCTCGTTGTCGTAGTCACGGACACGAGGTGCGACCTCACGCTCCGCGAAGCTCCGAACCAGCTGCCGCATCGCGTCAACGTCGGAATCCGTCACACCGCACCACCTTCCAGGCGAAACATGCACATGGTAAACACAGGGGACCGCGCCGTCGCCGAGCCTTGCCCGGCCGGTCGGTTCATGACTACGATACATACTTATTATGATCATGGATAGAGGTCGCGGCCCACGGATGGCCAGTCGCTACGTCGAGGTGGCCCCCGGCGAGCTGTCGGTGCGGACCGAGGAGTTCTCGCATCGGCCCCTGGCCGCCGGCGAGGCCCGGGTGCAGGTGCTGGCCTGCGGAATCTGTGGCACCGATCTCCATCTCTGGCACGGCATGCCGCTGCCTCCCGGCTCGTCCTATCCCGTGCGCCCCGGTCACGAGGTGTGCGGCCGTGTCGTCGAAATGGCCACAGCGCCGTCCAGCAGCACCGGCCCAGCAGGTCACGAACCAGCCGTCGGAGACATGGTCGTGCTCCACCCGGTGGCCCCGTGCGGCGCGTGCGACTCCTGCGCGCTCGGGCTCGACCAGCTGTGTCCCCGCGGCCGCGTCCTCGGTATCCACGAGCCCGGCGGCCTGTCGGACGAGGTCGTGTGGCCGGCCGACCGGATGGTGCCGGTGACCGGGATCGAGCCGACCCAGGCCGCAGTCCTGGCTGACGCGGTGGCCACGGCGTACCGTGCGGTGAAGGTCGCGGGTCTGGCCGGCAACCCACACGTCTGCGTCATCGGCGCGGGGGGCGTGGGGACTCACGTGCTCGAGCTCGTGCGCGCGCTGCATCCAGGCGCGCGGCTCGTGGGCGTGACCGGCACCGAGCGGAGCGCCGCGCGCCTGCGGGAGGCGGGATACGAGGCGGAGGTCAACGGCCCCGACCTCGTGTCGCGGTTGCGACGGGAGTACGGCAGCTTCGACCACGTGTTCGAGTTCTCGGGTTCGGCGGACGCGCCTGCACAGGCCGTGCGCCTGCTCCGCGCGGGAGGTGGCCTGGTGTTCGGCTCCGTGCTGGAGGGCCACCTGGACCTGGGACCGGCACAGGCGGTCCAGACCCGCGAGCTGAGCGTCAAGGGCGTGTTCAGCGCGAGCATCGAAGATCTCCGCGAGGTGGTGGCCCTGGCCACGAACGGAGTGATCGACCTCGGAGGCTCCGTCTCCCACACCGCGGACCTGAGCGATGCAGCCGCGGCCTTCGCCACCTTGGACGCCCGCCCGGCCGGCTTGGTGCGCATGGTGCTCACGACCTCGGGCGGTGACGCATGACCGGATCGCCCGAGGAGGTGCTCGCCGCCGTTGTCCGGCCGGGGATGCGCGTCGTCGTCGGGGACGGCGCCGGCGCTCCGACCCATCTCCTCGGACCGCTGACGAGGGTCGCACGGGACGTCGGCAACATCTCGCTCCTGCTGGGATGGTGCCTCGACCTCCCGGACGACTTCGATCCGAGTGCCTTCGCGGATGTCCGGACCGTCATGAGCGGCTTCGCTCTGCGGGGAATGGTCGCCGACGGGTCCGTGCGCTACGTGCCCGAGCGATGGACGGCGGTCCCTGCCCTTCTCCACGGTCCCCTCCGACCCGACGTGGCGATCCTGGCCCTCCGCCCCGTCGTCGGCGGCTGGAGCTGGGGAAGCGAGGTCTCCTGGATGCGCTCGCTCCTGGACCTGCCGGACATCGTCGTGCTGGTGGACGAGAACGAGGGACTCCCCCGCGCTTCACTGGCCGAATCCGTGCCCCGGGAGCGCGGCACCGTCATCGCGCGTTCCGCACGTCCGCCGATCGACAACCCCCGCCGCCCCCCTGAGGACCTGCACCTGCGGATCGCGGCTCACGTGGCGCCGTACGTGCCCGTGGGCGCCCGCCTGCAGTACGGTCCCGGTCCCATCGCGGACGCACTCGCCGCGCTGATCGAGGTGCCGGTCTCCGTGCGATCGGGGATGCTCACGGACGCCGTGCTCACCCTCGAGCAACGTGGCCTGCTGCTGGGCGACCCGTTCGGCGCCTACCTGTGGGGCACCGAGGCGCTCTACGACTGGGCGGACGGGCGTGACGTGGTGGGACGGGTCGAGCGGACCCACGTGACTGCGCTCGACGACCCGGCGCCCGTCGTCACGCTCAACGCCGCGCTCGAGGTCGACCACACCGGCGGGGTCAACGTCGAGGCCCTCGGACCACGCGCGGTCTCCGGTCTCGGCGGTCACCCCGACTTCGCCCTCACCGGCCACCTCTCGCGCCGCGGCGTGAGCATCATCGCCACATCCACCCGCCGAGGCAGCACCTCGACGCTCGTCGAACGCCTCTCGGCCCCTGCGTCGACGGCGCGCAGCGATGTCGACATCGTCGTCACCGAGCTCGGTGCCGCCGACCTGCGCGGCCGCAGCGACGGCGAGCGCCGCGAGGCACTCCTCGCCATCTGGACCCCCTGAACCAGGAGAACAACGTGCAGCTGGAGAACACCACAGCGATCGTCACCGGCGGCGCCTCGGGGCTGGGGGCCGCGACCGCCACCGCCCTGCAGGGTGCCGGCGCGGAGGTCCACGTCTTCGACCTCCCCTCGAGCGCCCCCGACCCCCTCCCCGAGGACGGGATCGTCCGTCATGACGTCGATGTCACCGATCCTCGCGCGGTGGAGCGGGCGGTCGCGGAGGTGGCCGGCGGCGATCTCCCACTCCGCACGACCGTCAACTGCGCAGGCATCGGCCCGTCGGCGCGCCTCGTCGGCAAGTCAGGACCGCACGACCCCGCGTTGCTGGCCAAGATCGTCGCGGTCAACCTGCTGGGCACCTTCCACGTGCTCACCTACGCAGCAGCCGCGATGGCGCAGACCGACCCCGACATGGGCGGACAGCGGGGCGTGGTGATCAACACGGCCTCGGCAGCCGCGTTCGACGGTCAAGTCGGACAGGCCGCCTACGCGGCCAGCAAGGGTGCCGTGGCCGCGCTCACGCTTCCTGCCGCCCGTGACCTGGCGCAGCACGGTGTCCGCGTCATGACGATCGCCCCGGGCATCCTGCTCACACCGATGCTCCTCACGGTGTCGGAGGAGTTCCGTGGTCGGCTTGCTGCGGGCGTGCCCTTCCCCGCACGTCTGGGCGAGGCCGCGGAGTTCGCGGATCTCGTCCTCGCCATCGTGGCCAACGACTACCTCAACGGAGACGTCATCCGTCTGGACGGGGCGCTCAGGATGGCACCGCGCTGACCGGGCTCCCGCCCGACGACACAGGGCGGCGGGATGTCCCCGCCGCCCTGTGTCGTTGTCATCAGGAGGCCCCGTGACCACCTGGCACACCCCTCACGCGTCGGGCAGGACGATCAGCGTGACCATGTCGGCGACGCACGCCGGCTTCGCCTCGCCCTCGATCTCGAGGGTGTAACGCACCGTCAGCTGACGCCCGGTAGCAACCCGCGTCAGCCGCACCACCTCGGCCCGGGCCCGAAGGCGCGCTCCCGTCGGCACCGGTCGCGGGAATCGCACCTTGTCCAGCCCGTAGTTCAGCCGGACGGCGTCGATGTCGTCGAGGCTGAACAGCTGGTGCCCGAACGCCGGCACCAGCGCCAACGTGAGGTAACCGTGAGCGATGGTGCCTCCGAACGGGCCACGCGCCGCGCGCTCACGGTCCACGTGGATCCAGTTCTCGTCCCCCGTGAGCGCGGCGAACGCGTCGACCTCTTCCTGGGTCAACATCCGCCAGGGGGTCGGACCCAGCTGCCGACCGACGGAGGCCTCGAGATCCGCGATCGAGGTGAAGGACTCCGGCACTTCGCACTCCCTTACGTTGTCGGTCTGGGTCGGGACGACTCAGCTGTCGAGCACGTGGCGAGCGACGACCAGCTGCTGGATCTCGGCGGTGCCCTCCTCGAACCAGAAACCACGCGCGTCGCGGTAGATGCGCTCGATCGCCGCGTCCGTGGTGTAGCCGTACCCGCCGTGCACGCGGAGCGAGAGATCGGTCACGCGACCCACCATGTTCAGGCAAAACAGCTTCGCCGTGGATGCTGCGGCGGTGTAGTTCTCGCCGGCATCAGCCAGGGCGGCCGCGTGGCGGACCAGGCCGCGGCCGGCACTCACGTCGGCGTACATGTCGGCGAGGTGGGTCTGGATGGCCTGGCGCGTGGCGATGGGCTGACCGAACGTCGTGCGCTCCTTGGCGAATGCCGCGGCCTCGTCGAGAGCGCGCTGTGCGAGCCCGACCATGCAGTTCGAGAGCGACACCCGGCTGTAGTCGAGGAAGCTGAGCGCGACCTCGAGGCCCTGCCCTACCTCGCCGAGACGGTCCGCGTCCGCGACGTAGATGTCGTTGTACCGCAACCACGCGTGGCCGGTGCCGTGGAGTCCCATCGTGCGCTGCGTGGCGTCGATCTCGAAGCCGTCGGTGTGCCGCGGCACGAGGAACGCGGTGAGGCTGTCCTTGCCCCGCTCGTCATCGGTGGCCACCACGATGATGAAGTGGTCGGCGCGGTCCGCGAAGGTGATGAGGTGCTTCTCGCCGGTGAGACGCCAGCCATCACCATCCCGACGGGCGACGGACTTCAGGTCGCGACCAGTGCCGCCCGACTGCTCGGTCAGGCAGAAGGCCACGACGACGTCGCCGGAGGCCATGCCGGCCACGAGAGCGCGCTGCGACTCGTTGCCGAACCGTGCCAGTGGGCGCCAGACGCCATTGGTGAGGTGCACCAGCATCCGCCCCGACCCATGACCCCGGGCAGCACCCTCGAGGTACGGGAGGTAGTCGCCGATCGTGAGGTTCCACCCACCGAACTCAGTGGGAGTCGTGAGCCGGTAGGCGCCGGCGTCGGCTGCCCGCTTCAGGAGGTCGGGCGGGATGACATCCGTTTCCTCGATCGGCCCCGATGCCGGCTCGTAGTCCTCGAGGAAGAAGCGGGTGAACTCCTCGACACTGGGCTTCTGCAGGGTCTCCATACCGACCTCCGGTGGCTAGATGTGTGATATCTGTGTTTACCATGACCATCATTGACTTGGCCAGTCACGAGTGACCCTCGCCACACGTCGGGCGCGCGTCATCGCGACCGCCTTCTGCGGCATGGCGGTGACCATCTCCTTCGGACGATTCAGCATCGGGCTGCTGGTGCCGGGCATCAGGGAGTCGCTGGACGAGACCTACGCAGCGGTCGGTCTCCTGGCCAGCATCAACCTCGCCGGCTACGTGGCCGGGCTCCTCGCCATCCCCCGACTGGCACGACGGACCTCGCACGTGCGTCTCGTGGCCTGGGGGCTTCTCATCGCCACCCTCGGAATGCTGATCGCCGCCGCCGCCCAGGAGCTCGCCGTCCTCGCTGCTGGCGTCGCCCTGACCGGCGTGGCCAGTGCCTTCGGATGGATCTCCGGGGCGGCCGCCACCATCGAGGTGAGCAGCGAGGACAACCGGGGACGCACCCTCGGGATCATCGGCACCGCCAACGGAGCAGGCATCATCGTCGCGGCCGTGCTCGCCGAGGTCGCTGTCCGTTCCGGGGTCACCGGCGGCTGGCGCGCAGTCTGGGTGTGCCAGGCCGCGCTGGGCGCGGCCAGCTGCGTCCTCGCCTTCCGCACGCCGTCTCCACGCCCCGCAGGGGTCACCACACCCCGCGCGCCGCTCCGAGGTCTCATGCTCATGACGCTCGGCTACGCGCTCTTCGGCCTGGGCGTGGCGTGGTTCACCACGTGGTACATCGCCGGAGCCACCAGCCGCGCGAGCATGAACGGGTCTCTGGCATGGCTCGCACTCGGAATGGGCGCGCTCGCCGGCGGCCTCGTCCTGGGTCGTGCCGGTGACCGCTGGGGACACGGCCTGGTGCTCGGGGGAAATCAGCTCGTCGCCTGCCTGGCCGCTCTGGTGATGGCCGCGAGCGGGACGCACCCGACCCTCGTGGTCGTAGCCGGCTTCCTCTTCGGCTCGGTCATGAGTGGCGCGGGCTCCCTCGTGCCGACGATACTGGCGACGACCATCGCAGCCCCGCGCGTAGGGGAGGCCTTCACCGGGCTGACACTGGTGTTCGCTGCCGCCCAGGTGCTCGCTCCTCCCGCCGGCGGGGCGGTGCTCGATCACGTGCCCCACGGCTTCGCGGTGCTCTTCACCGCCTGCGCGGTGGTCTTCCTGCTGTCGGGTGCGGCGTTCCTCGCTCACTCGTCCCCCCACCCCGGGGAGCGCACCGCCCGCACCACGTCCGGTCTCTCGTAGCTCCATGGGCCGTGGCTCCCGGCGTCGGGTGGCCCCAGTCCCTGGATGTCACGCCGACCGGCGGAGCGCTCGCGTGGCGGGGCGACGTGCATGCCCCGCCACGCTGCGGAGCGATCTGTCAGTCGTCGGCCGCCGCCTGGAAGCGGGGTGATCGCTTCTCGCGGAAAGCGGCGAGGCCCTCACGAGCATCAGGTCCGACGACGAGGTGCGCAGCGCCCTCGATCTCTAGCTCGATGCCCTGGGCGGTGATGGACGGCCGGCTCAGCCGCTTCATGAAGGCGAGCCCGGGCTGGCTCCGCGCCGACATCGTGGCGCCCTTCTCCCAACACACCTCGAGGAAGTCGTCCGCCGGGACGACCTCCTGGACCAGTCCCAGGGCGAGTGCCCGGTCGGCCGACACCATCTCGCCTGAGAACATCAGCCACCGTGCGGCACGCGCGCCGACCGCGTCGGTCAGACGCTGACTGCCGCCTCCACCGGGCACGAGCCCGAAGTTGGCATGGACGTCGCCGATGCGAGCGGCACTGGACGCCACCATGTAGTCGCAGGCCAGCGCGAGCTCGAGGCCCCCAGCGAGGGTGAGTCCGTTGAGCAGGGCGACGACCGGCTTCGGGCACGCGTCGATCGAGTCGAACACACGGCGCCATCGCCGGAGGAGACCCCGGAAGGCGGCGCTGTCAGCCGTGACGACCTCGGACTCGATGAGGTCGGCCCCCGCGCAGAAAGCCCTGCCGGCGCCCGTCACATGGACCACCCGGACCGCCGGATCCGCGCCGGCCCGAGCCAGCTCCTCCCCCAGCGCCCCCACGAGAGCAGCGCTGAGCGCGTTCATCTGATCAGGACGGTTCAGGGTCAGCAGCCTGACACCCTCGCGATCCTCGACCAGGACAAGCCCATCAGCGGCGGACTGGCGGGACGTGCCCTCGACGTCAGGCACGGTCACGAGCGCTTCGGGACCGGTCACGAACGGCCTGGATGCGGGCACGTCGGTCGGCGTCATCACTGTTGTTGGCCGTGCCGAAGTCGTTGTGCAGCAGCTCGAGGCGGCGGCCGACACCCAGGTCGGCTTGCGTGCCGAGATTGATGAGCTGCTTGAGGATGGCCACCACGCGAGGCGAGTTGGCCACCACCTGCTCGGCGACTGCGAGCGCGGCCGCCTCCAGCTCCTCGACGGGCACCACCTGGGAGACGAAACCGATCCGGTGGGCGTCCTCGGCAGTCAGGGCACGACTGGTCAGCATCAGGTCACGAGCCACGAACGGCCCGAGACGGCGCGGCATCCGCTGGCTCTCCCCTCCCGTCGGGATGAGGCCGAGCGCAGCGTGGGTGTCCCGGAACTTGGTGTCGCTGGCCGCGACCAGGATGTCGCAGCAGTAGGTCAGCAGGAAGCCACCGGTCATGACCCAACCCTGGACAGCGGCGATGACGGGGACTCTCAAGGTCTCGATCCGCTCCCACAGGTCGGTGCGACCGATGTCGAACCCGTCCTCTTGGAAGTGCTCGTCGAAGTCGGCACCCGCACAGAACGACGGACCGTTGGCGGCCAGGAGGACGACACGCACGGAGTCATCGGCCTGCACGCGCTCGAGCTCCTCGATGAGTCGATTGGCCAGGCCCCGTGTCAAGGCGTTGAGGCGCTCCGGACGGTTGAGGGTGAGGCGCCGCACCCCGGGAGAGGGTTCGTCCACGAGCAGCACGTCTGCCGCGTCGCTGCTCGTTGCGGGGTTCTCGTCGCGCGTTGAGGTCATGGTGTTCGGTGTCCTGTCTGGTAGGGAACGAAGTCGCGCCCGAAGAGCTCTCGGGCGATGACGATTTTCTGGATCTGCGCGGTGCCGTCGGCGATCTCGACGGCGAGCACGTCGCGCAGCCGCTGCTCGAGCGGGTACTCCGAGGAGTAGCCGTAGTGGCCGAACTGGAGCAGGCAGTCGTGAATGGCGCGGCTCGACACCAGCGGTCCGACCCACTTGCACATCGCGGCATCTGCGGTGTGGTCGAGGCCGCGACCACGCTTCTCGAGCGTGCGGTAACAGATCATCCGAGCGAGCTCGAGCCAGGTCGCATGCTCCGCGAGGGGGAAGGAGATGCCCTCGAACCTGCTCAGGGTGCTCCCGAAGGCCGGCCGCGTGCGAACGTGGCCCACCGTCTCGTCGAGACTCGCCTGTGCAGCACCGATCGCTGTCAGTGCGAGCAGGGGGCGGGTGAAGTCGAAGTTGTTCATCACGGTGCGGAATCCCGCACCCTCCTCCCCCACCAATGCCGACAGCGGAACGCGCACGTCATCGAAGGAGATCGTGCCGCGTCCGACCGGCAGCCACCCGGGATCGGCGATGGATCCCGTCGTCACGCCGTCGAGGTCGAGCGGGACGAGGAACGCCGAGACCTGTGAGCCCGCGGGCCCACCGGCGGTGCGGGCGAAGACGATCGCGGCCTCGGCGTACGGGATGGCCGTGATCGAGGTCTTCTCGCCCCGGAGGACCCAGCCCTCGGCCGTGCGCTCCGCGACCGTGCGCATGGCTGCGGCGTCGGAGCCCGAGCCGGGCTCGGTCAGCGCGAGCGCGACGAGAGCGTCCCCAGCGACGAGTGCCGGCATCCACTTCTCCCGCTGCTGCTTGCTGCCGTGCTCCCGCAGGATCGCGGTGATGATGAGGGTGGGCAGCACGCAGTTCGCGACATTGAAGTCCGCGTAGGCCAGCTCTTCCATGACGACGCCGCACGCGACGTAGTCCAGCCCCTCCCCGGCACCCCACTCCGGTCCGGCCAGCAGCCCGAGGAATCCCAGGTCGCCGAGCTGCCGCTGCACCTCCCAGGGAAAGGCGGCAGTCCTCGCCCGCTGCAGGTAGGTCGAGGCGAGCTTCTCGCGCGCGTAGGACCGCGCGACGGACTGCAGCGCGCGCTGTTCCTCGTCCAGGTCCAGCAACGAGGTAGCTCCCGTCACGCCGTCCAGCCCCCATCCACTCCGACCACCTGGCCGTTCACGAACCCGGCACCCTCGGACACCAGGAAGGCGACCGCTTCGGCCAGCTCGTGGGGCTCCCCCCACCGACGAGTGGGCGACTGGGCGAGCGACCAGGCCTCCGCCTTCTCCGAGGAACGGAAGACGTCGGTCATGTCGGTGCGGAACATCCCGGGCGCGACGGCGTTCACCGTGACGCCCCGCCGGGCGACCTCGACGGCCAAGCACTTGGTCAACGCGACGACGGCGCCCTTCGTCATCGCGTAGGCAACCGCACCGGGGATCCCGATCACACCCGTCGTCGACGCCACGTTGACGATGCGTCCGTAACCGCGCGCCTTCATCGGGCCGATCACCTCGCGACAGGCGAGAAGACAGGACGTGGCGTTGACCGCGACGAGCCTCTGCCAATCGTCGAGCTCCACCTGCTCGATCGGCCCGGAGACGTACGCCCCCGCGTTGTTGACCAGACCCGTCACCGGACCCATCCGTTCGGCCCTGCCGAGCAGGTCCACGACGGCCCCGGGGTCACCCACATCGGTCACGATCCCCTCCACGGACACTCCGCTCTCGCGGCAGGCGCCCACCACGTCATCGAGGGTGTCCGCGTCGCGCGCCGCCAGCACCAGGTCGTGGCCGCGTTCGGCAAGCAGGAGCGAGATCGCTCTCCCCAGACCACGACTTGCGCCGGTCACGACGGTCAACTGGCGTTGTGGGGGCATCGTCGCCTCCCTTTCCGGAAGAGATAATCAGTGATAATGATTATGTCTTATGAGCCCATCTCCTGACAACGTCGTCCTCGTGACCGGAGCTGCCAGCGGCCTCGGTGCCGCCACCGTTGCGCTGTTGCGCGCTCGGGGCGCGACGGTCGTCGCGACCGATCGCGTCCCTCGCCCCGACGACGCCGGCTCCGTGGTCGCTGACGTCACGGACCTCGCCTCGGTCAGGAGCGCCGTCGAGGAGACCCTGGACCGCCACGGCCGGCTCGATGCAGTCGCGCACTGCGCCGGCGTGTTCCGCAACGCGTTGCAGCCCCTGCACCTCCTCGACGACGAGATCTGGCACGAGACCATCGCCGTCAACCTGACCGGCGGATACCACGTCGCGAAGGCGGCCCTGCCTGCCCTCATGGCGTCGCACGGTGCGTTGACCCTCGTGTCGAGCATCAGCGCCACGTTCACCCAGCCCGGCGGATCGGCTTACGCCGCGTCGAAGGCCGGCATCGTCGGCATGGCGGATGCGATCGCCGTGGAGTACGGCCCGCGAGGCGTCCGCTGCAACAGCGTCCTCCCCGGTTACATGGCCACTCCGATGACGGGCCCGCTGCTCGACCGTCCGCACCTGCGCGAGCAGATAGAGCGGGAGGTCCCCCTCGCGCGCGTCGCTGATCCGGCAGAGGTGGCCGAGGTCGTGGCCTTCACCCTCTCGCCTGCGGCGTCCTACGTGAGCGGACATGCTCTCGTCGTCGACGGCGCGGCACACCTGACGGCGATGACGTCACGCCGCGACAACGACCGCATGTGGTCGCGCACCTCCCCCGACGCCTGACACCGCCAGGTGCCGCGCGGCTGCGGGGGCACCGCGCGGCACCTGATCGGTCAACCGCCGAAGTACGCTGCCTTGAGTGACTCCTCGCTCAAGGGTGCGCCAGCCGCCGCGGACTCGGCGACGACCTCCCCGAGACGTACCACGTAGACCCTGTCGCAGAAGTCGGTCGCCCTGCCGCTGCTCTGCTCGACCAGGACCATGGCCAGGCCCTTCTCCCTGCGGAGCCGGTCGAGGCGCTCGTAGATCTCCTCGACCACGATCGGAGCCAGGCCCAGCGAGGGCTCGTCCAGCAGGAGCAGCTGGGGTCGAGCCATCAGTGCGCGTCCGATGGCCAGCATCTGTTGCTGGCCACCCGACAGGAGCGAGGCCAGCTGGTGGCGCCGGTCCGCCAAGATGGGGAACAGGTCGAAGACCTCCTCGAGCAGCTCGTCACCCGCCGGGTCCTTGCCTGGCCAGAACCGGAACGCTCCCAAGCGCAGGTTCTCGAGCACGGTGAGGGTGCCGACCACCTCGTGCCCCTCCGCGACCAGGACAACTCCGCTACGCACCATTCTCGATGGGCTGGCACGCCGCAGCGCCCGACCGCCGAGGCTCACCGTGCCCTCCCGCGGCGAGAGCTGCCCCGAGACAACGCGCATCAGGGTCGTCTTGCCCGCACCGTTCGCACCGAGGATGCCGACAGCCTCGCCCTCCCCCACACGGAAGGACACCCCGTGGAGCACGTCGGTGCCGCCGTAGCCGGCGCGCACGCCGTTCACGTCCAGGATCATCTGCTCGCTCCTCCCAGGTATGCCTCGATGACGGAGCTCTGCGCCAAGACCTCGGCCGATGCACCCTCCGCGATCACCCTGCCCTGCGCGAAGACCACCAGGCGCGCGCACAGGGCGCTCACGAACTCGACGTTGTGGTCGATGAGAAGACACCCGACCCCCCGCGAGACCGCCGCCCGGATCGCCTCAGCGATCTCCTCACGCTCGTAGTTGCTCAACCCCGCGCCCGGTTCGTCGAGCAGGAGGAACGCGGGATCCCCCGCGAGCGCACGTGCGATCTCAGCGCGCCGTACGACGCCGTACGGGAGGTCGCCTGCGGTCTGGTGGGCGTGCTCGCGGACGCCGACGAGCTCGAGGAGTCCGAGGCCGTGGTAGTAGGCCTCTTCCTCATCCCGACGACTGCGTGGCAGGTCGAGCATCTGCTCGACGAGCGTGGAGCGGGCCGCCTGTCCTCGCCCGAGGACGACGTTGGTGATGAGGTCGAACTCGGGAATCATGCGAGCACTCTGGAAGGTGCGAACCACACCGCGCCGAGCGACCGCGTGAGGAGCGAGCCCCACGAGCTCGTCGCCGTCGAGGCGGACAGAACCAGCCTGCGGCCGCACCATTCCGGAGACGACGTTCACCATCGAGGTCTTGCCGGCCCCGTTCGGCCCGATCAACCCGAGGACCTCGCCGCTCTCGACGGCGAGCCCGACCCCCTGCAGCGCTGTGACGCCCGCGAAGGACAGGTCGACACCTGCCACCTCGAGCCGGCGGGACGCCGCACCGACCTCCGACTCCGGAAGCGCAGCCACCTCGAAGGGGACCGGCCTGGCCCCGATCCTGCGTGGCCAGGAGTCGGATGGCAGCCGCTGCGCGATGCTGCGGCCGACGCCCACGAGACCCCGGGGAGCGAACGCGAAGATCAGGATGATTGCCGCTCCGAAGATGAGGTTGCTCATGTCGCCGAGCTGCTCGCCCGCCTCCTGGATGGCGACCAGGGCGACGACGCCGATGACCGGGCCCAACCGCGTTCCGCCCCCACCGATGAGCACCACGATCAGCACATTGATCATGATGTGGAGCGAGAACGACTCGGGGCTGATGAACAGCATCTGGTGAGCCACCAGAGCGCCCGCCAGCCCGGCGAACGTGCCCGAGATGGTGAAAGCGAGCATGCGCCGGCGCCACGGATCGATCCCCACGGTCTGCGCCGCGACGACGCTCTCCCGGACCGCCACCAGCTCCCGGGCGACCCGGGACTCCCCGAAACGGTAGAAGATCTCGAAACACACGACGGCGACGGCGGCCACCAGCCAGTAGAAGGACAGCTCGCCCGCGAACAGCACCGTGTCGCCGATGATCGGCGGCGCGATGCCGAGGTAGCCGTTGGCTCCGCCGGTCACCTCGTCCCAGCCGGTCGTGACCTCGGTCGCCGCAATCGCGAACGCCAGCGTCCCGAGCGCGAAGAAGGCTCCGCCCAGGCGGGACGTCGGGAGCGCGACCACGAGCGAGGCGACGAGGGCCACCCCCATCGCCATCGGCACCGAGACCCAGAACGAGACCCCCAGCTCGGTCTCGATCACCACGCTCGCATAGCCACCCACGCCGTAGATCGCCACGTGTGCGAGGTTGAAGAGGCCGGCGTACCCGAAGATGACGTTGTAGGCGGCGACGAGCACGTAGAGGATCGCCGACGACGTGATGACGGTGAGCCAGAACCCGTCGTTGGCGAACACGAGGCCGAGTGCCACGGCGAACGCCCCAGCAGCCGAGGGGCGCGCCAGGTCGGCGACCCAGCGCCGCCGCTTGCGGCGCCCGCTGGTCCCGGCCGCGCCTGGAGGTGCCGGGGTCGGCACGACATCGATGTCGGTCATGTGCGGACCACCTCTCGGCCGGCGCCCATGATTCCCTGCGGCCGCACGGCGATGACGACGAACAGCAGGAGGAATGCGAAGAGACTCGCGAACTCCGAGCTGACGTAGCGGACGAACAGGGCATCCGCGAAGGCGACGACGACGGCGCCGATGGCGGCGCCCTGGATGCTGCCGAGGCCGCCGAGCACCGCAGCGGCGAACCCCTGGATGGCGAGCGGGAGCGCCAGGCCCAGCGAGACCGCGGACGTCGGCGTGCGCAGCACCCCCGCCAACCCGGCGATGGCGCCAGCGAGCAGCCACACCCCAGCGAGCACCACGACGGGGTTGATCCCGTAGATCGCCGCTGTCGAGGGCCGGAAGGCGACCGCCTCCATCGCCCAGCCCGGCATCGTGCGGTCGATGAGCACGCGCAGGAGCACGAACACCACCACTGCGAGCACGACCGTGAGGATGCGCTGGTTGCTGATCATCACTCCGCCGACCTCATGGCCGCCCGAGACGAGCGGCGCCGAGCTGAAGCCTTGCTTGGCCCAGAACTCGCCACCCAGGAAGTCGAGGATGAGGCCGAAGCCGAGCGTGCCGATCGCGAGCGCGGCGTGCGTCGAACCCGCCCTCTCCGCGAGCCGGACGGCGAGGACGTACATCGCCAACCCCAGCGCCGCGGTCACGCCCAGCGCCAGGAGCAGCGCGAGCCAACCGGAGCCGGCCGTGTTGGCGAAGAAGATCCCGCCGAAGACGGCCAGGTACCCGACTCCGAAGTTGACCACTCGACTGCCGCGGTACACGAGCACGAGCGAGAACGCGATCAAGGCGTAGATCGCTGCGTTCGTGCTCGCGCCGACCAGCAGCACCAGCCAGTCATTCATGGGTCCTCCTTCGTCGGGGCGCGGGCGTCTGCCACGCCTGGGGAACGTCTCGGGGGTCGCCCCCCGGCCGCATCACCGGTGTGCTCCCGCTCCGTCGAGCGTCAGTCGACATCGAGGTCGGCCTGGGCGAGCCCGCCGTCGACGACCTGGTACGGGACCAGGTAGCCCTCGCCGTACGCGTCGTGGTCCTCCGTCGTGAACTGCTGCCGCGCACCGGTCCGTCCTCCCACCGACTCGACGGCGGGCAGCGACGTGAGGGCGCCCACCAGCTCGTCGCTTCCCTCCCCCTGGGTCTCGCCGAGGCCAGCGACGATCCAGTTCAGTGCGTCCACCGCCTGCAGCGCCTGCTCGGGCAGCACCTCGACCGGTGTGAACTCCTCGTTGTAGTCCTCGAGGAGCTCCGAGTACGCCGGCTTGGTCTCGTCCACGCACCCGACCGTGTAGACACCGGGCAGGGCGGCGTACGCGCCCTCCCCGATCCGCAGGGCATCGGGCGAGACGATCGGGCTGAGGCCGATGATCGGCACCGCGAGCCCCTGCTCCTGCATGGCCTTGGCGATCAGCCCGTAGTCGGCGCCCGCCGCACCGGCGATGATGACGACTCCCGGGTCCTTCTCGACGACCGACGCCACCTGGGCCGAGACATCGCTCGCACCGATCGGGTACTCCACCGACGTGACGAGGTCGAGCCCCTCGTCCTCCGCCGCGGCCTCGATCGGGTCCTTGGCGCCGAGGCCGAAGCTGGACCCGTCGTAGAGCAGCGCACCGTTCGCCGCCCCCGTGCCCGTGCCGACCTGCGCGATCGCGACGGCCAGGTCCGGCGTCCGCGGGCTCGTCCGGAAGACGTACTCCTTGTCCTCGGTGATCGCAGGCGCCGATGCGCTGTTGTTGATGGTCACGACACCCGCGCGTTCGACCACCTCACCGACCGCCAGCGCCTCGGTGCTGGTCCACGGCCCGATGAGCGCGGCGACGCGGTCCTGACTGATGGCGCGTTGGGCCTGCTGCGTGGCGGTGGCCGGGTCGAGCTTGGTGTCGTAGACCTTCAGCTCGACATCCCTGCCGTCGACGCCACCCTCGGCGTTGATCTGGTCGAGCCGCAGCTCCAGGGCGTTCTCTGCCTGCTCGGCTCCCTGCGCCGAGGCGCCCGTGAGGGGCAGGAGCACCCCGACGGTGACGGGCCCGGACCCGCCGCCGTCCGACGAGCCGCCGCAGGCGGCGAGAGGAACCGCCAACATCATGCTGGCGGTCAGGGAGAGGGCTCGACGCATTGTTCCTCCGATGTTCGTGGCGGATCCGATGAGGACCACGGGGGTCGTTCGCTGTCCTGGCACCCGAGCCGCGCGAGGGGGAGTGACACCGATGTGACGTCACCCACATACGAAACTGTGGCTACTATTACACTGTTCGAAGACCGTCGGCAACGGTCAGCGCAGACGCTGTGGACCGCCGCGGTCCCGACGACGACCACACTCCGATCCGACGACGAGGCGGCCCCGTGACCACCAGCGCCAGCCCGAGCACCGCTCAGCCCTCCCTCTTCGCGCCCGTGGAGATCGGCCGCCTGACGCTCCCCAACCGGATCGTCATGGGCTCCATGCACACGGGCCTCGAGGATGCCGACGACCCCTCCCGCCTGATCGCGTTCTACCGCGAGCGCGTCCTCGGAGGCGTCGGTCTGATCATCACGGGCGGCTACGCGCCCAACCTCGCCGGACGACTGGATGCACACGGGGTCGTGCTCGGCGCCGGCTCCGACCTCGACCGCCACCGCGCCATCACGACCGCAGTCCACGCCGACGGCGGTCTGATCGCGGCCCAGGTCCTGCATGCGGGCCGCTACGGCAGCCACGACCTCGCAGTCGCCCCGACAGATGACGTCAGCCCCTTGACCCGCCGGGCGCCCCACGCCCTGTCCTCGGCCGAGGTGGACGCGACCGTCGACGACATCGTCGCCGCGGTGCGCGCCGCCGAGGTGGCCGGGTACGACGCCGTCGAGATCATGGGCTCCGAGGGCTACCTCATCAACCAGTTCCTCGCCCCGCGCACCAACGCCCGCACCGACGAGTGGGGCGGCGACGCTGCCCGCCGACGGCGCTTCGCCGTCGAGGTCGTCCGGCGTTCCCGCGCGACGTCCCCCGGCTTCCCCCTGATCTTCCGCATCTCCTTGGCCGACCTGGTGGACGAGGGACAGACCTGGTCCGAGGTGCTCGATCTCGCCGCGGAGCTGGAGGATGCAGGAGCGTCCGCCTTCAACACCGGGATCGGGTGGCACGAGTCCCGCGTACCGACCGTCCCGACACAGGTCCCGCGCGGCGCATGGCTCTCGTGGACGGCAGCGCTGCGCGCTGCCGTGAGCATCCCGGTCTGCGCGTCGAACCGCATCAACACCCCCGAGGCCGCCGAGCAGGTGGTGCGGGACGGTGTCGCCGACCTGGTCAGCATGGCACGGCCGCTGCTCGCCGACCCCGACTTCGCCCGCAAGACGCGGTCAGGACGCCCCGACCTGGTCAACGTCTGCATCGCCTGCAATCAGGCGTGTCTCGACCACGCGTTCGTCGGCGCCCCCGTCTCGTGCCTCGTGAACCCGCGTGCCGGCCACGAGACCGACCTGGTCCTCGGGCCCACCTCGCGGAGTCGAACAGTTGCGGTCGTCGGCGCCGGCCCAGCCGGCCTGTCAGCGGCCGTCACCGCCGCAAGCCGCGGGCACCGCGTCACGCTGTTCGAACGCGCGCCCCATCTCGGGGGGCAGTTCCGGCTCGCCATGACCATTCCCGGCAAGTCGGACTTCCGCGACTCCTTGGCCTACTTCGAGGCACAGCTGAGCGAGCACGGGGTCGAGGTCGCCGTGGGAACCGAGGCGACGGCCGCGCTGCTGGCGGACTTCGACCACGTCGTGCTCGCCACAGGGGTGCGTCCACGTGTCCCGGACATCGAGGGCGTGCACCTCGCGGGCGTCATGACGTACGCCGACCTTCTCTCGGGTGCATCCCAGGCAGGGCGGCGGGTCGCGGTCATCGGCGCGGGCGGGGTCGGGGTCGACGTCTGCCACTGGCTGACGCACCGGGAGGAGCCGACAGGTGACTGGCTCGCCCGCTGGGGTGTTGCGGCGCGCTCGGGGCGCCGAGGAGACCTCGCCCCCTCTATCCTGCCGCCGACCGCGGCGCGCGAGGTCACGTTGTTCCAACGCAGGACGACACCCATCGGATCGGGCTTGGGCAAGACGACCGGCTGGGCGCACCGCAGCGTCCTGGCCCAGTACGGCGTGACCCAGGTCACCGGCGCCGCCTACCGCGCCATCGAGCGCAGCGACGACGACATGGTCCTCCGCTACGTCACAGAGGGACACGAGCGGGAGCTCGTCGTCGACTCGGTCGTCCTGTGCACGGGGCAAGAATCCGTGCGCGACCTCCGACCGGGCGACCCGTCCCAGGGGTGGCACGTCATCGGCGGCGCAGACGTGGCCGCAGAACTGGACGCGGAACGGGCCATCGCCCAGGGCACGCGCCTGGCTGCCGTGCTCTGAGGCGTCGCCACGCCCTCCCGGGTGGTTGACCGACCGCGCGGGGCGCGGTACGAACGACCTGTCCAGTATTTGTGCACACAGTGTGCATAGTCCAATGCAATGGAGAGTGCATCATGACCCAACCCCTGACCGGAGTCCGCGTGCTCGACCTGACCCGCCTCATGCCGGGAAACTACGCCGCGTGGACGCTCGCCAGCTTCGGCGCGGACGTGGTCAAGGTCGAGGACACCGGCGCCGGTGACTACATGCGGGACTTCGGGGTGCAGGTCAACGGCCAGGGCGCACTCCACCAGCTCGTGAACCGCGGCAAGCGCTCCGTCGTGATCGACCTCAAGTCCGACGAGGGCCGCGAGGCCTTCCTCCGGCTCGTCGACACCGCCGACGTGGTCATCGAGTCGTTCCGGCCGGGCGTGCTCGACCGGCTCGGAGTGGGGTGGGACGTGCTCCGCGCACGCCGCCCGTCCCTGGTCCTCGCCTCGACGAGCGGATACGGGAGTCGCAGCCCACTGGCGAACCGAGCTGGGCACGACATCAACTTCGCGGCCACCTCTGGGATGCTCGACCAGCTGGGCAGGAAGGGCGAGCCACCGGTCGTGCCCGCCATACCCGTCTCGGACTTCATCGGGGGCGGACTGAACACGGCCATCGCGACGCTGGCGCTGCTGTCCCGTGCGCGGGCCACCG
This sequence comes from Nocardioides zeae, assembly GCF_010686755.1. GTDB lineage: Bacteria > Actinomycetota > Actinomycetes > Propionibacteriales > Nocardioidaceae > Nocardioides > Nocardioides zeae. The sequence goes on along the minus strand of NZ_JAAGXA010000011.1, from coordinate 129,475 downwards.
GAGTCGGCGGCCGTGTCGAGACCTCGATCGCCGAGGGCGCCACCCTCATCCCGTCCAACCTCGTGGCCGACCTGCTGGCCGGGGGGGCGCAGCCTGAGCGCGGGACCGCGGACTGGGGCGGGGGCAGCGGCGCCTACAACGTCTACGCGCTCAGCGACGGCCACGTCGCGGTGGGAGCCGTGGAGCCGCAGTTCTGGAACCGGATGAGCGAGCTGCTGCAGGCCCCCGACCTCGTCACCCGTCGCGCCGACGATGCCTTCGTGCGCGCGACACTGACCCAGAAGTTCAGCGAGATGACGCGTGCGGAGGCGCGCGAGCTCTTCGCGGAGGACGGTTCGTGCGTCGACGTCATCGCGACCTTCGAGGAGACGTTCTCCTCGCCCCACGCCGCGTCGATGGAGTACCTCCGCAGGGTCCCCGGACTCGACATGCCCGTGCTCGCGCCGCCCTACCGCATCGACGGTGAGCGGCTGGCGGAAACGGTCCCCGCGCCGTTCCAGGGCGAGCACACCGCCGAGATCATGGCGGAAGTCGGGTACGACGCCGAGCAGGTCGCCGACCTGCAGCGTCGCAGCATCCTGGCACCGCGTGATGGGCGAGCCCCCGTGCTCACCCGCGACTGACGATCGGGCGAGCTCGTGCTCCCCTGACGCACGACGGCGCCGGCCGCGCGATCGCGCGGCCGGCGCCGTAGTCACGCTGAGGGATCAGCGATCGCGCCACGTCATCGTCGCGGGATCCAGGGCCAGTACTTGGCCGTGGCACCGGCATCGACGGTGATGTTGCTGCCCGTGATCATCCGGGAGTCGTCCGACGCCAGGAACACGACCGCCGGCACGTAGTCGTCGGTGGTGGGCAGTGACGACAGGGGCATCAGGCCGTAGAAGTCGTTGGGGTAAGCATTCTCCTTCGAGGCCACACCCCGGAGGAGGACCTCCACTGCTGGATCACTCGGTTGAGTGACCGTCGGCGTGAAACCGTTCACCCGGATACCGTGCTCGGCGAGCTCCATGGCCGCCGAGCGGGTGAAGTTCACCAGGCCGCTCTTGGCCGTCGAGTACCCGATGTTGCCCGGCTGGCCCTGCCACGCCGCGGTCGAGAGAACGTTGATGATGCTGCCGGGGCGTCCAGCGGCGATCATGCTCTCGGCGACGGCGCGAGTGAAGACGAGCGCACCCGTCAGGCAGACGTCGAGCTGCTGGCGGTACTCGTCGATGGGCATGGTGAGCAGACCCTTGTGGTTGAACACCATCGCGTTGTTGACGAGCACGTCGATGCCGCCCCACCTCTCGGTGGCGAGATCCACGACCTCGGTCGCGTGTGCGGGGTCCGTGACGTCCCCCGCCACGGACAACGCCTCTCCCCCCTCCCGTCGAATCGCTGCAGCCGTCGCCTCGGCGACCTCAGCCACCAGGTCCGTGCAGATGACACGCGCGCCGGCAGCGGCCAGGCCCCGGGCGAGGGCGCCGCCGATGTTGGCGCTGGCTCCGGTGACGACGGCGGTCCGTTCTTGGAGACGCGTCACAGGAGGATGCTGACCTTCCCGTGCGGTCGCAGCACGTCGTTGGCGAGCACGCACCTCCGTCGCAGGTAGACGAACCCGCCGTCGACATCTCGCTCGATCACGTGACGGTACTGGCCGACATAGGTGTCGGCCACCCCGGACCGGAACCGGTGGACGGCGAAGTTCGCACGGACGTGGAGCTGGCGCTCCGCACCCTCGCGGACCTGCACGTTCGTGATCAGTCGCCTGGTCACCGAGTGCGGGTATTCGGCGTGTGCAGCGCGTGTCAGCAGGGAGTTCACCCGCTGCTCGAGGAGGAACCGATCGTCGTGCACCAGGAACAGGTCCTTGGACGGATCGCCATCGGGCAGGTCAGTGGTCGGGACCTCGTAGTGGGCATCAGTAGAGAACAGCTCGAGCCACTCGTGGAGCCGCCACTGGTCGAGCAGCTCACCCTCGTCGAAGAGGAACTGCTCCACCTCGTGGTGGGTCTCGAGCGAGGCGCGGGGTCCGACGACGTCGGGATTCGAAGCGGTGAGTGTCATGGAAGGACCTCCGGGAAGAGAACCGCGGTCAGCCAGCGATCCGGCCGACGACCTCGCGGGCGACGATGATGCGCTGGACCTGGCTGGACCCCTCGAAGATGTCCGCGATCTTGCAGTCGCGGTACCACTTCTCCAGGAGGAGGTCCTTCGACGCGCCCTCGGCACCGAGGAGCTGCATGCAGCGACGAATGATGCGATCGCAGGTCTGCGGCGCGAAGGCCTTGGCGATGGCCGGGCTGTACCTGTTCTTGGCGCCGTGGTCGATGACGAAACCAGCCTTGAAGTTGATCCGTCGCGAGCGGTCGAGCGCCGCATTCATCCGCGCGATGTCGTTCGACGCCGCGTCCCAGCGACGCGTCGACATGTCGCTCCGTCGCTCCGCGAGCAGGTCGGAGGTGAGGTCCAGCGCGGCTTGGGCGATGCCGATCACCATGGCGGACATGTTCGGGCGGTTGTTGGACAGTGCCGCGAGCGCACCGTGCTGGCCCGACATCTGGCTCGTGTCCGCCGGGCCTGTTGCGTCCCAGCCGAGCCTGTTGCCGAGCGGCACTCGGCAGTCGTCGAACAGCAGCTCCGACGTCATCCAGTTGCGGATGCCGAGCTTCGACTCGTTGGGCTTGGGCACCGAGAAGCCGGGCGTGTCGGTGGGCACGACGAAGCAGGCGATGCCCTTTCCACCCAGGGTCTTGTCGGTGGTCGCGAACGCCGTCACCCAGTCGGCCCGGGCCCCGTTGGTGCAGTAGATCTTCGAGCCGTTCAGCACCCACTCGTCGCCGTCGCGGACAGCCGTGGTGGCGACCTGGGAGGTGTCGGACCCGAAGTGGGGCTCCGTCAACGCGAACCCGGACACCGACTCGCCACGCATGGCCGAGGCATACCAGGTCTCCATCTGCGCCGCGGTCCCCATCTCGGCGACCACCAGGTGCCCGATGCCCGGGCTCAGCAGCGGCAGTGCCCAGAGGTCGCCGTAGCAGACGTTCTCGTAGAACACGAGCTGGGAGACCCAGTAGCCGTCCTCGAACTTCGGACGTTCGTCGTCGTCCCGATCCGGGCGACCCAGGGGAACCGGACACGTGTTGAGGATCGCATCCCAGTCGTCGGGGTTCTTCTTCTCCGTGTCGGCCGTGCGTGCTCGCGGACGCAGCTCGGCGACAGACCACTCACGCAGTTGTCGTCCGTACTTCTCCAGCTCGGGGCTGAGCTCGAACGTTGCCGTGCTGTCGGCGGTGGTGCTCATCGGTGCTCCTCGGGGTCGGGCTCAGAAGGCGGGCTGGAAGGCGGAGGCGAGCGGGTCGAAGTCGACCGTCGAGAGGAAGGCCGCGATGCGGTACCAGTTCTCGACCGGGTACTCGGTCATGAAGCCGTGACCGCCGAGGACCTGGACCGCGTTACGCGTCGTCTCGGCGGCGTTCTCGCTGGCGTAGCTGACGGCGGCGTCGACCGCGGCGGTGACCTGGTCCTCCGGGGCACCGTCGTCGACGAGCGACGCGGCGTCGAGGATCTCGAGACGCGCCTGCTCCGTCCGAGCGAACGCCTCAGCGATGAGGAAGGAGATGCCCTGGAACGAGGCGATCGGCTTGCCGAAGGCGATCCGCTGGGATGCGTAGTCACCCGCGTACTCGAGTGCTCGCTGAGCCATGCCCGTCTGCACGGCGGCGAGGATGAGGCGGTGGCGCGCCACCGTCAACCCGAGCCCCTCGTGGGCGAGCAGGTGCTCGACGGGCAGCTCGAGGTCGAAGTCGACCACCGCCTGCTCCGTGGCGTCGAGACCCAGCGAGCCCGCACGCGGTCGCACGGTCATCCCTTCCTGGCCGGGTGGGACCACGACGGCGCGGAGCTCGTGGTTCGAGGGGTCGCGCCCGAGGACGATCATCGTGTCGGCCCGCTCCGCGAACGGGACCGCCACCTTGCGTCCACGTACCCGGACCCGTGCACCGTCGGTCTCGACGGTGGTTGCGATCTCGTGGCTGCCGGCGGACTCGTAGAGCGCTACCGCACCCCTGTGGCTCGGACCCGTCACCGCGGCATCGCGCAGAGCGGCACGCTGCATCGCCGATCCGTGCTCGGACACGAAGAGAGCAGCAGACCCACTCCAGGCGGCGGCGATGGTTGCCTGCGGGTCGCCGTGGGCGAGCTGTTCGAGCGCTGTCATCTGCGTGACCGTGCTCGGGATGCCGTCGCCCCCCAGGTCCTCCGACAGCAGGACGGTCAGCCCACTGCCGCACAGGGCCTGCCAGGCGGCCGGGTCCACTGCGCCACCGCGCTCCGTCGCGGCGGCCGCGGGCGAGAGCACAGCTGCGCCGAGGTCGCGCGTCATCTCCACGACGTCCTGCTGGTCGCCGTCCAGGGCAAGATTGAGCATGTGGTGGGGTCTCCTTCGTGCCTGAGAGGCCTGCACGGCCTGGCTCACGGAATCTCGGACGTCAGTCCGGGAGCCCGACCGTGCTCCGAGCCCGCCCGGCGCCACAAGCAAGCGTTCCGGTTGCCGGGAAAGACGCGATCCTCCCGGCTCGTCCTGGCTCCCCGCTGTCGGTTCCGGTCGTCGGAACCTGGTGTGGGGGCGGCGGGAGGACCGGGCGATGCTCCAGGCCCCCGAGGTGAGGAGAGCCGTGCTCGACGACGTTGTGATTCTGGAGATCGGTACCGGTGCGGCGGTCGGTTACGCCGGCAAGCTGCTGCGGGACGCCGGGGCGACCGTGGTGCTCGTCGAGCACGACGGTGCCTCGGAGGTCTCCGAGGCTGCCGCGCGCGACCTCGACGCGTACATGCACGGGGGCAAGCGGTCGGTCACCACCCGCACCTGGGACCTCGCCGCCGAGCACCCGGCCCTGGTGGCGCGGGCCGACGCAGTCGTGTGCGACGACCCGCGGCTGCTCGAGGTGGCTCGGTCGCTCCGGAACGCCTGTCCTGACCTGGTCGTCGTCTCGATCTCCGACTACGGGTCGACCGCCCCCCCGACGCCGGCCAACGAGTTCACGCTGCAGGCCGAGGCGGGCCTGACGGCACTCCACCCGACCGGAGACCTCCCTCCTGTCGTCACAGGTGTGCCCCTCGGGGACCTCGCGTCAGCGATCCACGCGGCCATCGGGGTCGTGGCCGGGATGATGTCGCGCGAGGCGGGCGGCGGCGCGGAGGCGGCCACGGCGCCGGTCGACGCCGATGTCTCCCGCTACGAGTCCCTGGTCTCCTCGCTCCAGTTCCCCTGGGTCTTCGCCCAGCACGAGCAGCACACTCCGTACGCCATCCCCGTGGCCCCCGTACCGGGTATCGAGGAGGCGGCCGACGGCTGGGTGTGCGTCGTGTGCGTGACGCCGCAGCAGTGGATCGACTTCCGCACGATGGCGGGAGTGCCAGAGCTCGCGTCCCCGCGCTACGACCAGCTCATCGACCGCCAGGACCTCATCGACGAGCTGACGCCACTGATCAGGAGCTACACACGACAGCACACCGTCGACGAGCTGGTCCGAGCCGGCGCCGCCGCGCGTGTGCCGATCGTTCCGGTCAGCACGTCGACGAGCGTCCGGGACCTGCCGCCCTACGCCGAGCGCGGCTCCTTCGTGACTCACCCGGACGGTTTCGTCCAGCCGCGGCCCGCCCACCGCGTCGACGGCGTCGTCTGGGAACCGATGCCGCGCCCGCACCGCGGCGAGGCCGACGCTGCGGACTGGGGACCACGGCCTGCTCGGCAGCGACGATCGCCCGGCGACCCGCAGCGGCCGCTGCGGGGCACGCGCGTCGTCGAGATGGGCAGCTTCCAGGCAGGCCCCCTCGTGACCCGCGCGCTCGCAGAGCTCGGCGCCGACGTCGTCAAGCTCGAGTCGGTGATGCGACCCGACCTGCTGCGCTTCGGCGGCCCCCTGGCGGGCACGCCCGAGGCATGGGAGCTCGGCGCGTCGTTCACCGGGACGAACTGGGGCAAGCGTTCCCTCACCGCGGACCTCAAGGACGCCGACGGCTCGGAGATCGTCCGTCGGCTCATCGCCAGCAGCGACATCGTCGTCGAGAACTTCTCGCCGCGCGTGCTGGACTCCATCGGCTTGGACGCGGCGGGCATCGAGGAGCTGCGCCCGGGCGCCGTGGTGCTGCGACTGCCCGCGTGGGGGTCGGAGGGTTCCTGGCGGGACGTGCCCGGGTTCACCTACTCCGCAGACGCAGCCTGCGGCATGTCCGACCTCACGGGCTACGCCGACGGTCCGCCGACGGTGACGGGCACGACGATCGATCCGATCGCTGCCGCGAGCTCCACGCTGGTCGCGCTCGCCGCCGTGCGCCGCCAGGTGCTCTCGGGCCACGGTGCACATGTCGAGATCCCGCTGTGCGACGTCGCCATCCAGCTGACGGCAGCACCGGTCATCGCCTCGAGCCGCACCGCAGTTCCCATCAGCCGCCGCGGCAACGACTCCGTGTCGGCGGTGCCGCAAGGTGTCTACCGCTCGAAGGACCAGCGCTGGGTCGCACTGTCGGTCACCGACGAGCAGCAGTGGTCGTCCTTGTCCGCTCTCCTGTCGCAGGACCTGCGGAGCGCCTCGCCGGTCGACGCCCCTGGGGGCACGCTCGCATGGCGGACGGACCACCGGGACCTGGTGGACCAGGCCGTTCGCGCTCTCGTCGCATCGTCCTCGGCTGAGGACGTCCTCGAGACTCTCCGGGCTGTCGGCATCCCCGCCACCGAGCTGGGAACCGGCCTCGATGTGCACCAGGACCCGAGGCTCATCGCTCGCGGTCGGACGATGACGCTCCCCCACGTGCTCAACGGCGACGTGGTGCACCTGCGAGCTCCCGTTCGTCTTTCCTTCGACAGCGGCGACCTCCCACGCCACTCGCCGCTGTTCGGCGAGCACAACCACGAGGTCCTGGGCGAGCTCGGCTACTCGGCCGACGAGATCGCACGGCTCGAAGACGCAGGCAAGATCGGCGTCTCCCCCTTCGGCCTCCCGACCCGACGCGTGGCCGGCACCTGAGAACGGCGTGGTCGAGTCCTGGGCCCCAGGGCCTCAGGTCTCGACCACGCCGAACAGGTCGGCGTGCGCAGATGCGAGGAGCAGGTCGCGGCGCCGATCCCGATCCCGGACCGCCTCGCGGTAGGGCGCGAGCTCACGCTCGACGCTCCTCTGGTCCTCGAGGTCGAAGATGACCTTCTTCTGCTCGGCGGACGCTGGCGAGAGATGGTCCACGAAGATGGAGCGCCGCACCCGGGACCAGGAGTCCAGGATCCTGTCGCCACGAGTGCTGCCGGGCGGCTCGGCAGCCACCTCCACGAGGGCTGCGGTCGCAGACAGCGCGTCGCCCACACCGGACAGCACGCCCATGGACGTGGACGGATTGGTCACGTGGGCCGAGTCGCCGACGAGCAACACCCGCCCCACACGGAAGGTGGGCGCCGACCGTTCGTGGATGCGGTGCGCGGCATGGCTCACCACTGCCTCCACCAGGTCGGGTCCGAGGCCGGCCGCGATCCGCGTGGGCATCCGCTGGTCGAGCAGCTCTTCGGGGAGCGCGCGGTCCTCGGCATAGACGTAGCGCCACGCATCGGTGGCACCGACGCGAGCGACGATCGCACCGAGGCGGGGGTCCGCGACCGCTCCGGCACCGGCGAGGCCGAGCTCGGCGATGGGGGCCTCCAGCTCGACGGTCACGAGCCGCTGCGGCCAGGTGATACCGGGGAACCCGAGTCCGAGCCGACGTCTCACGACGCTGTGCGCGCCGTCGGCCGCAACCAACCAGGCCGCGTCGACGTCGAAGCCGTCTCCGTCGTCGTCGCAGCTCACCCGAACGCGTTCGGCATCCTGATCGACGTCGATGACCGTGGCGCCGAGCCGGAGACGGACCTCCGGCTCCTTCTGCAGGTGGCGCAGGAGCACGTCCGTCAGCTCTGCGTGACCTACCTGCAGGTTGTAGGGCCACGGCGTGTGCGAGGCCAACACGTCGAGGTCGAGGCTGAGCAGGTCGCCCCGGGCACCGACCCGGAAGAAGATGGACGGACTAACGCTGCCGACGGCGAGGATCTCGCCAAGAACTCCCAGACGGTCGAGGAGCGGGAGCGTGACCCAGTGGTGGTGAACGTCACCGGGCGACGATCCACCGACCGCAGGGCGTGCCTCGAGGACCGTCACACGAAAGCCGGCCCGAGCGAGGCTGAGCGCCTGGATCAGGCCGACCGGGCCTGCACCGACGACGACGACGCTGTCCTCGGATCCGCCGCTCATGACGTCTCGGCCGGCTGCGTGGTCGACGGGCTGCCCAGCCCCAGCAGCTCCGCGGCGTTCCTGTGCAGCACCCCCTCCCCCTGCGCCCGCGTGAGAGCTCCGGAGGCGACAGCGTCGCCGACGAAGTCGCGGGCGCCCGCGGTCACCGCGGGGAAGAAGGGATGGTCCGTACCGAGGACCACCTTGTCCGGACCGAATCGGTGGACCAGGATCCGGAGGTGCTCGGGATCGAGGACGAGGGTGTCCACCCACAGCGACCGCGCGCGATCGTCGGACATCGCCGGGTCTCCCCCGTTCCAGACCTGGTCGCCGAGCCGCAGACGCGGGTAGCTCCAGGCGAAGCTGCCGCAGCCATGAGCGAGGACGACCTTGAGCGCGGGAAAGCGCGCCAGCACGCCGCCGAAGACCAGTCCGCCGGCGGCGATCGCCGTGTCGGTCAGCATGCCGAGGCCGAAGTCGTACGGCTGTCCCGCGCGCCTGACCACGCCGCCGCCGCCGTCCATGGGGTGCACGAAGACCACGGCACCCAGGTCCTCGGCCGCAGCCCAGAACGGGTGCAGGCGGGGGTCGTCGAGGTCGACGCCCTCGACCGATGTGCCGATCTCGACGCCGAGCAGTCCGAGGGTGGCGACGGCGTGGTGCAGCTCGACGACCGCCCGCTCGACGTCCTGCAGCGGCACAGCGCCCAGACCGCGCAGGCGGCTCGGGGCGGTCGCCACGTCTTCTGCCAACGCGACGTTGACGGCACGGCAGTACGCCGCGGCGTCGGCTGCGTCCGCCCACGTGCACAGCATCACGGGGACCGGCGAGACGACCTGGACACCGATGCCGGCACGGTCGAGTGCCAGCAGCTTGGTCTCGACGTCCCACAGGTCCGCGGTCACGTGCCGGAACACCGCATCGCCGACCATGATCTGTCCACGGCCATCGGTGCCGGGACGGAGGTGCGGCCAGCGCGGCCCTGTCGGAGTGGTCGAGCTCTCGGTGAGCGCGCGGGGGAAGTGGTGGGCGTGGAGGTCGATCATCGGACTCACCACGGCGTCGTCGAGGGTCAAGCTGCACCTTCCAGGTCAGGACTGCGTCCACCGTAGGAACTCGACACAGGAGGGCAACGACGAGTTCTAGCCACCGAAACGCTGCCGCGCAGAGCGGAGCCACAGATCCCTTGATCCAAGGTGACTATCGTCATAGATTGCGCTTCACATCAACGATGATGGGAGCGCCACTCGATGAACGCACGATCGAACGAGACAGGCGGCGAGGTCGCCTCGATCTTGAACAAGGCCTTCGAGTTGCTGTACTCGTTCAACGACAGCAACCGGGTGATGACCCTCAGCCAGCTGAGCCGCGCCTCGGGGCTGCCGAAGTCGACGGTGCACCGCCTCCTCGCCCGGCTGGTCGACCTGGGCGCGCTGGAGCACCACCGCTCCGGCTACAAGCTGGGGCTGGGTCTCCTGCAGCTGGGGGCAACCACCCCCGCTGCCAACATGCGTGAGCTGGCGATCCCCTTCCTCGTCGCTCTCCAGCGGTGGTCCGGACTCACCGTCAGCTTCGCCGTGCTCCGCCAGTTCGACATCGTCGTCATCGAGCGGCTCTCACCCCTGGGCGAGACCTTCAACCTCGGCCGCGTCGGCGCACGTCTGCCGGCCAACTGCACGGCTGCCGGCAAGGCGCTGCTCGCCGAGGAAGATCTGGACGATCTCCTGGCGTTCATGCCGGAGCGTCTGCCTCTGCTCACTCCCCAATCGATCACCGACTCGAGCGAGTTCGTCGAACACCTGCGGATCGTCCGGAAGTCCGGTGTCGCACGGGAGTACGGAGAGGCCCAGGTAGGTCACGAGAGCACGGCGATGGCGGTGGTCGTCAACGGTGTCGCCGTCGGTGCCCTGACCCTGTCCGGGCCGTCGGGCAAGGCCGGTGGGACGGTCTGCGGTCGCACCGAGGAAGCACTGCGGCGCACGGTTCGGCAGCTCGAGACGCGCTGCACGGAGTTCATCGGTGACGACGACGAGCGCGCACGTCTGCTGCCGCGCACCATCACCGATCCTGCTCCGTGGGACTCGACCGGCTGACTCCCACGCCGCGCAGGTCGAGACGAGGTGGGCCCGACACAGGACGGTCGGGCCCACCTCGTCTCGTCGGGCGTCAGCGGAAGGTCGCGAACGCCTTGTTCGAGTTGAAGACCTCGGTCTCGACGAACTCGCTGCTCTCGAGCTCCAACCCGAGCTCTGAGACCGCGCCCAGCAGGCAGAACCAGTTGAGCATCTCGTGCTGGCCGGCATCGACGATGTCCCGCACCGTCCGCGACGTCCACACGTCGTGGTCGCCACGGACCATGGCGTCGTAGAGCTCGCGGTCTGCCGCAGTGTCAGGACGCAGGTGCCAGTCCTTGTCGTTCAGGAAGGCGTGCGACCAGCTCGCGGAGGCCACCAGCGCGACCCGCTTGTCGCTCTTGCGCACCGAGCGACCGACCGCGCGACCGAACTCGTAGCACCGCTGCGGCGAGGGACCGGGCGGGTCGAGGTCTTCCCCTCCCAGGATCTCGGCGAAAGGAGCGATCCCGCCACGGCGGGCGATCACGTGCTCGCCGTAGCAGTTCACGGCGACGGACACGATCGGGTACGGGAAGGTCTTGCCCACGTTCTCGTAGTCCAGGAAGACCTGGGTGTTCGCGAAGGCGTGCGGGAAGTGGTGGATGTCCCGCCGCGGCTCGTAGGAGTACGCCACGTCCACCCCGTCCGCCAGCACGTCCTGGGCCAGCTTCTTGGCATAGGGCTGGTTGCCCCGCATCACCATCCGCTGACCACTGGGGAGACCCCACGCGTTCGGAAGCGACATCACGTCCAGCACCGCGAGCTGGTCCACCTCGGTGTCGGGGTACGCCAGGATGCAGAACGAAGGAATGACCTCCTCACGGAAGTTCTCGTACTGGTCGTCACCCCAGACGATCAGCAGGTCCGGCTCGAACTCGTCCAACGTCTGCCTCGCTGCGGCCAGGTTGGTCAGCAAGGACTTGCGGTGCCCGGCCGCCGCGGCCGCACCGCGGTCGTCGGACCACTCCTGCTGCGCGAGATCCGACCAGTTGGCCGGGTCCTTCCGATCGTCGGGGATGTCGGGATCAGTGAGCACCTGCGACATGAGCGCCGCCATGTACTCGTCCGTCGCGGCCAGCAACGGGTAGTGGGTGATTCCCAGGCCGATTGCTTCTCCCATGATCAAGCCTCCTCGTGGTCACGCGTGATGTGGGTGGTGTGCGTTTCTGGAGCTCACGCGGGGGCGACGTACGCGCTGATCTCGGGACGTCGATCGGACACGCCGGCAGCGTCGGCAGTCGCGCGCGACACCTGGCCGTCGCGGAAGAACTCGACGAACACCGGGTTGAACAGGTCGGGCCGGTCCGTCTGCCCCTGGTGCCCGCAGTCGTCCGGGTAGAAGAACTGGACGTTGGGCAGGCGGTCCTCCTGCACGTAGCCCCACTCGACCGGCGTGAGGATGTCCTGACGACCGTAGAGATACAGACCCGGGATCGTCATCTGGTCGAACCGACCCTTGGTCGACATCCGGGCCTTGAGGTTGGGGTCGCTCCACTCGGCGAAGTTGGCGAAGGCGTGGATGTTGGGGAGGAGGATCTTGTAGCCCTCTGCGTGACGGGACGCCGCCTGGTAGCGCATCTCGACCAGGTCTTCGCTGACCGTCTCGGGACGGTGGAGGATTGCCGCCATCATCTTGCGCATGCCCTCGCGCGACCCGTCGTAGAAGGAGAGGTCGAGCCGGCCGCGCGGCTTCTCCTGGTCGTCGACGATGTCACCGATGTCACCAGCGATGAGGATGTAGCTGCGCACGCGCTCCGGGTGCGCCGTCACGTACGACACGGTGTTCATGCACCCCATCGAGTTGCCGGCGATGTGGAACGTGTCCAAGCCGACCGCGTCGACGAAGTCCTGGATGAAGTCGACGTGGTCGTGGAGGCCGCGCGGACGGTACTGCTCCGCCGGGTCGGACAGGCCGAATCCCGGCATGTCGGGGCAGTAGACGCGGAAGCCCGCCTCGGCCAGCGCAGTGGCGGTGAAGCGCCAGCCGGCTGCACCCGAGCTGCCGGGCAGTCCCCCGTGCAGCAGGACCACTGCCGGACCGTCCTCGCCAGCGAACATGTAGTGAGCCTTCGCCCCGTTGCCGAGCCGCGCCCAGAGGCTCGACATACCGGGGACCTCGATGATGCCCTCAGCGGTCAGTGCCATGAATCGTTCTCCTTCGAGGTTGTCGCGAGCCGCGGATGCGACTCGTCGGGTGTGTCACGCGCGGACGGCAGCCGGGACACCGAGCTGGAGCTCGCAGACAGGCGTCCGAGCGGCGACCGCCTTGCGGCAGCGCATCAGGGTGCGGGCGTCGTCGAGCACGAGCGCCCCGACGGTGCGTCCGTCGTCGTCGGCGAAGATCGCGACGAACGCAGCCTCCGTGACCGAACCGACGAGCCTCGCGGCTCGGCCTGCCCGCGGTGTTCCGACGATCTGGATGCGCCGCCCGTACTGGTCGGACCAGACGTACGGCGGTTGCGGTCGGGGCGGCGCACCTCCGGTGATCGTGGCGGCCACGAGCGCCGCGTGCTCGTTCGCGTTCGTCCAGTGCTCGACGCGAACCGGGCGTTCACCGAAGGGCATCGGCCAGCGCGCCACGTCTCCCGCGGCGTACACGTCCGGGAAACCGATGACCCGCAGCTGCTCGTCGCAGAGAACCCCGTCGTCAACAGGCAGTCCCGAACCGAGCAGCCAGTCGGTCGCCGGAGCGGCGCCGATACCGACGACGACGAGATCCGCGTCGAGCCGGCGACCGTCGGTGAGCCGGACCCCGGTCACCCCACCGTCACCCTCCAGCCCCGCAACCCCCACACCGGCGTGCACCACCGTGCCGTTGAGCTCGTGCAGCCTGGAGATCTCCGTCGCCACCTCGACGCCGAAGAGATGGGTCATGGGGACGTCTTGGGGCTCTACGAGGTCGACCGGGAGACCCTGCGCGCGAGCCGCTGACGCCACCTCGGCGCCGATGAACCCGCCGCCGACGACCACGACCCGCCGGCCGGCCGCGAGGGAAGCGCGCACCGCCGCGGCGTCGTCGTACGTGCGTACGGTGTGGACACCGGCCAGGTGTTGCGCACCCGGCAACGAGCGGGGTGTCACCCCGGTCGCGATGACCAGCCGGTCGTAGTCGAACGACTCCCCCGTGGACGTCCTGACCACGCGTCGCTCCGCATCGAGCGACGTGGCCCGCACACCGAGCCGGAGCTCGACGTCGAGTGCGACGAGATCGTCGTTGCTGAGGAGCGGCACGGGCTCGCCCGGCTCGGCGAGGCACTCCTTCGACAACGGCGGCTTGTCGTACGGCTGGTGGAGCTCCTCGCCGATCAGCGTGATGGCGTCGCGGTGCCCGACCATGCGGAGGGCCTGCGCGGTGCGGATGCCCGCGACCGAGGCCCCGACGATCAAAGTGGTCACGCTGCGAAGGTCGCAGTGGACACTCCCCTGCCTCAACGCCCTGTGCCGGTGGCCGGAACCGGGTCAGACCACGACGTAGACGCGGCCGTCCGCGGCTACCTCCACCTCGAACGTGGCCAGTGCGACGGTCGCGGGGAAGCAGAGCGGCTTGCCCGTACGGATGTCGAAGCGCGCCATGTGGAGGGGACAGGTCACCTCCTCGTCGTCGAGGTCGCTGTCGGTCCCGAGTGACCAGTCTTCGTGCGTGCACGTGTCCGCGGTGGCAAAGAAGTCGCCGGCCTCGTTGCGGAACACCGCGACGGGGGGATCGCCGGGCACGGTCATCGACGTGCCCGGCTCCAGCTCGTCGCTGGCACAGGCGAATCGCCGCTCCTGCATCGTGGTGGACCTTCTTCTCGCTCGGGGGCGCGCGCCCGGAGCCGCAGCGCCCGTGGGGGCCTCACCCTCCGGGACGCTGGCGCCGCGCACGAGCGAACGTCCCGTTCGCTGGAACGGGCGCCAGTTCCGGTGCCTGGGACGTCGGCTTCCCCGCGGAACGAGTCGTGTCGATCATCGGCGGTTCCGACGCACTGGAGGACCGACGCTTGCAGACTGCTGTGACCATCACCCCACGACGGGAGCGCTGGGCCCACGCCGGCACGCCCCTGGACGTGGCTGAGCTGTACTTGGGAGGCATCCCCCGCGGCGCCGTCTTGGTGCTCTGTGCCGAGGACCAGTGCGACGGGGACGATGCGGTCGTGCTCAACGCCCTCGCAGAGCACGGGTACGAGGGCCTCGCGGCAACCCCGCACGGCGACGTCAGCGCAGACGCGCTGGTCGCCGCCGCAGCGTCGCTCTCCGGTCGCCTCGCCGCACGGGGATGGGAGGCCGCGCAGATCGGTGTACTGGCATTCCGGATCCCCGTGGCGAGCGCCATGCGGCTCAGCGCTGCGACCGGGGCGGGTGCGCTGGTCACGGTCTCGCCCGTGGGTCTCACCGCCGACGCGCGCGGCGAGCTCGATGCCGCGCTCCCCCCTCTCGTCAGCGCGACCCGCTCCCCCTGGCTGGTCCTGTCGGGGGAGGAGGACCCGGCCGCACCCGCGTCGGCCCTCACCGACCTCTCCACCCTGCTGGCGGCGCGCGGGCCGCGCCACTCGCAGGTGGTGAGGTATCCGGGCGTAGGAGCGGACCTGTACCTGCGCTCGACCGAGCCGCTCGAGCTCGCCGCCTCGTTCGACCACCGTCAGCGGATCATCGAGTGGTTCAACGCCCAGGTCGAGCCTCGTCCCACGCCCCTCGCCGTCGCATGGCGCGAGCGTCGCGGGGCGAGCTCATCGCACGGTCCGCTGCCCGCGGCCCCGATCCACCACGCCGACGCCCACGACCCGAGAGAAGAAGGTGCTGACTGATGTCCGAGTACGTGATCGACGATCGAGACACGCCGAAGTTCAAGATCAACCGCTCCACGATGGTCGACTCGGCTGTGCTCACGATGGAACGTAGCCGCGTCTTCGACAAGAGCTGGCTCTACGTGGGGCACGAGTCCGAGCTGCCCAAGCCGAACAGCTTCAAGACCCGGACCCTGTCCGGCCGCCCGATCATCTTCACGCGCGACCACAAGGGCGAGATCCGCGTCTGGCTCAACTCCTGCCCGCACCGCGGAGCGATGTTGTGCCGCGACAGGTCCGGCAACGCACGGTTCATGACGTGCTTCTACCACGGGTGGTCGTTCAACACCGCTGGCGAGCAGGTCTCGATGCCGGGCGACCACGCGTACGGCGCGGACTTCGAGCGGCCCGGGCTCGCGGCGCCGCCGCGGGTGGAGTCCTACCGCGGTTTCGTGTTCGCGAGCTTCGACCCCGACATCGTCCCGCTGGTGGACTACCTCGCGGGTGCTCGGGAGTACCTCGACCTCATCGTCGACCAGTCCGAGGTCGGCATGGAGATCATCGAGGGCACCCACGAGTACTCCTGCCGCGCCAACTGGAAGCTGTTGGTCGAGAACAGCGTGGACGGGTACCACGCCATGTCGACGCACCAGCGTTACTTCGAGATGGTCATCGCGGCACGCGGCAACTCGGTCGACACCTCGTTGGTGGGCAAGGAACGCAGCATCGACCTCGGCAACGGGCACGCGGTCTTCGCCGCTCCCCCCGGCGGCGAGGACCTGATGGGCCGTCCGTTGTCCGAAGCCGGCAGGGCCGAGCGCGCCGAGCGCTACGCGGACGTCGCGGAGCGTCACGGCGAGGGCTGGGCCGACCGCCTCCGAGGCACCCGCAACCTCGTGATCTTCCCCAACCTCATCGTCATCGACCTCGTGATGGGCGTGCTCATCCGCAAGATCGACCCCGTGACGCCGGACTTCATGGAGGTCACCGCCTGGCACATCGTCCCGAAGGACGAGGGGCCCGACCTGCGGGCCCAGCGACTCGACAACTTCCTCACGTTCTGGGGCCCGGGCGGCCTCGCCTCCCCCGACGACGTCGAGGCACTCGAAAGCGCGCAGAAGGGTTTCGCGACCCACAAGGAGCTTCCTTGGTCGGACATCTCGCGCGGCATGAACACGGACATCACGACGGGGCAGGACGAGCTGCAGATGCGCTGTTGGTGGCGCCGGTGGAACAACCTCATGACCGGCGAGACCCACGCGCCCGAGCCCAAGGCTCCTCTGACGTTGCCGTGGTCGGCAGAACGCCTGGACCTCAAGGGAAACCAGGCGGGCACTCCGGCGATCCCCGCCGGCTGACACCCACCACCACCGATCAGCAGCGGGCGAGGTCGCCGCGGCCAGGGACTCCCTGCGCCCCGGAGGCCTCGCCCGTTCGTTTCCGGTCAACGAGACACCTGCTTGCCCTGGCTCGTGTGACCGCTTTCACTTTGCCTGTCCTGGTTGCCGAACAGCTGCGCCCCGGAGGAGTCCCTTCATGTCGTCCCGCCCGCCCCTCGTCCCTCCAGCGACGCAGGGAGGGGGGACCGCAAGTGCGGCACCGACCCGCACCTTCCTGGGATCCCTCGAGCTGACGGCCCTCGAGCGACCCGACGAGCGTGCCCTGGTGGGCACGGACGCATCCCGGACGTGGCATGAACTGCGGGAGCGCAGCGTCCGCGTGGCCAACGGGCTCCGCGCTGCGGGGGTGGGCCCGGGTGATCGGGTCGCCTTCCTCGGACGCAACTCGCTCGAGTACTTCGACGTCCTGTACGGGGTCGCACGCGCCGGAGCCGTTCTGACGGCCCTGAACTGGCGACTGTCGCCGCGGGAGGTCGACACCTTGGTCGAGCACAGCGACGCCAAGGTCGTCGTCGTCGACCAGGGTCTGCTCGACCTGCTCCTCGCCGCGCGTCCCGGCCTACGGGGGATCCCCACCACCCTGGTGTACGGGCCGAGCGCGAGCACCGGCCAGGGCCGTCCTGCTGATCCTGACCGTGACCTGCCCGGCGCCGCACCCTTCGACGTGTGGCTCGACGAGCAATCGTCCGAGGACGTCCTGCCTGTCGTACGGCCGGACGACCTCGCCACGCACACCTACACCTCGGGAACGACCGGACGACCCAAGGGAGTGGTCCACTCCTTCGCGAGCCTCCACGCGTCACTCGAACGCGCGTCACTGCTCGAGATCTCCGCCGACACGGTGTTCCTCGTCGCCACCCCCCTCTTCCACGCCAATGCCGCCTCGGGCGCGTTGACCGTGCTGCACGCCGGAGGCACGTGCGTCGTCGCCCCCGAGGCGCACCCGGCCGTACTGCTCGATCTCATCGAGCGCCACCGGGTGACGCACTCGGCCCTCGTCCCGACGGTCATCGACAACCTGGTCCGGTCCCCCGAGCTCGCGGCGAGGGACACATCCTCGCTGCGAACACTTGTGTACGCCGGGTCGCCGATGCCGCCCGGGCTGCTGGACAGGACCCGTGAGGCGCTTCCGGCGGTTCGGCTCATCCAGGTGTACGGGGCGACCGAGACCATCGGGATGACCGTGCTGACGCACGAGGACCACGAGCACCACGCCCACACCGCCGGTCGGCCGATGCCGGGTGTCACGCTGCGGCTCGTCGATCCGGTGACCGGCGTGGACATCACGGACGCTGGTCTCCCGGGCGAGGTGCAGGTCCAGTCCCCGACCGCCATGGCGGGCTACTGGCAGCGGCCCGATGCCACCGCGAGCACCATCACCCAGGACGGCTACATCCGCACCGGTGACATCGGCGTGCTCGACGGGGGCTACCTCACGCTCGTCGACCGGCTCGACGACATGATCATCACGGGTGGGGAGAACGTCTACCCGGCCGAGGTGGAGAACGTCCTCATCGACCACCCGGACGTGGCCGAGGTCGCGGTGGTCGGGGTGCCGTCCGAGAAGTGGGGAGAGTCGGTGCTCGCGACGGTCGTCCTGGTCCCCGGACGCACCGGCGCGGTGACGGCCGCCGAGCTGATCGCGTTCGCCCGCGCCCGGCTGGCGGCCTACAAGTGCCCCACATCGGTGCGCTTCGCCGACGAACTGCCGCGCAACGCCACCGGGAAGGTGCTGCGCAGCGCCCTACGGGCATCGGCGCGGTCGTAGGGGCCGCACCCAGGGCCGTCGTCATCAGACGGAGTTCCGAGGGTCAGGGACCTCTCCCGCCGCACCTGCCCCGGGTTGCGGCGTCGAGCACGTGAGCCGCACATGGACCACCCGGCTCGGCACACTGCCCGCCCGGGCTGCGCTCTCAGATCGCTGCCGCGGACCGACCCTCTCGGGCCACGCCGCTGGTCGCCTGCGCGGCACGAACCCGCCCCCGATGCCGAGTTCGGGGGCGCCGTGACGTGAAGCGCCCCGGGAGCCTGGGGCTCCCGGGGCGCTGCTGCTCGCATGAACGGGTATCAGTCGCCGATGCTCGCCTTGCCGGTGGTCTCGCCGTTGAAGTCGAAGACCTGGACCTTCTCCCACTGACCGTCGCTGAACTGGCTCAGCTGCGCCGACTCCATGGCGACCTGGTCCTGCGGGTAGTTCAGGCTGTAGGTCACCCCGGGCAGCATCGCCTTCGACTGGAACGTCATGTGGGTCGCGGCGTACAGGATCCCCAGCGGACTCGCACCCAGTGGCGACCCGTCTGCCTGCTCGATCGCGCGCACGAGCACCTCGATCTCGCTGAACCCACTCATCGTCGATCCGACGATCGGCTTGCCCGGCTGGTACTGCTCCACCGCGGCGACGTACTCCTGCACGCCCTCGTCGTCCTGCGCGGAGTCGAGCGCGGGGTCGTTGATGTACGTGCTGGCGAACACCCCGTCGGCAGCCGCGCCGGCCGGTTCCATCAGCTGGAGCACGGTGCACTGCGTCGTCAGCATGAACGCGTCCAGGTCCCAGCCCTGGTTGGCGACCTCCGTCATCAGGGACGAGCACTGACCGGTCGGGCTGGGGGCGGCGAAGAGCACGTTGGCACCGCTGGCCTTCATCGTGGTGACCTGTGCAGCCGGCGGAGCGGAGTCGGCGGCCTCGATCGTGGTCTCGGACACGACCTCGAGGTTGGTCCCCTCCGTCAGCTCCTCGATGGCCTCCAGGTAGTCCTCGCCGCTCTCCGTGTTCGCCGTGTACACGGCGACCTTGGCGCCATCGGGGAAGTCCTCCTCGAGGTGCGCGACCCAGGCGCTGACGTCGACGTACGACGGCAGCGACCACGGCACGGTGAATGGATAGTTCGTCGGGTCGTTCGCCGACCGGCCACCGCTGGTGGCAGCGATGAGCGGCACGCAGTACTGCTGAGCCACCTCGCGTGCAGCGGCCACGTTGGCGGTCCCGACCACGCCGTTGAGCACACCGACCTCGTCCGACTGCACCAGCTCCTGCGCCACCGCCAAGGTCTTGTCGGGGGCGAACTGGTCGTCCTTGACGATGAGCTCGAGCTCGACGGGAAGGTCGGCAGTCTCGTTGAAGTAGTCGACGGCCGCCTGCTGCGCGACACCGAGGGGCGCGACCGCAGGCGCAGCCGGACCGGTGAGCGCGAGCGGAGTGCCGATCTTCAGGGTCCCCGTCAGGGGCTGGGTGATGTCGGTCGGACACTTCGACAGGTCGATACCGAGCTCCTCGGCCGCCTCCTGAGCGGCGTTGCCGCCGCCTCCGCCGCCACCGGACCCGCCCGAGGAGCCGTTGCCGTCACCCGACGGCGATGCGCAGGCGGAGACGAGCGCGAGGAGCGCCACCCCCGACGCGGCTGTGATCAGTCTGGTCTTCACTTCTCTCCTTAGGGCTGGTACTCGATCAGTGGTTGCGAGCAGCGTCGGTGGACCCGACTCCGCTGCGATCGAGCTCGGGACGGTCGTCGGCCGGGGCCGACAGGTGGTGCCGCTCGGTGAGGCGCGGCTCCGATAGGGATGCGCGCGCGGCGCTGGGCACCGCCACGGGCATACGGGGCTCGACCCTGACGACCAGGCCGAGCAGAGTGCGCACGAGCCCCGCGAGCCCCGAGCGCAAGAAGAACGTGATCAGGATGATGATCACGCCGAACACGACACCGGCGAGATTCTGGCTGCCGTTGATGCTCGACAGCTCGGCCGACCACACGGGAACGAAGTAGATGAGGAACCCGCCCAGGACCGGGCCCCAGAAGGACGAGGCGCCGCCGATGATCATGCCGGCCAGGAAGTAGAGCGTGAGGAGGAGCGAGAAGCTCAACGGGGTGAGCAATCCGCTCGAGACGGCGAAGAGACTGCCCGCGAGACCGGCGATGCTGGCCGACGTCCCGAACACGACGACGCGCGTCCCCGTGCGGTTCACCCCCATGATCACCGCCGCGGTCTCGTTGTCACGCAGGGCGATGACGCTCCGACCGAACCGCCCGTTCATCAGGTTCCGGACGACCAGGCACGCCAGGGCGAGACCGGCCACGGCCAACCAGTAGTTCCAGTACACGCGCCCGTTGAATCCGGAGAAGTACGCGAGGTCCGGAGGCTGGTAGGTGACGCCGAACAACCCGGTGGATCCACCGGTGAGGTCGGCGAAACGAATCACCAGCGTGGGGAAGATCAGGCCGACCGCCAGGGTGACCAGCGCGACGTAGATCCCGCGCAGCCGCAGGGCCGGGAACGCGACGATCACACCGACCGCGAAGCACACCACGATCCCGACGAGGAACGACAACGCCGGATCGACTCCGTACCCCGTGGTGAGAACCCCTGTGGTGTAGGCGCCGAGGCCGAAGAATGCGGCGTGCCCCAGGGAGATCTGACCACCGAATCCCGCCAGCAGGTTGAGGCCGACGACCGCCATGGCGTACACGCAGGCACCGGCGATCTGGCTGAGCCGGAACGGCTCCAGCACGTAGGGCAGTGCGAACGCTGTCGCGATGATGGCGAGTGCACCCGCGATCCGGAGGCCGAGGTGGAGGGCGCTGCCCTCCACGATGACCAGACGTTGCTTGGCCGACGTCATACCCGCTCCACCTCTCGTGTGCCGAGCAGGCCGCTCGGCTTGACCATGAGGACGACCAGCAAGATGACGAGGGCGACCGTCAGCTTGAGGCTGTCTCCGATGAATCCGACGTAGCTCGCGACGAGGTTCTCCGTCACGCCGATGAACAGGCCGCCGATGACGGCACCGATGGGACTGTCGAACCCGCCGACGGTCGCCGCCGCGCAGGCGTAGATGATGAAGGTGAAGAACATGCTCGTCGAGAGCGTGGTGCTCGGCGCGATCAAGGGCCCCAGAAGGGCTCCGACGGCGCCGGCCAGCACCCAGCCCCACGCATTGACGCGGTTGACCCTGACGCCCACGAGCGACGCCGAGTCCGGATTGCTCGCGGCCGCCCGCATGGAGAGTCCGAAGCGGGTGTACCGGAAGACCGCGTAGAGCGCCGCGACCAGCACGAGGAGCACCACGAGGATGACCAGCTGCTGGTAGCGCAGTCGCACCCCCATGACCGGCACGAAGTCGTCGGGCGCATCGGGCACCACGGCGGGGAAGGACTGGGGGTCGCCACCCCAGATGAAGCCAGCGAGGGCATTGATCGCCAGGAAGAGACCGACACAGACGAGCAGGACGGAGTAATGAGCGTCCCGGCCGAGGGGCCTGATGAGGGTGCGTTCGATCGCTGCGCCCGAGAGGCCTCCGACGACGACGCCACCGAGGATCGCGAGCGGCAGCGGCACCCCGTTCGCGGCCAGGCTCCACGACACGAAGGTGCAGATCATGGCCAGCTCGCCCTGAGCGAGGTTGAGGGCCTTGCTGCCGCGGTAGGTGCAGACGAGTGCAAGGGCGAGGAAGGCGTAGATGGCGCCGTTGTTGATGCCCTGGACGAGGCGCGTGAGGAAGAGCTCGAACTCCACGGTGACCTCCTCAGTAACCCAGGTAGGCGGCGCGCACGGCGTCGCTGTCGCTGAGCTCGTCGGCGCTACCCGCCCGAGCGATGGTGCCCACCTCGAGGAGGTAGCCGCGCGTGGCGATCCCCAGGGCGATGGCGGCGTTCTGCTCGACGATGAGCATGCTCATGTCCCACTCCTCGTTGATGGACCGCAGGGAGGCGAACAGTTCCTGCGTCAGGCGCGGCGACAGGCCGAGGCTCGGCTCGTCGCACAAGAGCAGCCGCGGGCGGCTCATCATGGCCCGCGAGACCGCGAGCATCTGCTGCTCGCCCCCGGACAGCAGACCGGCCTTCTGACGACGGCGCTCCGCAAGACGGGGGTAGGTGGTGTACCAGCGGTCGAGGTCCTCGTTCACCCTCGCGCTGTCCCGGCGCGAGAGCGCACCCGTGCGGAGGTTCTCCTCGACCGTGAGGTCCACGAAGGTGCCGCGGCCCTGCGGTACCTGCGCCAGGCCCAACCGCACAATCTGCTCTGGCCCCGTGCGCGAGATGTCCTTCCCCTCGAAGAGGATCCGGCCGCGCCGCGGGATGACACCGGACACCGCACGCATCAGCGTCGTCTTGCCGGCACCGTTGGCGCCCAGGATGACGACGACCTCACCGGGACGGACGTCGAGGCTGATCTCGTGGAGCACGTCGCCGGCACCGTAGCCAGCGCTCACGCCCTGCAGCTCGAGGCTCATGCCGGCGTCCCCAGGTAGGCGGTGACGACTTCGGGATGCACCTGGATCTCGGCAGGTGTGCCCTCCGCGATCAGCTTGCCGAACGACATCGCGACCACCTTGTCCGAGATTCCCATCACCATGCCCATGTGGTGCTCGACGAGCACCACGGTGAGGCCGAGCTCGTCGCGCAGCTCGCGGATCAGCTCGCCCAGCTCGTGGACCTCGCCGTGCGTCAGCCCGCCAGCGGGCTCGTCGAGCATCAGGAGCTTCGGGGATCCGGCGAGGGCGCGGGCCAGCTCCAGCCGCTTCAGCGTGCCGTACGGCTGGTCCGCCGCCTTCTCGAAGGCCAGCTCGGCGAGCCCCAGACGCTCCAGCAGTGCGAACGCCTGCGCCCGCATCTCACGATCCTCGCGCGCCACCCCGAGTCGCAGGAGCGAGCGCAGGAATCCCGCGCGACCGTGCGGGTGCGCACCGGCCATCGTGTTCTCGAGGAAGGTCATCGTGGGGAAGAGACCCAGGTTCTGGAACGTGCGGGCGACCCCCAGTCGCGCAACCTGGTGGGCCGGGCTGTCCAGCAGGTTCCGACCGTCGAGCAGCACCTCGCCGGAGGTCGGCTGGTAGACCCGGCTGATGCAGTTGAAGAGCGACGTCTTGCCCGCGCCGTTCGGGCCGATGAGACCGCAGATCTCCCCCGACTCGGCCCGAAAGCTCAGGCTCTCCAGCGCGGTGATGCCGCCGAATCTCAGCGTCACCTCTCGTACGTCCAGGACTGCCACCGTCGTTACCGCCTGTCTCGTTGGTCTGGAAAGCGTTGACATCTGTGCTCGGCGCGGGCGCCGAGGGCTGGGGCACTCCGATCGGCCCGACACCGGACGGGCACTCCGCCCACCTGTCGCCGCGGCCTCGAGCGGGTGGTCGAGGCGATGAGCGGCATCGTGTTCCGTCTGCGGGTGTTGCCCCAATCACAAGTTCCGGACGTCGGAACGAGTGGCGGGCATCGGCCAGAGCCAGGCCCGCAGTGCGACTCCCCCAGCCCCGACGAACACCGCGTAGGGCCCGTAGGGCCGCCGTGCGCCGCCTAATCGCCGACGACGGCACGACCGGCGATCCGTCCGAAGACGGCAGCCTTGCCCAGCGCCGTCCCGCTGTAGTAGCCGGAGCCGTGGAAACCACCCACGACCTCGCCTGCGGCGTGCAGACCGGGTATGGGTGCGCCGTAGACGTCAAGCACCCGCATGGCTGCGTCCACGGTGAGCCCGGCGAAGGTCGAGGTGAGTCCCGGTCTCGTGCGGTAGCCGTAGAACGGCGGAGTCTCGATCGGGGCGGCTCCGGGTTTGCCGTCTGCCGCGATCGGGCGACCGAACGCGGTGTCCTCACCGGCCCGCACGTCTTGGTTGTAACGCTCGATCGTCCGCGTCAGCGCGACGGGATCGAGCCCGAGGGCGTCCGCCAGCTCATCCAGGGTGTCGGCCTGCTCGAAGTAGCCGTTGCGCAGCGCGGCCTTGAGGTCCAGCGGCGCCGCCAGCTCTTCTGAGCGTTCCAGGACCGGCTGGTCGAACACCTCGAACGCGACTGCTCCAGGTTGGTCGATGCAGAGACGACCCATCTCCTTGTAACGCATCTCCTCGTTGGCGAACCGCTCCGCGTCGCGGTTGACGATCACCGCCCCCTTGTAGTTCGGGTACAGCAGCATGGGTTCGCGACCTTCGCCCGTCCCGTCGCCGCACGTCGCACCGAACGTCGCCGCGACGTAGGGCATGTCGGCCACACCAGCGCCCAGCGACCATCCCATGGTGATGCCGTCACCGGTGTTGTGCGCCCCGCCCATCTGCACGGTGTCGGTCCACTGGGGTGTGAAGGTGCGAACCAGCTCCAGGCCCCGCGAGAACCCACCTGATGTCAGCACGACCCCTCGCGTGGCCGACCACCAGCGGACCTCCCCGTCGACCAGGACAGCCACACGAGTGACCCGACCATCGTCGTCGCGTCCCAGCGCGACAGCCGGCGTGGCCGCCCTGTACTCGACCTGGGCATGCTCCTCGACCAACTGGTGGAGGCGGTGCGTGGCCACCCCGGTTCCTGTGAAGTGGACCCGGGTGAAGGGCTCCGTCGTGGCGGACTCGTCCATCGAGAAGGCGATCCCCTGCGCCGACAACCACTCGTAGGTCTCGAGCTGGCCATCGACGTAGGCGCCGATGAGCTCCTCCCGCGCCACGCCTCCTCCGCTGGTCACGAGCGTGTCGCGCAGCTTCTCGGGGGAGTCGTCGATCCCGTTCGCCTTCTGGAGGTCGGTGCCGACGAAGATGAGGCCGCCACCGGCGATCACGGACGAGCCGCCGTAGTCGTCGCCCTTCTCGAGGAGGAGCACACGCATCCCGGCTTCCGCGGCGGTCAGCGCCGCGACGTGGCCGGCCAGACCCGCTCCGACGACGACGACGTCAGTCGTATCGGCGCCCACGGTCATCGCCCTCCGGCCAGGGCGTCGATCGAGCCCGCGGACACCGCCTGGCGGTCGCGACCCGT
This sequence comes from Nocardioides zeae, assembly GCF_010686755.1. Classification (GTDB taxonomy): domain Bacteria; phylum Actinomycetota; class Actinomycetes; order Propionibacteriales; family Nocardioidaceae; genus Nocardioides; species Nocardioides zeae. The sequence goes on along the minus strand of NZ_JAAGXA010000011.1, from coordinate 104,233 downwards.
GGCCCTCGGCGCCAGGTCCGCGACTCCCCCCAGGTCGTCACCGCGCCAGACGATGTGGAGGTCGGGCCGCACGAGGACGAACGAGGCCCCGTAGACCTTGCGGGCGTCAGGCTCGTCGGAGCGAAGCACGTCCAGAGGTGCTCCCAACCGGGCGAAGGCGGCCTCGACCACGGCCGTGTCGGCCTCGCCGGTGAGGTCGAGCAGCGCGTAGTCGGCCCCGAGGGCGTCCTGCACCGCACGACCGTCGCTCAGCCAGACGTGCGGGAGCCGGGTGCCGGGGCGCCCGGTCGGGGTGTAGGTGATCGTGTCCCATGCCCTCGGGTCATCGTCCTCGGTGACGACGAGAGGCGAACCGGCGTAGGAGTAGCCCAGCTCCACCCCGACCATCTCGTACACCCTCCGGTGATGCTCCTGCGCAGCAGCGGCCAGCTTCCGACGCACCTCGGCACCTTCCGGCGTGTCCTCCGAGATCTCGGGGCGCCACTCGGACTGCCACAGGAACATGCCCTCCGCCGCCCACCCCGACGCCTCGACGTTCCGCACACCGACGGCTCGGCGCTCGATCTCGTAGCTGTCGAGCAGCTCCGGACCGCCCCACCCATGGATGGTTCCGGCGAGCTTCCACGCCAGGTCGTTGGCGTCACCGACACCGGTGTTCATGCCCAGCCCCCCGGTCGGGATGACGAGGTGCGCAGCGTCGCCGGCGATGAACACGCGGCCGTCGCGGTAGCGGTCGGCCAGGAGGAGGTGCATCTTCCACCGTCGACTGTTGACGACCCGCAGGTCGACGTCGAAGCCCACGCGGCTCCGGATCTCCGTCTCGAGGTCGAGGTCGGGCTCGTCCGGCTTCGTGCGGAGGTTCAGCGAGAACTGTCGGCGGCTCCCTTGGACGACGAAGCCGGCACCGCGCTCATCAGCGAAGTAGTAGTGACGCCCCTTGCCGATCGGGATGCGCTCGTAGAGCTCCTCGGAGTTGAAGGTGACCTGAACGAGCTCACCGATGCCGCCGCGCCCGGACAGCGGGATCCCCAGCTTCTTGCGGACCGTGCTGACGCCGCCGTCACACCCCACCAGGTAGCCGGCCCTGACCGCACCGCCCCCGGCGCCGCCGAGCGACACCGTGACGCCGTCCTCGTCCTGGGAGAAGTCCAGAACCTCGCAGCCGAAACGGACGTCGACCCCGGGCGTCGTCTCGGCGACACTACGCAGCAGCGGCTCCAGGTCGTTCTGGGACACGAGCTGGTAGGGCTCGAGAGGCTCGGAGCCGTCCCGCGACGCGGCGATCGCCGTGCGATGCTCCGCCACCGTCGCGTACTCGAGCACGGTCAGGGGCTGCTCGGCGAGGGAGGAGACGACGAGCACATCCATCGAAGCCTCCGCCGGGTAGCCGAGCCCTCTCACCTCGTCCGCCAACCCCAGGCGGCGGAAGATCTCCATCGTGCGGGCGTTGGAGCGGTCCATCTTGGGCCACTCCTTGGTCGTCGGGTCCTTCTCGACCAGGAGGGTCCGCACCCCGCGGCGCCCCAGGTCGATCGCCAGCACGAGCCCGGTCGGACCGGCTCCCGCCACGACGACGTCGTACTCGTGCGCTGCTGCGTTCTGACTCATGGGCGGAAGGGCACCACCCGTCACCCGTCGCCTCCACGGACCGTTCCGTGCAGCGGGACGACACGTGTCGCGGGTAGCCGAGATCGGATGAAGGTGCGTCGACCCGTGAGCAGGACGTCCTCCCCTCGGCTGGTCGAGCGCGCACCGACGGACGAGCTGCGCCACGGAACCCAGAGGAACGGAGCAGACATGAGCGGAGTTCTCGCGAACCGGCGGGCGATCGTCACGGGAGGCGCGGGCGGCATGGGCCGTGCGCACGCACTGAGGCTGGCATCACTCGGAGCCGACGTAGCCATCATCGACATCGACCTCGACGTCGCACAGAGGTGGCAGGAAGAGCTCACCGCACCCACGGTGGCCGACGAGATCCGGGCTCTCGGGGTGCGCAGCATCGCGATCCAGGCTGACATCACCGACGCCGCAGCGGCCGACGCCGCGGTCGCCCAGGTCGTCCGGGAGTGGTCCGGCCTCGACATCCTCGTCAACAACGCGGGAGGAGCCGTGACACCCTACGACCGCAGCACGGCGACCACGACGACCGACGAGGACGTGCGGCGAGTGGTCGACCTCAACCTCATCGGGACCGTCAACATGTGCCGCGCTGCGGCGCCCCACCTGACCAGGCCCGGTGGATCCGTCGTCAACATCGCCACCATCGGCGTCGACGTCGAGGCAGGCACGGGGCAGCTCGCGCTGTACGCCGCGGCGAAGGCCGCCGTCGTGCGCTACACCCGATCGTTGGCCGTCGAGCTCGGCCCCGAGGGCATCCGCGCCAACGCACTGTCACCGGGCCTCATCCAGACAGCCCGGATCCGCGCGCTGGCGGCGAGCCGCCCGGGGGCGGGCGGCGGCGACCCGGCGGCCGGCATCCCTCTCCGTCGGGTCGGAGATCCCGACGACGTGAGCAAGGCAGTGGCCTTCCTCGCTGGCGACGACGCGGCGTACGTGACAGGCGAGAACCTGCGCGTCGGCGGAGGCATCCACCTCGTGTGACCGCGTCGACCACGGCCGTCGAGCGATGCGACGGCGGTCCCGGCCGGACGAGCGAACGGCCCCCGATCCGGAGATCGGGGGCCGTTCCTCCGTAGTGGGGGCAGGACGTGGACCTGCGACCTCTGAACGGGTTCAGGTCTCCGTCGACGTCAGCTCCCGTCCACCCGAGCCGATCCCCACCGAACGAACAGTTGATCCAGCAGCTCCGGGGGCACCGGCTCGTCCGGCATCCCGAAGTGCTCGTCCAGCTCGTGTCTCAGGTACGCGGCGACGTCCTCGCGAGTGCTGCCGCGGCGCAACCTGCGGAGGATCCCGTCGCGGATGCAGTCGTACTCGTCGTCGGCGTCCGGCCTACAGTCCTCAGGACCGCTCACCACGAACACGCCGATGGGGTCCCACTCGTTCAGCAGGAGACGCAGATCGCGTCGAGCCCGTCGTGCCCCTCCCCGGTCGCGACCCATGCGCGAAGGCTATCGGCGGTGCGGACCAACGGCGCCCGCTGACCGCCGCGGGTCACGTTCGCACCGCGTCGATCCGCGTCGATCCGCGCTCATCCACGGGGTTCCGCCGGGGTACCGGGCCGGAGATGACGAAAGGCCCCTGATCCGTAGATCAGGGGCCTTTCCCTTGTAGCGGGGGCAGGATTTGAACCTGCGACCTCTGGGTTATGAGCCCAGCGAGCTACCGAGCTGCTCCACCCCGCGTCGGTGAACAGAACATTACGCGGAACGCCTCCAGACGCCAAATCGGGGCCGGGTGAACCAGGTCACCCGGCCCCAATCGGGGCATCACCGCAGGTCAGCGACCTACTCGGTCGGCTCAGCAGTCGGCTCGTCCGTCGCTCCGTCGCCAGCGTCGCCGGTGTCGCCGGTGTCCGCTCCGCCGCCGGGCAGACCCTGGGCCAGCTCGAGCGCGGTCTCGACGAGCTCCTGCCCCTCGGCGACCTTGTCGCCGTACGTGCCGAGGTCACCCTCGGCGAGAGCGGCATCGGCCTCCGTGAACGCGGCGTCGGCGGCGCTGAGCGCGTCGCGGATCTGCTCCTCGAGCGTGCCCGTCGGCTCGGTGGGCTGCTCGCCCTCCCCGCCGTCGCCGTCGCCCTCACCCTCCGGCGTCTCGACCGGCTCGTCGATGGGCCCGACGTTGAGCACGTCGGCCAACGCCTGGGCCAGCGTCTGGCCGATGCCGACCCGGTCGTCACCGAAGGAGACGGCGACGAAGCGCAGCACGGGGTAGTTTCCGCTGCCCTCGGTGCGGATCGAGTAGAGCGGCTGCACGTAGAGGAGGCTCTCCCCCACGGGCAGCGTGATCAGGTTGCCGTAGATGGTGCTGATGTCGCCGCGCGAGTAGGGCAGCAGGGCATCCGTGACGTCCTGGTCGGACTGGATCTGGTTGGCGATCTGGCCTGGACCCGAGACCTGGTTGGTCGAGCTCAGTCGACGCACCCGGAACTCGCCGTACCCCTCCGACGCCGCGTCGCCGTTGACCTGCACGAACGCGGCGAGGTTCTGGCGGTTCGCCGGCGTGTAGACGCTGGTGAGCGAGAAGGTGTCGGGCACCAGGCTGTCGCCGGACGGGACGGAGAGGCGGTAGGCCGGCTGCAGGCTCGATGCGTCGTTCGGGTCGGCCGGCACCTCCCAGCGGTCGTTGCCCTCGTAGAAGTCGTTCGCGTCGTCCACGTGGTAGGAGGCCAGCTGGTAGCGCTGCACCTTGAACATGTCCTCGGGGTACCGCATGTGGTCGAGCAGGGCCTCGGGGATCTCGCTGCGGTCCTCGACCGTGCCGGGGAAGGCACCCATCCACGCCTTCAGCATGGGGTCCTCCTCGTCCCAGGCGTAGAGCGTCACCGTGCCGTCGTAGGCGTCGACCGTGGCCTTGACCGCGTTGCGGATGTAGTTGATCTCGTCGGTCGGCACCGTCTGGAACGGGTTGTTCTCCGCCAGCGAGTCGTCGGTCATCTCGTCGAACGACTCGCTGTTGGACAGCGGGAACTGGTCCGTCGTCGTGTAGCCGTCGATGATCCAGACGACGCGGCCGTCCACCACGGCCGGCAGCGCGTCGTTGTCCACCGTGAGCCACGGCGCGGCCTTCTCGACCCGGCGCTGCGGCTCGCGGTCGTAGAGGATCTTCGAGTTCTCGTTGACGCGGCCCGACAGCACGATGTTGGGCTCGCCGAACTTCACGGCGTACAGGAGCTTGTTGAAGAGCCCGCCCACCGGCACGCCGTCCGCGCCGTCGTAGGTCGTGGTGGTCCCACCGTCGTTGCCGCGGGGCAGGTCGAGCTCCACGTCGTTGGCGCCCTCGCTGGACTTGCCGACGATCGAGTACGAGGGGCTGTTCTCGCCGAAGTAGATCCGACCCTCGTAGCCGCCCTCGCCCGACAGGTTCGTGAGGTCGCCCTGCGGCGGGAGGTTCGTCTCCGCCCAGGCCGGGTCCTGCGACACGATGGTCTCGTTGTCCGCGCGCTTCTGGTTGCCGTACGCCGCGATGACGCCGTAACCGTGGGTGTAGACGGTGTGGAGGTTGGCCCAGTTCTGGCTGCTCTCCGAGATGCCCTGCTGGTTGAGCTCGCGTACACCGAGCACGACGTCGCGCTCGACCCCGTCGATCTCGTAGGTGTCGACGTCGAGGACGTCCGGCACCGTGTAGTAGCCGCGCACCTGCTGGAGCTGCTGGAACGTCTGGGGCACGACCGCCGGGTCGACGAGGCGCACGCCGCCGGAGTTGGCGACCGTCTGCGCGAGAGCCGTGCGGGTCTCCGCGGTGGAGTCGGTCAGGTTCGTCTGGGCGTCGAAGTCGTCGATCTCCACGTCCGCGATCCCGAACGCGTCCTTCGTCGCCGCGAGGTGCTTCTCGATGTAGGGCGCCTCCTTGTCCGCCTGCGTCGGCAGCACCTGGAAGCGCTCCATGATCGCCGGCCAGATCATGCCGAGCAGGATCGAGGAGAGCACGAGCAGGCCGAGGCCGACCGTCGGCAGCATCCACGTGCGGCGCCAGACGTTGAGGAAGAACAGCACCGCGCAGATGACCGCGATGCCCATGAGGATGTTCTTCGCCGGGAGCACCGCGTTCTCGTCGGTGTAGCCCATGCCGTCGATGTAGCCACCGGTCGCCGACAGCAGGTCGTACCGGTCGAGGAAGTAGTCGACGCCCTTCACCAGCACGAGCAGGCCGACGAGGATCGAGAGCTGGACCTGTGCGGGGCTCGACAGCTTGTCGCGCGCCGCCTGCAGGCGGATCCCGCCGTACAGGTAGTGCACGACGACCGCACCCATGACGGCCACGACGAGCGCGGCCATGGTGAAGTCCACGAGGAAGTGGAGCCACGGGAGCTCGAAGACGTAGAAGCCGAGGTCCTTGCCGAAGAACGGGTCGTCCTTGCCGAAGCTCTGCGCGTTGCGCCAGAGCTGGTAGTCACGCCACTGACCCGACGCCGAGGTGCCGGCGAACACGCCCATGAGCGCACCGATGATGGCGAGCAGCCAGCGGCGGACCGGCGTCACGGCCTCGCGGTAACGGTCGAGGCTGGTCTGCTCCCCCGTCGGCGCACGGAACGTCGGCCGGAACCGGTAGGCCAGGTACATGTTGAGGGACACGATGGCGGCCATGAGCACGCCGAACAGCGCGAAGAGCCCGATCCGTGTCCACACCAGCGTCGAGAAGACCGACGAGTAGCCGATCGAGTCGTACCAGAGCCGCTCGGTCCAGAACGTCGAGAAGCCGGCGAGGAGCACCAGCAGCGCGACGATCACGATGGCCGTGATGAGGAGGGCCCGGGAGCGGCCCGACGGGGCGGGCCGACCACCGGACCCGCGTCCTGGTCGTCGGGGTCCCGGGTCGAACATCTCGCTCACGTGTGGTGCTCCTCGTCGTCGAAGGTGGTGTCGTCGAAGGTGGTGGACAGCAGCTGGACGAGGCCGGGCACCAGGTCGGTGCCTCCGACCACGGAGTGCTCGTCGTCGTGCGACCGCATGCGCAGGGCGCAGTACGCCGCGCCGGCGCGCGTGACGCCGACGACCATGCGGACCTCCTGGCGGAGCGGGTGCGAGCGCGCGAACTCCGCGGCCGCGGCCGGGTCGGCGGGGATCTCGGGGTCGACCTCGGGAGGCAGGACGAGCCGCTCGAGCGTGGCTGCGCAGCCGGCGACCTGCGGCGGCCAGGCGATCTCGGCGACGGCCGACTCGAAGGACACGTCGCCCGGCAGCTCGTCCTGCTCGACCGGGGTCAGCGAGCCCGCCGCGTCGTCCTCGTCGAGACCCATCGCCGCCGCGAGACCGGGGGCCTGCGCGGCGAGCAGTGCCGTGTCGACGAGCGCGTAGAGCCGGGCGGGCTGACCCCAGCCCTCGGTCGCCGCGTGGGTCTCGAGCTCCAGCACGGCAGCGGCGAGCGCCGGGTCGGTGTCGAGACCGGCGTCGAGGTCAGCGCTCCGCTTGCTGCCCACGACGCCGTCGAACGCGCGCGGGTCCACCGGGTCGTTCGGGTCGAAGCTGGTCATCCCACCACGTCCTCGCAGGTCAGCACATCGGCGTCGGGGTCCTGGGCGAGCGCCTCGACGGTGGAGACCGCCCGGTCGAAGGTGTCGATCGCGACGATGCGCATCGAGCCCCGGGCGGCTTGGAGCGCCTCGCCGCAGTTGGCGGAGGGCACGAGGAAGACGTCGGCCCCTGCGTCCCGGGCGCCGGGGATCTTCTGCTGGATGCCACCGATCTGACCGACGTCGCCCTCGACGGAGATGGTGCCGGTGCCGGCGATGTCCAGCCCGCCCGTCAGGTTGCCGGGCGTCAGGTAGTCGTAGACCGCGAGCGCGAACATCGTGCCGGCGCTCGAGCCCCCGATGCCGGGCGGCGGCGTCAGCGTGACCGGGAACGGGAACTCGAAGCCCTGGAGGGGCGTGATCCCGATGCGGGCCACCGTCTCGCCGGTGCGGTCGTCCTCGTCGGCGACCGACGAGATCTGCACCTCGCGCTCGGTGCCGTCCCGCTCGACGGTCACGTCGAACTGCGCACCGACGCCGGCACGCCGCACGATGTCGCCGAGCTGCGCCGGATCGGTCAGCTCCTCGCCGTCGACGGCGCGGATGAGGTCACCGGGCTGCAGCACCCCGGCAGCGGGGAACCCGTCCTCGACGGCTCCGACCTGCACCGTGGAGGTCACGTCGATGTCGAGCGCCTCGAGCGCCACCGCGACGGAGACGTCGACCGAGCTCGTCATCTGCAGCGCGGACTCCTGGGCCGAGGTCTCGTCGTCCTCGTCCTCGGTGTAGACCGTGTCGTAGGGACGCACGGACGCGTCCGGGTCCCGCCAGGCGAGGAGCGCCTCCGCCAGGGTCAGCTTGGTCTCCGGGCGGGTGATGCTCGCCGTCGTCATCCGCAGCTCCCCCGCGGTGGGCGGGTAGACCTCGTGGTCCTCCACCGTGATGCTCGCGCCGTCCTCGTCGCCGATGAGGTCGGCGGTCTGGCCCGGGTAGTAGGTCACGAACGGGGCGGGCAGGAAGAAGGCCGCGGCCCAGAGCGCGACCACCAGCGGCACGGCGACGATTCCCGCCAGGGTCCGCTGGGTCATGGCCCTAGCCTCTCAAATGACCGCAAGGGTCCGGGCGGCCGGTCCGCTCAGTCCGCCCCCGGACGACGGACGGCGACGCCCGTGCTGCGATCACGACGTGACGGCGGCACGGCGTAACCAGCGCGGGGCGGCTGCTCGAGGGCGCTGCCGATGCGGCGTACCTGCTCGTGACGATCGGGCGCCGAGCGCTCCCGACCGAGCCACGACACCCACACCATGGCGACGACCGTCACCACGGCCGGCGGCACGAGCCAGAGCAGGATCTCCACGCCGGGAGCGTACGCCGCGGCCCACGCCCCGCGGCGGACCCGCGCCGTACCGGTGGGAGCACCGGGCGACGGTCAGGGGGTGCCGACCCAGGAGTCGGAGCCGTCGGCGTAGCGCTGGTGCTTCCAGATCGGCACCCGGGCCTTGAGGCGGTCGATGAGCGCGCGCGTGGCGTCGAAGGCGACCCCGCGGTGCGCCGCCGCGGTGCCGAGCACGACGGCCAGGTCGCCCACCTCGAGCGCGCCCGTGCGGTGGACGACGGCGAGCGCCTCCACGTCGAACTCGGCGGCCACCTCGGCGGCGACCTCGTGGAGCGCTGCGAGGGCGCCGGGGTGGGCCGTGTACTCCAGCGCGCCGACCTCCTGCCCGCCGTCGTGGTCGCGGACCCGGCCGATGAAGAGGTCGACCCCGCCGGCCGCCGGGTGGTCGAGGGCGGCGACCACCTCGTCGATCGAGAGGGCCGTGTCCTGCACGGCGACGAGGCGGACGACGTCGCCCGGGGACGCGCTGGGCGCGGCAGGAGTGGTCACCACCCGATGCTAGCGATCCGGGATCGACGGGGCGGCGGCTGTGCGACGACGAGTACCGTGGGACCCATGGACGACAAGCCCGGAGATCCCCACGGCGAGCAGCCCGGCGACGACCAGAACCCCTTCCGCGGCACGCCGTTCGAGCAGATCTTCTCCGCCGGCGGGCTCGGGGGGCTCCTGGGCGGCGCCGGTGGCGCCGGTGGGATGCCCGACCTGTCCGCGATCATGCAGCAGATGCAGGCCTTCATGCAGCCGCACGACGGGCCGCTGAACTGGAACCTCGCCACCGACATCGCGCGCAAGCAGGTCGCCGCGTCCCCGGACCCGTCGACCACCACGGCCCAGCAGGCCGCGGTCGACGACGCCGTGCGGCTCGCGGACCTGTGGCTCGACGCGACCACGGACTTCTCCAGCGGGGTCACCTCGACCGCGGCGTGGAGCCGCGCCGAGTGGGTCGTCGGCACCACCGACGTCTGGAAGGTCCTGGTCGAGCCGATGGCGGCGCAGGCCGTCGGATCCATCGGCGACGCCCTCCCGGAGCAGGCCAAGGCCATGGGCGGTCCCCTCGTCGAGATGATGGGCCGTGCGACCGGCGCGATGCTCGCGTCGCAGATCGGGCAGGGCGTCGGCGCCCTCGCCGGCGAGGTGCTGAGCGCCTCCGACATCGGTCTTCCCCTGGGCCCGACCGGCAAGGCCGCGCTCGTGCCGGCCAACATCGCCGCCTTCGCCGAGGGGCTCGACGTGCCCGCCGGCGACGTGCTCCTCTACCTCGCGCTGCGCGAGGCCGCCCACCAGCGCCTCTTCGCGCACGTGCCGTGGCTCCGGGACCACCTCGTCGGCGCCGTGGCCGACTACGCCCGCGGCATCGACATCGACATGGGCGCCATCCAGGAGCGCCTGCAGGGCCAGCTCGGCAACATCGACCCGTCCAACCTCGCCGACCTCCAGCAGGCCATGGAGGGCGGGCTCTTCGAGATCGAGGCCTCCCCCGCCCAGAAAGCGGCGCTCGAGCGCCTCGAGGTGACCCTCGCCCTGGTCGAGGGCTGGGTCGACGAGGTGGTCGGCCAGGCGACCGCCGACCGCATGCCGTCGGCGACGAAGCTCGCCGAGGCCGTGCGCCGCCGCCGCGCCAGCGGCGGTCCGGCTGAGCAGACCTTCGCGACCCTCGTCGGACTCGAGCTGCGCCCGCGCCGCCTGCGCGACGCGTCCACCCTGTGGGGCTCGTTGCGCCAGCGCCAGGGAGCCGAGGGACGCGACGGCGTCTGGATGCACCCTCACCTGCTCCCCACCGCCGCCGACCTCGACGACCCGCTGGGCTTCCGCGAGGACGCGCTCACCACCGACGAGCTCGGCACGAGCAGCGACGAGGACTTCGACGCCGCCCTCCGCGACCTCCTCGACGGGGGCGAGAAGGGCGACGGCGAGGACTCCCCCGGTTCACCCGACGACCGGGCGTGAGCCTCCACGCCGACGCGCGCGCGGCCCTCGCCGGCTGGCGTGCGCCCGACGCCGACCAGGAGCGGCTGCGCCGCCGGTACGTCGCGCACCTCGACGCCCGTGCGGACGGGGTGCTGCGGCGGAGCGTGCCCGACCACCTGACCGCGAGTGCCGTCGTGCTCGACGCGTCCGGTGACCACGTGCTGCTGACGCTGCACGCCAAGGCGGGCCTGTGGTTCCAGCTGGGCGGACACTGCGAGGAGTCCGACGCGACGCTCGCGGGGGCGGCGTACCGCGAGGCCGTGGAGGAGTCCGGCATCGCAGCCGACCGCCTCCGCATCGACCCGTCACCCGTGCAGCTCTCCCCCCACCCGGTGCCGTTCTGCCGGCCCGCGGGCCTCGACGAGGGTCAGGTCGTGCACCACCTCGACGTGCGCTACCTCGTAGTGGCCGACGCCCGCGTCGACCCCGCGGTCAGCGAGGAGTCGCTCGACGTGCGCTGGTGGCCGGTCGACGCGCTCCCCGAGCCCGAGCCCGAGCTGGTCGCGGCCGTCGCGCTGGCCCGCGCCCGCCTCGATCAGAGGTCGTCGGGGTCCTCGGGGTCCTCGGGGTCTTCCGGGGGCTCCACGTTGCTCGCCGCCGACCAGCCGAGCAGGTAACCCCGGGCACGCTCGGCCTGCGGGTAGTGGGCCACCCAGGCCCAGAAGTCGGCGTCGTGGCCGGGCACCAGCAGGTGGGCGAGCTCGTGCACCAGCACGTAGTCCACCACCCACGCGGGCATCCCCCGCAGGCGCGTCGAGAGCCTGATGGTGCCGTCGCCGGGCGTGCACGAGCCCCAGCGCGAGTTCTGGTTGTCGACCCACCGCACCGACGTCGGCCGGGCGAGGCCGCCCAGGTAGCGGTCGCTCAACCGCGTGGCTCGCGCCATCAGCGCGTCTTCCGTCGGGCGTCGACGCTCGTCGGCCCGGTCGAGCCGCCCGACCATCTCGACGACCCAGCGGTCGACCTCCCGCGCCGAGAGCGACGCGGGCACGAGCACGATCACGCGGCCGTCCTGCCGGTACGCCGAGACGGTGCGCCGGCGGCGACGCGAGCGTCGCACCTCGACCTCGGGGGCAGGGCCGTCCGCGGTGGCCGGTCCCTCGGCCTCCCCGTCACCCGCCCCACGCGCCATGGGCCGACGCTAGCGCCTCACCGGGGCCGCGCCCAGGAGATCAGCCGATCGCGCGACCACGTGTTGACGATGCGGTCCGGGTCGATGCCCGCCGCCTCGGCGCGCTCGCACCCGTGCACCTGGAGGTCGAGCTGGCCGGGAGCGTGTGCGTCGGAGTCGATCGAGAAGAGACAGCCCAGGTCCCGCGCGAGCTCGAGCAGCGCGGTCGGCGGGTCACGTCGCTCGGGCCGGGCGTTGATCTCGACGGCGACGTCGTGCTCGACGCACGCGGCGAACACCTCCTCGGCATCGAACGTCGACGGCGGCCGGGTGCCCCGGCCGCCGGTGACCAGCCGACCCGTGCAGTGCCCCAGCACGTTCACGAACGGGTTGCGCACCGCGGCGACCATGCGGCGCGTCATCGGCCGACTGTCCATCCGGAGCTTCGAGTGCACGCTCGCGACCCGCAGGTCGAGCTGCTCCAGCATCTCGTCGGACTGGTCGAGGCCCCCGTCGTCGAGGATGTCCACCTCGATGCCCTTGAGCAGGCGGAACCCCTCCGGGGCCGCCGAGGTGGCGCCGCCGAGGTGCTCGTTGACCGCGTCGACGACCTCGAGCTGCCGAGCGAGCCGGGAGGCGCTCAGCCCCCGCGCGACCTTGAGGCGCGGCGAGTGGTCGGTGAGCACCAGGTAGTCGTGGCCGAGCTCCATCGCGGTCATCGCCATCTCCTCGATCGGCGACCCGCCGTCCGACCAGTCGGAGTGGGAGTGCAGGTCGCCGCGGAGCGCCGCGCGCAGGGCGTGGCCGCCCGCCGTCTGGGGACCGCCGAGCCGATGCTCCAAGTCACCCAGGCGTCGCGGCAGGCGCCCGCGCGCCGCCTCGGTCACCACCGCCGCGGTGCTGGCGCCGATCCCCGGGAGCTCGGTGAGCGTGCCGTCGCCGACGCGTCGGCCCAGCTCGTCGTCGCCCAGCTGCAGCACCGCGGCCGCAGCCGCGCGGTAGGCCTTCACCTTGTAGGTGTCCTCCCGCGCCCGCTCCAGCAGGAAGGCGATGCGGCGCAGCGCTGCGACCGGACCCGCGTCGTACGCCTCCGTCATGACCGCTCCTCCCCAGCTCGTCCACCGATCCTGACGGATCTCCACACACCGTTCCACACGTCGTCCACAGGTTCATCCACAGCGGTGGAGAAGACCGGCGGCACCTCCGGTGGACGGGGCGTTGACCCCGGCCGTCGGAGCCCCTAGCGTTGACGGGGACGAGGCCCCCGGGCGCTCGTGCCACAGGCAAGGGGAAGGCCGGTGGCGCGGGCACCGGGGGTCTCGCTCGTCCCCGGGCCTCAACGGTCCCGGAACTGGGGGACCCGCCGCTCGCGTGCGGCCGCGATGCCCTCCTGGAGGTCCTCCGTCGCCAGCGTGATCGGCTGCGCCATCGCCTCCCACTGCAGGGCCGCCTCGAGGTCGTGGTGACGCGAGCGGAGCGCCAACGTCGCCAGTCGGCTCGGCTGGGGCGCGGTCGCCGCGATGCCGTGGGCCGCGGCGCGCACCTCGTCGAGGAACACCTCCGGGTCGATCACCCGGGACGCGAGCCCGAGGGCCACCGCCTCCTCGTCCCGCACGAGCCGACCGGTGAGGACCAGGTCGCGGGCGTGGGCCGGGCCGACGACGTCGGGCAGCAGGTAGCTCGTCGCCATCCCGGGGTGCATGCCGAGGCCGACGAACGGCACGCCGAGCTTGGCGCCACGCGCGGCGTACCTGATGTCGCAGGCGAGCGCGATGCACAGCCCCGCACCGATCGCCGGGCCGTTGAGCGCCGCGATCGTCGGCACCTCGAGCCTCCGCACCGAGAGCCACGTGCGGTAGAACGGCAGCATCCGCGCTCGCAGCCGGTCCACCGACGCGTCGGGCTCCGAGGCGATCCACGAGGTGTCGCCGCCCGAGCAGAACGCCGACCCCTCGCCGCGCACCACGACGACCCGCACGGAGCGGTCGCCCACCAGGCCGTCGATCGCGCTGCCCCACGACGCCGTCATCTCGGCCGACATGGCGTTGCGCTGGTCGGGGTTGTCGAGCACCAGCTCGACCACCCCGTCGTCGTGGCGCTCGATGCGGAGGTGGGGAAGCCGTTCGGTGGTGAGGTTGGTCATGGACGCAGGCTAGCGACGCCCACCGACGATCCCCGCCCGGGCCACACCGCCCACCACGGGCCTGTGGACGAGGGCCGGGCCTGTGGACGAGCGGCGACGGCCGGAGCGGCGATCGTGCCAGGGTGCCGCGCATGCACTCCTCGCGACCGATGCTCCTGCGGCCCGGGGCCCACGTCGCGCGCCGCACCGACGGCCTCCTGCAGGTGGGGTTCCCGGGCGCGGCAGCGACGACCGTGCCGGACGCCGGAGACGTACGACGCCTGCTCGCCGCTCGACGCAACGGCACCGACCCGGAGGACCTGCTCGGGCCGGCGACGTCCTGGTCGGCCCGGGTCCGACTGGCCGACGAACGGCTGCGGCGCGGCGCCCTCGTGGTCGACGCGACGAGCGCCCTGGCCGCAGCCCAGGCGGCCGACCGGACCGTCGCCGGTGGAGCCGCCGGCGTCGCGGCCGTGCTCGCCGCCGACCCCGACCAGGGTGCGGCTCGCGCCGAGGCGCGGCGACGGCACGGCGTGGCGGTCGAGGTGGCGGTGGACGGCGAGGTGGACGTGGGACCGCTCGTCGGCCTGCTGCGCCGGGCCCTGGTGACGTGCACGACCGACGGCGCGGCGCTGTCCCCGACGGACGGCGCGGCAGGAGCCGTGGCGGTGGTCGTGACGGTCGGGGAGCCCGACCGCGCCGCGTCGGACGCGCTCGTGCGTGCGGGCCGTGACCACCTGTGGCTCGCGGTGCTGCCCGACCGGGTGCGGGTCGGGCCGTTCGTGGCGGCCGGGACCACCGCGTGCCTCCGCTGCATCGACGCGGCGCTCCGGGAGGAGGATCCCCAGCACCCGGTGGTGCTGGCCCAGTCGACGGGATCACCGCCCGGCGTGCTGCCACCGCCGGTGGACCCGGTCGGGCTGGCGCTCGGGGCTGCGGTGGCGGCCCGGGACGTGGTGCGGTACGTCGACGGCGGCGTCCCGCTGACCTGGTCGGCGACGGTGGAGGTCTTCCCCGACGATCCCGACGAGGTGCGGGCGTGGCCACGCCATCCGTGGTGCGGGTGTTCCTGGCAGGACGGGACGGACCCGCCGGGCTGATGCCCGACGGGTCCGTCGTGGTGATCGGGTGCTCGGGCGCACGGCCCCCTCGGTCCGGGGCCGACGCGTCAGAGCGAGCGCGCGAGCTTCAGGCGCACCTGCTGCGCGGCGGCCTCGGCCCGGAGGCTGAGGCGACGCGCGGCGAGGAGTCGCTGCACCTGGTGGCGCTGCTCCGCCTCGCGGAGCAGCTCGGCTGACTGTGCCCGGGCCAATTCTTCGTTGAGAAGTTGCATCTCGGCGTTCCTGTTCTGGCTGGTGGTGACGGAGGTGGGGGTCGGGGTGGTCACGCGGTCACTGCTCCGAAGGCGGTGGCCACGGCGCGGGGCCGGTCGATCAGCGGTCGGATGAGCTCCATCGGGTCCTCCTGGGACGTCTGGTCGGGTCGTGCGGGACGGGGTGGTGCGGTAGGTGCTGCGGTGGGTGCTGCTCGGTCGTGCGGACGGGTCCGGACTCCTCCTGGCGGGCTCACGCGGCCACCGGGTTCTTCCGGGGCCGTCCTCGGGGCCTCTTCCGGGGGATCACCACCCCCTGGGCGAAGAGCTCTCCTCCCCAGACGCCCCACGGCTCGCGGCGCTCCAGGGCGCCGTCGAGGCAGAGCGCCCGCACGGGGCAGTCCTGGCACAGGGCCTTGGCGGCCTCGACGTCGGTCGGGGACTCGGCGAACCAGAGCTCGGCGTCGCCGTTGCGGCACGGCAGCAAGCGCGGGTCCACCTGGTCCGCCGCGTCGTGGAGCGCGGTCAGCGCCACGTCCGGGTGCGGCATCAGCTCGTGGACGGTCATGTCGTCACCTCCTTCGTCGACCTTCGTGGGTGGGCGGGAAACAGAAAGGCCACGGTTCCCTGTGGGGGACCGTGGCCTGGAGGCGCCGACTGAGCTAGCTCAGACCGGTGGTCTCCAGGCGTGGGTCCGCGTGGCGGGGGCGGCGAACGCGTCGAACCCTCCGAACGCGTAGGTCGCGTCGAACGCCTCGGGCGCGTCGAAGGCACGGGCCTTCGCGCCCATCGGCTCCGCCGCGGCAGCGATCGCCGCGATGCCGCGGTCGCCCGCACGCAGACGCACGTCACCCGCGGACGCCACGACGGCGCCGAGGGCAACCGGGGCACGGTGGCCTCCGAGGACGCACGCAGCGTCGTTCGACTGCTGCCACGTGGTGCTGGTGTAGATCTCCATGGATGCCACCTCCTCAGGTTGCTTCTCGTGCGCGGGCCGTGCCAGGGCCGGGATGCGCGGTGCGGTCAGGACTGCGGGTGACGCTACCCCGGCAGTTCTGTCATGGGCAATTCATTTTCTGACTCATTTCACGACGGGTCGTCCGCCAGCCCCGGCGGAGCCTCCCCCGCGACGACCGCGAGCACGTCGTCGCCGTACTTCTCGAGCTTGGAACGCCCCACTCCGTTGACCTTGAGGAGCGACTCGGGCGTGCGCGGCAGGTATTCCGCCACCAGCTGCAGCGAGGCGTCGGTGAACAGGACGTAGGCCGGGACGCTCTCCGCAGCCGCCCGCTGCCGGCGCCAGTCGCGCAGGCGCTCGAAGACCTCCTCGTCGTAGGACGACGGGCAGTCGCTGCAGCGGCCGATCTTCTTCTCGGCGGCCGTGTCGAGGGGCTTGCCGCACTCGCGGCAGTGGACGGCCTTGCGGGACGTCTTCTTGCTCCGCCCCCCGCCGCCGGGACCGGCCTGCTCGTCGAAGGCGCTCGGCGCGATCGGCCGGAGGAACCGCGACGGCTTGCGGGACCCGCGCCCGCCCGGCTGCCGGGCGCTCGCCCAGGAGATCAACAGCTCCCGTCGAGCCCGGGTGATGCCCACGTAGAGCAGGCGGCGTTCCTCCTCGATGGCGGCGGGACCCTCGGCGTACGTGATCGGGAGCGCGCCGTCGTGGATGCCGCAGAGCAGCACGACGTCCCACTCGAGGCCCTTGGCGGCGTGGAGGGTCGCGAGGGTGACGCCGTCGGCCACGGGGGCGTGCTGCTCCGCAGCGCGCCGCTCGAGGTCCTCGACGAACGCAGCCAGCGTGGTCGAGGTGTCGGCCGCCCGCACCGACTCCGCGAGGTCCACCAGCGCCTGGAGGGACTCCCAGCGGTCGCGCGTCTGGCCGCGCGCCTCGGGAGGCGTGGGCGCCCAGCCCATGCTGGCGAGCGCCCCGCGAACGCCCTCGACCAGGCCGTCCTCGGCACCCGAGCGCGCCGTGCCGCGGAGCAGCGTCACGGCCTGGCGGACCTCCGGGCGGTCGAAGAAGCGAGCCGCGCCGCGGATGACGTAGGGCACCTGGCGAGCCGCCAGGGCCTCCTCGAAGACCTCCGACTGCGCGTTGATGCGGAAGAGGATCGCGATCTCGGCGAGCGAGGTGCCGGCGTCGCGCAGCCGCACCACCTCGGCGGCCGCGGCCTCCGCCTCGGCGACCTCGTCGGGGAGGAGACGCGTGCTGATCTCAGGCCCGGCCTCGCGCTGGGCGCGGAGCCGCACCCCGGCGCTCGACGTGCCCGCGAGCAGGCTGTTGGCGGCCCCCACGATCTGGGGCGTCGACCGGTAGTTGCGCACCAGCTCGACCGACGTCACGCCGTCGCGGTTCTTGTGGAAGTCACGCAGGTACGTCGCGTCCGCGCCCGCGAAGCTGTAGATCGTCTGCGCGGGATCGCCCACCACGCACACCTCGTCGCGGCCACCGAGCCACAGCTCGAGCAACGCGTGCTGCAGCGGCGAGACGTCCTGGAACTCGTCGACGACGAACCACCGGTACTGCCGGCGCACCTGCGCGGCGACCCGCTCGTCCTCCGCCAGGAGCCCGGCGGTCCAGAGCAGGACGTCCTCCATGTCCATGCGACCCTGCGCGCGCTTCGTCTCCTCGTAGGAATCGAGGAGACGGGCGACCGACGCGGCGTCGAGCCCGTTGACGGACCGGCCACGCGCCGGGGCGATCCGCTCGTAGCTCTCCGGCGACACGTTGCTGACCTTGGCCCACTCGACCTCGCCGGCGAGGTCGCGCAACAGGGCCGCATCGGTGCCGATCCGCAGGCGGCGGGCCGCCGGACCGATGATGCCGAGCTTCGACTGCACCAGCTCGGGCAGCTCGGTGCCGTGGACGCGGGGCCAGAAGTAGCGCAGCTGCCGCAGCGCCGCCGAGTGGAAGGTGCGCGCCTGGACCCCCGGCGCCCCGAGGTCGCGCAGACGGGTGCGCATCTCCCCCGCAGCCCGGGTCGTGAAGGTCACGGCCAGCACCTCGGTCGGCGCGTAGACCCCCGACGCCACGCCGTACGCGATCCGATGGGTGATCGCGCGCGTCTTGCCGGTGCCGGCCCCCGCGAGCACCCGCACGGGACCGCGGAGCGCCTCGGCGACGGCACGCTGCTCCGGGTCGAGCGCGGCGAGCAGCGCCTCGGGCGACGGCGTGGCAGGCATGGTGGGTGGTCCTCCGAGGTCAACGACGTGCAGGCGTCGCCGACCTTAGACGCCGCCGGTGACAGTCCTGCGTGCGCGGTGCCCGGGCGCCGGACGTCATGCGTCCCGGCGGCCGGGGGCACCGCACCGCATGACCTCCGCGGCGGGGGTCGGGGACGCCGCCCCGCCGGGCGCGAGCACTGTGCGGTTGGTGCACCCGGCGTCGCCCGGGACCGACCCCAGCTGCACATTTCGTGGTCCAGCGGCCGTCCGGCCCCACCCGGCCACGCCCGGCCACGCCCGGCCACGCCCGGCCACCCCCGGCGGACCCACCCGCCACGCGACGACCCACCCGCCACCCGACGACCCACACCCCGACCCACTCACACCCCGGCCCCTCACCCGGACGTCATGCATCCCGGTGGCCGGGGGCACCGCACCGCATGACGTCCGCGAGGGGGGCACGGACGCCGCACCGCATGACGTCCGCGGCGGGGGTCGGGGACGCCGCCCCGCCGGGGGCGAGCACTGTGCGGTTGGTGCACCCGGCGTGGCCCGGGACCGACCCCGGCTGCACATTTCATGGCCCAGCGGCCGTCCGACGACCGCCCCGCGCACCAGCGCACCCGCGGCGAGGGGCGTCACCGGCCTCAGGGTCGGTGCGGGATGATCGGCGTGGCGCTGATTGTTGACGCCTGCACGACCATCCACCACCGATCCGAGGGGCAAGTCTCATGAGCGCGACCTTCACGATGTACAGCACGCCGTGGTGTGGCTACTGCCACCGCCTGCGCGGGCAGCTCGACCGCGAGGGCATCACCTACGACGTGGTCGACATCGAGCAGCAGCCCGACGCGGCCGAGCTCGTCGAGAAGGTCAACAACGGCAACCAGACCGTGCCGACGCTCGTCTACTCCGACGGCTCCGCCCAGACGAACCCGAGCCTGGCCCAGGTCAAGGAGAAGCTCGCCGCCCTCGCCGGCTGAGCGCGCAGGTCCCCCCGGGCACGACCCGAGCCGACCCGAGCCGACCCGCCCCTCGTCACCAGCTGGTGGCGAGGGGCGCGCCGTACCAGCCCTGGATGAGCGCGTGGGAGATGGACACCGGGCCCGGCAGCAGGAGCGAGCCGTCGGCGAGCCCGCGCGCGATGTCGTCGCGGGTGAACCACGCCGCGTGGGCGATCTCGGCCCCGTCGACGTCGATCGCCGTCGTGGCGGCCCGTGCCCGGAAGCCGATCATCAGGCTGGCGGGCAGCGGCCACGGCTGGTTGCCGACGTAGGTCACCGCGCCGACCCCGACGCCGGTCTCCTCCTGCACCTCGCGCCGCACGGCGTCCTCGAACGTCTCGCCGGGCTCGACGAAGCCCGCCAGCGTGGAGTACCGCCCCTCGGGCCACACCTGGGCGTGCCCCAGCAGGCAGCGTTCCTCGGGGCTGCCCGGCTCCCCGTCGGTGACGAGCATGATGACGGCCGGGTCGGTGCGGGGGAAGTGCTGCCGCCCGCACCCCTTCTTCGACGAGCAGACGAGCACGTGACCGGCGTGCGAGGCCGTCAGCGGGCCGCCGCAGCGCACGCAGAACCGGGTGGCCCAGTGCCACTCCGCCATCCCCATCGCGTGGAGCAGCAGCGGTCCCCGCTCGGACTCCAGCACCGCCTCCAGCACGTCGCGCGTGCCCTGCCACTGCTCGGCGGGGTGCGGCGCGCGGGCGGGGTCGACCACGGCGGCGAAGTACGTCGCCCCCTCGTGCTCCCCGACGAGGAGGCGCAGCGCGCCCTCCTCCTGCGCGACGGCCGGGAGCTCGGCGACCGGGAGCCACGCCGGGGCGCCGTCGCGCACCAGCATGCGGTTGCCGGCGATCGCGAGAACGCGCGTCGTCGGGTCCGACCACGCCCGCGCCAGCCAGTCGGCGTCGGTGCGCTCGAGGCCGTGGCGGTCGTGCGCGAAGGAGGAGAGGGCCACCTGCGGGAGCGGACGGGAGTCGTCGACGCGGTCATTCACCCCGCGAGCCTACGGCGGTGGGCCCGAGCGCCTACAGGTCGGTGACCAGTCGTTCCAGCGCCGCTCGGTCGGGCAGCGAGCGCGGCTCGACGAGCTGGCCCGTGCGTACCCAGCAGAACGCGGCCCGCACCCGTTCGGGGGGCAGTCCGTGGAGCTCCGCCCAGGCGAGGCGGTAGACCGCCAGCTGCATCGGGTCGGCGCGACCCGACCGACCGGTCTTCCAGTCGACCACGAGGAAGTCCGCGTCGGAGCCCGCCGGCTCCGCGTAGACCGCGTCGATGCGACCGCGCACGACCTGGCCCGCGAGCACGAGCGCGAACGGCGCCTCCGTCGCGTGCGGCGGCCGGTCCGCGAACGGCCCCGCCTCGAAGGCGGCGACCACCTCCGCCAGGTCCTCGTCGCCGTCGATGTCGGCGTCGCCCTGGCCCCAGACCTCCTCCTCCGCGAAGAGGTCCTGCTGGCCGAAGCGCGCCTCGACCCAGCCGTGGAAGCGCGTGCCGAACCGGGCGGTCGTCGAGGGCGGACGCGGCATCGGCCGCGCCAGCTCGCCGGCCATCACCTCGGGGTCGTCGCGGAGCCGGGCGAGCGAGGTCGCCGACAGGCTCGACGGCACGGGGACCTCGAGGACCGGGCGGCTGTCACGACGCGCCTCGGCGAGCAGGCGATCGATCTCGTCGTCCCACTCGGCGGCCTCGGCGATGCCGACCAGGTCGAGGTCCGCGTCGTCCTCCGGGCCGGTCTCGCCGTCGGCGAGGCGACGCTGCTCCGCCAGCACCACTGCCGCCGTCGCGATGCGGCGCTCCGCCTCGGTGGTGTGCTCGGTGACGGGCCACGGCACGGGCGGGCGTTCGGCCTTGAGGGGGTTCGGCGTCCCCTTCTCGGGCCGCTCGACCCAACGCTCCGGCTCCCGGCCCGCGTCCTGGAGCACCGCCACCAGGGGCTGCAGGTAGGGCGACGGTCCGACCGGGGAGGCCCGGGTCTCCGTCCACAGGTAGGCCGAGGCGACCAGCTCGTGGCGCGCACGGGTGAACGCGACGTAGCCCAGCCGCAGCTCCTCCATCGCCTCGTGCGCCCGGGCGGCCTCGCGCAAACCCTCGAGGTCGGGCTTCTCGTAGCCGGCGAGCTGCGGCACGTCCCGCGCGTCGCCCCGCAGCGGTGACGGCAGCACGGAAGGGCCGGTGATCCACTGGGTGCGGGTCTGCTTCGTGGGGAACTTGTCCTCCCCCACGCCGACGAGGAACACGACGTCCCACTCGAGGCCCTTCGCCCGGTGGACGGTCAGCAGCTTCACCGAGTCCGCCTCGGTCGGCGTCGCCACGTCGAGACCGGTGCCCATCTCGTCCTCCGCGCTGAGGTAGGCCAGCAACGCCCCCAGGCTGACGTCACCGTCGATCGCCTGGAAGTCGGCCACCGCCCGCACGAAGATGTCCAGGTTGTCCCGCCGCGCCGCCGCGGACGGCGACGTCGCGCTCGCCAGCTCGACGTCGATCCCGCAGGTGTCGATGATGCGCCGCACGAGGTCGAGGAGCGGCTCCCCCACGTGGGTGCGCAGCATCCGCAGCTCCCCGGCGAGGAGGCCGATGCGGGTGCGGGCCGCCGCCGAGTAGGCGTAGTCCGGCGCCTCCCCCGGCGACTCCAGGGCGTCGCAGAGGGACGACAGCTCGGTCGGGTCGGCCCCCTCGACCGCCGCGGCCAACGAGTCGGCCACCGCGGCGCGCGGCCCCGTGTCGTCGCCCGCCGCCAGGTCGTGGGCACGGCGCCCGAGGATCGCGAGGTCGCGGGGCCCGATCGCCCAGCGGGGACCCATCAGCAGGGTGAGGGCAGCGGCGTTGGCGGTGAGGTCGTGGAGGAGGGTCAGCGTCGCCACCACCTCGGCCACCTCGGGCAGCCGCAGCAGGCCGGCGAGGCCGACGATCTCGACCGGGACCTCGCGCGCCGTGAGGGCGTCGAAGACGTCCGCGGCGTGCTTGTTGTCGCGCGTCAGCACGCCGATCTCCGCCCACGCGGTGCCCCGGCCGTGCACGGCGAGCACCTCGTCGGCGAGCCAGGCGAGCTCGTCGTCGTACGTGTCGTGGACGGCGACCCGCACCGTCCCGTCCGCCGCCTCGGGCGGCGGCCGCAGGGGACGCACCCCGGCGTACGCCGCGTAGAGCGGCCCGGCGAGGTGGTTGGCGGACGCGAGGATGCGCCGGTCGGAGCGCCGGTTGACCGTCAAGGTGTACGTCGCCACGTCGCTGCGGCCGTCGGCGGTCGGGAAGTCGGACCCGAAGCCCAGGATGTTGGAGACGGAGGCCCCGCGCCAGCCGTAGATGGCCTGGTTGGGGTCGCCGACCGCGGTCACCGCGTGCCCACGGCCGCGAGCCGCGTCCGGCCCCGAGAAGAGCCGGCTCAGCAGGAGGGCCTGCGCGACCGAGGTGTCCTGGTACTCGTCCAGCAGCACGACGGCGAACTTGTCCCGCTCGACCTGTCCCACGTCCGCGTGCTCGTCGGCGAGGCGCGCGGTCAGGGCGATCTGGTCGGAGAAGTCCATGAGCCCCAGGCGGGCCTTCAGCGCCTGGTACTCCTCCACGAGGTCGAGCAGCTCCTCGCGCCGGCGGATCGCGTGGAGCACCTCCTCGATCGGCTTCTTCGCCCGCGACGTCGCGAGGCTCGCCTCGAAGCGCGGCACCTCGCGGGCGTGGAAGGCCCGCACGTCGGCCGGCGTCACGAGGTGCTCCGACAACGCGCCCTCCAGGGCCACGATGTTGCCGACCACGGTCGCGGGGTGGTCGCTCAGCAGCTCGACGGGACGCCGGTGGCGCAGCACCACCCGCTCCGCGAGCTGGTAGCGCGAGGCGTCCGCCATCACGCGCGTGTCGGGCTCGTGCCCGATCCGCAGCCCGTGCTCCGTGAGCAGCGAAGCGGCGTAGGCGTTGTAGGTGGCGACCGTGGGCTCGAGCAACTCCGCCTCGTCGTCGGACGCGGGACCGGGGTCGCCCGCGCCGTACCCCGCCACCTCGAGCGCGTCGCGCACCCGCACCGACAGCTCGCGCGCCGCCTTGGTGGTGAAGGTGAGGCCGAGCACCTGCTCGGGGCGCACCTGGCCGGTGGCGACGAGGTAGACCACCCGCGCCGCCATCAGCGTCGTCTTGCCCGACCCCGCTCCGGCGACGACGACCGCCGGCTCCAGCGGGGCGCTGACCGCCTCCCACTGCTCGTCGCTGACCGGGAAGTCGGCCTTCATCACCCGCTGCAGCGTGCGCGGGTCGGGGATCGCGATCGGCTCGCGCGCGGTCACGAGAGCACCGTCCCCGCTCCGCGGGCCGGGCAGACGGCGACGAACGCGCACGTGTCGCAGTGGCCGCCGGGCCGTGCCCCGAACTGCTCCGAGCGCATCACCGTCGCCGCGTGCAGCAGCTGGGCCTCGACCAGCCGCACGCCCGTCTCGTCCGGCTCCTGCGGCGGCTGCGCCTGCACCTTGACGCTGCCCCTCGTCTCCTTGCGCAGCTGGACGAGCTCGGCGCCCCCTGCGCGCAGCGGCCGGCGCTCGGGCGGCACCAGGCCATCGGCGGCGCCGGTGTCGACCGCCAGCTGGTAGAGGCCCAGCTGCGGGTGCTCGGCGACCTCGGCAGCGGTCGGCGGGTACTTCCCCGTCTTCAGGTCCACGACGACCACCCGGTGCTGGTCGTCGAGCTCGAGGCGGTCGGCGAAGCCGTGCACCACGATGCGCTCGCCGCCGAGCACCACCTCGGCCCGCAGCGCCTGCTCCACGCCGATCAGGGCGCGCGCGTCGGGCCGCGTGTGCCAGCGCAGGAAGCGCAGCAGTGCCGCCCGCGCCTCCGTGCGCTCGCGGGCACCCGACCACGGCGTGCGGAAGGAGAGCTGCGGCCACACCTCGTCGACGTGGGCCATGAGCTCGTCGACGCGCTCGGGGGACGCCGGCAGCTCGCCGCGGGCCACCTTCTCGGCGAGGGCGTGGAGCACCAGGCCGAAGCCCTGCGAGGCGCTGCTGACCTGGCTCCCGCCCGCCTCGCGCTCGAGGAACCACCGGAGCGGGCACGTCAGCACCGACCCGAGCGTGCTCGCCGAGATGCGGAGCGGCTCGTCCGCCGGGCGCACGGGCGTCTCGGCGTGGGTGAGGCCGCGGGTGCCCCACCAGGTGCCGGGGTCGGCACCCCGGGCCAGGGGACGGCCCTGCTCGTCCTGCGCCGCCGCGAGCCGCGCGAGCCGTCGGGCGGCGGCACGCCGCACGGCGTCCGGCCGGTCGGGGTCGGCCGCGGTGCGCCGCAGGTGGGCGACCATGCCGGCCATCGAGAGCGGGCGGCCCGGCCGCCCCGCTCGGTGGAGCACCGGCATGCCGGTCTCGGCCAGGAACCGCGAGGGCTGCTCGCCGTCGTCGTCCCCGGAGCGCACCGCCGTCACGACGAGGCGCTCCTTGGCGCGCGTGCACGCCACGTAGAACAACCGGCGCTCCTCCATGAGCGCCTCCCGGACGCCCGGGGGTGGCAGCAGGCCGTCCTCGCGGCGCCCGATGCGGTCCGGGCCCAGCAGCGAGGCCCGGCGCCGCAGGTCGGGCCAGCCCTCCTCCTGCACGTGCGCCACCACGACCACGCGCCACTCGAGACCCTTGGAGCGGTGGGCGGTCAGCAGCCGCACCGCCTCGCCCCGCACCCCTCGGTCGGCGAGCGAGTCGCCGGGGATCTCCTGGGCGGACAGGGTCGCGACGAATCCCGCGACCCCGCTGTGGCCACGCTGCTCCTCCAGCTTCGCCGCGGCGTCGAAGAGGGCGCACAACGCGTCGAGGTCGCGGTGCGCCCGCCGTGCCGCCGGACCGCCCCGCAGCGCGGAGCGCCGGAGCCGCTCGGGCCACGACGTGCCGTCCCACAGCTCCCACAGCACCTCCTCCGCCGTGCCCCCGTCGTCGAGCCGTGCGCGGGCGCGACGCAGCAGGGCACCCAGCACCGCGGCCTTGGCCGCACCGGGAACGTCGGGATCCGTGAGGGCCCCGTCGACGAGGACCGCCTCGCGGAGCAGGTCCGTCGACGCACGCGGAGCGCCTCCGGCCTCCGCCACGCGACGCTTCTCCACGGCCCGGACGTGGCGGGCCAGCCCGCGCACCTCGACCGCGTCGAGGCCGGCGAGCGGCGACATGAGGAGCTGCTCGACCGACGCCCCGTCGACGTGCCCGGGCTCGCCCGGCGGCGTCTCGAGGTGCACCACCGCGTCGACCGCGGCGAGCAGCGCGGCCACGGCCGGCTCGCGCACGAGGGGCAGCTCGTCGGCGGCCACCTCCACGGGCACGCCCGCCGCCGCCAGCGAGCGCCGCAGCGCCGGCAGCGTGGCGCGCCCCGAACGGGCCAGCACGGCCATCTCGCTCCACGGCACCCCGTCCTCCAGGTGCGCGCGCCGCAGCAGGTCGGCGACGTGCTCCGCCTCCGCCCGCTCGGTGTCGAAGGTCAGCACGTCGACCTGGCCGCGCGGCGTGCCCGTGGCGGCCACCGGCGCGGCGAACGCCCGCCGGGCGTCGGGGTCGATGCTGCCGGCGAGGCTGAGCCGGGAGGCGACGGAGCTCGCCGCGCGGAGCACCCGGGGGCCGAACCGGCGCGTCGTGGACAGCACGGCGACCGGCGCCGGGGACCCGTCGGCCTGCGGGAAGGCACGCGGGAAGTCGAGGATCCCGCGCACGTCGGCGCCACGGAAGGCGTAGATCGACTGGTGGGGGTCACCGACCGCGACCAGGTCCCGCCCGTCGCCCGCGAGCGCGCGCAGCAGGTCGACCTGCCCCGGGTCGGTGTCCTGGTACTCGTCCACGAACACGCAGGAGAACCGCGCGCGCAGCTCGTCGCGGTGCACCTCGGCCTCGATGACCGCGCGGCGGACGAGGTCGGCGTAGTCGATCGCCCCGTGGGCGTCGAGCACGTTCAGGTACTCCTCCAGGAAGTGCCCCGCCGCGGTCAGCTCGCCGAGCCCGTGCGCCGCGCCGAGCGCGACGAGGTCCTCGGGTTCCAGGCCCTTCTCCCGCGCTCGTGACAGCACCGCTTGCACCTCGCGCGTGAACCCGCGGGTGCCGACCGCCCGGTTGAGCCCGTCGGGCCAGCGCACCGCCTCGGGCGCGTCGTGGAGCAGCTCGGCCAGCACCACGTCCTGCTCCGGCGCGGAGAGCAGGCGCAGCGGCGCGGCGTACAGCTCCGGCGGCGAGTACCGCCGCACGAGGCCGTAGGCGAACGAGTGCACGGTCGAGCAGATCGCGGCGCCCGTCGTGCGTCCCAGCCGCGCGGTCACCCGGTCCCGCAGCTGCTCGGCCGCCTTGCGGGAGAAGGTCAGCGCGAGCACCTCGGACGGGTCCACGCCCCGGTTCTCGACGCGGTCGACGATCGCCTCGACGAGCGTGGTGGTCTTGCCCGTGCCCGGGCCGGCCAGCACGAGCAGCGGGCCCCCCGGGTGGTCGACGACCCGCTGCTGGTGCTCGTCGAGCCGGGGCACCGTGACGGACCCCTCGAGGCGCACCAACCGGCGAGGCGCCTCGGCACCGGCACCGCCCCGGGCCCGTCTCGTCGCGTTCCCCACGTCCACCACGTCCACCACGTCAGGCATCCCAGCACGGGGCACCGACACTCCTGGCGCCGGGGCGCGTCACGTCCCGCAGAACGTCCGGTACCCCTCGAGACCGTCCGGCGACGGCGCGGCGTGGCGCTCCAGCCCCGGCCGCTCCTCGTACGGCGCGGCGAGCGCCTCCAGCAGTCGCGCGGTCGGCTCGAGGTCCCCCTCGCGGGCCGCGGCGAGCGCCTCCTCGACGAGGTGGTTCCGCGGGATGTAGACGGGGTTCACCCGGTCCATCGCAGCGGGGTCCGGCCCGAGCGCGCGCCACCGCTCCAGCCAGGCGTCCAGCTCGGGCAGGTCCAGCACCATCCCCCGCAGCCGCTCCGGGTTGCCGCGGGCCGCGTCGGCCAGGGCGCGGAACGACGACGTCCAGTCGACCCGCCCCGACGCGAGCACGCCCTGCCAGCCCTCCGCCAGCTCGAGCGTCTCCTCGTCCGTCGGGCCACCCTCCTCCGGCCCGACCAGCCCGAGCTTCGCCCTCATCCCGGAGGCCCAGGCCGCGACGTACTCCCCCGGGAAGGTCCCGAGCAGCTCCGTCGCCCGGGCGATCGCCACGTCCTGGTCGTCGTCGAGGAGCGGCAGCAGCGCCTCCGCGAACCGGGCGAGGTTCCACTGGGCGACCGCCGGCTGGTTGCCGAGGGCGTAGCGCCCGCCGGTGTCGATCGAGCTGAAGACGGCGCCGGGGTCGTAGGCGTCCACGAACGCGCACGGCCCGTAGTCGATCGTCTCCCCCGAGATCGTCATGTTGTCGGTGTTCATCACGCCGTGCACGAAGCCCAGCAGCACCCACTGCGCGACCAGCCGCGCCTGGGCGGCGACCACCGCGCCGTACAGGCCCGCGTAGGGCTCGTCGGTGCCGGCCAGGTGGGGGTGGTGCCGCGCGATCGCGTGGTCGGCGAGGCGACGCAGGAGGGTGGGGTCGTCGCTGGTGCGGGCGTACTGGAAGCTCCCCACCCGCAGGTGGCTGGCCGCGACGCGCGCCAGCACGGCACCCGGCTCCACCGCGTCGCGCTGGACGTGACGACCGGTGGCGACGACCGCGAGCGAGCGGGTCGTCGGCACGCCGAGCGCGTGCATGCCGGCGCTCACGAGGTGCTCCCGCAGCATCGGTCCGAGCGCGGCGAGACCGTCGCCGCCGCGGGCGAAGGGGGTGCGGCCCGATCCCTTGAGGTGGAGGTCGCGGACCTCGCCGGCGGGCGTGGTCAGCTCGCCGAGCAGCAGGGCGCGGCCGTCGCCGAGACGCGGCGAGAACCCACCGAACTGGTGGCCGGCGTAGCCCTGCGCGACCGGGTGAGCGCTCTCCGGCACGGCCGCGCCGACGAGCAGGCGCACCCCGTCCGGCGAGCGCAGCTCCTCGGGGTCGAGGCCCAGGTCGCGGGCGAGGTCGTCGTCGAGGACGACGAGCCGGGGGTCGGGGGCCTCGGCCGCCCGCCAGGGCAGCGCGAGCTCCGGCACCGCGGTGGCGAAGTCGTGGTCGAGGGTGAGGTGCACCGCGCCGGCGGGCAGGACCGGGGTCGCGGGCGCGGTCGGTGTCTCGGTCACCTGCTCGAGCGTACGCCGCGGCCGGCCCCCACCGGCCGCGGCGCCACCCGTGCGGGTGCCGGACGTGCGGTCAGCCGATGGGCGCCGTGCCCGACTCGTTGGCGACGATGTCGCGCGCGAGCGGCTCCCACTTCGCGTAGGCGTCGGGGTAGGCCGAGCGCTGCACCGCCTGAGCGGCCTCGGTGACCGACAGGGACTCCCAGCCGGCGATGTCGAGCAGGCCGGCGTTGGGCGTGTGCGACGCGACGCCGTAGAAGGCCTTCGACGCGAGCACCGGGTCCTGCACCTGGGCCTCGGTGCCCCAGCCCTGCGAGGGCCGCTGCTGGAAGAGGCCGAGCGAGTCGCGGTCGCCGTAGGTGACGTTGACGAGCGTCGATTCCTGCATGGCCGTCGCGAGCGCCACCACCCAGCCCTGCTCGGGCACACCGGCACCCTTGCCGACGCCGATGATCGTGCGCGCGTTGGCCTTCTGCTCCTCGCTCAGCGACGCGTAGGTGTCACCGGGCGGCTGCGTCGAGCCGGAGCCGAACAGGGCCGACCAGCTCTGCGGCCCGGCGATGCCGTCGGACGCGAGGCCCTGCGCGGACTGGAACGAGCGGAGCGCGGCGTCGGTCGCCGGCCCGAACGCGCCGTCGGCGGTGAGGCCGGCGCCGCGGGCGTTGAGCAGCACCTGGAGCGCCTGGACCGCCGGGCCGGAGTCGCCCTGGCGCACCGTCACGACGAGCGCTCCCAGCGTCGCCGGACCGGCCACGCCGTCGGCGGCGAGACCGTTCGCGGACTGGAAGTCGGTGACGGCGGCGGCGGTGCCCGAGCCGTACTGCCCGTCCGCCGCGGTCGAGCGACCGTGGTGGGTGAGCAGGTGCTGCACCGCGGTCACGTCGGGGCCGCTGGAGCCGACGGACAGGGTGGGGTACGCCGCGTGGGCGGCCGGCGCGGCGCCCAGGAGGCCCAGCGCGAGGAGGGGCACCAGCAGGGCCCCGAGGAGGAGACGGACAGGACGTGGTCGAGTTTCCCGAGATCGGACCATGCGTCCCAGTCGAGCACGGACCGCTCCCGTTGTGAACCCGGAAGTTGCCGGTCTCACGCCCTCCCGTAGCGACCGCGGCGGTGCACGAGCAGGGCGTCAGCACTGTCGGTCGAGCCGTCGGACGCGCCCTCGTCCACGAGGTCGACGACCTCCACGACGCACGTGGCGAGCCGCGACCAGCCCACGTCGACGGCGCTCTCGAGCCGCACCTCCGCCCACCCCGCGGCGTCCGTGAGCCGGGGGCCCGCCGGGCCGTCGGCGAAGTCGCCGTGGCGGAAGGCGCCGCCGGGCGCCGGCGCGACCCCGGCGAACATCTCCGCCAGGTCGCGGTGCCGCCACCGCAGGAGCTGCACCACGCCGTGTCCGGTCTCCTCGAGCGCGAGCGTCAGGTCGGCGTCGGGGTCGAGCAGGCCGAGCACGCGGCCGGGCTCACCGTTGGCGACCATGAGGGAGGTGACCGTCAGACCCGCCCGGTCCGTCCCGCCACCCGCGGTCCACAGCGTCACGACCCCGCCCAGACGTCCCCGCAGCGCGCGGAACGGGTCCCGGTGGGGATCGGCGAACGGATGGGTGCTGTGGATGGTCACGGGGCGGCCTCCTCGGGGGCGCGGGGGACGGTCAGCTCCCACTCGGTGCCGAACCCGCCGGTGGCGAGCTCGGCGGTGCCGCCCAGGTCGGCCAGACGGCCGCGGATCGACCCGCTGACGCCGAGGCGCCCGGCGTCGGCGGCCTCCTCGAGGCGACCCGGTGGGATGCCCGGACCCTCGTCGCGCACCGTGACCACGACCCGGTCCTCGAGGTCCTCGAGCAGCACCCAGGCCGGGGCGTCGTCGCCGACGTGCGCCGCGACGTTGTCGAGGCAGGCCCCGGCCGCGGCCACGAGCTCGGCGACCTGCGCGGCGGGGAGCCGCACCGGCACCCCGGGCGTCACCACGGAGACGCGGGGCCGGGTGCGCCGGCCGAGCTCCTCGACGGCGCTCGCCAGGTCCACGTCACCCCCCGCGGTGGCCGGGGCGAGGGTGTCCTGCTGCCGGATGAGGGCCCGCAGCGCGCCCTCCTGCTCCCCCGCGAGGCGGGCCAGCTCCACACCCCCCGGTCCCAGCTCGGCGCTGCGGCGCTGGGTCAGCGCCAGCACCTGCAGCACGCCGTCGTGGACCGCCCGCGCGAGCCGGGCGCGCTCGCCCGCGGCCGCGGCCTCCCGCTCCGCGCGGTCGCGCTCGGCGGCCATCCGTTGCAGCGACTCGCAGAGGTAGCCGACGACGGGCGCGCCGACCCCGATGAGGAACAGGTGGCCGTAGTTCGTCTGCGTGAGCTCCTGGCGCATCGACACGTCGGTCACGATGAGCACGACAGCGGCCACCGCGCCCCCGCGCCAGCGCCAGTGCACGGCCCAGGCGAGCAGCGCCCCCATGATCCAGAACCCGGGGATGCTCGCCCGGAAGCCGTCGCCCTTGATGGGCACCGTCAGCAGCATCAGCGCGACCGCGACGGCCAGGTCGAGCAGGAGCAGCAGGGCCCGGCGGCGCCGGGGGGCCGCGTACCCCCACAGGGCCACGCCGGTCCACACGACCATCGCGACGACGCAGAGCCACAGCGCCCACGGCACCTGGGCGTTGTCACGCCGCACCACGTTGAGCGCGACCGCGTTGACCAGCAGCACGACGCGCAGCAGCGCGAGCGCCCGGAACATGCGGTTCTCCACCGCCACGGCGGCGGCGTCCCGCCAGCCCGGCGGGAGGATGCGCAGCGCCACGTCAGGAGGCCTTGCGGTCGCCTTCCCGCGGGGCCTCGTCGTCACCGGCACGCGCGGCCTTCTTGGCGTCGGCCTTCGCGCGGGAGGCGTAGACGTCGACGTACTCCTGCTCGGAGAGCTTCATGATCGCGTACATGATCTCGTCGGTCACCGAGCGCAGGATGTAGCGGTCGCCCGCCATGCCCTCGTAGCGCGAGAAGTCGAGCGGCTCGCCGAACCGCACCGTCGGCCGCACGAGCCGGCCGAACTTCTTGCCGGGGGGCGCGACGGTGTCGGTGCCGATGACGGCGACCGGTACGACGGGGACCCCGGTCTCGAGGGCCAGTCGCGCCACGCCCGTCTTGCCACGGTAGAGCCGGCCGTCGTGGGAGCGGGTGCCCTCCGGGAAGATGCCGAACAGCTCGCCCCGGTCGAGCACGCCCTTCGCCGAGATGAGCGCACCCTCGGCCGCGTTGGCGCCCGACCGGTCGATGGGGATCTGGCCCGAGCCGGAGAAGAACGTGCGCTGGAGGCGGCCCTTCACCCCCGTGCCCGTGAAGTACTCCGCCTTGGCCACGTAGCTGACCCGGCGCGACAGCACGAGCGGCATGAAGAGCCAGTCGGCGTAGGACAGGTGGTTGCTCGCGAGGATCGCCGCGCCCTGCGACGGCACGTTGTCGAGCCCGTCGGCCCGCGGGCGGAACACGACCCGGAGCAGCGGGCCCAGGGCGACGAACTTGAGGAACCAGTAGAACACCGCGCCACCTCTCTGTCGGCCGGCCCGAGCGGGCCCGTCGGGCACCTCGGAGCGCCCTGTCCTGCGAACGCACCCTAGACCCTGCACCTGCTGCGGCAGAATGCCCGCCATGACCGTTCACCCGTTGGCCCACCCCTACTCGGCCGAGGGTCGCCCCGAGGAGACCGGGGGTCGGCGCATCGGCGTCCTGCTGAGCCACGGCTTCACCGGCTCGCCCGCGTCGATGCGCCCGTGGGGCGAGGGGTTGGCGGACGCCGGCTACGCGGTCGAGGTGCCCCGCCTCCCCGGCCACGGCACGTCGTGGCAGGAGATGAACACGACGACGTGGGCGGACTGGTCGGCCCACCTCGACCGGGTGCTCGCCGACCTCGCGGACCGCTGCGACGCCGTCGTGGTCGGGGGGCTCTCGATGGGCGGCGGCCTCGCGCTCTCCCTGGCCGCTCGCCACCCCGGGCTCGTGCGCGGCGTGCTGCTGGTCAACCCCGCCGTGACGAGCACCAACAAGCAGCTGCTGGCCGCGCCCCTGCTCCAGCGCGTGGTCGCCTCCGTCCCCGCCATCGGCAACGACATCAAGAAGCCCGGCGTCGACGAGCACGCCTACCCCCGCACGCCCCTGCGGGCGCTGGTCTCGATGACCCGGGGGTGGGCCCAGGTCCGCCGGCAGCTGCCCGCCGTCCAGGCGCCGGTGCTGCTGTTCCGCTCCGCCGAGGACCACGTCGTGGACCCCTCGTCCGCCGCGCTCATCCGCGACCGGGTGCCCGACGTGATGGAGCGGATCCTCACCGACAGCTACCACGTCGCCACGCTCGACAACGACGCCGACCGGATCCTCGAGGAGTCGCTCGACTTCGTCGCGCGGGTCACGGCCTGACCCGGGTCGCGACACCGACCTAGACTCGTCGGCGTGAACCGCGGCGCCGACGACGAGGCCTGGCGCGCGATCGTCGAGAACTACGGCGACCGCGCCGAGCTGGACGACACGTGGAACGCCGCCGAGTCCCCAGGTTCCGCCACCACCGCGGGCTCGACGGGCGACGCCGACCGGGCGGGCACCGACGACGAGCCGCCGAGCGGCTCGCCGGCCGAGCTCCGCGACCTCGACCCGCTCGCGGAGCCGCCCGATGCCGCGCACGCGCGGGTGCCCGCGTCGGAGGAGCGCTACGCACCCCCGCCCCCGCCGCCGCTGCCCCGGCCGGCTCCCCCGCGCCTCGCGGCGTGGGCGGGCGTGCTGGGCATGCCGGTGCTCGTCCTGGTGCTGATCGTGCTGCAGGTCGCCGTCCCGCCGTGGGCGACGACCGGGATGGTGCTCTGGTTCCTCAGCGGGTTCGCCTACCTCGTGGCCTCCATGCCGACCCAGCGGCCCGATGACGGCGACGACGGCGCGCGGGTCTGAACCCCCGCCGTACCGGCCGCGGTGCGGTCAGCTCGTCGGCGTGCGACCCGTGATCTCGACGCTCCAGCGTTCGTCGCTGAGCGCGGTGCCGCGCGACGGCCGCAGCCGCAGCTCGTAGGCGTGCCCCGGGGCGAAGCCCTCGAGCAGCTGTTCCTCCGCGCCCCACGCCGACGTGGCCAGCGGCGTCCACCGTCCCCCGGTGGTGAGGTCGCGACCCTCGATGTGGACCTTGGTGACGCCGCGCGGCGACGACCACGCGAGCCGCAGGCTCGTGGGGGTCCGCGCGACGAAGCGCGCTCCCTCGACCGACCGGTCCGGCCCCGGTGCCGGCAGGTCCCGCACCGTCGCCGGCTTGTCCGCGTACCCCAGCTCCGACAGCGCCGCCACCACCTCGTGGGCGATCGCGATCTCGCCGACGGCGTTGGGGTGGATGCCGTCCCAGGTGTCGTCGTCCGCGTCGTAGCCGTCCGGGACCTGCGCCAGCGCGACCCGCGAGCGCTCCGTGTCCAGCTCGTCGACGAGCCCCCGGATCCGCTCGTTGACGGCGGGGACGCCCGGCAGCCACGTCGTGGTCTGCTCGGCGAGCACGACGTCGGCGTACGGCGCGACCGACCGCACGTCGTCGACGATGGCGCGCAGCCCCGCGGCGACGTCGTCCGGGTCGTGGCCCTGGAGGGCGTCGTTGACCCCGAGCGACACGACCACGAGGTCGGGCCGGGTCGCGGCGGTCAGCCCCGCGACGTCGTACTGCGGGTCGGTGGCGGTCATGCCGGCGACACCCGCGTGGTCGCGGTCGAAGTCGGGATCGGCGTAGTCCTCGACCCGCTCCTTGGTGACCGGGTCGACGGTGTCGGTGCGGTAGCCCACGAAGTCGGGGACGACACCCTGCTCGACCAGCAGCTCGTAGGCGCGGTAGCGCCACGTGTGGTCGCCCGTCATCCCCTGCGTGATGGAGTCGCCGACGAGCAGGATCCGCGGCTGGCGGGCCACCGCGTCGACGCTGGTCGTGCCGGCCCCGCCCGAGGCGTCGGTGCGCGGGGCCTCGGCGGTGCGGTGCAGGGCCGCGTCGACCGCGCCCGCGGCACCGTCCTCGGCCGACGCGTGGGCGATCCCGACGGCGGCCACCAGGGCGGCGACGGACGCGACGACGAGGACGCGGAACCCGCGCTCGTGCCACATCGCCATGCTCGCCCCGTCCCCGTCCGGCTCGTGTCGCCCCCCTGGTCGACGCCGGTCGACGCCGGGTGGGCGTCGGTGGAGTCTAACGAGCCGCGGGAGGGCCGCCGAATCGCGCGGCGGCGAGAGCGGCCGCACCCACGATCGCCGCCTCGGGGCCCAGCTCGGCGGGCCGCAGCAGGGGTACGACGCGGTGCGGCGCCCCCACCAACGAGCGCGCGAGGGCGGCGCGCGCCGGGTCGAGCAGGAGGTCGCCGACCGCGCTGACACCGCCGCCGACCACCACGACCTCGGGATCGAGCGAGGCGACGAGGTTGGCGATGCCGACCCCCAGCCAGTCGCCGACGTGGCCGAAGGCCTGCAGCGCGACGAGGTCGCCGGCCGCGGCGGCGTCGGTGACCATCGGCCCCGTCAGCCGGTCGGGCACGCCGCCGCACCAGTCGTCGAGGACCGTCGGCTCGCGCCCCACGCGGGCGCGGGCGAACGCGACGAGGGCGTTGCCCGAGGCGTACTGCTCCCAGCACCCGCGGCCGCCGCACTCGCAGGCCACGCCGTCGGGGACGACCTGCTGGTGCCCGAACTCGCCCGCCATGCCGTTGCGGCCCCGGAGCAGCCGGGGCTCGCCCCCCTCGGAGCCGCCGTCGGAGCCGCCACCGGAGCCGCCACCGGGGCCCAGCACGACCGCGCCGCCGATGCCCGTCCCGACGGTCACGGTGAGGGACAGGGACGCACCGCGGGCCGCGCCGTACCGGTGCTCGGCCCAGCCCGCCGCGTTCGCGTCGTTGTCGAGCAGCACCGGGGCGCCGAGGGTGGTCGCGAGCCGGCGTCGTACCGCCTCGCCGCGCCACGGCAGGTGGGGGGCGAACATGACCCGCTCCCCCGCGCCGTCGACGAACCCCGCGGCAGCCAGCCCGACGGCCTCCACCGCGCGTCCGTCGACGACCTCCTCGACGGCCTCCGCCACGGTGCTCTCGAGGAGCAGCACCGAGCTGGTGCGGCCGGGGGTGCGGCGCACGGCCACGTCCTGCACGACCCCGGCGTCGTCGACCACCCCGGCCAGGATCTTCGTGCCACCGACGTCGACGCCGACGCGGACGGGCCGCGGCCCGGTGGCGGGAGCCGTCACGGGCCGGTCACCGTCGGGCCAGGTCCGCGGCACCGATCATCCCGGCGTCGTTGCCCAGCTCGGCGAGCCGGATCTCCGGCGCCGGGCGGTGGCCACGGCCGCTGAGGGTGCGGAGGAAGGTCTCGCGCAGGCTGCCCATGAGCAGGTCGCCGGCCGCGGAGACGCCGCCGCCGACCACCACGACACCCGGGTCGAGCACCGCCACCAGGGACGAGATGCCCTCGCCCAGCCACCGGCCGAGGTCGGAGAGCTGCTCGACGCAGAACGGGTCGCCCGCGGCGGCGAGCTCCGTGATCATCGGGCCCGTGATCGCGTCCACGTCGCCGCCGGCGCGGTCGACGAGGGCCCGCGCGAGCAGCGAGCCGCGGGCCTCCTCGCGGGCGCAGCGGACGAGGGCGGAGCCGCTCGCGTACTGCTCCCAGCAGCCGTGGTTGCCGCACCCGCAGAGCCGCCCGCCGTGGACGACGCGCAGGTGCCCGATCTCGGCCGCGATGCCGAAGGCGCCGCGGCGCAACGCGCCGTCGGCGACGATCCCGCCACCCACCCCCGTCCCGACGGTGACGAGCAGCAGGTCGGAGGCGTGGTGACGACCGGCACCGAAGGCGAACTCGCCCCAGGCGGCCGCGTTGGCGTCGTTCTCGATGACCACCGGCAGACCCAGCCGGGTCGACAGCTCCGCACCGAGCGGCTCGTCGCGCCAGGCCAGGTTGGGCGCGAACAGCACGGTCGAGCGACCGGCGTCGATGAAGCCCGCCGCACCGACCCCGACCCGGTCGACGGGGTGCTCCCGGGACAGCTCGCGCACGAGCCCCACCACCGTGTCGGCGATGGCGGCGCTGCTCGTCGCCGGCGACTCCGCACGGAGGCGCGCCAGGACGTTGCCGTCGTCGTCGACGACGCCCCCGGCGATCTTCGTGCCGCCGATGTCGATGCCGCACGCGAAGCTCATGAGGGGCTCTCC
Source organism: Nocardioides zeae (assembly GCF_010686755.1). Taxonomy (GTDB): domain Bacteria; phylum Actinomycetota; class Actinomycetes; order Propionibacteriales; family Nocardioidaceae; genus Nocardioides; species Nocardioides zeae. The sequence goes on along the minus strand of NZ_JAAGXA010000011.1, from coordinate 67,799 downwards.
TGCCGGAACCCGAAGGGCTCACCGTCGTCGTCGAGGTCGTCCGTGGTGTCGAGGTCGTCGAGGTCGATCCGCTCGACCCCGTCCGAGCGTGGCGGCGCAGGCGCCCGCTCCCCGCGGGGCGGCGCGCTGGCGGCGGCGAGCAGACCGGCGGCGGCCTGCATGAGCGAGGCGGCCGCCGAAGCGAGGTGGTCGCGCACCTCGGGAGCGCACTCGCGGAGCAGGTGCACACCGCGGCAGATCGGGCAGTAGGTGCACTCGGGGGCACCGGTCGCGAGGTGCTCGTCCATCGCCGCGGCCGCACCGGCCGCACCGGCGGCGGCAGCCGACGCCGCGCCCGACGCCGCACCGGCGACGCCGTGTCCCAGGTCCCCGCCGTGCTCCTTCGCCCAGTCCGCGAGCGCGCCGATCAGCTTGGCGGCCTCCTCGCCCACCGAGCCCACCTGCTCCTGCTCGCCCGTGCCGTCCGCACCGCTCACGTGACTCTCTCTCCCGACCGTTCCGCCGACCGTTCTCCGGGCCGCTCCACCGGCCGCTCCACCGGCCGCTCCTCGAAGCGGACACGCAACCGGCCGTCCTCCACCCGGGCGCCCGCGATCCGCATGCGGGCCAGGCCCGCCGGCAGCGTCAGGAGGCGACGATACGACCCGACGGTCACGACGAGCTCGTCGCCGTTGCGCGCGAGCGCGACGTCCTTACGCGCGACCAACGGCAGGGCGAGGCCCACCTCCGCCCGGCGCTCCCCGAGCTCGACCGTGTAGGGGCCGGAGCCGCTCGGCGGCGCGAGGGGGTCGTCCGCGCCGTACACCTCCGCCGCGAGCGCGGCCAGCGCGTGCGGACCGACAGGCTCGGCGGTGCGGTACTCCGAGCGCCACAGCGGCAGGCCCTCGAACGACGCAGCCGCCTCGGCGAGCACCTCGCGCTGCGCCTCGACCCACCCGGCGCGCCAGGGGTCGGCGCCGGCGGCCGGGAAGACGCGGTTGGCCACGGCCCCGTCCACGCGGTAGCCGAACAGCGACAACATCGTGTAGGACCGCCGGGCCTCCGCGAGCACCACCCGCTCGGGGGTGAGCACCACCCGCACGGAGGCCGTCGGGCCGGTCAGCAGGTCCCGCACGTCCCGCAGGTCGGCGTGGAGCCGCTCGATCGCGTCGAGCACCGACTCCCCCGGCATCGGTACGCCGGCGGCACGGCCCAGCACGGGCTTGAACGCCCGCAGGAGGGTGCGCTGGGTCGGGAAGATGCGCTGCATGTACCACCCGAGCGCCTCCGGCAGGGCGAGCAGGCGCAGGGTCTCCGCGGTGGGGGCGCAGTCGACGACGAGCAGGTCCCAGCGACCCGATCGGGCCTGGTGGTGGAGCTCGAGGAGGGCGAGCACCTCCTCCGCGCCGGGCAGCACGGTGAGCTCCTCGGCGGCCACGCGGTCGACGCCGACGACGTCGAGCACCGAGAGCAGGTAGCGCTGCACCTCGGCCCACGACTGCTCGAAGCGCAGCTGGGCGTCGACCTGCTGCACCCACAGGCCGTCGGCCACCGCGGTGGGCTCGGCCGTGACGGGCACGCCGTACGCGTCGGCCAGCGAGTGGGCGGCGTCCGTGGAGAGCACGAGCGTGCGCAGGCCGCGCTGCGCGGCCAGGGCGGCCGTGCCCGCCGCCAGGGTCGACTTGCCCACGCCCCCCTTCCCCGTGAGGAGGAGGACGCGAGGGTCAGGCAAGACCCTCGACGCGCTTCTTGAGGCCCTTCAGGGCCGTGTCGATGAGGATCTTCTCGCCGCGCCGGCGCAGCATCCCGATGAGCGGGATGGTGACCTCGAGCGCGAGGCGGTAGGTGACCTCGGTGGAGCCGCCGCCCAGGTCGCGGAGCGTGTAGGCGCCGTCGAGCGCCCGCAGGATCCCGCCCTGGTCCAGCACCCAGGTGACCTCGGTGTCGCCGTGCCACGTGTAGGCCAGCGTGTACTCGTCCTTGATGGGGGCCACGTCGAGGACGAACCGCACCTTGCGCGGCCGCTCCCCCGCGGCACCGGGCTCGACGACCTCGACGCTCTTCATGCCGGTCGCCCACTCCGGGTAGGCCGGGAAGTCCGCGATCACGGCCATGACCTCGGCGGGCGGCGCGTCGATCACGATCGTGGACGACGTCTGCTCTGCCACTGCGACCTCCGCGCGCTCGGGGACTGCCCCTGGGTGTCTCGACCGGGCCGGCCGACGCCCGGCGAGCGTACCGGATCGTCCTCCGGGCGCCGGCGGGCCGGTAACGTGCCGCTCGTGCGCGAGTACTCCACCCCGTTGACCATCGAGATCCCGAGCACGGGCAACCTGACGGACGACGTCGTCCGCAACGCCGCCGAGGCGCCGGACACGCCCGTCCTGAGCCGCCCCGACGGGCGCGGCGGGTGGGTCGACACCACCGCCAGCGAGTTCCTCGCCGAGGTGCGGGCCGCCGCGAAGGGGCTCGTCGCCGCGGGCGTGGGGCCCGGCGACCGGGTCGTCCTGCTGTCGAAGACGCGCTACGAGTGGACCCTGCTCGACTACGCCATCTGGTTCGCCGGTGCCGTCGGCGTGCCGGTCTACGAGACCTCGTCGGCGGAGCAGATCTCCTGGATCCTCGCGGACTCCGGGGCGGTCGCGGTGCTCGCCGAGACCGCGGAGCACCTCGAGCGCGTGGCCGAGGCCCGGTCCGGCGCGACCGCGCTGCAGCACGTCTGGGGCATCGACGACGGTGCCGTCGCCGCACTGGAGGCGCTGGGGGCCGAGGTCTCCGACGCCGACCTGGAGGCGCGCCGTACTGCGGCGTCCCCGGGCGACCTCGCGACGCTGATCTACACGTCGGGCACCACCGGCCGACCGAAGGGCTGCGAGCTCACCCACGGCAACTTCATGTTCGAGCTGGGCGTGGCCGTCGACGAGCTCGACGAGCTGTTCGCGGAGGGCGCCTCCACCCTGCTCTTCCTGCCCCTGGCCCACGTGTTCGCCCGCATCATCCAGGTGGGCGCCATCAAGGCGCGGGCGCGGATGGGCCACTCGGCCGACATCAAGAACCTCGTGCGCGACTTCGGCGTCTTCAAGCCGACCTTCATCCTCGCGGTGCCGCGGGTGTTCGAGAAGGTCTACAACACCGCCTCGCAGAACGCGGCCGCCGACGGCAAGGGGCGGATCTTCGACCGCGCCGTGGACGTCGCGATCGCCTACTCGCGGGGCCTCGACCAGGGGCGTCCGTCGTTGGCGGTGCGGCTCCAGCACGCCGTGTTCGACAAGCTGGTCTACGCGAAGCTGCGTGCCGCGCTCGGCGGCCGCTGCGGGTACGCCGTGTCGGGCGGCGCCCCCCTCGGCGACCGCCTGGGCCACTTCTACCGCGGGATCGGGCTCGTCGTGCTCGAGGGGTACGGCCTCACCGAGACGACCGGTGCGGTCACCGTGAACCTCTCCGACGCGGTCAAGATCGGCACCGTCGGGCGGCCCCTGCCGGGCACGGGCGTGCGGGTGGCGGACGACGGCGAGCTGCACTTCCGCGGCGGCCAGGTGTTCCGCGGCTACTGGGGCAACCCGGACGCCACGGCCGAGGCGCTCGACGCCGACGGGTGGTTCCGCACGGGCGACGTCGGCGAGGTCGACGACGAGGGCTTCGTGCGCATCACGGGACGCAAGAAGGAGATCATCGTGACGGCGGGCGGCAAGAACGTCGCCCCGGCCGTGCTCGAGGACCGCCTGCGCGCCCACCACCTCGTCTCCCAGTGCATGGTGGTCGGCGACGGGCAGCCCTTCATCGGCGCGCTCGTCACCATCGACCCCGAGTCGTTCCCCGCCTGGGCCGCGGCCCACGGCAAGACCGGCGCCATCGCGGACCTCGTCGACGACCCCGACCTGGTGGCGACCATCGAGTCCGCCGTCGACGACGCCAACCAGGCGGTGTCGAAGGCCGAGTCGATCCGCAAGTTCACGATCCTGCCGGTGGACTGGACGGAGGAGGCCGGCCAGCTCACCCCCAGCCTCAAGCTGAAGCGGAACGTCGTCATGCGCGAGTTCCGGGCGGAGGTCGAGGCCCTGTACGGCGCGTGACACCCACCGCCGCAACCTCAAGGGCGATGCAAGATCGTCCGGAGACTGCCGCAAAGCCCTCAGGATCCCCCCAGGTCAGCGGACTGGTCTAGACCGGTAGGCGCCACTTGCAGCGAATCCGTCCGGATCGACCGCTCCGGACGCGTGGATCGTGCATGGTGCTTCCTCGGGAGGGACGGTCGACGGCGTGCGGGCTGCGCCGGCACCGGAGGCTCGTCGTTCCCCGACGGACGTCACGCCTGAAAGGTGCTCCAAGCGATGGATCGACGCAGGGTCCTCCTCATCGTCGCGGCCGTGGTGGCCGCGCTCGGCCTCGTGCTGGTCTTCCTGTGGGCGCGCGGGGCCGACGCCCGCGCGGACGCCCGCTACGACACGGTGGAGGTCTACAAGGCCACCGAGCCCATCCAGCTCGGCGAGAGCTTCGACGACGCGCTCACCACCGGCAAGATCGAGCGCGCGAAGGTGCCGGAGGGGCAGCTCCTCGAGGGCTACGTGACCGTGAAGACCGCGGACCGGCTCGACGGCCAGCTCGCGGCCATGGACATCGCGCCCGGCGAGCAGATCACCACGGCGAAGTTCGCCGAGGAGGTGCGCACCGGCGTGGTGCTGCCGGTGCCGGAGGGCATGGTGGCCCAGGCCGTCGAGCTGTCGGACGCCGGACGGGTCGCCGGCTTCGCCAGCCCGGGCGACTCGGTGGCCGTCCTGAAGCCGATCGCGAACGTCACCCAGGCAGTGGTCGTGGTGCCGGAGGCCACGATCCTCGGAGTCGGTTCGTCGTCACCGATCGAGTCCGCCGACGCCGAGGGCGAGGGCGCCGACGAGACGGTCGAGAACACGATCGTCACCCTGGCCCTGACGCCGGCCCAGGCGCTCGACCTCACCAGCGTGGCCAGCATGACGCAGGAGAGCGAGGTCACGCTCGTCATCCGCGGTGACGGCGTCGAGCTGACGCGTGGGCAGACGATCGAGCTCGAGACGTTCGCCGGCATCACGCCCTGACAGCCCACACACCCGGCCCGAACCCCACCGATCCCCGCGAGGAGAGACCATGCCCGTCGTCGTCGACCCCGACAGCGCGGTCCTCGGTGACCTGCTGACCGCGCTGCCCCCGGGCGGCCACGGGATGGACACCACCGAGAAGCTGGCCGCCTGGCTGGACAACCGCCCCGACGAGTACGTCGCCGTCATCGGCCCCGGCGTCGACTTCGCCGTCGCGCTCGAGGTGTGCGAGACCCTCCGCTTCACCCGTCCCACCGTGAGCGTCGTCGTCGTGCGGGACCAGGTCGACACGGACGTGCTGACGAAGGCGATGCACGCCGGCGTCCGCGACGTCGTGCCGACCCGCGACCTCGCGGCGGTCAGCGGCGCCGTCGAGCGCGCGTACCAGCTGTGGATCGCCCTCCGCGGCCCGGGCGGCGTCGCGCGCCAGGGACGCATCGTCGCGTGCTTCTCCCCCAAGGGCGGGGTCGGCAAGACGACGGCGGCCGTGAACCTGGCGCTGGCGCTCGCCGACCGGGGCGCGCGCCAGGTCTGCCTCGTCGACCTCGACCTGGCGTTCGGCGACGTCGCGATCACGCTGCAGCTCTTCCCGTCGCACTCGATCGAGCACGCGATCGGCAGCGAGGACGTGCTCGACTTCCACCTGCTCGAGCCGATCCTGACGCGCCACGAGGACTCGCTCATGGTGCTGGCGGCGCCCAGCACGCCGGACGCCCGGGACCGGATCACGCCGACGCTCGTCGCCCGGACGCTCCGCGTGCTGGCCGAGAACTTCGACTTCGTGGTCATCGACACCGCGCCGGCCTTCGACGAGCTGACCCTGACGGCGCTCGACGAGGTCGACGAGTGCGTGATGGTCGCGACCCTCGACGTACCGACCCTGAAGAACGTCAAGGTCGCCCTCGAGACCATGGACGCCCTCGGGATCGCCCAGGGCCACCGCCACCTGCTGCTCAACCGCGCGGACGACGAGGTCGGGATCGGCGCGGAGAAGGTCGAGGCGATCCTCGGCCTGCGCATCGCGGCGCAGGTGGCCACGTCGGTGGAGATCGCCGCGGCCACCAACGCCGGTCGCCCGATCGTCGCCGTGAAGCCCGACCACGCCTCGAGCGCCCAGTTCCAGCAGCTCGCCTCCCGGTTGTCCGGGACCCCGGCGGCACCCACCCCGGTGTCGACGATGAAAGCAACGACCCCGCAGAACCCGCGCGAGGAGCGTGGGGGCTTCTTCCGTCGCCGGAGGTGACCTGATGAGCACGCTCGCCGAACGTCTCGCCGCCGCTGCCGCCCGCCGTCAGGCGGAGGAGGCCGCGGCCGCTCCGCCGCCGGCCCCCGAGCCGGCCGCCGAGCCCGCTCCGGTGCCCACCTCGGCGCCGACCCCCGAGCCGACCCCGGAACCGACCCCGGATCCGGCGGCCCCCGCGGCCACCCTCGACGCCACGATCGCCCGCTCGATCGGCACCCTGGGGGCGACGCCCGAGCCGCCTGCCCCGTCGGCCGCGAAGCCCGTGCCCTCCGCGGGTCGCGCCGGCGAGAGCCCCGGGCGGCACCGGCCGGTGCCCGCGAAGTCGGAGGTGCCGACGTCCGTGGGCCCCCGCAAGGTGCTCGCCGCGCAGCAGGCCGACCGCATCGAGGAGATCAAGGCCAGCGTGCACGGCCAGCTCCTGCAGCAGCTCGGCCCGCAGCTCTACGACGCGAAGATGGACCAGGCCGACCTCGAGGGTCGCGTCAAGGTGGTGCTCCAGGAGGTCCTGTCGGCCCAGGAGCGCCCGCTGAGCAGCGCCGACCGTCTCCGGGTGACCCAGGAGATCAGCGACGAGATCCTGGGGTACGGCCCGATCGAGGCCTACCTGCGCGACCCGGACGTCTCCGAGGTCATGGTCAACGGTCCCCACCAGGTGTGGGTCGAGCGGAGCGGCCGGTTGGAGTCGGTCGACACCGTCTTCACCGACGAGGCGCACCTGCGGCGGATCATCGACAAGATCGTCTCCCGCATCGGCCGACGCGTCGACGAGTCGAGCCCGATGGTCGACGCACGCCTGCCCGACGGCAGCCGCGTCAACGCGGTCGTGCCGCCCCTGGCGATCGACGGCTCCGCCCTGACGATCCGGAAGTTCGCGGCGGACCCGTTCACGGTCGACGACCTCATCTCGTTCGGCTCGCTGACGCCCCGCACGGCGGACTTCCTCGAGGCCTGCGTGCGCGGCCGGCTCAACATCATCGTCTCCGGCTCGACCGGCGCCGGGAAGACGACGACGCTCAACGTGCTCTCGTCGTTCATCCCCGCCGACGAGCGGATCGTGACGATCGAGGACGCCGCCGAGCTCCAGCTCAAGCAGGACCACGTCGTGCGCCTGGAGTCCCGGCCGCCCAACATCGAGGGCAAGGGCGAGGTGCAGATCCGCGACCTCGTGAAGAACAGCCTGCGCATGCGGCCCGACCGCATCATCGTCGGCGAGGTGCGCGACGCGTCGGCGCTCGACATGCTGCAGGCGATGAGCACGGGCCACGACGGCTCGATCGCGACGGCGCACTCCAACGGCCCGCGCGACACCCTCTCGCGCATCGAGACGATGGTGCTCATGGCGGGCATGGACCTGCCCATCCGCGCCATCCGGGAGCAGATGGCGTCGGCGATCGACCTCATCGTGCACCAGACGCGCTTCAAGGACGGCTCCCGCCACATCACCCACATCACCGAGGTGGAGCGGATGGAGGGCGAGGTCGTCACGCTGCAGGACGTGTTCGTCTACGACCACGGCGCGGGCTTCGACGCGGCAGGGCGCTCGTTGGGCCGGCTGCGCTCGACGGGGCTGCGCCCCAAGTTCCTCGAGAAGATGGCCTACCACAACGTCACCGTCGACCCGATGGTGTTCGCGCTGGACCGGCCGTGACGCGCCGGCCCACGTCCCGCGTGACACGCACGGTCGGGCGTGCGGGTGCGCTGCTCGGCGCGCTCCTCCTGAGCGGGTACGCCGCTGCCCCGGCCCTCGCCGCCGAGCCGGGCGAGGTGTCGATCGACCTCATGGAGCCCGGCGAGTCGTCGCTCCGCGTGCTCGTGTCCCTGCCGAGCGGGGTGCAGGCCGACCTCGACGACGTCGGCGTCACGCTCGACGGCCGGGACGCGCCGACGACCGCGGCGGTCGCCGGGGACCAGGTGCGGCGTACCGCCGTCCTCGCCATCGACACCAGCCTCTCCATGGAGGAGGACGACCGGATCGGCGCCGCGGAGACCGCCGCGCTGGCGTTCCTCGCCACCGTCCCCGACGACGTGTTCGTCGGCGTCGTGACGTTCGACGACGACGCCCAGACGGTGCTCGAGCCCACCCAGGACCGCGCCGCCGCCGAGGCCGCCGTGAGCGACCTCGAGATGAACGCGGACACGGCCCTCTACGGCGGGGTCCAGGCCGCGGTCGCCCTCACCGGTACCGAGGGCGCACGCCAGGTGCTCCTGCTCTCCGACGGCGAGGACAGCGTCGGCGGCGACCTGGCCGCCACCGTCCAGGACTTGCAGGAGGCGGGCGTGCGGCTCGACGCCGTCGCCCTCGACGAGGACTCCCCCGCCACGGCCCTCGGCCAGCTCGCCACGGCGGGCGGCGGCGAGGTCGTGGCGGCCGATCCCGAGAGCCTGACCGCCGTGTTCGCGGAGCAGGCGCAGGCGATCGCAGCCCAGCTCGTGCTCGACGTGGAGGTCCCCGACGGCGTCGACGGCGCCACGGCCCCGATCGCGGTGACGGTGGGGTCGGACGCCGGCTCCCTGACGGCGTCCGCCGAGGCCCCCCTGGGCGACCTGGGCAGCACGGCGACCGCGGACGCCGCACCGCTCGAGGCGGCCCCCAGCGCCGCCTCCTTCGCGATCCCCGCCTGGGGTCTCTACGTCGGCATCGCCGTCTGCGCCCTCGGCCTCGTCGCGGTGCTGGTGCTGGCGCTCCCCCGCCGCCAGGCCGTGATGTCCCCCGCGGACCGCGTCACGACGTACGCCGAGACCGTGGCCGCCACCCGACCGTCGCGCCCCGCCGCGACGAAGGGCAACGAGGACCCCTTCGCCACGACGAAGGCGGCCGCGACCAGCGTCCTGCAACGCAACCGGGGCCTCGAGGCGCGCATCGCGGCGCGCCTCGAGGGTGCCGGGAGCGCGCTGAAGCCCGCCGAGTGGCTGCTCGTGCACCTCGGCGTCTTCTTCGTGGTGGGGCTGCTCGGGCTGCTGCTCGGTGGCGGGAACGTGCTCGTCGGACTGCTGTTCCTCGTGCTCGGCGCCGTCGTGCCGTGGGTGTACCTGGGGGTCCGGCGGACCCGACGGCGCAAGGCGTTCAACGCAGCGCTGCCCGACACGCTGCAGCTGCTGTCGAGCTCGCTGGCTGCGGGGCTCTCCCTCGCGCAGGGCTGCGACACGGTCTCGCGGGAGGGACGCGACCCCGTCGCCGGTGAGTTCAAGCGCGTGCTCGTCGAGACGCGGCTGGGCGTCGACCTCGACACGGCGCTGGCCGACGTCGCTGAGCGCTACGAGAGCAAGGACTTCCGCTGGGTGGTCATGGCGATCCGCATCCAGCGCGAGGTGGGCGGCAACCTGGCCGAGCTGCTCGACACGGTCGCGGCGACGATGCGGGAGCGGGAGTACCTCCGGCGTCAGGTCGACTCGCTGGCGGCCGAGGGGAAGCTCTCCGCCTGGATCATCGGCGGGCTGCCCCCCGCCTTCATGCTCTACCTCGTGGTCGTCCAGCGGGACTACGTGATGCCCATGTTCACGGACCCCCGCGGCTGGGTGATGCTCGGGCTCGCCGGCATCTTGCTCGGGTCCGGGATCTTCTGGATGAGCCGTCTCGTCAAGGTGGAGGTGTGACGTCGTGGTCGTGATCGCCGTGTTCGGAGCGCTGCTGCTCGTCGGTGCGTTCGTCATCGCGTGGATGGCGCTGAGCCGCACGGAGGCGACGGGCGGCCTGAACCGGTCTCTCGCCTACCTGGAAGCGCTCGGCAACGCACCGGAGGAGCTCCGCCAGGACGCCGACCGGTCCTTCGAGGAACGGGTCGTGACCCCGCTCCTCAACCGGTTCTCGCGCCTCGGGCGCCGGCTGACGGGTGGCGACTCGGCGCAGCGCTGGCAGCGCAAGCTGGAGCAGGCCGGCAGTCCGGCCGGGTGGACCGTCGACCGCGTGGCCTCGGCGAAGGTGGTCGGCGGCATCATCGGTTTCGTCGTCGCCTTCCTCCTCGTGCTGCTCGCGACGCCCGGTCTGCCGGTCCTGGTGCTGCTGCTCGTCGGCCTGACGGCCGCCGGTTTCTTCGCACCCAACATGTGGCTCTACCAGCGCGCCTACGACCGCGCCGAGTCGACCCGGCGAGACCTGGCCGACGCCATCGACCTGCTCACCATCAGCGTCGAGTCGGGCCTCGGCTTCGACGCCGCCGTGCAGCAGGTGGCGCGCAACACGACCGGTCCGGTCGCGGAGGAGTTCTCCCGGGTGCTGCGGGAGATGCAGCTGGGCTTCAGCCGGTCCGAGGCGCTGCGTGCCATGGCGAACCGCAGCAAGGTGGAGGACCTGCAGTCGTTCGTCGGCGCGCTCGTGCAGGCGGACTCGTTCGGCGTGCCCATCGGCCAGGTGTTGCGCACCCAGTCCAAGGAGATGCGCGTCAAGCGGCGGCAGCACGCCGAGAAGCGCGCGCAGCAGGTGCCCGTCAAGATCACCGTGCCGCTGATCCTGCTCATCCTGCCGTGCCTCTTCATCGCGGTGATGGGGCCGGCGGTCATCGGGATCATGGACTCCGGCTTCGGGGGCTGACGCCCTGAGGCTCCAGGTGGTCCGACCCTTCGAGATCGGGGCAGTCGCCCGGATCCTCGGCCTGTGCGCCGTCGCCGGACCTGCCCTGTGGCTGCGCGACTCCACCAGCCTGGTGGTCGTGCTCCTCTTCGCCATCGTGTGGCTCGTGGCGACGACGCTGTCGGCGTTCCGGTGGATGCCGCCCCGCGTCCTCGCGGTCGCCGAGGCCGTTGCCTCGGCGGCGATCTGCGGCTTCGCGGTGGTCCAGGCCGACGCGGTCCCGGTGCTGGCGCTCGCGATCCCCCCGTTCCTCGGCGGTCTCGGCCGCGGCATCCGCGGCGCCGCCGGCCTCATCCTCGTCGAGATCGCCGTCCTCGGCGTGGTCCTCCTCCAGCTCGAGGCACGCCCGGAGGCCGACGTGGCGGGGCAGCTCGTCGCTGCGCTGGTCGTCGGGCTCGGGGTGGGTCTCGTCGGTGCCTACGTCCGGTTCAACCAGAGCAGGCAGGCCGAGCTGACGCCCTACCGCGACGCGATCGGCCTGTTGCAGCAGCTGCTCGACCTGACGGACGTGCTCGACGCGGGCCTCGACCCGCAGTCGATCGGCGCCCGTCTGCTGAGCAACCTCCAGGACGACATCCCGGCCGTCCGTGCGTCACTGTGGTTGCGCGACGACCGGGGCCTCACCCCGGTGCCGACCGGGTCGTTGCTCGAGAGCTCGCAGCACGGCTCCCGGGTCGAGGCAGACCTCCCGGAGGCCCTGGTCGCGGCGCTCGCCCAGGGGAGACCGGTCCTCCGCGGCAGCAGCTTCGCCGTGCCGCTCGCCTCCATCGGGGGGCGGACCATCCTGGTCGAGGGGGAGCTGTCGCCGTCGCTCGCTGTCGGACGCCGGGGGCTGGTGCAACGCCTCGAGACCGCGAGCGGGCGCCTGGTCGGCCTGACGACGCAGCTCGACACGGCCCTCGTCTTCGCCGAGGTGAACGCGGCCGCCACCCGCAACGAGCGGCACCGCCTGGCCCGCGAGATGCACGACGGCGTCGCGCAGGACATCGCGTCGATGGGCTACCTCGTCGACGCGATGGCGGGGGGACCGCTGCCCGACGACCTCCGCCCGCAGGTGGAGCTCCTCCGCGGCACCATCTCGCGGGTCGTCGGCGAGGTGCGGGCCTCCGTCACGGCCCTGCGGATGGACGTCGACGCCAACCAGAGCCTCGGCGAGGCCATCTCCGGCCTCGCCCGCCGGCTCAGCGAGTCGTCGGGGCTGTCCATCCGCTGCACGGTGGACGAGCGCACCGCCCGGCTGCGACCGGACGTCGAGGCCGAGCTGCTCCGCGTCGCCCAGGAGGCGATGACCAACGCGGTCAAGCACGCGGGCGCGAGCGAGATCGACGTCGAGTGCCTGGTCGACGCACCCCGGGCCCGGATCGTCGTGCGCGACAACGGCACGGGGCTGGGACCGGGGCGGGAGGACTCGCACGGGATGGCCATCATGCGGGAACGCGCCCAGCTCGTCGGCGCGTCGCTCTCGGTGGACACCTCCGCCCTGGGCACCGTGGTATACGTCGCACTGGGCGCCCGACGTCCGGGGACCCGCCCCCCAACCGACGGAGGACGACGGTGACCGACGGCCCCACCACGATCCTGCTGGTCGACGACCACGAGCTGATCCGCGCCGGCCTGGCGGCTGCCTTCACCCGCGACCCCACGATGCGTGTGCTCGGACAGGCCGAGGACGTCGCCGGGGCCCTCGCCGCCTACGACGACCTGCGGCCCGATGTCGTCGTGACCGACCTGCACCTGCCGGACGGCACCGGGCTCGACATCGTCCGACGCCTGCGCGCGGGGTCCGAGACCGTCGGGTTGGTGGTCCTCACCATGCACTCCGGCGACGACCAGATCTTCGCCGCCATGGAGGCCGGGGCCTCCGGCTTCGTCGGCAAGGACGCGCCCGCCGCGGAGGTCGTGCGCACCGCGGCACACGCCGCCCGTTCGCCTCGCACGTTCATCTGCGCCGGCCTGGCCCAGGCCATGGTGCGGCGCATGTCGGGCGAGTCGACGCGGCTCTCCGAGCGGGAGCACGAGATCCTCCTCCACCTCGCCGACGGCCTCGGGACCCAGCAGATCGCGCAGCGGCTCCACATCAGCGAGTCAACGACGAAGTCCCACATCGCGCGCATCTACCAGAAGCTGGGCGCCACCAACCGGGCGCAGGCCGTCGTCACCGCCATGCGGGTGGGCCTGCTCTCGAGCGTGCAGCGCCGCGCCGAGTGAGCGCACCGGACGGGTGGGGGTTCTTCGGGTCCCCGTCCCGCCGAGCGTCCTAGTCCGAAAGGACTACACGAGTGCGGACGATCACACGATGCGGGCGCGGGTGGCACTGGCGGAGGATCAGGTCATCGCCCGGGGGAACCCGGACGGACCTCCCCGAGGACCCAGCTCGGCGACTCGTTCGACACCCGAAAGGTGACCACCATGATCCAGTTCCTCGCCATCCTGCTCGGCGCGCAGAAGGCCAAGGCCGACCAGCGCGGCGCCTCGGCCGTGGAGTACGGCCTGCTCGTCGCGGCGCTCGCGGCCATCATCATCGCGGCCGTGTGGCTGTTCTACGAGGACCTCGCCAGCATCTTCTCGGACACCAGCGACAAGCTCGGCACCGACGGCAGCTGATGCTCCGAGACCGCCGCTGACCCAGCGCCGCCGGTCGGCCCCGCTCCCCTCCGGAGCGGGGCCGATCTGCATTTCGGCACCGCAGACGACCCGCGAGACGCCCCGCACTGTGCACCTGGGACAGCCCCCACGCCGTCGGACCCACCCCAACCGCACACTTCGCGTACGGCCCACCCCAGGGCGCCCAGACCCAGGGCCGACCGGCACCGCAGACGACCCGCGAGACGCCCCGCACTGTGCACCTGGGACAGCCCCCACGCCGTCGGACCCACCCCAACCGCACATTTCGCGCGTACAGCCCGCCCCAGGGCGCCCAGACCCAGGCCCGCTACTCCCCCGCAACCTGCTCAGCGGTCGCGACACGCTCGAGCATCGTGGGGTGGCTGCCGAACCAGATCTGCCCCCACGCGTTGGGCGTCGGGTCGGCGACGGACCGCACGGCGAGCTGCCGCTGCAGTCCGATGAACGCCTCGGGGTCGTCGGTCGTCCGCAGCGCGACGACGTCGGCGCGGCGCTCGATCTGCCGGCTGATCCCGTTCTCGACCGGCGACGCCAGGAACGAGCCGACCGCGAAGAGCGCCAGCACCAGCGGCACGACGGCCGGATCGGCCAGGCCGCTGACCCCGGACCGCCTCCGCAGCGGTCCCGCACCGACGAGCACGGCAAGCAGCCCGACCCCGACCAGGGCGCCGGCGGCCCCGAGGGCGGTGCCCACCGCGACGTCGTGGTTCTTCGCGTGGCCGAGCTCGTGCGCGACCACCGAGAGCAGCTCGTCCTGGTCCAGCCCGTCGACCGCCGTGTCGTAGAGCACGACCCGGTGCGTGCTCCCGAAGCCCGACACGTAGGCGTTGAGCGCGGTGGTCCGCCGCGACGCGTCGGCGACGAGCACGTCGTCGACCGGCACGCCCTCCGCGTCGGCGACGGCGAGGATCTCCGTGCGCAGCCGACCGTCGGGCAGGGGCGTGAAGGCGTTGAACAGGGGCTCGACGACGACCGGGTAGACGAACGACCCGAGCACGACCAGCGCTGCGGCGATCCCACCCGCGACCGCCGGCCACCAGGTGCGCCACCGGCGGGCGCACCCGATGACCACGAGCAGCGCGATCGCGGTCCCGACGGCGCCGACGACGAGGTTGAGCAGCAGGTCGGCGAACCAGGCGCCCCAGCCCTGGGTCGACAGCCCCTCGGCGACCCGGCGCCGCCACAGGGCGAGCGCGAACGGGAGGGTGACGAACCGGCCGATGGCGAGCACCGCGAACGCCCCGAGCGGCACCTGCACCCACCACGGGCCGGGCACGCGGCGTACGAGAGCAGCGCCCCGCGCGCCGAGGCCCAGCCAGAGCGCGACCGCCAGCGAGACCGCCAGGGAGCTCCAGCTGACCCACCGCGCGTAGGTCCCGAAGGCCTCGCCCCGAGCGATCTCCTGCGCGGTCAGCACCGACGTGGCCGGCGCGGGGTCGGGCACGCCTCCCGGCACCGGGTGCCACGGGACGAGGACGGCCGCGAGCACCACGAAGACGAGGGCCCCGCCGCCCGCGACCAGGAGCCCGACGCGACGAGACCCCCGCTCCGGGTGCGGAGCGGGGGTCTCGGGGTCCTGCGCGTCGTGCGGCACGACCGGCACGCTAGCGGTCGTGGCTGAGAGGAGCCTCAGCCCGGGCGGACGGCGCCCGAGTAGGGCATCGAGCCGACGGAGGCGATGGCGACACCCGAGCGCGGGTTGGCCGCGTGCACGATCTGGCCGTTGCCGATGTAGATGCCGACGTGGCTGATGGGGCTGTAGTAGAACACCAGGTCGCCGGGCTGCAGCTCGCTGCGCGACACCTTGCGGCCCGAGCTGTACTGCGCCTTGGACGAGTGCGGCAGCGAGACGCCGGCCTGCGCCCACGCCATCGAGGTGAGGCCGGAGCAGTCGAACGCGTCGGGACCGGAGGCGCCGTAGACGTAGCTGTCGCCGACCTGGGCCAGCGCGTACTGCACCGCGGCGCCCGCGCGACCCGAGACGGGGACGTCGGCCGCGATCTCGGCGGCCTGCGCGGTGTCGGCGGTGCCCTCCTCGGCGAAGAGCGTCGCAGCCTCCTCGGCCGCCTCCGCCTCGAGCTCCGCGAGGAGCGCCTCGGCCTCGTCGACCTTCTGGTCGATGGTGGCGCTCTCCTCGGCGGCCTGCTCCTCCACCGCGGCGATCTGCGCGACCCGCTCCTCGGTGGCCGAGCGGCGCACCTCGAGGGCCTGCAGCTCGGTCGAGTAGGTGTCGACGAGACGGCCCTGGATGTTGCTGTAGGTCGACGCCGTCGAGAGCTGCGCGAGGAAGTCAGCCGTGTCGTCGGAGAGCGCGGCCTCGGCCACGGGCGAGATGCTGCTGCCCTGCGACTGCGCGACGACGGAGTCCGCCACCTGGGAGCGCACGGAGTCGAAGCCGTCGCTCTGCGCCGCCTCGTCCTGCTGCAGCAGCTCGAGCTCCGACTGCAGGCGCTCGAGCTCCAGCTCGGCGTCGTTGCGGCGCTCGGCCGCCTGCTCCGACTCGTGGTACAGCTGCTCGATCTGAGCCTTCACGTCGTCGATGTCCGGCTCCGCCGCCGCAGGGGCGCTCGGGAGCAGGGACACACCGATCACTGCGGCCGCGGCCAGTCCAGCACCGATCCGCTTTCGTCCGTCCAGCACGAGCCGGCGTTCTCCTCACACGTGTCGTACGCCTACCGGGTGAGCTGACGGGTTCGGGCACGACATTGCCCTACACGCGCTCCTCGCGGACCGATCGGCCCACGCCTCGCGCGCGATTCACCCCAGGGGGATTGGTTCCCCGGCCCCGGACCACCCGCCCCCGCTGCTGCGACGGCGCGCGCTCCGAACTCGGCGCGACCTCCGCGCGAACCGGTCGGTCCACTTCCACGGAGGCCTCGTCGCAGGGTAGTCGCGCGGCTCCGAGGCGGCAAACCTCCGGTCCGAGTGTCGGAGGAGACGGTCGCCACCCCGCGCGGGACCCGTTCCCCGGGCTCAGGCCGTACCGGCCTCCGGCCCGCGGACCGGCTGCACGAGACGCAGCGGTGGCACGAGACCACCGGCCGCGAGCACGTCGAGCGCCCGCTGCTCCTCGTTGTCGAACCCCTGCTCGGGGGGCGGGCCGAGGAGGGCCGTCACCACGCAGTCGTGGCAGTGCAGCCCCCGCACGAGACAGCTGTCACAGTCGATCGTCGTCATGCCGCCGGACGGTGCCAGCCGGCACCGACAGTTCTGGATCGGCGGCGTCGCCGACCGCCCCGGGACCACCGGGCGGGCCCTTCTCCGGACGCCACGAGACCGCCGCCAGCAGCACGTCGGCCACCGTGTGCACGAGGCGGGCGAGGAGCGCGATCGCGGTCGCGACGGGAAGGCCCGTCGCCGGCGAGAGCACCGCCACGAAGGTGGCCTCGCGTGCCCCGAGACCGGCCGGGGCGACGACGACGAGCACCCCCGCGACGTACCCCAGCGCGAACGCGCCGGCGAGCGCGCCGAGCGAGCTGATCGAGCGGTCCTCGACGAGCAGGAGGAGCGCCAGGGCGTAGGCGCCCCAGGCGAGCGCCATGAGCCCGACCACGGCCAGCGGCTCGCGCCACCCCACCACGAGGGCGGTCCCGGCGGCCCGCCGCAGGACCCGGCGCGTCACCGCAGGCACGAACCCGGCGACGCAGACGAGCGCGCCGAGTCCCCAGAGCCACCGCGGGCCCGGCGCCGGCGCCACGCCCGCCGCGACGAGCACGCCCCCGAGCAGCCCCGCCGTCACCAGGTGGATGCCGGTGAACATGAGGGCCGTCGTCACCGTCACGCGCACCGGGACGGCGTGCCGAGCGGCCAGGCGGGCCTGCACGCCGATGGCCCAGACGGCACCGGGCACGTACTTGCCGAGCTGGCTCACGAAGAACACCGAGCGGGCCTCCCGACGCGGCACGTCGTGACCGAAGGCCGCCAACGTCCGTCGCCACACCACCGACGTGGCGAGCAGGCCGGCGCAGGTGAGGAGCACCGCCGCGCCCAGGGCCAGGGGGTGGACGCGCCGCACGGCCCGGACCACCTCGTCCCACCGCCCGTCGAGGCTCCAGGCCATGCAGCCCACCACGACGGCGAGGAAGACCGCCCGCACGAGCCAGGGCCGCGCCCGGCTCACGGGCTCGGCTCGAGCAGCGCGGTGCGCGTCGGGTAGGGCAGCGTGGGCGTGCGGCCCCGGGTCCACGTCACCCGGGCGCGCCCGCCGAGCCGCGCCTCGACGCGGGCGATGGCGTCGCGGTAGCGGGCGCGGTCGACGTTGTCCACCACGACGAGCCCGCCCGGCGCGACCCGCCCGACGGCCCGCTCGAGGCACGCCTCCCGCGCGCGGCCGTCGACGACGACGAGGTCGAACACGCCGGGCACCCGGTCCACCTCGGCCACGTAGTCCGCGAAGTCGAGGTCCGCGAACCCCGGCTTGGCCGACGCGACGACCTCCCGTGTCAGGCGGGTGCGTGCGTCGCCGGGCGGTACGACGCGGAGCTCGGCGTTCGTCGGCAGCACCGGCCGCATGGACGCGGCCCAGTCGACGTCGTGCTCGATGGAGACGACCTCGGCGCAGCGGGCCGCCAGCCAGACCGTCGAGGCGCCCGAGCCCCACTCGAGCGCCCGCGCTCCCGGGCGGGCCCGCAGGAACGCCTCGACCCGGTCGGCCGCGTCGAACGTCCACCACGGCACGTCGTGGCGCACGAGCTCGTCGAGGTCGTAGATCGACAGCCAGGACCGCACCCACAGGCCCGTGCGCGACCGCGCCGCCCACCGGTCCAGCAGCCGCAGCAGACCGGTCGTCCGCAGCACGCCCCGCAGCGCCCGCAGGAGCCGCACGTAGAGAGCCTTCACGTCATCCGTCCCCTTCTCCACCACGTCCGGATCCAGCCAGGTCGGCGAGCTCCAGGGTCAGCAGGCGCGGGGCGACGTCCGTGGTGCGCTCGAGGGCGACCACGACCCGTCCCCCGCCGTACGCCGCCAGCACGTCCGCGGGCACCGCGGCGGTCAGCCGCGTCCCGGCCGCCCCGCTCCCCCGCACCACGACCTCGGTCCCGTTGACGCTCACCCGCACCGCGTCCGGCGCCACGGGGTCGACGAGCCCGATCCGCAGCTCGGCGCCGGCGGGGTGGGGCGCCGTCAGGGTGAACCCGACCTCACCCCGCTCCCCGGTCAGGCGGATGCCCGCGGCCGTGGCGTGCGCGGTCCACCCGCCGAGCTCCAGGTCGCCGGCGTCGCCGCCCGGTCCGAAGGTGAGGACGCCCCGGTCGTGCTCGGGAAGCACCAGCTCGCACCGCGCGAGGCGACTCATGACGTCGCGCTCGGGCAGCCCGAGGAGCGTGCCGACCCCGGGCAGCGGCCCGGGCCGGTCGACACGGGCCACCTCGACGCAGTTGGTGCCCGGGCGCCGCGGACCGGCCGTGATCGCCCAGAACTCCGTGGGCCCGAGCGGCTCGCCGGCGACGGGATCGGTGCCGCGCACGTCGGCCCAGGCCGACAACGGTCCGATCAGGTCGCGGCCGCAGTCCTCGTCGCCGTCGAGGGAGCGGCGCAACGACCGGCGCTGGTCGTCCAGGGCCGGGGAGCAGGTGACCCACCCCGGCGGCACCGACGGCGCCAGCTCCCGGGCGCTCGTGCGCCAGTAGTCGGTGTCCGCGGCCTCCGCGACGGCGTAGGACGGCAGCGTCGCGAACGTGTAGCCGTAGGGGTGCAGCCGCACCTGGTCGAGCGTCGGTGCGAGGAGGCCGAGCGCCACGACACCCAGCAGGAGGGCGGGAGCGACGCGCCCCGCGGCGGCGCGACGCCGCTCCGCCGCCCGGACGACCGCCGCGATCGCGAGCGTCGCGAGGAGCGCGGTCGCGGGCACCATGAAGAGCAGCTGGCGCAGCCCGTTGTAGAGGTTGGACTCACGCACCACCGCCAGGAGCGGGAGCGTCCACGCCTGCACCCCCACGAGGAGCCAGGCGGTCGTCGCCGTGCCGACGGACGGCACCCGCACCTCCGCGACCACGCGACGCAGCGCGAGCACCGACCCGGCGAGCACCAGCGCGAGGAGCACCAGCGGCACCTCGCCGACCAGCAGCGCCGGCACGTAGAACCACTGTCCCGTGCGCTCGTCGAAGCGCGACGACGACAGCGCGGACTCGCGCAGCGTGGTGAGCGGCGTCGCGAACACCGCCGGGTAGACCGCCAGCAGCACGAACCAGGCCGCCACGGGCACGAGCCCGACGAGCGCCCCCACGGCGCGCCCGGCCGCCGTCCCGGCCCGCAGCCGCCGGTGCAGCAGGGCCGCTGCCACCACGTGGCTGGCGACGAGCGTCGGCCAGATGCCCGGTCGCGTGCCCATCGCCAGCACCCAGCCGGCGAGCACGACGAGGCCAGCCCCCGCGACGTACGCCGCGGTGCGCGGCCCGCCCGGACGTCGGGTCAGCAGCACGACGAGGCCGGTGGTCACCAGCGTGCAGCCCGTCGCGACGGGCACGTCCTTGACGTTGAACATGGTGTGGCCGGTCCACATCGGGACCGCGCCCAGCACCGCGGCCGCCACGACGGCCCAGGCCCACGACCGCAGCAGCACCCGCGCGGTGACCGCGACCGCGAGGGTGCCGACGAGCCCGATGGTCACCACGACGAGGTGGCGCACGGCGTAGGCGTCGCCGGTGGCCACGACCTCGTGCGAACCCTCGAGACCGGCCGCCACGACGGCGGCGTGCATGAGCAGGGCGGTCACCGGGGCGTAGACGTAGGCCTGGTCCTCCCACGCGCCCGGCCGGTCGCCGTCGAGGTCGCCCTCGAGGAGGTACCAGCCGTGCTCGAGGAAGCTCCGCATCCGCCCCACGTGGTAGGTCTCGTCCCACGAGACCCCTGTCGTCCAGGCGCCGTGGACCGCCAGTGCCACCGTCGCGACGAGCACGACCGCGGCGACGGCGAGGAGCGGTCGCGGCACCCGGGGGTGCGTGGGGGAACCGCTCACGCGTCGGTACGCCGCAGCTCGGCCACCAGGCGGCCGGCGTCGTAGGTCGGTCGCACGTCCCGGCCTCCTCGTGCCTGCTGCCGCGCGTGGACGACGAGCTCGGCGAGCAGCCCGAAGAGCAGCAGCTGCAGCCCGACGAGCACGAGCAGGACGCCCGCGAGCAGCAGCGGGCGGTCGCCGATGGTGGCGCCCGTCGCGATCTTCAGCGCCGTCAGGTACGCGAGCACCAGGCTGCCGAGGAGGAAGCAGGCGGACCCGATGCCGCCGAAGAGGTGGGAGGGGCGGTTCTCGTAGGACAGCAGGAAGCGCACCGTCACGAGGTCGGCGAAGCCGCGCCAGAAGCGCGCGAGGCCGTACTTGCTCGCCCCCGACATGCGCGGGTGGTGCTCGACGGGCACCTCGGCCACCCGGTGCCCCAGGTCGTGGGCGATCACGGTGAGGTAGCGGTGCATCTCCCCGTAGAGCATCGGGACGACGTCCGCGGCCACCTCGGCGCGCATCATCTTGAAGCCCGAGTTGAAGTCCTGCCCCGGCGCGCCGGAGAGCAGGGCCGTCGTGCGGTTGTAGACCCGCGAGGTCGTGCGCTTCACCAACCGGTCGCGGCGCGTGAGGCGCGCCCCGGTCACGAGGTCGGCCCCGTCGGCCAGAGCCGCCGCCAGGGCCGGCAGCTCCGCGGGGTCGTCCTGACCGTCGGCGTCCATCATCACGACGACGTCGGCGCCGCCCTCGAGCGCGCGCTCGAAGCCGATCCGCAGCGCGGCGGCCTTGCCCCGGTTGTGGCGGAGCATCTCGAGCTCGACGCACGGGCGCGCGGCGGCGAGGGTCCGCATCACCTCCGCCGTGTCGTCGGTCGAGCCGTCGTTGACGAGCAGCACGCGGGCGTCCGGGTGGAGCGCGAGGGCGTGCTCCACGACCCGCGGCACCAGCACGCGGAGGTTGTCGGCCTCGTCGAGGGCGGGGATGACGACCCAGGGCAGCACGGGGACTCCTCGGTGGCGCTCGGTGGTGCTCGGTGACGCTCGGCGGTGCGGCCGGGTCACGCGACGGCCACTCGGACCGTTGTCGCCGGTCGAGGAGAACGCCAGCCGAACCCGGGCCGACTCCTGCGTGCCGGGTGTCCTGCTAGCGGGTGAGCAGCCCCGCCAGGGCCACCGCGTCCATGACGGTGGCTCCCGCCCGCCGTACGTCGCGGGCGAGCGCCTGGTCGCTCGTCACGACCACGACCATCCGGCCCGTGGGCTCGAGGTTGACGAGGTCGCGGATGACGTCGTCGGCGATGACGTGCTCGGGGCTGAACGCCACGCGCACGCCCCGCGGCGCCGTGATGACCGGGCGGGTCGGCGAGGAGGCGGCATCGAACACCACCGTGGTCTCGGCGCCCGAGCGGGCGACGACGGGGGCGATCCCGTTGACGAGACGCATCCGCTGCACCTCGAGCGACGAGCCGCCCCACGTCTGCTTCGTGACGTTGTAGCCGTCGACGATGAGCCGGGCCCGCGGCATGCCGATCAGCTGCTCCAGCAGCGCCGGGCTGCCGGAGCCGAGCGCACCGGCCGCCGAGGTCGTGCGGGTGCCGGTCGCGACGAGCGAGGACTCGTGGCGCTCCCCCGGTGTCGCCGTCTGCGGGGCGGCGGGCAGGCCGAGCTCGCGCTGGAGGCCCTGCGCCGAGGCGACGAGGGTCTCGAGGAGCAGCCGGGTGCGCATGGTGGCGTCGTCGCGCTCGGCCCGGGCGCCCCCGCGCTGGCTGGCCACCTGGGCCTGCAGCTCCTCGACCTGCCGGCGCAGCCGACGCACCTCGCCCTCGGCCGCGGTCGCGGCGGCGGTGGCCCGTTCCTGGGCCTGACGCTGCTCCTCGAGCGCACGCTCGCGGGCCTCGTCGGCTCCCCGGCCCGCCGCGCGGGCCTCCCCCAGCTTGCGGCGCAGCGCGGTGTTCTCGGCGCGCAGCGCGTCGTGCTGCTCCCGCGCCTCGGCCTGCTGCCGGGCCAGCTCCTCCTCGAACGCCGCGACCCGACGCTCCAGGGCGCGCCGCGCCTCCGCGTCCTCCGCCGCGACCGCCGCGTCGCGCACCTCGTCGAGGCGGGCCAGGGCCGCGGCGTACGCCGTCTCCCACCCCGCGGGACGCGCCAGCCACAGCAGGGCCGCGACATCCACGGGGTCGTGCAGCGGGAGGTCGCGGACGTCGCTCGCCTGCCCGTCGCCCCCGGACGCCGGCTCCAGCAGCTCCGTCGCCAGGGCGTGCAGGTCGGTGCGGGCGAGCACCTGCGTGGCCACCCGGCCGCGGAGGTCGTCGTCGCCCAGGGCCGCAGCGATCTGTCCTCCGCCGAGGCGGGCCCGGCGCTGGGGCGCGAAGGTGGCGACCTTGCGCAGCGGGGCAGGGAGCACCCCGACGTCGGGCAGCACCTGGGCGCTCAGCTGCACCACCCGGGCCCGCAGGGGCTCGGGCAGTGCGGCGGCGTCGGCGCTCGTGGTCGTCACAGTCCACCCAGCCTAGGCCGTCGCGACAGGACTGTCGGTGCCGTTGCCTAGCGTCCCGCGCCATGAGGCACCAGCACACCCGTCCCGCCACACCGCGGCCCGCTCCGGGGCCCGGTCCGGGGCCCGGTCCGCGCCCGTCGGGGCGACCCCGCGGCGCGACCTCCCGCTGGGAGGAGCAGCGCGGATTCGACGAGATGGGGCGCCTGCTGCGCGACGTCACGTTCTGCGTGGTGGACCTCGAGACGACGGGCGGCTCGCCGGCCGCGGGCTCGAAGATCACCGAGGTCGGGGCCGTGAAGGTCCGCGGCGGCGAGATCCTCGGCGAGTTCCAGACGCTGGTGAACCCCCACGAGGAGATCCCGGCGTTCATCACCGTGCTGACCGGCATCACCACGGCGATGGTGGTCGGCGCGCCCACGATCGAGACGGTGCTGCCCTCGTTCCTCGAGTTCGCGCAGGGGTGTGTGCTGGTCGCCCACAACGCGCCCTTCGACGTGGGGTTCCTGCAGCACTTCGCGCGGGAGCAGCAGCGGCCGTGGCCGGCGTTCGAGGTGCTCGACACCGCCCGTCTCGCGCGTCGCGTCGTGACGCGCGACGAGACACCGAACTGCAAGCTCGGCTCGCTCGCTCGGCTCTTCGGGGCCACGACGACCCCCGACCACCGGGCGCTGCACGACGCCCGCGCCACCGTGGACGTGCTGCACGGCCTCATCGCCCGGTTGGGGGGCCTCGGGGTCCACACGCTGGAGGAGCTGCAGGCCTTCAGCTCGAAGGTGACGACGGCGCAGCGCCGCAAGCGGCACCTGGCGGAGGGCCTTCCCCACGCCCCGGGCGTCTACCTGTTCGTCGACGCCGGCGACCGCGTGCTCTACGTGGGCACGTCGAAGGACCTGCGCACGCGGGTGCGGTCCTACTTCACGGCCTCCGAGACCCGGTCGCGGATGGGCGAGATGATCCAGATCGCCGAGCGGGTGCGCACCATCGAGTGCGCGACCCCGCTGGAGGCGCGGGTGCGCGAGCTGCGCCTCATCGCGGAGCACAAGCCGCGCTACAACCGGCGTTCCCGGTTCCCCGAGAAGACCCACTTCGTGAAGCTCACCGACGAGCCGTGGCCGCGGCTCTCCCTCGTCACGCGGGTGCTCGACGACGGGGCGACCTACCTGGGCCCGTTCGGCTCGCGCCGCGGCGCGGAGGCCACCGTGGTCGCGCTCCACGAGACCTACCCGCTGCGCCAGTGCTCCGGGCGCATGGCCCGTTCCCCGAACGGCACGGCCTGCGCCCTCGCCGAGATGGGCCGTTGCCTGTCGCCGTGCGACGGGAGCGTCTCCCCGGAGGACTACGACGCGGTCGTCGGTGCCACCCGCGCCGCCCTCGTCGCCGACCCCGTGGAGGTGGTCGAGCGCCTGGGTGCCCGGATGACGTCGTTCGCGGAGCAGGAGCGGTTCGAGGAGGCCGGCCTCCACCGCGACCGGCTCGTCGCCCTGGTGCGCGCAGCGGCGCGCACCCAGCGGCTGGTCGCGCTCACGCGCCTGCCCGAGCTCGTGGCGGTGCACCGTGGCGACGACGGGCGCTGGGCGGTCCACGTCGTCCGCCACGGACGCCTGGCGGCGGCGGGGGTGATCCCGCCGGGCCACGACGCCCAGGCCTACGTCGCGACCCTGCGCGCCGGCGCCGAGACCGTGCGGCCCGCTCCGGGTCCGGTCCCGGCGGCCAGCGCGGAGGAGACCGAGGCCGTCCTGTCCTGGCTCGAGCAGCCGGGAGTGCGGCTCGTCGACGTCGACGGCGCCTGGACCTGCCCCGTCGGCGGCGCCGCCCGCCACCTCTGGATCGGCGAGGCGCAGCACCAGGCCCGCGCAGCGGCCGCTCCCTTCGACGACCGACGCCCCCTCGGCACCCACCACCGCCCCGCCCGCTGACCCGCGCGCCGTGCTGCCGGACGTCATGCGACCCGGCGCCCCGAGCCTGCGCTGCGCATGACGTCCCGGGCCGGGTCCGCTCGCGGGTGGGCTGGTCCGCTCGCGGATGGGTCAGCGTCGATGGAGCCAGCCTCGCCCGGCCTCGGCCGGGCCACCGGAAGTGTGCGCTTGGTACGGCCCGGGGCGGACCGGCGGCGTACCAACGTCCCCGTTCCGACGCCCGCGCGCCCCGGCGACCAGCCTCCTTCCCCGGGTCGTGGTGCCAGACCTACGGAAAGCAGAGGCCTCACACCACGACCGAGTGGGTGCGGGCGGTACGGCGGCGGCTCCAGCCGACCCCGGACGTCATGCGATCCGGTGCCCGGGGCAGCCGCCGCGCACGACGTCCCGCGCCGTACCCCCGGACGTCATGCGATCCGGCGCCCGGGGGCCACGGTTCGCATGACGTCCGCAACGGGCCGCACCCGGCGACCGTCACCCTCCCCGGGTCGTGGTGCCAGGCCTACGGAAAGCAGTGGCCTCACACCACGACCGGGCGGGGGGCACGGCGGCGGCTCCAGCCAACCGCCGACGTCATGCGATCCGGTGCCCGGGGCAGCCGCGGCGCACGACGTCCGCAGCGGGCCGTGCCCGGCGACCGTCGCGGCCCGCCGCACCACGCCCTAGGCTCTCGACCGTGATCACCGCCATCGTGTTCGTCAACGCCGAGGTCGACCGCATCCCGGAGGTCGCCGAGGAGATCGCCGCGCTCGACGGGGTCAGCGAGGTCTACTCGGTCACCGGCCAGATCGACCTCATCGCCCTCGTGCGGGTGCGCCAGCACGACGACATCGCGTCCGTCGTCGCCGACCGGCTCAACAAGGTCGAGGGCGTGCTGGCGACCGAGACCCACATCGCCTTCCGCACCTACTCGCGGCACGACCTGGAGTCCGCGTTCTCCCTCGGCCTCGACTGACGCCACAGCCTCACCCGAAGTGATGCACCTCACGTCACGCTTCGGTTAAGGGAGCCGGCGGTCGATGCCGGGCTTCGTACGATCGCGCACGTGACCTCCATCGCCGGCGCCTGGCCCGTCCTCGTGGGCGCGCTGGCGGTCGTCGCGCTGGTCGTCGCCTGGTGGGCCACCCGCTCGGCCCGTGCCACCGTCGCGTCTCCCCCCGCGTCGGCACCGGTGCGCGACTTCACGGTGCTCGCGGTCGGCTCCGACGATGCGTACCTCAACCACGTGCTGCGCATCCACGACGTCGACATCCACGAGCACCAGCCCGACTTCGCGTGGTATCCCACCCGCACCGACCTGCAGGCCTACCTGGTGCAGGAGGGCGACCAGACCGTCGGTGTCGTGGTGCTCCGAGCGCGCGGCGACGTCGCCCACGTGGAGCTGGACTGGGTCACGCCGGCCTTCCGCGACTGCGCCGCGGGCGAGTACGTCTGGTTGCGCAGCGACATCCTCCGCAACCGCGGGATCCGCCGGGTGATCACCCCGGCCAACATGAAGAACCCCTACTACCCGCGGCTGGGCTTCCGCCGCCTCGGGGAGTCCTACGCGCTCGACCTGCCGCCGACCCTGCCGGCCCCCGTCGTCCCTCCGCCGCCGAGGCCGCTGCCGGAGCCACCGGCCGCCGAGCCCGCCGCCTGACCCGCGCCCCCGACCCGAGCACCGACCCGAGCACCGACCTCAGGCGGCCGAGGCCTCGACCCACTTGGCCAGCGTGGCCTCGGCAGCTCCCGAGTCGATGGCGTCGGCGGCACGGCGTACGCCGCGGGCGAGCTGCTCCTCGACCGGTAGGCCCGCCGCGGCCGGGTCGTCGAGGCCGTGCACGGCGAGCGCCGCGCCGGCGTTGAGCAGCACCGCGTCCCGCACGGGCCCGTGGTCACCGGCGAGGAGGCGGCGCACGACGGCGGCGTTGTAGGAGACGTCCCCGCCCCGGAGGTCCTCCGTGGTCGCGCGGGCGATCCCGAGGTCTGCCGGGTCGATCCGCTGCTCGCTGACCTCTCCGCCGCTGACCACCCAGACCGCGGACGTCGTGGTGGTCGTCAGCTCGTCGAGGCCGTCGTCGCCGCGGAAGACCCATGCGTCGACGCCGCGCCGGGCGAACACGCCGGCCATGACGGGCGCCATCGCCGGGTCGGCGCAGCCGATCGCCTGCGCAGCCGGCCGCGCCGGGTTGGTGAGGGGGCCGAGGAAGTTGAAGGTCGTGCCGATGCCGAGCTCGCGCCGCGCGACGGCGGCGTGCCGCATCGCGGGGTGGAACGCCGCGGCGAAGCAGAAGGTGATGCCCACCTCCTCGGCCAGCTCGCCGACCCGGCGCGCGGGCAGGTCGAGCCGCACCCCGAGGGCCTCGAGCACGTCGGCGCTGCCGGACTTCGACGACGCGGAGCGGTTGCCGTGCTTGACCACCCGGGCACCGGCCCCGGCGGCGACGATCGCGGACATGGAGGAGATGTTGACCGACATCGAGCGGTCACCCCCCGTGCCGACGACGTCGAGGAGACGGCCGGGGACGGTCAGCGGCGTGCCGGCCGCGATCATCGCCTCCGCCAGGCCGGTGACCTCGTCGATGGACTCGCCCTTGGACCGCAGGGCCACGGCGAACCCGGCGACCTGGACCGGCGTCGCCTCCCCGGCGAGGATCTCGCTCATCGCCCACCCCGCCTGCTCGGGCGCCAGGTCACGGCGCGCGACGAGGGCGGAGAGCACCTCGGGCCACGACGACGCCACCGGCGCGTTCACCGCGCCGACACCACGGAGTCCGCACGCAGCAGCGAGACGACGGTCTCGGCCAGCAGCACGGGGTCGACGGGATGCGGGACCGCGGCCTCGGCCCGGGACCACGTCGCGAGCCACGCGTCCTGCGGCCGGCCGGTGAGGACCAGGACCGGCGGGCAGCCGTACACCTCGTCCTTGAGCTGCTTCGCGATGCCCATCCCGCCGGCGGGCACGGCCTCGCCGTCGAGGATCGCCAGGGCCACTCCCCCGGCGGCCACCTGCTCCCGCACGACCGGCTCGGTCGCCACCTCGACGTACCGCACCTCGGGGAGGTCGGGGT
Source organism: Nocardioides zeae (assembly GCF_010686755.1). Taxonomy (GTDB): domain Bacteria; phylum Actinomycetota; class Actinomycetes; order Propionibacteriales; family Nocardioidaceae; genus Nocardioides; species Nocardioides zeae. The sequence continues at coordinate 39,914 of NZ_JAAGXA010000011.1, read as the reverse complement.
GGGGGCGGCGGCCGAGCGCCAGCACGACCTGTTCGCGCGTGCGCACGTCGTCGCTGTAGACGAGGATCGTCAGCGGCTCCTCGGACGTCGTCGCGGCAGCGGGCCGGTGCTCAGGGATCGCGCTCACCCGCGCGATGCTACCCGTCCCCGAGGGGAGCCTGATTTCTCCGTAAATTCCGCGCCGCTACGCGGTCTACGACACTGCGTCGGACTTTGTGGGGGGCCAGTGGTCACAACCCACCCCTCCTCGGGCCATAATGGCGCTCGTGGCGACAGCAACTGCAGCGATCCCGGCCTCCCGTCTGCGCGGGCAGCACGGCCGCCCCGACATGGTCAGCGTGGGCACGATCATCTGGCTCTCCAGTGAGCTGATGTTCTTCGCGGCGCTGTTCGCGGCCTACTTCACGATCCGTGCGGCGGAGGTGGACCTCTGGGCCACCGACACGCAGCACCTCAACGTCCCGTTCGCGCTCGGGAACACGACGATCCTCGTGCTCTCCTCCGTGACCTGCCAGATGGGCGTCTTCGCCATCGAGCGATCTGCGGCGAAGGGCGGCCCCCGGGTCGCCCGCGTCGGCAAGATCCACCAGGTGGGCCTGTGGGGCATGCGCGAGTGGTTCATCCTCACCTACGTCATGGGCGCCATCTTCATGGCCGGCCAGGCGCTGGAGTACACGGAGCTCGTGCACGCCGGCCTGACGATGCAGAGCTCGGCGTACGGCTCGATGTTCTACCTGACGACGGGCTTCCACGGCCTCCACGTGACGGGTGGTCTGATCGCGTTCCTGCTCGTGCTGGGGCGCACCTACATCGCGAAGCGGTTCACGCACGAGCAGGCGGTCTCCGCCATCGTCGTGTCCTACTACTGGCACTTCGTGGACGTCGTGTGGATCGGTCTGTTCGCGACCATCTACCTCATCATGTGACCCCCGGGTCGCCCCTCTTGCCCCCGACCTACCGCACGAGCAGTTTCGTCCGGACCTGAACAAGGGACATCACGTTGCGTTTCCTCAACCGATCCGCGGGCCGGCTCTCCCGCCACCGCCGCGGCCGCTTCGCCGGCCTCGCGGTCCTCCTGGTCGCCCTGCTGGTGACGGGTGGCGCGTACGCCGCCCTCGCGCCCGCCGGTCAGGCGGAGCAGTCGCAAGACAACGCCGAGCTCGTCGAGCAGGGCCGCGAGCTCTTCCTCGTCGGCTGCTCGACGTGCCACGGCCAGAACGGCGAGGGCGTCCTCGACGTCAACGGCAACCAGCTCGGCCCCTCGCTGCAGGGCGTCGGCGGCGCGGCCGTGGACTTCCAGGTCGGCACCGGCCGCATGCCGATGGTGCAGCCCGGTCAGCAGAACCCGCGCAAGAGCGTCGCCTACAGCGACGACGAGACCGCGGCCCTCGCCGCGTTCGTCCAGTCGCTGGCGCCGGGACCGGACGTGCCGGACGAGTCGGACTACGACCCCAGCTCGATCTACGAGCTGCCCGAGGACGAGCGCGACGCCGCCATCAACCGCGGCCAGCAGATCTTCCTCACCAACTGCACCGCCTGCCACAACTTCAACGGCCGCGGTGGCGCCATGCCGCGCGGCGGCTACGCGCCCACGCTGCGCGGTGTCAGCGACAAGCACATCTACGAGGCCATGCTGACCGGCCCGTCGCAGATGGACGTCTTCTCCGACGGCAACATCCCGCCGGAGAACAAGCGCGAGGTCATCGCGTTCCTCGAGACGCTGCAGGAGCAGCCCCAGCAGGGCGGCTTCAGCCTCGGTGGCCTCGGCCCCGTGGGCGAGGGCCTCTACGTCTGGGTCGTCGGCATCGGCGGCCTCGTCGGATTCGCCGTGTGGATCGCGGCGCACACGACCCGCACCAAGAAGGGCAAGGAAACGGCGTGAGCGACCAGAGCAACCTCCCCGCCTCCGGCGACGGAGCGGGCCACTCGCGGGTCCCGGAGCCCCTCGAGGACCAGGACGTCGCCCCCGGCCTCCCGGCCCACGTGTGGCGTCCGACGGACGTCGACCCCAAGGCCGAGAAGCGCGCCGAGCGCCAGGTCGCCGCGCTCTTCATCTTCTCGATGGTCTGCGCCGTCCTCTTCGTGGTGGCGTACTTCAGCTTCGAGATCGGTCGCGAGATCGACACGTTCCTCGGCTTCGGTGCGTCGAACCTGTTCCTCGGCCTCACGCTCGGCCTCGGCATGCTGGCCATCGGCGTCGGCGTCATCCAGTGGGCCCGCAAGCTCATGAGCGACGTCGAGATCGCCGAGCTCCGCCACCCGGCCGCCTCGAGCGAGGAGGACCGGGAGACGACCCTCAAGGCGCTCACCGCCGGCCTCGACGAGTCCGGCATCGGCCGTCGTCCGCTCATCCGGAACACGCTCCTGGGCGCGCTCGCCTTCGCCGGCGTCCCGCTCGTCGTCGCGCTGCGCGACCTCGGTCCGCGCAACATGAGCGCGAGCCGCCTCGAGAAGACCTTCTGGATGGAGGGCATGTACATCGTCCGCGATGTGCTGGGCACGCGGATCAACCGTGCCGACCTCGAGATCGGCGACCTGCTCAACGGCGAGCCCGAGGGCCTGGTCCCCAACTCCGAGGGTCACCTGCCGGCTCCGATCGGCCCGAACGGCCAGGAGCTCCGTCCCGCCCTCGACCACGAGCAGCTGCTCATCGAGAAGGTCAAGTCCGCCGTCATCGTCCTCCGGATGTCGCCCGGCGACATCGTCCGCAACCCGGACCGCGAGAACTGGGACGTCGACGGGATCGTCTGCTACTCCAAGATCTGCACGCACGTCGGTTGCCCCATCGCGCTGAACGAGCAGCAGACCCACCACCTGCTGTGCCCCTGCCACCAGTCCACCTTCGACCTCGCCGACTCCGGCAAGGTCGTCTTCGGACCGGCCGGGCACTCCCTCCCGCAGATGCACCTCGCTGCTGACGACGAGGGTTACCTCTACGCGATGGGCGACTTCGACGAGCCCGTCGGTCCGAGCTACTGGGAGCGTGGCTGACCATGAGCACGACGTCCAAGGTTGCCGACACCAACGGCGGCACCGCTGCACGCAGCGGCAAGCCGTCCAAGGTGGGCGCGGCCGCCAACTGGGCCGACGAGCGTCTCGGCCTGGCCGGTCTGGCCAAGAAGAACCTGCGCAAGGTCTTCCCCGACCACTGGTCCTTCATGCTGGGTGAGATCGCCCTGTGGAGCTTCGTGGTCCTGCTCGTCACGGGTGTCTTCCTGACGTTCTGGTTCAACCCGAGCATGACCGAGATCGAGTACCAGGGCTCCTACGCCCCGCTGCGCGGCTCGTACATCTCCGAGGCCTTCAACTCCTCGCTGCACATCTCGTTCGACGTGCGCGGTGGTCTGCTGCTCCGCCAGATGCACCACTGGGCGGCGCACCTGTTCATCGGCTCGATGCTCATCCACATGATGCGCGTCTTCCTGACGGGCGCCTACCGCAAGCCCCGCGAGATCAACTGGGTGATCGGCGTCCTGCTGCTGACGCTCGGCACGCTCGAGGGCTTCACGGGCTACTCGCTCCCGGACGACCTGCTGTCCGGCACCGGCGTCCGCGCGGCCGACGGCTTCGTGAAGTCGATCCCCGTGATCGGCACGTACGGCTCGTTCCTGCTCTTCGGCGACGAGTTCCCGGGGCACTCGATCATCCCGCGGCTCTACATCATCCACGTGCTGCTGATCCCGGGCCTGATCCTCGGCCTGATCGCCGCCCACATGCTGCTGCTCGTCTACCACAAGCACACGCAGTGGCCCGGCCCCGGCCGCACGGAGCAGAACGTCGTCGGCTTCCCGATGCTGCCGGTGTACGCCGCGAAGGCGGGGGGCTTCTTCTTCATCGTCTTCGGCGCCACGGCGCTGATGGGCGGTCTGATGACCATCAACCCGATCTGGATGTACGGGCCCTACGACCCGACGAAGGTGACGGCCGGATCCCAGCCCGACTGGTACATGGGCTGGCCCGACGGACTCCTCCGCATCATCCCGGGCTGGACCGAGGTCAGCTTCTGGGGCGTCACGCTGGCGCTGCCGGTGTTCCTCACGGTCATCCTGATGCCGACGCTGATCATCACGTTCCTGATCCTGTACCCGTTCATCGACAACTGGATCTCGGGCGACAAGCGGGAGCACCACCTGCTCCAGCGTCCGCGCGACACCCCTGCCCGCACCGGCCTCATGGCGGCGCTCGTGACGTTCTACGTCCTCGCGCTCTTCGCGGGCGGCAACGACATCATCGCGATCAGGTTGGACCTCTCGATCAACCAGATCACCTACTTCCTGCGTGCCGCGATCTTCCTGGGCCCGATCCTGGCCTTCTGGATCACGAAGCGCTGGTGCATCTCGCTCCAGCGTCACGCGAAGGAGCAGGCGCTGCACGGCTACGAGACGGGCATCATCGAGCGGTCGCCGGACGGCGCCTACTCGGAGCGGCACCTGCCGCTGCCCGACGCCAAGCAGGCGCTGATCGTCGGGCGCGAGCGCGACCAGCTGCTCGAGCTCGAGCCCGCGGTCGACAAGAACGGCGTGGAGCGTCCCCACAACCGCAAGGAGCGGCTGCGCCTGGCCCTCAACCGGTTCTGGTTCGCCGACAACCTGCAGCCCCCCACGGCTGCGGAGATCGAGGCGGCGCACCACCACCACGACGGGCACGACGGCCACGAGCTCGAGGCCGGCGCGCACGACGACGACCGCGACGCCCTGGTCAAGGGCCACTGAGGACGGCCGGCCCCGCTGCCGGCTGCCCCACCCATGGTGACGTCCACCTCCGCACGGGCGCCCGGATCCGACGAGGATCCGGGCGCCCGTCGGCGTTCCCCGGCGGCCTGGCCCGCCGGTCTGCCCTGGTGGGTGCCGCCGCTCGTCCTGGTGCTCCTCACCCGCCTCGCCGACGCCTGGATGCTCCTCAGGATCGGCGCCGACCAGGTCGCCCTCGACGTGGGCCAGGGCTTCTACCTGGTGGAGCCCGTCCCGGCCGCCCCCGGCTACACCGACCTGGTCACCAACTGGGACGGGCAGTGGTACCGCACCATCGCCGAGCAGGGCTACCCCACGGAGCTGCCGCGCTACGACGGCGAGGTGCAGCAGAACCCCTGGGCGTTCTTCCCCGCGCTGCCCGCGCTCGCCCGGCTGCTCATGACCCTCACCGGCGCCTCCTTCGGCCTCGCGGCGTCCACCGTGAGCCTCGTGGCGTCCACCGTGGCCCTCGTGCTCCTGTACCGCCTCCTGGCGCGCCACGGAGGCCGCTACGTGGCGCTGGTGACGACGACGGCGATCAGCGCCGCTCCCGCGGGCGCGATCCTGCAGACCTCGTACACCGAGGGCCTCAGCCTCCTGCTGGTCGTGCTGGTCCTCGACGCGCTCTCCCGGCGGCGGTACGGCGCGGTGGCGGTCTGGGTGCTGCTCCTCGCCCTCACGCGGCCGGTGGTCCTCGCCCTCGTGCCCGTCCTGCTCGTCCACGTCTGGTGGCGGTGGCGCGCCGAGGGTCCCCTCCCCCACCGCGAGCTGCTCCGCCTCGGGGGCCTCGTCGTCCTCACGGGGCTGTCGTTCGGGCTCTGGCCGCTCGTCGCCGCGGTGGTGACGGGAGAGCCGAACGCGTACCTCCTCACGCAGGGAGCGTGGGTGCTGACCGAGGAGCGCAGCTGGCAGACCTGGCTGGGGCAGCTGCTCGGCGTGAACGGGGCGACCCTCGCCGCCGACGTCGCCGTCGTCGTCCTGCTGGTGCTCGCCATCGTGCTCCAGCCCGCAGCGCGCGCGTGGACGCCCGAGCTGCGCGCCTGGGCCGTCTCCTACGGCGCGTTCCTCCTGGTGACGGCGCGCCCCACCCCCAGCATCACCCGCTACGGGCTGCTCCTGCTCGTCGTCTGGTGGCCCTTCCCGACCCTGGGCGCGCGGTGGCACCGGGCCGGCCAGGCCGCCGTGCTCGGCGGTGTGCTGGTCGTCGGGCTGCTCCTCCAGCACGCGTGGCTGGAGTCCTCGTTCCTGCTGACGATGCGCCGTACGGCCTATCCCTGATCGGGTGGCGGGGGCCGGGCCGGCCTAGAGCGCCGAGCCCTCGGCGTACGCCTCCGGGGTGGCGTTCCAGTCGCCCCACCCGTTCTCGAGCGTCATCTGGCGATCCGTGCCGGTGACCTCGACGACGTCACCGCGCCGCGAGTTCTCGAAGACCCAGCGGGCGTCGTCCGTCGCCATGCCCACGCAGCCGTGGCTGACGTTGGCCACGCCCTGGGAGCCCGACGACCACGGCGCGGCGTGGAGGAACTCGCCCGAGGTGGTGACGCGCAGCGCGTACTGGACGTCCGCGATGTTGTAGTAATCCGGGTCTCCGGGCTCGATGCCGGTGGTCGCGGCGTCCATCGTCTTCTCGCGGAACTTCTCCATGATGACCTTGATGCCGGAGCGCGTCTCGAAGCCGGGCTTGCCCGCGCTGATCGGCATCGTGCGCGCGGTCGCGCCGTCGATCTCCGAGGTCATCGTGTGCGTGGTGGCGTCCACGCGGTGGATGACGGAGCGGCCGACGGTGAACGCGACCCTCCGACTCTCCTGGCCGTAGATCCCGCCGCCGGCGGGGAGGCTCTTCACGTCGACGTCCACCGTCACGCTGGTGCCCGGCTGCCAGTACTCCCGGGGGCGCCAGCGCACCTCGTGGTCGTCGAACCAGTGCCAGGAGCCCTCCTGGGCCGGCTCGCTGGTGACGCGCATGTGCTGCTCGTACGTCGCGTGGTCCGTGACCGCCACGTCGAAGCGCACCACGACGGGCATGCCGACCCCCACCTCCTCGTCCGCCAGCGGGGCGATCGAGGGGTAGGTCAGCTCGTCGAGGCCCAGGTCCACGGTCGCGAAGGTCATCTCGGCGGAGGTGTCGCCGCCGTCGCCGGTCGCCTGCACCGTCAGCGTGTACGTCGCACCCGGGTCGAGCAGGCTGCCGGCGGCCCAGCTCACCCCGCCCTCCCGCAGGTCGCCCGCCACCTCCGCACCGTCGGCCGTCACGAGCGAGACCGTCGTGAGCGTGCCGTTCTGCGCCTCGACCTGCACCTGGGTGTCGACCGCCACCGGATCGTCGCCGTCCGGCAGGTTCGTCACGATCGCGACCGGCTCGGCGCCACCGCCGTTCGCGCCACCGCCGCCGGACCCCGTGCCGCCCGCCCCGCCGGTGCCGCCCTCGTCACCGCTGCAGGCCGCGACGGCACCCCCGAGCGCGGCAGCCACGCCGCCCGCACCGACGATGCGCACCAGTCCTCGGCGGGTGAACCGCCAGCGGGCCGGGCCGGTCATCAGGTCATTGGAGGCCATGCGCTGCGTCCTTCCGGGTGCCTCGGTGTGTCTCGCCCGTCCCCCCAGGACGGCGAAAGCGCCCGCCGGACCGAGTCCGACGAGCGCTTCCAGCGTAACCCCGCCACCTGTGCGGGACCTGATCAGTGGGCGTGCACCCCGCGGTAGTACTCGAACACCCAGCCCGAGAGCGTCAGGATGCCGAAGGCGCAACCGATCATGAACAGCCACCAGCCGAAGATGACGCCCAGCACGAGCACGCCGAACACCAGCGAGTTCCACAGCGGCCACCACGAGTACGGCGGGAAGAAGCCGAGCTCGCCCGCACCGTCGACGATCTCACCGTCCTTGCGGTCCTCGGGACGCTCGTCGAGCTTGCGGGCCTGGAAGCCCAGGTACCACGTCACCATCGCGGCGAGCAGCGTGGTCATGACGAGCGCCGAGGTGCCCGTCCAGTCGCCGCCCTCGTCGCTGGCGTCCGTGACGAACCAGTACGCCGGCGTGACCAGCACGAGGAAGACGGTCGTGATCAGGAAGATCCAGACCTCGGAGCGGAGCGCCTTCACTTGTCCTCACCCTTCGTGTCGTCGACGTGGTCGACGTCGGCGCCGCGCGAGCGCAGGTGCTCCTCGCGGCCCTCCATGTCGGGAGCGTCGGCCACCCGGCCGTGGCGCTCGGCCGAGTTCTGTGCCAGCTCCAGGGCGGCGATCTCCGGGTGGTGGAGGTCGAACGCCGGCGACTCCGAGCGGATGCGCGGGATCGAGTGGAAGTTGTGGCGCGGCGGCGGCGAGGACGTGGCCCACTCCAGCGAGCGGCCCCAGCCCCACGGGTCGTCGACCTCGACCTTCGGGCCCTTGGCCGAGACGTACACGTTGTAGAAGAACGGCAGCATCGAGGCCGACAGGATGAAGGCACCCACCGTCGAGATCTGGTTGAGCAGCGTGAAGCCGTCACCCTCGAGGTAGTCCGCATAGCGACGCGGCATGCCCTCGACACCCAGCCAGTGCTGCACGAGGAACGTGGTGTGGAAGCCCACGAAGAGCAGCCAGAAGTGCACCTTGCCGAGACGCTCGTCGAGCATCCGGCCGGTCATCTTCGGCCACCAGAAGTAGAAGCCGGCGAACATCGCGAACACCACGGTGCCGAACACCACGTAGTGGAAGTGCGCCACCACGAAGTAGGAGTCCGAGACGTGGAAGTCGAGCGGCGGGCTGGCCAGCAGGACACCCGTCAGACCACCGAAGAGGAAGGTCGTGAGGAAGCCGATCGACCACAGCATCGGGTTGTCGAACGAGATGGACCCGCCCCACATGGTGCCGATCCAGTTGAAGAACTTCACACCCGTCGGCACCGCGATCAAGAACGTCATGCCGGAGAAGAAGGGCAGGTTCACCGCGCCCGTCACGAACATGTGGTGGGCCCACACGGCGACCGAGAGGATCGCGATGCCCAGCGTGGCGCCGACGAGGCCGACGTAGCCGAAGATCGGCTTGCGGCTGAAGACCGGGAGGATCTCCGTCACGATGCCGAAGAACGGCAGCGCGATGATGTAGACCTCCGGGTGGCCGAAGAACCAGAACAGGTGCTGCCACAGGATCGGGCCGCCGTGGGAGGCGTCGAACACGTGGGTGCCGATCGACCTGTCGGCCTCCAGCATCAGCAGCGCGCCGGCGAGGATCGGGAACGCGATGAGCACGAGCAGGCTCGTGATGAGCGTGTTCCAGACGAACAGCGGCATCCGGAACATCGTCATGCCGGGCGCGCGCATGCAGATGATCGTGGTGATGAAGTTGACCGCACCGAGGATCGTGCCGAGACCGGCCATGTAGAGACCCATGATCCACAGGTCGCCACCGACGCCGGGGCTGCGCACCTCGTTGGAGAGCGGGGTGTAGGCGAACCAGCCGAAGCTCGCCGCGCCCTCACGGGTGAAGAAGCCGCTCGCCGCGATGAGGCCGCCGAACAGGAACAGCCAGTAGCTGAACATGTTGAGCCGCGGGAACGCCACGTCGGGCGCACCGATCTGCAGCGGCATGATCACGTTCGAGAAGCCGAAGAACAGGGGCGTCGCGAACAGCAGCAGCATGATCGTGCCGTGCATCGTGAACATCTGGTTGTAGACCTCGTCGTTCACGACCTGCTGGCCGGGGAACGCGAGCTCGGACCGGATGACGAGCGCCATGATGCCGCCGATGCAGAACCAGGCGAACGACGTGACGAGGTACATCTTGCCGATGAGCTTGTGGTCGGTCGTCGTCAGGAGCTTGACGACCATCTCGCCGAGCGGCTTGCGTCCGGGGACGAGCGTCTCGGACGGCTCCGACGGCTGGCTCGCCGCCGGGGCAGGAACAGTGGCGGTCACTCGGAGCCTCCGTTGTCGTCGTTGTGCAGGCCGCGCGTGGTGCGGGCGTCCTCGCCGCCGACCAGCGGGCCGTTCGCGGAGACGTCACCGTTCTCGGCCAGCCCCTCGACGTACGCGTCGTACTCCTCCGGGGAGACGACCTCGACGTTGAACAGCATGCGGGAGTGGTAGACGCCGCAGAGCTCGGTGCACTTGCCGGCGAACGTGCCCTCCTCGGTGGGCGTCACCTGGAAGTGGTTGAGGCGACCGGGGACGACGTCCATCTTCATGAGGAAGCCGGGGATCCAGAAGCCGTGGATCACGTCGGGCGAGTGCAGGTTGAACCGCACGGTCTCACCGCGCGGGAGCACGAGGGTCGGGATCTGGGAGGCGGTGCCCACGAGGTAGGCGTACTCCGAGCTCTCGACCTCCTCACGGTCACCGCCGCCGACGCCGTCGGTCGGGTAGTTGAAGGTCCACGACCACTGCTGGCCGACGATCTCCAGCGTGAGGTCGGGCTCGGAGTCGTCCAGCACGGTGTTCTGCACCTGCACCGTGTGGAAGAAGAAGACGATCACCATCATGACCGGGGCGATCGTGTAGAAGATCTCCAGCGGCAGGTTGTAGCGCGTCTGCACCGGGACCTCGTCCGCGCTGCGGCGGCGGTAGCGCACGACGACCCAGAAGATCAGGCCCCACACGAGGATGCCGGTGGCCAGGGCGGCGACCCACGACCAGATCCAGAGGTCGGCGATGTAGGGCGCCTCCTCGGTGGCCTGACCGGGCAGGCCGAAGTGCTTGAGCTGGTACTGCGTCTCCTCCGAGCAACCGCTCAGGACGAGGAGGGCAGCGCCCAGGGACGCGGCCAGCGCGACGCGTCGGGGCGCGCTCGCGGCGCTACGCCGAACGGCACCGGCGCCGGACCGGGAGAGTTGCAGACCCACGAACGAGCCTCTCTTTCGAGATGATCACACGACGGACGTGACTTTATCTGAATCCTGCCCTCAGGTCGCGCACAGGGTCGCCTCATCTACTACGCGATGTCGTCGATCCCGCGCCCCGCCTGGGGATACGGTCCTCGAGTGATCCCAGGACCCTCCGCCGCGCCCTCCTCATCGCCGTGGATCGACCTCGACAGCGCGTCGGCGCGCCCCCTCCACCCGGCGGCCCGCGAGGCGCTGCTCCTCGCCCACGAGCACGGGTACGCCGACCCCCGACGACTCCACCACGCGGGCCGCCGCGCACGGCAGCTCCTCGACAACGCGCGGGAGGTCGTCGCCTCCTGCCTCGGGGCGCGACCCGACGAGGTCACCTTCACGGGATCCGGCACGGAGGCGGTGCACCGGGGCCTGCTCGGGCTCGCCCGGGGCCGGCGCCGCGCGGGTGGCGTCGTCGCCCACACAGCCGTCGAGCACTCCGCCGTGCTCCACGCCGCCGACTTCTCGGCGGCCGAGCACGGCACGACGACCCGCGTCGTCGACGTCGACCCGGGCGGCCGCGTGGACCTCGACGCCCTGGCCGCGGCCCTGGAGCCCCGCGACGTGGCCCTGCTCGCCGTGCAGGGCGCCAACCACGAGGTCGGCACCCGACAGCCGCTCGCCGACGTGGCGCGGCTGGCCGCGGCGTACGGCGACGTCCCCCTGCTCGTCGACGCCTGCGCCTCCGTCGGCTGGGAGCCGCTGCCTGCGGAGTGGTCGGTGGCGGCGGCCTCGGCCCACAAGTGGGGCGGCCCGCCCGGCGTGGGCGTGCTGGCCGTCCGGAAGGGTGCGCGCTGGCGCGACCCCTCCCCCGCGGACGACCGCGGCGACCGGCGTGCCCTCGGCTTCGAGGACGTGCCCGGGGCCTTCGCCTCCGCCGCGGCGCTCCAGGCCGTGCTGGCGGAGTCCGAGGAGTCCGGACGCCGGGTGGCCGCCCTCGTCGACCGGCTCCGCACCGAGGTGCCGCGCCTCGTGCCGGACGTCGACGTCGTCGGCGACCCCGTGCACCGGCTCCCGCACCTGCTGACGTTCTCCTGCCTGTACGTCGAGGGCGAGGCCCTCGTGACCGCGCTGGACGGCGCCGGGTTCGGGATCGGCAGCGGCTCGGCCTGCACGGCGAGCACGCACGAGCCGTCCCACGTCCTCGCGGCGATGGGCGCGCTGACCCACGGCAACGTGCGCCTCTCCCTGCACCCGGGGACGCGCGAGGAGGACGTGGACCGCTTCCTCGCCGTGCTGCCCGGGATCGTGGCCCGGCTGCGGGCGGACGTGGGCCTGTGAGCGCCGCACCGTTCGCGGGCTCGCCCGGCGTCGCGGTGGACGAGGAGCTCGACTGCCGGGGACTCCCCTGCCCCGCGCCGGTGCTCGCCCTCGCGAAGGCCGCCCGCGGCCGGGGCGACGGGGCGGCCGGCGCGGTGCTCGCGGTGGTCGCCGAGGACCCGGCGGCGCGGGTCGACGTGCCGGCGTGGTGCCGCATGCGTGGGCACGCCTACCTGGGGGCCGACGCCGCCGACGACGGCGTCGCGCGCCACGTGGTGCGGCTCGGCGGAGCCGTCTGAGGAACCCCGCGGTGCGGGGTCGCCGTCAGTCGCGGAAGGTCTGCAGGTGCGCCGCGACGTCGGCGACGGCGTCCGCGCCGTACGCCGCCTCGAGGCGCTCGAGGAAGGCCGCGCGGCCGAGGACGTACTCCTGGGTGCCGACCTGCTCCACGACGTACACGGCGAGGAGGCAGCCGAGCTGGGCGGCCCGCTCGTGGTCGAGGCCCCAGCTGAGCGCCGCGAGGAAGCCCGCCCGGAAGGCGTCACCGACACCGGTGGGCTCGACCTTGGCGATCTCGGGCACGGCGCGCACGACGACCGGCTCGGCGCCCTTCGTCTCGAGCCGGACACCGTCGGGACCGAGCGTGACCACCCAGGTGCCGACGCGGTCGAGGACCTCCTCGTGGCTCCAGCCGGTCTTCGACTCGATGAGGGCGGCCTCGTACTCGTTGGAGAAGAGGATCGACGCCCCGTCGATGAGGGGGCGGATCAGGTCGCCGTCGCCGAAGGCCAGCTGCTGGGAGGGGTCCGCGACGAACGCGTAGCCGCGCTGGCGGCACTCCTCGGTGTGGCGGACCATCGCGTCCGGGTCGTTCGGGCCGACCAGCACGAAGTCGACGGGGCCGACGCGGTCGACGATGGGCTTCAGCTCGATCTCCCGCGCCTCGCTCATCGCCCCGGCGTAGAAGGTCGCGAACTGGGCCATCGCCGCGTCGTTGGTGCAGACGAAGCGCGCGGTGTGACGCGTCTCGGAGACGTGGACCGAGTCGCAGTCGACCCCGTGGCGCTCGAGCCAGGCGCGGTAGTCGACGAAGTCCTCCCCGACGGCGCCGACGAGGACCGGACGCAGGCCGAGGTTGCCCAGGCCGAACGAGATGTTGGCCGCGCACCCGCCCCGCCGGACCTCGAGGTCGTCGACGAGGAACGAGACCGACAGCTTGTCCAGCTGGTCCACCACGAGCGAGTCCGAGAACTTGCCCGAGAAGGTCATCAGGTGGTCGGTGGCGATGGAGCCGGTGACGAGGAGGGACACGTCGGCCGACCCTACGCGACGTGCGCGAACACTACCGATCGGTACCCCTCGGCCTACCCGGCGGTAGTGCCTACCGTCGACGTCATGAGCACTGCCATCCCCACCGACCGGCTCGCGTACGACGACCTCGCGGCCCCCGCCGACCTGCAGCGCGACTGCCGCGAGACGCGCGACGCGCTCCGCCCCACCGACGCGATCGCGGCCGCCGCCCGCCGGCCCGCGCCCTCGCTCGACTACGCCGACCAGCGCCGCGACCTCAAGCCGCAGATCGAGGTCAGCGAGGCCGCCGCCCGGCTCGCCGCGGCCATCTACCAGGACTGACCACCGCACGAGCCTGGCCCGGGCAGACGAACGGCCCCCGTCCTCCGCGAGGAGGACGGGGGCCGTTCGGCGTCAGCGGCGCGCGGCCGGACGACTCAGTGGAACGAGTCGCCGCAGGCGCAGGAGCCCGTCGCGTTGGGGTTGTCGATCGTGAAGCCCTGCTTCTCGATGGTGTCGACGAAGTCGATCTCGGCGCCGTTCAGGTACGGCACGCTCATCCGGTCCACGACGACCGAGACGCCGTCGAAGTCGGTGACGATGTCGCCGTCGAGCGTGCGCTCGTCGAAGAACAGCTGGTAGCGCAGGCCCGAGCAGCCACCCGGCTGCACGGAGATGCGGAGCGCGAGGTCGTCGCGACCCTCCTGCTCCAGCAGGCTCTTGACCTTGCTCGCGGCCGTCGCGCTCAGGTTGATCTGGTCGGTGCGACGCTCCGTCGCCTGGGTGTCGACCTGCTCGGTCATGTGCGTTCTCCCTACGGGATCTCGACGATCGGTGGTGCTGCGGCGCGGTGGTCTGCGTCGTGCAACGTCCTCAATGGTTGCACACGGGTCCCCTATTCCCGAGGCCCCGGGGGCACTTTATCCGGACCGTGGTCCGCTCGTTCCCGGTCACCGCGACCAGGTGCGCGCGACCCGCTCGGTGGTGCGGACGAGCGCGTCGTACGCCGCGTCCACGGCCGCGGCGCGGCCCACCTCGTCGACGAGGGAGTACGCCGCCTCCACCCCCAGCGCCCGCATCTCGCGGGTGCCGACCAGCACCTCGCCGGCGACCACCACGCACGGGCGCACGGCCGCCGCCGCGACCAGGGCGACGCCGTGCGGCACCGTGCCGGCACGGCTCGCGAAGTCGAAGCGTCCCTCCCCCGTGACCACGAGGTCCGCCCGACGACACCGCTCCGCCAGCCCCACCGCCTCCAGCACCAGGTCGGCACCGGGACGGTGCTCGGCCCCCAGGAGCATCGGGCCGAACCCCAGCCCGCCGGCCGCACCGGTCCCCTCGCGCAGGGAGAGCCGACGATCCGTCGCGTGCGCCCACTGCTCGAGCGCGTGGTCCACCGCCAGCACGCCGTCGTCGTCCAGCCCGAGGTCGGGCCCGAAGGTCTTCGCCGCCCCGAACAAGCCCGTCAGGGTGCAGGCGACGTCGACGGCCAGCGTCACCGCCACGCCCTCCAGCAGGCGCCGCGGACCGGTCAGGTCGACGCTCCGGACGCCGTCGAGCGCGAGCGGACCGGCCTCCAGCGGCACGTCCGCGGTCGCGCCGAGAGCCCCGAGCAACCCGGCAGCGCCGTCGACCACCGCCGCGCCGCCCAGACCGACGACGATCCGCCGCGCGCCGGTGGCGACGGCGTGGCCGATGAGGTCGCCGACGCCGGCGGACGAGGCGGACCGGACGCGCGCGGGATCGCCCACCGCGTGACCGCAGGCCTGGGCCGCCTCGACGTACGCCGCGGGTCCGCCCTCCTCCTCCACCACCAGCACGGCACCGGGCACCGGGGCGCCGAACGGGTCACGGGCCGTCACGCCGAGCAGCGACCCGCCGAGAGCCTGGTGGAGGACGTCGAGGAAGCCGGGGCCGCCGTCGGCGACGGGCGCGAGGTCGATCTCGTCGCCCGGGGAGCGGCGAGCCCAGCCCTCCGCCATCGCGCGGGCCGCCTCCGCCGCGGTCAGGGTGCCGTCGAAGCGGTCGGGGGCCAGGAGCACGCGCACGGGTCCATCCTCGCCCACGCCCGGAGCCACCCCTCTAGGATGGCGGTCGTGACCACCGTCGATCTCCCCCTGCTCCCCCTGGGCCGCGGCTCCGACCTGGCCACCGAGCCGGGCGTCGAGTGCCCCGGCGACCTGCCGCCGGCCTCCGACCCGCACCTGGTCGAGCGCGCCCGTGCGGCCAAGGAGGCCCTGGGCGACCGGGTCTTCGTGCTGGGCCACCACTACCAGCGCGACGAGGTCATCCAGTTCGCGGACGTCACCGGGGACTCGTTCAAGCTGGCGAAGGACGCCGCCGCGCGTCCGGACGCGCCGTACATCGTCTTCTGCGGCGTGCACTTCATGGCCGAGTCGGCGGACATCCTCACGAGCGATGCGCAGCAGGTGATCCTGCCGGACCTCGCGGCCGGTTGCTCGATGGCCGACATGGCGCTGCTCCCCCAGGTCGAGGACGCGTGGGACGCGCTCGTCGACGCGGGGGTGGCCGACGACGTCGTGCCGATCACCTACATGAACTCGTCCGCCGACATCAAGGCCTTCTGCGGCCGCAACGGCGGCGCGGTGTGCACCTCCTCCAACGCGGACGTCGCCCTCGAGTGGGCCTTCGACCAGCGACCCGAGGGCACCGGCAAGGTCCTCTTCCTGCCCGACCAGCACCTCGGTCGCAACACCGCCGTGCTGGAGATGGGGATCGCGCTGGAGGAGTGCGTGGTCTGGAACCCGCACCGGCCCAACGGCGGTCTCACCGTCGAGGAGCTCCGCGACGCCAAGATGATCCTGTGGAAGGGGCACTGCTCCGTCCACGGCCGGTTCTCCGCGGAGTCGGTCGACCAGATCCGGGCCACCGTGCCCGGGGTCAACATCCTCGTGCACCCCGAGTGCCGCCACGAGGTCGTGACCCGCGCCGACCTCGTGGGCTCCACCGAGTTCATCATCCGCACCATCGAGGCGGCCGAGCCCGGCTCCTCCTGGGCGATCGGCACCGAGCTCAACCTCGTGAAGCGGCTGGCCGACGCCCACCCCGACAAGAACATCTCGTTCCTCGACCGCACGGTCTGCTACTGCTCGACGATGAACCGCATCGACCTGCCCCACCTCGTGTGGGCGCTGGAGTCGCTCGTCGCCGGCCAGGTGCCGAACGTCATCGCGGTCGACGCCGAGACGCAGGAGTGGGCGCGGGTCGCGCTGCAGCGGATGCTCGACCTGCCGGGCCGCACGGCCCGCTGACGCTCAGGCGTCGGGCAGCCAGACCCACGCGACGGTCCCGCCGCCCTCGCGCGGCTCGATCCCGATCCGGCCGCCGTGGGCCTGCACGACCCGGCGGCAGGTCGCGAGCCCGATGCCCGAGCCGTCGGCGCCCTCGTCGAGCCGCACCAGTGGCTCGAACACGCGCTCCGCGTCCTCGGCCCCGATCCCGATGCCGCGGTCGGCGACCTCGATGCGCCACCCCTCCCCCGAGCGACGTCCGCTGATCTCGATCTCGGCAGCCTGACCGGGCCGCGTGAACTTGGCCGCGTTGGCGACGAGGTTCTGCAGGACGGCGCGCAGCTGCGTCGCGTCGCCGCACACCGTGGGCAGGTCGCGCAGCGTCACGTCGGCGCCCCCGAGCGCTCCGGCCAGGTCGGCGAGCAGCATCGGGACCTCGGCCGCCAGGTGCACGTCCTCCCGGCGCAGGGTGCCACCCACGCGGGCGAAGGCGAGCAGGTCCTCGATGAGCGTCTGCATGCGGCGCGTGCCCCGCAGGGCGCGCTCGACCGTGCGGACGCCGGTCGGCTCGTCGTCGTCCTCGAGCTCCTCCTGCAGCAGGTACAAGGACATCGCGACCGTCGACAGGGGGTTGCGCAGGTCGTGGCTGACCTGCCCGGCGAACGCGGCCAGGTGCTCGTTGGAGCGGACCAGCTCGTCGCGCATCTCCTCCATCCGCACGAGCGAGTCGTTGAGCGCCCGCGTGCGACGGGAGAGCTCGAGGATGTCGACGATCCGGTCCGCCATCGTGAGGAGCGCGGTCTTCTGGTCGTCGTCCAGCTCACGCGGCTCGGTGTCGAAGATGCAGAGGGTGCCGATCGCGAAGCCGTCCGGGGTCAGCAGCGGCTGGGCGGCGTAGAAGCGGACGTCGCCCAACGGTCCGCGCACGAAGGGGTTGGCGCTGTAGCGCGCGTCCTTGCTGGCGTCGGGCACGACGATCTGCCCGCCGATCGCCAGGGAGATCGCGCACATCGAGTCCTCCCGGCGGCAGACGGCCGCCTCGAACCCGACGGCGGCCACCTGGTGCTGCTCGTGGGAGGTGATGACGTTGACGGTCGCCATCGGGACGCGGGCGACGTACGCCGCCATCTCCACGACCGCCTGGAGCTCCTTCGGCGGAGGGTCGGAGATGATCGCGTAGCTCGCGATCGCGTCGTCCACCCGACGCAGCTGCTCCTCGGTCATGCCCGTTCCTTCCTGCGGCCCCAGCCGCGTCCCGCCGACGGGGCCGGCGTGCTCTACAGACCCGGTGCTCCCCAGAGCGCCAGCCAGCGCTGGAGGCTCTCCTCGACGGGGAGCTCGCCGGCCAGCTGGTCGCGCACGTTGATCTCGAGCAGGTTGTCACGCTGCTGGGGCCCCGCGGGCGCGAACGGGTAGAAGGTGCCCTGCTTGTAGAGGTACACCAGGCCCACGGTGCGCCCGTCGGCGCCGGCGAAGCCGACGACCGAGCACAGGAGGGCGGGACCGAACCCCTGCTCCTCGAGCAGCACGTTGACGGCGTGCAGGTCGGTGCAGAGACCCGCGACGTCCGCGGGGTCCCGTCGGACCACCAGCCAGGTGAACCCGAAGTCATCGACGGTGCGCTCGACCGGCGGCGTGCGGGGGTCGGCCTCGAGCAGGGACTCGATGTCCTGCTGCGTCGCGGCGAAGGCAGCGCCCTCGGCGGCCCGGAAGCAGACCGAGCCGACGCCCGTCGCCCGGATGCCGAGCCCCGTCTCCAGGGTGATTGCTGCGCTCGGCACGCCGAACAGCGCGTCGAGGTTGGCCTGGCGCGGCGCGCGGCGGCCCCGGATGGCGTCCCAGAATCCCATCGTCGACCCGCTCAGGCGCCCGGACCGGGCCGGCTGAGGTCGGCCTGGATGCGCGCCAGCTGCTCGAGACGCTGCTCGAGGGACGGGTGGGTGGAGGTGAGCGTGGACAGCGAGGCGCCGCTGATCGCCGGGGCGATGAAGAACGCGTTCATGGCGCTGGTGGTGCGGAGGTCGCGCTGCGGGATGGAGGCCATCTCCCCCGTGATCTTCTGCAGGGCCGAGGCGAGCTTGGCGGGCTTCATGGTCAGGTAGGCGCCCGCGCGGTCCGCGCACAGCTCCCGGTAGCGCGACAACAGGCGCGTGAGGAAGAAGCTGATCGCGTAGACCACCAGCGAGACGACGAGGGCCACCAGCAACAGGGCTCCGCTGTTCTTGTCGTTGCGACCGCGGCCGCCCCCGGACAGCGCGCCGAACTGCGCACCCCGCGTCACCATGCCGGCGACGATGCCGGCCGACGAGGCGATCGTCATGACCATGACGTCCCGGTGGGCCACGTGGGACAGCTCGTGGGCGAGCACCGCCTCGAGCTCCTCCGCATCGAGGCGGCGCAGGATGCCGGTCGTCACGCAGACGACGGCCCGATCGGGCGAGCGGCCCGTCGCGAACGCGTTGGGGATGTCCATGTCGGCGACGCCGACGCGGGGCTTCGGCATGTCCGCCAGCGCGCAGAGACGGTCGATCATGCCGTGCAGCTCGGGCGCCTCCTGGGGGCTGACCTCACGGGCACGCATGGCCCGCATGGCCATCGTGTCGGAGGTCCACCACTGGAAGAACGCGACGCCCAGGCCCGCGATCCCGACGATCATCGCCAGGCCCGGGCTGCGGACGGCCACCATGAGGGCCACGACGAGGGCGACGAAGAGACCGCCGAGCAGGAACATGACGAGCGTCATCCGGGCGGTCAGCCCGGAGTCGGGGAGGAAGCGCGTGCGCGCCATCGGCGACCCGGCGTCAGCCGGGGATCAGGCCCTCGTCACCCAGCATCTCCCGCACCTCGTCGATCGAGGCGTCCTCCGGGGGCAGGATGAGGTCGGACTCGTCGAGCGACTCCGGGTCGTGCGGCACGCCCTCGGCACGCACGCCCGCCAGCAGGGCGGCGAGCGCGGGACGGAAGGCCGCCTCGTCGCCGGCCTCCACCGCCTTCTCGACGGCGTCGTCGAGCACGTTGAGGGACTCGAAGCACGCGTCGGTGATGTCGAACTGACCCTCACCGAGGATGCGGACGATCATGCCTGCCCGCCCTCCTTCTGCTTCTGCGCCTCGCCCTGGAGGATGTCGCCGCTGCCGGCTCCCCCCTCGATCGCCTGGGGCGAGGACGGGGCCGAGAGACCCTTGAGCGCGGCGAGCTCCGCCTCGACGTCGGCGGTCGAGCTGAGGGCGTCGAGCTCGCGCGCGATGTCGTCGCCACGGTTGAGGGACGAGGCGTCGTCGAGCGCACCCGAGGCGAGCAGCTCGTCGATCGCGCCGGCACGCGCCTGCATCTGCGCCGTCTTGTCCTCGGCGCGCTGGATCGCCATGCCGACGTCGCCCATCTCCTCGCCGATGCCGGACATCGCCTCGTTGATGCGGGTCTGCGCCTCGGCGGCCGTGTAGGTCGCCTTGATGGTCTCCTTGCGCGTGCGGAAGGACTCGACCTTGGCCTGCAGGCGCTGCTGTGCGAGGACGAGCTTCTCCTCCTCGCCCTGGAGCTGCGTGTGCTGCGTCTGGAGGTCGGCGATCTGCTGCCCCAGGCCCGACTTGCGGGTCAGCGCCTCGCGCGCCAGGTCCTCGCGGCCGACCTGGATGGCCTTCTGCGCCTGGTCCTGCAGCTTGTCGGCCTGCTGCTGCAGCTGGTTGATCTGCAGCTCGACCCGCTTGCGGCTCGTGGCGACGTCGGCGACACCGCGACGTACCTTGCTCAGGAGCTCGATCTGGCGCTGGTAGCTGTAGTCGAGCGTCTCGCGAGGATCCTCGGCCCGGTCGAGGGCCTTGTTCGCCTTCGACCTGAAGATCAGGCTCATGCGCTTCATCAGACTCATCGGGGTGCCTCTCCTCGGCGGCTCGCGACCTTCGCGGACAGCAGACCGCGACGACGCGACCGGCCGTCGCAGCGGCTTCCCGCTCCACACTAGGGGCAAACCTCAAGCGGGGGCGACACCGGTGCCGGGGTCCGCAGGGCAGGTCGACCGCTAGGATGCGCACGTGTGGCGCGCCTGCGGGCGGGCCCGTCCCGCCCGATCCACCGGTCCGCCGCGCGGGCCGCTCGTCCCGTGAGGCCCCGTTGTTCCGTCGCAGCTCCACCGCCAGCGAGAAGTCCGCCCCCTCCCCCGCGGAGGAGGTCGCCGCGGGCGACGCACCGCGCCCCGGGGGCAAGGGCCGTCCCACCCCGTCGCGTCGCGAGGCCGAGGCCGCCGCCCGTGCGCGGGCCAAGCCGGCGCGGTCCCGCAAGGAGATGAACGCCCGGGCGCGCGAGGACCGGATGGCCCGGCAGACCAAGGTGCGCGAGGCGATGCGCACCGGTGACGACCGGTTCATGCCGCAGCGTGACCGCGGTCCCCGCAAGCGCTTCGTGCGGGACCTCGTCGACACCCGCTTCGGCTTCACCGAGCTCGTGCTGCCGCTCATGCTGCTCTCGCTCGTGCTCCAGTGGTCGGGCAACCCCAGCCTGGTCAGCACGGGCTACCTGATCTTCACGGCCATGATGCTGCTCATCGTGCTCGACCTGACGTGGCTGCGGATCCGTCTCCGGCGCGAGGCCCGCAAGCGCCTCGAGGACCCCTCCGCCAAGGGCCTGATGTTCTACGCCGTGACGCGCTCGATGCAGATCAAGCCGCTGCGCCTGCCCAAGCCGCAGCGCAAGATCGGCGAGCCGATGGCGGACACCTACCGGTGACCGACCACGGCGTGCGGGTCGCCTGGGCCCGCGACGCCGACGCGCTGGCGGAGCTGCAGCTCACCGCCTGGGCGGAGCGCCTGACGGCCCCCCACGCCCTCCCTGCGGCCACCGACGTCGCCGCGGCGTGGCGCCGCTCCCTGAGCGCCCCGGGCGACGCGCGGCTCCGTGTCCTGGTGGCCCTCGAGGGCCAGCAGCTCGTGGGGTACGCCGTGGTGGGTCCCGATCCCGATCCGGACGCCTCGCCGGCCTCCGACGCCCAGCTGGCGGAGATCGCCGTGGCTCCCGGAGCACGGCGCCGGGGCCACGGCTCCCGCCTGCTCCACGCCTGCGTCGACACGTGGCGCGCCGACGGGTTCGAGCACGCCACCGCCTGGCTGGAGTCCGGCGACGACCCGCGCCGGGCGCTCCTGGCCGCGGCCGGCTGGGCGCCCGACGGAGCCCACCGCGCGCTCGCCGACGAGGACGGCACCGAGGTGACCCAGGTCCGCCTCCACACCGGGCTGGACTGAGCACCCCCGAGGGCTCACCCGGGCGGAGGTGGGGCGCCGGCCGAGCATGGGGCAGAATGTGACCCCCATCACTGGCCACGTCCACCCGAGGAGGATCAGCGTGCTCGGCCCCCTCCCGCGACGGCACCGCACCGTCATCGTCCTCGTCTGCCTGGTCGTCTGCGTGGCCGCCGGTCTCGTCGCGGGCGCCGCGAGCGTCGTACCGGTGCTGCTGCCGACCGGCCTGGCCGCCGGCACCGCGCTCGGGATGCTCGCCGCCGTGGTGCTCGTGCGGGACTCGCGGCACCGCTGACCCGCCCGGCGGGCCGGCTGCTCGGATGGCCTAGCCTCCCGGGGTGCAGGACACCACCGACGACCGTCGCGCCCTCGTGCGCCAGGGGCTGGCGATCGGTGTCGCCACCGGGCTCTACGGCACCTCGTTCGGAGCCGTGGGCGTCGCCTCCGGCCTCACGGTCCTCCAGACGTGCGCCCTCTCCTCCCTGGTCTTCACCGGCGCCTCGCAGTTCGCCTTCGTGGGCGTGCTGGCTGCGGGCGGGTCGCCGTGGTCGGGCGCCGCGACCGGGCTCATGCTCGGGGCCCGCAACACGCTCTACGGCCTCGGTCTCGCCGGCCGGCTGCGGTGGCGCGGCGTCCGCCGCGCGAGCGCAGCCCAGCTCGTCATCGACGAGTCGAGCGCCGTCGCGACCGCCCAGGACGACCCACCGCTGGCCCGCCTGGGATTCCTCGTCACGGGCGGCTCCGTGTTCGTGCTGTGGAACCTCATGACCTTCGTCGGGGCCCTCGCCGGCACCGCGCTGGGGGACCCGCGGACCTACGGCCTGGACGCCGCCGTGGCGGCCGCGTTCCTGGCCCTGCTCTGGCCCCGACTGGCGGACGGCTCCACCGTGGCGGTCGCGGTCGCCGCCGCCGCGCTGGCGCTGGCCCTGGTGCCGTTCACGCCCGCCGGCGTGCCGGTGCTCGCCGCGGCCTCCGTCGCCGTGGTCGCCGCCCTGCTGCCGGCGCGCACCCGCGAGACGACCGGGGCGGCGTCGTGAGCACGACGTGGGCCGCGATCCTCGTGCTCGCGGGGGGCTGCTACGCGCTGAAGCTCGCGGGCCTGTCCCTGCCGTCCGGCGTGCTGGAGCGACCGCTCGTCCGCCGCATCGCCCTGACCCTGCCCGTGGCGCTGCTCGCCGCTCTCGTGGCCGTCCAGGCGGTCGCCGACGGCACGCGTCTCGTGGTCGACGCCCGCCTCGCGGCCCTGGCCGTCGCCGCCGTCGCCCTCGCGCTGCGCGCGGGGTTCCTCGTGGTGGTGGTGCTCGCGGCGGCGACGGCCGCCGGGCTCCGCGCCGCCGGGCTCGCCTGAGGGGTCAGTCCAGCTCGAGCAGGTGCTCCAGGCCGACGGTCAGGCCCGGGTGGTCGGCGATCGCGCGCACGCCGAGCAGCACCCCGGGGGCGAACGACGCACGGTCCATCGAGTCGTGGCGGATGGTCAGGGTCTCCCCCGGTCCCCCCAGCACGACCTCCTGGTGGGCGATCATCCCCCGGATCCGCAGGGCGTGGACGCGTACGCCGTCGACGTCAGCCCCGCGCGCACCCTCCAGCCCCGTGGAGGTCGCGTCCGGCATGGGCGGGCTGCCCGCCGCGCGGCGGGCGGCCGCGACGAGCTCGGCCGTGCGCCGCGCCGTGCCGGAGGGGGCGTCGGCCTTGGTCGGGTGGTGCAGCTCGACGATCTCGACGGAGTCGTAGAAGCGAGCGGCCTCGGCCGCGAAGCGCATCATCAGCACCGCACCGATCGAGAAGTTGGGCGCGATGAGCACGCCGGTGGACGGCGCGTCGGCCAGCCAGCCACCGAGGGTCGCGAGCCGGTCGTCGTCGAAGCCCGTCGTGCCCACCACGGCGTGGATGCCCTGGGCGACGCAGAACTCGAGGTTCCCCATCACCACGTCGGGGTGCGTGAAGTCGACGACGACCTGGGCCCCGCTGGTGCGCAGCACGTCGACGTCGTCACCGGCGTCGACCTCCGCCACGAGGGTCAGGTCGTCCGCCGCGTCCACCGCGGCGCAGATCTCGCGGCCCACCTTGCCCCGTGCGCCGAGCACCCCGACACGGAGGGGGCTGGACGTCGTCGTACCGGCTGCGTTGTCGCTCACGGGGCCCCAACCTAGGGCACGGAGCGGGCCACAGGGCGAGGCGGTCGGTGCAACCCCTCACACGAGGTGGCAGGCTGTACCGCATGAGGCAGCAGACCATCCCTGCACGCATCCGCTGGGGCGTGGACGTCATGGACGTCCAGCCCGGCGACCAGCTGCTGGAGATCGGCTGCGGTCCCGGCGCGGCCGCCGAGCTCGTCTGCTCCCGGCTCGAGTCGGGCAAGCTGTTCGCGATCGACCGGTCGGAGTCCGGTGTCGACCGCACGAAGCGGCGCTGTGCGCAGTACGTCGAGGCGGGGCGCCTCACGGTCCGCCAGATCGACCTCGCGACGCTCCGCGTGCCGGTGAAGCGGCTGCACAAGGCCTTCGCCTTCAACGTGAACCTGTTCTGGGTGCGCCAGGCGACCGACGAGATCGCCCTGCTCCACGAGAAGCTCCTGCCGGGCGGCCGGGCCTACCTGTTCTACGAGGCCACCATGCCCGAGGGCAAGGCGCGCGTCATCGAGGCGGCGACGACCGCGCTGGCCGACGGCGGGTTCCGCGTGTCGGTGCTGCAGAGCCAGCAGCCCGCCGCGTTCGCCGTCATCGGCCAGCGCGTCACGGCCCAGGACTGAGCCCGGGCCCCACCCGTCAGCCCGGCCGGACGATCGCCAGCACCTCGGGACCACGCAGCACCTCCGCCGCCAGGGCGGCGACGTCCTCGGGCGTGACCGCGTCGATGCGGGCGATGACGGCGTCGACGTCGAGCAGGCGGTCGCCGACGATCTCCGCCTTGCCGAGACGGTGCATCCGCGACGCGGTGTCCTCCAGCCCCATGACGAGACCCGCGCGGAGCTGGCCCGCGCCGCGGCGCACCTCGTCGGTGTCGAGGCCCCGCTCCGCGACGACCTCGAGCTCGCGGCGCACGACCTCGAGCGTGGCGTCGACCTTGGAGGGCAGCACGCCGACCCCGACCCCCACGAGGCCCGCGCCGACGTGCTGGGTCGTGAAGGCGTAGACCGAGTAGGCCAGGCCACGCCGCTCCCGCACCTCCTGGAAGAGGCGCGACGACGTGCCGCCGCCGAGACCCGTCGTCAGGATGCCCATCGCGAAGCGGCGCTCGTCGCCGCGGGCCAGGCCGCGGCGGCCGAGCACCACGTTGACCTGCTCGAAGCCACGCTCGGCGACGATCGTGCCCGGGTGCACCTCCTGCACCGCGGGGCGCGCGGGCGCGCCCCACAGGGGCGCCGGCACCGGGTCGGCCACACCGTCGAGGAAGCCCCGACGGTCGAAGGCGGCCGCCACGAGACGCACCACCTCGTCATGGTCGACGTTGCCGGCCGCGGACACGACGATGCCCGGCGCCCGGTAGTGCGCGCGCCAGAACTCCCGCACCTGCTCCGCGGAGAGCGCCGCGATGGAGTCCTCGGTGCCGGCGATGGGACGGCCGTACGGCGTGTCCCCCCACGCCTGCTCGGCGAACAGGTTGTGGACCACGTCGTCGGGGTCGTCGTCGTGCATCGCGATCTCGTCGAGGATCACCTCGCGCTCCGCCTCGACGTCCTCGTCGGTGATCGACGACGACGTGAGCATGTCGCCGAGCACGTCGATCGCCAGCGGCACGTCCGTGTCGAGCACGCGGGCGTGGAAGCAGGTGTACTCCTTCGCCGTGAAGGCGTTCACCTCCGCGCCCACCTCGTCGAGCTGCACCGAGATGTCGAGCGCCGACCGGGTGTCGGTGCCCTTGAAGAGCACGTGCTCGAGGAAGTGCGAGCCGCCGTGGAGCTCCGGCGTCTCGTGGGCCGAGCCCACCCCCATCCAGACGCCGATCGCGGCGGACCGCACGCCGGCGACGTGCTCCGTGACGATCCTCAGCCCGCTGGGGAGCACCGTGCGTCGCACACCCGCGGGCAGCGGCTGCAACGCGACCGGCCGGCCAGCAGAGGACTGCTGACCGGCCGGTACGTGCTCGTGGCGCGAGGTCACTCGGCGGAGTCGCCACCCTCGGCGTCCGCGGCCGGAGCGTCCGCGTCCTCGACGACCGGCACCAGCGACAGCTTGCCGCGGTCGTCGATCTCGCCGATCTCGACCTGGATCTTCTGGCCGACGGAGACGACGTCGTCGACGGACTCGACGCGCTTGCCGTCGTTGAGGGCCCGCAGCTTCGTGATGTGCAGCAGGCCGTCCTTGCCCGGCATCAGGGCGACGAACGCACCGAAGTTCGTCGTCTTCACGACGGTGCCCAGGTAGCGCTCGCCGACCTCGGGCATCGTCGGGTTGGCGATCGCGTTGATCGCGGAACGGGCGGCCTCGGCGGCCGACCCCTCGTTGGCACCGATGTAGATCGTGCCGTCGTCCTCGATCGAGATCTGGGCGCCCGTGTCGTCCTGGATCTGGTTGATGACCTTGCCCTTGGGGCCGATGACCTCGCCGATCTTGTCGACGGGGATCTTCACCGTGATGATCCGCGGCGCGGTCGAGGACATCTCCGCCGGCGCCTCGATGGCACCGGCCATGACGTCGAGGATCGCGATGCGGGCGTCGCGGGCCTGGGTCAGGGCGCCGGCCAGGACCTGCGCCGGGATGCCGTCGAGCTTGGTGTCGAGCTGCAGGGCCGTCACGAACTCGCGCGTGCCGGCGACCTTGAAGTCCATGTCGCCCATGGCGTCCTCGGCACCGAGGATGTCGGTCAGCGCGACGTACTGCGTCTGGCCGTCGACCTCACCGGAGATGAGGCCCATCGCGATGCCCGCGACCGGCGCCTTCAGCGGCACACCGGCGTGGAGCAGGCCGAGCGTCGAGGCGCAGACCGAGCCCATCGAGGTGGAGCCGTTGGAGCCCATGGCCTCGGAGAGCTGGCGGATCGCGTAGGGGAACTCCTCGCGCGACGGCAGCACCGGCAGGAGCGCGCGGCGGGCGAGCGCACCGTGGCCGACCTCGCGGCGCTTGGGCGAGCCGACGCGGCCGGTCTCACCGGTGGAGAACGGCGGGAAGACGTACTTGTGCATGTAGCGGCGGTGCTTCTCCGGCGACAGCGTGTCGAGCTGCTGCTCCATCTTGAGCATGCCGAGGGTGGTGACGCCCAGGATCTGCGTCTCGCCGCGCTCGAAGAGCGAGGAGCCGTGGACGCGCGGGATCACGCCGACCTCGGCGTGCAGCGGGCGGATGTCGGCGAGGCCGCGGCCGTCCATGCGCACCTTGTCGCGCAGCACGCGCTCGCGCATCAGCTGCTTGGTCAGCGAGCGGAAGGCCGCGCCGACCTCCTTCTCGCGACCCTCGAAGTCCGCACCGATCTTCTCGACCAGCTCGGCCTTGACGGCGTCGAGGCGCTCGTCGCGCTCCTGCTTGCCGGCGATGGTCAGCGCGGCGGCGGTCTGCTCGGAGACGGCGCCCTCGACCGCGGCGTACACGTCGTCCTCGTAGTCGAGGAAGATCGGGAAGTCGACAACCGGCTTCGCCGCGGCCTTGGCGAGCTCCGCCTGGGCCTCGACGAGCTGCTTGATGAAGGGCTTGGCCGCGTCGAGACCGCCGGCGACGACCTCCTCGGTCGGCGCCTGCGTGCCGCTGCGCACCAGGTTCCAGCTGCCCTCGGTGGCCTCCGCCTCGACCATCATGATCGCGACGTCGCCGGTGTCGGTGACGCGGCCCGCGACGACCATGTCGAACACGGCGTCCTCGAGCTGGGTGTGCGTCGGGAACGCGACCCACTGACCCTCGATGAGGGCGACGCGCACGCCGCCGACGGGACCCGAGAAGGGCAGGCCCGAGAGCTGCGTCGACATCGACGCGGCGTTGATCGCGAGCACGTCGTAGGGCGCGTCGGGGTTGAGCGCCATGACGGTGATGACGACCTGGACCTCGTTGCGCAGGCCCTTCTTGAAGGTCGGGCGCAGCGGGCGGTCGATGAGCCGGCAGGCGAGGATCGCGTCCTCGCCCGGGCGCCCCTCGGAGCGGAAGAACGAGCCGGGGATCTGGCCCGCGGCGTACATCCGCTCCTCGACGTCGATCGTCAGGGGGAAGAAGTCGAAGTGGTCCTTCGGGTGCTTGCCCGCGGTGGTGGCGGACAGCAGCATCGTGTCGTCGTCGAGGTAGGCCGTCACGGAGCCGGCGGCCTGGCGGGCCAGCAGGCCCGTCTCGAACTTGATGGTGCGCTTGCCGAAGCGGCCGTTGTCGAGGACGGTCTCGACCGCCGAGATGACGGGGCCGGCAGGAGTGGTCTCGGTCAAGGAGATCCCTGTTCTGTGTGCGGAGCGAACCGCGGTGCCCACCCGGCACTCGCCAGGTGGTGGCCGTCCGCGCACGGCGGGGCCGGTAGTTGTGGTTCCCGCGGTACTGCGTGCCGGTCTTCGATCGAGGCCCGCGGAGCATCCGGGCGGCCTCCGCAGGAGGGCGCCGGGGATCCGAGGGCCACTACCGAGGACCGGGCCGGACGGTGCGGGCCGCTCCTGGTGGATGGAACGTCAGTGAATCGGGTTGTTCAGTTGTGGACCGGCTCCGACGATAGCGGGTCGTCCCGCCGTGGCGGAGCAGGCCGGATGCAGCAGGAGCGGCCGCCCGGCTGGGCGACCGCTCCTGGCGCGATCAACGACGGAGGCCGAGGCGCTCGATGATCGAGCGGTAACGGTTGATGTCCGTCTTGCTGAGGTAGTTGAGCAGGCGACGGCGCTGGCCGACGAGCAGCAGCAGACCACGACGGCTGTGGTGGTCGTGCTTGTGCTGCTTCAGGTGCTCCGTCAGGTGCGAGATCCGGTGGCTGAGCAGTGCGACCTGCACCTCGGGCGAGCCCGTGTCACCGGGCGTCGTCGCGTACTCCGCCATGATCTTCTTCTTGGTCTCCGCATCGGTTCCGATCGACATGCGGGCTCCTCTCGCTCGTTGCGCGGCGCGCCGGGGCCTATCCACCCGGGCACTACGATCCGCGGCCGTTCTGACGGCAACCGCAGAAAGGTAGCAGCCCCCGACGAGGCCCCCCAAAACGCCGGGGCAGGCGGGATCAGCCGACGAGGACCGCGCGGGCCGCTGCCCGGGCCGCCGTCGGGTCGACCGCACCGAGCACGGCGTCGGCCGCCTCGCGGCACTGCTCGGCCGTCACCCGCGACAGCTGCGCGCCGACCGCCCGTACGGCGCTGGGCGCCATCGACAGCGACGTGATGCCCATGCCGACGAGGGCGCAGGCGAGCAGCGGGTCCGCCGCCGCCTCGCCGCAGACGCCGACGGGCTTGCCCGCCTGCTGCCCGGCCGCCGCCGTGATGGCGACGAGGTGCAGCACGGCCGGCTGCCACGGGTCGGTGAGGTGGGCGAGGTCGCTGGCGAGCCGGTCCGCGGCCATCGTGTACTGCGTCAGGTCGTTGGTGCCGATCGACAGGAAGTCCACGACCTCGAGCACCCGGTGGGCGAGCACGGCGACGGCCGGGACCTCGACCATCGCGCCGGCCTTGAGGCCGCGGGCGTGGACCTGCTCCGCGAACGCCTCCGCCTCGTCGCGCGTCGCGACCATCGGGGCCATCACCCACGCCTCGACGCCGGTCGAGGCGGCCGCCTCGGCGACGGCGTCCAGCTGGTGCGTCAGGAGGCCCGGGTTGTCGGCCGCGAGACGGAGACCGCGGACCCCGAGCGCCGGGTTCTCCTCCCCCTCGTGCGTTGCGAACGCGATCGGCTTGTCCGAGCCCGCGTCGAGCGTGCGCACGACGACGTGGTGGCCGGCCTCCGCGTACGGCGCGAAGACCGCCGCGTAGAGCTCCGCCTGCTCGGCGGTGGTGGGCTCGGTCGGGCGGTCGAGGAAGGAGAGCTCGGTGCGGAAGAGCCCGACGCCCTCGACGGGCTCGTCGGTCGCCGCGCGGGCGGACGCCGGGTCCGCGATGTTCGCGAGGAGCTTGACGCGCACGCCGTCGCTGGTGGCGGCCGGTCCGGTCCAGGCCGCCGTCTCGGCGCGCAGCTCGGCGTCGTCGCGCACCCGACGCTCGGCGGCGGCAGG
The DNA here is from genome assembly GCF_010686755.1 of Nocardioides zeae. GTDB lineage: Bacteria > Actinomycetota > Actinomycetes > Propionibacteriales > Nocardioidaceae > Nocardioides > Nocardioides zeae. The sequence goes on along the minus strand of NZ_JAAGXA010000011.1, from coordinate 10,211 downwards.
GTCGGGCCGCACCTCGAGCACGCCCGCGGTGCCGTCGACGAGCACGTCGACACCGGCGGCGACGTCGAGCACGCCGGCGACGCCGACCACGCAGGGGATCCCCAGCTGGCGGGCGATGATCGCGGTGTGGCTGGTGGCGCCACCGCGCTCCGTCACGAGGCCGACGACGACCGTCGGATCGAGCCCGGCCGTGTCGGAGGGAGCGAGGTCCGCGGCGACGAGCACCACGGGGCTGCCGGGCATGGCCACGCCCGGCTCCGGGACGCCGGCGAGCCGGGCCACGAGGCGGCGCTCGATGTCGCGCAGGTCGGTGACCCGCTCGGCCATGAGCCCGCCCTGCTGCTCGAAGAGGGCGACGAACGTGTCCACGGCGGCCTCGACCGCACCGAGCAGGTCCGCCCCCGCCCGCAGCTGCTTGCGCACCGCGGAGCGCAGACCACGGTCACGGGCGAGGCCTGCACTGGCGGTCAGCACCTGCGCCGCGGCGCCCTCCACGCGCGCCGCCCGTTCGGAGAACCCGTCGGCGACAGCGGCCGCTGCCGCGTCGTACGCCGCGAGAGCGGCCTCCTCCTCGGCCGGTGCGGCGGCCCGGAAACGGGCCACGGCGGCGGGGTCCACCTCGGTCGCGACGCGCAGCACGGGCGCGTGGGCGACGCCCGGGACGACGGGCGTGCCGCGGAGGACGGGGGCGTCGATGGAGTCAGCAGCGGTGAGCACGCTCACAAATTACCCCCCTACCCCCCTTGACAGTCAACACATTCGGGCATAGAACAACACAAACACAGGTTTCGCCCACATGAACCAAGATCGCCAGGAGGTGAACATGTACGCCGAGGAACGTCAGAACGCGATGGCCCAGCGCATCGCGACGGAGGGTCGGCTCTCCGTCGCCGCCCTGGCGAAGGAGTTCGACGTGACCACCGAGACCGTGCGACGCGACCTCACCTCCCTCGAGCGCCAGGACCTCATCCGCCGCGTCCACGGGGGCGCGGTGCCGTCCAGCGCGCTGCACGTGATCGAGGCCGGCGTCCAGGACCGTGCCCGCACCCGGCCCACCGAGAAGGACGCGATCGCGCAGCGCGCGCTGCAGTACCTCCCGGCACCCGGCAGCACCATCCTGCTCGACGCGGGCACCACCACGGCGGCCCTCGCCGCCGTCCTGCCCCCGGCGCACCGGCTGACGGTCGTGACCCACTCGGTCCCCATCGCCGCCCGCCTCGCCGGCCTGGCGCAGGTGGAGCTGCACGTGCTGCCCGGGCGGGTCCGCCCCACCACGCTCGCCGCCGTCGGCACCGAGACCGTGCACGCCCTCGCCCAGCTGCGGGTCGACGTCGCCTTCGTCGGCACCAACGGCGTGTCGACCGACCACGGTCTCTCGACGCCCGACGCCGACGAGGCACACGTCAAGACCGCCATCGTCGGCGCGACCCGTTCGGTCGTCGTGCTCGCCGACGGCAGCAAGATCGGCGAGGAGCACACCCGCCGCTTCGCCGCGATCGAGGACGTCGACACGCTGGTCACCACCGGCGACGCCGACGACGACGAGCTGGAGGCCCTGCGCGCCAGCGGACTGGAGATCGACCTCGCATGATCCTCACCCTCACCCCCAACCCGAGCGTCGACGAGACGATCGCCCTCTCCGAGCACCTCGAGCGCGGCGCCGTCCACCGGGTCGCGACCACGACGTCGCAGTCCGGCGGCAAGGGCGTCAACATCTCCCGCGCCTCGGTGGCGGCCGGCGAGCCGTCGGTCGCCGTGCTCCCCGCCGACGCCGACGACCCGTTCGTGCTCGAGCTCGCCGCGAGCGGCATCGAGCTGCGTGCCGTGCCGACCGGCGGCGCCGTCCGCGTGAACGTCACGATCGCGGAGCCCGACGGCACGACGACCAAGCTCAACAGCCCCGGCACCGAGATCTCCCCCGCCGTGCTCGACCGGCTCGTGCTCGAGATGGAGGAGCTGGCGGCCGCCGCCGACTGGACCGTGCTCGCCGGCTCGCTCCCGCCGGGCGCTCCCGTCGACTGGTACGCCGTGCTCGCGGCCCGGCTCCGGGCCCGCGGCACCCGTGTCGCGGTCGACACGAGCGACGCCCCGCTGAAGGCGTTGGTCGCGGCCCTCCCCGGCTCCGCCCCCCACCTCATGAAGCCCAACGCGGACGAGCTCGCCTCGTTCACCGGGCTCGACGCCGCGACGCTCGAGGCGGAGCCGGAGGCAGCGGCCGGAGCCGCGCGCCACCTGCTCGACCGCGGCGTCGACACCGTGCTCGCCACCCTCGGCGGCAACGGCGCGGTGCTCCTCGAACGGGACGTCGACGGCACCGTCGGCGCCTGGCACGCGTCCCCACCGCCGACCACCGTGGTCAGCACCGTGGGCGCGGGCGACTCCAGCCTCTTCGGCTACCTGCTCGGCCACCGACGTTCCCTGCCCCCGCAGGAGCGCCTGGCTCTCGCCGTCGCGTACGGCAGCGCCGCCGCCGGTCTCCCCGGCACGACCATTCCCCACCCCGACCAGGTCCGCCCGGACCTCGTCATCACCCGCACCGTCCAGTTCACCCGAGGTGACGCATGACCCACGACACCAGCCCCGCGCTGATCACGCCCGACCTGGTCCGGCTCGACGCCGACCTCGGGACGGACAAGGACGGCGCCATCCGTGCGCTCGTCACGGTCCTGGCCGACGCAGGTCGCGCCCGGGACGCCGCCGTCGTGCTCGACGACGTCATGGCCCGCGAGGCCAAGTCGAGCACCGGCCTGCCCGGGGGGATCGCGATCCCCCACTGCCGCACGGCGGGTGTCGAGCACCCGACCCTCACCTTCGCGCGGCTCGCGCCGCCCGTCGACTTCGGAGCGAAGGACGGGGCCGCCGACCTGGCGTTCCTCATCACCGCGCCCGAGGGCGGCGGCTCGCTGCACATGAAGATCCTGCAGCAGCTCGCCCGCGCGCTCGCCAAGCCGGCGTTCACCGACGCGCTGCGCGCCGCCACCACGCCGGAGGAGGTCGTCGCCGCGGTCGAGTCCGCCGTGTCGCTGCCGTCCGAGGCACCGGCCGCGCCGGCCGCCGCGCCGGTGGCTCCCGCTGCTGCCGCCACGTCGTCGGAGCCGCCGTCGATCGTGGCGGTCACGGCCTGCCCGACCGGCATCGCGCACACCTACATGGCGGCCGAGGCCCTCGAGGCCGCCGCCGCCCGCGCCGGCGTGACGATCCACGTCGAGACCCAGGGCTCCGCGGGCTCCACGCCGCTCGCCCCGTCGGTCATCGCCGCCGCGGACGCCGCGATCTTCGCGGTCGACGTCGGGGTGCGCGACCAGGGCCGCTTCGCCGGCAAGCCCCTCGTGCGCTCGTCGGTCAAGCGCCCCATCGACGACGCCGACGCGATGATCGCCGAGGCGCTCCGCGCCGCGAGCGACCCGTCCGCGCGGCGGGTCGAGGGCGGCTCCGGCAGCTCCGCCGACGACGACCAGGCCACGGAGACGTGGGGCGGCCGCACGCGCCGCGTCCTCATGACGGGCGTGTCCTACATGATCCCGTTCGTCGCGGCGGGCGGCCTGCTCATCGCGCTCGGCTTCCTGCTCGGCGGCTACGACATCACGAACGCGTACGGCGCGATCGCCGTCGACCACACCCTCACCAACCTGCCGAACCCGGCCGACTACGGGCTCGAGCACGTGCTGTTCGACTCCGGTCTCATGGCCTACCTGGGCGCCCTGCTCTTCATCATCGGCAAGACCGCCTTCATGTTCTTCATCCCGGCGCTCGCCGGCTACATCGCCTACGCGATCGCCGACCGCCCGGGCATCGCCCCCGGCTTCGTCGTCGGCGGTCTCGCGATGAACATCTTCAACGTGACCGACGGGGCCGAGCAGGCCACGGCGCTCCCCGCGACCGGCTTCCTCGGCGCCATCGTCGGCGGTGTGCTCGCCGGCGTCGTCGCCCACTGGCTCGCCGTGCGCAAGGTGCCCAGCTGGCTCCGCGGCCTCATGCCGGTGCTGGTCATCCCGCTCGTCGCCTCGGTCGTCGCCGGCCTGCTGATGATCCTGGTGCTCGGCAAGCCCATCAACTGGCTCATGACGAACCTGACCGACGGCCTCAACTCGCTCTCCGGCTCCAACGCGATCCTGCTCGGCGTCATCCTCGGCCTCATGATGGCGTTCGACATGGGCGGCCCGCTCAACAAGGTGGCCTACAGCTTCGCGGCCGTCGGTGTCGGCTCCGCCAGCCTCGCCAGCGACGCCCCCGAGCTCAAGATCATGGCGTCCGTCATGCTCGCCGGCATGGTGCCGCCCATCGCCATGGCGCTCGCCACGGTCCTGCGGCCCCGCCTCTTCACCCCGGCGGAGCGCGAGAACGGCAAGGCCGGCTGGCTGCTCGGCGCGTCCTTCATCTCCGAGGGCGCCATCCCGTTCGCCGCGGCCGACCCGCTGCGCGTGATCCCCTCGATCATGCTCGGCAGCGCCGTGACCGGCGGCCTCTCGCAGGCCCTGGACGTCACGGTCCGCGCTCCCCACGGCGGCATCTTCGTGCTCTTCGCCGTCGGCAACGTGCTCGGCTTCCTGATCTCGCTGGCCGCCGGCACCATCGTGGGGGCGCTCGCCGTCCTCGTGGCGAAGACGTTCTTCGGCCCCAGCGCGGCCCCCGCCGTGGAGGACGCCGACACCGACCCCGCCATCCCGCTCACGAGCCCCGAGACCGCCCGGTCCCGCCGGGCCACCGCCTCCGCCTGACCCGACCGAGCCCCACTCCCAACGAAGGGAACGACATGCCCACCCTGACCGCCGTCGTCGGCTCCGCCGACGGACTGCACGCCCGCCCCGCCGGCCTCATCGCCGACGCTGCCGACGAGCTCGACGCCGATGTGACGATCGGCCTCCCGGGCGACGAGCCCGTCGACGCCGCCTCCGCCCTGCTGATCATGACGCTGGGCGCGGGCAAGGGCGACACCGTCGAGGTCACCGGCGACGACGAGGCGGCCGTCGCCGCGATCGCCGCGCTGGTCGAGAAGGACCTCGACGCCTGACCCAGGCCTGACGCGAACGGCCCGCACCCCCCGGGGTGCTGGCCGTTCGTCGTCGCGCGGGGCGGGGGGCTCGACTGTCACTTTCCCCGGTCGACCGGGGAAGGTGTCACTTTGACCATCAAATTTGATGGTCAAAGCGGCGTGTTCCCCGGTCGACCGGGGAAAGTGTCGGCCCGCCTCAGCCCAGCAGGGCGCGGGCGCGCTCGACGTCGTCGGCCATCTGCTCGACGAGGGCGTCGACGCCGTCGAACCGCACCATCCCGCGGAGGTGGGCGACGAACGAGACCTCGACCTCGACGCCGTACAGCTCCAGGTCGTCGCGGTCGAGCACGTACGACTCGACGCGCCGCTCGCGCTCGCCCTCGAAGGTCGGGTTGGTCCCGACCGAGATGGCCGCGGGCAGCTCCTCGCCGGTGTCGACGCGACGCAGGCGCCCGGCGTACACCCCGTCCGCCGGCGCCGCGACCAGGGCCGAGGTGGGGACGTTCGCCGTCGGGTACCCGAGCTCGCGCCCGCGCTGGTCGCCCTGCACGACCGTGCCCCGGATGGAGAACGGACGGCCGAGCGCCTCGGCGGCGCCCTCGACGTCGCCGGCGGCGAGACAGGTGCGGATGTAGGTGGACGACCAGACCTGCGGCCCGCCGTCCAGCGCGATGCCCTCGACGACGAAGCCGTCCTGCTCGCCCTGGGCGCGCAGGCTCGTCACGTCACCCGCGGCGCGGGCCCCGAAGCGGAAGTTGGCGCCGACGACGACGCCCCGCACGTGGAGCGCGTCGACGAGCACCCGCTGCACGAACTCCTCGGGCGACCAGGCGGCCACGGAGCGGTCGAAGGGCACGACGAGGGCGTGGTCCACCCCGGCGGCGAAGAGCAGCGAGAGCCGCTCGTCGACCGTCGTCAGGGCGAGCGGTGCGTGCTCGGGGCGCAGCACCGCCATCGGGTGCGGGTCGAAGGTCACGACCACGACGTCCTCGACGCCCAGCTCGGCCGCGAGCTCGCGTGCGCGACGCACCACCTGCTGGTGCCCGAGGTGGACCCCGTCGAAGTTGCCGATCACCGCCACGGTCGGCCCGACGTCCGCCGGGACCTCGCTCCACGATCGCCACGTCGTCACGGCGCCGATCCTAGACCGCGCCGCCTCGTCGCCCGCGACCGCGCTCAACAGAACACCGCGACGGCCCGCGCGGCGCCGTCGCGCGGCTCGTAGAGCGCCAGGAAATCGCCGTCGGGCGCGAACAGCGCCGTCAACCCGTCCAGCGGTACGTCGAGGGCGCGGCCCACACGGACCGCTCCCGCCTCGCGGGGGTCGAGGTCGCGGGCCGGGAAGGCGGCCCGGGCGGCGTCGGCGAGGGGCAGCACGGCGTAGGACTCGCCCAGCTGCTCGAGGGTCCGGGCCTCCGGCAGCCCGTAGGGCCCCACGGCGGTGCGCCGCAGGGCCGTCAGGTGGCCGCCGAGCCTCAGGGCCGCTCCCGCGTCGCGGGCGATCGCGCGCACGTAGGTGCCGCTCGAGCAGCGCAGGGTGACGTCGACGTCGATGACGTCGACCCCGTCCGCGGTCGCGCGCCGCACGTCCCCGACGACCAGCTCGTGCACGGTCACCCGGCGCGCGGAGAGCGCGACCTCCTCCCCGTCGCGCACCCGCTGGTACGCCCGCTTGCCGTCGACCTTGATGGCCGACACGGCGGTCGGGACCTGGTCGATCTCCCCCACGAAGCCGGCCAGGACGGACCGCACCGCGGCCTCGTCCACCGCCGCGACCGCCCCAGGGTCCGCGGTGGTGGTGACCTCGCCCTCCGCGTCGTCGGTGGTGGTGGCGACGCCGAGCCGGATCGTCGCGGCGTACCCCTTCTCCGTCAGCATGAGGTGCCCGAGGAGCCGGGTGGCCCGGCCGATGCCGAGGACGAGCACCCCGGTCGCCATCGGGTCCAGGGTGCCGGCGTGCCCCACCTTGCGGGTGCCGGCCAGCCGCCGCACCCGGGCGACGACGCCGTGGGACGTGAGGCCCGCCGGCTTGTCGACGACGACGAGGCCGGCAGCGGGCTCGGTCATCGCGCGGCGTCGTCCTCGTCGCGGTCGTCCTCGAGGTCGTCGTCCTCGTCGTCCTCGAGGTCGTCGTCCTCGTCCCGCGGCTTCTTGTACGGGTCCTCCTCGCCGGCGTACGCCGTGCCCCGCGCCGCCGCGACGGCCTCGTCCTGCGCCTTCGCGCGGGCAAGGACCTCGTCGAGCTGGCGCGCCGACTCCGGCAGCGCGTCGGCGATGAACTCGAGCGTCGGGACGTGGCGCATCCCGAGCTGCTTGCCGAGCTCGGACCGGATCATGCCCTTCGCCGACTCCAGCGCCGCCGCCGTGCCCGCGAGGTCGTCCTGCTCGCCGAGCACCGTGTAGAACACGCTCGCGTGCTGGTTGTCGCCCGTCACCCGGACGTCGGTGATGGTCACGAAGCCGAGGCGCGGGTCCTTGAGCCGACGCTCCAGCATCTGCGCCACCACGACCTGCACCCGGTCAGCGATCCGCCGCGATCGGGGGTTGCTCATCTCGTTCTCTCCTGTGTCGTGGAAACCGACCGCGGGCCGGGGCCGAGGGCATCGCCCCGGGCTCCGGCCCGCGTCCGTGTCGTGCCTGTACGCCGCTGGTGTCAGCCGCGCGGGATCTCGCGGAGCTCGAACGCCTCCACGATGTCGCCTTCCTTGATGTCCTGGAAGTTGCGCAGCACCAGACCGCACTCGAAGCCCTCGCGGACCTCGGACGCGTCGTCCTTCTCGCGCTTGAGCGACGCCAGGTCGAGGTTGTCGGCCACGACCTTGCTGTCGCGCAGCACGCGCACCTTGGCATTGCGACGGATCGACCCGCTGGTGACCATGCAGCCCGCGATGTTGCCGATGCGGGAGCTGCGGAAGATCGCACGGATCTCCGCCTGGCCGAGGGTGTGCTCCTCGTACTCCGGCTTGAGCATGCCCTTGAGGGCCGCCTCGATCTCCTCGATGGCCTGGTAGATCACCGAGTAGTACCGGATCTCCACGCCCTCCTTGTCGGCCATCTCGGTCGCCTTGCCCTGCGGGCGGACGTTGAAGCCGATGATGATCGCGTCGGAGGCGGCCGCCAGGTCGACGTTGGTCTCGGTGATCGCACCGACACCGCGGTCGATGACCCGCAGGTTGACCTCGTCGCCCACGTCGATCTTGGCGAGGGCGTCCTCGAGGGCCTCGACCGAGCCGGACACGTCGCCCTTGAGGATGAGGTTGAGCTCCTGGCTCTCGCCCTTCTCCATGGAGGCCATGAAGTCCTCGAGGGTGCGACGGACGCGACGCTTCGCCTGCAGCGCCGCCCGCTCGCGGGCCTCGCGCTTCTCGGCGATCTGACGCGCCATCCGGTCGTCCTCGACCACGATGAAGTTCTGGCCCGCACCCGGCACCGCCGAGAGGCCCAGGACCATCGCCGGACGAGCCGGGTCGACCTCGGTGAGCTCGTTGCCGTGCTCGTCGAGCATCGCCCGGACGCGGCCGTAGGCCGGACCGGCGACGATCGAGTCGCCGACGCGGAGCGTTCCGCGCTGCACGAGGACCGTGGCGACCGGACCGCGACCGCGGTCGAGGTGCGCCTCGACCACGAGGCCCTGCGCGTCCTGCGTCGGGTTCGCCCGCAGGTCGAGCGAGGCGTCGGCCGTGAGGACGACGGCCTCGAGGAGACCCTCGAGGTTGAGCCCCGCCTTGGCCGAGACGTCGACGAACATCGTGTCGCCGCCGTACTCCTCGGGAACGAGGCCGTACTCCGTCAGCTGACCGCGGACCTTCGTCGGGTCGGCGTCCGGCTTGTCGATCTTGTTCACCGCGACCACGATCGGCACGCCGGCGGCCTTGGCGTGGTTGAACGCCTCCACCGTCTGCGGCATCACGCCGTCGTCCGCCGCGACCACCAGGATCGCGATGTCGGTCGCCTGGGCACCACGGGCACGCATGGCGGTGAACGCCTCGTGACCCGGGGTGTCGATGAGCGTGATGCGACGGTCGACGCCGTCCACCGTCGTGGCGACCTGGTAGGCACCGATGTGCTGCGTGATGCCACCGGCCTCCTTGTCCACCACGTTGGCGTTGCGGAGCGCGTCGAGCAGCTTGGTCTTTCCGTGGTCGACGTGACCCATGACGGTGACGACCGGCGGGCGGACGACCAGGTCGTCCTCGTCGCCCTCGTCGCTGCCGAACTCCAGGTCGAACGACTCGAGCAGCTCGCGGTCCTCGTCCTCGGGGGACACGACCTGCACCTCGTAGTTGAGCTCGTCGCCGAGGAGCTGCAGCACGTCGTCGTTGACCGACTCCGTGGCCGTGACCATCTCGCCCAGGTGGAAGAGCATCTGGACCAGCTGGGCCGCGTCGACGCCGATCTTGTCGGCGAAGTCGGTCAGCGAGGCGCCACGGGAGAGACGGATCGTCTCGCCGTTGCCCTTGCGCACGCCCTTGACGCCGAGCGTCGGGGCCTGCATGGCCTCGAACTCCTGACGCCGAGCGCGCTTGCTCTTGCGACCGCGACGCGACGGACCACCGGGGCGACCGAACGCACCCTGGGTGCCACCACGCTGGCCGGGACGACCACCGCCGGGACGACCGGCACCGGGGCCGCCGCCGTACCCACCGGGACCGCGGCCCGGGGCGCCGCCGCCACCGGGAGCACCACCCGGACGACCGGGACCGCCGGGGCGACCCGGACCACCGGGACGACCGCCGGGGCCTCCACGACCGGGAGCCGGACGGGCACCGGGGCCCGAGCCGAACGCGGCCGGGGACTTCGGCATCATCGCCGGGTTGGGACGGGGCATGCCCGGACGACCCGGAGCGCCACCCTCACGGGCGGCCGGGGGCCGCGGCGGCCGCTGGTCGTTGCCCGCACCGGCGGGCGCACCGCCACCGGCAGCCGGGGCGGCGGGACGACGGCCCATGCCCTGGTTGGAGGCGAACGGGTTGTTGCCGGGACGCGGCGAGCCGGGACGACCGACAGGACGCGGGCCGGGGCCCTTGGGGCCCGGGCGCGAGCCGCCACCGGCGGGGCCGGGACGCGGCGCGCCGGAGGGGGCACCGCCGGACGGACCGGGACGGCCCGGCGTGGGGGCACCCGCGCCACCGGAACGCGCGGCCGGCGCCGACGGCTGGGCCGGGGCGGCGGGACGCGCCGCCGGACGGGCAGCGGGCTGGGACGGCTGGGCAGGCTG
>NZ_JAAGXA010000010.1 GCF_010686755.1 Nocardioides zeae | reverse complement strand
ATACCGGTGTCGATGACGTACGCCGTCACCCCGGCACCCGTCGCGTCGTAGGTGTAGCTCCCGTCCAACGGCAGGTCCGGCTGGTCGATCCGGTCCAGACCCCAGGTCGCACCGGTCTGCGTCGCCGCCGCGCCGAGGTCGGCGGTCGTCACGATGCCGTCCTGCTGCACGAGCGCGACCGACGGGTCGTTGCGCACGGCCGCCAGCTCCGTGGCGGTCAGGTCGGCGACGTAGCCGCCCAGCTCGTCGTACGTCGCGACGACGTCGCCGCCGGTGGCGGCAGCGGTGCGCTGGGCACCGGCCGTCGAGGCGCCGTCCTCCAGCATGACGATGTAGCGGCCGGCGATGGCGTCGCCCTCGGCCAGGTAGAGCGGGGCGACCTCGTCGCCCGTCGTCGTGGCAGCCCCCGCGGGGGCCGCGGCCAGTGCTCCGGCGGCTCCGGTGGCGGTGGCCGCCAGGATGCCCGCCAGCGTGGCGCGCGTGGTGGTGCGCATGTGTCCTCGATCCTCCCTGCGGCCGCTCGAGGCGACCGTCGTTCGGCACCGTCCCGAGATTGGACAGCGGGTGACCTCCGAGCAGGTCACTGCCAGGAGGCTGGCACGAGGAGCCGGACCGGGGGAACCCTCCCGGCACCTTCCACTTTTGACGGGAGGACGTCGCCCCCAGGTCAGCGGCGTCGGTAGGCGAGGTCGGCGATGTCGCGCCCGACCGCCAGGCCCTTGCGCTCGAACTTCGTCACCGGACGGTCGGCCCAGCGCTCCACCCGGCCGCCGACGAGGGCGGGCTCGGCGTCGAGCACCTCCTGCATCTGCTCGGCGTACTCGGCCCAGTCGGTCGCGAGGCGCCACGTGCCGCCCGGCGCGAGGCGGGACGCCACGAGCGCCGCGTGCGGCGGCGTCACGAGTCGACGCTTGTGGTGGCGGGTCTTCGGCCACGGGTCGGGGAAGAACGTCCACACCTCCGTGAGCGCGCCCGGGGCGACGACGTGCTCCAGGAACCACACGGCGTCGACGCTGCAGAACCGCACGTTGGCGGCGCCGGCCGCGGCCACCAGGCCGAGGCTGTGGGCGACGCCGGGCCGCCACACCTCGAGGGCGAGCACGTCGTACGTCGGGCGGGCCGCCGCGAGGGCCGCCGTCGCCTCGCCGATCCCGGAGCCGATCTCGATGATCAGCCCGTCACGGTCGGCCGGCCCGCGCCCGAACCAGTCGTCGAGCCGGAACTCGCCGTCCACGGCGTCGTCGGGGATCACCCAGGCCTCGTGGTGGGCGTCCCACGACTCCTGCTGGCTCGGGGTGAACCGGCTGCCGCGACGGGAGTAGGTGAGCACCTCGCGCAGACGGCGCCCGTCGGGCGTCGTCTTGAGGTGGGGCCGCGCGGGCGGCAGGTGCGGCTCGGCGCCGGTCATGCAGGTCCTCCGGAGGTCGGGACGGCGAAGGCCCCGCTCCCTGGTGGGAGCGGGGCCTCGCTGTGGTGCAGGTGCCGTCAGGAGACGGCGGTGATCACCGTGAGGTCACTTGGTGATCTTGGTGACGCGACCGGCGCCCACGGTGCGGCCACCCTCGCGGATGGCGAAGCGCAGGCCCTCGTCCATGGCGATGGGCTGGATCAGCTCGACGGCCATCTCGGTGTTGTCGCCGGGCATGACCATCTCGGTGCCCTCGGGCAGCGTGACGACGCCGGTGACGTCCGTGGTGCGGAAGTAGAACTGCGGGCGGTAGTTGTTGAAGAACGGCGTGTGACGGCCGCCCTCCTCCTTGGAGAGGATGTAGACCGACGCCTCGAAGTTCGTGTGCGGGGTCGTCGTGCCCGGCTTGATCACGACCATGCCGCGCTCGACGTCCTCGCGCTTCGTGCCGCGGAGGAGCAGGCCGACGTTCTCGCCCGCCTGGCCCTCGTCGAGCAGCTTGCGGAACATCTCGACGCCAGTGACGGTCGACTTCTGCGAGGTCTCGCGGATGCCGACGATCTCGACCTCCTCACCGACCTTCACGATGCCGCGCTCGATGCGACCCGTGATGACGGTGCCGCGACCGGTGATCGTGAAGACGTCCTCGACGGGCATGAGGAACGGCTTGTCCGTCTCGCGCTCCGGCGTCGGGATGGCCTCGTCGACCGCGTCCATGAGCTCCATGATCGACTCGCCCCACTTGGCGTCGCCCTGCAGCGCCGGGAAGGCCGCCACGCGGACCACGGGGATGTCGTCGCCCGGGAACTCGTACTCGGAGAGGAGCTCGCGCACCTCCATCTCGACGAGCTCGATGAGCTCCTCGTCGTCGACCATGTCGCACTTGTTGAGCGCCACGACCAGGGCGGGGACGCCGACCTGGCGGGCGAGCAGCACGTGCTCACGCGTCTGCGGCATCGGGCCGTCCGTCGCCGCCACGACCAGGATCGCGCCGTCCATCTGCGCCGCACCCGTGATCATGTTCTTGATGTAGTCGGCGTGACCGGGGCAGTCGACGTGCGCGTAGTGGCGCGCCTCGGTCTGGTACTCGACGTGGGCGATCGAGATCGTGATGCCGCGCTGGCGCTCCTCGGGAGCCTTGTCGATCTCGTCGAACGCCGAAGCCGCGTTGAGGTCCGGGTGCTTGTCGTGCAGGACCTTCGTGATGGCCGCGGTCAGCGTCGTCTTGCCGTGGTCGATGTGACCGATGGTGCCGATGTTGACGTGCGGCTTGGTCCGCTCGAACTTCGCCTTAGCCACTGGGGGCTCCTCCTGGTGTGGTTGTTACTTGACTCGTGGATGGTGCTGCGGTGTGCCGAGGATCCGGGCTGAGGACTACTCGCCCCGGACCTTCTTGATGATCTCGTCGGCGACGTTCGTGGGAACCTCGGCGTACGAGTCGAACTCCATCGAGTACGACGCCTGCCCGGAGGTCTTGGACCTCAGGTCGCCAACGTACCCGAACATCTCGGAGAGCGGGACGAGGGCCGTCACGACCATGTCGCCGTGACGCTCCTCCTGCGTCTGGATCTGACCACGACGCGAGTTGATGTCGCCGATGACGGTGCCCAGGAACGTGTCCGGGGTCGTCACCTCGACGGCGAACACGGGCTCGAGCAGCACGGGCTTGGCCTGCCGCGCGGCCTCCTTGAACGCCTGGATGCCGGCGATCTTGAACGCGAGCTCGGACGAGTCGACGTCGTGGTAGGCGCCGTCCTCGAGCGACATCTTCACGTCGACCATCGGGTAGCCGGCCAGGACGCCGAACTGCATGGCCTCCTGCGCACCCTGGTCGACCGAGGGGATGTACTCGCGGGGCACGCGACCGCCGCTGACGTTGTTCGCGAACTCGTAGCCCGCACCGGTGCCCGTCTCGGGGTCGATGTTGGGCTCGATCGAGATGACGACCTTCGCGAACTGGCCCGAACCACCGGTCTGCTTCTTGTGGGTGTAGCTGTGGTTCGCGACCTTGCGGCGGATGGTCTCGCGGTAGGCCACCTGCGGCTTGCCGACGGTCGCCTCGACGCGGAACTCGCGCTTCATGCGGTCGACGAGCACGTCGAGGTGGAGCTCGCCCATGCCGGCGATGATCGTCTGGCCGGTCTCCTCGTCCGTCTTGACGGTGAAGGTGGGGTCCTCCTCCGACAGACGCTGGATGGCGACGCCCAGCTTCTCCTGGTCGCTCTTCGTCTTCGGCTCGATGGCGACCTCGATCACCGGGGCCGGGAACGTCATCGACTCGAGCACGACCTGGTTGGACGGGTCGGACAGGGTCTCGCCCGTCGTCGTGTCCTTGAGGCCCATGACGGCCACGATCTGGCCGGCGCCGACCGACGCGATCTCCTCACGCTTGTTGGCGTGCATCTGGTAGACCTTGCCGATCCGCTCCTTGCGGCCCTTGACCGAGTTGATCACGGTCGCGCCGGCCTCGAGCTTGCCCGAGTAGACGCGCACGAAGGTCAGCTTGCCGAGGTGCGGGTCGGAGGCGATCTTGAACGCCAGGCCGGCGAAGGGCTCGCTGTCGGCCGGCTTGCGCAGGATCGCGGTGTCCTCGTCGCCGGGCTTGTGGCCCTCGATCGCGTCGATGTCGAGCGGCGACGGCAGGTACTTGATGACCGCGTCGAGCAGGGGCTGCACGCCCTTGTTCTTGAACGCCGTGCCGGTGAGCACCGGGTTGAGCTTGTCGGCGAGCGTGGCGCGGCGGATCGCGGTCTCGAGCTCCTCGACGCCGAAGACGTCGCCCTCCTCGAGGTACCGCTCCATGATCTCGTCGTCGGCCTCGGCCAGCGTCTCGACCAGCTTCTCGCGCCACTCGGCGGCCTGGTCGGCCAGCTCGGCGGGGATCTCCTCGACGGTGTAGTCCTCACCGATCGTGGTCTCGCCGCGCCACGTGAGCGCGCGCATGCCGACGAGGTCGACGACACCGAGGAAGTCGGACTCCGCGCCGATCGGGATCTGCAGGACCAGCGGGGTCGAGTTGAGGCGCTCGACGATCATGTCGACGCAGCGGAAGAAGTCCGCACCCGTGCGGTCGAGCTTGTTGACGAAGCACATGCGGGGCACCGAGTACTTGTTCGCTTGGCGCCACACGGTCATGGACTGGGGCTCGACACCGGCGACGCCGTCGAACACCGCGACCGCACCGTCGAGGACGCGCAGCGAGCGCTCGACCTCGACCGTGAAGTCCACGTGGCCCGGGGTGTCGATGATGTTGATCTGGTGGTCCTTCCACCAGCAGGTCGTCGCGGCCGACGTGATCGTGATGCCGCGCTCCTGCTCCTGCTCCATCCAGTCCATCGTGGCGGCGCCGTCGTGGACCTCACCGATCTTGTAGCTGATGCCGGTGTAGAACAGGATCCGCTCGGTGGTGGTGGTCTTGCCGGCGTCGATGTGCGCCATGATGCCGATGTTGCGGACCTTGGTGAGGTCCGTGGTGATGTCGACAGCCACTGAAGTCAGTTCCTAACGAAGTGTGGGCTGGATGGTGCAGGGCGTTGGTGGGCGTCGGCGCCCCGGCGGACCGGGGCGCCGACGCTCGATCACCAGCGGTAGTGCGCGAAGGCCTTGTTGGACTCGGCCATCTTGTGCGTGTCCTCGCGCTTCTTCACAGCGGCACCGAGGCCGTTGCTCGCGTCGAGGATCTCGTTCATGAGGCGCTCGGACATCGTCTTCTCGCGACGGTCCTTCGCGTAGCCCACGAGCCAGCGCAGGGCCAGCGTCGTGCTGCGGCCCGGCTTGACCTCGATCGGCACCTGGTAGGTCGCACCGCCGACGCGGCGGGACTTGACCTCGATGGCCGGCTTCACGTTGTCGAGCGCACGCTTCAGCGTGACGACCGGGTCGGTGCCGGTCTTCTCACGCGCACCCTCGAGGGCGCTGTAGACGATGCGCTGGGCGACCTGCTTCTTGCCGTCGATGAGCACCTTGCTCACGAGCTGCGAGACGAGGGGCGACCCGTAGACCGGGTCGACGTCGATCGGACGCTTCGGGGCGGGACCCTTGCGCGGCATCAGCCCTTCTCCTTCTTCGCGCCGTAGCGGCTGCGCGCCTGCTTGCGGTTCTTGACGGCCTGGGTGTCGAGCGCACCACGGATGACCTTGTAGCGGACACCCGGGAGGTCCTTCACACGACCACCACGGACGAGCACGATCGAGTGCTCCTGGAGGTTGTGGCCCTCACCGGGGATGTAGGCGGTGACCTCGACCTGCGAGCTCAGACGCACACGCGCGACCTTGCGCAGCGCGGAGTTCGGCTTCTTGGGGGTCGTGGTGTAGACGCGGGTGCACACACCGCGTCGCTGGGGCGATCCCTTCAGGGCAGGCGTCTTGTTCTTCGACACCTTGTCCTGGCGGCCCTTGCGGACCAACTGCTGAATGGTGGGCACCTGGTGGTTCCCTCTCTTGTTCGCTCTCAGTGCCCGACACTCTGCCGGGCACGACGGTGATGCGTGGTGGTGCGTCGCCCGGCGTCACCGAGCCGTCCCCTCGCGGAGTCGCCCCCGCGGTCGGGCGTGTCGGGTGAGTTCACGGCACGCTGGACGGCCTGGTCGTCCCAGACACGAGGACCGAGGCTACCGGCTCGCCGGAGAGGGGTCAAAACGCGTCCCCAGGCCCCCTGGAGGTGCCCCAGCAGCGCCAACGAGAGCAGCACGCCGAGGACCGTCGCGGATCCTCCGACAACGAGGGTCCAACGCGCGCCGTACTCGCTCCCGATCCACCCGATGACGGGCGCACCCAGGGGCGTGCCCCCCATGAAGATCATCATGTAGAGGGCCATGACGCGGCCGCGCAGCGGGGCGTCCGTGGCGATCTGCATGCGGGCGTTGGCCGCGGTGATCATGGTGAGCGCGGTCAGGCCGACGACCGGGGCGAAGACGACGTAGGTCCAGTACGTCGGGAGCAGGCCCGAGAGGATGACGGTGGTGCCGAACACCAGCGCCGCACCCACCACGAGCCGCAGCCGGACCGTCGTGCGGCTGGCGGCCAGCAGCGCTCCGGACAGCGAGCCCACCGCGACGGCCGAGCCCACGATGCCGTAGGCGGCCGAGTCCCGCCCGTAGACCTCCGTGACCATGAGGGCCGAGGTGATGGAGAAGTTGAGCCCGAACGTGCCCGCGAAGAACACGACGGCCAGCACGAGCATGAGGTCGGGCCGGCGGCGCACGTAGCGGAGCCCCTCGCGCACCGCGCCCGGACCGCGCGGCGTGCGCTCCGGGCTGTGCAGCGCGGCGACGTCGAGGCGCTGCAGCACCGCCACCACCGGCAGGTAGGTGAGCGCGTTGACGAGGATGACCCAGCCCGTGCCTTCCACTCCCCCGCCCAGGGCCGCGATCAGCACGCCGGCGAGCGCGGGCCCGACGAGGCGGGCGGCGTTGAACGACGCCGAGTTGAGGCCGACGGCGTTGGTGAGGTCGTCCTCGTCCACGATCTCGCTGACGAAGGACTGGCGGGCCGGGGCGTCGAACGCCGTGCCGATGCCGAAGACGAACGCCAGCAGGTAGACGTGCCACACCTCGACCGCGCCCGTCACCGCGAGCACGCCGAGCACGAGCGACGGCGCCGCCATCATGACCTGGGTGACCTGCAGCAGCCGGCGCTTGGGGAAGCGGTCGGCGACCACGCCGGCGTACGGCGACAGCAGCAGGATCGGCAGGAACTGCAGCGCCGTCGTGATGCCGAGGGCCGTGGCACCGTTCGCCGCCACGGCGAGCACCAACCAGTCCTGCGCGATCCGCTGCATCCAGGTGCCGGTGTTGGAGACGATGCCGCCGGCGGCGTACAGGCGGTAGTTCGGGTTGCGCAGGGAACGGAAGGTCGGGCTCACTCGGTGGGGGCTCCTCGCAGGGTCGGTGGGGACGGCGGCGTTCGTGGTGGTCAGTCCTCGGCGGCCAGGCGGTCGAGGATCGGGGCGGCGGCGCGCAGCGTGGCGCGCTCCTCGGGGGTCAGGGCACGCAGCCGGCTCGCCAGCCACTCGTCGCGGCGGCGGCGGTCGGCGAGCACGAGCGCCCGCCCCTCGTCGGTCAGGGAGACGAGCACCAGGCGGCCGTCGGTCTCGTGGGACCGGCGCGCGACGTACCCCTTCTCCTCGAGCTTGCGGACCGCGCGGGTCATCGAGGGCGGTTGGACCCGCTCGAAGGCGGCGAGCTCGCCGACGCTCAGCTCCCCGTTGCGGTGCAGGCAGCCCAGCACGGCCATGACCCCGATGCCGAGGTCGTTGCCCGGCTCCCGCTCGTTGGCGAGCCGGCGGCGCAGACGCATCACCGCGACGCGGAGCTCGGCGGCGAGACCCGCGTCGGTGCGCGCGACACGTTGGATGGTGGGTGGCATGACGATGAGCCTAACTCATTACCTTGGGCAACTATTCCTCGTCGGTCGCCCGGCGCTGTGCAGGTGGCGGATCCGGAACCCGCGCCGTACCGGGACGTCATGCGGTCCGGCGCTCCGGGCCGCCGCCGCGCATGACGTCCTGCGGGTGGCGACGTGGTCGGTGCTCCCGCCGGCGGGGCGTCGCCCATGTCCTACGCTGGCGGACGTGGAACTGCGCGACGACCAGCCGGCCCAGCACGAGATCGGGCGGCGCACCTACATCGTGGCCGACGTCGAGCCGCTCGACGTCGACGGCGTGTGGACCGTGCAGGTCGGTTGCGCACTGTGGGGCCTGGCCTTCGTCGGCCTGCTCCCCTTCTACTCCCGGCTCGCCGAGTCCGACGACGTCTGGGTGCTGTGGACGTGCCTCACCGGCCTGGGCCTGGGCCTGCTCGGCCTGGAGTACTGCCGACGGCGGCGCCGCACGCGCGTGGACGCCGGCGGGGTCGACCCCGCCGTGGCCGACACGGACGCGGGGCCCGCGTCCGTCGGCGACTGAGCGGGGCTCAGAAGCGCTCGAGGTCGTCGAGCGTCAGCTCGTCGACCACCGGGTCCGGCAGCGGCGCCGGGAGGTTCTTGCGCGCGATCTGCACCTCGGAGTGGGCGCCGCACCCGTGGTCGAGGGAGACCACGCGGCCGTCGTCGTTGGCGTTGCCGTTGGCGCAGACGCCGAACATCGTCGACAGCGGGCCCGCGAGGCGCACGAGGAACCCGCACGAGGTGCAGGCGTCGGGCGCGGACTTCGCGATGGGGGCGTGCGGCCCACCGTCGCCCTCGTACCAGCGCTCCGCCGCCAGGTCGCGCCCCTCCACCGAGAGCGTGCGGACGCGGCCGAGACCCAGCTCCTTGGCGACGCGCCGCACCTGGGCGCGGTCGTCGTCGTCGAGGGTGGCGTCGAGGGTCTCGTCCACGTCGTCGCCGAACGAGTAGGTGGGCACGAGACGCGGGTCGTCCTCGTCCACCGGCAGGAGCACGCCGGGAGTGAGGTCGCCGGGGCGCACCCGCTCGTTCCAGGGCACCCACGCGGGCGCCACGATGGCCTCGTCGCCGGGGAGGAGCACGACCTCGTCGACGGTGGCCGTGCGCTGGCGGGACGCGCGCGCGATGGTCACCGACCAGCGCCAGCCGCGGTAGCCCGCCCGACGGCAGGCGAAGGAGTGGGTGACGACCCGGTCGCCCTCGGGGACCGCCTCCAGGTGGTCCCCCACGTCGGACGCCGGGACCTGCTCGAGCAGGGCCGCGCGGGCGACCTCGACGGCGCGAGCGAGCGCACCGTCCACCGACCGCGAGCGGGCGGGCTCGTGGGACGGCTCGTGCTCCTGGGCGTGCGCGGGTGCGGTCGTGCTCACGGTCCGATCATGACGCATCCCGCCGGGCCGTGTCCCGGCGGGGCCGCAGGACCGGCTGCCCCACCCGAGCAGGTGGCAGGATGGAGCGCCAGCACCCGCATCCCGGCGCGACCCTCCCCCCGGGGCGGTCCGACGGTCCTGACGAGGAGGGCCCCGCCATGAGCACGCCGTACGGCGACCAGCCCCAGCCCGGTCCCGAGCAGCTCCCCCCGCCTCCTCCCGACGGCAGCGGCGCGGGCGAGACCGCGCGGCCCGCGGAGATCGCCGCCCGGACGGCCAAGGCGACCGGGCACGGGGTCGCGGTCGTGGCGCGGGCCACCGGGCGGTTCGGGCGCTTCACGTTCCTCCAGGCGCGGCGGGCCTCCCACGCGGAGGGCGCCGGCGACAGCGGGCTCTCGCGGCTCATCGAGCTGCACGCCGTCAACGCCGCCGGCGACGCGGCGGTCGCCATCTCGCTGGCGGGCACTCTGTTCTTCCAGGTCCCCACCGGGGAGGCCCGCGGCCAGGTCGCCCTGTTCCTCGGGCTCACCATGCTCCCGTTCGCGATCGTGGCGCCGCTGATCGGACCGTTCCTCGACCGCTTCAGCCACGGTCGCCGCTGGGCCATCGGCGGCACGATGGCGATCCGCGCCTTCCTCTGCTGGGTGCTCGCCGGAGCGGTGGCGACCGAGTCGACGTGGCTCTTCGCGGCGGCGCTCGGCGTGCTCGTCTCGTCGAAGGCCTACGGCGTGGCCCGCAACGCCGCCGTCCCCCGGCTCGTGCCCACGGGGCTGACCCTCGTGAAGTCGAACGGACGGGTGTCGTTGGCGGGCGTCGTCGGTGCCGCCGTCTCGGCACCCTTCGCCGGTCTGGCGTCGTTGGCCGGCGCGGAGTGGTCGCTCCGCTACGCGTTCGTCGTCTTCATCATCGCGACGGTGCTGGCGATCCTGCTCCCGGCGCGGGTGGACTCCGACGCGGGCGAGACCCGCCTCTCGCTGCGGACCGACGACTCGGCGCAGAGCATGGCCAAGGACCCGGGGAACCGCCGGCGTGCCGCGCTGCGGATGCCCGCCTCGGTCGCCTTCGCGCTGCGCGCGAACTGCGGACCGCGGTGGCTGTCGGGCTTCCTCACCATGTTCATGGCGTTTCTGCTGACGACGAACCCCTTCGAGGGGTGGCGCACCGAGGTGCTCTTCGCGCTCGTCGTGGGAGCCGCCGGCCTCGGCAACACCCTGGGCATCGCCCTGGCGTCGATGCTGAAGAAGGTGAACCCGGCCATCACCGTGGTGCTCGCCCTGGTCGCCGCGGCGGCGATGGCGACGACGGCCGCACTGTTCTACGGCGTGCTGACGCTCGCGCTGCTCGGCCTCACCGCAGGCCTCGCGCAGTCGCTGTCGAAGCTCTCCCTCGACTCGACCATCCAGCACGACGTGCACGAGCGGGTGCGCACCAGCGCGCTGGCCCGCTCCGACACGATGCTCCAGTTCGCGTGGGTGATCGGCGGCTTCGTGGGCATCGCCGTGCCCCTCGACCCCGGCAACCTCGGGCTGTGGATCGCCGCCGCGGTGCTCGTCGCCTGGGCGGTCTTCGTGCTCGGCACCCGCGCCCGCGACGCGTCGAGCCGCCGCAAGGCCCCGGCACCGGCACCGGCACCGGCCCCCGCTCCGGCCCCCGCACCGGCCCCGGCCCCGGACCCGGCTCCCCGGGCGGCGCCGACCGCGCCGTACGAGACCGACGTGCCGACCCAGCCGTACGACGCGCGCTGAGCCCGCGTCGTACGGCTGCGTGAGCGGCGGTCAGGCGCTGCGGTCGAGCTCGTCGGCGAGCGCGCGCAGCAGCTTCGCCGTCGGGGCGGCGGTGCGCGCGTCGGGGTGGCGGCCGTGGCGGTAGGTCTCGCCGACGCGGTCCAGCAGCGTGATGAGGTCCTCGACGATCGTCGTCATCTCGTCGGGCTTCTTGCGGGCGGCACGGGCGACGTTCCGCGACACCGAGGCCGGGGCGTCGAGCAGGCGCACCTGCAGCGCCTGGTCGCCGCGGCGCCCCTGCGCGATGCCGAACTCGACGCGGGTGCCGGCCTTCAACGTGGTGACGCCGTCCGGCAGCGCCTCGGCGCGGACGTGGACGTCCTGCCCGGCGTCGGTCGACAGGAACCCGAAGCCCTTCGCCGCGTCGTACCACTTCACCTTGCCGGTCGGCACCGTCCTCCACCCCTCTCGAGTCCCCCGGGAACGCCCGGGACGCACAGCAGCCGGGCACACCAGCCCGGCCGCAGGACCGAGCCTATCCGGTGAGCGCGAGGACGTGCTCGTCCAACCAGGCGGGGAACGCCCGCAGGTCGGGGAGCACCACGTCGGTGCCGGCGGCCCGCAGCTCGGCCTCGTCGCAGCCGCCCGTCAGCACGGACACGCTGGTGACGCCCGCCGCGTGGGCACCCTCGACGTCGTGGACGTGGTCGCCGACGTACACCTGCGCCCCGTGCTCGCGGAGCGCCTCGCCCTTGAGGACGCCCCAGACCCAGCCCTCCAGGTGGTCGACGTCGAGGCCGAGGTGGTCGACGTGGCGCTGCGCGTTCGGCGCGTACTTGCCGGTGACGAGCAGGATGCGGCCGCCGTGCCGCCGCACGGCGGCGAGCGCCTCGTGCGCGCCGGGCAGGGCGGGGACGCTGGTGACGGCGAGCTCGGGGTAGAGCGCCCGGAAGCGGTCGCCCGCCTCGGCGAGCCGGTCGGCCGGCACGTAGGGGCCGAGGAGCGCGTCGAGCGGCGGACCGAGCCTCTCGGTGAGCTCGGCGATCGGGAGCGCGACACCCAGCTCGGCCCCCAGTGCCTCCAGGGTCGCGGCGAAGCCGGGGACGGTGTCGATGAGCGTCATGTCGAGGTCGAACCCGACGACGAGAGGAGCAGCCACGCCGCCAGCCTAGGGACGCTCCCCCGCCGCCGCGGACGGGGTAGCGTGCTCTGTCCCCTCCACCGGCCCCTCGGGAGTGCCCATGTCGACGTCGACCGCCGCCCCTCCATCCCGCTCGTCCCGTCCCTCACCCGCGAGCATCGCCGTCTGGGTGCTCGTCGCCGTCGTCGGTGCCGCCTGCTGGACGGTGCTCGCCCTCAGCCGTGACGAGGAGGTCTCCGCGCTCTGGATCCTCTTCGCGGCGCTGGCCTCCTACGCGATCGCCTACCGCTTCTACGCGCGCTTCATCGGGCGCAAGGTGCTGAAGCTCGACGACCGCCGGGCCACCCCCGCGGAACGGCTCGAGAACGGCGCCGACTTCGAGGTCACCGACCGCCGCGTGCTCTTCGGCCACCACTTCGCGGCGATCGCCGGAGCCGGCCCCCTGGTCGGCCCCGTGCTGGCGGCGCAGATGGGCTACCTGCCCGGCACGATCTGGATCATCGTCGGCGTCATCTTCGCCGGCGCCGTGCAGGACATGGTCGTGCTGTTCTTCTCGATGCGGCGCGACGGCAAGAGCCTCGGCCAGATGATCCGCGAGGAGATCGGCGTCGTCGGCGGCACCGCGGCGCTCATCGCCGTGTTCGCCATCATGATCATCATCCTGGCGGTGCTGTCGCTGGTCGTGGTCAACGCGCTCGCCGAGTCGCCCTGGGGCGTCTTCTCCATCGGCCTGACGATCCCGATCGCGCTGTTCATGGGCTTCTACCTGCGCTACCTGCGACCCGGGCGGGTGCTCGAGACGACGGGCATCGGCGTCGTGCTGCTGCTGCTCGCGATCATCGGCGGCGGGTACGTCGAGACGTGGGGCCTCGGCGAGGCGCTGACGCTCGACAAGGAGACGTTGACGCTGCTGCTCGTCGGCTACGGCTTCGTCGCCTCGATCCTCCCGGTGTGGATGCTGCTGACGCCCCGCGACTACCTGTCGACGTTCATGAAGGTCGGCGTCATCATCCTGCTGGCCGTCGGCCTCGTGCTGGCGAACCCGGTGCTGTCGACCGACGCCGTGACGCCGTTCGCGTCGTCGGGCGAGGGCCCGGTCTTCGCCGGCAAGCTCTTCCCCTTCCTCTTCATCACCATCGCCTGCGGCGCGCTGTCGGGGTTCCACGCCCTCATCTCGTCGGGCACGACGCCGAAGCTCGTCGCCAAGGAGCGACAGGTCAAGATGATCGGCTACGGCGGCATGCTCATGGAGTCGTTCGTGGCGATCTCCGCGCTCATCGCCGCGTGCGTCATCGACCCGGGCCTCTACTTCGCGATGAACTCCCCCGTCGGTGCGACCGGCGGCGACGCCGCGTCGGCCTCGGAGTTCGTGGCGACGCTGGGCTTCTCCATCACGCCGGACGCGCTCAACGCGGCGGCCGCCTCCGTCGAGGAGGAGCTGATCTCCCGCACGGGCGGCGCACCCACGCTGGCGTTCGGCATCTCGCAGATCTTCGACACCGCGTTCGGCGGCGGGCTCGCGGCGTTCTGGTACCACTTCGCGATCATGTTCGAGGCCCTCTTCATCCTGACCGCGGTCGACGCCGGCACGCGCGTGGGCCGCTTCATGCTGCAGGACACCATCGGCAACGTCTGGCCCAAGTTCGGCGACACGTCGTGGAAGCCGGCCGCCTGGGGCGCCTCGGCCGTGGTCGTCGCCTGCTGGGGCTACATGCTGTACGTCGGCGTCACCGACCCGCTCGGCGGCATCAACCAGCTGTTCCCGCTGTTCGGCATCGCCAACCAGCTGCTGGCGGCCATCGCCCTCACCCTGTGCGTGACCCTCTTCCTCAAGCACGGCTGGCTGAAGTGGGTCTGGGTGCCCGGCATCCCGCTGGCCTGGGACCTCGTGGTGACGATGACCGCGTCGTACCAGAAGGTCTTCTCGGACAACCCGGCCATCGGGTATTTCGCGCAGGCCGACGCGACGCGCACCGCCCGCGACGCCGGGGAGCTGCGCGGGGCGGCGACGAACGCCGACCAGATGGACGTCATCATCCGCAACTCCACGACGAACGGCGTGCTGCAGGCAACCTTCGCCCTGCTGGTGATCGTCATCGTCGCCAACGCGGTCCTCATCTGGGTGAAGGCGGTGCGCGCGGGCTCGCTGCCGACCACCGAGGTGCCTGCGGTCCCGTCCGAGATCGTCGCGCCCGCCGACTTCGTGGCGACGAAGGAGGAGAAGGCCGAGCTCGCCGCGTGGGAGGCGGAGCGCTCGACGACCGCGGGGACGCGGTCGTGACCGCACTGCGTCGCGCCGTGGCCGGGGTGCGCTGGTACCTCCGGGAGTTCAGCGGCGAGTCCCGCTGGGACGCGTACGTCGCGGCCTGCGCCGCCGACGGCACCTCGCCGATGTCGCGGCGCGAGTTCGAGCGGCACCGCGACCACCTGCGCGAGCACTCAGCGCAGGGGCGGTGCTGCTGACCTCCTGGCCCTGGTCCGAGTCGTGGGGGGGGGGGGGGGGGGGGGGGGGGGGGGGGGGGGGGGGGGGGGGGGGGGGGGGGGGGGGGGGGGGGGGGGGCCCCCCCCCCCCCCGCCGCCCCCCCCCCCCCCCCCCGCCCCCCCGCCCCCCCCCCCCCCCCCCCACGACTCTGTCAAGCGGCGGCGGTGAGCGCTCCGACGCCGACGGCGGCGACGAGCACCGGCACCGCGAAGCCCCGCGGGACGAGGCGGGTGTCCCACGGCTCCTCCGCACCGTCCAGCTGACGGAGGATCTGTGCGGACCGCAGGTCGGTCCACCGCGTCCAGTGCCGGTCGAACGCCAGCGGGTGCACCACCCTCCCGCGGGCCTGCTGCCCGGCGATCGCCTCGTCGCGGGTGGCGTCGACGAGGAGCAGGGTGGGGCGCCAGCCGCGTCGTACGGCAGCACGGAGGAGCAGACGGCGACGGGTGTGGCGGGTCGCGGTCTCGTGGAGCAGCAGGACGCGGGCCGCACGGCCCGGCCAGTGCCGGAGCAGGCGCGGCCCCGCGAGGACCGCCGCCCACACGAGGACCGTGTGGACGGTGTGGATCGCCCAGCGGTACGCCCGCGGCGGCACCGCCGGCCAACGCCTCGCCACCGGAGCGCGGAGCTGGTCTGGATCGAGCGCCGCCACCCCGGGGGCCTGGGCGACGCTCGCGATCACCGTGGACTTGCCGGCGCCCGGCACACCGCCGACGACGACGAGGTCGCTGTGGTCGCTGTGGTCGGCCGGGCGTGGGGCGGGGTCGGGCGGGACGGGGAACGACGTCATCGGGGCTCCTCGGTCGGCGGGGTCGGGTGCCCTCGACGGTGCCGGGTGATCCTTCAGGTCCGCTGAGACGGGCGTCGGGGTGTGCTGTGAAGTGCTGCGCCGCGGACCGGCGAGGTGCTGGGATGACGCCATGGAACGGGTGCTGCTGGACCGGGTGCTGTGCACCAGCTATGGACAGCTCGACCTCGTGTGGGATCCCGCCGCGATGGACGAGTTCGACGACGACGTCATGTTCGGGGGCCAGGCCAACGGCCTCGTCGGGGCGGGCTGGCCGGGGCGGGTCTACCTGACGCTCGCGTCTTGCCTGCCCGACGAGGCCCGCGTGCGCATCGTCGCCCGCGACAACGCACCAGCCGATCCCGAGCCCGAGTGGGAGGACGTCGTCGAGGTGTCGACGGAGGTGCCCGTGCTGCCGCTCGACGAGCCCGCACCGCATTGGACCTCGTGGGGGTACGACGACAGCGGACCGCTCGACATCGCTCCGGGGCACTACCGGTTGCGAGTCTCCGCCCGCGGGCGGGACGCCGCCCGGGACTTCGTGGGTGAGGGAGTGCGGGACAGCTACCTCCTCGAGCTCTGGCCCGCTCCACCCGGCCCCGACGCGATCCTCCGGACGACGACCGAGGACGCGGCGTACTGGCACAAGGCGCGCGGCGGTCAGCCCGCCGTCGTGCGACCGCTGGGTCCGGAGGAGTCGCCCTGGCGGCCACCGACCTCCTTGATCGATCTCGACGGCCCGGTGGCTGAGATGGCTCCGTACGTTGTCGACGACGGTGAGCCCGGCGACGTCAGCGGATCGTTCGTCTCGGTCGTGATCGCCCGTAGCGACGACGGTGACGACACCATGCCCTCGGACGAGGAGATGGCGGAGCTGCAGCGTCAGGCGCAGGCGCGGTTCGAGGCCGAGCATCCGCGGCATCCGGACGACCGGCTGCGGATCGTCTCGGCGCCGCCCCCGTCGGGCGACGACCTGCGGGAGCCACGCCAGGTGGCCCCGTTCCGGATTGCCGAGCGCGAGAACAAGGGCCACGCGTTCGACGGCCTGCTCGACGCCATCGGCCGCTGGGTGCGCGACGAGGAGATGGGCGCGCTCGCGCCGTACCCCACCACGCGCCACCTCCTCAACGACCGGAACGGCGACCTCCGGGCCGACGTGTTCCTCGTGCAGTCGACCCACCTGCAGACCCTCGTGCTCGCGGTGCACGTGGCGGGCGAGCGCGGGTGGCGCACGCTGGACATCGGCGCCGCCACCGCGGGCGAGCGTCTCGACGACCCCGCGACCCGGCACACGGACGGGCTGGAGACGGTCAACTGGCTGAACGCGGAGACCCGCGACTTCCGCGCCAAGGTCTGCCGCGTCCGCGCCGGTCTCGCGGAGGTGGAGGTCGAGGGGCGGGTACGCCGCGTGCCCGACCACGGGCTGCTCGTCACCGTGGGGCCGTCGTGGAACACCTGGAGGTACCCACCCGACGAGCTTGGCTGGGGCTGAGGCCGCCGCCCCGGAGTCCTGCGGAACAAACGCAGTTCGGCGTGCCTCCCGTGGGCATCTGTTCCGCAGATCTGTGCTCGATCGCCACGACCCCGGGGCCTGAACGACGCGTGGTGCGAGGCCCCTCCCGGAAAGGGTCACGGACGACAGCGACGGGGGCTGATCCGACGTCGTTCGTGCCCCTTTCGCGGCCTCCCGACGGCATCCGTTCCGCAGATCTGTCACCGGCGAGGTCCGCTCGTCCCGGTCAGCTCCACCACGCGGACCCGGCGACGGTCCGCCACCGCCGACGGCCGGTGCGCTCGGCCTCCGCCCGCTCGGCGTCAGCCCGGTCGGCGTTGGACGTGGACCACCCCTCGGGGGTCACCGTCCTCGACCACCCGTCGCCGGACTCGTGCACCAGCACGCCCGCCACGACCGAGCCGACGACACGGTCGACCGCGTCGAGCAGCTCCTCCGACCCGTCGTCGCAGGCGTCGCAGCCGCACTGCGGGACCATCGCCACCTCCACCGCCGGCTCACCGACCCCGATCCGGACGTTGTCGCCCTGCACGCCGGTCGATCCGACGTCGAGCAGCAGCGGCAGCGCGCCGTCGACGGCGGGTCGCAACCGGATGAGGTCCTCCGGCCCGTTCGTGGGCGTCCAGCCCCAGGGCACGACCGCCGGCTCCCGCACGCCGAGGCCCGCCTCCACGAGCACGCGGCACCACGCCTCGACCCGCGCGCCGACCGTGCGGTAGCGCTCCGGGTCCGTGACCCGGCGGTAGGCGTCGTCGGACGGCGGGCCGTCCCACGGGTCCGGCCACGTCGCGAAGCGCGCGTCAGCCGCGTGCACGGCGTCGACGGCGGCCAGCAGCGCGTCGAGCTCAGCCGGTCTCTCCGGTCCGTCCCGCACCCGTCAGGCCCCCGGCGCCCGCAGCAGGTAGGCGTCCATGACCCACCCGGCCTCGGCCTTCGCCGCCGCGCGCGCCGCGAGCACGTCGCCGAGCACGTCGCCGACCCGTCCCGCGACGAGCCGCTCGCTGGGCGCGGACAGGTTGGCCGCCCACCAGATCGTCCAGTCCTCGAGCCCGGCCAGGTCGAGCGACGCGTTGAGCATGACGAGCACGTTGTCGGCGCCGCCGTCGACCGCCTCGCGCAGCCGCCGCCCCGTGGTCACGGTGATCGGCTGGCCCACCTCGTGCAGCACGATGCGGTGGGCCGCGGCCAGCAGCTGCAGGCTCGAGATGCCCGGCACCACCACGACCTCCGCCGTCACCGCGCCCCGCGCCAGCACCGCGTCGACGATCCGCAGCGTCGAGTCGTAGAACGCCGGGTCGCCCCACACCAGCAGCGCCACGTCGCCGGGCCGCTCGAGGAGCACCCGCTCGTACGCCGCGGTCCGCGCCGCGTGCCAGTCCGCCACCGCACCCCGGTACGCCGCGGCGTCACCCGCGACGCGCGCCGACCGGTCGCGCTCGGGGTCGGTGACCTCGACCACCTCGAGACCCGGGGCGACCTCGGCGAGGAGGGCACGTCGTACGGCGAGGAGCGGGTCGTCGCCGGCGCCGCGGTCCTTACGCGGGGCGAGCGCGTAGGCCGCCCCGCGCAGCGCCGCGACCGCCTGGCCGGTCAGCTGCGCGGGGTCGCCGCAGCCGAGGCCGACGACGTGGAGGCGGCGCTGGCTCACGACGGGTTCACCGGTCCTCGATCTCGCCCTCGACCTCGAGGTAGACCTGCTGCATGGCCGCGATGACCTCGGGGTCCGGCTCGGCCCACATGCCGCGGTCGGCCGCCTCGGAGAGCCGCTCCACCATGCCGCGCAGCGCCCACGGGTTCGACTGGCGCAGGAAGGCCTGCACGCCCTCGTCGAGCACGTAGGCGCGGGCGAGCGACTCGTACATGTCGTCGCGCACCACGCCGGCCGTCGCGTCGAAGCCGAACAGGTAGTCGACCGTCGCCGCGAGCTCGAACGCGCCCTTGTAGCCGTGGCGCTGCATCGCCGAGATCCAGCGCGGGTTGACGACGCGCGCCCGGAAGACGCGCGCCGTCTCCTCGGCGAGCGAGCGGGTGCGGACCGCGTCGGGCGAGGTCGAGTCACCGACGTACGCCCGCGGTGCGGTGCCCGTCAGCGCGCGGACGGTGGCGACCATGCCGCCGTGGTACTCGAAGTAGTCGCCCGAGTCCGCGATGTCGTGCTCGCGGGTGTCGAGGTTCTTCGCCGCGACGGCGATGCGCTTGTAGTTCTCCTGCATGTCCTCCGTCGCCGCGACGCCGCCGAGGTCGCGGCCGTAGGCGAAGCCGCCCCACGCCGTGTAGACCTCCGCGAGGTCGTCGTCGGTGCGCCAGTTCCCCGACTCGATCGCCTGCAGCACACCGGCGCCGTAGGCCCCCGGCGCGGAGCCGAAGATGCGGGTCGTGGCCCGGCGCTCGTCGCCGTGGCGGGCGAGGTCGGCCTGGGCGTGGGCGCGCACGAAGTTGAGCTCGGCCGGCTCGTCGAGCTCGGCCACCAGGCGCACCGCGTCGTCGAGCATCTCCACCACGTGCGGGAACGCGTCGCGGAAGAAGCCGGAGATGCGCAGCGTCACGTCGATGCGCGGCCGGCCCAGCTCGTCGAGGGGCACCGGCTCGAGGCCGTTGACCCGGCGTGACATCTCGTCCCAGGTCGGGCGCACGCCGAGGAGCGCGAGCACCTCGGCCACGTCGTCGCCGCTGGTGCGCATCGCCGACGTGCCCCAGGCGGAGAGACCGACGGAGGCGGGCCACTCCCCCGTGTCCTCGCGGTGGCGGGCCAGCAGCGACTCCGCCATCGCGGCGCCGGTCTGGTAGGCCAGGCGCGACGGCACGGCGCGCGGGTCGACCGTGTAGAAGTTGCGGCCGGTCGGCAGCACGTTGACGAGGCCACGCAGGGGCGATCCCGACGGACCCGCGTGCACGTACCCGCCACCGAGTGCGTGCAGCACCGCCGTCAGCTCGTCGGTGGTGCGCGCCAGGCGCGGCACGACCTCGGTCGCGGCGAACGTCAGCACCTGCGCGACCGCCGGGTCGGCGTCGCCCTCGAGCGCCGCGACGACCTCCGGCACGGCGGCCGGGTCCCAACCCCGCTCCTCCAGGCCGAGCACGAGGGCCCGGGCCCGCGTCTCGACGGCGTCCACCTCCGCGGTGGTCGGCTCCTTGCCGGCCCCCGTCGGGAGGCCGAGGGCCGCCCGCAGGCCCGGTACGGCGCCCGCCTGGCCACCCCACACCTGGGTGGCCCGCAGGATGGCGAGCACGAGGTTGACCCGAGCCTCGCCCTGGGGAGCACCGCCGAGCACGTGGAGACCGTCGCGGATCTGGGCGTCCTTGACCTCGCAGAGCCAGCCGTCGACGTGGAGGATGAAGTCGTCGAAGTCGTCGTCCTCGGGACGCTCGTCCAGCCCGAGGTCGCGGTGCATCTGGGCGGCCTGCATGAGCGTCCAGATCTCGCCGCGGATCGCGGGCAGCTTGCCCGGGTCCATCGCGGCGATGTTGCCGTACTCGTCGAGCAGCTGCTCGAGGCGGGCGATGTCGCCGTACGCCTCGGCCCGCGCCATGGGCGGCACCAGGTGGTCGACGATCGTGGCGTGGGCGCGGCGCTTCGCCTGCGCGCCCTCGCCCGGGTCGTTGACGAGGAACGGGTAGACCAGCGGGAGGTCGCCCGCGACCGCGTCGGTCGCGCAGTCCGCCGACAGCGCGGCGTTCTTGCCGGGCAGCCACTCCATCGAGCCGTGCTTGCCGAGGTGCACCACCGCGTGGGCCCCGAAGCCGCCGTCGGCCCGGTCGGCCGCGATCCAGCGGTAGGCCGCCAGGTAGTGGTGGCTCGGCGCCATCTCCGGGTCGTGGTAGATCGCCACGGGGTTCTCGCCGAACCCACGGGGCGGCTGGATCATCAGCACGACGTTGCCGGCCCGCAGCGTGGCGAGCACGAGGTGGCCCTCGTCGTTGACGAAGAGCTTCCCGGGCGCGGGACCCCAGGCCTCCTCGATCCCCTCGCGCAGCGTCGGGGTGAGGTCGGCGGTCCACGCGGCGTACTGCTCCGGCGTGATCCGCACGTGGGCGTCCGTCAGGTCCGCGGCGGTGAGCCACTCCTCGTCCTGCCCGCCGGCCGCGATGAGGGCGTGGATGAGCGCGTCGCCCGCCGCCGTCTCGTCGGGCAGGTCGAGCAGGCGGGTGATCTCGCCGTCGGCGGGACCGAGGTCGTAGCCGGCCGCGCGGAGCGCGCGCAGCAGCCGGATCGCGGAGACCGGGGTGTCGAGACCGACGGCGTTGCCGATGCGGGAGTGCTTGGTCGGGTACGCCGAGAGCATGAGCACCAGCCGCTTCTCGGCGGCCTCGGTGCGCCGGAGCCGGGCGTGGGCCGTGGCGATGCCGGCGACGCGGCGGCAGCGCTCGGCGTCCGCGACGTACCGCGGCAACCCGTCCGCGTCGACCTCCTTGAACGAGAACGGCGCCGTGATGATGCGGCCGTCGAACTCGGGGATGGCGATCTGCGTGGCGGAGTCGAGCGGCGTGACGCCGTCGTCGGACTCCTCCCACTCGGCGCGGCTGCTCGTGAGCGCCAGCGCCTGCAGCACCGGGATGTCGAGCGCGGCGATCCGCTCGACGTCCCACGACTCGTCGGCCCCGCCGGCGCTGGCCCCGGCCGGCGTCGAGCCGCCCGCCGCGAGGACGGTGACGACGAGGGCGTCGAGGGAGCCGAGCGCGTCGTACAGCGCGTCGGGAGCGGTGCGCAGCGACGAGGAGAAGATCGGCAGGCCGACCCCGCCCGCGGCGTCGACCGCGTCGGCCAGGTCGTGCACGAAGGCGGTGTTCCCCGAGGCGTGGTGGGCGCGGTAGTAGAGGATCCCGACCCGCGGACCGTCGGCCGTCGGCGCGGCGTCCGGGCGCTCGGCCCAGCCCCAGGCGGGCAGCACGACGGGCGGCTCGAAGCCCTCGCCGGTCAGCAGCACCGTGTCGGAGAGGAACGCGTGCAGCTGCGCGAGGTTCCCCGGGCCGCCCTCGGCGAGGTAGCGGTGCGCCTCGGCGGCGACGCCCACGGGCACCGTCGAGAGCTCCATCAGCGCGGCGTTGGGCACCTGCTCGCCGCCCAGCACGACGGTCGGCACCCCGGTGCCGACGACGCGGCGGAAGCCGCTGCACAGGTCGTCGGGGCCGCCGAGGATGCGGGCGACGACGAGGTCGGCGGCGGCCAGCTCGGCCCCCATGCCCTCGTGGGCGGGGCGCGACGGGTTGGCGACGACGAAGTCGGCGCCGCTGGCGCGCGCCGAGAGCAGGTCGGTGTCGGACGTGGAGACGAGCGCGAAGCGCGGCACGGCAGAGCTCCTCCTCGGGGTTCTCGCCCCGTCGGATCGGACCGCCGTCGGTCAGTGTCTGGCTGGACGTCGCACGTCGCGGCGTCGTTCACAGTGGCGGAACCGCCCCGGAGTCGCACCGGGTTCCTGGGTCCGTCGGCGGAAGGTCGGAGGCAGCCTAGGCCACCGTGCCGACAGGCTCCGCGCCCGCTAGGGTCAGGACCCGTGGTGACCCTCGCCGACCTGCAGGTCAAGACCCTCGGAGCCCCGAGGTTCGACTCCCCCCTCGCCTCGTACGTCGAGGGTCGGGCGACGAACCAGTACTACGTCGCCGAGAGCGACCGGATCCTCATGGACGACACGGTCGAGCTCGTGCAGGGCCGCGAGGTGCCCTGGGAGGAGATCGCGACCTTCGAGGCCGGAGGACCGCGGGCGCGCCTCTACTTCCCGCCGCGGAGCACCCGCGCCGCGATCGTCACCTGCGGCGGGCTCTGCCCGGGGCTCAACAACGTGATCCGCGCCGTCGTGCGGGCGCTCGACGACCACTACGGCGTGCCCGAGGTGCTCGGCTTCCGCAACGGGTACGCCGGGCTCGACCCCGCCTCGGGCCTCACCCCCGTGGTGCTGACCCGCGACACGGTCGCCGACATCCACGAGCGTGGCGGCACCGTGCTGGGCTCCTCGCGCGGCGCCCGCGACCCGGGCGTCATGGTCGACACCCTGGTGCGCCACGGGATCGACATCCTCTTCGTGGTCGGGGGCGACGGCTCGATGCGCGGGGCGCACGTCATCCACGAGGAGATCGAGCGCCGCGGACTCGAGATCGCCGTGGTCGGCGTGCCGAAGACCATCGACAACGACATCCCCCACATCGGGCAGAGCTTCGGCTTCCAGACGGCCTTCGCCAAGGCCGCGGAGTCCATCACCGCGGCCAAGGTCGAGGCGCAGGGAGCGCTGAACGGCGTCGCCGTCGTCAAGACGATGGGCCGGCACGCGGGCTTCATCGCCTGCTACGCCGCGTTGGCCGCGCAGACGGCGAGCTTCGTGCTCATCCCCGAGGTGCCGTTCGCCATGGGCGGGCCCAACGGCCTGCTGGCGCACCTGCGGCGCCGTGTCTCGGACCGCGGGTACGCCGTCATCGTGGTCGCGGAGGGCGCCGCCCAGGAGCTGCTGGCCGAGGCCGGCGAGGGCGGCACCGACGCGTCGGGCAACGCGGTGCTCGCGGACCCGGCCCGCTACGTGCTCGAACGGATCAGGGCCGACTACGCGGCCCGCGACGAGGTCGTCACCCTGCGCTACTTCGACCCCGGCTACACGATCCGCTCCGTGCCGGCCGACCCGGCCGACGCCGTCTACTGCGCGCGGTTGGCGCAGACCGCCGTGCACGCCGCCATGTCGGGACGCACCGACATGGTGGTCGGTCGTCGCCGGCACCGCTTCGTGAACGTGCCGATCCCGGCCGTCACGCAGCGCTCCCACAACGTCTCCCCCGACGGCGACCTGTGGCTCAGCGTGCTGGAGTCGACGGCGCAGCCGCTGTCGATGACCTGACCCGCGGGAGCCGCAGGCGGTCCACCGGGCGGTCCGCGAGCAGGTGCTCCGCGACCAGCTCCGGTACGTCGTCGGGCTGGACCGCGCCGTACCAGACGTCGTCGGGCTGCACCGTCACCACCGGTGCCTGGTTGCAGGGGAACTGGCAGGCGGTGCCGGTGACGAGCACGGTGTCGTCGCCGATCCCCTCCCGCTTGAGGTGGGCCGACAGCCCCTCGGCGAGGCGGTCGGCGCCCCGCGCGCTGCACCGGGGACCGCGGCAGACGAGCACGTGGTGGCGGTGGGTGGGGACGGCCTCCCACGCCTCCGAGGTCAGTCCGGCCTCGTTGCCGTGGATCGGGCGGGTGACGTCGAGAGGGCCGCGCTCGAGGTCGGACTCGTCGCGCACCAGCGTCGTCGCGACCGCCACCTCCGGGCGGTGCTCCCCCGCCTCGCCCCGCTCGCGCCACCAGTGCGCGGCGACGCGTCGCAGCCAGGAGCTCGCCGGGGCGAGGGTGCCGAGGCTCGCGCCGAGCAGCACGACGCGGCGCGCGCCCGCGTCCGCGAGCCGGGTCAGCGCCGCGGACAGGGACGGGTCGCCCACCTGGAGGTGGGCCACCTCGGCGCCCAGCGTCGCGGCGATCGCCGCCATGCGGTCGGGCGCCGCTGCCTCGCGGGCGGACATCCCCACGAGCAGGACCGGGTCCGTCCTCGGGGTGGTCGTCGGATCGGTCATCGTGCGTTCTCCTCCGGGTCGACGACGAGGTGCCAGCGTCCCGTGACCGGGTGCTGGAGACGGACGGCTGCGACGCCGAAGACGTCGGCGAGCAGCGCGGGGGTGAGGACGTCGGCAGCCGGCGCGGGCGCCGACACGGAGCCGGCGTCGACGACGGCCACGTCGTCGAAGTAGCGCCCCGCGAGGTCCAGGTCGTGGATCGCGGCCACCACCGTGACGCCCAGCTCGCGGACCGCCGCGAGCAGCTCGTGCTGGTGGCGGAGGTCGAGGTGGTTGGTCGGTTCGTCCAGCAGGAGCACCTCCGCCTCCTGGGCGAGGGCGCGCGCGACCAGCACCCGTCGGAGCTCACCACCCGAGAGGTGGTCGACGGCCCGACCGGCGAGGTGGCCGAGCCCGAGCCGCTCCAGCGCCGCGTCCGCGTGCCCGTCGGCGTCGTCGGACCGCCACGGCGAGCGGTGCGGCAGCCGGCCGAGCGCGACGA
Organism: Nocardioides zeae; assembly: GCF_010686755.1. Taxonomy (GTDB): domain Bacteria; phylum Actinomycetota; class Actinomycetes; order Propionibacteriales; family Nocardioidaceae; genus Nocardioides; species Nocardioides zeae. The sequence continues at coordinate 153,900 of NZ_JAAGXA010000010.1, read as the reverse complement.
GCTCCCGCACCTGCAGGTCCGCCGGGGGCAGCTCGTGCTGGGAGACGACGGCGAGCCGCCGGGCCCGCTCCCGCGCGGGTACGGCGCGCAGCGCCCGCCCGTCGAGCTCGACGACGCCCGCGTGGGGCGCGTCGAGCCCGGCGAGCACGCGCAGCAGGGTCGACTTGCCGGCACCGTTGGGTCCGACGAGCGCGAGGCGGCTGCCGCGACGTACCGCCAGGTCGACGCCCGTCAGGACCGGTCGGCGACCCCGGCCGCAGGCGACCCCGCGGGCCGCCAGGTGCGGCGCGCTCACGCCTCGCCCCCGAACCGGTAGCGGCGGCGTCCGAGCAGCAGCAGGAAGACCGGCGCGCCCACGATGCCCGTCACCACGCCCAGGGGGATCTCCTGCGGGGGCGCCAGCACCCGCGCGGCCACGTCGACCCAGACGAGGAACAGCGCACCGAGGAGCGCGGCGACGGGCAGCACCCGGCCGTGGAGCGGCCCGACGAGCATCCGGGCGAGGTGCGGCACCACGAGGCCGACGAAACCGATGCCCCCGGCGACGGCGACCGTCACCCCGACCAGGAGCGCCTGCAGCACGAACAGCAGCACGCGGAGCTGGCGCACCGGGACGCCGAGCGAGCGGGCGACGTCGGCCCCCGCGAGCAGGCCGTCCAGCCAGCCCCGCACCGCCACCAGGACGACCACGGCCACGGCCAGGGCGAGCGCCGGGAGGAGGAGCTGGTCCCACGCCGCGCGGGCCAACGACCCGAGCAGCCAGAACAGCACGCCCTGGGCGACCTGCGGCTCCTCGCTGCGGAAGACGAGGTAGCTCGCGAGCGCGGAGAACGCGGAGGCGAGCACCGTGCCGGTGAGCACGAGCCGCAGCGGCGTCAGCCCGCCCTGGGCGAGCGTGATCCCGAAGACGACGAGCGCCGCCAGCACCGCCCCGGTCATCGCGCCCGCCGTGAGCGCCCACGTGCCGAGCACGCTCAGCACCCCCAGGGTGAGCACGGCGGTCGCGCCGACGCTGGCTCCGGCGGAGACCCCCAGCAGGTAGGGGTCCGCCAGCGGGTTGCGCACGAGCGTCTGCACGACGGTCCCCGCCACCGCCAGAGCGGCGCCCACGAGGGCGGCGAGCACCACGCGGGGCGCCCGGATGTTCCAGACGATGGTGTCGGCCGACGACGCCAGCGGCGCTCCGCCGAGGCGAGCCCGCCACACGTCGACGACCACGGCGAGCTCGAGCGTCGTCGTGCCCCACACCGTGGCGACCGGCAGGCTGACGAGCAGCGCCGTACCGACGACGAGCAGGAGCGGAGCGGAGGGGACGCGGCGGGCGACCTCGGTCGCCGCGCTCGTCACGGCAGGTCGTCGAGGTCGATCGTGCCCGTGGTGCCCGAGTCGGGCAGCAGGCCCAGCTCCTCCAACCCGGCCCGCAGCTGCTCGGCCGCCTCGATGTTGCCGTAGCCGCTCGTGAACAGGGCCAGCGGGAGCACGATGATGCGGTCCTCCGCGACGGCGGCGGACCCGGCGAGCGCCGCCTGGCCGCGGATGGTCGCGATCTTCTGCTCGACCTCGTCCGCCGCGTCGCTGCGGTAGTCCATGACCACGACGACGTCGGGCTCGCGCTCCGCGACGGCCTCCCACGAGGCCCGGAACCACGTCGTGTCCTCGTCGTCGAAGACGTTCGTCGCACCGGCGGCCTCGATGATCCCCTGGGGCGGACCGTTGCGGCCCGACGTGTAGAGGTCCGTCTCGCCCGAGTCGAAGAGCAGGACGCTCGGCGCCGCGTCACCACGCGGGGCGTCGGCCAGGGCGGCGAGGCGCTCGTCGAGCTCCGCGCGGGCCGCGGCCGCCTCGTCCTCGTTGCCGGTCAGCGTGCCGTAGTTCTCGAGGTCCGCACGCACGGCGTCCCACGGGTCCATCGTGCCGAGCGCCGAGGCGGCGCCGGCCGCCGGATCCTGCCGGCAGGAGTCGGAGATGACGTACGTCGGGATGCCGCGTTCGGCGGCGTCCTCGCGGGTGACGCCGGACGAGCCCGAGAACAGCCCCGAGTAGGAGCCGACGAGCAGGTCGGGCTCCTGGCCGACGACCGCCTCCATCGAGATCGGGCTGGCGAGGCGCGGCACGTCACCGACCTCGACGTCGAAGAGCGCCTCCACGAGCGCGTCGTTGCCGGCGCTCAGCGACATCGCGGCGATCCGGTCGAGGGCGCCCACGCGGAGCAGGGTGCCGACGTTGGCCGAGTTGCTGGTGGCCACGATGCGCTCGACCGGCGCGTCGTAGGTGGCCTCCTCGCCGCAGTTCTCGAGGGTCACGGAGCCGGCCGCGTCCTCGGCCTCCGAGGCGGCGCAGCCGCTGAGGGCGAGCGGCGCGGCGACGAGGGTCGCGACGAGCGCCGGCAGGGCGCGGGTGGGCAGGGTGCGGGCACGGGTGGGCATGGCCATCCTTCGTGTCGTGGCTCGGTCGCGGAGCCAGGAGGACAGGTGACGCGACAGCCGCTCGGAGCGCGGACGCCGCGGCCAGCAGGTCTTCGGACTCGGGCTCGTCCGGACGGGACGCCTTCCCAGGCCGAGGCCCAGTGGCGCATGTCCCGCCCGTCACCCTCACCGCTGCGCGTCAGTCCCGGATTCGCACCGGGTTCCCTGGCTCTTGCGTGAGCACGACTGGCGCTCCGGAACCTAGCAGCACACCGCCGCACGGCGTCGTGTGGCGTACGTCCCACGGGCGACAGGCGCTAGCCTCGCCCGCCGTGACGCCCTCGGACCCCACCCTCGCACCGCTCCACGAGCGGCCCCACGCCTTCGCCGCCGACGAGCGCGCGGCGATCTACCGCGTCATCGGCGAGCGGCGGGACATGCGGCGCTTCGTGCCCGGCGCGACGGTGCCGGAGGACGTGCTCGCCCGCCTGCTGGCCGCTGCGCACGCCGGTCCCAGCGTCGGCCTCATGCAGCCGTGGCGCTTCGTGCGGATCACCTCGCCCGCCCTGCGGGCCGGCATCCACGCCCTCGTCGACGAGGAGCGCGGGGCGACGGCCGCGGCCCTCGACGAGCGCGCCGCGGAGTTCCTGCGGCTCAAGGTCGAGGGCATCCGGGAGTGCGCCGAGCTGCTCGTGGTGGCGCTGCGCGAGGGCCGTGAACCGCACGTGTTCGGGCGCCGCACCATGCCCCACATGGACCTGGCCTCGGTGGCCTGCGCCATCCAGAACCTGTGGCTCGCCGCGCGGGCGGAGGGACTGGGCATGGGGTGGGTCTCGTTGTTCGAGCCCGACGCCCTGGCGGACCTGCTCGGCATGCCGCCGGGCGCCGAGCCGGTGGCCGTCCTGTGCCTCGGTCCGGTGCCCGCGTTCCCCGACCGACCGGCGCTCGAGCTGGACGGCTGGACCACCGCACGACCGCTCGCCGACTTCGTCACCGAGGACGGTTGGTAGGGTCACCGCCGCCAGTCGACCCCCGCGAGGGGGCAGGGAACCCGGTGCGAGTCCGGGACTGACGCGCAGCGGTGTGGGCGACGGGCGGGGCACGCAGCCACTGGAGGGCTCTCCGGGAAGGCGCTCCGCTCGGACGACCCCGAGTCCGAAGACCTGCTGGCACCCGGTGGCAGCCGCCACCTGGTCGAGGACGACGGGCTTCGCGAACGGGCCCGCTGACCAGCGAGGACCCGCATGACGACGCGCACCCGCACCGACCTGTGCCCCGGCGTCTCCCGTCCCTGGCCCGCCGAGGACGGCGGCCTCGTCCGCCTCCGCCTCGTGGGCGGGGCCGTGACCGTCGGGCAGCTGCGCGCCCTCGCGGCGGTCTCCGCGACGTACGGCGACGGTGACCTGCACCTGACCCGCCGCGCCAACGTGCAGGTGCGGGCGCTCCCGCTCGTGGACGACGTGCTCCCCGCCGACGTGGTCGCGGCGATCGCGGCCACCGGCCTGCTGCCGTCGCCCACCCACGAGCTGGTGCGCAACATCCTGGTCTCCCCGCTCACCGGTCTCGTCGGCGGCCGGGCCGACCTCCGCGGCGTGGCGGCCGACCTCGACGCCGCGATCCGCGCCGACGCCGACCTCGCCGACCTCCCGGCCCGCTTCCTCCTCGTGCTCGACGACGGCCGCGGCGACGTGGTCGCCCGCAGCGCCGACGTCGGCCTCGTCGCCCTGGACGCGTCCACCGTCCAGCTGCGCTGGGGCAGCACGTGGGGTCCGGTGCTGCCCGTCGGCGACGCGGTCCCCGCGATGGTCCGCGTCGCGCACGCGTTCCGGGCCGCCCGGGCCGCGCTGGACCTCGGCCCCGAGGCGCCGTGGCACGTCGACGAGCTGCCCGCCGCCCTCGCCGTACCCGGCCTCCCGGAGACCCCGCCCGACCCGCGGCTCGCGGCGCCGACGGACCCGCCGGCGTACGGCGAGCTCGACACCCCCGCCGGTCCCCACCGCCACGTCGAGGTGCCCGACGGGCGCCTCGAGCCGGGCACGCTCACGATCCTGCTCGACGGCCTGGCCGACGACGCCCGCGTCGTCGTCACGCCGTGGCGCTCGCTGCTGCTCCCCGGCGCGGGCGCCCCGGTGGTGGACGAGCCGGAGCCGGTGCGCCCGACCCGTCGCTACCCCTACGAGGGCGACGGGCAGGCGATCTACGTCGACTCGTTCGCCACGATCCGCGCCGAGACCGACCTGACCCACGTGCCCGCCGACGCCGAGAAGGTGGTCGTGCGGATGGTGCACGGCACCGGGCAGACCGACCTCGCCCCGATGGTCGTCGTCTCGCCCGACCTCGTCGGCGCGGCCCGCCGGGCGCTGGCCGCGGGAGCCCCGATCGTCGCGGACGCCCACATGGTCGCCTCGGGCGTCACCCGCCGCCGCCTGCCGGCCGACAACGAGGTGCTGTGCGCGCTCCACGACCCGCGCGTGCCGGGCCTGGCGCGCGCGTGGGGCACCACCCGCTCCGCCGCCGCGCTCTCGGTGCTCGCCGACCGCATCCCCGGCTCCGTCGTCGCCATCGGCAACGCGCCCACGGCGCTCTTCCACCTCCTGGAGATGCTCGCCGACGGGTGCGCTCCCCCGGCCGCGATCGTCGGCTGCCCGGTCGGCTTCATCGGGGCGGCGGAGTCGAAGGAGGCGCTGGCGGAGTACGCCGCGGCGCACGGCATCCCGTTCCTCACCGTCCACGGCCGGCGCGGCGGGTCCGCGATGACCGCCTCGGCCCTCAACGCGATCGCCCAGGAGGCGGAATGAGCACGCCGGCCGTCACCCCGGGTCGCTTCTACGGCGTCGGCGTCGGCCCCGGCGACCCCGAGCTCGTCACCCTCAAGGCCGCCCGGCTCATCGGCGCCGCCGACGTCGTCGCCTTCCACGCGGGGCGCGGCAAGCAGTCCAACGCGCGGCGCATCGCCGCGGGGCTGATCCCGCCCACCGCGCTCGAGGAGGAGCTCGTCTACCCGGTCACGACGGGCGGCACCGACCACCCGGGCGGGTACGCCGGGGCGATGGCGGACTTCTACCTGGAGTCCGCGGCGCGCCTGGCCGCCCACCTCGAGGCCGGGCGCGACGTCGTGCTGCTCGCCGAGGGCGACCCGATGTTCTACGGGTCCTACATGTACATGCACGACGCGCTGTCGGAGCGCTTCGCGACCGAGGTCGTCGCGGGCGTGCCGGCCTTCGCGGCCGCCACCGCCACCATCGCCTCGCCCCTGGTGCGGCAGACCGACGTGCTGACGATCCTCCCGGGCACGCTGCCGGAGACGGAGCTCGCGCGCCGGCTCGCCGACACCGACGGCGCCATCATCATGAAGCTGGGCCGGCGGTTCCCGACCGTGCGGCGGGCCCTGGCCACGGCGGGTCGGCTGGAGCACGCGGTCTACGTCGAGCGCGCCTCGATGGACACCGAGCGTCACCTGCGCGTGGCGGACGTCGACCCCGACACGGTGCCGTACTTCTCGCTCATCGTCGTCGCCGGCGACTCCTTGCAGGGGGTCGGCCGACGGACGCAGGAGGCAGCCACGCCCCGGCTGGGCGCGGCGTCCGCGGAGGTGTCCGCGGAAGTGTCCGCAGCGCGCGACACCCCCGCCGAGGTCGTCGTCGTCGGGCTCGGCCCCGGGCCCGCCCACTGGCTGACGCCCGAGGCCTCCGCCGTGCTGGCCGAGGTCGACCACGTGGTCGGCTACGCGCCCTACGTCAAGCGCGTCCCCCACCGCGAGGGCCTCACCCGGCACGCGAGCGGCAACACCGTCGAGGTCGACCGCGGCCGGCTCGCGCTCGACCTGGCCCGGCGCGGTGAGCGCGTCGCCGTCGTCTCGGGTGGCGACGCCGGGGTCTTCGGCATGGCCACCGCCGTGCTGGAGGCGCAGGTCGCGGCGGCGGCCGAGGACGCGACGTACGCCGCCGTGGGCGTGCGCGTCGTCCCGGGGGTCTCGGCGGTGCAGGCCGTGGCGGCCCGCGCGGGGGCTCCGATCGGCGGCGACTTCGCCGTCGTCAGCCTCTCGGACCGGCTGAAGCCGTGGGACGTGCTCGAGCGGCGACTGCGCGCGGTCGCGGAGGCGGACCTCGTGCTGGGGATCTACAACCCGCGCTCGGCGAGCCGTCCCGACCAGCTGGGCGACGCGCTCAAGGTGCTTCTCGAGGTGCGCGCCCCCGGCACGGTCGTGGTCGTCGGCCGCGACGTCGGCCGCGACGAGGAGGAACTGCGCGTCACGACCCTGGGCGAGCTCGACCCGACGAGCATCGACATGAAGTGCCTGCTCATCGTCGGGGCGACGTCCACCCGGGTCGACCACGGGAGGGTGTGGACGCCCCGCACGGTGGGCTGAACCCGGCCGCGATCAGCGGATGCCCCACGACTCCTCGAAGGTCGCGGCGTCGAGGTGGTGCAGGTGGTCGTGCACGTGCTGGAGCAACCGCTCGGCGTCGGGATCGGCCCCGGCGTCCATCCGCAGCGCCTCGCTGCCGTCGTCGCGACGCCGCACGACGATGTCGCCGCGGCTCTGCAGGGGCGTGTCCCCGAGCAGCCCACCGAGGATCGCGTAGACCGCGAAACCGAGCCGGCGCGGCCACGAGCGGCGGACCGCGACGAGCTCGAGGGTGTAGACGTCAGCGGCCAGCACCGGCGTTCCCGAGGACATGGCGGGAGCCTAGTGGGGCGGGAACGCCGAGCGCCCGCCCGCGCCACCGAGGGGGTGGCACGAGCGGGCGCTTCGTGATGCCGGGGCGTCGTCGAGCCGTCGCCGCGGGGACGGAGGTCAGGCGACCTCGACCTCGGTGACGACCTCGACGTTGCCCTTGGTGGCGTGGGTGTAGGGGCAGATCGAGTGGCCGACCTCGACCGCCTTCTCCGCGTCCTCCTGCGAGACGCCGCCGCCGAACTCGGCGATGAGCTTCACCGCGAGGCCGAAGCCGTTGTCCTCGCGCGGGCCGATGCCGACCTCGGCGGTGATGGCGACGTCCTGGAGCTCGATGCCGTGCTGCTTCGCACCGGCCTTGAGCGCGCCGAGGAAGCACGCGGCGTAGCCCGTCGCGAAGAGCTGCTCGGGGTTGGTCCCGCCACCCGCGCCGCCCATCTCCTTCGGCACGACGAGCTCGACGTCGATCTGGCCGTCCGAGGTGCGCGCGTGGCCGTTGCGGCCGTCGCCGGTGGCCGTGGCAGAGGCGGTGTACGCGATCGAGGTGGGCATCGCGATCTCCTTCCGGGAGAGGTAGAGTGACTAGTACGTCTACATCAGGTTGACAGGTCCGGGCCCCGGACACAAGCCCCGGTTCGAGGAAGGACGAGATCGATGGAGGACACGGCGACGACGACGGTGCGACCCAGCGCCGTCCGGCAGCGGATCCTCGGCGCCGCGCGTCGCCGCTTCTACCGCGACGGCATCCGCACGGTGAGCGCCGACCGGCTCATCGCGGACGCCGAGGTCTCGAAGATGACCTTCTACCGCCACTTCCGGAGCAAGGACGACCTCGTGGTGGCCTACCTCAACGAGGTCGTCGCGGAGGAGCGCGCCGCCTTGGCGGAGGCGCACCGCACCCACCCGGACGACCCCGCGGAGGTCCTGCGCGCCTACGCGCGCCGCGTCGGCGCCCTCACCTGCGCCGAGGGCTTCCGCGGGTGCGCGTTCCTCAACGCCGCGGCGGAGTACGCCGACCCGACCCATCCCGTGCGCACGGTGGTCGCGACCCACCGGGCGTGGCTGCGGGGCGAGCTGGCCCGGGTCCTCACCGACCTCGGCGTGGCGCCGGAGCGGGCGGACGAGGCGGCCGCGCAGCTGCAGATGCTGCGCGACGGTGCCATGGTGGCCGGCACGCTCGACGCCGACCCCGTGCGCGTCGCCCAGCGGCTCGTCGACGCGGGCGAGTCGGTCGTGCGCGACGCGTTGCGGGGCTGACCCGACCTACGCTCCCGGTCCCGTCCGCTTGAGCGACCGGTCGCGCGCGGCGTCGTAGAGGTACGACTCCCCCGCGCCCGAGGCGCTCGGACCCGCGAGCGCGCGGCCGACGAGGATGACCGCCGCCTGGCGCAGCCCCGCCTCCTCGACCGCGTCGGCGATGTCGCCGAGCGTGCCGGTGAGCACCCGCTCCCCCGGCTGCGAGGCGCGGTAGACCACCGCGACGGGGCAGTCCGCGCCGTACGACGCGCTCAGGTCCGCGGCGAGGGCGCGGGTGCGCGTCACCGCGAGGTGGAGGACGAGCGTGGCGCCCGTGGCGGCGAAGGCCTCCAGCCGCTCGCCGTCGGGCATGGCCGTCGAGCGCGCCTGCGTGCGGGTCAGCACGACGGACTGCGCGACGAGCGGCACCGTGAGCTCGCGGCCGACGCGGGCGGCCGCGGCGGCGTACGCCGGCACCCCGGGCGTCACGTCCCACGCCACGCCCGCCGCGTCGAGGCGGCGGGTCTGCTCGAACAGCGCGGAGTAGAGCGACGGGTCGCCGGAGGTGAGGCGCACGACGTCCGCACCGTTCCGGTCGGCGTCCACGAGCGCCGCGGTGATGGCGTCGAGGTCGAGGTCCTGGGTGTCGACGAGGCGTGCGTCCGCACGGCAGTGGCCGAGCACGGCGGCGTCGAGGTAGGTGCCCGGGTAGAGCACGACGTCCGCCGCCTCCAGCATCCGTGCGGCGCGGAGCGTGATGAGGTCCGCGGCGCCGGGACCGGCACCGACGAAGTGGACGGTCACGAGGACTCCTCCTGGGTCTTGGTCCAGGCCCACTGGGTCACGGCGCGGGCCGGGGTGAAGCCGCGGAAGCTGCCGAGCCGCGCGGCGGTCTCGACGGAGTGCCGGGTCAGCTCGCCTCCCACCGCGCCGTGGCGCTCGGCCAGCAGGGCCTCGGTCTCGACGGTGACCCCGTGGACGACGAGCCGCCCGCCCGGTCGGAGCGCGTCGACGCACGCCTCGAGCACCCCGGGGACCGTCGCGCCGCCGCCGAGGAACACCGCGTCGGGCGTCGGCAGGCCCTCGAGCGCACCAGGAGCCCGGCCCTGCACCACGCGGAGGTCGGGCACGCCCAGGCGGCCGGCGTTGCGCCGGACGGTCGCGGCGCGCGACGGGACGTCCTCGATCGCGATCGTGCGGCAGGTGGGGTGCGCGCGCATCCACTCGATGCCGACGCTGCCGGCGCCGGCCCCCACGTCCCAGAGCAGCTCCCCGGGGCCGGGCGCGAGCCGGGCGAGCGCGCTCGCGCGGAGGTCACGCTTGGTGAGGGGACCGTCGTTCTCGAACGCCTCGTCGGGCAGGCCGGAGGCCCAGGTGACGACGCCGTCGCCTCCCTCCGCGCGGGTCTCGAGCGCGACGACGTTGAGCGGGCTGAAGGCGGGCGCGTCGTCGCACCAGTCGTACGCGTCCCCCTCGAGCCGCGACTCGTCGTCGGCGCCGAGGTCCCCGAGCACCGTCATCCGCGACGGGCCCCAGCCGCTCATCGTCAGCAGGGCGGCGAGGTCCGCGGGCGTCGACGCGTCCGACGACAGCACCACGACGCGACGGCCGGGAGCCAGCTCCCGCAGCACACGCCGTACGTCGCGGGCAACGGCACTCACGACGACGGTGCTCTCGGCGGCCCAGCCGAGGCGGGCGTGCGCGAGGGCGACGGAGGACACGGCGGGCTCGATCCGCACCGCGTCGGCACCGAGGAGGTCGATCAGCGTCGTACCGATCCCGGAGACGAGCGGGTCGCCCGAGGCGAGCGCCACGACACGCCGACCGGCGTGCTCCGCGAGGAGGCCGGACAGCCCCCCGCGCAGGGGACGTGGCCACGGCGTGCGGGCCTGGCCGGCGACCGGCGGCACGAGCGCCAGGTGTCGCTCGCCGCCCAGCAGGACCTCGGCGGACGCGACCAGCGAGCGCAGCCGCTCGGGGACCCCGGGCCAGCCGTCGGCCCCGATCCCGACGACGGTGACGACGGGGCGGGTGGGGTTCACGGTCCCGAAGGCTAGGTCACCGAGACGTTAGGGTCGCGAGCACCCACCGTCCCCGACGACGCAAGGGAGGCCTCGTGCCTGCTCTCGGACCACGCTCGCTCCGCATCCTGGGCACGGGCGCCGCGCTGCCGGCCGACGCGGTGACCAGCGCCGAGCTCGACGACCGGCTCGGCCTCGCGCCGGGCACGGTCGAGTCGACGACGGGGGTGCGGGTCCGCTACGTCGAGAAGGGCACGGCCGCCGCCCTCGGCGCGCGGGCCGCCCGGCAGGCGCTGGCCGCGGCGGACCTCACCCTCGACGACATCGACCTCGTGGTGGCGGCCAGCGGCACGCCCGACCAGCCGCTGCCCTACAACGCGGCGCTGCTCCACGAGGAGCTCGCGCCGGCGCGACCGCTGCCGTCCTTCGACGTCGGCGCCAGCTGCCTCAGCTTCCTCACCGCGGTCGACCTCGTGGCGACGCTGGTGGACGCGGGACGCTACGAGCGGGTGCTCGTCGTCTCCAGCGACCTCGCCTCCGTCGGCCTCGACTTCTCCGACCTCGGCGCGTCGGGGATCTTCGGCGACGGCGCCGCGGCCGCCGTGCTCGGCCCCGCGGGCGCCACCGGGTCGGCGGTGCTGGCGGCCGGGTTCGAGACCTACAGCTCCGGCGCGCACGCCTGCGAGATCAGGGGCGGCGGCTCCCGCTGGGCGCCCGACCGGGTGGCCGGCGAGGGCGACTACGCGGACTGGGCCCGGTTCCGCATGGACGGCGGTGCGGCGCTGCGCCTCGCCGTGCGCCACCTGCCGCCGCTCGTCGAGCGCCTCACCGCCGCGGCGGGGGTCGCCGTCGCGGACACCGTCGTCGTGCCCCACCAGGCCAGCCACCTCGGGCTCGCGTGGCTGCGCCACGCCCTGGCGCTCGGCGAGGACCAGCTCGTCGACGTCTACGCCGACCACGGCAACCAGGTCGGGGCGTCCCTGCCGTTCGCGCTGCACACCGCGGTCTCGAGCGGGCGCCTGCAGCGGGGCGACCACGCCCTGCTGCTGGGGACGGGCGCGGGGATCAGCATGGGCGGCGTGCTGCTGTGCTACTGACCGACCTGCTGGCCGACCAGCCGCGGGTCGAGCTGCACCTCCTGCGCGTCGGACACTGCCGCCAGCTCGACGCGCTGGCGCACCGTGACGGGCGTCGGCGGATGATCGAGTTCCCGTCGTACGCGGCGCTGGTCCGCCACGTGGACCGCCCGGAGCTCGGCTGGACCCTCGTCGACACCGGCTACGCGTCGCACTTCCGCACCGCGACGGCGCGGCTCCCCGAGCGGCTGTACGGCGCGCTGCTGCCGGTCACCCTGCCGTCCGACGAGGAGCTGCCCCGCCAGCTCGCGGCCCGCGGGATCCATCCCGGCGACGTCCGACGGGTGGTGGTGACGCACTTCCACGGCGACCACGTCGCCGGTCTGCGCGACTACCCGGCCGCGCGGATCCACTGCGGAGCGGCAGGCCTCCGGCAGGTGCGGTCCCTGTCGCGGCTGGCGGCGACGCGCCACGGCCTGCTCCCCGGCCTGCTGCCCGACGACCTCGACGACCGGGTCGCGACGGTGGAGTCGGCGACGCCGCTGGTGCTGGAGGGGGCCGCCACGCTCCGCGGCTGGGATCTCCTCGGCGACCGCAGCCTCGTCGCGGTCGACCTGCCCGGCCACATGCCGGGCCACCTCGGGGTGGTCCTCACGGCCCAGGACGGCTCCCCCGTGCTGCTCGCCGGCGACGCTGCCTGGTCCACCCGCGCCGTGGTCGAGGACGTCCCGCCGTCGCGGCTCGCCGGCGTCGCGTTCGACGACTGGACCGCCGCCCTCGGCACCCTCGGCGACCTGCACCGGCTCCACCGCGCCCACGCCGACGCGGGGCTGCTGGTGCTCCCGGCGCACTGTCCGGACGGGTACGCCGCGTGGACCGCCCGCGCCGACCGGAGCGCCCGCTAGGTGGGCGCCTCGCCGGCGACCCTCGCGGCCCTGGCCCGCGAGCGCTGGTGGCTGCCCCGCCACCACGACGCGGCCCGGGCACGCGGGCTCGCGACCTTCCTGCGGCGCGACGTGCCGCGGGCGTCGTTCTACCGGCCCTGGGCGGGCCGACCGCTCGCCGACCTGCCCGTCGTCACCAAGGCCGAGGTGCTCGCGGACTTCGCGGCGTTCAACCGGCACGGGATCGCGCTGGAGGACGCTCTCGCGGTGGCCGAGGCCGCCGAGCGGTCGCGCGACTTCGCCCCGACCCTCCCGCACGACGTCACCGTCGGGCTCTCCTCCGGGACGTCCGGCACGCGCGGCGTCTTCCTCGTCTCCCCCGAGGAGCGGCAGCTGTGGGCGGGCATCCTCATGGGCCAGGTGCTCGCGCCGGCCTCGCTGCGCACGATCGCGCGGCGCCCGCTGCGGGTGGCGCTGTTCCTCCGGGCCGACTCGAACCTCTACCAGACGCTCGCCAGCCGCCGGGTCCACTTCTCGTGGCACGACCTGCGCGCACCGCTGGAGGAGCACCTGCCCGCGCTCGTCGGCGTCGACGTGCTCGTCGCGCCCGCCAGCGTGCTGCGGGCGATCGCCGAGCGCACGGGCCCGACGGAGGGCGTCGCACCGCTGCAGGTCGTCTCCGTCGCCGAGACCCTCGATGAGGAGGACGAGGCCGTCGTGCGGGCGACCTTCGGTCGGCCGGTCGAGCAGATCTACCAGGCGACGGAGGGCCTGCTGGCCACGAGCTGCCGCGCCGGTCGGCTCCACCTCAACGAGGGCCACGTGCACGTCGAGCCTGCGTGGCTCGACCACCGCAGGTTCCACCCGGTCGTCACCGACTTCACCCGCACCACGCAGCTCGTGGTGCGCCACCGGCTCGACGACGTGCTCGTCGCGGCGCCCGGCCCGTGCCCGTGCGGCCGGCCGGGTCGCACGATCACCGAGGTGCTGGGACGGGCCGACGACGTGCTGACGCTCCGCGCGGCCGACGGGGACGACGGGGACGACGGGGACGACGGGGGCCGGCCCCGCGCCGTACCGGTGTATCCGGACGTGCTGCGCCACGCGCTCGCCCTGGCGGGCGACCTCGGCGACCACCGCGTGGAGCAGCACGGACGGCAGTGGCGGGTGGCGCTGCGGCGGCCCGAGCGGCTGCCCGCGGTGGCGGCCGAGGTCGGGCGGCTCGCGGAGCGGCTCGGTGCTCGGTCCCCGGAGGTCGTGGCGATGCCGTGGCCGACCGAGGACCCGACGGCGAAGCGACGACGGATCAAGCGTGTGAGCGAGGGGGACGGATGAGGATCGTGGTGACGGGGGCCTCGGGCTTCGTCGGCGGGCGGTTGGCGGAGCTCGCTCGCGCGGCGGGGCACGACGTGGTCGGCATCGGCCGACGCCGGCTCGACGCGGAGGGCTACCTGAGCGTCGACCTCGGGCGCGCCCACGGCGAGGAGCCCCCGACCCTGCCCTGGCGGCCGGAGGCCGTGGTGCACTGCGCGGCGCGGGCCACGCCGTACGCCCGCCGTCGGGAGTTCGAGGCCGACAACGTCACGGCGACACGGACGGTCGTCGACTGGTGCGCCCGCTCGTGGGGGCGTCCGCGGCTCGTGCACGTGTCGTCGAGCTCGGTGCTGTACCGCGACGGCGACCAGCTGGACCTCACCGAGGAGTCCCCGGTGGGGCCGCCCTTCGCGAACGACTACGCCCGCACGAAGGCGGCGTCGGAGGAGGTCGTGGCGGAGTACGAGGGGTCGTGGGTGGTCGCCCGCCCCCGCGCGGTCTTCGGGCCGGGCGACACGGTGCTGTTCCCCCGCATCCTCGCGGCGGCGAGGGCCGGGCGGCTGCCGCTGCTGACCGGCCGGGAGACGCCCGCGGTGGGCGACGTGATCTACGTCGACAACCTCGCCGACCACCTCCTCCTGCTCGCCGAGCGCGACGACCTGGGGGGCGTCTACCACCTGACGAACGCGGAGCCCGTCGAGATGCAGTCGGTGCTCACCGAGGTCGTCGAGCGGCTCGGGCTCGAGCCGCCGACGCGACGCGTGAGCATCCGCTCCGCGATGCGCGCAGCCCGCGCGCTCGAGGCGCTCTGGAGGGTGGCGCGGCTGCCCGGCGAGCCCCCGATCACGCCGTACGGCGTCGGGGTGCTCACCTGGTCGAAGACGTTCGTGCCCGACAAGATGCTGCGCGACCTCGGCCCGCCGAGGGTGTCGGTGGCCGAGGGCATCGAGGAGTTCGTCGCGTGGCAGCGCGCCGAGTGGGAACGGGAGGGCGCGTGAGGGTCGGGACGGCGGCGGCCGCCGGGTACCTGGCCCTCCAGGGCGGCAAGGCGGCGTGGGCGCTGCGCACGGCGCGGGCCGTGCCCGGACCGCGGGTGCCCGCACGCTCCGAGTCGGCCCGCGTCGTGGTGGCGCAGCCGATCCTGTCGGGCGACCCCGGCCTCGAGGACGCGCTGCGCGACAACCTGCTGGCGCTCGACGGCGTGCGGTTCGTGTGGCTCGTGGACGAGGACGACCCGGAGGGCCGGGCGGTCGCGGAGCGGCTGGCGGCGCAGGCGGCGCAGGCGGTCCCCGCAGGGGCCACCCGGATCGAGGTGGTGACGTGCCCGGTCACCCCCGAGCGCACGAACCCGAAGCTCGCGAAGCTGCAGGTCGCGCTCGACGGGTGCGCCGACGACGAGGTGCTCCTCGCCCTCGACGACGACACGCGGCTGCCGGCCGCGAGCCTCGGAGCGCTGCTCGACGGCCTGGAGCGGGCGACGATCGCGACGGGGCTGCCGGGCTACCTGCGCGGGGCGACGCCGTGGGCGGCGCTCGTCGACCAGTTCGTCGACGCCAACGCCGCGACGACCTACCTGACGCTGCCGCCCGTCACCATCAACGGCATGACGTGGGCGATGCGCGTCGACGACCTGCGCGCGCTGGGCGGGTTCGCGCCCATCGCGCACGCGCTCACCGACGACCTCGCGCTGGCCCGGCTCGTGCTGGGCAGCGGCGGCTCGATCTGCCAGACGGCCGCGCCGCAGTGGATCACGACGACGGTCGACGGTCCGCGGCACTACGTCGCGCTCATGCACCGCTGGATGCTCTTCGCCACGCTCCTGCTGCGGCGGCAGCCGCCGGCGACGGCCGCGGCTATCACGGTGCTCCACGGGCTCCACCCGACGCTGCTGGCGATCGTGCTCGGCGACGCCGTGCGACGGCGTCGGCCGCTGGGGGCCCTCGCGGTGCTGGCAGCGCGGGGGTTCCTGCTGCGGAGCCTGCAGCGGAGGATCCACGGGCGGGTGCTCCACCGGCCCGTCGCGTCCGTGGTGGCCGAGCTCGTGCAGCCGCTCCACCTCGTGCACGGCGCCGTGCGCCCCACGATCCGGTGGCGGACGCGCACCTACCGCGTGCGCGCCGACGACGACTTCCGCGACGCATGAGCGTGCCCCTGCAGGTGCTGTTCTGCACGGGGCAGAGCGATCCCCGCAGCTGCGCGCTGTCGCCCGAGCAGCAGGCGTTCCTCGACGCGCTCGACCTGCCGGACGGGGTGGCGGTGCCGTGGAACTTCCCGTACGACGCGGGGCTGGCGCCGCACCGCGCCGTACCGCTGTGGTTGGCGAGCCTGCGCCACCTGGTGCTGGCCGTGCGGATCCGGCTGCCGAGGTGGTCGTCGGCGCATCGGGCTCGGGTCGAGGCCCGGCTCCGGGAGGCCGACCGGACGCTCGTGCTCGCGGGGAGCATCGGACTGGACCTGCTGGGCCGCCTCGATCTCCCGCACGACGTGCTGGCGCGGGTCGTGGTCGTGGCCTACGGGCCGGTCGCGACGCGGCCGCCGGCCTGCCGGACCGTGCGGGTGGCGAGCCGCCACGACTGGCTCGCCCGCTGGTGGGCCGCGGACGTCGAGGTCGAGGCCGGCCACCTCGACTACCTGGCGGCGCCGGAGCTGCTGGCGGTGTGCCGGGAGGTGGTGGCGGAGCTGCTGCCCCGCTCCGGGGGTGCACGGTGAGCGCCCGGGTGGACCTGGTCGCGCCGCCGATGGCCGGGCACCTGCACCCCGTGCTGGGCATCGCGGCGCGGCTCGTGCGGGAGCCGGACCTCGAGGTGCGGGTGCTGAGCACGGCAGCCGCCCTGCCTGCGGTCGCCCTGACGGGGGCGGTCGGGGTCGAGCTCCTGGCCGGCGCGGACGCCGAGGTCGCGGAGGTCGTCGACCCGCCGTACCGCGTCGGCAGCAACCCCCGTCTCCTCGTCCGTCAGCTCCGGGCGACGGCGGCGCTGCAGGTGCGGCTCGCCGCCGAGCTGCGGGAGGTGTGGCGCGCCGATCCGCCCGACCTCGTGCTCGCCGACTTCACGATGGCCGCGGTCGGGCCGACCGCCGACGCCCTCGGCCTGCCGTGGTGGACGACGCATCCCTCCCCCTGCGCGATCGAGGCGCGGAGCGGCCCGCCGTCGTACGTCGGCGGGTGGCGCCCGGGACGCGGACCCCTCGGCCGACTGCGGGACGCGGGTGGTCGGCGGTTCGTGCGGGGCTTCAAGCGCGCGGCGCCGCGGCTGGCGGGGGCGCGGCTGGACGACATCGGGCTGCGGTCGCTCTACCGGGCCGACGGGTCGGAGGCCATCTACTCCACCGAGCGGGTGCTGGCACTGGTGCCGGAGGGGATCGAGTACCCGCGGGCGCTGCCGGCCGCGGTGCGGTACGTGGGACCGGTGCTGTTCACGCCGCCGTCCTCGGCCCACCCTCCCGGGTTGGCGCCCGGCCGGCGGCACGTGCTGGTGACGGCCGGGACGCACGTGGCGTGGCACCGGGGAGCGTTGGTGGCGGCTGCTGCGCGGGCTGCGTCCGTGCTGGCCCCGCGAGGTGTGGAGCTCCACCTGAGCCTGGGGCGGGCGGGGGCGTCGCTGCCGGTGGGCACCTCGCTGCCCGACGGGCTGGTGGTGCACGACCTCGTTGACTACGCGCGCGACCTCGCGCGCTTCGACGCCGTCGTCCACCACGGTGGCTCGGGCGTGCTCGGCCACACGCTCGCCGCGGGCCTGCCGGCGGTGGTGTGGCCGGTCGACTACGACCAGCCGGACCACGCCGTGCGGCTCGTCGACGCGGGTGTCGCGGTGCGGCTGGAGCGTCCGGCGCGGTTGGCGGAGGCGGTGCTGCGGGTGCTGGAGGAACCGGGGTACGCCGCGGCCGCCCGGACGATCGCCGCCGACGTCGCCGCGCGCCCCGCGGTCGAGACCATCACCGCGGCGGTACGCGCGCGGCTCGGGGTGTACGGCGCGGCGCCGGGGCCTTGAGGCGCGACGGGTTCGCCGACTGAGTCAGAAGTGATGATGGTGGGGCTCGGGACGATTCCGGGGTAAGCGTGTGCCGAAGTGATACCGAGGACGAGCATCGCTGCGACAATCCGCAGGTCAGCAAGTGTGCTCCCCGCTCGTGCGGGGATGAGCCGAGGGGCCGGTCGGGGTCGAGTTGTCACGTACGGCGCGGGGCGGACGTAGGCGAAGTGGTGCTCCCCGCTCGTGCGGGGATGAACCCCGCGGGGGTCGCGCGCTTCCCCCGCATGCGGGGTACCCCCGCTCGACACGCCGCGCCGGCCAGAGGCCGTCTGCTCACCCGCCACCACTCCGTCGACTCATCCACAGATCACCATTCAGAGGTGGTGATCGCACGTCCGTTCGACTAGAGTAAGCGCCATGGATCGGGGGACCCACACCACAGCGACCGCGTTGATCGACGCTGTCCGCGAGCGCACGCACGCGGCTCGTGTCGCGGAGGCTGATGCGTTCGTCGCAGTCGGTGACTGGGCTGCCGCGCACACCTCGGACGCCGTCGTGGGTGACCCGATCACGACGCTGGGCGAGTGGCACGACGCTGCGTACGCCGAGGCTCTGGCCGGGGATCACTTCCTCGAGCTCGGCGGACCGGGCGCGCCCGTGGTCGCCGAGTTCTGCATCAGCGAGATCGCCGCAGCGCGTGCGTGTTCGTTCGACGCTGCGCGTCGCCTGGTCGGGGACGCGATCGAGCTGCGCTACCGACTCCCCCGCGTCCACGCGCGCATCGCGGCAGGTGAGGTCGACGTCTGGCGGGGCCGGCGGATCGCCCAAGCCACCCGCCTCCTGACCTTCGACGGGGCCGGGTTTGTCGACCGGCACGTCGCGTACGTCGCGGGCAAGGCCACCGGTGCCGAGGTCGACCGGTTGGTGGCCGAGGCCGCGGCCAGGTTCGACCCCGAGACCACCGAAGCCGAACGGCATGCGGCTGACGGCGATCGATACCTGTCGATCGAGCTGGGCGAGGTCGGTTACGCCGATCCGTTGACCGGGACGCTGCGCGGCACGGTGAACGTCCACGGCTCCCTGGACCTGGCGGATGCTCTCGACCTTGAACGGAGCATCGCGCACGTCGCCCGCCAGCTCGGCGAGCTCGGCTGCGACCCGAACATCGACATCCGCCGGTCGATGGCCCTCGGCGAGATCGCACGGCGCTGCGACGGGGTGACGACCTTGGAGTACGACGCGGGTGACGGGACGACCGAGACCGAGCCGCGACGCGCTCAGCGCACGCGTCGCGAGGTGGTGCTGTTCGTCCACCTCGACCACGCGGCCATCACCGGCACCCTCAACGGGATCGGCCCCGGCATCGACACCTGCACCGGCATGACCGGCATCGACCTCGCCCGCCTCGACACCCCAGGCGCACCCCGCGGCGCAGTGACCGTCGAGCAGGTCCAGTCCTGGTGCGGATCGCCCGACACCCGAGTGACGGTCAAGCCGATCATCGACCTCAACCACCACGACGCCGTCAACGGCTACACCCCACCCGACCGGATCGCCGACCACGTCAGAGCCCGCTGGCCCCGCTGCGTCTTCCCCTACTGCACCCGCAGCTCACGCACCGCCGACCTCGACCACTGCCACCCCTACGACCCGCAAGGCCCACCCGGCCAGACCTCGACCCGCAACCTGTTCCCCCTCTGCCGACGCCACCACCGCATGAAGACCCACCGCGAAATGGCAACAGGGAAACGCTGGACCTACCGACCCACCGACCCCACCAGAGGCGAGCCACCCCACGCTGTCATCTGGACCAGCCCCCTCGGCCTGCGCTACCTCGTCGACCCCGACGGCACCCGCCCCTGGCCACCAGAGCCAGGGCGAGAACCAGACGCCACCTGAGCGACAGGCACACCGCCGCCCGCCCACACCCCGTGGCCGGGCGGCGCAGCATGTCCCGGCGCCCTCGGCGTTCAGGCGTCGGGAGTCCGCCCCAGCAGCACCGGTACGACCTGGTGCTCGAGCAGCGGGGCGAGGGGCAGGCCCACAGGCAGGTCCTCGGGGTCCACCCACCGCACCTCGGCGATCTCGGCAGACGCGACGGGTTCCCCCAGGGCGCGGGCGGTGAAGACGGTCGACTCGAGGGTCGCTCCCGGCTCGTTCGCGGCCGCGCCGTGGAACTCCCCCAGCAGCTCGACGTCGGCCAGCTCGACGCCGACCTCCTCGCGGATCTCCCGGATCGCGGCGTCACGCGCCGTCTCCCCGGGCTCCAGCTTGCCGCCGGGCAGCATGAACCGCTCCGTACCCTGCTTGCGCACGCTCAGCAGCCGACCGCGGTCGTCGCGGAGACAGACGGCGGCGACGACGAAGTGAAGCGGCTGCTCGGGCACGACCGGCAGGCTAGCGCCCTGCGGCGGGCCGACGACACCGACCCGACTAGGGTGAGCGCCGTTCGTGAGGTGCCCCGCGAGCACGGTCCGGAGAGACAACCGGAGCGTGCGGGGAGAATCTGGGAAGCCGGTGAGAGTCCGGCACAGGGCCCGCTGCGGTGACCGTCGCCTGCTCGCGCAGGACGGCGGAAGTCCGAAGACCGGCCTCGCGACGCATCCATCCGATGGCAGAGCGAGCGGGAGCCCCACATGCCACAGCACTACCCCTTCACGGCCGTCGTCGGCTCCGACGACATGACCCTGGCCCTGCTGCTGACGACGGTCAGTCCCGAGATCGGCGGCGTCCTCGTCCGCGGCGAGAAGGGCACGGCGAAGTCGACCGCGGTCCGCGCGCTCGCCGCCGTCCTGCCCCCCATCGACGTGGTCGCCGGCGACCGGTTCTCGTCCGACCCGACCGACCCGAGCCCGCTGTCGCCCGACGCCCCGTTCACGTCCGACGCCGGTGTCGAGACCCGCCCGGTCCGGCTCGTGGAGCTGCCCGTCGGCGCCACCGAGGACCGTCTCCTCGGCTCGCTGCACCTGGAGAAGGCGCTGTCGGCGGGCGTGGCGGAGTACGAGCCCGGCCTCCTCGCCCGCGCCCACCGCGGGATCCTCTACGTCGACGAGGTCAACCTCCTCCACGACCACCTGGTCGACCTGCTCCTCGACGCCGCAGCGATGGGCCGCGCGACCGTCGAGCGCGACGGCGTCTCCGTCGTGCACGCCGCGCGCTTCGTGCTCGTCGGCACCATGAACCCCGAGGAGGGCGAGCTCCGCCCCCAGCTCCTCGACCGCTTCGGCCTCACCGTCGAGGTCGCGGCGCCGCGGGAGCCCGCGCTCCGCACGGAGGTCGTACGACGCCGCCTCGCCTTCGACGCGGATCCCGCCGCCTTCGCGGAGCGGTACGACGCGAGCGAGGCCGCCCTGCGCGACCGCATCGCCGCCGCCCAGGGGCTGGTGACCGAGGTGGCGCTGGGCGACGGCGCGCTCGCGAAGATCGCCGAGGTGTGCGCCGCGTTCGACGTCGACGGGCTCCGCGCCGACATCGTCACCGCGCGCACCGCCATCGCGCACGCCGCCTGGCACGGCCGCCGCCACGTGCTCCGCGAGGACATCCGGGCAGCCGCCCTGCTGGCGCTGCCGCACCGTCGCCGCCGCAACCCCTTCGACGCGCCCGGCATCGACGAGGAGCTGCTCGACCGCATCCTCGGCGACGACGAGCCCGACCCCGAGCCCCCCAGCCAGCCGGAGCCGGAGCAGCCCGACCAGCCCGGACCCGAGGACGGCCCGTCCGAGGGGGGACCCGACTCGCCCGGAGACACGCCCCCGCCCCCGCCCCGGAAAACCGACGGCCCGTCGAACGAGACCCCCCAGGACCCCGGCGCTGCGCCGGAGGACCCCGAGGGCACCGAGACCCGGGAGACGAGTGAGCCCACCACGACCACCCCGGGCAGCGCCGAGGTCACGACGGTGGGTGCGGGCGCGCCGTACCGTCCCCGTCTGCTCCGCGTCGCCGGCACCGGCGAGGGCGAGGCGGGGCGCCGCTCCCGGGCGATCACGTCCAGCGGCCGCCGGATCGGCAACACGCCGGGGACCGGGGCGGGCGGGATCGACCTGCCGGGCACGGTGCGCGCGGCGGCTCCCCACCAGCACGGCCGCGGTCGCCGGAGCGGCGCCCTCGTGCTGCGGCCGAGCGACCTGCGCGGCGCCGTGCGGGAGGGCCGGGAGTCCAACCTCGTGCTGTTCTGCGTCGACGCGTCCGGCTCGATGGCCGCGCGCAAGCGCATGCAGCAGGTGAAGACGGCGATCCTGTCGCTGCTGATGGATGCCTACCAGCGGCGCGACAAGGTCGGGCTGGTGACGTTCCGCGGTCTGGAGGCCGAGCTCGTCCTCCCGCCCACCGGCTCGGTCGAGGCCGCCGCCCGCCGCCTCGAGGACCTGCCCGCGGGCGGCCGCACGCCGCTCGCCGAGGGTCTCCTCGCCGCCGCGGACGTGCTCCGCCGCGAACGGATCCGCGACCCGCGTCGCCGCCCGCTGCTCGTGCTCGTCACCGACGGCCGCGCCACGGCCGGCGCCGACCCGGTCGCGCGCTCCCGGCAGGTCGCCGCGTGGCTGGCCGAGCAGGGCATCGAGACGGTGGTGGTCGACTGCGAGGCCGGCCCGTTCCGGCTCGGGCTCGCGGCCCGGCTCGCGGTCGAGCTGCGCGCCACCCACCTGCCCGTCGACGAGGTGAGCGCCGAGGCCCTCGCGGGCGTCGCCCGCGCAGCCACCGCGACGCCCGGGAGCCGCGAGCGGGGGGTGGCCTGATGCCGAAGGGCGTCCCGCTGACCGTGCCCGACGACGGCCTCACCACGGCGCAGCGCCGCAACCTGCCGCTGCTCATGGTCAACACCGGCGACGGCAAGGGGAAGTCGACCGCCGCGTTCGGGCTCGCGATGCGGGCCTGGAACCAGGGCTGGGACCTCGGGGTCTTCCAGTTCGTGAAGTCCGCCAAGTGGCGCATCGGCGAGCAGACCGTGCTCGAACGCCTCGGCCGGCTCCACGAGGAGACCGGCGAGGGCGGTCCCGTCGACTGGCAGAAGATGGGCTCGGGCTGGTCGTGGAGCCGCAAGGAGGGCTCCGCCGAGGACCACGCCCGCGATGCCGCCGAGGGCTGGCAGGAGATCAAGCGACGGCTGGCCGAGGAACGCCACGACCTCTACGTGCTCGACGAGTTCACCTACGTCATGGAGTGGGGCTGGGTGGACGTCGACGACGTCGTCGAGACCCTGGCGAACCGCCCCGGGCGGCAGTTCGTCGTCGTCACCGGCCGCCGCGCCCACCCGCGCCTCGTCGAGATCGCCGACACGGTGACCGACATGGGCAAGGTCAAGCACCAGATGGACCGCGGCCAGAAGGGCCAGCGAGGGATCGAGTGGTGAGCACCGGCAGCACCGGGAGCACCGCCCTCCCCCGCCTCGTCGTCGCGGCCCCCGCCTCGGGCCACGGCAAGACGACCGTCACCGCCGGCCTCATGGCCGCGCTGTCCCGCCGCGGGCTCGAGGTGTCGGGCCACAAGGTCGGGCCCGACTACATCGACCCCGGCTACCACGCGCTCGCCACCGGCCGCGTCGGCCGCAACCTCGACCCCCACCTCGTCGGCGAGCACCGCATCGTGCCGCTCCTCCTCCACGGCGCGCGCACCCCGCGGCCCGCGGACGTGGCCGTCATCGAGGGCGTCATGGGGCTCTTCGACGGCCAGATCGGCGGCGACGGCTTCTCCTCGACCGCGCACGTCGCCGGGCTCGTCCAGGCACCCGTCGTGCTCGTCACCGACATCTCGTCGGCCTCGCGGACCGTGGGTGCGGTGCTGGCGGGGCTCGCGTCGTACGACCCCGGCGTCCGCGTCGCGGGCGTCGTGCTCAACAAGGCGGGCTCGCCGCGGCACGCCGACGAGGTACGCCGCGCGGTCGCCGGCGTCGGCATCCCGGTGCTCGGCGTGCTGGGCCGCGACGACGCCATCGTCGCGCCGAGCCGCCACCTGGGCCTCGTGCCCGCCGCCGAGCGGGGCGACGCGGCCACGGCCCTCGACCGGCTCGCCGCGCAGGTGGCCGAGCGGATCGACCTCGACGCCGTGCTGGAGATCGCGCGGAGCGCCCCCGACCTCGACGCGGAGCCCTGGGACCCGCAAGCGGAGGTCACGGCCCCCGCGACGCCGGAGCGCCCCCGCATCGCCGTCGCCGGCGGTCGGGCGTTCACGTTCACCTACGCGGAGACGACGGAGCTGCTCGAGGCGGCCGGCTGCGAGGTCGTCGTCGTCGACCCGACCACCGACACGGCGCTGCCGGAGGACGTCCGGGGCATCTACCTCGGCGGCGGCTTCCCCGAGATGCACGCCGCCGCGATCAGCCGCAACGCCGCCCTGCGCGACGACCTCCGCGCCGCGATCGCGGCCGGCGTGCCGACGGTGGCGGAGTGCGCGGGGCTGCTCTACCTCGCGGACCGCCTCGACCACGCCCCCATGGTCGGCGCGCTGCCCGCGACGGCCGCGATGACGGGCCGGCTCTCGCTGGCCTACCGCAGCGCCACCTCGGACGTCGCGACGCTCCTCGGCCGCCCCGGCGAGACGGTGACGGGGCACGAGTTCCACCGCACCCGGGTCGAGCCCCCCGCCGGCACCGGCGGCGAGCACCACCCGGCCTGGACCCTCGAGCCCACGGCGGCCCACCCCCGCACGGACGACGGCTACGCGACGGGGACGCTGCACGCGTCGTACCTGCACGTCCACTGGGCCGGCCACCCCCACCTGGCCCAGCGGTTCGTCGACGCGGTGCGGGCCGCGCAGCCCCACCGGGGCGACCGTGCGGACGCGGCGCCCCGCGGACCCGAGCCCGTCGTCGCGGCCCCGGCCGACGCACCCCGCGACCCCCTGCGCCACCACGGCGACGTCGAGACCTCGGCCCCGGACGGCACGCCGCTCGTCGACTTCGCGGTCAACACCTACGACGGGCCGCCGCCGCCCTGGCTGCTCGACGCCCTGCGGGCGTCGCTGGAGGACGTGGGCGCCTACCCCGACGTACGCCGCGTGCGCGCCGTCGAGGCCGCGATCGCCCGGCGGCACGGCCGCGACCCCGCCGAGGTGCTCGCCGTCGCCGGGGTCGCCGAGGCGTTCACGCTCGTGGCGCGCGCCCGCGCCTGGCAGCACCCCCTCGTCGTGCACCCGCAGTTCACGGAGCCCGACGTCGCACTGGCGGCCGCCGGCACCCCCGCGCGTCACCTCGTGACGCGGGCGGAGGACGGGTTCGCGCTCGACCCGAGCCGCGTGCCCGAGGAGGCCGACCTCGTCGTCGTCGGCAACCCGACCAACCCCACGGGGCGGCTGCACCCCGCGGCGACGCTGCGCTCCCTGACCCGTCCGCAGCGCCTGGTCGTGGTCGACGAGGCGTTCATGGACGCCGTACCGGACCAGCGGCACGCCCTCGCCGACGCGCCCGTGCCCGGCCTGCTCGTGCTGCGGAGCCTCACCAAGCTGTGGGGCATCCCGGGCGTGCGGGCGGGCTACGTGCTCGGCGAGCCCGCCGTGCTCGACGCCCTCCGGGCCGTGCAGACGCCCTGGTCGGTCTCCTCGGCCGCGCTCGCGGTGCTGCGCGCGACCACGGAGCCGGAGGCGCTGGCGGAGGCCGCCGCCCGGGTACGGCGCCTGGCCACCTGGCGCAGCGTCCTCACCTCGGGCCTCGACGACCTCGGGATCCCCCACCTGCCGGGGGCGGCGCCGTTCGTGCTGGCCCGTCCGGGCGCCGGGGTGCGGGAGGCGCTCCGCGTCGACGGGTTCGCGCTGCGCCGCGCCGACACCTTCCCGGGGCTCGACGCGAGCTGGGTGCGGATCGCCGTGCGGCCCCCCGAGCGCACCCGGCCGATGCTCACTGCCCTGGGAGCACTGACGAGCGGCGTACCGATGCTCTAAGGTGCGACTGCGGGCCCGATGAAGCCGGTGTGATTCCGGCGCAGTCGCGCTACTGTGACGCCCCTCCTCGCTGCGCCAGGTCGATCCCTGGCGGCGGAGGTGGGACGGAGCCAGACCTGACGGTCCGCTCTCACCCCCACGACCAGGGACGCTTGCATCCCTGAGGAGGAACGACCATGTCGATCTCTGCACCCCTGCCCGCCTCCACCGACGTCGAGGCGCCCGCGATCCCGCTCCGCGCCCTCGCGCCCTGGGCCCTGTTCTTCGGCCTCCTGGCCCTGTTGGCCCTCTTCTTCGTCTCCGCCGACCAGGGGGCCGTCTCGATCCCCGCCGGCACGGCGATCCACGAGTGGGTCCACGACGGCCGGCACCTGCTCGGCTTCCCCTGCCACTGAGCGCGGGTCCGACGATGACGACGATCCAGGGGACCCGTGCGCCCTCATCCGGGCGCACCCTGCTCACCCCGCGTGCCCTGCTGGTGCGCGGGCTGCTCGCCGGCCTCGTGGCCGGGCTGCTCGCCTTCGCGGTGGGCTTCGCCGTCGGCGAGCCGCCCATCGACGATGCGATCGCGCTCGAGGAGTCCGCCTCCGCCAGCGCCCCGGCCGACGAGCCCGCGGCGGACCACGACCACGCCGAGGGCACGGCGGCGCACTCCCACGCCTCGTCCTCCGACGAGGCAGGCGCGGAGGGCCACTCCCACGGCGAGTCCGGCCCGAGCCGCACGACGCAGAAGACGGCGGGCCTGCTGACCGCCACGGTGGTCGTCGGCACCGCGCTGGGCGGCCTCGTCGCCCTCGTCGCGGCGGGCGTCATGGGCCGCCTCGGGCGGCCCGGGCGCCGCATCCGCCCCGTCGAGGCGGTCGTCCTGGCCAGCGCCCTCGGCTTCGTGGCGGTGGCGCTCGTGCCGTGGATGAAGTACCCGGCCGCGCCGCCCGCCGTCGGCTCCGGCGACACGATCGGCGAGCGCACCGGGCTCTACTTCGCGTTCCTGCTGGTGTCGGTGCTCGCGGCGATCGGCGCGACGTACCTCGGCCAGCGGCTGTGGAGCAGCGTCTCGCCGTTCGCGGGCGTGGTCGGCGGTGGGCTGGCGTACGTCGCGGTGGTCGCCGTCGCGGCCACCGTCATGACGCCGGTGAACGAGCTCGGCGACTTCCCGGCCGACGTGCTGTGGGAGTTCCGGCTGTCCTCGCTGCTGACGCTGGCCGCGATGTGGGCCGGCATCGCCGTGGTGCTCGGCGCGCTGGTCGGTCGCCTCACGGCGGCCGACGACGCCGACCGGGCCCGTCGGGACCTCGCGGCCTCGCTCTGATGGTCCGACCGTCCCGCGGTGCGGCACGGGCCGCGGGGCTCGCGCTGGGGGTCGCCCTCGACCGGCTGGTCGGCGACCCCCGGCGCGGTCACCCCGTCGCCGGCTTCGGCCGGGTGGCGGGGGCCCTCGAGCAGCGGATGCACGCCGACTCCCGGGCTCGGGGCGCGGCGTACTCCGTGCTCCTCGTCGGCTCCACGACCGTGCTCGGGGCGGCCGTGGAGTCGCGGGCACGCCGCGGCGTGCCCGCGCTGGAGACCGCCGCCGTCGCGGTGGCGACGTGGGCGGTGCTCGGCGCCCGGTCGCTGGACCGGGAGGCGGCGGCGGTGCAGGAGCTGCTGGAGGCCGGTGACCTGGCGGGGGCGCGGCAGCGGCTGACGCACCTCGTGGGGCGACGGACCGCCGAGCTGTCCCCCGAGGAGGTCGCCCGTGCCGTCGCGGAGTCGGTCGCGGAGAACACCTCCGACGCGGTCGTCGCGCCGCTCGTCTGGGGCGCGGTCGCCGGGGTGCCCGGTCTCGTCGGCTACCGCGCCGCGAACACGCTCGACGCGATGGTCGGGCACCGCAACGCCCGGTTCGAGCGCTTCGGCTGCGCGTCGGCGCGGCTCGACGACGTGCTCAACGTGCCGGGCGCACGGCTCTCGGCCCTGCTGGCGGCGGCGTGCGCCCCGCTCGTGGGCGGACGGCCCGGGGACGCCCTCCGGGCCTGGCGCCGTGACGCCGGCGCGCACCCCTCCCCCAACGCCGGCCCCGTCGAGGCGTCGTTCGCCGGCGCGCTGGGGGTCAGGCTGGGCGGGCGGACGGTGTACGGCGCAGCCGGCGCCCCCGCGCGCGTCGAGGACCGCCCGGTGCTCGGTGACGGCCGCCCGGTCGAGGTCCGCGACATCGCCCGCGCCCGCCGCCTCGCCCGCCTCGTCGACCTCGGGGCTGCGGTGGTGGCGGTGGCGGCTGCAGCGAGTTGTCACGTACGCCGCGTCTGAACACGCCGAGTTGTCACGTACGCAGCGTTCGGTCCCGCTGCGACGCTGCGTACGTGACAACTCGGCGCGCCGAACCCGACGCCCCTCCCCCGGCGTGTCCCCGCCCCCCGGGTCGGGCCCCGCGGCCCCGGGCCGTCGTCCACAACTCGGCGCGCCGAACCCGACGCCCCTCAACCGGAGGGACGCGCGAGCCAGGCGAGGGCGGTGGTGACGTCGGGGGCGAGGGGGCCGGGGTGGTGGGCGCTCGGGCGGCGCACCACCACGACGGGCAGGCCCAGCCCGCGGGCCGCGTCCAGCTTCGCCTGCGTCAACGGGCCGCCGGAGTCCTTCGTGACCAGCACGTCCGCACCGTGCTCCGCCAGCAGCGTCCGCTCCCCCTCCAGCGTGTAGGGACCCCGGTCGAGCAGCACCCGCCACCCGTCGGGCACCTCGATCTCCGGCGGGTCCACCACCCGCGCCAGCACCGCCGCCGCGCGCAAGGGCCCCACGCACTCATCCAGGCCCTGCCGCCCGATCGTCAGGAACGGCCGCGTGCCGATCTCCGCCGCCGCCCGCGCGGCACCCGCCACGTCGTCCACCCACGTCCACGTGTCCGCCCCGGGCAGCGCCGCCCACCCGGGACGCTCCAACCGTAGGAGCGGTACGCCGCGGCCCGCGCAGGCCGCGACGGCGTTCGCCGAGATGACGCGGGCGAAGGGGTGCGTCGCGTCGACGACGGCCGCGACCTCGTGCTCCTCGAGCCACCGGCCGAGCCCCTCGATGCCCCCGAACCCGCCGACCCGGACCTCGCCCACGGGCAGCCGCGGACGCGCGACCCGACCGGCGAGCGAGGACACCACGGTGCGGCCCTCCGCCACCAGCCGGGCGGCTAGGTCGCGGGCCTCGGCCGTGCCTCCGAGGACGAGGATCACCGTTCGCTCCCCGGGGGCAGCAGGCGGAGGTCTGCGGGCGGACCGGACGCCACCAGGTCGAGCAGGGCCTCCACGTCCAGGTGCTCCTCCACGAGGTCGCCGAGCAGGTCGAACCGCCGTTCCCGCGCCGCGGCGAACGACACGTCCGAGGGCGTCCACCCGACGCCGACCGCTGCGGCCACCTCCCGCAGCAGCGCCCGCCGCAGGCCGTCGGACTCCAACGACCCGTGCCACATCGTGCCCAGCACCGCGCCGGACCGCGCGCCCCCGAGGAACTCCTCGTCGCCACCCCGCGCGATCCGCCCGTGGTGGATCTCGTAGCCCGCCGCGGGCTCCCCCAGCGCCGTACCGCTCGGCAGCCGCAGCGTCTTCTCGGCGTGGAAGGTGGTGGTGACGTCGAGCAGGCCGAGGCCCGCGACGTCCGCCCCGGGTGCGCCCTCGACGCCCTCGGGGTCGTGCACCCGCGTGCCGAGCATCTGGAACCCGCCGCAGATACCCAGCACCGGCCGGCCCGCGGCCGCGTGCGCGGCGACCGCCCGGTCGAGGCCGCGCTCGCGGAGCCAGGCGAGGTCCTCGATGGTGGCGCGGGTGCCGGGCAGCACGACGAGGTCCGCGTCGGCCAGCGCCGCGGGCGACGAGGCGAACACGACATCGACGTCGGGCTCCAGCCCGAGCGCGTCCACGTCGGTGAAGTTGCTGATCCGCGGCAGCCGCACCACCGCGACCCGCAGCGCGGCACGGCCCTCGCCGGCGCGGCGGCCCGCGAGGTCGAGCGCGTCCTCGGAGTCGAGCCAGACGTCGGGACGCCAGGGCAGCACCCCGTACGTCGGGCGCCCGCTCAGGCGCTCCAGCTCCGTCAGCCCCGGGGCGAGCAGCGCGGGGTCGCCGCGGAACTTGTTGACGACGTACCCCGCCACGAGCGCCTGGTCCGCCGCCTCCAGCAGCGCGACCGTGCCGTGGAAGGCCGCGAAGACACCCCCGCGGTCGATGTCCCCGACCACGACGACGGGCATCCCCGCGTGGCGCGCGAGGCCCATGTTCACGTAGTCGCCCGCCCGCAGGTTGATCTCGGCGGGGCTGCCCGCACCCTCCGCCACGACCACGTCGTAGCGGGACGCGAGGTCGTCGTACGCCGCGTGCGCCGCCTCCGCCAGGTGCCTGCGCCCCGTCTCCCAGTCCGCCGAGGAGACCGTGCCGCCGGGGCGCCCCAGGACGACGACGTGGCTGCGACGCTCACCGCCCGGCTTGAGGAGGACCGGGTTCATCGCCGCCTCCGGCTCGGCGCGCGCCGCCAGGGCCTGGGTCCACTGCGCGCGGCCGATCTCGGCGGTCTCGTCCCCACCCGGCACCCGGGCGCACACCATCGAGTTGTTCGACATGTTCTGCGCCTTGAAGGGTGCGACCCGCAGGCCACGGCGCGCGAACGCGCGGCACAGCCCGGTGGTGACGACCGACTTCCCGGCGTCCGACGTCGTCCCGGCGACCAGCAGCGACCCTCGCACCGGGCGAGGCTATCGGCCCCCGTCCGCGGTCAGCCCTCGCGGGTCACCCGCATCTCGCGGTCGCCGAAGCGCACCACGTCGCCGTCGACGAGCGTCGCCGCCCGCCCCGCGGTCAGCTCGCGCGCGACACCACCGCGGTTGATGAAGGAACCGTTCGTCGAGCCGCGGTCCATGACGACCAGCGACCCCTCGGGCGAGAGGTGGAACTGCGCGTGGGTCTTCGACAGCGACATGTCCGTGGACTGCAGCGGCACCAGGTGGGCCACCTGCTCCCCCGGCCGGGCGTCCGGCTTGCGGCCGACGAGCCCGAGACCCGCGACGACGAAGGTCTCGCCGCTGTCGAACGTCACCCGCCACCGCGTCATCGCCTTCCCGGCCCGCGTCGAGTCGCGGTCGGCGGGCGGTGCCTGCGGCGCGCGCGGGGGCGCGGTCTCCTGGGGTACGTCGCGGCGACGCCGCCCCGGCTCCGGAGGCCGCTGCGGGCCCGGCGCCCCGGTGGAGCCCGGCTGGCCCGGCTGGCCCGGCTGGCCCGGCTGGCGGGGAGCCGGCGGCGATGCGGGCGGGCGCTGCTCGGACTGCCGGCGTCCCCCGGCGGGCTGGCCAGGCTGCTGCTGGGTCGGCTGCTGGGTCGGCTGCGGTCGGACGGGCTGCTGCGCGGGCGTCTGAGCGGGCGTCTGGGCGGGCCGGGCGGGCTGCTGCGCCGCCGCGGGACGCTGACCGGGCCGGCCGGCCGGCGCGGCAGCCGGCGCGGCAGCCGGTGCGGCAGCCGGTGCGGCCGGGCGGCTCGGCGGTGCGGTGACCGGCGCCGGACGCAGGCGCATAGCGGTGAGGTTCACGACGTGGCGGGGACCGTCGTCGGAGTCGGGCTCCTCCTCGATCGCGCGGGGACGCACGTCGAGCACGACGGAGCTGGCGATGACGTCGTGGAAGCCGCGACGCTGGCGGCCCGGGTCCGTCACGACGGTCCACGCCAGCGTGACGAGGCCGAAGCCGAGCGGCACCGTGCCGGCGGCGACGATGAGGGACCGCATGATGGCCGGCCCGATCCCGATGGGCGTGCCCGTGCCGTGGTGCACGACCCGCAGCCCCAGGAGCGCCTTGCCGGGCGTGAGCCCCCGCAGGCCCGTGAGCACCGCGAAGAGGAGGCCCACGAGCAGCACGCCGAGCACGACGACGGTCCAGCCGATCGCGGCCTGGCCGGCGTCGATGAGGAGGTACCACGACGCCACGCCGATGCCGACCATCAGACCCCAGCCGATGAGGCGGTCGATGGCGAGAGCGAGGAACCGGCGGTCGATCTCGGCTGCGGGAGCCGAGGGGCCGTCGGAGGGAGCGGTCGTCATCAGGGATTGGCCACCTGGATCGTGAGGCCGTCACCGAGGTCGATGATCGCGCCGGGGATGAGCTGCACGGCGATGCCGGGCTGGAGGTCCTCGGGCGGCAGGCCGGGCTGCACCAGCACGGTGCCGTTGGTGGAGCCCATGTCGGTGACGATCGCGCTGCCGTGGTCCACGCCGGAGCCGGGGCGCACCTCGAGGTGCGTCGACGAGATCTCCTGCTGCGGGCTGGGCACCGTCACCAGCCGCGGCTGCTCCGCGGAGGTGAAGCGCCGGGCCTCGGGGGCGCGGCCGACGAGGATCGCGCGGTCGACGTCGACCGTCTCCCCGCTGGAGAACACGAGGCGCGCCACCGGGCGGGACGTCACGCTCGGCGCGGGCGGCTGGCCCGGGATGCCGCGCGGCGGCGCGAGCTGGCCGGGGTCGAAGCCGGCGCCGCCACCCCGCGTCATGCCGTCGTGGGTCTGGGCGTCCTCGTCCCGGTCCGGGTCGGGCGCGGGCGGTGCAGGGGCCCAGCTCGGCGGCGCCGGCGGCGGGGCCGCAGCGGCCCACGACGGCGGGGCCGGCAGCGCCCCGGTGTCGGAGTCGTCCGGCTCGGCCTGCGCCGGGCCGACGCCGAGCGGGTCGTCACCGGAGTAGTCCGGCGCCGACGGCGCGTCCTGAGGCTGCATGCCGGGGCGCGACGACAGGTGGAAGCCCGCCATCGTGCGGTCGTCCTCGTCGGCGTCGGGCAACCCGAACGGCGGCGCGGGCGGGGCGGGCGGGGAGGGCGGGGCCACCCGCGCGGCGGGCAGCACGGGCGAGAACGACGTGGCACCGTCGTCCGGCTCCACGGGGGGCGCCTCGGACAGCACCGGCGAGAACGACGTGGCACCGTCGTCCGGCTCGACCGGCGGCGCCTCGGGCTCCTCGGCGCCGGCTGCCGCCTCGCCGAACGGGGCCTCCGGTGCCGGCGGCGCGACCAGGGGTGGGGAGACGATGGTGGCGTCGTCGGCGGGGCCGTCGACGAACGGGTACGGCGGGGGCTCCGGCGCCGGCTCCTCCTGCGGCTCCGCGACCAGCTCGGCCACGGGCTCGACGGGCTCGACGGGCTCGGGGTCGGCGGCCTTCTCGAACGACAGCGCCACGGGCTCCGCCTCGACCACCGGCTCTGCCTCGACCGCCTCGACCGGCTGGCCCTCGACCAGCTCGGCCTCGTCGGTGGCGGCGCCCTCCGCGGGCGTGTCGCCGAGCGGCCCCACGGTGGCGGGCACGGCGGGGGCGGCGGCCAGGGAGGCGGCGGCCGCGCCGTACGCCCCGTCCTCAGGTGCGTCCACGGGGGCCTCGACCGGCACGGCGGGAGCGGCGTCGTCGACGGCCGCCGGCGCGACCACCGCGGGGGTGTCGACGCGGGAGACCCGGACCAGGCCGGAGCCGATGGGCAGGTCGGCGGACGGGCCCTCGGGGGCCGACGGCTGCTCGACGGTCACGGTGACGGCGGTGACGGAGGAGACGGTGCGCTCGACCCAGGTGCCGCCGGCCGTGCCGGACACCTCGACCTCGTCGTCGCCCTGGCGGAGCAGCACGGTGGCGGCGCCGCGCACGACGACGCGCACCTCGCCGTCGTCACCGTCGCTGAGCAGCACGAACGCCGGCAGGTCCCGCAACCCCGACGCGATGAGGGCGTCGAGCACCTCGTCGAAGGCGGCGCCGTCGTCGACGAGCTCCCAGAGCGCGGCGACACGGTGCTTGTGGCTGGGCGGGAGGAGGACGCTGGCGCCGGTGCCGAACACGGCGAACCAGGCGCCGGGACGGTAGGACCGTGCGGCGCCGGTGGTGACGTCGTCTGTCATGGAAGTGCTCCCAGCTTCTCCTCGAGACTCATCCGCTGCTGCTCAGAGTCGTAGACCTGCCCGGCCCTCGCCAATCCCACCACATCGACCACCACCGCAGTGGCGTTGTCCTCGCCACCCGCCGCCACGGCGGCCTGGACGACGCGCTCGGCCGCGTCGCGGGGGTCGGCGGCCTCGCGCAGGATGTGCCCGATCTGGGCGTCGTCGATCATCCCGTTGACGCCGTCGCTGCACAGCACGATCCGCTCGGCGGACGTCAGCGGCAGGAGGAAGAAGTCGGGCTGCGCGAAGCTCGTCCCCCCAAGCGCACGGGTGATGACGTTGCGTCGGGGGTGGGTGCGCATCTCGGCTGCCGAGATCTCCCCGGCGTCGTGGAGCTCCTGCACGAGGGAGTGGTCGGTGCTGACCTGGTCGAGCTCGCCGTCGCTCAGCTTGTAGATCCGGGAGTCGCCGAGGTTGGCCAGCAGCCACTTGGGCCCGCCCTCGTCCTCGACGACGAGCGCGACGACCGCGGTCGTCCCGGAGAACCACTCGGTCTGTCCCGCGGCGTGCTTCGCCTGCGCCAGCTCCAGGAGGCGGTCGTGGCAGGCGCGGAGGGTCGCGATGACGAGCGCGGCTCCCTCCCGGGAGCTGCAGCGCGGGCTGCCGAGCCGCGTGAACTCCTCGATGACGAGGCGGCTGGCGACGTCGCCGTCCTCGTGGCCGCCCATGCCGTCGGCGACGACGAAGACCGGCGGCTGCGCCAGGAAGGCGTCCTGGTTCTGCGACCGGACCCGTCCGACGTCGGAGGCGGAACCGTGGTGGAGCTCGACTTCGTTCACGCCTCGGATCCGTCCTTCCACCGTGGTGCGCGGGGGCGGAGCAGTAGCGTGGAGGGGATGTCCTCGCAGACCGCACCCCCGGCGTACCGCAGCCTCGCCGACCAGCTCCGCGCCTGGTCGGACGACCGGCTGGGTCGGCTGCTGCGTGAGCGCCCTGACCTCGCCACTCCTGCTCCCCACGACTCCCGGCAGCTCGCCTCCCGAGCCGCTACCCGTGCCTCCGTGCTGCGCGCACTCGACCGGCTGGACGCGGCCGAGCTGCGGGTGCTGCATTCCCAGGCGCTCGTGACACAAACCCCGCACTGGACGGCGGCCGACGTGCTCGGCCTCGACCCGGCGGAGGTGGCGCCGGTGCTCGACCGTCTGGTCGACCTCGCCCTCGTCTGGCAGGCGCCCGACGGGCTGCGACCGGTGACGACCGTGCCCGACGCTTTGTCGGTGGGTCCGCCGGAGACCCGGGTGCCGATCGAGCCGCTGACCGCCGAGGCGTGGGACCGCGCGAAGGTCGAGGACCGGCTCGCCGGGCTGTCCGGCCCCGCGCGGGCCCTGCTCGACCACGTGCACGCGCACGGTGGGCGCGGCACCACCAGGGAGGACCCCGGCTCCGGCCGCACCGACAGCCCCATCGGGGAGCTCGTCGCCGCCGGCCTGCTGGTGCCGAAGGGACGCGGCGAGGTGCGGGTGCCGGGCGAGGTCGGGATCGTGCTCGGGGTGGACGGCGGCCCGACCGCGGCACCGGAGCTCCTCACGTCCGAGCGCGCGGCGGCCGTGGTCGACCGGGCCGGCGCGGGCGCGGCCTTCGAGCTGGTGCGGCGCGCCGAGCTGCTCCTCGACACCTGGGGCACCCGACCGCCCGGCCTGCTGCGGGGTGGTGGGCTCGGCGTCCGCGACCTGCGCAACGTCGCCGGTCTCCTCGGTGTCGCCGAGGGCGAGGCCGCCCTGCTCGTGGAGACGGTCCACGCCGCCGGGCTGCTGGCGGAGGGAGCCGACGCCGACGGGGACCCGGTCTGGGTGCCGACGGACGCGTACGACGCGTGGTCCACCCGCTCCGTCGCGGAGCGCTGGCGCGGGCTCGTCGAGGCGTGGCTCGGCTCGCCCCGCCTCGTGGGCCTGGTGGGTCGTCGCGACGAGCGCTCGAAGAAGGCCACCAACGCGCTCGAGCCCGACCTGACGCACCCGGTGGCGGTGGAGACGCGGCGCACGACGCTGGAGGTGCTCGGCTCCCTGCCCGACGGCGCGGTGCTGGCCACCGGCACCGGGGTGCCGTCGCTGGTCGCCCACGTCGCGTGGCTGCGGCCGCGGCGTCCCTCGCTGCGGGACGACGTCGTCGCCTGGACGCTGCAGGAGGCCGCCGTGCTCGGCCTCGTCGCCCTCGGCGGGCTCACCCGCGCCGGCCGCGCGCTGCTCGACGGCGACCCCGCGGGGGCCGTGACCGCCCTCGACGACCTGCTGCCCGACCCGGTCGACAAGGTGCTGCTGCAGGCGGACCTCACGGCGGTCGCGCCGGGTCCGCTCGAGGCGGAGGTCGCCCGGCGGCTGCAGCTCGTCGCCGACCTGGAGTCCGCGGGCGGCGCGGGGGTCTACCGGTTCACCAAGGGATCGGTGCGGCGGGCCTTCGACGTCGGCTGGTCGGCCGCCGAGGTGCACGCGTTCGTCGCGGACGTCTCGGCGACGCCGGTGCCGCAGCCGCTGAGCTACCTCGTCGACGACGTCGCGCGCACCTTCGGCACGCTGCGGGTCGGCCACGCCGAGGCGTTCATCCGCACCGACGACGAGGCCGCCCTCACCGTGCTGGAGCGCGACCCGCGCGCCGCGTCCCTGGGCCTGCGCCGCATCGCGCCGACGGTGCTCATCAGCACGACGCCGCTCGACGTGCTGCTCCCCCGCCTCCGCGAGCTCGGCACCGCACCCGTCGTCGAGGCACCCGACGGGACCGTGCGCGTCGCCCGACCGGACGTGCTGCGGGCGCGGACGGCTCGCGCGCGCCGTACCGCCGCCGGGGCGACCGCCGCCCGCGAGGCCGCCCAGGTCAGCGCCGTCGTCACCGCCGTGCGGGCGGGCGACCGAGCCGCGGACGCACGTCCCGCCCCCGCGCCCGGCGAGCGCCCCGGGCCGTCGGCCGGCCCCACGAACCCCGCCGCCGCGCTGACGACGCTGCGCGAGGCGGTGGAGGCGCGGGCGACGGTGCGGATCGCGTACGTGGACAACCACGGCAGCTACCTCGAGCGCGTCGTCGACCCCGTGCGCGTCGAGGGCGGGCAGCTCACCGCGTGGGACCACCGGAGCGAGGAGCAGCGGCTCTTCGCGGTGCACCGGATCACCGCCGTGGACGCGGTCTGAGGAGCGCCTCCGTACCCTTGTCGGGTGAACGGCCCCCTGATCGTCCAGTCCGACAAGACGCTGCTCCTCGAGGTCGACCACGAGCAGGCGGCCGAGTGTCGCAAGGCGATCGCCCCCTTCGCCGAGCTCGAGCGCAGCCCGGAGCACATCCACACCTACCGCCTCACTCCCCTCGGCCTGTGGAACGCGCGCGCCGCCGGGCACGACGCGGAGCAGGTGGTCGACACCCTGCTGACCTACAGCCGCTACCCGGTGCCCCACGCCCTGCTCGTCGACGTCGCGGAGACGATGGCGCGCTACGGCCGGCTGCGCCTCGACAAGCACCCCGTGCACGGCCTCGTGCTGGCGACCACCGACCGGCCCGTGCTCGAGGAGGTGCTGCGCGCGAAGCGGGTGCAGGGCATGCTCGGCGAGCGCGTCGACCCCGACACCGTCGCCGTGCACCCGTCCGAGCGCGGCAACCTCAAGCAGGCGCTGGTGAAGATCGGCTGGCCGGCGGAGGACTACGCGGGGTACGTCGACGGCGAGGCCCACCCCATCAGCCTCGTCACCGACGGGTGGGAGCTGCGGCCCTACCAGCAGGAGGCGGCCGAGTCGTTCTGGCACGGCGGCTCCGGCGTGGTCGTGCTGCCCTGCGGCGCCGGCAAGACGCTCGTGGGCGCCGCGTCGATGGCGCAGGCTCAGGCCACGACGCTCATCCTCGTCACCAACACGGTGAGCGCGCGGCAGTGGAAGGACGAGCTGGTCAAGCGCACGTCGCTGACCGAGGACGAGATCGGCGAGTACTCCGGGTCCACCAAGGAGGTCCGTCCCGTCACGATCGCGACCTACCAGGTGCTCACCACCAAGCGGAAGGGCGTCTACCCGCACCTCGAGCTGCTCGACGCCCGCGACTGGGGCCTCATCGTCTACGACGAGGTGCACCTCCTCCCGGCGCCGATCTTCCGGATGACGGCCAACCTGCAGGCGCGACGCCGCATCGGGCTCACCGCGACGCTCGTGCGCGAGGACGGCCGCGAGGGCGACGTCTTCTCGCTCATCGGGCCGAAGCGGTACGACGCGCCCTGGAAGGACATCGAGTCCCAGGGCTGGATCGCGCCCGCCGACTGCGTCGAGGTGCGGGTGACCCTGCCCGAGGACGAGCGGCTGGTCTACGCGACCGCGGAGCCGGAGGAGCGCTACCGCCTCGCCGCCTGCACGTCGCGGAAGACGGCCGTCGTCCGCGACCTCGTCGCGCAGCACGAGGGCCAGCCGCTGCTGGTGATCGGGCAGTACATCGACCAGCTCGACGAGCTCGCCGCCGCCCTCGACGCCCCCGTCATCAAGGGCGAGACGTCGGTGAAGGAGCGCCAGCGGCTGTTCGAGGCGTTCCGCACCGGCGAGATCAGCCGGCTCGTGGTCTCCAAGGTCGCCAACTTCTCCATCGACCTGCCCTCGGCCGAGGTCGCCATCCAGGTGTCGGGGTCGTTCGGCTCGCGCCAGGAGGAGGCCCAGCGCCTGGGCCGCCTGCTCCGCCCCGGTACGCCGCGGCCCGGCGAGGACCGCAAGGTGGCGCGCTTCTACACGGTCGTCTCGCGCGACACGGTCGACGCCGACTTCGCCGCCAACCGCCAGCGGTTCCTGGCGGAGCAGGGGTACGCGTACCGGATCGTCGACGCGGACGAGCTGGGGGTCTGAGGAAACGCGGAGGCGGGCTGCTCGCGGCTCTGCGACGATCCGGACCGTGAAGCCACCGAAGATCCGACGTCGCCTGGAGGCGGCCCTCGCCGAGGGGCGCATCACGAAGGTCGTGCGCGACGGGTTCGAGGTGGGCATGACGGACGGCCTCGTCGTCGCGCTCACCGACGACTGGGTCGTGCTGCACGAGCTCGTCGACGGGGTCCACCTCGACGGGATCGTCGCGCTCCGCCTGTGTGACGTCTCGCGGATCCTGTTCCGCGACGACGACGCCTACCACCGCCGGGCACTCGCGGCGCCGGGGGCGGAGGTCGCGACGTACGAGGTCGAGACGGACGTCGACGCGCGGGGGCTGCTGGCCCGCGCCCAGGCCGAGGGCCGGCTCGTCGCCGTCCACCTCGAGGTGCTCCGGGACGAGCCGATGACGCTGGGACGGCTGCTGGAGCTGCGCCGGAAGCGGTTCGTCATCCACTACCTCGGTCGGGACGGCGAGTGGGCGCGCGAGCCGGAGCGGTGGCGCTACCGGAACGTGACGCGCATCGAGGTCGGCGGGCGCTACCTCGAGGCGCTCGAGCAGTTCGGGGACCCGTACCCGAACGTCTGACGATCCGCGGCGTACCCCGTTGAGCAGTATCTGCCAACGGCTCGCCGTGCGGTGTCACGCGATGGTGACGGGGCGCCCCGGAGAGTGCGTCCCCCACAACGTCGGCGCAACGAGCGTGAAACGAACGTCGCAGAGGGTGGGGATCTCCCCGACCCCCGTTTCAGGAGCCCTCGATGCCCCTCCGGATCCCCGCCCGCCTCGGGACCACCGCCGCCCTCGTCGCGCTGCTCGGCAGCACCGTCGCCTGCACGTCGACCGGCGGCGGTGACGACGACGAGGTCACGACCGTCACGATCGGCACCCTGCGCGGCCAGCCGCACTTCTACGCCCCGTTCCTCTACGAGGACCACGCCACGGGCGACATCGACTACGAGGTCATCACCCTCGACACGGCGCCCGCGCTCAACGACGCCCTCCTGAGCGGGACCGTCGACATGGCGGTCGGCTCGATCACGGCCACCATCGCCGGCGCCGCGCAGGGCCGTGAGGTGAAGGTCGTCGCGGCCGCGTCCGACGGCGGCAGCGGCTTCGTCGCCGCCGAGGGCATCGACGACATCACCGACCTCGAGGGTCGCCCGGTGGGCTACCTGGAGTCGAGCTCGCAGTACGTCGTGCTCCAGCTCCTCCTCGAGGAGGCCGGGATGTCGACCGACGACGTCGACCTCGTGTCGCTGTCCGCGCCCGAGTTCTTCAACGCCTTCGACACCGGTCAGATCGACGCGTTCCTCGCGCCCGAGATCGGCGTCTCCCTCGCGCTCGGGGCCGGCGGGACGGAGCTGGCCTCGCCGTACGAGACCGAGATCGGCCGCGTCAACATCGGTCTGCTGGCCAGCCAGGACTTCATCGACGAGCACCCCGACGCCGTGCAGGAGGTGGTCGACACCCACGCCGCGACGACGGCGTACATGGTCGACAACCAGGACGAGTGGCTCCCCGAGCTCGTGGAGGAGTACGGCGGGGACGAGGCGGTCTTCGCCACCGCGCTCGAGAACTTCTGGCTGCGCTCCGACCTCTCCCCCACCTACGAGGAGCAGATCGCGAACCTCGCCGCCCAGATGGAGCGGCTCGGCATGATCGACCAGGCGCCCGCGATCGAGGACGTCGTCGACACCTCCTTCGCCTCCCGCGACGAGCCGGCGGACTCGTGAGGGCCGCGCTCTGGCGACGCCGGATCGGTCACGGCGCGCTCGGCCTCGGCTTCGTCGCCCTCCTCCTGCTGCTCTGGGACCTCGGCGTGCGCGGCGAGTGGGTGCTGCTCTTCGACATCAAGATGGGGTTCCTCCCGGCCCCGGACGTCGTCGCGCGGCTGCTGTGGGACTTCGCCTTCGGCGGCCTGTACGACGACGCCTACTCCGGCACGCTCCTGGAGCACCTCACGGCGAGCGCGCTGCGGGTGCTCGCCGGGTTCGGGCTGGCGGCGGCGCTGGCCGTCCCCATCGGGGTGCTGATGGGGCGCTTCCCGCTCGTGAACGCGGCACTGGACCCGGCCGTCAACCTGTTCCGGCCCGTGCCCGCCACGGCGTGGGTGCCGCTGGTGCTGCTCATCATCGGGTTCGGCAGCCAGGCCACGATCTTCCTCATCACGCTGTCGGCGTTCTTCCCCATCCTGCTCAACACGATCGCGGCGACCCGGGAGGTGCCGCCGCGGCTCGTGGAGGCGGCCCGCATGCTCGGTACGACGCGGGTCGGCGTGCTCATGAAGGTGGTGGTGCCGGCGGCGACGCCCGGCATCGTCAGCGGGCTGCGGATCGGTCTCGGCCTCGGCTGGGTCATCCTCGTGCTCGGTGAGGCCAACGGCATCGACACCGGTCTGGGCAGCATGATCATGCTGGCCCGCGAGCAGGTGCGCACCGACCGTGTCGTCGTCGGGATGATCGTCATCGGGCTCGCCGGCTTCCTCTCCGACCGCATCCTGGTGCTCG
Organism: Nocardioides zeae; assembly: GCF_010686755.1. GTDB lineage: Bacteria > Actinomycetota > Actinomycetes > Propionibacteriales > Nocardioidaceae > Nocardioides > Nocardioides zeae. The sequence continues at coordinate 113,214 of NZ_JAAGXA010000010.1, read as the reverse complement.
GCTTCAAGGGACTGTTCGGCCGTCGGCCGCTGGTGCGGGCATGAGCGGCGTGCGCAGCGCGGTTGCCGCCCGGTCCGCGGGCCCGGTGGTGGACGAGTCCGGTCGGGTGACGCTCGCCGGGGTCGGGAAGCGCTACGAGACCAAGCGGGGGCCGGTCGACGCGGTCGCCGACGTCGACCTCGAGGTGGCACCCGGCGAGTTCGTCGCCATCGTCGGGGCGAGCGGCTGCGGCAAGTCGACGCTGCTGCGGATCCTCGCTGGCTTCGAGGGTCACACCTCGGGCACGGTCGAGGTCGGCGGAGCGCCGGTGCGGGGCCCCGGCCCTGCGCGCGGGGTCGTCTTCCAGGACTACGGCCTGTTCCCCTGGCTGACCGTCGCCGAGAACGTCAGGTTCGGTCTGCGCCAGCAGCGCTGGTCGCGGGCGCGGGCCAAGCAGCGCGCCGCCGAGATGATCGAGGTCGTCGGGCTGACCCGGTTCGCCGACCGCTTCCCGGGCGAGCTGTCGGGCGGGATGCAGCAGCGCGTCGCGATCGCTCGCGTGCTCGCCGCCGACCCCGCGCTGCTGCTCATGGACGAGCCGTTCGGCGCGCTCGACGCCCTGACCCGCACGACGATGCAGCACGAGCTGAAGCGGCTGCGCGCCGAGAGTGGTGCGACGGTGCTGTTCGTGACCCACTCGATCGAGGAGGCGGTCTACCTGGCGGACCGCGTCGTCGTCATGGCCGGCGGCGCCTCCCACGGCGCGCCCGGACACATCGCCGCGATCGTCCCGGTCGACCTCGGCGACGAGCGGGACGTCAACGGACCGGCGTTCAACGACCTCGAGCGCCGGATCGCCGCTCTCGTGCACGAGAGCTGACGCGCGACGTACGGACTCGGGTCTGGCGCCGGCGGCAGACTGTCCGCCTTGAACGCGATCGCCAGAGGTACGACGTGAGGGCGCCGCACATCGAGGTGCTCGTCGGCGGCTTCGACCACGACCGCTGCGGAAAGGCCGTCGAGCCTGACGAGGGTGGTGCGGTGGCGGTGCCTTCGCCTGCCGGACAACGGGACGCTGCACCGGGACTGGCTCGGCCCCGTGGAGGACTCCGGCGACGGGGCCGAGTTCGCGGAGGTGACGGGCGGGTGCTCGACCTGGTGATGCTGCACGAGGGCAAGTAGATCGCGATCCAGAGCGTGCCCAGCGGCGCCGAGCTGCCGTGGCTTCTTCGACGCCGAGAGGGGGGACGAGAGCGTCGTGCCGACCGTCGCCGTCCCGTGGACCGGCGAGGTGATCCCCGTGGTCGAGGGCTCCATCGAGGTGGTCGTGACCATCGCGCCCTGAACTCCGTATGTCGCGGGTGCCGTCGCGCTCGGAGCCGGGCCGACGGCGGCGAGTGCGGTTGGGCGACGACTTCAACCCGTTTGCAGGGCCGAGGGACGCGCCCGCCCCGCGACCAGTCTGCGGACCGTCGCTATGGCACGGTAGCTGCGGACAGAGGAGCCTGCGACAAAGTCCCCGCGAGCAACGGGTCGTTTACCGCGTGGTCCCGTCCTCGAACACCTCGCAGCTTCCCTCGGACGAGACCGACACCGCCCGGCGCCTCACCAGGTCGAAGCGGAGTACCGTCCCGTGCGGGTGGTTCCACCTGAGCGCTTCGTCCGGTTCGATCCGGAGCAGGTGTCGTATCAGCATGCGCCCCACCATCTCGTGGGCGACGACGAGAGGCCTCGTCCCGTGCACCGCGCCCCATGCGCGTTGCGCCCGGACGTCTGCGTCGGCGTAGCTCTCGCCGCCGGGAAAGCGAAAGCGGTACTTGTCACCGCGCCTTCTCTCCGCGAGACCGGGGAAACGCTCATCGATCTGAGCGTTCGTCAGCCCGCCAACATGACCGTGGTCGATCTCCGCAAGGTCGTCGACGACCGTCACCGTCAACCCCAGCCGACGGCCCACGATGTCGGCCGTCGCACGGGCTCGTCCGAGCGGACTGGAGTAGAGGCGGTCGGGATTCATCCCCACGACCAGCTCCGCCACCATTTCCGCGTCATCAATCCCGGCTTCGGTGAGGGGAGAGTCCAGCCGACCCTGCCGCCTCCTCTCCCGGTTCCAGATCGTTTCGCCGTGACGCGCTAGGAGCACCTCGTCCCACGGCCAACCGTTCATCTTCGTCTCCTTCACCGATAGCCGTACTCGGCGGCCAGGTCCAGCAGACCTGGTATGTGCGCCACGTCGTCCCAGCTGATCCTCTCCACGAGTTCGGGCGCCCCGTTGCTCTTCGGCGGAAGCTCAACCGCCTCTGCGTCGGCATTCACTATCCGTGCCAGGCGAGTGACGTCGGCCGCGGTGATGTCCTCCAGCCGCAGCGCCTCCGCAGGGTCAGCGACGAGGCGGTTCCACTCGACCCAGTGGATTGCCGCCTTCTCCATGGGATTCCTCCCCCTTGCGATCTCCGGGACGATTCGCTGAGCCCACTGCCCAAGGCGGTAACGCTGCGTATCACTAGGGGTATCGGCAAAGCTGCCCCAGGAGGCACGCGACCTGATCGTGTCCAGTGGGTGCCGAACGAGGTGCACGACGTAGGCATCGGCCACGGGCGTGAACGGGGCCGCCGGCCACGCGACCTCAGCCTGCCAGTCGCCCTCGCCATGGCGATCCCAGTTCCAGAACACCTCGTGAGTGCACGGTGTCCCGGCATCACTGATGGCTTTCGCAAGCCATGTCGTGCCGCATCGACCCGTCCCGGTCACCAACAGGCGCATACGAACCTCCGGCCTCTTCGTCGCGGCAAGACTGCCCAGAAGAATGCGGAATTCTCCACCCACAAACCGTCTGCGCGACGATCGGCACCGGAACGACGCGGCCGAGTCACCCTTGAAGCCTTGCTAGTGGCAGCAATGCCGTGGGGTCCCGCACGTCTCGTGAACCGGCTAGCCCTACCTCGTGCAAATGAAACCCACGCGTCCTCCGACGCGCCGCCTCCACGCGTGGGGCGTGTCGACTTCTCCTTCGTCACCGATACCGTCCCCGTTCCGGCCCAGCGCTTCCTGTGAGGCGCAGCAACCTCCGGCATCGTGCCGAGAGCGCCGTTCTACCGGGCAGCAGCGAACACCACGACATCTTTCCACGCAAGGTCTTCGGGCCCTGGGGCCGACGCCTCTCGGCGCGAACGGGTCCGCTGGCAACCTGTTCGCTCTTCCCGATCGACCGCCGGCAGACTATGGCGCGGACGACACTGCACGCCGCCCAGAAGTTCCTGACGTCTTGCTCGCGACCGAGGCGCCCTCACGTTCAATTGGGAGAGGCCACCCCTCCCAGCGTATCGCCGAATCACAGCGGTGCGAATTGCCCATCCGTCAACCTGACTTGCCGTCCGTCGAAGACGGGGCGGGCCCTGCCCCAAGGCCGTCCATGGTCGCGCGGGGCAAGAAGAGCGATGCCACGAGGCCCACCACCGTCAGACCGATCGCCCACCAGAAGGCTCGGTCGAACATCGCGCTCGTGGCCATCGCGGCGTTGCCGAGCGCGACGGCGAGAACGGCCGTGCCGAATGCGCCCCCGACCTGTTGTGCCATCCGCATGATCACTGTCGCATGCGGGACGTCGTGCCGATCCATTCCGACGTAGGCCACGGCCATGGCCGGCATGAGCACCGTGCCGAGTCCTACCCCCCGCACAAAGAGGACCACTCCGAGGATCCAGGGGCTCGTGGTGACGCTGGTGAACGCCAAGGGGAAGGTTCCGAGAAGCAGAAGTGCGAACCCGACGACCACCATCCGGCCCGCACCCCAACGCTGACTCAAGGCAATGGTCGCCGGGCGGGCGCACAGCGAGCCGAGCGCCTGCGGGATCAGCAGTAGGCCGGCGACGAGAGGATCGTGACCGGCGATCTTCTGCCAGAAGAGCGGCAGCAAAAAAACCACGCCGAACATCGCGACGCCGATGAAGAACATCGTCACTGTGGCCCACGCGAAGTCTCGGCGTCCGAGGAGCCGCACGTCGACCAACGGGTCTTCACAGCGACGCGCCCAGGCCACGAAGGCAGCGAGGAGCAGCGCTCCCCCAACGAGTGGGACGAGCACGTGGTCGTCGAGAGCGACACCCTGAAACCGATGAGTACTGGAGAGGGCCCAGAGGAGTCCCGCGAGCGCAGGAGCGAGGAGCAAGAAGCCGAACCGGTCGAACCGAGGGCGATCCACCGTGCTCGAGTCGTCCGGCAGGAACGCGAGCGCTAGCGCCACGCCCGCAAGGCACAGCGGGATGGTCACGACGAAGACCCCCCGCCATCCCAACTGGGTCAGGACGAGGCCACCCAAGATGGGACCGATCACGGGTGCAGCCGCGGTGGCGAGCGCGACGTCGAATGCCAGCCGTGCGAGGTCGCCGTCCCGGGCGACCCTCATCACGATCGACATCATAAGGGGCAGGACCAGACCACCGCCGACGCCTTGAACGACGCGGGCCCCGATGAGGAACTCGAAGCTCGGGCTGAGTGCGCAGGCCACCGAGCCGACCAGGAAGATGACGAGGGCTGCGATCCAGAGCGATGCCGAGCCGAAGCGCGCCTGCCCCCAGGCCATCACCGGAACGACGCAGGCGAGGGCGAGCAGGTAGGCCGTGCTCACCCACTGCACGCTGGACACAGAGACGTGAAACTCGTTCTGCAGGGAGTGCAGTCCGATGTTGACGACGGTCGTGTTGAGGAGGGGCGCGAGACCTCCGACGACGAGGGCGAGCGCGAGACCGCGATGACGGGGAGCAGTCATACACATCCTCACGACTTATCGGCACCTGGCATCTTAGGCGCCGCATCACGAAATTGATCTCGACATATATGAGTAAATCCCCAGCAATGCCGACATGCTCCTTCACCTCCCCCCGTGGCCGCAACATGGGGACCGAGAACGCCATCTCGTGGACGAGGTCGTACGTAGCGGAGATTGGTGGCGCAACGAGGGCGTGTCCGTGGAGCGTTTCGAGCGAGATTTCGCCGAGCTCGAGGAGACGCCCCTCGTCCTGGCGGTCACGAGCGGCACGCACGCGTTGGAGCTTGCTCTCATGTCGGCCGGTATCGAGGCGGGGGCCCGTGTGATCGTTCCGGCGGCCACCTTCTTCTCGACGTGGTCAGCCGTGCAGCGACACGGCGCCACAGCTGTGCTTGCTGATATCGACCTTGACACGTGGACGCTGGATCCGACTGCGGCGTCGGCCGCGGCAGCGGAGACATCAGCGGCCGCCGTGGTGCCGGTCCACTACGGCGGCGTCCCGGCACCGCTGGCCGACCTCGGTCGTAGCGCCCCCACTCTTATCCAGGATGCAGCGCACGGTCCCGGAATCCGCTCCCAGGGCGCCCCGCTCGTCCAGGCGGGCGGGATCGTCTGCTGGAGCTTCCAGCAGTCCAAGCTTCTGCCGGGTGGCGAGGGCGGCGCGATGGGTTTCGCAGATGAGGCCACCTATCGTCGGGCACTCACGCTGCAGAACTGTGGCCGAATCCCCGGGACCCCCGGCTACGGCCATCTCGCCGTCGCCAGCAATTTCAGGATGCCCGAACTCACGAGCGCTCTGCTGCGTGCTCAGCTCGAAAGGTTCGTCGACCTCAGCATCCGACGCGCGAACGGCGCAAGCCGGCTGCGGGCTAGGTTGGCCGCAATTGACGGAATCGTGTTGCAGCGCGCCCGCTCGGGCGACAGCGAATCTCACTATCTCGTGCAGGTGCGGCTCACCTCCACCGGCGGAACAGGACGTGACGAGATCGTGGAACGGCTCGCATCGAGGGGGATCCCGGTAAGCCGCACCTACCCGCCGCTGTGTGAGGTGCCCGCCTACGGCGCGAGCGGATACGACCCTGCCGAGGCCGCCGCAAGGTGTCCGAACGCGATGCTCGTGGGTCGTACTGGTCTCAGCTTCCATCACCGGCTCCTCCTGGCCCCTCCCGACGTTCTGGATTGGGTCGGGGACACGGTCGCGGAGGCCGTGACCTCCGCTGCGGAGCGCTTCTCATGAGCCGGGCACTCTTCTGCGGCTACGGCTGGGCTGCACGCACGCTCTGGCGGCCCGCGCTGCGCGACGTCGGATTCGTCGAGTTCGGCGCGCTCGACAGCTTCGTACCCGCCGAGGACCTGAGGGCCGCCGGCGCCGATCGCGTGCACGACGACCTCTCCAGCGTCAGGAAGGGTGACTACGACGTGGCCGTTGTCGCGACGCCGAACAGGAGCCACGTCGACCTCGCCGTGGGGCTGTTGGAGCGCGGCATCCCCACGGTCGTTGAAAAACCTGTCTGCCTGAGGTTGGACGACGTCAACCGTATGCGGGAGGCCGCGGGTCGGGGAGATGTACCTCTGCTCCGGAGCAGGAGCACGCACTACGAACCGCACCTCGTGTCCTACCTCCACCAAGTGCGCGCGCTGTCGTCGGCGCGCCCGGTGAGACTGTCGATCGCCTGGACCCGGGCGCAAGGACTGCCCCGGTCCCGCTGGTTGACACGGGCCTCTCACGCCGGTGCCGGATCGTCTATCGACCTTGGCTGGCACCTCCTCGAATGCGTCTTCGAGGTCACGGGGTGGACACCTCTGTCGCTCACCGCGTCGGAGTTCATCGGCGGTGCAGGCGACGAAGGACGCGCCTCCTGGCACGGGGCCGAGGAGTACGACGCCGCCGAACCGGTCGACGTGGACGTGGCCGCGGATCTCCGCTTCGACCAGAAAGGTGGCGATGTCCGCATCCGTACCGCGTGGGTATCTGTGCGCGAGGGCGACGAGGTCGTGATCGACGCGAGCCTCGAGGAAGGGCACGTGCGGCTCGTCACGCTGTTTGGGACCTCGCCGTCGTCGAGCTCCACGGCGTACGTCGAGACAGAGTCGGCGGGCGGTGCCGTGCGCTCGCGGCTCCCCTCACGGCGGCCGGGTGATGCCCACACACGAATGGTCGCCGACTACGTGGCCGAGGGATTCAGCGCGGCACGTCTGGGTCAGAGCTGGGAGCAGCTGGAGATGCTTGCTGGTGCGACCGAGTCGATCGTGTCCCACCACGCGCGCTGGCGAGCTGCGGAGGCTCAGGGATGAGCTCGTCGATCGACTTGCCGGGGCTCGTGCGGAGGTATGGAGACTTCTCGCTCGCAGCCTCAACCGACCAACCAGGCATCCGGCTGTTCGGCGACGCGGACGGCGTCATCGCCTACCGGCAGCTCCGAAAAAAGGCTCACACGCTCAACGTGGCTCTCGGGGACCCGCTCGCTGATCCTGATCGCTGGGGCGAGTTGGCACGAGGCTTCCTCGCCGCGACCGCGAATGCCATGCTGGTGAACGTCGGCGAGCGGTTCGGACAACTGCTCACCAACGAGGGACTGTACTTGAACCCGCTGGGGTGGGAGGCCATCCTCGACCTCTCCGGCGGTTATGACCTGTCGGGGTCGAAGAAGCAGAACATCCGCAACGCGGTCTCCCGTGCGACGGCGGCCGGTTACCGCGTCGACGAGGTCGACGAAGGCGACGACGAGGCTTGGGCCAGGCTCCACCGGCTCTCCCACAGCTGGTTGACGCGGAGGAGCCGGGGTCGCCCCGAGAATGCCCTCATCACGCGTCCGCTACAGCGCCGCGGTCGGCATCAACGCGTCTTCGTCCTCCAGGACGTCGAGGGGACGGCCGTGCAGATGTTGACGCTAGACGAGCTGTGGCGGGCGGACGAGATCGTGGGCTACCACGCGAACATCAATCGAGACGGGGAGGGCGCCCCCAAGAACGCCGACTACGTCATCATCGCCCACCTCATCGATCTCCTGCGCGCGCACCAGGTGCCGGTGTTGTCGCTGGGCCTGTGCCCAACCACGTACGCCGGGGCCGACCGAAGACGCAACCTTTACTCCGACCTCTTCCTGCACGTCGCCCGTCGGGAGGGCAGGTCCATCTACAACTTCGATGGTCTGACACGACACAAAGAGGAGTTCCGTCCCACACATCGGCGGCCGGTGTACGTAGCCGGCCAAGAGCCGTGGCCGATGCACGACATCTTCGGGGTGCTAAAGGTGTCGAACCTTGTCTGACCGCCGACCCACGAAGGAGCACGAGAGCATGTTGAGCCCACCCGAACTCAGCGAGCCCTACGCTGGGCTGGAGGATCTCGATTATCTCACGCGGCTCGCCGAGGACGCCGTGGCGCGCGGAAGAACTGACGACTTCTACGCGGCGCTGCGACGCAGCGAGATCCCTTATCTGCTATCGCACCACGCCGGTGACCTGCGAGAGCTCGTCCTCGCCTCGCTCGCCGCCCTGCACGCGCTGGGCACCGCGTCTCCTGCGATCGCGCTTGGCGTCTCGCAGCACATGGCGACGATGCTCGCGTTCGGGCTGAGTGGCCGCCTGCTCGAGGAGCACGAGACGGCAGGCCCGGTGATCGGGGCGCTCCTCCAAGAAACCTTGGCTCAGCGGCTGTTGATCGCGAACACGACCTCGCAGGGCGGCGGCAACCGCATCGGCACCAAGGGTTCTCAGATCTCGCCCGAGGGCGAGGGCTTTCGCATCGACGGCCACTCCACGTTCATGTCGCTGGCCACCGAGGCCGAGAAGATCGTGTTCCTGACCTATGCCGCTGGCGGCGCCCTGGTGGGCGTCGTCACCGACGCAGACACCCCCGGCCTCGAAGTGAGCGGGGAACTGCTGTTCGGAGACCATCTCGCTCTCGCGGACACTCGCCGCGTGTTCTTCGACGGGCTCCATGTCGAAGCTGATGCTGTCTTCGGTCCTGATCCGGCGCTCAACGCGTTCTATGCTCTGCAGCTGGTGTGCCACAACCTGTGCGTGTCGGCTCTCTACCTAGGCGGCGGCCGCCGGATCGTGGAAGAAGTACGCCGGCACGGCCGCACGAGCATGCTTCCCTCGGGGGCTCCACTCGCGACCTCCGACTCGTTCGGCGCAAACGTCGGCGGCCTGGTGATCACCTACCTCAATGCCGTCGATCTCCTGCTCTCACAGGTGCACCTGGTCTCGACGCTCACGGGAGGTGACGCCCTCGACCCGGCGACCGCCGGAGCCGCTCTACTGCGGGTCTCGACAGCGAAACATGGTGTCGCGCGCAGTGCCGAGACGGTCGCGACCGAAGGTCGCAAGTTGATTGGCGCCCGAGCGTTCATGGGGGACCACCCGGTGGGCCGTATCGGTGCCGAGATCGCATTCGCCGCGCTCGGACCGGCGACGGAGAAACTGATCGAGCGCAACGTCGGTCTGAAGTTCCTCGCGGAGGGGACATGAGCCAACAAAAACGGCCGGTGGAAGAGCTCCTCGGACTGCGCAGCAAGCAGGACGTCCTCGCGTTTCTGCGCTCCACGGGCTTCGATGTCGCGCGGGCCGCCCGTGCCACGTTCACAGGTGACGAGCCGGTCGGCACGCTTCTCGTCGGCTCGGTGGCGGAGGGCTACCAGACCGCGTCCTCCGACATCGACATCCTCTTCGTGTCCTACACAAGTCGGGTGAACTTGCGTTCGGGTGGGCATCTCGTGATCTCGTCGGGCCAGTCGAGCGAGACACTGACCTACGCCTCCGGCGTCGAGATCAACACCGAAGTCGTTTGCTGGGAAGACTACTCGTCGCTGGCCGACAAGCTGGACCAGGTGGCTGGGGCGACCGCGAGGGGCGGTGGCCTGACGAAGCTACCGATGCTCGACAAGTACACGTTGCGCTACTTGCACCGTCTACGCACCGGGCTGGTGCTCGACGGCGCGGATGTCGTGGACCAGTTTCGGGCCGACTTCCACGTCGGCTCGCTGCCGCTCTACCTCTCGGTGAAGAACCTCGTCCTGGCGCGAGAGGCACTCGAGGATGCCCGCTCGGCCCCCCACGAGACCGCCGGGCTCGTCGAGTACAGCTGCCGCAACGTCCTGGAGTACTGCCTACTGGCGTTCGCTGCGGCCCTTGGCTTCACATCACAGAGCCGCCGCTTCGTCATGAACTGGATCGACGGTCTGAACGACGACGACCCCCATCTCCCTGCGCTCGTCGAGCTACGCGACCGGTTCCTGAGCAACCACGCCTTAGCGCCTGAGCAGAAGGCGCACCTCATCGCCGGTGCGTCCGCATCGTTCGAGGTGGTCCGATCGGCGCTGCGTGAGGATCGGGTCCGCCGCCGCGTGATCGACCGCATCTTCGAGAGCATCCCTTATGCGTACTGACGTGAACGAAGGTGAACAACTGGCGACGCACCTCGTGACAGGCGCCGCAGGCTTCCTCGGGCGACAGCTCGTGCTCGAGCTGTTGCATCGTCACGCCCGTGATCGGGTCGTGGCGCTCGTACGCGACGGCGAGGACGAGCTGCGGGGATGGCTCGACGCGCGCCGGGCGGACCTCGCGCGACTTGAGGTCATCCGCGGTGAGGTGACAGCCGAACAGTGCGGGGTCGCCGCAGACCAAGTGTCGGTCCTCAGCGGGGAACGGGTGCATATGTACCACACAGCCGCCCGCTATGACCTGGCACGCGCCGACGCCGCGCAAGACGAGAAGGTAAACGTCGAGGGGACCCGACGCGCCCTCGAGCTCGCGAAGACCATCGCAGCTGCCTCCTTCGCGCACGTGAGCACGGTCATGGTCGCCGGCCGCTACCAGGGCATCTGGACGGAAGAGCACTACGAGGAGGCGCCCGGGTGGCCCACGAGCTACGCAAGCTCGAAGCACCGCGCTGAGCTTCTCGTACGCGACAGCTCCGTTCCGGTCCGCGGGATCTACCGGCTGGGCGTTCTCGTCGGCGACGCCAGCACTGGCAGCCACTTCAAGGAGGACGGCGTCTACGGCTTCTTCGAGGCGATCCGCTCCGTCGACAGGTCCGTTCCGCGTGGATTGCCGCTTCCTACCATCGGGTGGGGGCCTATCCCGTTGTGTCCCGTCGACCATGCCGCTCGCGCCGTTGTAGCTCTGGCCGCCAACGCTGACCGAGGCCTGGCCGTCCATCACGTCTTCGAGGACGACGTACTCCGTGCCGACGAGATCATGCGCCTCGTCCTGGAAGCCGCAGGCAGGGAGCGCATCCTTGACCTCGCTTGGGTGGGCCACGCCGTCCAGGACTTCAACGAGCGTGCCGAGCACGACACCGTGCTGACTCAGCTGCGCGACGACATCCTCGCGATCCTGCGCGACGCCGGCATCCCTCAGCATCTTCTCGCGGAGCTGCACCAGCCCACCCAGTTCAGCAACGACATCACCTCGGCCCACCTGCGAGAGCTGGGGATCGAGTCGACGATGTTCACAAGCTACGTCTCACGTATCTGGTATGGCTGGCTCGCCCATCGGATGCGGGACGCGTGCGCTCGGCGCCGCGCGTTCTTCTCCGGCAAGCACGTCGTCATGACGGGCGGCAGCTCGGGGATCGGCGCCGAGATGCTGCGTCGGATGCTCGATTCCGGCGTCGCCTCGGTGGTCGTCCTCGGCCGCCATGCGGAACGTGTCGCGTCGGTGGTCGCACCTCACCCCGAACGCGAGCGCGTCGAGCACCTGCCGTGCGATCTGCTCGACCCAGAGGACGTGACCTCGGCGGTCGACCAGCTTCTCTCCGATGATCGACCGATCGACGTGTTGGTGCTTTCCGCTGGCCTCTCGATCGACCGTCGTCTGCTCGACATGACCGACGACCTCAACGAACTGGCCCGGATGACACAGGTCAACTTCCTGGCACCGACGCACCTGATCCGAGGACTCGTCCCATTGATGGAAGGCCGCCCGGATGCACGGGTCGTCACTATCTCGACCATCTCGACACAGCTGGACGTCCCCGGCTTCTCGGTCTACGCCGCCACCAAGGCGGCGCTCGACCGAGTGTTCTCCGTCCTCCCAGCCGAGCTCGCGGGGAAGGGGATCTCGTTCGTGACTGTACGACTCCCACTCGTGAAGACGCCGATGACCGATGTCCACGTCCGCCTGCGCGACGTGCCGATGCTGTCCGTGGGACGGGCGTCCGAAATCGTGCTAGCGGCGCTCGAGACCGGCGACGCGCGAGCGGGCACCTGGCTCGGCAGCATGTTCGAGGTTCTCCAGAATCTGCACCCCGAGCTGGCCCGCGCTCTCTCCTCCATCGGGTGGCGCGCGTACCTGCGCACGCCGTACTTCGCCCGTCTGGTGGATGCACAGCTCCGCCGCAACGACGCCTGACCCTCTCGAAGGAGAATCACATGCCGCTCGTCGTCTCGCGCGCCCGCCGCCTCCGGGGCGTGGTCCACGCCCCTCCGGACAAGTCGATCTCCCACCGGGCTGTCATCCTCGCCAGCCTTGCGGCCGGCCGATCGCGCATCAGTAACTACTTGGACGGCGACGACAACGCGCTGACCTTGGAGGCCTTGAGCCAGCTCGGGGTCGCCTTCACGCGGGACGAGGGCGAGATCATCGTCGAGGGCGTCGGTGCTGCCGGACTCGCCGAGGCTCACGAGGTCCTCCGCACGGGGCGCTCAGCGGCCACGATGCGCTTCGTGGCAGGTTTGGTCGCGCCCGAGCCGCACCTCACCATCCTCTCGGGGGTAGCCCGCACCAATGAGCGTCCGATGGCGCGCATCATCGACCCCCTGCGGGCCATGGGTGCGACCGTGCTAGGGGCAAACGGAGGTACTACCCCCCCGCTGGCGGTTCTCGGCGGCTCTCTCAGAGGGGTGGACTGGAGCCTCGACATCGCCTCCGCCGAGGCGAAGACCTCCATCATGCTGGCGGCGTTGCGAGCGGAAGGGCCGACGACGGTCCGGACTCCCCTTCCCTGCCGCGATCACACCGAGCGTCTCGTGCAAGCCATGGGCGTCGACGTCGGTCGGACCGATCCCACCGTCGTCACCCTCCCCGGGGACCGCAGGGACCTGCTGCCTCTCGACTTTCGCGTGCCGGGAGAGATGAGCGTTGCCGTCTACTGGCTCGTTGCCGGCTCGGTGCACCCCGATGCCGACATCACCATCACCGACGTGTGCATGAACCCGACACGCATTGGGGTGCTCGAGGCACTGACCTCGATGGGGGCCGACATCAGCGTCGTCAACGAGACCGACGGAATCGAACCGGTCGCCACGCTCCGTGTCCGCTCCGCGCAGCTGCACGGCACCACGATCACCCCCGACCTCGTCCCTCGCATGATCGATGAGTTCCCAGGCTTCATCCTTGCAGCATGCCTGGCCGACGGTCCCACGGTCATCCAGGGCGCGGAGGACCTGCGCAACAAGAAGTCGAATCGTCTGGAGACCGTCGCGCAGGAGTACCGCAAGCTCGGGGCCACGATAGACGTCACCTCCGACGGCATGACGGTCGCTGGTGGCGCTCGACTCCGCGGCGCCACGACGGACAGCCACGGCGACCACCGGCTCGGCAACTCGCTGGCGACAGCCGGCCTGCTGGCGGAAGGCGAAACTGTCATCGAGAACGACGGCGTCATAGCCGCAACGTCCTACCCCGCGTTCATCGAAAACCTGCGAAGGTTGGCCTCGTGAGCCTTACTCCAAACACCTTCGCCCCCGCCCCTGCCCGCGTCGCGCTGCCGGAGAAGTGGTCCGGCGTCGGCACCGCGTCGGTGCCCGGGAGCAAGAGCCAGACCAACCGAGTGCTCGTGCTCTCAGCGCTCGCTGACGGCACTTCGACCGTCACCGACGCGATGGTTGCCGACGATTCGCGGCAGATGATCGGTGCGCTGCGCACCCTAGGCATCGCGGTGGAGCCGCTCGATGACACGGCTCGCAACTGGCGCGTCGTCGGCTGCGGCGGAGAGCTGCCCGATGTCGGCGACGTCGTCATCGACGCTGGCCTTGCGGGCACGGTCATGCGCTTTGTCACGGCCATCGCGACGCTCGCGCCTCACGTGACCACCGTGACGGGCCGCCCGCCGTTGCTCGCGCGACCCGTAGCCGAGCTCTTGCGCGGACTGAGCGCGGTTGGCGCTGACGTCCGTGGTTCGGGCGACGGGCACGGATTCCCCCCGGTCGTCATCGGCAGCGCTCGTCCACGAGGCGGCGCGGTCACTGTCGATGCCCGCCGCTCCAGCCAGTTCGCCTCCGCCCTGGCGGCGGCGTCGCCGGGGTTCGAGCGGGGTGTGGACCTGCACGTCGACGGCCTCGAAGCAAGTGGCTACTTCGACCTCACGGTCGAGCTCATGCGCCGTCGCGGCATCCGGCTCGAGCGCACTACCGGTGGCCTTCAGGTCGAGCCGGGCGTCTACCGCGCCCTCGACGAACGCGTGCCTGGTGATATCAGTAGCGCGAGCCACCTCCTCACCCTCGCTGCTGCGACTGCAAGCACGATCACCGTGACAAACCTCCACGGCTCTGACCTGCAGCCCGACTTCGCGATCCTCAGCACCTTTGAGGCGTTTGGCTGCACCGTGGAGCATGACGCCGACGGAGCGATCACCGTTACGGGGCCGAAGCACCTCTCCCCCGTCCACGTCGATCTCACGAGCACGCCCGACCAATTGCCGAACATCGCAGTGCTCGCGGCGCTCGCCGAGGGCCGGTCCCTCATCAGCGGCGTCGGCATCACACGCTTTCACGAGACCGATCGCATCCAGGCAATCGAGACGGAGCTCAGCAAGCTGGGGATCACCACCTCCTCCACTTCCGATGCCGTCACCATCGACGGTGGCACGCCTCGAACCGGCCTCACACTCTCGACCTACCACGACCACCGTTTGGGGATGGCCTTCGCAGCCCTCGCGCTTGCGATCGGCGACACCGTGATCGACGGCGCCGACTGCGTCGCGAAGACCTTCCCCGGCTTCTGGGACGTATTGGAGTCGCTGAGCGTGCCCATCACGAGGACGCCTGTATGAACCGTGGGGAGATACGCAGGGAGCAGCTCGTCTCCGAGGTGGATCACGTCCCGGCCACAGGCTGGTTCGCCTGGTACGAGGTGCCGTTGGAGCGGGCCCGTCTGGCGACAGGGGCGCCGGCGCGGTCGCCTGCCTCGCCCCGCGTGATCGCTGCCACAAGATCGCACGACGCACACCGTCTGCAGGAGCTGCTCCCTTCGCTTGCCGGAACCGGGGTCACCCACGTGCAGTTCGAGGCGGAGGCGAGCGACCCTCGCACGAGGCGCCTATTCGCCGCGATCAACGATCAGGGCATCTCCCCGATTCCCGCCACGCACCTACCCCGTACCGTGGGCGCCGAGGAGCTGCGCACACATGCCGAAAGTCTCGCCGGCCTCGGGGGGGCAATCGTCAAGGTCGTGTATCCGGCGCCCACCCCGGAGGACGTCCGAGCTGGTCTCGACGTGCTAGCCGAGTGGCCTCAGGAAACGGTGCCGCTGTCCCTCACCCCGGCCGGATCGCGTCAAGGCCGTCTCGTGGCGGCGCTCGCGGGGTCGGCCCTCGTGTTCGTGCCGCCAGTGGCGGAGACCGACCGTCTCCCGGCACCCTGGTGGCGCGCGCTGCTGGACCCCTCCGTCGAACACGACAGGCAGGCAACCTCGTGACCTTCACCGCCGATCGGATCAACGGCCTCCGAGACGACGTCCACGAGCGGGGTTACGCCCACCTCGTCGGGGTGGGAACGTCGCCTGACCAGCTCCTAGAAGTGCTCCGCTACCTTGGCGAGCCGCGGAGGGGAACGTTCTGGGCCGAGCTGCAGATGGTGACGTACACGGGCTCGTCCGTCGAGAGGTCGGTCGCGGAGTCCGACCAGGTCCTCTCCGCCCATACGGACGGCAGCTTCGAACCCGACCCGCCGGAACTTCTCCTTCTGCAGTGCCTCCAACCGGACCTCCCTGGGTACGGCGAGTCCTGTCTGGTCACGGTCTGTGACATCGTCACCGCGCTTCCTGCCGGGACCACCCAGCTGCTCCGCGAGCCCCGGTACCGCTTCTCCAAGCAAGAGAAGTCCAAGAGGGCCCACGCAACGGGGCCGGTCTTGTGGCAGCTTGGCGACGGTCGCGACGCCATCCGCTATCGGCACGACCAGAAGTACCAGATAGTCGGCGACCGTGAGGATACACGTGCCGCTGTAGCCGACCTCGCAGCTGCGGTGCGCGCGCTCGAGGGTAGCCACCCGGCGCCACTTGGCGCCGGCGACGTGCTCGTGTTGGACAACAGGCGCTGCCTCCACGGCCGGTCCGCGCTGTCGGGTCGGGTCACACGTCAGCTCCGCACTGCATGGGGTGACTATGAACGCGCAGACAACTGAGCAGGCGAAAGGCGAGCCAGGTGCCGCGGGGCCTGCCGCCGCCGTCCTCTTCGATATGGATGGCGTACTTGTTGACTCGCTAGAGATTATGCGGGCGTCCTACACGGAGGCGGTGGCCGACCTCGCGGGGGCGCCCGGTTTCGCGGAGTATCAGAAGAACCTCGGCCGAGCTCTACCGGACATTGCCGCGAGGCTGGGCCTGCCTGCTTCCTTTCCGGCACGATACCGCCTCCTCAGCGACGCGCGATCGGCTCAAGTCACCGCTTACCCCGGCATCAGGGAGGTCTTGGGGGCTCTTCGCGACCAGGGTGTCGCCCTAGGAGTCGTGACCGGCAAGGAAGGTGATACCGCCCGCGACATCCTCGAGGGGCTGGGGCTGCTCACGTTCATCGATGTGGTGCGGGGCGGCGACGAGGTCGTCGCCGCCAAACCATCTCCCGAGCACGTGCGCGCGGTGCTGCGCGACCTGCCGTGCCGACCCGTTGCGCCCCAGGAGGTGCTCGTCGTGGGGGACTCCGACACCGACATGATGTCGGCCCGGAGCGCCGGATGCCGCACTGCCTTCGCGAAGTGGGGGTACTCGGACGTCGGTGCACTGAGCAGACCGCCCGACCACGTGCTTCAGCGTCCCCTCGACGTGCTTGAGGCGGCATCGCGCCGCCCGGAGGAACCATGCTGATCGAGGTCTGCGGCATCGACGGAGCGGGCAAGAGCACGCTCATCGGTAGAGTCATGCGCCTTGCCCACGAGGCTGGCGTTCCTTGCTACGAGCGGCAGCTAAGAGGAGTCGGCAAACGATTGCTGACTGCGCTCGCTGTCGAGCAGGGCCACGGCGCGTGGTGGGCAGTGTTCGAGCGCGGACCCGTCGAGTTCGCCACCGCGCTCGAGATGTACCAGCTCTACTACAGCTCCATCGCGCCGATCCTCTTCCCTGGCCAGATCGTGTTCACCGACACCTTCGTGCGCTCGTGGGTCGCCACGGCCATCGCGAACGGGTCCGTCGACCCGGATCAGCTGATGCAGGTCTACGGATGCTTGCCAGCACCCGACATGTCGGTGGAGCTCGTCTGCCCCGCGCAAATCGCATACGAGCGGATCCTCGCTCGTCCCAAGGGGGATCACATCTTGCGCAGCGGCGGAATGGCACGGCTGCAGGCCCTTGCTGACGCTTATCGGAACCTCGCCTCGAACGAGCTCGTCGACTACGACGTCATGCGCGTGGACAGCCGGCAGGGAGCCGACGAGTTGGAGACGGAGGTGTTCGGCGCAATGCTCCGGTGGGCAGCCGAGCACGATCAACTCCTGCATCGGCGGCTTGAAGATCGTGCGTGAGGCGCCGTCCGGCTCTCTCGTCGTCGACCTGGGCGCCACAAAGGTCGCATCCGTCGTGTCGTCGAGGATCCGGACCTCGGCCCTCCCCGTCCTGCCCCGGGCGACCGACGAGCTTGCGTGGCTGGCTGCGTGGATTGCCGAGGAACTCACTCCGGCGATCCACCGGATCGTCGTTGCCGCGGCGCCCGAGATGGACGCACGCGGCGTCGTCCGCCGCTGGCCGAACCGACCGGAATGGCTCGGTCTGCCGCTCGGCACTGCACTCGCCTTCAACGGCGTCAGCGTCGAGATCCTGGCAGACGGCGCGGCGGCGGCCCTCGGCGAAGCCTCGGAACAGGGACTAGAAAGAATGCTCTACCTGGGACTCGGGACAGGGGTGTCGACTGGATGGGTGGTGGACGGCATGCCGGTCCCCGTGCGCGAACCGATCGACCTCGCACACACGACCATCGCCGACCGATCGGCAGAGTGCGTCTGCGGACGACGCGGCTGTGTCCAGGCATGGGCGTCGGGGCGCGGCATCATGGATCGGATCGTCGGGCTGGGGCTCGGCGATCTCAGCTGGAACGATATCGCGCGACGCTGGTCGGGGCCTGCGCTCGCTCACGTACGCCGAGGCGCCGTCGATGCGCTGTCCGCAGCAAGCAGGGTGGGGGCCGAGATGTTCGGATGCGAGGTCGTGGTAATCGGCGGACGACTGGTCGGCTTGCTGCCCGGCCTGGTGGCAGACGTGCGTTACTCTCTCGGCGATGGCACCTTAGTCCGAATGGGCCGACTCGGTGGCGACGCCACGCTCCACGGTGCGGTCGCGCTCGCGCGAGTCCTCGATCAACCGTTGCGGCCACGCTAAGCAGGCTCGATCGTGCGGCCGGCGGAGACCGCCCGTCGCGGAGCGCCTCAGCCCTCGCTCGGCGAGCAACGCCGTACCGCGGAACCTCGCTGCGTCGTAGACCAGCGAGTACGCCGCGTCCGGATCGTCGACAGCGACGGCGGAGGCGCTGCGCAGCGTCCGCTCTGCCTCGGCCAACAACGCCGTGGCGTTGGTCTTGCCCCGCTGTGGTGGACACCTGACAGTGAGCCGCAGGCTCGCTGGAGGGAGTCCCTTGAAGGCCGTTCGTCGAGGTACCCAGCGGAGTCTCGGACCGGGGCCGTCCTCCTGGTCTTGACAAGCGATGAGCTGATGGCAGAGATCGCCCGCGGCCTCGGGATCAGTGCCAAGACCGTCGTCGGCTAGGCCCGCAAGGACGGTGCCAAGCAGGCCGCCGACGCGTTGAACCAACACGAGCGCCTGGAATCGAAGCGGGTCCGCTCAGTTCTGGGTGTCTCCCGATCCGGCTACGACGCTTGGCGCGACCGAGGCCCGAGCGTCCACGCTGAGCTCGCTCGTCTCGGGCATCACACCCGCCAGTAAGCGCGGCGCCCGGCTGATGCGCGAGCACGGCGTCTGAGCGCCTACTCGCGCAAGAAGTGACGCACCGGCAAGCCCAACACCGCATGGGCACCCGACGTCACCCAGTTACGCACCGACGACGGCTGACCCCATTTCGCCGGAGTCATCGACCCCTTCTCACGCCGCGTTTGTCGGTTGCGTTGTCAGTTGCGTGTCTGTTGGGCTATGCGCACTAGCCCTGATGCCGACCGCGGGTCGGCCTACACCTCGCTGGCATTCGCCGAGCGGCTCGAGGCCCTCGGCATCACGACGTCGTTCGGGTCGACGGGCGATGCGTATGACAACGCCGCCGGCGAGTTCACGTGGGCCACCCTGAAGAGGGAACCGGTCTGTGTTGCGTGCCGGACCTGATGGAGGCTCTCATTCCTCGAAAGGATGATAGTCGTGGCGGCACCGAGGAAGTACCCCGAGGAACTTTGGGAGCGGACGAGCCGGAGGGACTGCTGAAGGTCTGGTTGTCACTCGTGGTGAGTGGTTTCAGGCCGCGTCAGCGGCTGCGTAGATGGTCTCAAACTCGATCGGGGTCAGCTTCCCGAGTGCCCGTTGTCGGCGTCGGCGGTGGTAGGTCCGTTCGATCCAGGTCACGATCGCCAGCCGGAGCTCTTCGCGCGTGCGCCAGCGTTGCCGGTTCAGAACGTTCTTCTGCAGCAGCGCGAAAAAGGACTCCATCGCGGCGTTGTCCCCGGCCGCACCGACGCGACCCATCGACCCGGTCAGGCCCTGGTGCTTCAGCTCCTCGACGAACCTCCTCGACCGGAACTGGCTGCCCCGGTCGGAGTGGACCGTGCATCCGACCACTGCGGCTGGTCCGCCACGGCGAGCAACCGCGCTTGAGAGGGCCGCGAGCGCGATGCGGGTTTTCATCCGCGAGGCGATGGAGTAGCCCACGATCCGTGCCGAGAAGACATCCTTGATCGCGCAGAGGTAGAGCTTCCCCTCGTCGGTGTGGTGCTCGGTGATGTCGGTGAGCCACAGCTGGTTCGGCGCATGCGCGGTGAAGTCACGTCGGACCAGGTCGTCGTGAGCTGGCGGTCCGGGACGCTTCGAAGTGCCCCGCCGGCGGCTGTGCGCGGAGAAGATCCGGGCCTGCGAGCACAACCGCCACACCCGTCGCTCGGACGCCACGTGGCCGGCCGCGGCGAGCTCGTCGGCGACGAACCGGTAGCCGAACTCGGGGTCGTCGGCGTGCACGTCGAGCGCGGCGTTGGTCAGGTACGCATCGGCCAGGTCGCGGTCGCTGACCGGGTCGCGGTCCCAGGCGTAGAAGGCTTGGCGGGAGAAGCCCAGCACCCGGCAGGTCACCGCGACAGGAATCGGATTGATCTTGTCGGCGGCAAGGTCACGGACCAGCGGGAACGTCTGTAATGGGTGCTGGCTGGCCCGTGGCCGGCTGAGAGGCTGATCTCGGCCGGCGTGCGTGACTCCGGGTATATCCGACCCACCAGCCCCTGGTGGTGTCTTGAAAATGACATGTCCGCACACCGTCCGAGGTTCGGCTTCCACGCACAGATGCCTTGATTAGAAGCCTGTCCGACCACCGGCGACATCGGTGGCCGTGACTCATTACAGATGTGACTCTGAGCGACCCCACGGGCTCGAGCCGGAACGTCCGCATCCCCTTCTGAGTCAGGAGTCCCGTTGACCATCGTTGCCCAGCTGTTCGAGCACGTCGTCGGCATCGACACCCATGCCCGCACCCACACCTACTGTCTGCTCGCTGCCGCGACCGGAGCGGTCATCGACACCGCGACATTCCCCACCACCCGGTCGGGCAACGCCCGAGCAATTGGCTGGATCGTGCGCCGGACCAGCGGTAGCGTCCTCGCCGCGGTCGAAGGGACCTCGTCCTACGGCGCCGGCATCACCGCGGCCCTGAGCGAGGCCGGCTTCGACATCGCCGAGGTACGCCCAGCAGCCCGCAGCACCCAGGCACACAGTGGCAAGTCCGACGCTCTCGACGCCGAAGCCGCAGCCCGAGCGGTCCTTGGTCGAGAGTTCAATCGCCTCGCCAAGCCCCGACAGGCCGGTCAACGCACTGCGCTGCGAGTCCTACTCGCTTCGCGGTCGATCCTCGATCAACAACGCACCGCAAACCGCAACGCTCTCCTGGCACTGCTGCGAAGCATTGACCTTGGGATCGACGCCCGCAAGCCCCTGACCGAAGCGCAGGTTCGCACGATCGCGGCATGGCGGACCAGCCGCGCCACCGCCCAGCACGACCCTCTGACAATTGCCCGCCGCGAAGCCCGTCGTCTCGCCTGCTCTGTGCTCGAGCAGGGCGAGCTCTTGAAGCACAATCACCGCGAGCTGCATCAGCTCGCCGAGGCCCTCGCTCCCGGCCTTCAGGTCCAGCCAGGCGTCGGCCCAGTCACCGCAGCGATCATCATCTGCGCATACTCCCACCACGGCCGGGTTCGCTCGGAAGCAGCTTTCGCTGCCCTCGGCGGGATAGCGCCAGTCCCTGCATCCTCGGGCAACACCGACCGTCACCGCCTGTCCCGCTCGGGCGACCGCCAACTCAACCGCGCCTTCGACGTCATCGTCCGCACCCGGATGAGCTACGACGAAACCACCCGCGACTACGTCGCACGCCGACGCACCGAAGGCCGCTCCAACCGCGAGATCCGCCGCTGCCTCAAACGATACGTATGCCGCGCGATCTTCCGCGAACTCCAGACCGCGATGGCTTGACGCCAGGCATAGAAGCGTCATTTTGGGGACTGGCCGAGCTTCAGATTCGCCTGCGAGAGATAGGCCGCTGCGCGGCGTAGAACCTCGTTCTCCTGCTCGAGCAGCCGGATCTTCTTCCGAGCCTCACGCAGCTCGGCGTTCTCGGTGCTGGTGATGCCAGGCTTCGCGCCGTCCTCGACGTCGGCTTTCGTGAGCCAGTTGCGTAGGCAGGACTCGCTGATCCCGAAGTCCTTCGCGATCTGAGCCACGGGTGCATCACCGCGCCGGGCGACCGCGACGACGTCGTCGCGGAACTCCTTGGGATGGGGAGCAGGCATGGTCGACATCCTTCCAGCGGCGACTGACGTCGCCAGAGGTCAGGTGACAACCGAACCTTCAGCAGTCCCCACCGTGCACCGGCTGAGGTGCGCCGACGGATTGCGCGGGATCAGCACAGCTAAGGGACCCGCACGACCGTGCCGGGCACCGGCCGGACCTGCAGTCCTGACCTGCCCGCTCGGCCGGGCGTCCGACACCTGGCCGCTCGCCACCGACTCGCCCCGCAGGTGGCGGCCGTACGTCGCGGCGACGCCACCTCACCGGTCACCATGGTGCCGCTCGTCCGTTGTGCGACCCGACGAGGTAGCCCGTACTCATCCCCGCGACGAGCGCGGAGCACGAGAACAGGTCGCCGAACTTCTCGGCCTCGGTGGGCTCATCCCCGCTCGCGCGGGGGTGAGCCGAACTTGAACCAGTTGACGGCCACGTACAACGCACCCTCCCCGCTCGCGCGGAGCTGAGCGTGTCACCGACCGTCACGCCGAGTTGTCATGTACGCCGTGGCGCGGGTGAGGACACGTCGCTGCGTACGTGACAACTCGGCGCCGGCCTCGGGTTGGTCGTCCACAGGTCACCACCGGGAGGTGGTGATCGAATGTGTGTTCGACCAGAGTCGGGGGCATGGATCGGGGGACCCAGCACACGGCGACCGCGTTGATCGACGCGGTCCGCGACCGCACGACGGCGGCGCGTGTGGCGGAGGCGGCTGCGTTCGTGGCAGTCGGTGACTGGGCTGCGGCGCACACCTCGGACGCCGTCGTGGGTGATCCCCTTACGACACTGGGCGAGTGGGACGCCGAAGCCCTGGCGGGGGATCAATTCCTCGAGCTGGGCGGGCCGGGGGCGCCCGTGGTCGCGGAGTTCTGCATCAGCGAGGTCGCCGCAGCCCGGGGTTGCTCGTTCGACGCCGCCCGTCGCCTCGTCGGGGACGCGGTCGAGCTGCGCTACCGACTCCCGCGCGTTCACGAGCGGATCGCTGCGGGTGAGGTCGACGTGTGGCGGGGGCGGCGGATCGCGCAGGCCACCCGCCCCCTGACCTTCGAGGCGGCCGGGTTCGTCGACCGGCACGTTGCGTACGTCGCGGGCAAGGCCACCGGTGCCGAGGTCGACCGGTTGGTGGCGGAGGCGGCAGCGCGGTTCGACCCCGAGACCACCGAGGCCGAGCGCCATGGGGCTGACGGCGACCGGTATCTCGCGATCGACCTCGGTGACGTGGCCTATGCGGACCCGTTGACCGGGACCCTGCGGGGCACGGTGAACGTCCATGGCAGCCTGGATCTGGCTGATGCGCTCGACCTGGAACGGAGCATCGCGCACGTCGCCCGCCAGCTCGGCGAGCTGGGCTGCGACCCGAACCTCGACATCCGACGCTCCATGGCCCTCGGCGAGATCGCACGGCGCTGCGACGGGGTGACGACGTTGGAGTACGACGCGGGTGACGCGACGACCGAGACCGAGCCGCGACCGGTGCACCGGGCCCGGCGCGAGGTGGTGCTGTTCGTGCACCTCGACCACGCGGCCATCACCGGCACCCTCAACGGGATCGGTCCCGGGATCGATGCCTGCACCGGCATGACGGGCATCGACCTCGCGAGGCTCGACACCCCGGGACTACCGAGAGGTGCGGTGACCGTCGAGCAGGTCCAGTCCTGGTGCGGATCGCCCGACACCCGAGTGACGGTCAAGCCGATCATCGACCTCAACCACCACGACGCCGTGAACGGCTACAACCCGCCCGACCGGATCGCCGACCACGTCAGAGCCCGCTGGCCCCGCTGCGTCTTCCCCCACTGCACCCGCTCCTCACGGACGGCCGACCTCGACCACTGCGAGCGGTACGACGAGAACGGCCCACCCGGCCAGACCTCCACCCGGAACCTCTTCCCGCTCTGCCGACGCCACCACCGCATGAAGACCCACCGCGAACTGAGAACAGGCAACCGGTGGACCTACCGCCCCACCAACCCGACACAGAACGAACCACCGAACGCCGTCATCTGGACCAGCCCAGTGGGCCTGCGCTACCTCGTCGACCACGACGGCACCCGCCCCTGGCCACCAGACGGCCCACCCGGACCCGACGACCCGAGCTGACACCCGCCGCCCGCCCACACCCCGTGGCCGGGCGGCGGAGCATGCTCCAAAGATCTCAGCTGGTCGCCCACCCAGCCGATAGACGGCGCATGATCACCCGGGGGCAGCAGCAGGACGCGGTCGACAACCTCAGATGCCCGGTGTGCCGGTCGGACGTGCCGCCCAGGTCCGCCGCGTGCCGGTCGTGCCACCTGCCTATCCGCGACGTCGTCGCCAACCAGCGGCCGGGCGGCTCCCGCAGCAACCGTCGCGTCCTGACGCGACTCTGGGGAATCCCCATCTACGGCGGGATCTTCGCGTGGTGCCTGCTGCAGCTGCCGACGGCGGCCGTGTTCGTCGTACCGGCCGTGGTCGCCGGGTTCACGTTGCACGTGCTGCGCGGCCGGCCGTACACCGGTGCGCTCGTCTTCCTCGTCATCGTCGTCGTGGCGCCGGCCCTGTTCTGGCCGTCGATCGCGACGGAGGCGTTCGACGGACTGACGTCGCGACTCTGAGCCTCACGGCGACAGGAACGGCGTGAACGACCGCACCGACCTTCGCCCACCCAGCTCGGCGCTCGGCCGCCCACGGCGTTCTTCTCGAGGGGCGACTTTGCTCAAGCCTGCCGCAAGCCGGCCGAAAGGGAGGCAGAATCCCCTCCCGCAGCACCACTCCCCCGTGCACCTCGCCTCCCCCGCAGCCGCACGGCCCCCACCGAGAGGCCGCCGTGTTCCATCCTGTCTCCCTGTCCCGCCGCACCTTGCTCGGCGCCGCCGGCCTCGCCGCCGCCGCGGTCGCCGCCGCCCCCGTCCTCACCTCGCCCGCCTCGGCGGCGACGACGGCGACGGACCGCGGCTACGGCGTCTTCCTCCCCGCCTACCCCGGCAACCTCGAGTCGGTCCGCACCGCAGGTGCCGCCGTCGGACGGATGCCGGAGCTCGTCACCTGGTACGTCGCCTGGTCCACCAAGACGGCGTTCCCCTTGGCCCAGGTGCAGGAGGTCACCGCCCTGGGTGCGGTTCCGGAGATCACCTGGGAGCCCTGGGACCCCGCGCGCGGGACCGTCCAGTCGACGTACTCCATGGCCTCCATCGCCGCCGGCCGCCACGACTCCTACATCCGCTCGTGGGCGCGCGCCGCCGCCGCGTGGGGGCGGCCGGTGCGGCTGCGCTTCGCGCACGAGTCGAACGGGTCGTGGTACCCCTGGGCGGTCGGCGTCAACGGCACCACCGCGAGCCAGTACGCCGCGGCCTGGCGCCGTGTCGTGACCCTGTTCCGCTCGGCGGGGGCCCGCAACGTGCAGCACGTGTGGTGCCCCAACATCCCCTTCGCGGGCACGCCCGCGCTCGCCTCCATCTACCCCGGGGATGCGTACGTCGATGTGGTCGGCCTCGACGGCTACAACTGGGGCACCAGCCAGGACTGGTCGCAGTGGGGCACCTTCACCGACGTCTTCGGTGCCGGTGTCAGCGAGCTGCGGTCGTTCACCGGCAAGCCCCTCGTGCTGGGCGAGGTGGGCTGCGCGGAGGCCGGTGGCGACAAGGCCGCCTGGATCGCCGACATGTTCGCCGTCCTCGACGCCCACCCCGAGGTCGCGGGGTTCACCTGGTTCAACGCGGCGAAGGAGACCGACTGGCGGGTCGAGTCGACCCAGGCGTCGCTCGACGCCTTCCGCGCCGGCGTCGCCTGACGAGGGAGCCGCCGGGTCAGTCCCGCCGACGCGTCAGGAACAGACCGCCGCCGCCGACGATCGCCAGACCGGCACCGCCGAAGGCGAGCACCTTCCACGTCGTACCGGCGTCCTGGATGCGCGTGTGGAAGTACCGGCGTCCCGAGGCGTCGATGCCGACCAGGCGCTTCCCGTCGTAGAGACCGTCGACGCGCTTGCCGTCCACCAGCTCGCGCCGGTCGGAGTCGCTCAGGCCGTTGATGCGCTCCTTCTCCCCGTCGTCCCACGGCACGAAGTTGCGCGTCTTGCTGGTGCGCGTGGGCTTCTCGATCTCACCCTCGACCGCGACGAGGCAGCCCGACGTCTCGCCCTCGCCGCAGATCGGGGTGTTCTTGAGGGCGCGCTCCTGGAGGAACGAGGCCCCCAGGAAGCCCACCAGGCCGAGGACCAGGCCAGCGACCAGCGCGGCCGCGGCGACCCACTGGAGGGGGGAGGTGAAGGAGCGAGGGTCGAGCAGCTTGACAGCGTTGAACCGGGCCATGGGAGGGGTCCTCGGGACTAGGGGGCACGACGCGCCCCGATCTGCCCGGCGGATGGTCTACCCAAACCGCTGCGCAGCCTCGTAGGACTCGGGTGGGCCGAACCGCTCACGGTCGCTGCGCTCGTGGCGGCGCTTCTGGACGGCGGAGACGGCGATGACGCCACCCCAGAGGAAGGCAAGCACGCTGATGACCGCCAGCCCCTGGTCGTCCTCCCGCGCCGCCCCCAGCGAGAGTCCGATGGCGAGGGCCAGCGTGCCGTTGAGAACGTGGTGGCTCCAGGTCCACGGCCGCTCCCCCCACCGGTAGCCCAACGCCGCGCGCACCACACGGGATTGCCGGCGGGTCTCCCCGAGGAGCGGGTACGCCGCGGTGAAGGCAACGGCGGCCAGCCCGCCGCCCGCACCCGCGATGACCCAGCGGTGCGGCATCGCGTCGAGGACCAGCGCCAGGTACGCCGCCGCTGCCGCCAGGTAGCCCACGACGAGCACCACCGCCGCCCGACGCGGGATCGGCACCCCGTGCTCGGTCTTCACCTGCTGACCTCCCCGTCGACGGTTCCTGCGCGCTGCCGCCGCTCCCGGCGACGGCGGAGGTACGCCGACCGGGTGTAGCCCACGAGGGTGACGCTGAAACCGACCACGACCAGGACATGCCCCCAGTGCCCGTCGCCGAACACGAACATGAGCACGGAGTAGGTGACGATCGCCCCGCCAACGCCGATCTGGATCCAGTGCAACCGCCACGACGCGACGATCTCGCCGCGCGCGTATCCCCGCCGCTCGAACTCCTGCGCCGAGGTACGGCGCATCTCGGCCCCCAGCCGCATGGTCACCACGAGCAGCGCCACACCCAGCAGGAGCAGGACTGCTGTGACCGGTGCACCGACAGCGACCGGGATCCGGCCGCCCGCGGTCACCCCACCGAGCAGGCAACCGGTGACGATGAGGACGTAGGCCACAGCGCCCACGAGCTGCACCCGTCGCGGGATCTCGACGCCCAGGTCGGTCTTCACGCCGTCTCACCCGCGCGCGTCACGCCCCGCCGCTCGCGGCGCCACTTCTGCGTCGCCGACCACCCGATGCTGACGAGCATCGCGGTGAACATCACGGAGCCCGCCCAGAAGAACCAGCTCCACGCCTCGGAGCGGACCGCGTTCCAGATCTGCAGAGGGAGCATGACCGCGAAGAGCGCCCCGTACCCGGCGTGGGCCCACCACGACCACGGCTGCTCGCCCACCAGGTAGCCACGATCGCGCCGCGCCTGCTGCACGCGTCGGCGGCTGTCGGACCCCGCGCGCCAGGCGAAGAGGTAGAGAACCACCACGACCACGGCGAGCACAGCCGCCACGACCCAGCGGACCGACCCCGTGATCAGGTCCGTGACGAGCACCGCCGCGAGCAGACCGACGACGAGGATCGATGCCACCGCCAGCGGCGCAGCACGCGCCGGCGCCTCGACTCCGTACGGCGCGAGCACGTCCTGCTGGATGACACCGACGAACTCGCGCACACCCAGGACGAGGAGTGGGACGGCCACCGCGGCCACCAGCGCGAGGACCAGGACGAAGCCCCACAACGGCACACGATCGTCGGCGTAGAGCCCGGACACGCCACCGGCCACCGCCGTCAGTACGACGCCACCGAGCCCCCCTACGAGGATGAGCCTGACCTTGCGGCGACGCAGGGCTCGCATCTCGGACGTCATGCGACCTGCCCCTGGGCGGCTGCGGCCGCGACCACGGCGCAACCGACGACGAACAGGAGCAGCCCACCGATGCGCCGCGTCGCCGTCAGTTCACCCATCTGGGCAACCTAGCCAAGTCGTTCAACGTCGCACACCTACGCACCGCGGAGAGGCTTCGGAGGAAGCGCCCGGACGACAGGCGGAACGGAGGGCGGGGCCGCGCGCAGCTCGACCGGGCCAGGGGCCCCGCGTACACGGCGCTCGCGGCGCCATTTCCCCCTGGTCGACAGCACTGCCAACGTCCCCAGAGCGAGAACGTTGAGGAGCGCGGACACCACGACCTCGACGCTGCCGTCGTCCAACGCGAACCACAGCTGGACCGCGGCGACGTAGCTGACCGCAGCGGTCCACCCGCCGTGCCACCGCCACGAGCGGGGCCGTTCTCCCCAGCGGTAGTGCAGGGAGCCACGGACCACCGCGGTCTGTCGTCGCGACTCTGCGGCCGCGAGGTGCGCGCAGCCCAGGAGGACGCTGGTCGCCACGACGATCGGGATGACGACCAGCAGCACGCCTGGTGAGAACTCACTCACCGTCGCGGCGACCGCCGCGACGACGAGCACGCCGCAGCCGACCCACGACGCGACGACGGTCCACCCCGGCACCGGCACGCCGAACTGGTTCTTCACGACCCCGACGCCTCGGTCGTGAGCGGGACGGGCACGAGGTCAGGGCACTCCGGGGCGGCACGCCCCTCGCGCTCGCGACGCCATCCCTGCACCGCGCTCAGACCATCGCTCAGCGCCAGCCTTCCGTTGTTCGCCGCGATGACGACCAGGACCCACCAAGGCCCACCGCTCGTGTGGACGGGCCAGAGGACGACGAGGGACAGCGTCCAGCAGAGGGCGTCCGTCCGGTGAGTCCGCCAGTCCTGCATCGTCTCGCCCCACCGCATCCCCAGGTGCGCGCGCACGACCTTCGTCTGGCGCGACGACTCCCGGTCGAGCACCCGGGCCACCGCCGCCGACCCCAGTCCGGCGGCGATGGCACCGAGCACCCACGGTGACCGCCACGCCGTCACCTCGATCGCGACGAGGAAGACCGGCACGAGGACGAGCGCGGATCCAGCGTTCGACGGGATCCACGACCACCGGTGCACCGGCACGCCGTACACGTTGGTGACCGCCACGCGAGCAACCTAGCGAAACGTCGGACCCCGCGGGTCCGGTTCCGACCGAATGGTCCGGTGGCGGGTCAGTCCCGCACGAGCCGGTAGCCCCGGGCGTCGTGCTCGATCCACCGGCGGCCGACCCCGACGCCTCGCAGCGTGTCGGTGAGGCCGCGCATCAGCAGTTCCACGCGGGAGAGGTCGGCGGCGCGGGCCGGGTCGTCGTGGATGGCGATGGAGAGGTCGGCCGCCGTGCGGGGCTGGCCGTCGGCGTACAGCAGCACCTCCAGCAGGTCGAACGCCCGCGGGTTCAGCGCGACCGGGTGCTCCTCCACGCGGGCGACCGCGTCGTCGGGGTGGACCCGCAACGACCCGAACACGACCCAACCGTCGTCGTACTCGACCCCAGCCGGCTCAGCCGGCTCAGCCGGCCCCGCGGGCGACCCCGCGGGCACGGGCGATCCGGCGGGCGCGGGCGGTACGGCGGGGGCGGGTGCCGGTGCGGCCGCACCGTCCACGGCGGGTCGGAGGAACCGGTCGGCGGGCCGGCGCATGACGGCCGCGATGCGCACCTTCAGCTCGCGGCCGCTCAGCGGTCGGAGCAGGTAGGCGTCGGCGCCGGCGCTCAGCCCCCGCACGATGTCGAGCTCGTCGTCGCGCTCGGAGTGGAGCACGATGAAGGTCGTGCTGCGGGCGCGCAGGCGACGCGCGACCTCGATGCCGTCGGCACCGGTGCCGAGCTGGGCGTCCACCATCACGAGGTCGGGAGCATGGGCCTCCGCCACCACGAGCGCCGAGACGGCGTCGTCGGCGCGCAGCACCTCGAACCCCGACGCCTGGAGCACGCCCGCGACCCACAGCGCGTCCTCGACGTCCGGGTCGACGACGAGCGCGACCGGCACCCGCCCCTGCTCCGGCGCTCTCTCATCCACAGGGCACATCGCTCAGCTCCCCGCTCCTCACCTGTTGTCCGCACGCGATCGTCGACCCGCCGTCCCGCGCCGCTCCCACGACCTCGACCGCCGGGCCCGCGGCACCCTCGAAGACGTTGCCGCGCACCGTCGCGCGCCGTCCCCACCCGTCGACGACCTCGTGCACCTGCACGGCGACGCCGTCGGCGTCGAACGTGTTGCCGTCCACCAGCCAGTCGTTGCCCTTCACGTCGACGAGGGCGTCCACGGCCGCGCCGACCGGACCCTCGAACGTGTTGCCCGTGATCCGTCCGCCGCTGGTGCCCTCCTTCACGTCGACCGCCTCGGCCGACGTCGAGCGGATGACGTTGCCCTCGACGACGTTGTCGTCGCTGCCGTCGGGCTCGCAGTCCGTGAGGTCGCACCAGTTGCTCTCCGCGCTGCCCACGTAGACCCCCTCGCCGAAGTCCGCCTCCCGCAGCCCGGTGTCGAACACCGTGCTCCGGCTCAGCGTGTTGCGCGACGAGCCCTGCCGGAGGTGGACGGCCTCGTCACCGGTGCCGTGCACCGTGATGCCGCGGAGGGTGTTGTCGCTCGCAGCGCTCAGCATGACGCCCTTCTTGCCCCCGGTCACCGTCACGCCGCTCACGGTCCACCACGAGGCGCCGTCGAGGTGCAGGGTGTAGCCCTCGTCGACCGTCCCGCCGTCCAGCACGGTGGACGCGCTGCCGCAGAGGGTGATCGGGGCGTCGGCCGAGCCGGAGGACGTCGCCGTGAACGAGCCCGCGTAGGTGCCGTCGGCCAGGGAGATCGTGCCCCCGGGTCGCGCCGCGGCGAGCGCGTCGCGCAGCTCGTCGGCGGTGCCCACCACCTCGGCGTCGGCGGGACACCCCTCCGTGGCGGTGGACGAGCCGCCGTCGCCGCCCACCAGACCGCATCCGGCGAGCACCGACGACGCTCCCAGCACCCCCACCAGCGACCCCGCGACGACGCCGCTCAGGCGCACGGGGACGGGCGGCGCGGTCGGCATCTCAAGAAACCCTCCAGATCGGCCCACCGAGCCGGGCAAGGTTGCGCGGCAGCGCCCTCCTCGGGGCTCTGTCGCGCCGTACCCTACCCACGTCCGAGCGCCGCGTCCGCTGCGCGGCTCCCCGGGGTCGGACATCCCACGAGGAGACATCGCGGTGCCGTTCGACGTGCCCTGGCTGCTGCCGTTCGGCCTCGTCGGCATCGCGTCCTGGGGCGTCTGGCTGGTACGCCGCGTGCTGTCCGCCGTCACCCGCCCGGTCGTCAACGACTTCCGCACGACCACGACGGTCGTCGTCCCCTCCTTCCGCGAGGACCCCGACGTGCTCCTGCGGTGCCTCGAGACCTGGCGCCGCCAGGGGCCGTCGCGGATCATCGTCGTCCTCGACCTCGCCGACACCGAGGCGTACGCCCGGATCCAGGCCCTCGACGATCCCGGCGTCGAGGCGCTCCTCTTCAAGCACACCGGGAAGCGCTCGGCCCTCGGTGCCGGCCTGCGCCTCGTCGACACCGAGCTCGTCCTGCTCGTCGACTCCGACACCTCGTGGGAGGACGGCCTCCACGACGCCATCCAGATGCCGTTCGTCGACCCCGCCGTCGGGGCCGTCAGCACCCGGCAGAACGTCTACCTGCCCAAGTCGAGCATCTGGCGCCGCGTCGCGGACTGGATCATCGACCTGCGCTACCACGACTACGCCCCTGCGATGGGCCGGTACGGCGGCGTCATCTGCGCGTCGGGCCGCACCGCGGCGTACCGGATGTCCGTGATCGGCCACCGGATCCACGACCTCGAGCACGAGATCTTCCTCGGCCGGCAGTGCATCGCCGGCGACGACGGGCGGCTCACGTGGCTCGTGCTGTCGCAGGGTTTCCGCGTCGCCCACCAGGACAGCGCGCGGGCGCTGTCGATGTTCCCCGACACCTTCCGCGCCTTCGTCAAGCAGCGGGTGCGGTGGAGCCGCAACTCCTACCGCTGCTACCTGACCGCGGTCGCGCGCGGGTGGGTGTTCCGGGTGCCGCTGATCTCCCAGATCACCATCATGCAGATCCTCCTGACACCGGTCACCATGGGCACGGCGATCATCTTCATCGGCCTCAGCCTGCGGTCCAGCGACCCGGCGACCGCCCTCACGCTGGCCGTGGTCTGGTTCGTCGTCGGCCGCGGGATCCGCGGGATCTCCCACCTGCAGCGCCGTCCCGAGGACCTCTGGCTGCTGCCGCTGGTGACCGCGGTGGTCGTGCTCGTGGCGTGGCCGATCAAGACCTACGCGTTCTTCACCATGAACAAGCAGGGCTGGCTGACGCGCTCCGCCGACTCGGTCGGCGGCGAGGGCCAGTCCGAGAAGAGCCTGCGGGTGGAGGCGAGCGCGTGAGCACCCCGGGCTCCGACCTCTTCTCGGCCGAGGAGCGCGGCGACACGGTCCCCCGCTGGGCGCGCGTGGTGCTGCGGCTGCTCGCCCTCGCCGTGCTGCTGGGTGCGACCGCGGGCGTCGTGTGGGGCAACGACGCGCTGCGCGAGCGCGTCGGGTCTCCCCACGCCGCCGCCGCGACCCCCGCCGACGACGACGATGCCGACACGACCGACGCCGCGTCCCAGGTGGCGGCCCTGCGCCGCGAGGACACCCGGCTCCGGTCGGCGGTCGCCCTCGCCCCACCGGCCGGGACCTGGGTGCTCACGGCGCGACCCGAGCCGTACACGCTCGACGACCTCGTCGCCATCGGCGCCGTGACCGGCGGCGCGCTCGTGCCCACGCTGGTGAGCTCCATCGTCGTCGCCCGCGGCGCCCGCCTCGACATCGTCGCCCCTGGCCGGACGCTGCGGATGCGCAGCGACGCCGACGGGTTCGTCAGCATCGTCGCCTGGGACGGCGACCTGCGCCTGGCCGGGACGGCCGGCCAGCCGCTCCGCATCGTCGGCTGGGACCCGACGGCGACGGCCCCCGACAGCACCACCGCCGACGGACGGGCCTACATCCGGGTCAAGGACGGCCGTCTCGACGTCGCCCACGTCGCGGCCAACCACCTCGGCTTCTGGAGCGGCCGCACCGGCGGGATCGCCCTCACCGGCACCTCCGAGACGCTCACCCGCGCCTTCGTCACCGGCCTCGACGTCAGCGACGCGCACCTGGGGATGTTCCTCTCCGGCGTCAGCGAGGCCGTGGTCGACGACAGCTCGTTCACCCGCACGCAGCAGGACGGGGTCGAGGTGACCAGCGGGTCCACCGACGTCCTGCTCCGCACCACCCGGATCGCCGACGTGGGGGGCGACGGCCTGCTCGTCTCCCGCGGCAGCTCCGCCGTGACCCTGGAGGACGTCGCGGTGGACAGAGCAGGCGGGTACGGCGCGCGTGTCGACGGCGCCGCCCTCGCCGACGGCCCCAACTCGGCCGGCTGGAGCACCGACCACTACGCCGACCTCGACGTCGACGGCCTGAAGGTGCGCGACGCGACCCGCGGCGGCGTGCGGATCGACGCCATGGACGACGTCACCCTGGCCGACGTCGACATCGACGGTCCCGGCACCGCGCTCGACCTGCGGGGCGGCTCGACCGGCACGACCGTGACGGGCTCGACGCTCGTCGGCGGCTCCCGAGCGCTGCGGGTGGCCGCCGCCACCGAGGTGCGGGTCGACGACGTCACCGCGACCGCGCCGGAGACCGCGGTCCTCGTCGAGCAGGGCGCCGAGGTGGAGGTCGACGGCTCCGCCCTGACCGTCGACGAGGGCCACGCCGCCGTCGCCCAGGGCTCCGGGACCACGCTCGCGGTCGCCGGCGGGTCCGTCACCGGCCTCGGCCCCGGCGCCGTCGTCGCCCGGTCGGGCGCCGAGGCGACCGACACCGACATCGACGGGTCCGGCTGGACCTACCGCCCCGTCCTCGTCTCGTGGGCCCTCGGCAACATCCACGCGCTGCTGCTGCTCCTGCTGCTGCCCGTGCCGCTGCTGGGGCTCCTCTTCGTCGTGCGGCGGCGACGCAGCCAGCGCGAGCTGCGGCAGCTGTTCGCCGACGAGATGACCCGCCTCGGACAGGCGCGGCTGGCGGAGTACGCCGCGGAGCAGCCCCCGGCGCCCGTCGTCGGCCCCGCGGAGCCGGCGCCCGAGCCCGTGCCGGAGCCCGTGCCGCTGCCCGTGCCGGAGCCGGAGCCGGAGCCGGAGCGCGCGCCGGAGCCCGCGCCCGCGTTCGTGCCGGAGGTACCGCCCGTGCCCGTCTGGGCAGAGGCGCCCGATCCCGTCGAGGCGCCGGTGGTCCGGGTCCCCGTGCCGGCCGGCCCCGCGGCGAGCATGCAGGAGCTGGCCATCAGCGCCGTCGTCGAGCAGGGCTACCGCGCCAGCGACGTGGCCCGGTCCCTCGGCGTACCGACGTCCCGGGTGCGCGGCTGGGTCGCCGACCACCTCCGGGGCATCTGAGGCCGCCGGCAGCCCCGGCGGGCGCGGGGAGCGCTCAGCCGAGCAGCTCCTCCGCCGCGGCGAGCAGCACGCACGTGGCGACACCGTCCATCGCGGCCTCCACCTCGGCGAGGGGCGGCAGCGTCGGCGCGAGGCGGATGTTGCGGTTGCGCGGGTCCTCGCCGTAGGGGAACGCCGAGCCCGCCGGGGTGAGCGCGATGCCCGCCTCCCCGGCCAGCGCCACGACCCGCTTGGCGGTGCCGTCGAGCACGTCGAGGTTGACGAAGTAGCCGCCCGCCGGGTCGGTCCACTCCGCGATGCCGTGCTCGGCGAGACGCTCCGTGAGCACGCGCTGGACGGCGGCGAACTTCGGCGCGATGAGCTCGCGGTGCTGCGCCATGTGGGCGCGCACCCCCGCGGCGTCGCCGAAGAACTCGACGTGCCGCAGCTGGTTCACCTTGTCGGGACCGATCGAGTAGTAGCCGAGGCCCTCGAGGTAGGCCCCCACGGTCGCCTCCGACCCGGCGAGGAACGCGACTCCCGCACCCGCGAAGGTGATCTTCGAGGTGGAGGCGAACACCACGACGCGGTCCGGGTTCCCGGCCTCCGCGGCGAGCGTGATGATGTCGGGAGTGGTCGTCTCCACCTCGGTCAGGTGGTGCACCGCGTAGGCGTTGTCCCACATGATCGTGAAGTCGCGCGCGGCCGTCGGCATCGACGCGAGTCTGCGCGCCACCTCGTCGGAGCAGACCGAGCCGGTGGGGTTCGCGTAGGTCGGCACGAGCCACATGCCCTTGATGGTGGGGTCGTCCGCGACGAGCGAGGCCACCACGTCGACGTCGGGGCCGTCGTCCGACATCGGCACTGGGATGAGCTCGATGCCGAGCCGGTCGGCGAGGGCGAAGTGACGGTCGTAGCCCGGCGTCGGGCAGAGGAACCGCACGACGTCCTCGACGCCCCACGGCTCGACGCTGTTGGGGCGGCCGTAGAGCAGCGCCTGCACCAGGGTGTCGTGCATGAGGGTCAGGCTCGAGGAGCCGGCCGCCACGACGTTGCCGACCGAGGTGCCCAGCAGCTCCGCGAAGATCGCCCGCAGCTCGGGCAGGCCCGCGAGCCCGCCGTAGTTGCGCACGTCCGTGCCGTCCGCCGCCGTGTGGCCCGACGGGAGGCTGAGCAGCCGCTCGGAGAGGTCGAGCTGCTCCGGCGACGGCTTGCCCCGCGTCAGGTCGAGCTTGAGCCCCTTCGCCTTGAGCTCGGCGTACGCCGCGCGCTGGGCGTCGGCGAAGGCGGCGAGGTCGGTGCGGGCGAGGTCGGCCAGGGCCATCGTGGGGCTCACTCTCTGGGGTTGCGGCGGTGCCGGGAACGCGGCGGGGCCGATTCTCTCAGGCGACCACACCCCACGAGCAAACGCGTTGCCGCGTCACCACCCCTCGGCGACCCGCGCGGTGGCCCCGGCTGCCGCGAGCGCCTCGCACGCGGCTGCGGCACTGGCCGCCGAGAGCCCGGCGACGAGCACGACGCCCTGCGTGGTGGTGCCCGCCGGAGCCTGGACCGGGGCGGCGTCGACCGCGTGCTTCGCGCGCACCAGGTCCCAGCCGGTCATGCGCCGCACCTCCCGGATGACCGCCACCGGCTGCTCCCCCACCGCGTCGAGCACGACGGCGTGGGTGCCGATCTCGGTGAAGGCGGCCTCGGGCCACGGCCGCGTGATCCGCCGCCACCAGCCACGCAGACCGCCGGGCTCGTCGGGCTGGCCGGGCTGGTCGTGATCGGGGCGGGGCGTCGACATGCCCTCCATGGTGCCGACCCGCGGTGCACGACCCCAGCCCGTACGGCGTCACCCCGGTCACGCTGCGGCTGCGGCTGCGGCTTGGCGCCGCCCCGGGGCACGGAAATGTGCGGCTGGGACACCCCCGGTCGAGCCAGACCGCCCCCAACCGCACATTTCGCGCCCCGCCGCCAGCTCCACCCCAATCGCCCGCGGCGCGCTCGTGTCCTGAGGGAGGAGCGGCCGCGTCGGAGGAGCGCAGCGGAGGAGACGTGGTCGGGATCGACCGAAGGGCAGGAGCCCGCAGCGCCGCGGGCACGCCGAGCGGAGCGAGGCCAAAATGCGCAGCGCCGCGGGCACGCCGAGCGGAGCGAGGCCCAAAAAGCATGGCGCAACCCGTTTTCCCCTCCCTACCGTCGTGACGTCCGACCGGCACGGTGCCGGTCGCGCCACGGAAAGGACCCACAGGCTCCACGACGATGGACACGATCTCCCCGACGCTCCTCAGCTGGGCGTCGATCCTCGAGGACTCCACCCGCGAGCAGGCCCGCACGACGGCGACGATGCCGTTCGTCTTCCCGCACGTCGCCCTGATGCCGGACGCCCACCTGGGCCTCGGCGCGACGGTCGGCTCCGTCATCCCGACGCTCGGCGCGATCATGCCGGCGGCGGTCGGGGTCGACATCGGCTGCGGCATGATCGCGGTCCGCACGACGTACGTGCGG
This sequence comes from Nocardioides zeae, assembly GCF_010686755.1. Lineage (GTDB taxonomy): Bacteria > Actinomycetota > Actinomycetes > Propionibacteriales > Nocardioidaceae > Nocardioides > Nocardioides zeae. Next base: position 76,382 of record NZ_JAAGXA010000010.1, on the reverse strand, counting down.
GACGACCTGCCGGCCGACCGGCGCCCGCTGCGGGAGGCGATCGAGCGCGCCGTACCGCTGTCGGCCGGCGCCGCCAACCGCAGCATCGAGCGGGAGCACACGCGAGCGCGACTGCAGGAGCTCACCGAGCTGGCGGAGCAGGCGGGGTTCGAGCCGGGCGACCACGCGGCGCGCTGGGAGCTGCAGCTGGGGACGCTGGGTTCGGGCAACCACTTCATCGAGGTGACGGTCGACGAGGAGGACCGGGTGTGGCTGTTCCTGCACTCGGGCTCGCGGGGTGTCGGCAACCGGATCGCGCAGGCGCACATCAAGGTCGCGCAGCAGCTGGCCGAGCAGTGGTGGATCCCGCTCCCCCACAAGGACCTCGCCTACCTCGTGGAGGGCACGGGCGAGTTCGACGCGTACGTCGCGCAGATGCGCTGGGCGCAGCACTACGCGCTGCTCAACCGCGAGGAGATGATGGACCGGGTCGCGGCGGAGTTCGCCGCGTGGGTGGGGGCGACCGGCGACGTGGAGCGGGTGGAGGAGATCAACTGCCACCACAACTACACGGAGCAGGAGCGCCACTTCGGCCGGCAGGTCTGGCTGTCGCGGAAGGGCGCGATCAACGCGGAGGCGGGCCGGCCGGGCCTCATCCCGGGGTCGATGGGCACGGCGTCGTACGTGGTGACGGGCCGCGGGAACCGGGTGGCGCTGAACTCGGCGCCGCACGGCGCGGGGCGGGAGTACTCGCGGGCGGCGGCCCGGCGCACCTTCACCCGTGAGCAGCTGCGGGAGGCGATGGCGGGGATCGAGTACCGCGACACGGACGCGTTCCTCGACGAGATCCCCGCGGCGTACAAGCCGATCGACCGGGTGATGGAGGACGCCGCCGACCTGGTCGAGGTGCGGCACGTGCTGCGCCAGGTGGTGAACGTCAAGGGCGACTGAGCGGTCCTGGGGCGGGCGTCAGGCCGGCGCCTGCTCCAGGAACGTCGCGATGCTGTCCATCGACGCGTCGAACTGGGGGCCGAAGGCGTGGCCCTCGCCCTCGTACCAGTCGAGGCGCACGTCGGCGCCGGCCTCGAGCAGGAGGCCGTGGGTCTCCTCGGCCCACGCGGGCGGGCAGGTGTCGTCGGCGGTGCCGTGCACGATGAGGACGGGCTCGGTGATCCGGTCGACGTGCGGCCCCGTCGAGGCCGCCGTGTAGGAGGCCGGGTTCTCCTCGGGCGTGCCGACCCGGGCCGCGAGGTCGTCCCAGAAGCCGCCGCCGTCGCTGAACTGCCGCTGGTTGTCGGCGGCGTCGCTGGCGACGGACGCGTAGACGACGGCCGCCTGCGCGTGGCCGGGCGCCATCTCGAGCGCCTCGAGCACCGCGCCGCCGCCCATCGAGCGTCCGAACAGCGACACCCGGTCGTCGTCGACGGGCACGTCGGTGCTGTCGCGCAGCGCCGTGACGGCGTTGACGACGTCCACCGCGTAGCCGAACCGCTGCGTCTCGTCGAGGGCCGGGTCGTCGTCGGAGCCGGCGTGGTTGCGGTAGTCGACGTGGAACGCGACGTACCCCGCCTCCGCGAGCCGACCGCGCTCCCGCGTCATGCCCTGGCCGGACACGTAGACGGCCGGGTCGATGTAGCCGTGGGCGAGCACGACCGCGGGGAACGGCCCCTCGCCCGCCGGGACGTTGAGCACGCCGGTGACGAGGAGGCCCTCGCTGCGGTAGCTCGCGTCGTACGAGGTGTAGCTGCCCGTCGACTCGCGCACCTCTCCGACCTGCAGGTCGCCGCCGGTGAACTCGGCGTCGAACCAGCGCTCGAGCTCGGCGGGGCCCGACGTCGGGGGCGGCGAGGGCTCCGTCGTCGGCTCCGGTACGTCGGGGCTGGCGGTCACGCCGTCGTCGGCGGCCCCGGCGGCGCTCGAGCTCGGGGACGCCGGATCTGCGGTGCCGTCGCGGTCCCCGTCGGAGGAACCCGACGAGCACGCCGCCCCCACGAGGAGGAGCGCTCCGGTGGCGGCCACCCGGCCCAGGCGCGTCATGGCCCCAGCATGGCAGCGGTCCCCTACCCGGGCAGGTGCATCATGGGCAGCATGGCTCTGCCCGTGGTCACCACCGCTCGCCAGCGGCTCGGCGAGGCGCTCTTCGCGCGCGTCGCGGGTCCGGACGGTCCGCGTCTCCGGGCGCGCATCCACGGCACGCCGGGCCCGCGCCGCTTCGGGCTGGACGACCCGATCGCGCGCGTGCACGGCGACGCGTCCATGTTCGTCGGCGGCATCCGGGCCCTCATGCTGCAGGCGCTCCACCCGGCGGCGATGGCCGGGGTCGCCGAGCACTCCGACTACCGCACCGACATGTGGGGGCGGCTGAACCGCACGGCGACCTTCATCGCCGCGACCACCTTCGCGACCGACGCCCACGCCGACGCCTCCATCGCCGCGGTGCGCCGCATCCACGAGCGCGTCGTCGGCACCCTGCCGGACGGCACGCCGTACGCCGCCTCCGACCCCCACCTCCTCCGCTGGGTCCACGTCGCCGAGATCGACAGCTTCCTCACGGCGCACCAGCGGTACGGCGCACGGCCGCTGACCCCCGCCGAGACCGACACGTACGTCGCGCAGACGGCCCACGTCGCGGAGGCGCTCGGGGCGCGCGACGTGCCGCGCACGAAGGCGCAGCTCGACGACGTGCTCGCGGCGTACCGACCCGAGCTGCGGGGCACGCCCGAGGCCCGCGAGGCCATCCGCTACCTGCTGCTGAAGCCGCCGCTGCCCCTCCTCGCGCGGGCGCCGTACGGCACCCTGACCGCCGCCGCGGTCGGCCTCATGCCGGCCTGGACGCGGGTGCCGCTCCGGCTGCCGTGGCTGCCCGTCGTCGAGGGCACCGTCGTGCGTGCCCTGGGCCAGGTGTCGACGTCGACGATCCGCTGGGCCATGTCCGTGGACCGCGCGGAGGCGGACCGCCTCCGCGCTGGGGTGATCTCCGCCTGACGTTGGGCCGTTCTTGAGGCCCCGTGCGGTTTCCCGCACTAGATTTGGCTCCATCGCGGATTCGGCCGCCCCCCACCCTCCCGGAGCCTCCATGCACCCCACCTCGTCCGTTCCCGTCCGCCGTGGACGGCACGTCGCCGCCGCCCTGGTGGCGCTCCTCCTCGTGCTGGCCGGCGCTGCCGTCGCCGTGACGGGCACGAGCACCACCCCGCGCGCCGACGCGGCCGCTGCGGCCGCGCCCGCGAAGGGCCGCCTCGTCGGCGCGATCCGCGTCGGTGGCTCGCTCTACGGGGGCACGGTCAAGGTCACGATCCTCGACATGAACTGGAAGGTGCTCGGCTCCACGACCGCGCGCTCGACCTACCAGCTCTCGGTCGCCCCGGGCAGCTACCGCATCCAGGTCACCGACACCCGCCCGACGTACGACGTCAACCGCTTCGCCCCGACCGACATGACGGCCACCGTGAAGTCCGCGCAGACGGTGCAGCGCGACGCCTCGATGCGCAAGGGCGCCAGCATCACCGGCACGGTCCGCACGAACGGTGCGATCGCCTCGGGCGCCCGCGTCGTCGCCGCGAACCCGTACGGCCAGTCGTTCGAGACGATCGCCAACCGCCAGGGCCAGTTCGCGATCGCCGGCCTGCCGACCGCGAACTACTCCGTCTTCACCTACGACGCCCGTGGCCAGTGGGCCGACGTCAGCACCTTCCTGCGCAACCGCAAGGTCGGCACCAACACCAACATCGCCATCAACCTCAAGCGCCGCGCCGGCTCGCTCGTCGTCAACATCGTCGGTGGCAACCAGCAGCTGCCCGCCAACGGCTACGTGACCGCGCGCAACAGCGCGACGGGCCAGTGGTACGTCGCCAAGGCGAAGAACGGCAACGTCTCCTTCGCCGGCGTCATGCCCGGCCCCTACGAGCTCGTCGTCCCCGACTCCGGCAACTACCTGGGTCGCACGGGCAAGGTCCCCGGCGGCCGCCAGGTGCCGGCCGGCAACGTCCTCTTCACCGCCTTCGAGCTGCTCCAGCGCGGCGGCAGCGTCTCCGGCACCGTCGTCGACGCACGCGTCCCGACCCGCACCCTCAAGGGCGTGCAGGTGCAGCTGTTCAACAAGTACGGCACGAAGGTCGGCTCCGCCTGGACCACCCCGTCGGGCCGCTTCCTCATCGAGGGCCCGCTGCGCACCGACTCCGGCTACAAGGTCGTGCTCAGCCGTCCCGACGGCGGCTGGATCACCTTCGGCACCGGCGGCAACGACACCTGCCAGTACGGCACCTACACCTCGAGCGCGTTCAGCATCAGCGTCGGCCACGTCCGGGCGCTGGGCAACGTGCCGCTGAAGGCCATCGGGCACGCACAGAACCCGCAGTGCATCCCGCAGACCACGTCGCCGACCGCCAGCCCGACCACGACGGCGCCCACGACGGCACCCACGACGGCTCCGACCACTGCTCCCACGTCCGCTCCGACGTCGGCTCCCACGTCGGCCCCGACGTCCCCGGCCACGAGCCAGCCGACGTCGCAGCCGACCTCGACCGTGACGGTGACCGTCACGGCGACGCCCACCCCCTGAGCAGGGTCGGGCTCTGGGTCGCTGCGCAACAATGGCCCTCATGACCGACGCCGCGCTGATCGCCGCCCGCGCGACCGTCCTGGCCGACCTCGACGCCCGGGGGTGCGCCGACGCCGAGGGCGTGTCGCTCCTCGAGCACGCGCTCTCCGAGCGCCGGTGGTGGGTCGAGCAGTGGCCCGCCGGGGCCACGTACGTCGCGGGGCTCGTCGCCACCGACGTCCAGGACGCGCTCTTCGACCGGGGCCAGCGCTGGCCGCTCTGCTCGACGTGCGCGTCGCTGGAGGAGCACGCGCTGCGCGTGGACCCGGAGCTCGGCGGTCCCGACCCCGTGTGGGTCTGCGAGACCTCGGGCCAGGCGATCGCCCGGCTCGGGACGCTCACGTCGATCTGAGGGCGTGCCCGCGGGGCGCCACCTGCGGCGTACCCCCGGGTCGCCGCTCGGGGAAAGAAAACGCGGACGCAGCCCCGCGCGGGAGAAAGAAAACGCGGACTCCCGGCCACGACACGCCGAGCGGTGAGGCCGCCCGGTCCGCGTTTTGCTCAGCCGGGTCGGACGCCGCGCGCACTCTCATCGGCCCCTGGTTCGGGCTTGCTCGAGCCGGACCGAGCCGGAGACGACGGGCCAGAACCCGAGGTCGGCGGCCACCGACCGTCAGAAGTGTGCGCCTGGGACAGCCCCGGCCGCGGCGGACCCGCACCATCCGCACAGTTCGTGCCACCCGGGCGCGGCACCGGGCGCGGCCGAGGTCAGGGGCACCGCAGCCTGTTCTGCGGAACGGATGCTTCCAGACCGCTCCTCGCATTGCGTCCGTTCCGCAGGACGTGGCACCCGGTACGCCGCGAGCACGGCCCGACGGAGCAGGCCCGCAGGCACGCGGACCGTCAGGCGATGCCGAGGCAGGCCGTGACCTGCGTGGTCTCGGTGATCGGGTCGGTCTCCACCGACCACTCCTCGCAGATCGCGTCGACCATGAAGAGGCCGCGTCCGCGGATCGACTCGGGCGCGCCGAGCCCGGGCGGGCCGTCGGCGAACTCGGGGTCGTACCCGGCGTCGAGCACGCGCAGGTAGACCCGGCCCCCCTTCCACCGCCACGACAGGCGCACGGTGCCGAGCATGCCCGGACGTCCGTGGTCGACGGCGTTGAGCACGAGCTCGCCCGCCACGATGAGGACGTCCTGGAGGAGGTCCTGGGCGGCGTCCATGCCGATGGGGCACTCGGACGGCTGTCCCTGGTCGTCCCGGGGACCGTCCCAGGCGTCCATGGCCTCGGTCACCGCCTCCTCGAACGCGGTCCGCAGCGCATGACGCGCCTGCGGTCCGGCCTCGGGCCCGTGGGGCAGGTCGAGGTCGGACCAGTCGGCCTCCCGCGCCTCCGTGGCGCCCCGGGCCGCGGTCACGAGGCGCCCTCGACCGCGGCGCTCGTGGCCGTCTCGAACGGAATGCCGCACACGTGCAGCACCCGGTGGGGCACGGTCCGCTCGCGCACGAGGAGCGTCACCGCCGTCCCGTTGCGCGTGGCGTCGGCCCGTGCCCGCGCCAGGGCGCCGATGACGAGGCTGGGCAGGAAGGTGACCTCGCTGAGGTCGAGGAGCAGGTCGCGCCGGTGCTCGTCGCTGGCGCGGGTGAGCACGACGAGCAGGTCGTCGATGTCGAACGCGTCGATGTCACCGCTCAGCACCACCCGTCCCGGTTCGGCGGAGACGACGAACGTGGGAGCGGACATGCCGCGAGCCTACGCCGGTCACCTACCGGGAGGCAGTGCGCCTCTCAGCGTCGGTCGACGTCGCGTCCGGAGGCGAGGTCGGCGCAGTCGACGAGCCGTACGTCGCGGTCCGCCAGGTAGCGCCGCGCCCCCCGGTCCCCCGCGGCCGAGGCCCGCACGCCCGCGACGTGCGCCGCGCCGAGCAGGACGGGATGGCCGGGCTCGGCCGAGCCCGGGGGGCCGTAGGAGGCGCGGGCGAGGGTCGTCGGGCCCGACCAGGCGCCGAGCACGCGACGTACCACCGCAGCGCCCACGTCGGGCAGGTCGACGAGGTGGACGAGCACCCCCGGGCTGTCGTCCGACAGGGCGCCGAGGCCGGCCCGCAGGGAGGCGCCCATGCCGTCGGCCCAGTCGTCGGCCACGACGACCGCCACGTCGACGGGCACGAGCGGGCGGACCTCGTCGGCCGCCGCTCCGATCACCACCGTCAGACGCCGGCAGCCGCCGTCGCGGAGCGCGCGCAGCGACCGCGGGAGCCAGTCGTCGACGAGGGCCTTGGGACGCCCCATGCGGCGACCCGCGCCGGCCGCGAGGAGGAGACCGTCGACGTCGGACAGGCCGTCAGGGCCGGGGAGCGGAGCGATCAGCTGTCACCGAGCTGGACGTAGAGCGTGAACCGGTCGCTGCGGTAGACCGAGCGCGACACCTCGACGACGCGGTCGTCGGCGACGGCCCGGCGGGCGACGCGGAGCACCGGGGTGCCCATGGCGATCTCCAGCGCCTGGGCCTCCTCCGCGGTGGGGACGTCGGCCGTGATGGAGTCCTCGGCCCACGTCGGACGCAGGCCGCGCATCGCGAGCGCCTGGTAGAGGCTCGTCGGCATGCCGCTCTGCAGGAAGCCGGGCAGCAGCACCTCGTTGAGGTAGGCGTCCTCCACGCACATGGGCTGGCCGTCGGCACGACGCAGGCGCTTCCAGTGGATGACCGCGTCGCCCTCGGTCAGCTCGAGGGCGCGGGCGACGCCCGGCCCTGCCTGCTCCCGACGGGCGAGGATCGTCTGGGACTCGGCGTGCAGGCCGCGGCGCTGCATCTCCGCCGTGTAGCTGAGGAGCCGGCCGACCTCGTTGCGCGGCTTCGCCACGAACGTGCCCCGACCGGGGATGCGCTCCAGCAGGCCCTCGGCGACGAGGGTGTCCATCGCCTGGCGGACGGTCATCCGCGCGACGCCGAACACCTGCACGAGCTCACGCTCGGAGGGGGCCGGGGTGCCGGGTTCCGCGTCGCTCACGAGCTCGCGGACGTACTCCCGCACCTGGACGTGCTTCAGGGGTTCGCGAGCGATCGCGACGGCGTTCTCCACGAGCCACACGGTAGGGAATGTGCGGTTGGGTTGTCTCGCAATTGCGGAGAACTTTCCCTTACCAGATGAATAGGGCGTGCGCCCAACGGAGCGCTGGGCGGACCAGACCAGCGCTGCGTCACTCCGTGCTGACCGCGGAGAGCACGTCGAGGCGGGCCGCGCGGCGCGCGGGCAGGGCCGCCGCGAGCACCCCCACCACCAGCGCGGCGGCCGCGAACCCGGCCAGCTGGCCCGTGGGCACGCTGATCACCTCGAGCCCCTCCTCGCGCAGCGTGCGCATCAGCGCGAGGCCGAACGTGGTGCCGAGCACGAGGCCGAGCACCGCGCCGAGCGCCGCGATCACGACCGCCTCCAGCGTGATCATCCAGCGCAGCTGGCCCCGCCCGAGCCCGACCGCCCGCAGCAGGCCGACCTCCCGCGTGCGCTCGACGACCGAGAGCGCGAGCGTGTTGACGATGCCGAGGACGGCGATGACGAGCGCGAGGCCCAGCAGCGCGAACACGACGAGCACCAGCCGGTCGATGGGGGCGCGCTGCTCCGCGGCGTACTCCGCCTGGTCCTTCACCGTGACCAGCGGGTTGTCGCCCGCCGCCTGCTCGAGCCGGTCCTGCAGCCCGTCGAGCCCGCCGGGCGGGTCCGCCACGGCCTCGACGACGAGGGTGTTGTCGAGGTCGCGGTAACCCGCGTCCAGCAGCGTGGCCGTCGTCGTCGCGATCGACGGCAGCACCGATCCCGGCTCCACCACGGCCACCACCGGCAGACGCCGCTCCCCCGCGACCGTCGCCACGACGAGGTCGTCCCCGACGCCGATGCCCTCGTCGTCGGCGTAGTCCTCGTCGACGACCGCGGTGCCGTCCACCAGGTCGCCGACGTCCCCGGAGACCGTCCCGACGTCGAGCGCGCGGAAGGTGGACGGGTCGACGCCACCCAGGCGGCGGGGGCGGTCGCCGGTCTCGGCGAGCCCGTAGCGGACCCGCACCACCGACGCCACGCCCTCCACCTCGCCCATCGCGTCGCCGATGCCGGTCGAGAACCCCTCGCCCACCTGGTTGCTCACGACGAAGTCGCCGGGGAAGGTCTGCTCGATCGTGCGGTCCACCGAGGCCTTCGCCGAGTCGCCCAGGATCGCCATCGTCGTGGCGAGCGTCAGGCCGATCATCAGGGCGGACGCGGTCGCCGCCGTGCGCCGCGGGTTGCGCAGCGCGTTCAGCCCGGCGAGGTTGCCGACGGTGCCGAAGAGCCGCCGGTACGCCGCGTGGGCGGCCACGAGGACCGGACGGCCGATGACGGGGCTGGCCGCCGCCACGCCGAGCAGGACCGCGAGGACGCCCAGCCCCACCCACCAGCCGGCGCGGGGCACGTCGGCCACGAGCCCGGCCACGAGGGCGCCCGCGCCGCCCACGACGAGCGCGGCGCCGAGGAGCATGCGTCGCCGGATCGTCGTCTCCGGCAGCGCCACGTCGTCGCGCAGGGCCTCGACCGGCGCGATGCGGGTCGTCCGCCGGGCCGGTCCCCACGCCGCGACCATCGTGACGACGATCCCCACCGCGAAGGCCGCCACGACCGTGCGGGGCTCGAGCACGAGGGGCTGGGAGCCGAGGTCGAGCCCGACGCGGGCGAAGACGGCCCGGATCCCGATCGCCAGGAGCACGCCGAGCCCGAGGCCCAGCACGGACCCGAGCAGGCCGACCACGAACGCCTCGAGCTGCACCGAGCGCACCACCTGGCGCCGGGACGCTCCGAGGGCGCGCAGGAGCGCCAGCTCCCGACTGCGCTGGGCGACGAGCATCGAGAACGTGTTGACGATGAGGAACCCGCCCACCACGAGGGCGATGCCCGCGAAGATGAGCAGGAAGGTCGTGAGGAACGAGATGGCCTCCAGCAGCAGCGACGCCGACTCGTCGGCCGCGTCGTCGCCCGTCACCGCCTCGACGCCGTCGGGCAGCAGCGGCGCGACGGCGTCCCGCAGCTCCTCCTGCGACACCCCGTCGGCGGCGCGCACCCAGACGTCGGTGTAGGCGTCCTCTCCCCGGAGGAACACCTGCTGCGCCGTCGCCATGTCGACCACGGTCAGGGTGGCGCCGTTGAGGGAGGCGTCCCCGCCCAGGGCGACGAGACCGACGAGCGTCGGCGTCAGCTCGCCCTCCGCGACGGGGCTGACGAGGCGGACGGCGTCCCCGATCCCGTAGCCCGCCCGCTCCGCGGTCTTCTCGTCGAGCGCCACCTCCGTGAACCCCGAGGGCGCGCGGCCCTCCACGACGTGGAGCCCCTCGGCACCGCCGGCCGCCGGGGCGTCGTTGAACCCCTGCAGCAGGCCCGGCGCCCCCTGACCGCCCACGACCTTGCCGTCGTCGCCGATGACGAAGACGCCCGGGGCGCTCACGTTGCCGTCCGCCCGCGACGCCTCCGGCAGGGCGGCCAGCTCGTCGACGAGCGAGGCCGGCACCGTGCGCGACGACCCGTCGGCCGCACCGAAGGACGTGCCGATCTCCGGCCGCACGACGACGTCGCCGACAGTCGCGGAGAACAGCGAGGTGAACGAGCGCTCGAGGGTGTCGGAGAACATGAGGGAGCCGCACACGAAGGCGACGCCGAGCACGATCGCGAACGTGCTCATCACGAGGCGCACCTTGCGCCCCAGCAGGCTCTTCCAGGTCGCGCGCAGCATCAGGGGGTGCCGTCCGGGAGCACGGCGTCGGTCATGCGGGTCATGACCGCGAGCACCTGGTCGCGGTCGGGCCGCCGCAGCTCGTCGACCACGCGCCCGTCGGCGAGGAAGACCACGCGGTCCGTGTACGCCGCCGCCACCGGGTCGTGGGTGACCATGACGACGGTCTGGCCGATCTCGTCGACGCTGCGCCGCAGGAGCGTGAGCACCTCCGCACCCGAGCGCGAGTCGAGGTTGCCCGTGGGCTCGTCGGCGAAGACGATGTCGGGCCGGCTGACCAGCGCCCGCGCGACCGCGACGCGCTGCTGCTGGCCGCCCGAGAGCTCGCTGGGACGGTGGGAGAGGCGCGGCCCCAGGCCCACCGTCTCGACCACCGACTCGAACACGCCGGGCTCGGCCCGACGACCGGCGATGGAGAGCGGGAGCCGGATGTTCTCCTCCGCCGTCAGCGTCGGCACGAGGTTGAACGACTGGAAGACGAAGCCGATCCGGTCCCGGCGCAGGCGCGTCAGCTCCTTGTCCTTCAACCGCGACAGCTCGGTGTCGCCGATCCGGACGGACCCGCTGTCCGCGGTGTCCAACCCCGCGCAGCAGTGCATCAACGTCGACTTGCCGGAGCCGCTGGGGCCCATGACGGCCGTGAACTCGCCCTGCCCGAGGTCGAGGCTCACGCCGTCGAGCGCGCGGACGCGGGCCTGTCCCGCGCCGTACGTCTTCACCAGGTCGCGCACGCTGGCCGCCGCGAGGACGGCGGCGCCGGGATCGTCGGTCATGCCACGACTGTGGCACCCCGCACCCACGGTCCACCACCGGGGACGTCCCCGGTCCCCACCCTGGGGACGACCCCTGGCGGTCGCACACGTGTTCGACTACGGTGGCGGGGTGGACTTCCAGGGCACCCTCTTCGCGACGGATCCGGGGCCGGAGGCCGGTCACCTGGCCCCGCTGGCCCCGCACGTCGAGCGGCGCGCGCTGGCGCACGGCGCCTGGATCGACGTGCGTCGCGACTGGCTCGGGGCGCTCTCCGACGACGTGATGGAGGCCCTCGTCCGACGCGTGCCGTGGCGGGCGGAGCGGCGTCAGATGTACGAGCGGGTGGTCGACGTCCCCCGCCTCCTCCACACGTACGGCGCGGGCGAGCCCCTCCCGCACACGGCGCTCGAGGAGGCGCGCGACGCGCTGTCGGCGCACTACGCCGACGAGCTCGGCGAGCCCTTCACGACGGCCGGGTGCTGCTTCTACCGCGACGGGTCCGACTCGGTGGCGTGGCACGGCGACACGATCGGTCGCGGCTCGACCCACGACACGATGGTCGCGATCGTCTCGGTCGGCGACCCGCGGCGGCTCGCGCTGCGTCCCCGGGGTGGCGGCGCGTCGATCGCGGTCACGATGGGCCACGGCGACCTCGTGGTCATGGGCGGCTCCTGTCAACGCACCTGGGAGCACGCCGTGCCGAAGGTGGCCCACGCCGGGCCCCGGCTCTCGGTGCAGTTCCGTCCGGCCGGGGTGTTCTGACCGGGCGCCGCCGGGAAATGGGCCGCGCCGGGCCGCGCGGGATCCGTACCATCCTCGGCGTGCAGGAACCCCAGCAGGACCAGACCGCGCGCCTCGACGAGGACGACGCGCGCATCGGCACGTTCGTCGACCACAGCGCCTTCGCCGACTCCGGCGTCTTCTACCCGGAGGACGAGACCCCCGACGGGCACGATCCCCGCCACGACGTCGTGGTGCAGACGGCCCCCGTGCCGTTCCACCGGCGCAACCGCGACGACGCGGAACGGGTGCGCTGGGAGCTGATGGTGCGGCTCGGTGGCGCGGTGGACGACCACTGCCTCGGGGTGCTGGTCGCCGACGGGTCCCTGCCCGTCGAGGACGTCCCCGCCGACGACCTCGCCGCGTGGGTCGGGGACGCCGCGCTCGACGTGCGGCTGGCGACGCGGTCCACCTGCGCGATCGACGTGATCGCCGACGGGGAGGTCGCCCTGCTGCTCGGCCCGCGCGAGGCGCACCACCGCCACGACCTCGAGCTGGGGTGGGCGCGACCCCGCGTGTTCGAGATGCGCCGGGACGGCGCCATCGCCGACGGGTTCTGGGTGGTGGTGGCCGAGAGCCAGGCCGTGAGCCTCACCTCCCGGCTCGCGCTCTTCTACAGCGCGCACACCCTCGGCACGGAGGAGTACCTGGGCGCCCGCTGCGAGCTCGCGTACGCCCCGCGCCTGCGCTTCCACCCCGGAGCCGTGCGACTGGCCCGGGTGCGCTTCGCCGACGTGGAGGCGTGGCACCGCGCCGTACGCGCCGCGGCGACGGCCTCCACCCCGCGCGGCATGCTGGAGGCGTGAGCACCCCCGACGCCGACGGCCTCGAGCGCGCCGTCCTCGACCTGCTGGACCGGCGCGCCGAGGGCGCCACGATCTGCCCGTCCGAGGTGGCGCGGGCGGTCGCCGCGGAGGGGCAGGAGTGGCGGGAGCTCATGGACCCGGTGCGCGCCGCGGTCGGTCGACTCGTCGAGCGGGACGAGGTCGACGTGACCCAGGGCGGCGCGGTCGTGGACCTGGCCCGTGCTCGGGGACCGATCCGCGTGCGCCGGCGCCCCTGACCGGCACCCCCGACCGGCCCCCCGACCCGCTGAACGGCACGAGGCCCCCGCTCCGAAGAGCGGGGGCCTCGCGTTCGTCCAACGGCGGGCGGGACTCAGAAGTCCATGCCGCCCATGCCACCGGTCGGGTCGCCGCCGCCGGCGGCCGCCTTCTCCGGCTTGTCGGCCACGACGGCCTCGGTGGTGAGGAAGAGCGCCGCGATGGAGGCGGCGTTCTGCAGCGCGGAGCGCGTCACCTTGGCCGGGTCGATGATGCCCTGCGCGACCAGGTCGACGTACTCGCCCGTGGCTGCGTTGAGACCGTGACCGGGGGTCAGGTTGCGCACCTTCTCCGCCACGACGCCGCCCTCGAGGCCGGCGTTGACCGCGATCTGCTTGAGCGGGGCCTCGATCGCGAGCTTCACGATGTTGGCACCGGTGGCCTCGTCGCCCGACAGGTCGAGCTTGTCGAACGCGACCGCGCCGGCCTGGACGAGCGCCACGCCGCCACCGGCGACGATGCCCTCCTCGACGGCCGCCTTGGCGTTGCGCACCGCGTCCTCGATGCGGTGCTTGCGCTCCTTGAGCTCGACCTCGGTGGCCGCGCCGACCTTGATGACGGCCACGCCGCCGGCCAGCTTGGCGAGGCGCTCCTGGAGCTTCTCGCGGTCGTAGTCGGAGTCCGAGTTCTCGATCTCCGCGCGGATCTGGTTCACGCGACCGTTGATCTGGTCGCCGTCGCCGGCGCCCTCGACGATCGTGGTCTCGTCCTTCGTGACGACGACCTTGCGGGCCTGGCCGAGCAGCTCGATGCCGGCGGTCTCGAGGGAGAGGCCGACCGTCTCGGAGATGACCTGGCCGCCCGTGAGGATCGCGATGTCCTGCAGCATGGCCTTGCGGCGGTCGCCGAAGCCGGGGGCCTTGACGGCGACCGACTTGAAGGTGCCACGGATCTTGTTGACGACCAGGGTCGACAGCGCCTCGCCGTCGACGTCCTCGGCGATGATGAGGAGCGGCTTGCCGGTCTGGATGACCTTCTCCAGGAGCGGCAGCAGGTCCTTGACGTTCGAGATCTTGCCCTCGACGAGCAGCAGGTAGGCGTCCTCGAGGACGGCCTCCATGCGCTCCATGTCGGTGGCGAAGTAGGCCGAGATGTAGCCCTTGTCGAACCGCATGCCCTCGGTGAGCTCGAGGTCGATGCCGAAGGTGTTCGACTCCTCGACGGTGATGACGCCTTCCTTGCCGACCTTGTCCATCGCCTCGGCGATGATGTCGCCGACCGTGGCGTCAGCGGCGGAGATCGCGGCCGTGGCAGCGATCTGCTCCTTGGTCTCGATGTCCTTCGCGAGGTTGAGCAGCTGCTCGGACACGGCGGCGACGGCCGCCTCGATGCCCCGCTTGAGCGCGATCGGGTTGGAGCCCGCGGCGACGTTGCGGAGGCCCTCGCGGACCAGCGCCTGCGCGAGGACCGTGGCCGTCGTCGTGCCGTCACCGGCGACGTCGTCGGTCTTCTTCGCGACCTCCTTGACGAGCTCGGCGCCGATGCGCTCGTAGGGGTCCTCCAGCTCGATCTCCTTGGCGATGCTCACACCGTCGTTGGTGATCGTGGGGGCACCCCACTTCTTCTCGAGCACGACGTTGCGGCCCTTGGGGCCGAGAGTGACCTTGACGGCGTCGGCGAGGGTGTTCATCCCGCGCTCGAGACCGCGCCGGGCCTCCTCGTTGAAAGCAATGAGCTTCGACATGTCTCCTGCGATTCCTTGTCTGCTGGAGAGTGGACAAGCCCGGGTGGTCGCCCGCGACGGACGATCAGACCGACCGGCGGACCCTTCCCGCCGTCGCTGCTGACCTCGACCCCACCGAGCCGGGTTGCTGCACGTTCGTTGTCACTCTCACGAGGAGAGTGCCAGCGTCATGTTTAGCACTCGCCCCCTGCGAGTGCAAGCAGCCCGTCACCCGACGCGCGCCGCCACCAGGTCGGCGAAGTGCCCCGCCATCGGCGGCGCCACGTCGAGGTAGAGACCCGGCTCGATCGCCTCGACCTCGCTCACCGCCCAGCGACCCTCGTGGCGCAGGAGGTCGATCCGCGCGTAGTCGAGCCGTCGTCCCCCGAGCTCCTCGGCCGCGCCGACGGCCGCGACCGCCGTGGCGGCGAGGTCGGGGTCGAGCGGTACGGCGCGGGAGGAGCCCCCGAAGTGCTCGTGGACCCGGATCTCGTCGCCCGCCGGCACCTTGTCGACCTGCAGCACGGCCGTGCCGTCGAGCACGAAGACGGAGATCTCGCCCTCGGTGCGGACCGACGCGACGAGGGGCTGCACCACCCAGGGGGCGGGGCCGAGCCCGGCGAGGCGTTGGTCGTCGACGGCGTCCACCACGACCACCCCCAGCCCGCCGGCGCTCGTCGCGGGCTTGACGACGACCGAGCCCCACGCGGCCGTCGCCTCGCGGAGCACGGGCAGGAGGGTGGCGTCGCCGAGCGTGCGGGTCGGCACCGTCGGCACGAGCTCGCCGAGCCCGACCAGGTAGGACTTGTCCGCGTTCCACGCGAACACGTCCGGGCCGTTGAGGACGCGGGTGAGGGACGCCGTGCGGCGGGCCCACGCCAGGAACTCCGGGAGCCGCCGGTGGTAGTCCCACGTCGAGCGCACCGCGACGAGGTCGGCGGCCGACCAGTCGACGGCCGGGTCGTCCCAGACGGCCCAGGCCGCGTCGATGCCCCGCTGCTCGAGCGCGGCGAGGAGCAGGTCGCCGCCGTCCTCGCCGTCCGGCACCAGCTGGAAAGTGGCGAGGAGGACCCGCGGGCGGGGAGAGGCGCCGGGGCGCGCGGAGGAGGTCACCCGATCGAGGTTAGGTGTCGGCGCCAGCGTCGTCGTCTCAGGCCTCGCGACGGTCGAAGCCGCCGCCGTCGACCTGGTCGTCGATGCCCCAGTCGTCGTGGCCGACGTCCGGCATCGCGCGCAGGTGGGGGCGCTCCGTCGGCGCCTCCTCCGCGACCGCGGGCGCGTGGTGGCCGAACGGCACGGCGTCGACCTCGCCCAGCGCGGCGAGCACCGAGGGCAGCACCGCCTTGGCCGTCCGCTTGTAGCCCGCGGCACTCGGGTGGAACCGGTCGAGGCTGAACATCTCGTCGGGGTTGGTGATGAAGAACGGGCCGACGACGTCGGCCAGCGACACCGCCCACGCCCCCGCACGCAGGGCGGCCTCCCGCTGCGCGGCGGCGAGCTGCCGCGACGCCCGCGACCCCAGCGACCGCAGCGGCTGGGGCACCGGCCGCAACGCGCCGAGGTCGGGGCACGTGCCCACCACCACCCGCGTCCCGCGGGCGGACAACGCCTCGATCGTCTCGCGCAGGTGGCGCGCCGACTCCGCGAGGGGCACGCGGTGCGTCACGTCGTTGCCGCCGACGACGACGACGGCGACGTCCGCGGCGTACGTCGCCGGGAGCGCCCCCACCTGCTCCGCCAGCATGCTCGACTCGGCCCCGACGCGCGCCGCGGTGCGGAGCCGGACGGGCCGTTCGGTGCTGCGCGCGACGTGCTTGGCGAGCCGGGCACCGAACGTGTCGCCCGGCACCTCCGCCCCGAGGCCCGCCGCGATCGAGTCGCCGAGGACGAGGAGCTCGACCGGGGGGCCGCCGTACCGCTTCTTGTAGATCTTGTCGGCGTCGAGCGCCTGCTCGCCCAGCGGCTTCCCGATGAGGCGCCGCGCCGTGGCGGCCTGGCGCTTGAGGATCGACCTCCCGCCGTACCCGACAGCGACACCGACCCCACCAGCAGCGGTCGCGACGGCCAGGGCCGCGCGCGCCTTCGACGTTGCAGACATGCGGTCCTGAATGCCCGACCAGCACGAGCACGAGGTGAACAGCACGCCAACCCCGGTCGCCCTGGCCGCGACGGTTGGTGGGACCGGGCCCTGGCACTTTCCCCGGTCGACCGGGGAACACGCCGCTTCGACCATCAAATTTGATGCGCGAAGTGACACTTTCCCCGGTCGACCGGGGAAAGTGTCGGCCGCCGATCAGCCTCCGGCGACGGCCGGGATGATCGAGACCTGCGCGCCGGGGGCGGTGGGGGTGGCGAGGTCGTCGAGGAACCGCACGTCCTCGTTGCCGACGTACACGTTGACGAACCGGCGCAGGTCGCCGTCGTCGTCGAGCACGCGTGCCTTGATGCCCGGGTGGTGGGCCTCGAGGTCGTCGATGACCTCGGCCAGGGTCGCGCCGGAGGCCTCGACCTCGGACGCGCCGCCCGTGTAGGTGCGCAGGATGGTCGGGATGCGGACGGAGATCGACACGGGGTACCTCGACTTCGACGGGGCGGGGACGGTCAGGCGAGACCGGTGGCGGCGAACGCGGCGTACGTCGGCGCGATGGTCGCGGCGGGCGCGACCCGGTCGGCGACGGCGTCGAGCGTCTTGAGGCCGTGGCCGGTGTTGATGACGACGGTCTCGAGCGAGGTGTCGAGCTGGCCGGTCTCGACGAGCTTCTTGAGGACGCCGACGGTGGTGCCGCCCGCGGTCTCCGTGAAGATGCCCTCGGTGCGGGCGAGCAGCACGATGGCCTCGCGCACCTCGTCGTCGCTGATGTCCTCGACGACACCGCCGGTGCGACGGCAGACGTCGAGCACGTAGGGGCCGTCCGCCGGGTTGCCGATGGCGAGCGACTTCGCGATGGTGTCCGGCTTGACCGGGCGCACGACCTTCTTGCCGTCCTTGAACGCGGCCGACACCGGCGAGCAGCCCGTGGCCTGGGCGCCGAAGATCTTGTAGGGCTTGTCCTCGACGAGACCCAGCGTGATCAGCTCCTGGAAGGCCTTGTCGACCTTGGTGAGCTGCGAGCCCGAGGCGACGGGGATGACGACCTGGTCGGGCAGGCGCCAGCCGAGCTGCTCGGCGATCTCGTAGCCGAGCGTCTTGGAGCCCTCGGCGTAGAACGGCCGCACGTTGACGTTGACGAACGCCCAGCCGTCCTCCTCGCCCGCGATCTCGGAGGCGAGCTTGTTGACGTCGTCGTAGTTGCCCTCGACCGCGACGAGCGAGTCGGTGAAGACGGCCGAGTTGACGACCTTCGGCGTCTCGAGGTTGCTGGGGATGAACACGACGGTCTTGATGCCGGCGCGAGCACCGGCCGCGGCGACGGCGTTGGCCAGGTTGCCGGTCGAGGGGCACGCGAAGACGCGGCTGCCCAGCTCGCGGGCGGCACTCAGGGCGCAGGCCACGACCCGGTCCTTGAACGAGTTGGTGGGGTTGGTCGAGTCGTCCTTCACCCACAGCTTCTCGAGGCCGAGCGTGGCGGCGAGGTTCGTCGCCTCGAGCAGGCGGGTGAACCCGGGCTCCGTGTTGGGGCTGGTCTCGATGTCGGTCGGCACCGGCAGCAGCGCCTTGTAGCGCCAGATGTTGCGCGGGCCGGCCTCGATCTCCGCGCGGGTCACCGTGGGGAAGGCGTAGGCGACCTCGAGGGGACCGAAGCACTCGGGACAGGCGTAGAAGGGACCGAGGTCCACCTGGTGGCCGCACTCGCGACAGGCGAGGGCCGTGGCGTTGCCGAACGCGCCCTCCCGGAGACCGTGGCCGGGCTTGGCCTCGGCGTTCTCGGCGGGGGCGGGGCTGGTCTCGACGACAGACGTGCTCATGAGTCCTCCTCCTCATCTTCCCCGCGGCGACGGTCGCCGTGGGCGGATTTGGCACCGTTTCCACGACCGCCGCAATGGTGCGGCGGGGAGTTCGTGGCGGTTGCCGGGACGTCGACGGGCCGTTCCCTCAGTCCCTCTCGATGAGCTGTGCGTCAGGTTAGGAGGACGTCACCGCGGGGTCCTAATCTGGATCCCGCCATGTGGGACAGTGCTCCACATCGTGAGATCGGCGACGGGGGGAGCCTTCCCCCGACAGCAGGGGTACGCCGCGGGTCAGGTGCGCACGGAGGCGGCGTCGGCCGTGAGGCGGCGCAGCAGGTCGAGCACCCCGTCGGGGCCGTCGACGACGACGTCGGCCAGCTCGGCGAGGGCGCTCTGCTCCTCGGAGGCCGAGGCCACGAGCAGCGTCGGCAGGCCCTGGCTGCGCAGCTCGGCCACGGCGTGGAACGCCTCGACGTCGCCGAGGTCGTCACCGCCGAACAGGAAGCCGCCGGCCCGCGTCTCGCGCACGAGGATCTTCACGGCCTCGCCCTTGTGCATGCCCGGTGACCGCACCTCGATGACGTTGCGGCCCGGCTCGACACCGAGGTCGTGCGCCGCCGCCAGCTCGGTCACGAGGGGCAGCAGGCGGTCGTAGGCGGCCTGCGGGTCCTCGAGCCGCCGGGTGTGGACGGCGATCGCGAGGCCCTTCTCCTCGACGTACGCGTCCTCGGCCTTCGCCGTGCGCAGCACCTTCGGCAGCCCGAGGAGGAACGACGCCAGCCCCTGCGGCGGGCGCGGGGAGCGCACGCGGCGGTCCTGCGTGTCCCAGCGCTCGTTGCCGTACTGCCCGAACACGTAGAGGTCGCTGCCCGCGTCGTGCACCAGCTCGCCCACCTCGTCGAGCCCGCCGAGCGCGAGCACCTGGCGCGCGGGGCGGCCGGTCACGACGGCGAGGGCGCGGACGTGCACGGCCAGGTCGACGAGCACCCCGGGGGCCTCGTCGTGGATGTGTGCGGCGGAGGGGTCGTCGACGATCGGCGACAGGGTGCCGTCGAAGTCGAGCGCGATCACGGAGCGCGCCGCGACGTGGACGAGCTCGTCGTAGCGGCGCGATGCCTCCGCCGAGGTGAACTGCATGGCGCCTATCGAAGCACGCGCGACGCCGTTCCGCCGCACGGACGACCCTCACCGTGGCACCGCGGTGAGGGAGGTCTCAGGAGGCCGAGTAGTCCGACGTCAGGATCACCGTCAGCCGGTCGCCCCGCATGGGGTCGACGGCCGGCATGAGGCGCGCGATGCCGAGGTCGTCGGCGAGCAGCTGGGCCTGGGCCTCGAGACGCTCCGGGTAGTAGACCGTCGAGCTCGGGATCGTCCCCACCCAGTTGTCGGAGCCGACGACCTGCCAGCCGGCCGCGGAGGCGGTCTCCCCCGTGCGCGACGCGAGGCCGCTGATCCCGGAGTTGTTGTAGACCTCCACCACCGTCTGCGACTTGTCGACCTCGGGCTCCTCCGTGGTCGGCGGCGCCGTGGGCGCGGGCTCCTCCGTCGCCGGGGCCTCCGTCGTCGAGGTCGCGGCCGGGGCCGCCGCCGAGCGGATCTCCTCGTCGCCGTCGTCGCCACCGGTGAAGGCGAAGGCCAGGGCGGCCATCACGACCGCGACGACGCTCAGCGCCACGAGGGGCGCCGGGTAGGCCGCGCCCCGCTGGTCCCCGGTACGGCGCGCGCCCGCGCGCTGCGACATCGCGGCCCTCACGCGTCGAAGCCGAGGCGTCGGGCCGAGCGCTGCCGCTGGCGCGCGGCGCGGAGGCGGCGCAGGCGCCGGACGAGCAGCGGGTCGGCGGCCAGGGCGTCGGGAGAGTCGATGAGCGCGTTGAGCACTTGGTAGTAGCGCGTCGAGCTCATCGCGAACTTCTCGCGGATGGCCTGCTCCTTCGCGCCGGCGTACTTCCACCAGTGCCGCTCGAACTCGAGGACGTCGAGGTCGCGCTCGGACAAGGCAGTGCTCCCGGGGGTGTTCCGCGCATCGGCGGCGACGGCGTTCGCGGCATCCATGGTCAGGACTCCCTCGGAGGATACGGTCCCGCTGGCGGCTTCCGGACGCGCCGGCGGGTGACATCGCCCTCGATGGTACGCGCCGAATCACAGCAGTGTCATTCGTCGCGCGGCGTGGCGTGGCGCCTCCGCCGACGCACTAGGGTGGGCGCCGTGGCTCGCACCGGCACGGCAGACCTGGTCATCGTCGCGAACCGACTTCCCGTCGACCGCACGACCAACCCCGACGGCAGCCGCGGGTGGCGTCGCTCCCCCGGCGGGCTCGTGAGCGCGCTCGAACCGGTGATGCGCTCGGCGGACGGCGCCTGGATCGGCTGGCCCGGCATCGCCGGCCACGACGACCTCGAGCCCTTCGTCGAGGACGGCATGCAGCTCGTCCCCGTGGGCCTCAGCGCCGAGGAGGTCGAGGAGTTCTACGAGGGCTTCTCCAACTCCACCCTCTGGCCGCTCTACCACGACGTGGTCGCCAAGCCCGAGTTCCACCGCGAGTGGTTCGACTCCTACGTGAAGGTCAACGAGCGCTTCGCCGCGGCCGCAGCGGAGGTGGCCTCGAAGAACGCGACCGTGTGGGTCCAGGACTACCAGCTGCAGCTCGTCCCCCGGATGCTGCGCGACCTGCGACCCGACCTGCGCATCGGGTTCTACCTGCACATCCCGTTCCCGCCCACCGAGCTCTTCCAGCAGCTGCCGTGGCGGCGCCAGGTGCTCGAGGGCCTGCTGGGCGCCGACCTCGTCGGCTTCCAGCTCCCGGGCGCCGCCCAGAACTTCATCCGTCTCGTGCGCCAGCGCGTGGGCCACAAGACGCACCGCGACATGGTCTACCTGCCCGACGGCCGCACCGTGAAGGCCGCCGCCTTCCCCATCAGCATCGACACGGCGGGCTTCGAGGAGCTGGCCCGCTCGGAGGCGGTGGAGCGCCGCGCCCGCGCCATCCGCGAGGCCCTCGGCAACCCGGCCAAGATCTTCCTCGGCATCGACCGCCTCGACTACACGAAGGGCATCTACGCCCGGCTCCGCGCCTTCTCGGAGCTCATCGCCGACGGGCACTTCGGTGTCGAGGACGCGGTCTTCGTGCAGGTCGCCACCCCCTCGCGCGAGCGGGTGGAGCAGTACCGCATCCTCCGCGACGACATCGACCGGCTCGTGGGACGCATCAACGGCGACCTCGGCCGCATCGGTCGCCCGGCGATCTCCTACCTCCACTCGTCCTACCCGCGCGAGGAGATGGCCGCCCTCTACCGCGCGGCCGACGTCATGGTCGTGACGCCGTACCGCGACGGCATGAACCTGGTGGCCAAGGAGTACGTCGCGTGCCGCTTCGACAACGACGGGGCGCTCGTGCTCTCCGAGTTCGCCGGGGCGGCGGAGGAGCTGCGGCAGGCCTGGCTCGTCAACCCCTACGACATCAACGGCATGAAGCAGGCCCTGCTCGCGGCGTACGAGGCCGACCCCAAGGACCTGAACCGTCGCATGAAGGCGATGCGGCGCACGGTGCGGGAGAAGGACGTCGCCTTCTGGGCCGACCACTTCCTCGAGGAGCTCGCCGCGACCCGCCCCGACCACGGCAAGCCGCTGCGACCCGCGCGCAAGTCCTGACCCCGCCGGGCCGGCGGGGTCACCCGACAGCCGGACCGACCCGCAGCCGGCGGAGCGCGGCCAGCGCGGCCAGGTGGCCGCCCACCCCGTGGGCGCCCGGGCCGGGCGGCACCGCCGCCGAGCACAGGTAGATCCCGTCGGCGCCCGTGGCGTACGGGTCGGGGTGCCGACGCGGACCCAGCAGGAGCTGCACGGGGCTCTTGAGGCCGGTGACGATGTCACCCCCGACGAAGTTGGGGTTGTGGGCCTCGATCGCGAGCGGTGAGCGCGGCACCACCGCCAGGATCCGCTCCCGCGCCCCGGGTGCGAAGCGCTCCACCTGGGCGAGGACGGCCTCGGTCGCGTCGCCCGTGAACCCGTGCGGCACGTGGGCGTAGCAGTCGACGGGGACGATCCCGTCGCGGCCCCGCGACGGGTCGGCGACGTGCTGCTGCCCGAGGAGCACGAACGGGCGCTCCGGCATGATGCCGCGGCTGACCAGCCGCTCCGCCCGGGCCGTCTCCGCGTAGCTGCCCGCGACGTGCACCGTGCCGGCCCGGGTCGCGGGCTCGTAGGTCCACGGCAGCCCGCCCTCCACCGCGAGCGCGAGCTGGAAGGCCGCCGGCCCGTGACGGAAGCGCCGGTAGGCCCGCAGCGTGCCCGCCGGCAGCACGTGCTCCCCGATCCGGGCCGCCACCGCCGGGGCGGTGTCGAGCATGACCACGTCCGCCGGCCCGAGGTCCCGCAGGTCCTCGACGCGCGAGCCGAGCTCGACGCGGCCGCCGAGCCGGTCGAGGAGCCCGAGCGCGGCGTCGACGATCGCCCGCGAACCGCCGCGGGCGACGGGCCACCCGTAGCGGTGCGCGGCCGCGCCCAGCGCCGTGCCGATCGCGGACGAGAGCGGCGTGCCGAACGAGGTGAAGCCGTGCGCCGCCAGTCCCGCCCAGAGCGCCCGCGCCTCGTCGGTGCGGAACAACCGTGCCGTCGCCGCAGCGGGCAGGGGCGCCCGCAACCCGAGCCTCGCCAGGTCGAGCGGGTGCCGCGGCACGTGCAGCAGCGGCTGCAGGAACTCCTCCGCGATCGTGTCGAACCGGTCCACGACCGGGCCGAGGAAGCCCGCCCAGCGGCGCTCGTCGGCCCCGAGCGCCCGCGCCGTCTCCGCCACCGAGCGCACCGCCGCAGCGCCCCGGCCGCCGTCGAGCGGGTGGGCGTACTGCACGTCGGGCCAGGCCCACTCCAGCCCGTGCGCGCCCAGGTCGACCGCGCGGGCGAACACCGAGTCGGTGGCGAAGGGGTGGAACCCCGAGCACTCGTCGTGGAGCAGGCCCGGCAGCGTCAGCTCCGCGGAGCGCGCCCCGCCGCCGGGGGTGGTGGCCGCCTCGTGGACGACGACCTCCACCCCGGCGGCGGCCAGCGTGAGGGCGGCAGCGAGCCCGTTGGGCCCGCTGCCGACCACGACGGCCGTCGTCACGAGGGCGCCCCGCTCGGGGCCATCGGCGCCGGGGCGACCGGGGTGGCACCACCCTCGCGGCGCCACGTGACGGTCGTCGGGATGGGGCCGTCCGGCAGCCACGGCTGCGTCTCCACCGCGTCCCGCACCCGCCACGTGCCCTCCTCGACCACGCCGAGGGCGGCGTCGATGACCTGGTAGCGCTGGGTGCCCTTGTGGATCGGCTGCGACTCCACCCACGCGACGACGAACTCGCCGGGCTCGAAGCCGCACCGCCGCTGGATGGCGGCGATCAGGCGCCGGTCGTGCAGGTGGCCGTCACCGAAGTTGAAGCCCAGCACCGAGTTGCAGGCGAACTCCGCCTCCCGGACGGTCGCGCGGTCGACGTCGTGCACGTGCCGCAGGAGCAGCGAGAAGAGGCCGCGGCCCTGGCTGTGCATGGCGCGCCAGGCGATCGTCTGCTGCATCGTGATCTCGGCGACGACGGGCGGGTAGCCCATGTCCTCGAGCTGGCGCACCTGGTTGCGGGTGGGACGCACGATGCGGTCGAGCTTGTCCTCGGCCCCGGGCTGGAAGGCCCACAGGGCGGAGGCCCAGTTGCCGGCGTACTGGCGCATGGACGGGGTGAACGCCACCAGGTCGGGGCGCAGGTTGCCGAGGACGGGGAAGAAGAACAGGCCGCACAGCGCGACCACCACGAGCCAGGGGCTGCTCGCATCGGCCAGCGCGAAGCCGTCGCCCGCCGGGAACCCGACGAACAGGAACACCGCGGCGTACCCGAACAGCAGGTTCCACTCCAGCGGCACCGCCAGCGGGAACATCGACAGGATCACCGTGTGCAGCAGCACGATCAGGGCGACCCCGACGAGGGTGACCGTGGTGTTCGTGCTGAGGAGCAGCACCACCGGGACCACGATCTCGAGCGTCGTCCCGCCGACGTGGGCGATGAGCTTGGCGAGCCGGGAGGGCCGGATGTCGCGCGGGAAGTCGCGGTAGTTCAGGCGACGGATCGCGGTGCCGGGCAGGCACGGGTTGTTCGAGGTCATCGCCGGCACCACGTTCTCGAAGTGGCGGCCGAGCTTGGAGAAGCCGGCGCCGATCCAGACCGAGGCGGCCGCGAGCTTGAGGAGCAGCACCATGTCGACGAAGCCGTTCCCGCCGGCCCAGCCGAGCAGGGGCACGGCCGCGAAGGCGAGGAGCGGCGGGATGTACTGCTCGGAGCGGGCGGCGATGAAGATCGTCTTGTCCCGCAGGCCGCAGAGCACCACGAGCACGATCGGCGCGATCGCCCAGCGCGGGTCGACCAGGCCGGAGTCGACGCCCGGCAGCACGGCCTCGAGGGCGGCGCTGGGCACGCCGGGCAGCGCGATCGGCACGGCGAGCGCGACGAGGAGCAGCGCGTAGAGCACCACGTCGAGCACGGTCCGCTCGTCGCCGGCGGTGCCGGGCACCTTGCCGGGCCACGGCGGCATCCGCAGCGTGCGCGGGCGCAGCCAGAAGAGCAGACCGCCGGTCATCGGCTTGAACTTGCCCGCGATGGGGCCCCAGGAGCCGGCGACGCCGAGCACCTCGAGCAGCATCGTCCAGAAGATGAGCTTCTGGTAGACGATCGGCTGGTCCCACCAGGCACCCACCTCCCACGGCGCCCCGACCCCGGAGGTGAGGGTGACGAGCGTCAGGCCGGCACCCAGGTAGAGGAACACGAGCTTGAGCACGTAGATCGTCGGGATCATCTTCGGCGACCCGAACCCGTGCTCGACCCAGTGCAGGGCGAGGATCCGGGTGCGCTCGAGGAGCGGCTGGTCGAGGAACGTCTCGAGGTCGACCGGGGGAAAGCTTCCCGTCTTGAACCCCATGGCTGGTCCTTTCGTGCGCACGCCACCGACGGGTGCCGAGGGCACCCGCACGGGGGTCGCTGGGTGGGGGTCGCGGCTGGGGCGCCGCGGATGCCCCGACGTTAGGTAGGTCACAGGGTGGGCCGGTACGTCGCGGGGTCACCAAGTCCGCTCCGGGCCTTTGGTCCCCGGGGACAAGACCCCTCAGCCGGCGGGGCGCGTGTCCCGCGCCCCCAGGACGGCGTCGCCGACGTGGTCGGCCATCGTCAGGGCGACCTCGAGGTCGAGGTGGCGTTCCGCGATGCTCCGGCCCAGGGTCTTCTCCGCGACGGCGACGCGGTACTTGATCGAGTTCTTGTGCATCGTCATCTGCTCCGCCGTCGCCGTGTAGGAGCCACGACACCGCAGGAAGGTCAGGAGCGTGCGTCGCTGGCGCTCCGTGGCCTCGTCCCGGCGGGCGAGGTCGCCGAGCACCCCGACGACCCAGCGGCGCAGCGCCGGCACGTCGGCGACGAGGAGCCCGGCGAGCGCGGCTCCCGGCTCGTCGTACGCGATGGCGGGCCGGCCGGCGCCGCCCCGCAGGAGCAGCACCCGGTGCATGCTCGCCGCCTCCGCGTGGGACGCCCGGAAGCCCTCGACACCGCGTCGTACGCCGCCGACGGCCAGCACCGGCCCGCCCGACGGGAGCCCGTCGAGGTGGTCGCAGACCACCCCCGTGGAGCCGACGCCGGTCGGCACCTGGATCCACGCCCACGTCGTCGCCTGGTCGTGGCTGACCACGAGCGGCGGGTGCGGGGAGCCGAGCGCCGCGGCGAGGTCGCGCACGAGCCGGGTGGACCGGGTCAGCTGGCCCCGGCGGTCCTCGGAGGCGATCACGGCCAGGTGGGACCCGTGCAGGCGGTAGCCCAGCGCGCGCTCGGCGGCCGCCGGGTCGGCGCTCCCCTCGTGCAGGATGCGGCGCACGAGCCCCTCCCGCTCGTTGAGCTGGTTGGCGAGCCACGACTCCCGCTCCTCCTCGTAGACCGCCACGACCCGCTGGGAGATCCAGTCGATGTAGTCGAAGACGCGGTCCACGAGGATCGAGTACGCACCCGCGCGCACGGCCGGCTCGAGGTCCGCGCCCGCCACGAACGCCCGCTGCAGCAGGTGCTGCTGCCCGAGCCGGTAGGCACGCACGAGGGCGTTGACCGGCACGCCCCGCTGCGCCAGCCGCCGCGCGTACTCGATCGCCGCCACCGGTGGCTCGAAGTGCGGCTCACCGATGCCGTGGGCCAGCGCGTGGAGGATCGTGTCGACGTTGCCCTCGATGCTCGCGCCGAGCAGCTGCACGAGCCCCGGGTCGCCGTCGAGCTCGGTGATCGCGCCGGCGATCTCCCCCCGCATGTCCGCCACGAGCTGCCCGAGCCCGGCGTTGAGGGTCGCGGCGATCGCGGCGACCGCGGGGAAGCTGGCGTCGGGCGGGACGGGACCGTGGTTCACGGCACCGAACGCTAGTAGCCGTGCGCTGCCCGCAGGACCGAAAGTCGTCCGCGTTCTCGTCTCCGGGGGACGAAGAGCGTGACGTGGGCCGCACCTAGCCTGCGGGGCGTGCTCCCCACCCGGCTCCCCGACCTCCACCCGCTCGACGGTCCGCTCGACGGTCCGCTCGACGGTCCGCTCCAGGCGATCGCCGACCTCCCACGGGCCCGCGCTCTGCGCGACCCGTCCGGTGCGGCCGTCGTCGACGGCGACCGGCGCCTCGACAACACCGGCCTCGCGGCTGCGGTCGCCGAGCTCGGCGACGCCTTCGCCGCGGCCGGCGTCGGCCCCGGCGACACGGTCGCGGTCATGCTCCCCAACCGCCTCGAGATCGTCGTCGCGATGTTCGCCGCCTGGTCGCGGGGGGCCGCCCTCACCCCGGTGAACCCGGCGCTGACCGACGCGGAGGTCGGCCACCAGCTCGACGACTCGGGCGCGGTGCTGCTCGTCGCCGACGACCGGGGCCACGAGGTCGCCCGAGGTCGCGCCGTCGCGGTCGTGCACGTGGACGACCTGCGCGGGACGAGCGGCGCAGCCCCGTCCACCACCCCGACCGTCGATCCCGGGGCGCCGGCGCTCGTCGTCTACACGTCGGGCACCACCGGCCGCCCCAAGGGGTGCGTCCTCACCCACGCCAACGTCGACGCGATGGTGCGCGCGATCGTCACGCACCTGCGTCTCGACGCCGCCGACCGCAGCCTGCTGGTGCTCCCCCTGTTCCACTGCAACGGCCTGCTGGTCGGCGTGCTCGCGCCGCTGCTGGCCGGCGGGTCGGTGGTGGTGGCGCCCCGGTTCCGTCCGGCGGACTTCTGGGACCTCGTGGAGGCCGAGCGCCCGACGTACTTCTCCGCGGTGCCGACCATGTACGCCCTCATCGACGCCCACACCGAGCGCGCGGTGGACACCTCCTCCCTGCGCTTCGTCGTCTGCGGGGCGGCCCCCATGCCCGCCGACCTCATCGGTCGCTTCGAGGAGCGCTTCGACGTGGTGCTCGTCGAGGGGTACGGGCTGTCGGAGTGCAGCGTCGCCGCGACGATCAACCCGCTCGACGAGCGGCGCAAGCCCGGCACGGTCGGACTGCCGCTCCCGGGGATCGACGTCGCGATCGCGTCCGCCGACGGCGAGCACCTGCCGGCGGGCGAGCGGGGCGAGGTGCTGGTGCGGGGCGCCACGGTCATGGCGGGCTACCTCCACCGTCCGGAGGAGACGGCGGCGACCGTCGTCGACGGGTGGCTGCACACCGGGGACGTCGGCTACCTCGACGCCGACGGGTTCCTGGTGCTCGTGGACCGCGTCAAGGACATGGTCATCCGCGGCGGCGAGAACATCTACCCCAAGGAGATCGAGGACGTCCTCTACGAGCACCCGGCGGTCCTCGAGGCCGCCGTGGTCGGACGCCCGGACCCGACGTACGGCGAGGTGCCGGTCGCGCACGTCGCGCTGCGGCCGGGGGCCAGCGCGACCCCGGACGAGCTGCGGGCGCACTGCGCCGCCGTGCTCGCCCGGTTCAAGGTGCCGGCGGACGTGCAGCTGCACGCGGCGCTGCCCAAGAACTCGGTGGGCAAGCTCCTCAAGCCCGCGCTGCGCGGCTGAACCCACGGGATCCCCGCGCCCGAGACCTCCCCGAAGGGGGTGACTCGCGAGTACCTTTCGGGCCATGGACCTCCTCCCGAAGCCCGACCAGGTCGTCGCGGCCACCGGCAACGTGGCCCACAAGGTGCTGTACGGCGGGCTGGCGGACCTGCGTCCGATGCCCCGGGTGCTCGTCGACGACGGGCAGCTGCGCGAGGTCTACCACTACCGGCCCGACCCGTCGGCGCCGGAGACGGGCGACCCGGTCCTGCTCGTGACGCCGCTGGCCGCGCCGGCGACGTGCTTCGACCTGCGCCGGGGGTGCTCGCTGGTGGAGCACCTCGTGCGGGGCGGGCGACCGACGTACCTGGTGGAGTACGGCCAGGTGTCCTTCCGCGACCGCAACCTCGGGATGGAGCACTGGATCTCGGAGGTCGTGCCCACGGCGATCCGCGAGGTGTCGGCCCACGCGGGCGGACGGCCGGTGCACGTGGTCGGGTGGAGCCTCGGCGGCATCTTCTCGGTGCTCACCGTGGCGAACGACCCGGACCTGCCGGTCGCCTCGCTGTCGGTCGTCGGCTCGCCGTTCGACCTCAGCCGGGTACCGCTCATCGCGCCGCTGCGCCCGCTCCTCAACCTCGACCTGCTGCCCCCGCAGCTGCGGGCCGTGACGCGGGCCTACCAGGCCTTCGGCGGTGCGCCCCGACCGCTCGTGCGGTGGGCGTTCCAGCTCTCGGCGTTCCAGAAGCTCGTCACCAAGCCGCTGGCGCTCCTGCAGAACCTCGACGACCCGGAGTTCCTCGCCCAGGTCGAGGCGGTGGACCGCTTCACCGCCGGGATGATCGCCTACCCGGGCCGCTCGTTCGGGCAGCTCTACCACCGCATGTACCGCGGCAACGCGCTCCTCTCCGGGGTCTTCGAGCTCGACACCCCGGACGGGACCCAGGAGATCTCCCTCGACGCCATCACCTGCCCCGTGCTCGTCTTCGCCGGCGCGAACGACGGCATCGCCCCGGTCAGCGCGGTCAAGCCCCTGACGACGCTGCTGCCCAACGCCACCGAGGTGCAGTTCGAGGTCGTGCCCGGCGGCCACCTCGGGATGCTGACGGGTCGCGCGGCACGCACGACGACGTGGACCGCCCTCGACGAGTGGGTGGACCGCTGGTCGACGCCGACACCGGTGGACGGGCCCGCGGACGGCACGCCGTCGGTCCCGAGCGCGCCGCGGGCCGACCGCATCGGCTCCAACCGCGCGCGCCGCTACGGATCGGCGTCGTCGCGTGCCTTCGGCTGAGGCCTCCCCCACGGCGGTGTCCGGGGCGCTCCCCCGCTCCGTCCGCATCGGCTACGGCAGCGGCTCGGTGGCGACGGGCGCCTTCGGCACCGTGCCGGGCCTGATGCTGCTGCCCTACCTCACCGACCAGCTCGGCATCGCGGCGCTGGTGGCGGGCGCGATCGTGGTGGCGCCGAAGGCCTGGGACGTCGTGCTCAACCCGGTCGCGGGCCGCATCACCGACCGGAGCACCGACCCGCGCGGCCCCCGGCGGCCGTGGCTGCTCCGTGCGGGCCTCCCCCTCGCCGTGCTCTTCGCGGTCATCTTCGCCTCGCCCGGCTTCGACTCGACCGCGCTCGAGGCCGTCTGGGTGCTCGTCGCGTTCCTGGCGTGCGCGACGGCGTACGCCTTCTTCCAGGTCCCCTACGTCGCGATGCCCGCCGAGATCACCGACTCCTACGACGAGCGCACGCGGCTCATGACGTGGCGCGTCGCGCTCCTCGCGCTGACGATCCTGCTGGCCGGCGCCAGCGCTCCCGCGATCCGCGACGCCGTCGGCGGGCGCGACGGCTACCGCGTCATGGGCCTCGCGATGGCCCTCCTCATCGTCGTGGGCGTGCTCGCGGCGTACGTCGGCACGCGGCGCGCGCCCGTCCGTGCCCCCGCCGCCGGGGCCGGGAGCCTGCGCGAGCAGCTGCGGGTCGTGGCCCGGGCGCGCGACTTCCGGCTGCTGCTCACCACGTTCCTGCTGCAGGCGCTCGCCACGGGCACGATGCTCGCGGGCGTCGACTACGTCGCGCGCCACGTGCTCGGCAACCCGGGTGCGGCGACCCTGCTGTTCGTGTGCTTCGTCGGGCCGGCGCTGGTGCTGACGCCGGCGTGGACGGCGTACGGCGAGCGGGTGGGCAAGCGCCGCGGTTACACGCTGTCGTCGCTGCTGCTCGCGGCGGGCGCCCTCGTGCTCGCCGGCGCGGAGGTGCTGCCGGCGGCCGCCGTCTACGGTGCGGTCGCGCTCGTGGGGGTCGGGTACGCCGGGTGCCAGGTCTTCCCGCTCGCGATGCTCCCCGACGCCGCGGCCGTCGACGCGCGCCGCACCGGGGAGAACCGCGCGGGCGTCTACACGGGCGTGTGGACGGCCGGCGAGACGCTCGGCCTCGCGCTCGGCCCCGGCGTCTTCGCCGTCGTGCTCGCGCTGGGCGGCTACGTCTCCGGCACCGACGGCGGCACCAGCCAGCCCGGTTCCGCCGTCACGGCCATCGTGCTCGGCTTCTCGCTGCTGCCCGCGGCGCTCACCCTCGTGAGCCTGCTGTGGCTGCGCCGCTACCGCCTCGACGCGGCCACCGTGGCCGCCCCCGAAGGGAGTCCCGCATGAACGGCGACGACGTGCTCGCCCGGCTGGCCGAGCTGCAGCAGGGCGACCTGCCGACGCACGGCGGCCGCACGCTGGCCTACGTCTACGACTCCGGCCTCGCCGAGGTCGACCGGGTCGGGCGGGAGGCGGTGGCCGCGTACGCCGCGACCAACGGCCTCGACCCCACGGCCTTCCCCAGCACGCTGACGATGGAGAACGAGGTCGTCGGGCTCACGGCCGACCTCCTCGGCGCGCCGGAGACGGTGGTCGGCACGGTGACCTCGGGCGGCACGGAGTCGGTGCTCCTGGCGGTGCAGGGCGCGCGGGACGCCCGACCCGAGGTCACTGCACCCCGGATGGTGCTGCCGTCGACCGTGCACGCCGCGTTCCTCAAGGCCGCTCACTACTTCGGCGTCGAGCCCGTCGTCGTGCCCGTCGGGCCCGACCACCGCGCCGACGTGGCCGCGACCCGGGCGGCCGTCGCGGCGGCACCGGAGCGCACGGTGCTCGTGGTGGCCAGCGCCCCGTCCTACGCCCACGGTGTCGTCGACCCCGTCACCGACCTCGCGGCGATCGCCGCGGAGCACGACATCCGCTGCCACGTCGACGCGTGCATCGGGGGGTGGGTGCTGCCGTACGCCGCGCGCCTGGGCCGCGACGTACCGCCGTGGACGTTCGACGTGCCCGGGGTCACGAGCATCTCGGTGGACCTGCACAAGTACGCGTACGCCCCCAAGGGGACGTCGGTGCTGCTGCACCGGACGCCGGAGCTGCGGCGCCCCCAGTTCTTCGCGTCGGCGGACTGGCCGGGCTACACGATGCTCAACACGACGCTGCAGTCGACGAAGTCGGGCGGTCCGCTCGCGGGGGCCTGGGCGGTGCTGCGCACGATCGGGGACGACGGCTACCTCGAGCTGACGCGCACGCTGCTCGACGGCGTCGACGCGCTGGTCGCGGGCGTGCGGGAGATCGACGGGCTCGCGCTCGTCGCCGAGCCCGAGTCGAGCCTCGTGACGGTCGCGACCGACGGCTCCTGCGACGTCTTCACCATCGCCGACGAGCTCGCCGCGGCGGGGTGGCTGGCGCAGCCGCAGCTGACCTTCGCGGGCCAGCCGCCGACGCTGCACCTGTCGCTGAGCGCGGCGACCGACGTGAGCGCGTTCCTGGTGGCCCTGCGCGCGGCGGTCGCCGTCGCGGTCGAGCGCGGCCCCGTCGCGGTCGATCCCGGCATCGTCGAGTTCGTGCAGGCGCTCGACCCCGCCGCGCTCTCGGACGCCGACTTCGACGGCCTGCTCGCGGCGGTCGGGATGGTCGGCGGCGAGGACGGGCCGGGCCTGCCCGAGCGGATGGGCGAGATCAACGCGCTGCTCGACGTCGCGAGCCCACGACTGCGCGAGGCGCTGTTGACGGCGTTCCTCGACCGGCTGGCGCGGCCGGTGCGGACGGCGTGACCCAGGCCGGCCGTCACGCGTCCCGGCTCGGCGTCTCCCCCAGGGCGTTGGCGGCCTCGTAGATCTCGATGACGAAGCCGGGTCCGCTGAACCGGTTGCTCTCCGGCACCTCTCGAAGTCCGGCGCGTCGTCGAGCCGGTAGCTGACGGCGGTGATGCGGCTGGGCTTGCTGAGCTGGACGGCCATGGACGGCTCCTGGGTACGGCGGTGGGCTGGCCCGCGACGTACCCGACAGCCGCCCGGGCAAACGCGGGCCGGCGGGTTGGGCGCCCCTGTCACCGTGAGGGGCATGAGCGCACCTCGGGTCTTCGACCACGTCATCGTCGGCGGCGGGATGGCCGCCGACGCCGCAGCGAAGGGCATCCGGGAGCGTGACACCGATGCCTCGATCGCGATCCTCGCGGAGGAGCCGACGGCGCCCTTCCCGCGCCCGGCGCTGTCGAAGAAGCTGTGGACGGACCCGGACTTCACGTTCGACGACGCAGCACTGGAGACCGAGGAGCAGACCGGTGCGACGCTGCGGCTCGACGACGCGGTCATCGCGATCGACCCCGAGGCGCGGCAGGTGCGCACGCGGACGGGCGAGGTCTACGGCTACGGCAGGCTGCTGCTCGCCACCGGCGGGCGGCCGCGGCAGATCGACGGGCTCGACCCGGGTGAGCGGGTGCTCTACTTCCGCACCCTGACGGACTACCACCACCTGCGCCGACTGTCGGAGGAGCACCCGCACGTCGCGGTCGTGGGGGGTGGCTACATCGGCTCGGAGATCGCCGCCGCGCTCGTGCAGAACGGCTGCACGGTGACGCTCGTGCACCCCGACGACGTGCTGGGCGGCTCGATGCTGCCGCCGACGCTGGCGCACCGCTACGAGACGCTCTTCGTCGACGGCGGCGTCACGCTCCGCTCCGGCACCAAGGTCAGCTCGGGCACCGCCGACGCCACGGGCGTCGAGCTCGTCCTCGACGACGGCTCCACCCTGGCCGCGGACGTCGTCGTGGTGGGCCTCGGCATCGAGCCCGCGGGCGAGCTGGCCGGCGAGGCAGGCATCGCGCTCGCCGACGACGGCAGCATCGAGGTGGACCGCCACCTCGCCACGAACGTCGCCGGGGTGCACGCCGCGGGTGACGTCGCGACGTACACCGACACGATCCTCGGCCGCACCCGCGTCGAGCACGTCGACAACGCCACCACGATGGGCACCGTCGCCGGGCGCATCCTCGCCGGCAGCGACGAGACCTACGACCACACGCCGTACTTCTACTCCGCCGTCTTCGGCACCCGCTTCGAGGCCGTCGGCACGCTCGACGCGTCGCTGCCGATCATCGAGGACCACCTCGACGACGAGCGGGCGGTGGCCTACTACCTCGACGCGGCCGGTCGGGCCGTCGTCGGCGTGCTGCTGTGGGCCGTCGAGGAGCGGCGCGACGCGGCCCGCGAGGTGCTGGCCTCCCAGCCCCTGGCCGGCGGCGCGGACCCGTCGACCCTCGTCGGACGCATCGGGGCATGATCGGGGCGTGAGCCTGCACGGACTGGTGGAGAAGGGCCTCGTCGCCGCGGACTGGGCCGAGGCGATGCGCGAGGTCGACCCGACGATCGACGAGCGGGTCGCGGCCCTCGGCGGCTTCCTCCGCGAGGAGATCGCGGCGGGACGGCCCTACCTGCCCGCCGGGGAGCACGTGTTCCGCGCCTTCGAGCGGCCGCTCGCCGAGGTGCGGGTGCTCGTCGTGGGCCAGGACCCGTACCCCACCCCCGGCCACCCCATCGGCCTCAGCTTCGCCGTCGCCCGCGACGTGCGGCCGATCCCCCGCAGCCTCGCCAACATCTACCGCGAGCTCCACGACGACCTCGGCGTCACGCCTCCCGCGCACGGCGA
Source organism: Nocardioides zeae (assembly GCF_010686755.1). Classification (GTDB taxonomy): domain Bacteria; phylum Actinomycetota; class Actinomycetes; order Propionibacteriales; family Nocardioidaceae; genus Nocardioides; species Nocardioides zeae. Next base: position 41,974 of record NZ_JAAGXA010000010.1, on the reverse strand, counting down.
CCTGACCGCGTGGGCCGACCAGGGCGTCATGCTGCTCAACCGCTGCCTCACGGTGCGCCCCGGCGCCTCCGGGTCGCACCGCGGCCAGGGCTGGGAGCACGTGACGGCGACGGCGATCACGGCGTGGGTACGACGCGGTGGACCCCGCGTCGCCCTCCTCTGGGGCCGCGACGCGCAGGGCCTCGCGCCGCACCTCGGCGACGTGCCCTCCGTGGCCTCGGTGCACCCGTCGCCGCTGTCGGCCAGCCGCGGGTTCTTCGGGTCACGGCCGTTCTCCGAGGTCAACGCGCTGCTCGAGGAGCAGGGCGGCGCGCCCGTCGACTGGGCGTTGCCGGGCTGAGGGCGGGGGCTCGCCGCCCGCTGGGGCTCGCCGCCGCTGGGGCTCGCCGCCCCTGGGGAAAGAAAACGCGGACCGGGCCGGGCGACGCCCGGAGGAGGCGAAAGAAAACGCGGACGCGAACCGGCTCTCCCTCGGCGTGTCGCCGGCCGGATCCCGCACTCTTCTCGACCCGTGCCAGCCGGCCGCGCACTTTCTTTGTCCGGGTCCGCGTTTTCCTTCCCCGGAGCGCGTCCCGCCCGACGTCAGCCGTCGAGCGTGCGCAGGTCGGAGTCGTCGAGGTTCGCCCGCATCGTCGACGCGATCGCGGTGAGCTGCTGCACCTGCTCGCGCGTCAGGCCGTCGAAGACGAGCTGGCGCACGGCCCGGACGTGGCCGGGGGCGGCCTCGACGAGCACGTCGTGCCCCGCGGGCATCAGCGTGCACTCCGTGACCCGGCGGCTGGTCGGCGAGGGCCGCCGGTGGATCCACCCGCGCAGCTCGAGCTTCTTGACGACGTGGGAGAGCCGCGAGAGGGAGGCGTTGACCTTGCTGGCGAGCTCGCTCATCGCCAGCGTGCGCTCGGGCGCCTCGGACAGCATCGCGAGCACCTGGTAGTCGAAGTGGGTCATCCCCGCGTCGCGCTGGACCTGGGAGTCGAGGGCCGGACCGAGGCGTACGACCACCCCCACGAGCGCCAGCCACGCGGCCATCTCGTCGTCGTCGAGCCAGAGTGCGTCCGCCACGCTGCGCACCCTAGGCCATGACCCGAGCGACCTCGTGCCGCCGGGACGAACCGGAATGCTTGAAACTTCAACCTTGTTGTCCTAGCATCGTCCCGACGACAAGGAGAACCACCATGAGCACGCAGTCCGACCGCATGCCGGCCCTCTACATCGGCCACGGAGCCCCGCCGCTCCTCGACGACCCGGTGTGGTCGGGCCAGCTGGCCGCCTGGGCGAAGGACCTGCCGCGCCCGAAGGCCGTGCTCATCGTGTCGGCGCACTGGGAGTCGGCGCCGGTCAGCCTCAGCGCCTCGGGCGTGCCGCTCGTCTACGACTTCGGCGGGTTCGCGCCGCACTACTACCAGATGCAGTACGCCACCCCCGACGCGTCCGCACTGGCCGCCCGGGTGGCCGCGATGATGCCGGACGGCGAGCCGGTCCACCAGCACACCTCCCGCGGCCTCGACCACGGCGCGTGGGTGCCGCTGAAGATCATGTACCCCGAGGCCGACATCCCGGTCCTGCAGATGTCGCTGCCCACCGACGACCCCTACCGCCTCCTCGCCCTCGGCGAGCGCCTCCGCCCGCTGCGGGACGAGGGCGTGCTCGTCATCGGGTCCGGCTTCCTCACCCACGGCCTGCCCTTCCTCCGCGACTGGAGCATCGACGCGAAGGCTCCCGGCTGGTCGGTCGACTTCGACCTCTGGGCCGCCGACGCGCTCTCCCGCGGCGACGTGGACGAGCTCGCGGCGTACCGCTCCAAGGCCCCCGGCATGCCCTACGCCCACCCGAGCGTCGAGCACTACACGCCGCTGTTCATCACCCTCGGCGCCGCACTGAAGGCCGACGAGCCGGGCGACCAGCGCATCGACGGCTACTGGATGGGCCTCTCCAAGCGCTCCCTCCAGGTCGTCTGACCCCTCACCCGCGGGCGTCCGGCGGCCGGGCGTGGCAGGATCCTCGGTCGTGAAGATCCTGTCGGTCCAGTCGTCGGTCGCCTACGGCCACGTCGGCAACTCCGCCGCCACGTTCCCCCTGCAGCGCCTCGGTCACGAGGTGTGGCCGGTGGTGACGGTGCACTTCTCCAACCACACGGGGTACGGCGCGTGGCGGGGCCCGCTCCTCGCTCCGAGCGACGTCGCGGACGTCATCACCGGCATCGGCGAGCGCGAGGTCACGGGACCGGACGGCAAGCCGGTGAGCGTGCTGGCCACCGCCGACGCGGTGCTCTCGGGCTACCAGGGCGCCGAGGACGTCGGTGCCGTCATCCTCGACGCGGTCGCCCGCGTCAAGGAGCTCAACCCGGCCGCGGTCTACTGCTGCGACCCCGTCATGGGCGACGTCGGCCGCGGGATGTTCGTGCGGCCGGGCATCCCGGAGTACATGCGCGACCACGTCGTGCCGCACGCCGACATCCTCACGCCGAACCACTTCGAGCTCGACTTCCTCACGGACCGCACCACGCACACCGAGGCCGAGGTGCTCGACGCCGTCGACGCCGTGCGCGACCGCGGCCCCCGCGACGTGCTCGTCACCAGCGTCATCACCGACGAGACCCCGGCCGGCACGCTCGAGGTGCTCGCCGTCTCGGACGACGGCGCGTGGGCCGTGCAGACCCCCCAGCTGCCCATCGCCCCCAACGGTTGCGGCGACCTCACCTCGGCGCTCTACCTGGCGCACCTGCTGACGACGCGCTCACCCCAGCTGGCCCTCGAGCGCACCACGTCGAGCGTCTTCAGCGTGCTGGAGGCGACGATCGCGGCCGGAACGCGCGAGATCCAGCTCATCGGCGCCCAGGCCTCCATCGCCAACCCGCCCGAGCGGTTCCAGGCGCGCCAGCTGCGCTGAGCCCGCGGCGCAGCCCCGGCCCGGCCCCGGCCCCGGCCCCGGGAAAGAAAACGCGGACCGGGCCCGACCGACCCCGATCCGGTCGAAAGAAAACGCGGACCCGAGCCCCCTCCCGATCGGCGTGTCGGCTCCACGGGTCCGCGTTTTCTTTGCCCCGGCCCCCGGCCCGGCGCACTTTCCTCCCCCGCGTCCGCGTTTTCATCGACCCGGCGCCCGCGCCACCCGCCCGGCGCACGACACCGGGAGCGGCGTCACGCGCGTCGTACCAACTCCGAGGTCGTGGCCCCAGCGCCCCGGAAAACAGCCCCCTCGGGCCACAACTCGGACCCGGGAACATCTTGCGCTCCCATCTAGTTCAATGTTCAACTAGATCACCCGAGCCGAGGAGCACCCGATGCCTGCTGTGAACGTGCCCGACTGGACCGTCCTCCCCCGTACCGTCGCGGCGCTCCCCGGCGCCGAGGACCGCGCGGTCGTCAGCGTCACCACGGCGCCGCAGGGCTACGAGGGCGAGGGCTTCCCCGTGCGCCGTGCCTTCGCCGGCGTCGACGCGCGCCTGCTCGACCCGTTCATCCACCTCGACCAGATGGGCGAGGTGGAGTACGCGCCGGGCGAGCCCAAGGGCACCCCGTGGCACCCGCACCGCGGCTTCGAGACCGTGACCTACATGATCGACGGCGTCATGGACCACCAGGACAGTCACGGCGGCGGCGGGTCCATCACCGACGGCGACACGCAGTGGATGACGGCGGGCTCCGGCCTGCTCCACATCGAGGCCCCGCCGGAGTGGCTCGTCAGCAAGGGCGGCCTCTTCCACGGCCTGCAGCTGTGGGTGAACCTGCCGAAGGCGTCGAAGTGGCTGCCGCCGCACTACCAGGACCTCCGCTCCAGCGAGGTCGGCCTCGGCACCTCCCCCGACGCGGGCGCGCTCATCCGCGTCATCGCCGGCGAGGTCGACGGCATCCGCGGCCCGGGCAGCACCCACACCCCGATGGCGATGGTGCACGCGACCGTCACGCCGGGCGCCGAGCTCGTGCTCCCGTGGCGCACGGACTTCAACGCGCTGGTCTACGTGATGTCGGGCAACGGGTACGTCGGGGGTGAGCGCCGCCCGATCCGCACCGGTCAGCTCGCCGTGCTCGGTCACGGCGAGACGGTCACCGTCGGCGCCGACCGCGCGCAGGAGTCGCGCCACGAGGCGCTCGAGGTCGTGGTGCTCGGCGGCCAGCCGATCCGCGAGCCGATCGCGTGGATGGGTCCGTTCGTGATGAACACCCGCGCCGAGGTCGTCCAGGCCTTCGAGGACTTCAACAAGGGCCGGCTCGGCACGATCCCGACGGTGCCGCACAGCGAGGTGCAGGGCGAGATCCGCTGACGCGGAGGCCTGACCGAGGGGCCAGGAGAAGTTGGGCCGGGAGAAGAGGGCCGCCTGCGGGACTCGAACCCGCAACCTTCGCATTACAAGGGCGCTGCGCTACCAGTTGCGCCAAGGCGGCATGCCGCGTCGGCGAGCGAGCAGCACGGGCATCGTAGAGGGCCGAACAGCCCCAGATGTTCTAGGGTCGGGCGCGGAGGAACCCATGGCACTTCGCATCGTCGCGAGCCGGCCCGACCCGGCGCTCCTCGCCCTGCCCTGGGCGACCCCGCTCGAGGAGTGGACCGAGCACGTCGTCCCGCTCCCCCGCGGCCTGTCGCGCCACGTGGTGCGCATCGTGCAGCTGCCCAGCACACGCGGCCCGGGACCCATCGTCGCGGTCAAGGAGACCGTCGAGCAGATGGCGTTCCGGGAGCACCGCACGCTGCGCGACCTGCAGCGCGCGGGGCTCCCCGCCGTCGTACCGCAGGGAGTGGTCACCGGCCGCACCACGCCGGACGGCGAGGAGCTCCCCGCTGCCCTGCTGACGGAGCACCTCCGCTTCTCGCTGCCCTACCGCAGCCTCTTCGCGCGCGGCTCGGGGACGGACTACGTGCCCTCGCTCGTCGACGCGCTGGTCGTGCTGCTGGCACGGCTGCACCTCGCGGACTTCTACTGGGGCGACGTGTCGCTCTCCAACGTGCTCTTCCGGCGCGCGGCGGGCGGGTTCGCGGCGTACCTCGTCGACGCGGAGACCGGCGAGTGGCGCAATCCGCTGTCGGACAACCTGCGGGCGTACGACGTCGAGGTGGGCTGCCAGAACGTCTTCGCCGAGCTGCTCGACCTGCAGGCCGCCGGGTCGCTCGCCGCCGACGTCGACATCCACGGGGTGGTGCGGATGGTGCAGGAGCGGTACGACGCGCTGTGGGCCGAGCTCACCAGCACCGAGGAGTTCTCGACCGACGAGATGTGGCGGATCGAGCGGCGCATCGACCGGCTCAACGACCTCGGCTTCGACGTCGAGGAGCTCGACATCGTGACCGACTACGACGGCGACCGGGTGCAGATCCAACCCCGGGTCGTCGAGGCCGGCCACCACTGCCGCGAGCTCCGCGCACTGACGGGGCTGAACGTCGAGGACGCGCAGGCCCGCCGGCTGCTCAACGACATCGCCGCCTTCACGGCGCACCACGGCCTCGGCGGCGCCGACCGCTCCCTGGTGGCGCACCGGTGGCTGACGGAGGTCTACGAGCCGCTGTCGGCGATGATCCCGCCGGACAGCCGCGGCAAGCGGGAGCCGGCCGAGGTGTTCCACGAGGTGCTCGAGCATCGCTGGTACCTCTCCGAGCAGGCCGGCCACGAGGTCGACATCTTCCTGGCGGCGCGGGACTACGTCGACCACGTGCTGACGCGTCTCGAGGAGGAGGCCGTCACGCCCGACGTCGGCACCGCCATCGGGTCGATCGAGGACGCGTCCCGCCCGTAGGTTCCTCCCATGGCCCTCCACACCCGCCGGCTCGGTCCCGACGACACCCAGGAGGTGCTCGACCAGTCGCTCGCGCTGGGGGTCGAGGCGTTCGGGCCCTACCCGGCGCACCTCCCCCGGCCGCCGATGCCCGAGCCGGGCTCGTGGCCCGACGGGGTCTCGATGTGGGCGACGTTCGACGACCCGGCCGACGACGCTGCCGGCGACCCCCGCATGGTCGCCCGCGTGCGCACCCACGCCTACACCTCGTGGTGGGGCGGGGCCGCGATCCCGACCTGCGGCTTCGGCGGTGTGGTCGTGGCCGCCGAGCACCGCGGTGCGGGGCTGCTGACCGACCTGTTCGCCTCGTCGCTGCGCGAGGCGGCCGACCGGGGCGACGCGATGTCGGGGCTGTTCCCGACGGCGCCCGGCATCTACCGCAAGTTCGGCTACGAGGTCGTCACCGCGCTCGACACCGTCCAGGTCCCGCTGGCCGACCTGGCCGGGGTGCGGCCGGCGCCGTCCGTGCGGGTGCGCCGCGCGACCCCCGCCGACGAGCCGGCGATCGCCGCGACGTACGACCTCTGGGCCCGCGCGCAGAACGGGCCCCTCACCCGCCGCGGCCCGCTCTTCGCGAAGCCGAAGGAGCGCGTCCCCGCCGAGGGCGTCACGCTCGCCGAGGAGCGGGCGCCGGACGGTGGGTGGCGGGCGGTGGGGTACGTCGCGTGGGAGCGGGAGGCCGGGTACGGCGCGGACAAGTCCCTCCAGGTCGACGACCTCATCGCGCTCACGGGTGACGCCGCCCGTGCGCTGTGGAAGGTGGTCGCGTCGTTCTCGTCGGTCAACGGGTCGGTGAAGCTGGAGACGTCCGACCCCGACGCGGCGCGCCTCGTGCTGCCGTCACTGGCGTGGCAGCGCGTGGGGTCGCACCCGTACATGGTGCGGGTGCTCGACGTGCCCGGGGCGCTGCTGCCGCGGACCTACCCCGTGGACGGCACGGCGGTGTTCGAGGTGGTCGGCGACGTGCTGGGGCTGGTGGACGGGACGTGGGAGCTGGCGGTCTCGTCCGGGGTCGCGGCGGTACGGCGCGTGTCCGGCGTCGACGCGCCACGGTTGACCGTCAACGGGCTGTCGCTGCTGCAGGCCGGGGCGCAGTCGTGCGCGAACCTGCGGATGCTGGGGGTGCTGGAGGGGCCGCGGGAGCACGACGGGGTGCTCGACGCGTGGTTCGGCGGGCGGCAGGTACACGTGCGGGACTACTACTGAGGGCTCGGTCAGCGCAGCCGCAGCCGCCGGCCCCACGCGACCAGACCCAGCGCTACGGCCAGGAGCGCCGCTACTGCGGTCTCCATCGGTGGCTCCACCATGACGGGCCACGCCCACGGGGCGACGTCGGCGCGTCCTGCGGCGCCGAGACTGGCCGCTGACGTCAGGTGGACCGTGGGCACGACCCACGCGACGTCGAGGGTGGTCAGGCTCGCGACCACGAGCCCCTGGGCGAGGAAGGTCGCCGAGCTCGTCACCAGCGGAGCCGCCGACGCACCCGCCGCCAGGCAGGCAGCGACGCCGAGACCGTACGTCGCGGCGATCCGCGCGAGGTTGGTCAGCTTGGCGCGCCGCGGCGCGGCGATGACGAGGTCAGACGCCGGCTCCCGCGCGACCGCCAGGGCGGCGAGGGCGACGAACCACGCCGCGACGGCGCTGCTCGGAGCGAGGACGGCGTCGACCGAGGAAGCTGCCGGGAGACCGAAGAAACGCGGCAGGGCCACGAGCGAGGCAGGGCCGGCAACGAGGAGCACGAGGGCGGCGGGCGCACCCCATCCCTTCAACAGGGTCGCCGCCCGCGGCCTAGTACGCAACAAGACTGCACTCGTCCGATGCCGTGTCGAACTGCTCGGCGGCCCACGCCCTCTGGTCCTCCTCGGAGCGCTCCAGGACCGCGGTGACCTCTGCTGACGCCGGGCCACCGGATCGACCGGCCGCCACCTGCTGGACCCATTGCACCAGCGCGTCCGAGGCGTGGCGCGCCTCGGCGCTGCTGCAGTCGGCTACGGGGACGACGGCCAGCGCAGCCGGGAGCCACGAGTCCGGCCCCGGGTCCTGCGCGACCTGCACCGGTCGGGCGCCTGAGTCCGCGCCCGGCTCGGTGTAGCGGTCGGGAGTCGGGAAGCTCTGCGCGATCGCGGCACGCACGTCCGTGAGGCGCTCGAGGTTGGGCCGGAGCAGCTCTTCCGACTCGGACCAGACGCACAGTTCCGTCGGCCCTTCGGTCGCGCACACCACCTCGCCGGTGACGCGGACCCGCGCGGCCTCGTCACCGACGAGGACGCACCCGACCAGACCGGCCACCACCGTCACGAGCGCGAGCCCCCGGGCGACAACCTCTCGCCGATCGCTCGCGCCCCTCCCGCTCGGCAGGAACGCGAGCGCTGCACCCACGACACCGGCGAGGAGCACGAGCACCACGCCCACCCGCATCGGCGACGGTTCCAGGAACGTGGGGTAGGAGACCTCGGACAGCACCGGCGAGAACCGGTGGAGCGGGTCGCCGCTCAAAGCCAGGACGTAGAGGACCACGAACACCGCGATCGCGGTCAGCGCCGGAGCCAGGCGCGCTCGTACGCGTGCGGCCACCTGCACACCGACCGCTGTCGCTGCGACGGCCAGCAACGGTGGCTGCAGTGCTGCCAGCAGCATGGGTGCCGTGACCGCGCCGCTCAGGTCGGACCGCGCCACCAGCACCACGCCCAGTGCCACCACCGACGCGACCTGCCAGACCGCCAGCGCGGCGAACGCGAGCATGGCTGGCCCACGGATCCCCCGCGTCGAGGCGGCGGCGAGATCGAACAAACCCGACTGGCGCAGCTGGCGCAGGTGGAGTGCCGCGATCCCCGCCGCAGGCGGAGCGACGTAGAGCATGGCCGTCAGCACGAGGTTGACCGGGTCGGCGAGGCCGGGACCGAGCGATCCCGTCGGCACCAACGACCCCAGCACGAGGCCGTACACGACGGCAGCGATGCCGAACGCGAACGGCAGGCCGGAGGTCGCACCGACCAGGGCGAGACGAACCTTCACCTCAGCCGTCTCCGGGATCGCTGCGGTCTCCGCGGAGCACGGCGATGTAGCCCGCGTCCACGGACTCGCTCGACACGGGTGCGCCGGGACCGGGACCCCGTGCCGCCAGCTCGTCGACGGTCCCCACGAACCGCAGCCGCCCCTCGGACAGCACGACCACCTCCTGCGCGAGGTTCACCACGTCGACCGAGATGTGCGTCGTGAAGACGACCAGCGCCGTCTCGGCCGCCCGCTCGAAGGCGCCGGCGAACCGGTCACGCTGCTCCGGGTCGAGGCCCGCCGTCGGCTCGTCCATCAGGATCACGTCCGGGTCGCCGAGCATGGTCTGCGCCAGTCCCAGGCGGCGCCGCATGCCACCCGACAACGTCCGCACCCGGTCGTCACGTCGATCCTCCAGGTCGACCGCCCGCAGCGCCCGCGCGACGTTCTCGGGCACCGATGAGCGAGGCACCTTCTTGAGCCAGCAGACGTACTCCAGGAACTCCGCACACGAGTACGAACCCAGGGCACTGAAGCTCTGGGGCAGCACGCCCAGCGAGCGTCGGTAGGCCTCCACCTCGGCGGGCGTCGCGACCCCCTGGCCCGCGACCGAGAACGAACCCTCGTCGGCGTCGGCCAGCGTCGCGAGCACCCGGAACAGGGTGGTCTTGCCGGCGCCGTTCGGCCCCAGGACGGCGATGCGGCGGGACGTCGCGGTGAACGTCAGGCCGTCGAGGGCAGGCACCCGCCGCCGCCCGAGGGACTTGCGGAGGTGCGAGGTCGCGAGGGAGCTCACCGACCGCTCGCCCCACGAGCCGAACTGGCCACGAAAATGTTCCTACCGAGTCGTGGCTGTTCGATGGTCATCAGCTCTCCGGGTCTGATCGAGAATGTCGCGAACCTAGCGACCGCCCGCGACATCGTCCAGCTGTCGAAGCATCACGAGGAGACCCGGCATCGCTTCGTTCTCACCGACAGGTTCGACAACCCGTCGGGCGCGAGCCGATCAGCCCCATCGGGCCGTCACGCTCAATCCCTCACCACCAGGGTCTCATCACCGAAGTCGGCCACGACCTTGAGATGGCCACCCAGCGCCTCCACATAGGCCTGCAAGGTCCCGAGCTCCGTTCGACTCAGCTCACCGCGCTCGATGTTGGACACTCTGGCTTGGGAGACCTGCATCTCGCCCGCCAGCACCTTCTGGGACACATGCTGACTCCTCCGGATCTCGGCGAGCCGAAAAGCCCTCACCTCGCCAGCCATCTCCTTGCGAGCGTTCTCGACCACCTGCTCGTCGACGAGTCCCGCATCAGCAGCGTCACCCCGGACGCTCGCCCAGCTTCGGGCCATCTCACTCCTCCTCTTCGTCGTGGGTTTCGGCCAACCATGCGTCGTAGCGGGCCTCGGCCACTGGGATGTTGGTGTCGTACCACCCGCTCCAGTTGCCAGCCTTGTCTCCCGCAACGAGAAGGACGGCTCGTCGCGCGGGGTCGAAGATGAACAGGATCCGGATGCTGGTCCCAGACGGCCGCAGCTCCTTCATGTTGTGCCGCTTCGAGCCTTTGACCCGATCGACGACGGGGCGCCCGAGAGTCGGACCGCCGTCAGCGAGCATGTCGATCGCGGCTGTCACCGCGTCGACATCGCCGGTCCGCGCCCGCGCTAGCTCGAGAAACCATTCGTCGACCTCGTCGAGCAGGATGACATCCCAGGGCACGCCACGAATATAATGCAGAAGTTATAATGAGGCAATCCACCCTTGCCTCGCTACTCCCCGCTCCCCGCCGGCACCCGCACCAGCGCCACCACGACCGCGGGCAACGCGAGCGCGGTCAGCGCCGCGGTCAGGGCCCACGCGGCGCCGTACGACGCGTCGATGTCGATGCTCGTCAACCAGGCAGCGAGGAACGCGAGCGGCAGGGTCAGGAGGAGGCATACCCCCGTCCCCGCGACCCACAGCGCGGCCAGACCCCAGCGGCGGCGGCCACTGGCACCGAGCGCGACGAGCTGGCTGCGGGCCAGGCCGTTGCTGGTGGCGACCGACAGGCCCACCAGCAGCACGAGACCGAGGGCCAGCGCGCCGGCCACGAGGCTCGTGGCGGCCGCGACGCCGCGGCTGCGCTCGTAGTCGCTGCTGCCCGACGCGTCGACCACCTGCGCGGTCGGCGCGAGCCGGGAGACGGTCGCACGGAGCTCCGCGCGCGTCTCCGGGGGCAATGTCCCGTGGTCGACGAGCACCACCATGTCGGCACCGGCGGGGCGCAGACCCAGCTCGCCGAGCAACGGATAGCCCGGCGGCAGCACCAGCCCCGGCAGGTTGCCCCCGAGACCGGCGTCCGCGTCGGCCTCGACCGACCCCACCGGTGTGGCGGCGGCTCCAGAGAAGTGCAGCAGCCCCACCTCGGACGCGTCGTCGAGCAGCCCTGGGTCGGCGACCGGCCGTTCCAGGTCAGCCGCCCCGATCGCGACGGTGTTGACCGGCGCGTAGGTGTCCTGGGGGAAGCAGAGCGGGTCGACGGCGTCGGGGTCCGTCGTGCCCGCCTCCTCCATGCAGGCCGGGAGAGCTGTTCCGGTCACTCGGACCATCGCCGTCGGCGACTCCTCGACCAGACGGAACCGTTCGACCGTGCTGCCGCCGGCTGCGGCGTACGCGGTCGCGAGCTCGTCCGCCGCCGCCTGCGGGACCGGGGACACGACGAGCGAACCGGCCGGCTGCGGCGCCGACGAGGTCGTCTCGAACACGACGGTGTCGTGGGTGGTCTGAGCGGTGCGCGATCCGACGAGGACGCAGACCACGCAGACCGCGGCGGTGACGACGTGCAGCCCGCCGGTGACGCGCTGGGAGAGGGAGCGAGTGGCGGGTGGCACCCGCGCGAGCACCAGCGGGACGACGATCCCGGGCAAGGACGCCGCCACCAGAGCGGCCCCGAGCGGGGCGAGGAGCGTGAGCTGCCCCGGCGGATCACTGCGACTTGCCGCCCCGGCGACAGCCAGCACGGCCGCGCCGCCGAGCAGCAGCAGGATTGAGAAGCCGGTGACACGCTGCGGAGTGGGGGTGGAGCTGCCGACCAGCGACGACAACGATCGAGCCGCGCTCCCGGCAAGGCGGCCGCACCAGATCGCGATCGAGCAGAGCCCAGAGAGCAGTACGACCCAGGTCCAGGGCACGCTGATCCCCTGCCACTGCTCGCCGAGAACCGCCGAGACGCGCTCCCGTGCCACCAGCAGCAGCAGGCTGACGACTGCGGTCCCGGCAGCGACCCCGGCGAGCACGATCCCCACCAGGACGCCGCGGTAGAGCCGCCACACCCGCCCGGTCGACCACCCGGCCGCGCGCAGCCCCTCGCGATCCGCACGTGTCGACGGCACCGCAGCGACCACGATGCCGCCGAGCACGACGAGCACGAGCAGCGCCAGACCGGGTTCCGCGAAGGCCGTGTCGGCGACGGCCACCGGGGTCGATGCTGCTGCCTCCTCCGCCACGCTCGCCGTCGACCGGTAGCCGATCTCCCCTGCGTCGACCCGCGCGCCCAGGCCGAGGGCGCCGTACGGATCCGCGTCCGTCAACCACGCCGCGACCTCCGCTGGCGCGAGATCAGGATCGACCCGCGTCGCCGTGAGGTCCTCGCGGTCGGACGGGTCGAGCGTGAGGCCGGTGACGACGAGGTCCTCGAACGCCGTCGGCTCGACCGGGTCGACGACGCGAACGTCGTCGCCGATCTCCGCGTCCAGGAGCTCCGCGGCGTACGTCGAGAGGGTGAGCCCGGACGCGTCGCTCGGGAACCGGCCCTCCGCCAGCACGCCGAGATGCAACGAGGCATCGGTCGTGGCGCGGAGGTCCACGCCCACCTCCGCGGCCTCGTGACGAACTTGCGCATGCTGCTCGGCCACGCCCGCGATGCGCTCGTCCGCGGCCAGCAGTTCGGCGGCCTCGTCACTGGAGGGCTGCAGGGCGAACCCGCGGTGCCCCTGGTCGGCCAGCGCCGCGTCCGTCGCCGCCCGCGCCGAGGAGTCGCGTACCGCGAGCACCCCGACCGCCGCGAACGTGAGCACGCTCGCCGTGAGGAGGAGCAGGAGGGCCGTGCGCCACCGGAACGCGACGAGCCTGCGGGCCGTCCGCCACCGCGTGAGCGTCGTACGGCGCGTGCTTCGCCTCATCCGCGGACCAGGCGACCCTGGTCGACGCGGTACACGGCAGCAGCGCGCTCGGCGACGCTCGCATCGTGGGTAGCGATCACGACCTGCACGCCTCGCCCGGCGCCGAGATCGACCAGCAGGTCGGTGACGACGGCGGTGTTCTCGGCGTCGAGTGCGCCGGTGGGCTCGTCGGCGAGCAGCACGCTGACGCCCGGTCCGAGTGCCCGCGCGATCGCGAGACGCTGCTGCTCCCCGCCCGACAGGGTCCCGGGCAGGCGGGCGCGGTCGAGGTGGTCGAGGCGGACCGCGGCTAGCCGCTCCCCCACCTCGTCGTCGTCGAGGTCCTCGCCGCGCACCTCGGCAGCAAGCCGGAGGTTCTCCTCGACGGTGAGGAAGGGGACGAGCCGGTAGTCCTGGTGGATCAGCGCGACCCGGGGATCGCCGCCGCTGCGCCACGACGCCTGCCGCGGCGGGGTGCCGTCGATCTCGACGAGCCCCGCGGACGGCCGTTGCAACCCGGCGACGACGCGCAGCAGTGTCGACTTGCCGCTACCGCTGGGCCCCATGACGGCCGTCGGGTGCGGCCCGAGCTCGACGGTCAGACCGTCGAGCGGCGTGACGTCGCCGTACGCGACCGTCAGGTCCTCCACCGAGATCACTGCCGACTCCCCCGTCGCTCGCAGATCCAGCCCGCGAGCATCATGGCGATCCTCGGATCAGAACGTCAACGACACAGCCAACCTTGCCCCACGCCCGTGCACCCTCAGGGCGCCCGCTACGCGTCCGCCGCCAGCGCCGTGAAGCTCGTGGCGCGCGCGTCGGGTGCCCGGAACGACGAGGGCCAGGCGCGCCCGCCCCGATCGATCCACACCGTCCGCATGCCCGCCGACGCGGCGCCCTCGAGGTCCCACGGGTGCACCGCCACCATCGTCAGCTGCCCAGCCAGTGTGCCGATCCGGTCGATGGCGTGGGCGTACGCCGCGGGGTGCGGCTTCCACACCGACAGGTCCTCCACGCTCAGGACATGGCCGATGCGGTCGCGGATCCCGGCACGCTCCACGAGCCCGGAGGCCGAGGCGGCGGCGCCGTTCGTGAAGAGGCTGACCCCATGCCCCGCGTCGGTCAGGGCGGTGACGCCGGGCGCGACGTCGGGGTGCACGGCGAGACTGCCCAGGGCACCGAAGACGTCGTCGACGACCGCCGACGGCGGAGCGTCGAGACCGTCGACGTCGGCGAGCAGGTCCGTGAGCAGCTCCCGACCGAGCGCGAGGAAGCCCGGCGCGCGGCCGTGGATCGAGAACGCGAAACCGTCACGCAGCACCGAGGCGAACCACGTGCGCGCCAGCTCGGCGGGCGCGCCGTGCTCGCTCAGCACCGTCCCGAGGGGCGTCATGTCGGAGAGCGTCTCGTTGACGTCGAGCACGAAGTGGGCCATCTCGGAACGCTACCGGCGGGCCATTGGCCGGCGACTCACTGGAAGAGAAATCCAATTGACGAGCGCAAGAAGATGATGAAAATTGGTCACCTAGTCAATTTCAGGGGGACAACATGCGCGTTCACATCTCGAGGACCATGGCCACCATGATCGTGGCCCCCATGCTGGCGGCGTTTCCGGCGGCACTGTTCCTGCAGGCTCCGGCCCAAGCAGCAGGCTGCGGCATCTTCGCCAACAGGCCCTACGCCATCGCATCGACCGACGAGGTCGCGGGGAACGGCGGCCGGAGCAACTGCACCAGCTCCACGAACGTCCGGGTTCAGCTCAAGTGGGAGCGGCCCCTGCAGCCGGACCCGGTGATCGCACAGAGCTCCGGTACCTACAAGAACGTCACTCTCAATCCGACCACAGATTGTCGCGCCGGGTCTCAGACGTACTTCACCAAGACCATCGTCTCGAGCGGCGACCTCGACGGGGATCGCCGGACCATCCGCGGCGTCAATTGCTGACCCATGCCGACCAGTCCGGCTGACCGGATCCAGAACCCGTCTCCCGGCGGTGCGGCCCTGATCAGCATCGAGGGCGTCAGCGCGGGCTACGGGTCGACCCTCGCATTGTCCGGCGTCTCGTTCAGCGTGGGCGCCGGCGTCTGCGCCCTCCTGGGTCCGAACGGCGCGGGAAAGACGACGCTGCTCAACAGCATCGTCGGCGTCAAGCGGTTCGACGGCCGCATCGAGGTCGGCGGTCGGGAGATTCGTCCCGTGCGGCCGCTGAACTGGAACCACGGCGTCAGCAAGGTCGGCTACCTCCCCCAGACCTTCAGCACGGCACCGACCCTGTCGGTCGACGAGGTCGCGACGTACGCCGCGTGGTGCAACGGACTCGGACGCAAGGCGGCGCGTTCTGCGAGCGTCGAAGCCCTGCACACGGTGGACCTGGCTGAGAAGAGGACCTCCAAGGTCCGGACCCTCTCGGGAGGCGAGAGGCAGCGACTGGGGTTGGCCTGCGCCATCGCCCACCAGCCGTCGACCCTGCTGCTCGACGAGCCGACGGTCGGCCTCGACCCCTCGCAGCGAGCAAACCTCCGCGACTACCTCGCCCGTGTTGCCCGTGACCGGTGCGTCATCCTGGCCACCCACCTGCTGGAGGACGTGCGCGTGACGGCCGGGCGTGTCGTCATCTTGGCGGCGGGACGGGTCGCCTTCGACGGGACCACCAGCGAGCTGGCGGCCCACGGAGAGGCCGGACGTCGCGACCTGGAGTCCGACCTCGAGAGCGGCTACCGGCGCCTGGTCGAGGGCAGCGATGGCTGAGCAGGCATCGCCACTCTTCCCGCCGGCACGCTGGCAGGTGGGGGTGGCCGGGATGGTGGGGTCCGCCGCCCTCTCCTTTGTGCACAGCCGACCGCTCGCCGACTGGGCCTACGGCGATCTCGCTGCGGTGTCTGCCGAGTTTCGGCAGTCGATGCTGACCGTGGGTATTCTCGTCGCCGCTGTCGCCGCCTTCGCACCCTCGACGTTCGCCGGACCCCGCGAGGTGCACGCACCCCTCGGTTCGCCGCGACGAGGGGCCCAGCTCGCGGTAGCGACCATCGGCTTCGTCGCGGCGACGAGCACCGTGGGCCTGACCCTCGGTCTGCTGCCGGCAGTCTGGAGCACGATCTCGAGCGCCACGTGGGGATCGCTGGACGCGGCGGCCATCGCGTCCGGCTACGCGGCGCTCCTCGCCTACGCGGCGCTGGGTGTCCTCCTGGGCTGCGTGCTGCCCACGTACGCCGCGGTGCCGGTTGCCGCAGCGGCGGCGTACGTTCTCCTCTTCTCGACCGGAGCCTTCGCCCCCGTCTTCCAGTTCGACATCGTCAGCGGCTTGGTTGTTCCGACCAACCTCTCCCTGGGCCGCACCGCGTTCTTCCTCGGCGCGGCCGTCAGTCTCGGGATCGCCACTTCCGCCTGGCTCCGCATGCGGACCGTCTCGGACCTGCGGGCCCCGGCGGCGGCTGTGGTCGTCGCCGTCCTGCCCGTGGCCCTCGTCTTCCTGCTGGGGCGCTCGTACGGCGGCGCCCTGGTCGAAGGGGACACTGCCGCGCCTGTCTGCGCCGACACCGTTGGACCAGAGGTGTGCGTCCACCCCGCGCGCGACGTCATGCTGGCCCCCTTGGCTGGCGCGGTCGACGCCCTGGCAACGGGGGTCGGCCCGCAGATCCTGCCGCCGGGCGTCGTCTACGACGCCTCCGTCACAGTTCCCGAGGGCGAGGCCGACTACGTCCTCCACCTCCAGGCACAGGAGACCGATTGGCTGCAGACCGCGATCGGCGACCTCGCCACCGACGCGTCCGGGCTTGGGACGTGCATCGGGCTCGGGGACTACGAGTCCCAGGGCTTCGCGACCAGCAGTGCGGCCGCCGCCTGGATGATGGAGGAGGCCGGTTTCGACGCCCAGCAGTTGCTGCAGGTGCCTGACGCCTCCGAGGAGTACGATGCGCTTCGCCGCACGCCCGACCCGGCGTCGGCGATCGAGCGGGACCTCTCGGCTCTTCGCGGATGCCGAGGAACGTCGTTTGGCCGGCGCTGAGGCGCCACCCGCAGCGGCCCGGCCCGTGATCACCACGCTGCGATCGCGGGCATACGGGACGGTCGCGGCATGGCTGGCCGGGGTTGCCGTCGCAGTCGTGGCCTGGGGCGACGTGGCCTACCTGCTGCGCGTGGCGACCGGTCTCGAACCGAGACTCGTCACCGTTCCCGAGGTTCTCTGCGTGATGTCCGCGTGCGTCGTTCCGGCGCTGGCGTTCCCCCGTCTGCACTCGTGGGAGCAACGGTCGCAGCGGCCACTGGTGCGCTTGGTGGCCGCCGTGTCCGCGGTGGTGCCGCTCGCGATCCTGGGTTGCCTGTGCCTACTGGCCCACCGGGTGCACGACACCGTCGAGCTCGGCGTGATGCAAGGCGCCGCCGTCTCGACCGCGGTCTTCGGTGCAGCGGCGCATACCGGCGTCACCTTCTTCGGAAGGACCACGGGCAGCATCACCGCCGCGGCGACCTACTTCGCCGCCCTCTTCGCGCAAGCCCTGCAGCCCTCGTTCCCTCTGCCAGCTTCGGGTCCATCCCTAGGGGCGACCACCGTGGGAGTGGTCGCGGTCATCGCGGTCGCCGTCCTGCACTACGCGTACCTCGGCCACCGGTCCGGCGCAGGAGTAGGAGCAGGATGATCGGACGACGTCGAGCGGTCCTCGACCGTGAACGGAGCCCCTACGAGAGCGTGCGGATGAACCCGTCGACGCGCTCGCGCGTGATGACGAATCCCGGCGGCAGGTCCGCCATGTAGCCGTGGCCGCCCGGCTCGATGTCGAACGGCGGGTCGCCGCACGGCAGGTGGGGCAGCAGGGTGTCGGAGTCGAACGGCTCGTCCTCCGCGACGAGCCCGGCGGTCGTGGGATCGATGACGCGGATCTGCAGCTGCGACCCCCACACCTCCCACGTGGTGGTGCGCCCCTCGATCTGGTCGGCGCACTCGAGTCGCACGTACTCCGACCCCGGCACGACGTCGACGCAGATGAGCGCGTTGAGGTCGTCCCACTCGTTCACGTCGGACGGGAGCGCCCACGGGCGGTCGAGGCCGATCGGCGTGTAGAACCCGCGCAGCTCCGGCGCCTGGTCGGGCACCTCCAGGTCCTCGATCGCCATGAGGGCCTGCATCTGCTCGACATCGCCCGGATAGGGCTGGGCCCCTGCCACGACCGCTTCCTGGCGACAGGCGGGCCCCATCTCGACGGAGGTCGGGTCGATGGTCGGGAGCTCGGTCGGCGTCGCCGTTGCCTCCGACGACGCGTCAGGTGGCACGGAGCGAGACTCGTCCGAGGTGCTGCCGCTGCACCCGCTCGCCGCCAGCAGGACCGCGAGCCCGGCCCACCCGGCCCGTCGCGCCTCCCGCGATCGACCGCGCATCCGATCCACCTCCCCGACGAGTGTTGCCAGAAAATTGTTACCACACATATATTTGCATCGTCGTCCAGCGGGGAGGACGACCGCAGGGTTCCCATCGGGGGGAGCCTCGGGTTCCAGGGGGAGACTCATGTCAGACGTGGTTCTCGACGACGAGCGCGTGGCGCTCGTCCGCGCCGCCATCGGACGGCTCACCGAGAGGTTGGCACAGTGCGCCGACGGCATCGCCGCCGTGCCGTCCCGCAGCTTCGGCGGCTCCGCCGTCGGCATCGAGGCCGCGGCGCAACGAGCGGGCGCCCTGCGCACGCAGGAGCTGGAGCTGCGGTCGGTGGTGCAGTACCTCGACGAGGTCCTGGGCGCCTTCGATGCCGTGGCCGACGACGTTCGCACGTCCGACGAGCACGCCAGCGACCTGCTGCACGAGGTGCTGATCACCCTGAGCACCGTGGCCGACCGCGTCGGTCGGAGCGCCCGCGAGGCCTTCTGATGGGCCCGAACGAGCGCGCGCTGCTCGAGGCCCTGCAGGGCGCGGACGACACCGACCCGACCGCGGCGATCGGGGCGGGACCGTTCGCCTTCCTCGGCAGCCTCGCCGCCGTGGGCGACACCCACTGGTCCGGGGTCGGGCAGGAGGTCGCCGACACCCGCACCGAGCTGGGTCCCGTGGTCAGCGACGTGCGCGACGGCACCGTCCTCGGCGCCACCCCCGCCAGCGCGATGGTGGCCTCCATCGAGCGCGCCGCCGCGGACCTCACGGCTCGCGTCGAGGCGCTCACCACGGGCGCGGGCGCCGAGGCCACCGCAGGGTGGGCGCTGTTCGCGGCCCGGGCGGCGTACCAGTCCGAGGGCGTCCCCGCCCCCGCTCCCCGCGCGACGCCCGTCCCCGCCGGTACGCCGCCGGAGGAGCGCGTCACGACGGCACTGGCCGACAGCCAGGCACGCCAGGCCCACGAGCAGGCGCTCGCCGCGCGCGAGGCCCGGATGGGACAGATCCTCGCCACGCTGACCGCCGAGCTGGCCGCGTCGCGGGACGCGTTCGCGGCGATCAACGCGGAGTCGGCCCGGGACCGTGGAGGCGACGGAGGTACGTCGCAGCACGACGCCCGCGGCCACGGAGGCAGCACGGTGACGGCCGGCGGTGCGGGTGCGGCCGGCGGTGCGGGTGCGGTCGTCCCCGCAGGCGCTCATCTCGATGGGTCGCAGTCGCACACCGGAGATGCGGCAGCGAGCCCGCCGCACGGCCTCGTCCTGGGCAGCCCGGTGTCGGTCGACGCTGGGACGTCCGGTCCCGCGGGCGCCGGTCTCACCCTCGGCGGCGGGCTCGCGACGGGCATCGGCGCCGCTGCGGGTGCCGCGGCGCTCGGCGCCGGTGCCGTCGTCGCCGCGCGCCGGGCTCTCGGCGGCCTGACGGCGCGCGGAGCCACCGGACCGGTCGGCTCGGCGAGCTCGGCCACCCGCACCACCGCCCGGCCCACCTCTCGACCGGGCGTCCTCGGCGCGCCCGCGACGGCGACGTCCACCGCGAACCGTTCGGCCACCACTGGCGGCCGACCGGTGGGCACCGGCGGAACGCGCGGCGCTGGACCCCTCGCGGCCGGGCACTCCGCGAGCAACACCGGCGGCGGACGACGCGGCCGCCAGGCCGACCGCGACCGCACCGCACACCGCGTCCACTACCCCGGCGACGGCGAGTGGCTGGACGACCAGCCGAGCGGGCCGCCGGTCCTGCGCTGACGCCGTACGTCCACGCTCATCTCACTCTCGGGGGAAATCGACATGCTGGAGCTCGACGTCGACGCCGTCACGACGGCCGGCACGTGTGCTGCCGCCGCCGGCGAACGCCTCGCCGCCATCACCACGCCCGACGCACTCGCGGGGGTCGCCGGCGCGCTCGGCCTCGGCCAGACACCGGCGGCCGTCGCCGCGGTGACGGCGCGCTGGGAGGGATTGCGTACGGCGCTGGCGACCGGCATGACGACCTACGGCGCCGGCCTGGTGGAGGCCGCGGCGACGGTGCAGGAGACCGACCTGGTGCAGGTCGGTCGCTACGACGCGCGGACACCGCTGTGAGCGCCGTGCTGGGCTGGCGCCCTGACGTGCTGGCTGCTGCGGCCGACGCCCTGACCGCCGCGCGGACGCAGCTCGCCGCGCTCGACGGCGACGTCGAGGCGGCGCGGCCGCCGCGGACCTGGCAGGGCGCAGCGGCGGAGGCTGCGCGGGCGCAGTTCCGGGTGCTCGACGCCGACTACCTCGACCACGTCGCCGAGGTGACCGTCGTGGTCGCGGCGCTCGACGAGGCGGCCACCACGATCCAGCGCGCACTGAGGGACATCGACACCGCCCTCGCCGCCATCCGCGGCCGCGGGTGGAGCGTCGTCATCGTCGGTGACGCCGTGAACTGCACGCCACCGCCCGCGAGCGACGGCGACCTCCTCGCGCCGCTCGACCGCCCGGCGATCGTCGAGCTGACCACACAGATCACCGACGCGATCGCCGCGGCGCGGAACGCCGACGCCGCCCTGGCCGCCGCGCTCGCGTCGGTGGCCAACGGCGAGGTCGACACGACCGCCCAGTCCGCACCGCGCGCCGCGCTGCCGCCCGAGCTGCGCGCACTCAGCACCCCCGAGCTGCTGGAGCTGGCACTGGCCGACCCGGGCGCGGTCGCGCCGTACGCCGAGTTCCTCACCACCGCCCAGCGCGAGGCGATCACGGCCCGCCTGACGACGGAGAACCTGGCGGTCGCGCAGCTCGGCGTCGAGCCGGTGACGGGGGGCGACGGGGAGCGGGTCCTGCGGATCGCGGGCGCGACCGCTGCCTTCGCCGCCGATCCGGGCATCGCGGCCGGCGTGCTCGAACGGCTGGGACCGGAGGGCTTCCTCGACGCGCAGCTCACGGCCCAGCCGTGGAGCACCAGCCTCGGCGACGTCACCGCGGGCGGCCCGGTCGGCGCGCACCAGAACGCCATGCGGGCACTGCTGGCCCGCGGCGACGCGCTCGACCCCGTCTGGGCCGAGCGCCTGGTCGCGCACGCCGGGGCGACGACGTACGACGCGCCCGACGGCAGCGCCGGCGTGAACGGCCTCCAAGTGCTCGGTCCGCTGCTCGCCGGGGAGGGCCACGCGACCCACCTGCTCACCGCGGCCGGGGGCGCGATCCTCGACCACGAGCGCGCCGTGCTCGCGGCGAACGGCGGCGAGCCGCACCCGTGGTCGCCGGACGGCAGCACGTGGCGCACGGACCTCGGCGGCGAGCGCGGCACGGGCGCCGACCCGCTCGTCGGCGTGCTCGACGGGATGGCCCACACCCCGGACGCGGCGACGGCGTTCGTCCTCGACCTGGCGCCAGCGGGCGACGGGACGGACTTCGCGACGTACGACGGCTCCGAGCTCGCCTACCTCCTCAAGGACCGCGCCTGGCCCGACGAGGTCGGCGGCTCGCTCGTGGGCCACGAGGCGCTGCGCGACACGCTCGCGGCGGCGGTGACGCCCGACGCCGGGTACGCGCCCGGCCCCGGCGACGACCCCCGCTCCCCCGGCACCCGCGCCGCCGAGGCGATCGTCGGCGTCGCCGGCAGCGACGTCGACCACGCGGGGTCGCTGACGGCGCCGTTGGCGGAGGGGTACGCCGCGGTGCTGGCGACGCACGTCAACGACGTGTTCGGGGCGTACAACCCCCTGGCCGAGGCGTCACCCGCCGACGCGATCCCCGGGTGGTACGACCCGCCGTGGGGTCATGCCGACTTCGCGACGGCAGCCCTCGACAACGTGCTCCCCGCGATCGGCGGCCACCCGGAAGCCGGGGCGATGCTGGCGCAGCAGACGCGCGCGTACGCCGAGACCGGGCTGCTGACCACGCTCCGCGGCGTCGAGCAGCTTGACGCCGGCGGCTGGGAGGACCGGGTCGAGCATGCGCGCCTGACCTACGTCGAGGAGCTCGGCACCGTCCGCGGTCACCTGGCGGACGGGTACGCCGCTGCCGCAGCCGCGAACCAGGAGGCCTCCGACGCCCATGCGAACGAGCGGGGCTTCTTCGAGGCACTGGAGCACGGGACCGGCTACGCGCTCACCATCGGCGCGGGCGAGGTGGTGAACACAGCCACGGAGCGCTACGGCCTCGCGGGACCGCTGTCGGGCGTGCTCGGCGACGTCGTCAACGCGGGGGTCGATTGGTCCGTGACGGAGCTGTTCGAGGGACCTCCCTCGGTCAACACTTCCCGCGAGAGTGCCTGGCAGACCTCGCTCGACCTCGACGGCCTGCGCCTGCAGAACACGCTGGTCATCAACAACGCCGTCTACGAGAGCGTGCCGGTCGAGGACCTGCCCGACGAGCTGCGGACGGACGACGGCGGGCGGGTGCGGATGACAGAGATGACGACGCAGCAGCAGAACCTATGGGCGGCTCACGCGCTCTCGGGGACGTCGAGGTGGTCGTCGGCCGCGACCGCGCTGGCGATGGCCGAGGACCGAGGTTCTCGGACCGGCGGCGGCTCGTGAGGCGGCCCGCCCGACACACCCTGCTGACCGCTGGCGCCGTGCTGCTCGCCCTCATCGGCGTGGCCCTCGTGGTGCTGCGCACGGGTGACGACCGGGCGCCCAGCAACGCCCTCAGCGAGGCCGTCGCCGACGACCCGGTCGGAGTCTGGTGGAGCACCGAGATCGAGGGGGCCGGCGCACCCGGCAGTCCGGATCGCGTCCGCCACCTCCTCACCGAAGTCGCCTGGAACGACGGTCAGGCCGCCGCACTGGCGCGCGGTCTGGCGGAGTCGACCGCGACCCTCGCGGATGCAGCACCGGACCGGTACGGCGCGGCCCGCGACCGTGCGCGCGCCCTGCTCGTCGGCATCGGCGGCACCGACCGGGACGTGGACGTCCGGCTCCAACCTGCGGTGCTCGACTTCCTCCAGCCGTGGACCGGCGCGATGAACGAGGTGCTGACCGGCATGATCGTCCCCGCGCCGCCCAACGCCGATCCCGCCGCCACCACCGAGGCTGGTCAAGTCGCGCTCGCGCTCTGGTACGTCGGCTCCGATCCCATCGACGTCAGCGCGCCCGAGGAATGGCTCGTCGACCGCGACGTCCTGCTCGACGCGTTGGCGAACCTCGGCGACGACGCCGACGCCGTCGCCGAGTTCGTCCGCGCCTGGGCCGCGTGGACGGCGCCGCTGGCCAGCGCCGAACTGGCGGCGGGTACTCGTGCCGAGATGGTCGGCCTGGAATGGTTCGCGCCGATCGCGGACGCCGTCGTCTCCTTCAGCTCCGAACGCTGCGTCGACGAACCCGCGTGCCTCTCGGAACAAATCGCCACCCTCGTGGGGCCCTCCGCGCTTCGCGCCGCGTACGACGCGGTGCAGCCATCGCTGTTGCCTGAGCGCGTCGTCGTGGGCGGCGAACGGGTCGTCTGGAACAAGCTCGACCAGAACCAGCGGGCAGCGCTCGCGACGTGGTGGAGCTCGGACGCCTACCCGGGGCCGCGGGAGTTCTGCCCGGGCTTCGTCGACAGCCGGGGTGCGTGCCCCGCTCCCGAGGTCGACGTGAGGGGGTGGCGATGATGGGTCGGTCCCGTCGGGCGGTGCCACCCCGGGGCAAGCGCGTAGCGTCGGGCGGCTGCGCTGCGGTGGTAGATGCCGACACTGGTCATGCGGCAGGAGGCTAGGTGGTCGACATCGTGGACCACATCCGTACGCGAAGCCGCACTTGCCTCGTCGCCGTAGCGGTACTCAGTCACCTTTTGGTCTCTTGGGAGCAGCCGCTCGCTGCAGCGGTATGAACCTCAGACATGCTCATCGGTGGATGTGGATTCGCGGGCCGCCATGAGCGGGCTTGGGTCGGCTGAGTCGGAGTCCACGTGGCAGCGCGGTCCGGGTCCAACTATGTAGGCGATCGGTTCGCGGCGGCGGTGTCACCGAGCCCATGCTTGAGCGACGGAAGACTCCAGCTGCTCGGGGCTCGCGGCAAGCTGGAGGTCCCAGACCTGGGTGCGGAGTTCCTCGGCCTGGTCCGGGGCTACATCGTCGAGCACCTCGGGATCGATCCCACGTGCTGCGAGCTGTGCAGGGTCCTCGGTGGCGACGTCTAGGTTGAAGGAGTTGCCGGCGGCGAGCTTCCAGCTTCCCTGAGCGACGATCACCCACTGGTCGGTCGACTTGCCGGGCTCGAGATGGAAGGGCTCGGTGTAGATCACGTACTCGGCACCATCTCGAAGGGGCCGGGCGAGGGATTCCATCGGTGCGGAGGCAGTGCCGACCTGCCAGATCTCGAGAGTTTTTCCGGTCAGGTCTTGTCCGCCGATCGTCTCAAGTACCCGGGCTCGCGACAGCGTGTGCGGGACGTCGAGATAGTCGTACTCAGCCGCCGATTCCACTTCGACACGGACGGCGCTCTGCGCCGCATCGGCGAGTGACTCATGGTTCAGGATCGTCTGCGTGCTGGCGCCCTCGACGATGGACTCGTCCGTCGAAGTGGGCTGGTTCCTGATGAAGTCTGCGCCGTCGATGAGATCGGGGCTCGCGCTTTCTTCGGTTGCACATCCGCTGACGAGCAGCAGGACGGATGCTGCTCCGCAGGCCAACGCCGAGCCTGTGTTGCGAGGTGCGAGTCTCATATCGACCTTTCTCGGCGATCGGTAGGTGCTAGTAGAGCGCGTTGACGCCGTTGCGGTCGTCAGTTCGGGTCGCGTAGATGTTGCAGGCGTGCTGGAGGTCGCCAAACGAGTTCATGAGCTTGTAGCTGCTGCAGGCCGACCCGGAGTCGTTGTGTGCGAGACCCAGCGCATGCCCAACTTCGTGCGCGGCGGTGCCTCGCTTGTTCTGGGTCGTCTTCCCGCCAAGCAGCGTGTTGTTCAGCTGAGCGTGTTGATAGGTCCAGAGGCCCCGACTACACCCTCCTGACGAGATCCGGCCGTACCAGCCAGTGTTGCCGTAGTTCGACACTGTGATCTGCAGGTTCGGGGTGCCCGACGTTCCCGTGAAGTTGACGTCGGTGTTCCCGGACCAGTCGTAGACCGCCTCGGTGATGGCTGTGGGGTACCCGGTCCCCACGTTCACGGCCATTCGGAAGGTCAGGTTCTTGGTCGTGTACTTGCACCCGAGGAGGTTGTACGCCTCCGCGCGCTGCGGTGCCACGGCGACAATCAGGGCAGCAAGGAGCAGGAGGAGGGCCAGCTTCGCTAGTAGCGGCGTGTGCGCGCTACCGCTTGCAGATGCTGCCATTGACTATCCCCCCACTAGAGCGACTTGTTAGGCCGCAACCTACATATGGGGAGACCCGCTGTCGGCGTTCCGACGAGAACTTGACGTGGCCATCCGATGGCCCGCTGGTGGGTCTCGCCTACCTACCCCGCAATTCCGAAAGCGCGGACCGACGCATCCGGATTGGATTGGATTGCAAGTCCGGTCCAAGCGGCCAGACGAATACGCGCTGTCGCATGCGCCAGCTTTGAGCCAGGCGGAACCGAAGCTTGGCACTGCGTCCCGCCGGGCTGGGCTACCCGTGGGAGGCGTACGCAGTCGCTCGCGGCGCACCGTGTCGTAGGAAACTCCCTAGTTGCGACGGTGGGTCCGCGTGGCCCATCTGGGCTAACGACCCAGTCGGCGCTGTCCGCAACCTCTCGCGGTGTGTGCGATGAGCCGTCATCGGTGTTCAGTCGTCGTCAATGCGCATCTGTATACCGCGGCTCGCGGCGCCGCGAATCGCTCTGAGATCACAGGCGAGCGAGCAGCTCTGCCTTCTTTGCGGAGAACTCGACCTGGCTGAGCACACCCGCCTGGTGCAGGTCCCCCAGACGTGCAATGGCGTCGATGATCGAGGCGTGATCGCTCACCAGAGGAGCGGCCGTCGCCGATGCCACCGGCTGGGCGACATCACGGCCCGGCATGGTCGACCGCACAGGAGCCGCCCCCGGCTGCATCGACGCCCGCACCACCCGAACGAACTGCTGCATTGCGGCCGCGTCGTTGATCCACTTCATCGTCACCTTGTTGCCAGACGCGAAGAACGAGATGGAGTGGCCCATCATTCCTTTGGACTGCTCGAACGAGGACACATTGCCGAAGGGGAACGACTCGAGGTCGTATCCGCCGAGCTTCTTCGCGTAGAAGACGATGCGGCTGTCCGTCGCCATCAGAACGCCCGTCCGGACACTGTCCGAGCCGAGAATCTTGACTTCGTAGGTCCCCTGGACGGCTGCTGCCACCTGCTCACCGGGGTTCAGGTGGGCCTTGGCTTGTTCCAGCAGCTTGTCGATCTTCGCCATGTGGTGACGGTAGCGCCGACTCGACACGAAAGTCGCTGGATCAGCACGTCCCAACCTGCGAGTGAGGTCAGCGCTGACGCTGGACCCGACTACGGTGCCTCCGTCTCCGACCCATCCCCCGACGTCGCATCGCCACCGGGCTGGTCCTCCAACGGCACCACATCCGTCGGCCCGGTCGGCGCGGTCGGCTCGATCGGCTGCTCGACGTCCTCCGCGGCGTACTCCAGCGGCACGTACTCCCCCACGTCGAACCGCCCGTTGGGCTGCAGGATCACCCACTGCATCCCGACCGGCCGGCCGTCGCGGTACGTGATGAGCGTCGTCTCCGCCTGACGCCGCGGCTTGCTCCCGACGGCGATGGCATACGCGGCGCCACCGGTCGTGCCCGCCGTGAACGTGTACCCGATCTCCCCGTTCTCGCCCTCGACCGGCGTCGGCCCGGAGCGCACGTGGATGTGGCCGCCGATGACCAGGTCCACACACCCCGCCGACAGGGCGTCGCGGCCCAGCGAGGCGTCGTGCACGAGCAGCGTGTTGATCCGCTCGTCCGACGCGCAGGCGTCCTCGGTGATCCGGTCACGCACCTCGTCGAAGGTCAGGCCCGGCTCGTCGCGCCAGTTGCCCAGTCCCGAGGAGCGCGGGTCGTCGATGCCCATGAGCGTCGAGCCGTCGGGGCCGTCGACCACCGAACCGTCGAGACGGGTCCACCCCAGGTCACCCAGGTAGTCCCCCACGAAGTCGCCGTGGTCGTGGTTGCCGATGACCGACCAGCGGTCGTAGTCGGAGAACGCCCGCTGCACCGAGTCGAGCGAGAACGCCTCCCACGGCTGGCCGGTCGACGTGTCGTCGCCACCGTCGAACACCGCAGTCGCGCCGGCCGCGTCACCGATCGCGCGGGCGACCGGGTCCATGCCGATGTTGTCGTGGCGGTCGGTCACGAACACGACGACCGTCTCGTCGTCCTCCGGCTGCCGCAGCTCGAGGTCGTCCACCTTGTCGACGGCCGCGGAGTAGAACGTCAGCGACGTGTCGTAGGTCGACACCGCGCTCTCGATGAGGCGCCGCGACTGGGTCGTCGTCACGTCGGAGCGCAGCTCCAGCGACGCTGCCTCCTCGGGCAGCGGCACCTCGGGGCCGAGGAAGTCGGCCAGCGTGATCCAGGTGTCGTCGGCGTCCTGCGCCTCCCCCGTCGTCACGTCGTCGCCGTCCCACGGCTGCCAGACGAGGGCCGCGGCGACGACCAGCGCCGTACCCGACGCCAGGCCGCGACGGCTCACCACCCCGCGCACCAGCTCGCGACGCCGCCGCGCGCCGAGCAGCAGCCAGAGAGCGACCGGCACGGCGCCCGCGACCGCCCCGCGCAACGCCGCGGAGACCGCCATGTCGGTGACGAGGTCCGTCACCTTCGCGATCTGGGCGTCGGGCTGCGAGGCGATGAACGCATACCGCGACACGAGCTCCTCGGTCGTCGCCGCCTCCGTCTTGCCGAGGCGCACGTCCACCCCGACGGGGCTGTCGATCGGCACCCGCACGTCGGGCAGGATCGCGCCCGGCTCGACGACGGCGTACTGCGAGAGCGTCGGCCGCACCACCGCGTCGTGACCGGCGATCACCGTCTCCCGGCTGCTGCCGAGGAAGAGCATCATCCCGACGACGCCGGCGATGACCACCCAGGCGGCCAGCAGTCCGACGACGGTGACGGCCCGCGCCGTACGGCGGCGGAGCCGCCCCTCCGAAGGAGAAGACTCAGGAGCAGCCGAAGCCTCGGTCACGAGCCGGCGAGCCTCGCCTGCGCGACGGCGTAGAGCGCCACGGACGCCGCGACGCCCGCATTGAGCGACTCGACGTCGTTGGCCATGGGGATCGAGACGAGCTGGTCGCAGTGCTCGCGCACGAGCCGCGACAGACCGGCGCCCTCGGAGCCCACGACCACGACGAGCGGGCCGTCGGACAGGTCCAGCGCCGGCAGTTCCACGTCGCCCTCGGCCGCGAGGCCGACGATCATGAGCCCGGCGTCGGCGTAGGCCTTCAGCTGCCGGTTGAGGTTCACCGTCTGCGCCACCGGGATGCGGGCGGCCGCACCGGCCGACGTCTTCCACGCCGACGCGGTCATGCCCGCCGCGCGCCGCTCCGGCACGACGACGCCATGGGCGCCGAACGCCGCGGCCGACCGTACGACGGCACCCAGGTTGCGCGGGTCCGTCACCGAGTCGAGGGCGACGATGAGCGCGGGCTCGCCGAGCTCGTCCGCGCGGTCGAGGAGGTCGTCGGGGTGGGCGTACTCGTAGGCCGGGATCCGCGCCGCCAGGCCCTGGTGCACCGCACCGTCGGTGAGGCGGTCGAGCTCGCCGCGGGCAACCTCCAGCAGCGGGATGGTGCGCTCGGCGGCCTCAGCGAACGCCTCGCGGAGACGCCCGTCGCGCTCGGCGCCCTCCGCGACGTACAACGCGTTGACCGGCACCCCGGCCCGCAGCGCGTCGACGACGGAGTTGCGCCCGGCGATCCACTCGGCGTCGCCGCTGCCGCGCTTGCGCTGCGCGCGCGGGGACGACGAGCGCTTCGCGGCGAGGCGCTCCTTGGCCTTCTTCGCCTTGTGGGTCTTGTGGTATTCGCGGTCCTCGGCACGCGGCGTCGGCCCCTTGCCCTCGAGACCACGCCGCACGCGCCCGCCGGAGCCCGCGGTGGGGTTGCCCTTCGAGCTCTTGCGGACCGATCCGCGTCGCTGGGAGTTGCCGGCCATGTCCTACTCGTCTCCTCTAATTCGGTGCGCGCTGGGTGCGCGTCACGCGATCGTCCAGGTCGCCCCGTCGGGCGTGTCGGTGACCTCGATGCCGGCCGCCTTGATGCGGTCGCGGATCGCGTCCGCGGCCGCGAAGTCCTTCGCCGCCCGCGCCGCCGCCCGCTCCTCGAGCAGGCCCGCGACGAGCACGTCCACGGCCGCGGTCAGGCCCGCGTCGCCCGACGGCTTCGGCCACGCCTCGTCGGCGGGGTCGAGGCCGAGCACCGCCAGCATGGCGCGGACCGCCACACCGTGGACCCGGGCCGCGGCAGCGTCGCCGGCAGCCAGTGCCTTGTTGCCCTCGCGCACCGCGTCGTGCAGCACGCCGACCGCCGTCGACGTGCCGAGGTCGTCGTCCATCGCCGCCACGAACGCGTCGGGCAGCACGTCGAGCAGCGAGGCCGGCAGGTCGAGCGAGCCCGTCGCCGCCGCCCGCTCGAGGAAGTGCTCGACCCGGGCGAACCCGGCCGCCGCCTCCGCGAGCGCCTCGAAGCTGAACTCCACGTGGGAGCGGTAGTGCGCCGCCACCAGGTAGTAGCGCAGGTCGATGCCGCGGAACTCCTCGAGGATCGCCGGGATCGACAGCGTGTTGCCGAGCGACTTGCTCATCTTCTCGCCGGCGGTGGTGATCCACGCGTTGTGCATCCAGTACGACGCGAAGTCACGCCCCGCGGCACGCGACTGGGCCTGCTCGTTCTCGTGGTGGGGGAAGCGCAGGTCGAAGCCGCCGCCGTGGATGTCGAAGGCGTCGCCCAGGTACTTCCCCGCCATCGCCGAGCACTCGATGTGCCACCCCGGACGGCCACGGCCCCACGGCGAGGGCCACGACGCGGTCAGCGGCTCCCCCGGCTTGTGGCCCTTCCAGAGGGCGAAGTCGCGCGGGTCGCGCTTGCCGCGCGGATCGGCGTCGGCCGCCGCCTCCATGTCGTCGATGCCCTGCCGCGTCAGCTCGCCGTAGGCGGGCCACGACCGCACGTCGAAGTAGACGTCGCCGGAGCCGTCCTCCGCGGCGTACGCGTGCCCGCGCCCGATGAGGTCCTCGATCAGCTCGAGCATCTCCGGCACGTGGCCCGTCGCCGCCGGCTCGTAGGTGGGCGGCTCGACGTTGAGCGACGCGTACGCCGCCGTGAGCTGCCGGTGCATGAGCTGGGCGTGGGCATACCAGGGGCGTCCCGCGGCCGCCGCCTTCGCCAGGATCTTGTCGTCGATGTCGGTGACGTTGCGGATGAAGGAGACCGCGAAGCCGCGCACCTCCAGCCAGCGCCGCAGCACGTCGAAGTTCACGCCCGAGCGCACGTGACCGACGTGGGGCTCCGACTGCACCGTCAGACCACACACGTAGACGCTGACCTCGCCGGCACGGAGCGGTCGGAAGTCACGGACCTCGCGGGTCGCGGTGTCGAAGAGCCTGAGCGTCACCCGCACGAGTCTAGAGGCGCGCAGGCGGCACCTGCGCATCCCGGACGACCGCCGCGCTCGGCGGATATCGCCCGGCTCGGCCCGCGCCTACGGTTCCGGCTCAACCCGGGCCGCACGAGGCGGTCCGACCCGAGCGAAGGAGAGGCCGCATGCCCGTCTCCACGGACCTCACCGGTCGCACCGCCGTCGTCACCGGCGGCGCCACCCTCATCGGCCGCGGCGTCGTCGCCGCGCTGGCCGAGGCGGGCGCGAACGTGGTCGTCGCCGACATCGACGAGACCGGTGGTCAGGCGGTCGCCGACGACCTCGCCGCAGCGCTCCCCACCGGCAGCGGCGCGGTCACCTTCACCCGCACGGACGTCACCGACGACGCCGCGCTCACCGCGCTGGTCGAGGGCACCGTCGCCGCGCACGGCGGCATCGACATCGTCGTCAACCTCGCCGCGACGTACCTGGACGAGGGGTTCGCGACCCCCCGCGCCGACTGGCTGACCGCGCTCGACGTCAACCTCGTCAGCATGGTCGCGCTCGTGCAGGCGGCCCACGGCGCACTGAAGGACAGCGAGCACGCCGCCATCGTCAACTTCACCTCGATCTCGTCGTCGGTCGCGCAGACGGGACGCTGGGTCTACCCCGCCAGCAAGGCCGCCATCGCCCAGCTCACGCGCTCGATGGCCATGGACCTCGCCGCGGACGGCATCCGCGTCAACTCCGTCAGCCCCGGGTGGACCTGGTCCGCGATCATGGACGGCCTCTCCGGCGGCGACCGCGCGAAGACCGACCGCGTCGCCGCGCCGTTCCACCTGACCGGCCGCGTCGGCGACCCCCGCGAGATCGGCGCCGTCGTCGCCTTCCTCGTCTCCGACGCCGCCTCCGTCGTCACCGGTGCCGACTGGGCCGCCGACGGCGGCTACTCCGCCATGGGACCCGAACAGGCCGTCCCCGCCATCCCCCTGCTCGCCGAGTGAGTGAGGACTCCCACCATGACCAGCTCCCCCACCCCCAGCCCCACGACGAAGAAGATCGGCATCGTCGGCGCCGGCTTCGCCGGGCTCTCCTCGGCCCGCGTGCTCAGCGCCCTGGGCCACGACGTCACCGTCTGGGAGAAGACCCCCGACGTCGGCGGCGTCTGGAGCGCCACGCGCCGCTACCCCGGCCTCAAGACCCAGAACAACAAGGGCACCTACGCGCTCTCCGAGCTGCCCATGCCGAAGGACTACCCCGAGTGGCCCTCCGGCGCGCAGGTGCAGGCCTACCTCGAGCAGTACGTCGCGAAGTTCGGCCTCGAGCCGCACCTGCGGCTGGCCACGGAGGTCGTCGCCGCCGAGCCCACCCCGGGCGGCGGCTGGGACGTCACGACGGCCAACGCTGACGGGACGCTGACGACGCACGTCGACCACCTCGTGCTCGCCAGCGGCATCTTCTCCCGGCCCTTCGTGCCGCCGTGGGAGGGCCGCGACGTCTTCGAGAAGGTCGGCGGCGAGGTGCTCCCCGCGGGCGACCTCCACAGCCTCGACCAGGTGGCCGGCAAGGACGCGATCATCGTCGGCTACGGAAAGTCGGCCTGCGACATCACCGTCGAGGTGGCGACCGTCGCCGCGTCGACCACCGTCGTGGCCCGCGAGCTGCTGTGGAAGCTGCCGCGCAAGCTCCAGGGCGTGCTCAACTACAAGTTCCTCATGCTGACCCGCATGGGCGAGGGGCTGTTCCGCTACCGCTCCGTCAACGGCATGGAGAAGGTGCTCCACGCCCGGAACTCGATGCTGGCGAACCAGATGGTCGGCAGCGTCGGCGGCGTCTCCACCCGGCAGCTGAAGCTGGCGAAGCTCGGCCTCATCCCCCAGGGCACGTTCGCCGACATCGCCCGCTCCACCGTCTCGCTCGCCACCGAGGGCTTCTTCGAGGGCGTCGCCGACGGCCGCATCACCGTGCACCGCGACATCGTCATCAGCCGCCTCGGCGAGCGCGACGGCAAGCCGATCGCCGAGCTGGCCAACGGCACCGTCATCCCCGCCGACGTCGTGCTCGCCGCGACCGGCTGGACCCAGGAGATCCCGTTCCTGCCCGACGACGTCGTCGCGCGCTTCACGACCGACCGGGGTGACTACCTGCTGCACCGCCAGATCCACCCGATCGGCGTCGAGGACCTCAGCTTCGCGGGCTACAACTCGTCGTTCTTCTCGCCGCTCTCCGCCGAGGTGTCGGCGCTGTGGATCGGGTCCTACCTCGGCGGCGGCCACACGCTGCCCGACGAGGACACGATGCGCGCCGAGGCGGAGGAGATCCTCGACTGGATGCGCGAGCGCACCCGCGGCCAGCACGCCCGGGGCACCAACATCATCCCGTTCTCCGTGCACAACATCGACGAGACGCTCGACGACCTCGGGCTCAACGTCGGCACGGCCACCAAGGCCAAGCAGTGGCTGCTGCCGCTCGACCCGAGCGACTACGCGGGCGTGCTCGGCAAGCTGCGCGCCAGACTGGCCCGATGAGCACCTACGACGCCATCGTCATCGGGGCCGGCATCAACGGTCTCGTCGCCGCCGCGGCGCTCGCGGGCGCGGGCTGGGGGGGCGCGCTCGGCGCCGCGCGCCCCCGGCTCGGCGGGTTCATCGCCTCCGACGAGCTCACCGAGCCCGGCCACGTCCACGACACCTTCAGCTCCTGGCACCCGCTCTTCGTCACCAGCGGCGCCTACGGCGTGCTCGGCGACGACCTGCACCGCCACGGGCTGCGCTACCGCAACACCGACGGCGCCGTCACCGCCTCGGTCTCCGAGCGCGGTGCGGTCGTCGCCGACCGGGACCCCGCCACGACGGCGGCCGGGTTCGCCGACGGGGGCGACGCCGCGGCGTACGCCGCCATGCTCGGCCAGCTCGAGAGCTGGGCGCCGCACGTCTTCGGTGCCCTGGGCTCCGAGCTGCGGCCGCAGGACCTCGTCGGCCTCGGCGCCCGCGCGGCCCGCGGACTCGGCGTCGACGGGCTGCGCGAGCTCGTGCGGGTCAGCGCCCAGAGCGGACGCGGGCTCGTGCGCGAGCGGTTCGTCGGCCACGAGGTCGACCAGCTGTGGACGCCGTGGCTGCTCCACGCCGGGCTCGGTCCCGACCACGCCACGGGCGGGCTGATGCTGCCGGTCATGGCGTTCTCCATGCACGCCGCCGGGCTCCCCGTGGTCGAGGGCGGCGCCGGCCGCTTCGTCGACGCGTTCGCCGCCCTCCTCGCCGAGCGCGGCGTCGACGTGCACCTCGGCTCCCCCGTGACGCGTATCGAGGTCGCCGAGGGGCGGGCACGCGCCGTACGGCTCGGCGGAGCGGCCGACCGCCAGCGCCTCGTCGCGCGCCGCGCGGTGCTGGCGTCGACGTCGACGGGGCGGTTGTACGGCGAGCTGCTCGCCTCCGACGCCCCCGAGGCCGGTCGGCAGGCGGCCGCGCGGCACCGGCCGGGACGCGCCGCGATGCAGGTGCACCTCGCGCTCGACGCCCCGCTGCGCTGGTCGGACGACCGGCTCGACGCCGTGCCGCTCGTGCACGTCAGCGACGGCGCCGCCTCCACGGGTGTCGCCTGTGCGCAGGCCGAGGCGGGGCTGCTGCCCGCCGCGCCCACGGTGGTCGTCGGCCAGCAGTCCGTGCTCGACCCGTCGCGGGCGCCCGAGGGGGCCGCGACGCTGTGGCTGCAGCTGCAGGAGGTGCCGTGGGCGCCGACCGGCGACGCGGGCGGCTCCATCGCCACGGCCTCCGGCTGGGACGGCTCCGTGACCGAGGCCTACCTCGAGCGGGTGCTCGACCGCATCGAGGAGCACGCCCCGGGGCTGCGGTCCTCGATCGTCGGCGTGCACGCGCTGCCGCCCACCCGGCTGCAGCGGGAGAACGCCAACGCCGTGGAGGGCGACCCCTACGGCGGCGCGGCCGAGCTCGACCAGTCGCTCCTCTGGCGCCCGGGCACCTCGACCGGGCACCGTACGGGCGTGGACGGCCTGTTCCACGTCGGCGCGTTCACCCACCCCGGACCCGGGCTCGGTGCCGGCTCCGGACACCTCGTGGCGCAGCAGCTCCTCGCCCCGCCGCCGGTACGCCGCCTGCTCGGGCGCTGGACCGGGCGGGGCACCGGGCGCTGACGCCGCCCCCTGACGACGGGCACCGCCGCTGACGACCCAGCGGCGGTGCCCGTCTCGCGTCGGGGGTGACGGATCAACCCACCTCGGGCCGCAGGCCCTTCTTCGCCAGGCGGGGCATGACCTCCTGCGCGAAGTACTCCAGCTCGCCCACGTAGTCGACGAACGACATCGTGATGCCGCCGAACCCGGCCCGGGCGAACCGCTCGATCTCGTCGGCCACGTCGTCGGGCGAGCCGATCAACGGGCACGTGCCGTGGCCGGCGGCGAAGCGGCCGCGGAAGCCGGCCAGCATCTCCGGGCTGAAGGACTGGGCGTGGAGGCCCTGCAGCTGCATGAGGTTGTCGACCGCGTCCCAGTCGGCGTTCTCGACGGCGTAGTAGTGCAGGTAGTCCTCCGCCTCCGCGCGCGTGGGGCGACACACGACGTGGGTCGGGGTGAGCACCCCTGCGGACCGCCCCTGCGCCGCGGACTGGGCGGAGAGCTCCCGGACCACGTCGGCCCCGTCCTCCGGCCCGCCCACGATGGTGAACACGAAGTCGGCGTTGCGCGCGGCGTACGCCTTGCCCTGCGGGCTGGAACCCGCGTTGAGGATCGGGATGCGCCCGGCGGCGGGCTTCGGCATCGCCTCGACGCCCTGCAGGTCCCAGAACCGGCCCGGCAGATCGAAGCGGCCCTCGCGCTGCCACAGCGTGGTGACGACGTCGACCCACTCCTGGGCGAGGGCGTAGCGGGAGTCGTGGTCCTGGGGCAGGTCGACGCCCATGGCCTGGTACTCGGGCTGGTTCCACCCCGCGACCACGTTCAGGCCCACCCGGCCGGGGCCGACCTGGTCCACGGTCGCCAGCTGCTTGGCCGTCACGACCGGGTGGTTGAACGCGGTGTGCACCGTCGCGAACGCCGTGAGGCGCTCGGTGGCCGCGACGATCGCCGTCGCCCACGGCACCGGCTCGAGGACGCCCTCGTGGAAGTTGGTGACGCCGCCGTAGCCGATCCAGCGGGCGATCGGCAGCATGAAGTCGATGCCGACCCGGTCGGCGAGACGGGCCAGGCGCAGGTTGTCCTCCCAGGAGGCCGACCAGCGCTCGGGGATGGTGGTGACGGCCAGGCCGCCCGTGCAGTTGGAGGAGAACAGGCCGAGGCGGAAGTGGTCGGCCTCGAGGACGGGGATGGACACGGGGATCTCTCTTTCGGTGGGGTGAGGAGTGTCAGCGGCGCAGCAGCAGCGGTGTGCCGGGACCGGCCGTGAGGGTCACGACCTCGCCGATCAGGTAGGTGTGGTCGCCCGCGGGCAACCGGTGGCGCACGCGGCACTCGAACCGCACCGCGACGTCGTCGTCCAGCACCGGCATGCCGTCGAGGCCGGGCGACCACCGGGTGCCGGCGAAGCGGTCGTCCCGGCGCGCGGCGAACTGCGCCACCAGGTGCGTCTGGTGCTCGGCGAGGACGTGGACGACGTAGCCGTCCGCGGCCATCCACTCGTCGAGCTGGCTCGAGCCGTGGTCGAGGCACCAGCCCACCAGCGGGGGGTCGGTCGAGGTCGAGTGGAAGCTGTTGACGGTCTTCGCGATCGGTCGGCCCGCCCCGGTCGCGGTGACGACCGCGACGCCGCTGGGCCAGCGGGCGAGCTGGGCGCGGAGGTCAGGAGCGGCCACCTGGGGGGCGCAGGGGGTGTCGGGCATGGCGGCGATGGTGCGCCGCGCCGGGGCGGACCGCTATCCGCGGAGAGCCGTCGCTGTCCAGCAAACGATCGGTCCGATCCCGTGAAGTTATTCCGTTCTCGTGACGGTCGTTGCACAATGAGACAGGTCGAGCGCGCGATGCGACCGGACAAGGAGCACCTCGTGGCACGCGTCGCTGCCCCGCTCGCCTCCCACCGTGTGCTGAGCACGACCAGCATCGACGCCGCCCGCGTCTCGGTCGCCGCCTCCCTGGCTCCCCACCGGCTGACACCGCTCCGCCGCGACGACGACTTCCGGGCGCGCCACCACGCCGTGGACCTCGGCGACCTCAGCCTGCACTTCATCGACTACGGCTGCGAGGTGGAGGTCGGCGTCGACGGCCTCGACTTCCAGCTCGTGCAGATCCCGCTCGCCGGGCGCGCCCGGATCCGGGCCGGCGGGGACACGGTCGAGGTCGGACCGGGGACGGCCGCCCTGACCCCGCTCGGTCGCGCGCTGCAGATGCGCTACTCCTGCGGCAACCCGCGCGTGATGGTGCGGATCGCCGGCGGGCTGCTGCGCGAGCGGACCGACCTGGCCCGGGCGACCGGCGTCCTGCCCGCCGCTCCGGGGGTGCAGTCGCTCGACCTGACCCGGGGCGCGGCCCGCACCTGGCGGGGCGTCGTCGACCTCGTGCTGGCCGACCTCGACCGACCGGACGGCCTCGCGTCGGTGCCGAGCGCCGCGGCCGCGCTCCAGACCGCCCTCGTCGACGGGCTCGTCGCCGCCGTCGCGCCCCGCTGCGAGGCGCCGGTCGCCACCCCGCAGGAGCGCGTCGTGCTGCGGGCGGCCCGCCTGATCGAGGAGCACTGCGCGGAGCCCCTCGGCACTCCGGACGTCGCGGAGGCCGTCCACCTCAGCGTCCGGGCCCTGCAGGCGGGGTTCCGGGCCCACCTCGACACCACGCCCACGGCGTACCTGCGGCGGGTGCGGCTCGAGCGTGTGCGCGCGTCCCTGCTCGACGGCTCCGCCTCCAGCGTCACCGAGGCCGCCCTGCGCTGGGGCGCGGGGCACCTGGGCCGGTTGTCGGGCGACTACCGCGCCGCGTTCGGTGAGACGCCCAGCGAGACCCTGCGCCGCCGCTGAGGTCCGGCGGGCGGCCGGGGCCGGCCACCGGGCCGACCACCGACGCGCAATCAGGATGACGACCGCGCATCCGGGATAGAGGTCGGAGCGCAGCGGCCCTAGCCTCACCTCCACGGCAGGCGCGGCCTGCCCGTGCGACCGGACCCGACCCGAAGGGCTTCCTCATGACCGCCATCGACACCCTGCTCAGCTCCCTCGCCACCGGCGAGGCCCGCATCGTCGACCTCACCGCGCCGCTGTCGCCGAGCACGCCGGTGCTGCAGCTGCCGCCGCCGTTCGCGAACACCATCCCGCTGTCGCTGGAGAAGGTGAGCGACTTCGACGACGACGGGCCGTTCTGGGGCTGGAACAACATCCACACCGGCGAGCACACCGGCACCCACCTCGACGCCCCCGTGCACTGGGCGTCGGGCCGCGAGGGCCACTCCGTCGACACCATCCCGCCGGCGCGCCTCGTCGGCCCGGCCGTCGTCATCGACTTCTCCGCCGAGGTCGCGGCCGACCCCGACTTCCTGCTGGAGCCCGAGCACCTGGAGAAGCACGTCGCCGACAACGGCCCCTTCCCCGAGGGCGCCTGGCTGGTCTTCCGCACCGGCTGGAGCGCCCGCGGCGGCGACCCGGAGGCCTTCGCCAACGCCGACGAGAACGGCCCCCACACCCCGGGCGTCTCCCCCGCCGGCGCGCAGTGGCTCGCCGCCTCGCCGATCTCGGGCTTCGCGGTCGAGACCGTCGGCATCGACGCCGGCCAGGCCGGCGGCATGGAGCCGGCGTTCCCCGTGCACTACTTCCTGCTCGGCGCCGACAAGTACGGCCTCACCCAGCTCCAGAACGTCGACCAGCTCCCCGCCACCGGCGCGATGGTCGTCGTCTCCCCGCTGCCGATCGTGGGCGGCACCGGCTCGCCGGCGCGCGTCTTCGCGATCGTCCCCGCCTGATCCCGCACCGAAAGGCTCTCCCGTGACCCGCACCGTCGCCGACCTCGTCGGCTCCACCCTCGCCGAGCTGGGCGTCGGCCACGCGTTCGGCGTGGTCGGCAGCGGCAACTTCGCCGTCACCAACGCGCTCCGGGCCGCGGGGGTCCCCTTCACCGCGGCCCGCCACGAGGGCGGCGCGGCCTCGATGGCCGACGGCTACGGGCGCCTCGGAGAGCTGCCCCCGGTGCTCACCCTCCACCAGGGCTGCGGGCTCACCAACGCCGTCACGGGCATCGGGGAGGCGGCCAAGAGCCGCACCCCGATGCTCGTGCTGGCCGCCGACACCGCCGGCGCGACCGTCAACTCCAACTTCCGCATCGACCAGGACGCCCTCGTGGCCAGCGTCGGCGCCGTCCCCGAGCGCGTGCACTCCGCCGCCTCGGCCGTCGCCGACGTCGTGCGCGCCTACCGCACCGCCGTGCACGGCCGCCGCACCGTCGTGCTCAACCTGCCCCTCGACGTCCAGGGAGCCCCGGCTCCCGACGACGCGCGTACGCCGGAGCTCACCGCCCCGCTGCCCGTGCGGCCCGCGCGGCGCGCGGTCGAGGACCTGGCCGCCCTCATCGAGGCCGCCGAGCGCCCCGTGTTCGTCGCCGGGCGCGGCGGCCGGACGGCCGGACCCGAGATCTCCGCGCTCGCCGCGGCATCGGGCGCGCTGCTGGCGACGTCCGCCGTGGCGAACGGCCTGTTCCGCGGCGAGGAGTTCGACCTCGGCATCTCCGGCGGGTTCTCCGCGCCGCTGACCGCCGAGCTCATCGCCGGCGCCGACCTCGTCGTCGGCTGGGGCTGCGCCCTCAACATGTGGACGATGCGGCACGGCTCGCTCATCGGACCGTCGGCCCGCGTGGTCCAGGTCGACGACGACCTCGCCGCCCTCGGCGCCCACCGGCCCGTCGACCTCGGCGTGCACGGCGACTGCGCCGCCACCGCCGCGGACGTGCTCGACGCGCTCGGCACGAAGGCCACCGGCTACCGCACCGCCGAGGTCGCCGCCCGCCTCGCCGAGGCGCGCTGGTGGAACGACACGCCCACCCCCGACGTCTCCACCGACGAGCAGATCGACCCGCGGGCCTTCAGCCGCGGCCTCGACGCGCTCCTGCCGGCCGAGCGCGTCGTCGCGATCGACTCCGGCAACTTCATGGGCTACCCCTCGACGTACCTCCGCGTCCCCGACGAGAACGGCTTCTGCTTCACCCAGGCCTTCCAGTCCATCGGGCTCGGCCTCGCCAGCGGCATCGGCGCGGCGCTCGCGCAGCCGCACCGGCTCGCGGTCGTCGGCACCGGCGACGGCGGCTTCTGGATGGGCATCAGCGAGCTCGAGACGATCGTGCGGCTGGGGATCCCGATGCTGGTGGCGGTCTACGACGACGCGGCCTACGGCGCCGAGGTCCACCACTTCGGCGACGGCTCCCACGGCACGCCCGACCTCGGCACCGTCACCTTCCCGGACGCGGACATCGCGGCGGTCGCGCGAGGGTACGGCGCCCGTGGCGTCACCGTGCGCACCGAGGC
Organism: Nocardioides zeae; assembly: GCF_010686755.1. Lineage (GTDB taxonomy): Bacteria > Actinomycetota > Actinomycetes > Propionibacteriales > Nocardioidaceae > Nocardioides > Nocardioides zeae. The sequence goes on along the minus strand of NZ_JAAGXA010000010.1, from coordinate 1,853 downwards.
CGACCTGGCGGAGGTCGCGGCCTGGGCGGCTGATCCCCGCGGCGTGATGGTCGTCGACGCGAAGATCGCGAGCGACGGCGGCGCGTGGTGGCTGCAGGAGGCGTTCAAGGGGCACTGAGCCCGGCCCCTCCCCCTCCCCCCTCGCCCGGGTCGTGGTGCGAGCCCGCGGGTTTCCGCAGGCCTGGCACCACGACCGGTGGGGGGGCGCGGCGAAGAAAACGCGGACGGGCCCGAGGTGGGCGAGCAAAGTGCGCGGGGCCCGAGGACCGCCGAAAGAAAACGCGGACGGTTCCGGGCCGGGCGTCGGCGTGTCGCAGGCCCGGGTCCGCGTTTTCTTTCGCGGGTTCGGGAGCCGGTCCGCGTTTTCTTTCGCGGGTTCGGGAGCCGGTCCGCGTTTTCTTTCCCCGAGGCCCACGGCCGCCCCGAGGCCGACGGCCGCCCCGCGCCCCGCGCCCCGCGCGGATGTATCACGCTTCTTCGACGGCCGTAATGCGCACGCAATACTGCTCGGTTATGATCGGGGTCACACTCGTGCTCGAGGAGCGTGACCATGACCGTGCAGATGCTGTCCCGCCACACCCGGCTGGCGACCTCCGACCTCGACCAGGCACGCGCCGAGGTCGGGCGGTCGTTCTGCCCGCACGACCTGTCGCTGACCGAACGCGGCGGGCGCCTCTCGATGGTCCACAACGCTGCGGACGTCGGCGGGATCAGCGTGCACTACCTGCGCTACGGCGACGAGGTGCGCATCACGCCGGGTCGGTTCGGGGACTTCTACCTCATGCAGGTGCCCCTCAAGGGCCAGGCGCGGGTCAAGGTGGGCGACCGGGTGGTGGCGTCGAACCGCGGGTACGCCTCCCTGCCCTCCCCCTCCCTGCCCGTCGACATGATCTGGTCCGCGGGCTGCGAGCAGTTGCTCGTCCACCTCCCGCGCCGCGCGGTGGAGGAGGCGGCCGGCGGCACGGGCGACGTCGTCTTCGACCCGCTCGTCGACCTCGGGTCCCCGGCCATCCGCAGCTGGCTGCGGCTCGTGCACCTCGCCTGCGACGAGGCCGAGCTGGGCCGCGGCGTGCTCAGCAGCCCCCTGGCCGCGAGCCACTTCGAGCAGGTCATCGTGTCGGGCCTGCTCGCCGCGCAGCCGAACAGCTCGACGCTGACGCCGGCCCCGGCCGCCAGCGCGCCCGTCTCCCGCACCGTCCGGGCGGCCATGGTGCTCATCGAGGAGTGCCCCGAGCGTCCGTGGCGCGTCGCCGACCTGGCCGGCGAGGTCGGCGTCAGCCCCCGCACCCTGCAGGAGGCGTTCCAGCGCGAGCGGGGTACGACGCCGCTGGAGGAGCTCCGCCGCACACGCCTCGCCCGCGCCCACGCCGACCTGCTCGAGGGCTCGCCCGAGACCACGACCGTCACCGAGGTCGCGGCTCGGTGGGGCTTCTTCCACCTCGGGCGGTTCTCGCAGACGTACCGCGCGGCCCACGGCCAGGCGCCGTCGACGACGCTGGCGTCCTGAGGGAGCGAGGCGAGCTCGCGAACTGGGACGCTGGTGCGACCTGGACCCGGTCGAGCACGTCCCAGCCGCACATTTCCGTGGGCCGGGGTACGCCGCGCGACCAGCCCCTCGGACCGACCGGACTGGCTGCGGCGTCGCGCCACGAACGCGCACCCGGCCGGGCCGCGAACTGGGACGTCGGTGCACCTCCGACCGGGTCGGACACGTCCCAACCGAACATTTCGGGCTCTTGTGACTGATCCGTGGGTTATCGGCGGCCGGGGAGGGTGGGGCGGTGTCCTGCGAGGTTGAGCATGGCGAGGGCGATGAGTGCGTGGGGTGAGCGGAAGCCGAAGGCGGTTCTGGT
>NZ_JAAGXA010000001.1 GCF_010686755.1 Nocardioides zeae | reverse complement strand
GAGTCGCTGATTGCACGCCGTTCCTTGCTCTTCGGTCCTGTTCCTTCGCAAGTCCAGAACCTAGGCAGGAACGGCGTGTCCTCACTCCCAGACGCGCTCAACCACCCACGGATCAGTCACAAGAGCCCGTTTTCTTTTCCGCGCTCGGCGCGGGGAACGGGTCAGGCCAGGTCGCGGTAGCGCTTCGCCGCCGCGAGCTTCTCCTCGAGGAGCGCGACGGTCGAGCGGTGCGGGTTGGCCCAGTCGTCGCCGTCGACGAAGAGGCCGGCGTACGCCGGGAGGTCGCGCTGGTAGCGCCAGCCCTCGGCGAGCGGACCCACGTCGTAGGCGTCGTAGCCGAGGTCGTCGAGCACCTTCGTCGCGGTCGCCTTGGCCTCCGCGTCGTCGCCCGCGATGGGCAGCACGCTGCGCTCGGGGTCGCCGTTCGGTCGCGCCAGCAGGAGGAGGTGCTGGTAGAAGATGTTGTTGAAGACCTTCACCACGTGCGACTCCGGCAGGTGCGCCTGGAGCAGCTCGCTCGTGGTGGTGCTCTCGTCGTCGAGCTCGGGGATCCGGCCGTCGCGCTCCGGGTAGTAGTTGTTCGTGTCCAGCACGACCTTCCCGGCGAGCGGCTCGACGGGCACGTCGCGGTAGGCCTTCAGCGGGACGGTCACGACGACCACGTCGCCGTCCCGCGCCGCCTGCTCGACCGTCCCGGCGCGGGCCGTGTTGCCGATGTCGGCGACGAGGTCGACGAGCGACTCCGGTCCCCGGCTGTTGCTGAGCACGACGTCGTACCCCGCCGCGACGGCGAGACGTGCGAGCGTGCTGCCGATGTTGCCTGCTCCAATGAGTCCCAAGGTGGTCATGCCGGGGCCAACGGTCGGTGGCGGTCAGGGATTCCCGCCGCGCCTACCCTGCCGCGGTGAGCCTCGAGACCACGCGCGTCGAGATCGACGCATCGCAATGGGCCGACCTCGAGGAGGCTCTCAGTGCCTTGGCGCGTGCCCTGCGGTTCCCCGACTACTTCGGCGGCAACCTGGACGCACTCGTCGACTGTCTGCGCGACGTGGTCGACGGCGACGACAGGATCGGCCTCCCGTCGCGGGCACTCGCGGTCGACGTGCGCGGCTACAGCAGGTTCGCAGCACGGTCCGCAGGCCCGGCCAGCCGACTCGAAGCCACGGTTGCCGACGTGTCGTCCGAGGCGGCGGCAGACGGCTTCACCCTGACGTGGAACCTGGACGGCCGAGCGCCGGTGACCGGGGGCGGCGCTCCCTAGTTGTCGCCGTTGAGCACAGCGATCTCGCCCGACGAGGCGGCCCGGCAGTCGTCGGGGATGTCGGGGTCGATTGCCGCCCCGAAGTCGGTCGGGTCGTCGGTGTAGCCGCCCCCGCCCCGCAGCTCCTCCCCCATCCGCACCCGGATACCTCCCGGCGTGACGATGGCACCGTCCTCGACCTTCGTGCCCCGTGGCCAGACGACGAGGGAGGCATGGTCGGCGTCGCCGACACCGATGCAGCTGCCCACCGGCCGCAGCTCCCCGCCGACGACCGCGTCGAAGCCGAAGCCGTTGTCGCGCTCCGTGTTCGTCACCACCCGCAACCCGTCCAGCTCCGCGTCGGGCGCCGGCGGCAGCGCGCGCCACACCACGAAGCCGCCCACGACGAGCGCCGTACCCCCGAGGACGGCGAGCGCCGGAGAGGGGCGGCGTGCCCAGCGGGATCGCTGCCGATCGTTCACAGGGTCGGTCATCGTCCCATTCTGGGGCAGGACGGGGACCTCCCGACGTGTAACGCGGTGTTCTGGTCACCATGGACGTGGTCGACCACGTGTGCAGTGACACGGACACCGCGTTACACGCCGGGGGGGCCGACCCGGAGCAGCCCCCGCTCAGCCCACCGCGACCGGGAACCGCTCCCAGGCACGGTGCGTCGCCAGCAGCTTGCTGAGTGCGGGCCAGACCGCGCCGGCCTCGAGGTCGGTGAGCACGGCCGGTACGTCGCGCGGCACGGCCGCCGCCGGCAGTGCCTCGGCGCCACGACCCACGGTCGCGATCGCCTTCGCGTGCCGGAAGACCTCCTCGACCAGGAGCGTCACCCGCGGGTCGACGTCGGGCGTGCGCCCCGTCGGCGACGGCGGCACATCGGGGCCGGGCACCGGTGCGTCGGTGAGCACGAGCGCGTCGAACTCCACCGACCGCGCCGTCGCGAACGTGCGCTGCACCGTCGCGCCGGCGACCTCGCCGCCGTGGGGACCGATGAGCAGCGGGACGTTGCCGTCCGCGAGCACGGCGTCGCGGAGCACCTCGACGTCACCGGCGTCGGAGCCCGCGCCGACGACGATGCCGATCATCCGGCCCTCCACCGGCCAGGTCGCACCCAGCTGCGAGAGCGCGGGGCTCGGTGCCGCCTCCGGCAGTGGCTCCGCGGCCGTCGGCACCTCGAGCCCCAGCCCGGCGGCCACCTGCGCACAGAGGTCCGCGTCCACCTGGGCGAGCGCGAGGAGCTGACGCTCCTTGATCGCCTGCTCGTAGCACTTGCCGAGCTCGAAGGTGTAGGCCCGCACGACGTGCTCCCGCTCGACCGGGGTCAGGCTGAGCCAGAACATGCGGGTCTGGCTGTAGTGGTCGTCGTACGACGCGGGCTGGTCGCGCACCTTCCGTCCCTCCGCGACGGTGACCGCCGCCTCGACGAACGCCCGCGTCGCGGGGTCGCTCTGGTCGGTGGTGGCGTGGAAGGGGCAGCCGCCGTCGAGCGAGTTCGGCCGGTACGGCGCGGCACCGCCGTGCACGGCCGTCTGGTGCATCCCGTCGCGCAGCATGTCGTTGACCGGCGCGTGCGGCCGGTTGATCGGGAGCTGGTTGAAGTTCGGCCCGCCGAGCCGGCTGAGCTGCGTGTCGAGGTAGGAGAAGTTGCGGGCCTGCAGCAGCGGGTCGTCGGTGGCGTCGATGCCGGGCACCAGGTGCCCGGTGTGGAAGGCCACCTGCTCGACCTCGGCGAAGAAGTTCGTCGGGTTCGCGTCGAGCACCAGTCGGCCGATCGGCTGCACCGGCGCGAGCTCCTCGGGCACCAGCTTCGTCGAGTCCAGCAGGTCGATGCCCTCGAACATCTGGTCCGGGGTGTCGGGGAAGACCTGCACCCCGAGCTCCCACTCGGGGTGGGCGCCCGACTCGATCGCGTCGTACAGGTCCCGCCGGTGGAAGTCGGGGTCGAAGCCGCCGAGCATCTGCGCCTCCTCCCACGTCAGGGAGTGGACGCCCAGCTTCGGCTTCCAGTGGAACTTGACGAGGTTCGTCTCGCCGTCGGCGTTGGTGCACCGGAAGGTGTGGACGCCGAACCCCTCCATCATCCGGTAGGAGCGCGGGATGCCGCGGTCCGACATGTTCCAGATCGTGTGGTGCTGGGCCTCCGTGTGCAGGGAGACGAAGTCCCAGAACGTGTCGTGCGCGCTCTGGGCCTGCGGGATCTCGCGGTCCGGGTGCGGCTTGCCGGCGTGGATCACGTCGGGGAACTTGATGCCGTCCTGGATGAAGAAGACGGGGATGTTGTTGCCGACCAGGTCCCAGACGCCCTCGTCGGTGTAGAACTTCGTCGCGAAGCCGCGGGTGTCCCGCACCGTGTCCGCCGAGCCGCGTGAGCCGAGCACGGTCGAGAAGCGCACGAAGACCGCGGTCTCCTTGCCCTCGTCGAACACGCCCGCGTGGCAGATCGACGCGGCCGTGCCGTAGCCGGTGAACCGGCCGTGTGCGGCGGCACCGCGGGCGTGCACGACACGCTCGGGGATGCGCTCGTGGTCGAAGTGCATGAGCTTCTCGCGCAGGTGGTGGTCCTGCAGCAGCGTCGGGCCGCGCCGTCCCGCCGTGAGCGAGTGGTCGGTGTCGTGCACCCGCACGCCGGTCGCCGTCGTCAGCCACCGACCCTGCTGCGCGCTGTCGAGCGGGTCGCCGGTGACCGGGACGCCGGTGGGCGAGACGGGCGCGGGGGTGCCCTGGTCGGGCTTGGGTGCCGGCGGGTGGGTGGTGCCCGCGGGGTCGGTCGGTTCCTCGATGGTCGGAGTGGTGCTGGACGGGACACCCGGCACGTGGGGCGTGTCGGGGAGCAGCCGCTCCGCGGCCTCCTCGAGCTTCTGGGCGGCCTTGGCGACGGGCTTGGACGGGTCCACTCTTCCTCCAGGGGAGTCGGGGTACGTCGGGCGCACGGGACGTGCCCCGTCCGGTACCCCGCGCCCGACGGCGGATGCGGGCACCGTCGATCGACGCCCCCGGAGAGCCGCCGGCGACCTCCGCCACCCCAGGCGGTCATGGGCTGAGCCTAGTCAAAATCGGGTAAAGGGCTCGTGGAGCAGTGACGGGACGGCCCGGGAAGAACACTGTTCATCAATGAGCGTGCCTCCGGAATCCCGGGCCGGTGCACGCGATCGGACGAGCGAGATCGATACGAGCGGCCGGGGGTCGAGGATGCGGCATCGCACGGCGAGCGACCACGTGCTGCTGTCCGCGCCGACGTGGATCATCCGGGGTAGTGCGCTGGCCGTCGTGCTCACGTTCGCGGCGCAGCTGGTGGCAGCGGTCGGCGCGTCCTCGGCTCCCAGCGGCCCCGACCGCGCCCAGCTGGCGCTCGTGCTGGCGGCGCCGACAGCGGCGCTCCCCACCCTCGCCGCGCTGTTCCGCTTCCGCATGAGGCCCGACATGCTCACGGCCGCCGAGGTGCTGAGCCTGGCGGTCGTCGCGTGCGGCGGGATGATGCTGACGAGCGGGAAGCCGGCACCCACGCCGGCGCCCGGGGGCCGGGGATCCGCAGCGGACGACCTCGTCCTGATGTCGGCGCTCCTGCTGGCGGCGGCTGGCGCGGTCGCGATCCGTGCGGTCTCCGTGCACGTCGGGCGGACAGGTGTGCCCCCGCCCGCTGCCGACGCGCTCGTCGTCACGGGTCTGGTCGCGCTCGTCCTCTCGCACGTCGCCGGCTGGCGCACGGGCAGCGACCCCGGATCGGTCGCGCTCGTCGTGGGGCTCTCGGCCGTGGCGGTGACCGCCATGAGCAGCGGAGCGGCCGTCGGGATCGCGCGAACAGTCCGGGACCGTGACACCCGGGCGCGTGTCCTCCAGACCCACCTCACCGAGCTCGAGTCCGCCGCCGTCGACCAGCGCCGCACGCGGCACGAGGTGTCGAACGCGGTCGCGACCATCGCGATGGCCTCGAACATCCTCCACAGCTCCTCCGATCTCCCCTCCGGCACACGCTGGCGGTTGGAGGAGATGCTCGAGCGCGAGGCCGAGCACCTGACGGACCTGGTGGGCGCGCCGCATCACCTGCAGACCTCGGAGCAGCGCTCGTCGCGCGGGGGCGACGAGCCGAACGCCCCCGAGAGGCCGGGACCGGGCTCGGGACCGGGCTCGGGACCGGGCTCGGGACCGGTCGAGGGCGTCGTCGACATCGACCGTGCGCTCGCGACCGTCGTGCAGGCCCGCCGCGAGGCCGGCAGGGAGATCGCGTGGTCACCCAGCGGGCTGAGGGCAGCAGGCGTCACCGGTGACGTCTCCCGCGTGGTCGCCGACCTCCTCGACGAGGCCGAGCGCGACGCACCCGACGCACCCGTCCTCATCGACGTGCACCTGGTCGAGGCCACCGTCCGGATCCGCATCCTCCGCGCCGGTCCGTCGAAGATCCGCCGCGGCCGCCGGCGTGCGGCCGCCGTGCTCGCACGACGACGGGCGCTGCTGGGTCTCCACGGTGGGCACCTCACGGGGCACCGCGACGCGACGGGGGCGACCTTCACCATCGGCCTGCCGCTCCTGCGGCCCGACGGTGCGGACCTCGCCCGATGACACGGACTGGACAGGTGGGAACCCGCACCGTGATCGTCGAGGACCACCAGCTGTTCGCGGAGGCCCTGGAGATCGCGATGACGATGGAAGGTTACGACGTCCGTCGTCTCGCCGCGCCCGACGAGACGGTCTCCGTCGCACGCCTGGTCAGCTCGGTGCTCCGGCACCAGCCACGCATCGTGCTGCTCGACCTCGACCTCGGCGGGTTCGGCGACGGTGTGCGGGTGATCAACCCCATCGCCCGAGCGGGCGCGAACGTCGTCGTGGTGACGGCCGCACTCGACCAGGCACGCTGGGGCGAGTGCGTCTGGCACGGCGCCCGCCAGGTGCTGCCCAAGACCCGTCCGCTCAACGAGATCCTGGCGGTGGTGCGCCGTCTGAGCCAGGGCCTGACCGTCATGGACACCGACGAGCGGGAACGTCTGCTGCGCGCCTGGCACTCCCAGCGTCTCGTCCTCCACCGTCACCGGGAGCGGCTCGACCGCTTGACGCCGCGGGAGCGCCAGGTGCTGCAGGGCCTCGTGGGCGGACTGCGCGTGCGCGAGATCGCCGACGCCCGCGTGGTGTCGGAAGCGACGGTCCGCACGCAGGTCAAGTCGATCCTCGCGAAGCTGGAGGTCAGCTCCCAGATCGCCGCCGTCGGCATGGCCCGATCCGCCCGGTGGGAGCCGCCGAAGGAGACGACCCCCTGAGCCGGCGCCGGGTCTCAGTCGGTCGCGTCGACCGCACGGGCGGTGCGGAGGGCGTCGACGGCGCCTGCCACGTCGCTCACCCCGAGCCGGCCCAGCGCGCGCGCGAGCAGGTCCGCGTCCTCCACCGCTCGGCGGCGCACGTCCGCCGCGTCGAGGCCGTCGGCGCCTTCCAGCGCGTCGAGCAGGGTGCGCTCGGCATCGCTGAGGAACGGGACCCTGCCGGCCGCGACCGCTCGCTCCACGCCGTACCGTCGCCACGAGGCCAGGTCCCGCCCTGCGCGTGGGTCGACCTCGTGCTCGCCCGCGGCGAGCTCGCGGAACCGCACGCGCACCTCGGCCAGGCCGGCCGCACTGCTCAGGACCCCGAGCGCGCCCGCCTCGAACATGGCACCCCACAAGGGACCGGGCGGTGCCGCCGTCACGACGATCCAGCTCGTCGTCGGACCGGCCATCGCCAGCTGGGCAGCCTGCACCGCACCCACGGTGTCGAGGTCGCTGAGCAACAGGCCGGCAGCAGGTCGTGCGCCGCGGCGGCGACGGCTGCCGCTGGTCCCCGGCCAGGGAGCCACCACGGTCTCGGTGGACCGGTCGAACAGCGCGGCGGCCACGACCTCGGCCACGAGGGACCTGTCGGACGTCACGACGACGACCTGGCGGCCCGCCTCGGGAGCGCTCCCCCGGACATCGCCCATCTGGTCCACTTCCTCGTCCTGGGGAAGTCACGACTGTCGCGTGAGGCCCCCCTCGCTCCGCCAGCCGTGCGCCACGAGTCCCCAGTTTTCGGGATGAGGTGCACCCGCGGATGCGGCACGATGGGCGCGGGCCGTCACGCACGGCCCGGTCCCGTCGGTCGGCCCGGGCCGGGGCCCGCGCGCGAGTGCCTCGGTGACCCTCGGGGACTCGGGTCGATCGGCGGGCGCCGCCTCACTGACCGGGAGCCGGACCGCACCGCGCCACCGCTCGGTCCGTGGCCGCGATCCGCGAAGACGCAGAGGAGGTCGCGATGAGCGCCGAGTTCGGAGTCCTCGTGCTGGAGCGCCAAGTGCTCCTCGGGGAGGCGCTGCGCTTGGCCATCTCCGTCCACGACCACCCCGTGGTCACGCTCGACACGCCCCTCGGCCCGGCCCCGCACACCGCCTACCTCAACGCGCTCCGGGCGCTCGCCCCGCGGATCGTGCTGGTCGATCTCGAGCCGATCGACGCTGCCGCACCGGCCCTCGTGGCGTCGCTCGCCAGCGCCGCACCGAGCGTCGTCGTCCTCACCGCCTCCGAGGACCCCGCCTGGTGGGGGCTCTGCCTGCATCTCGGTGCGCACAGCGTCGTGACCAAGTCCGAACGGCTCAGCGGCATGCTCGCCACGCTCGACCGCGTCGCGGCGGGCCGTCCCACGATGGGTTCCGCTCGCCGTGAGCGTCTGCTCGTGCTCGGAGGCCTGGCCCACGCCGAGGACACCGAGCGACGCCGACGACTGGCCCTGCTGAGCGATCGCGAGAGCGCGATGCTCGCGCACCTGATGGCGGGCCACCACGTCGCCGAGATCGCCCGGGTCGAGGTCGTCTCCCCGTCCACGGTGCGCACCCAGGTGCGCGCGGTGTTGGCCAAGCTCGAGGTCACCTCACAGCTCGCGGCAGTGGCGCTCGCGCACCGGTCGCACTGGCGCAGCGCCTCCTGAGGGCGCGCCGCCTCCCCCCTCACCCGGATTGGGTAACTGCTGCTGCCGCCACCAGGCCGTCCCGTGCGGCGACCCTACGTTCCCCGCTGAGACCGGGTGCCGCCGTTCCCCGCCGCGGCACGGACGACACCGGGCACCTCGGAGCAGAGGAGCAGCATGACCGACCTGGAGCGGACGCCGGAGCAACGGTGGTCCGGGCACGACGAGCTCGAACCTCGCAGGACGCGGGTGGCCATGTCCGGCTGCCGGGTGGACCTCATGGACCTCGGCGCCGCCATCGCCGCCATCGCCGCGCCCCGCGCCTCCGGCGACGCAGCACTCGCCGTCGCGTCGGTGAACCTCGACCACCTGCACCACTTCGGCACGGGTGCCCGTTGGGAGGGCGTCATCGAGCAGTCGGAGGCCGCCGGTGGCCCCGCCTGGCTCTCGCTGGTCGACGGTGCGCCCCTCGTGGCCCGTGCCGAGCAGATCACGGGACGCCCGTGGCCGCGGCTCGCCGGCAGCGACCTCGCCGACCCGGTGCTCGACGCGGCGGCAGCACACGGGCTCTCCGTCGGGTTCCTCGGCGGCAGCTCGGCCACTCACGAGCGGCTGCGCGCCGTGCTGGCCGAGAGCCGCCCCACCCTCCGGCTGAGCGGCACGTGGGCACCCTCCCGCGCCGTCGTCTCCGACCCGGTGGCCTCGCGGGCGCTCGCTGCCGAGATCCGCGCCAGCCGGACCGACCTGCTCGTCGTGGGTCTGGGCAAGCCCCGCCAGGAGCTCTGGATCGCCGAGCACGGCCACCTCACGGGGGCCCACCGCCTGCTCGCCTTCGGCGCCGTCGTCGACTTCCTCGCCGGCGAGGTGAGCCGTGCCCCCCGGTGGATGGCGGACCACGGGCTCGAGTGGTCCTACCGGCTGGCGAGAGAGCCGCGGCGGCTGGCGAGGCGCTACCTGGTGGACGGTCCCGTCGCCCTGGCCCGCCTGAGGTCCCCGGACACCGCGGGGCGGCCGGCCCCTGCGCCGGTCCTGGCCGCCCCCTCCTTCACCCCGGAGGGCCGGCCCGCCGACGTCACCGTCGTGGTCATCACCCACCAGAGCGCGAGGCAGGTCGACCCGCTGCTGGCCGACCTGCGTCGTGAGGTCGGACCGCTCCGCCTGAGGGTCGTGGTGGTCGACAACCGCTCGACCGACGCGACGGTCGAGCGCGTCTCCCGGCACGCCGACGTGGTGCTGGACGAGGGCGCCAACGACGGCTACGCCGCCGGCGTCAACCGTGGCGTGGCGCACGCCGGGGACAGCCGCGCGGTGCTGGTCCTGAATCCCGACGTCCGGCTCGAGGACGGCGCGCTCCTGGCCCTCTGGAAACGGTTGTGGCGCCCGGGGGTCGGCGTCGCCGTCCCCGCGCTCCTCGGCGACGACGGTCGGCTCGCCCGGTCCCTGCGCTTCGAGCCCAGCCTGCTGCGCTGCCTCGGCGACGCCCTGCTCGGCGACCGCTGCCCCACTCGTCCCACCTGGGCGACCGAGACCGACCACGACGCCGAGTCCTACGCCCACGCCCACGCAGTGGACTGGGCGACCGGAGCCGCCCTCCTGGTCCGCACGGAGGTCCTCGAGCAGGTCGGCGCGTGGGACGAGCGCTACTTCCTCTACTCCGAGGAGGTCGACTTCCAGCGACGCGTGCGGGAGGCGGGTTGGACCACGTGGTTCGAGCCGGCCGCCCGGATGCGGCACACCGGCGGCGGGTCCGGCGGACCCGACGACCTCGGCGCCCTCCTCGCCGTCAACCGGGTGCGCTACCTCGAGTCGGTGCACGGCCGGGCGTACGCCGCCGGTGGCCGCGCCGCCGTCGTCGTCGGCGAGGCGCTCCGCTCGGGTGGCGGTCGGACGAGGCGGCGCCACCGCCGCACGCTCGGCTTCCTGCTGGCGCGCAGCCGCTGGGACCTGCTGCCGCACGCGGAGTCCGACGTGCCGGCACGCGGGGTCCTCGCCTCACCCGGCGTCCGCCACGTGCGGCCCTCGCTCTTGCCAGTGGCGGGTGCCGTCCTCGTACCGGCCCACGACGAGGAGGCCGTCATCGGCCGCGCGCTCGCGCCGCTCGCGACGCTCGCCCTCGACGGCCTCGTCGAGGTGGTCGTCGCGGCCAACGGCTGCCACGACGCGACGGTCGAGCGGGCGCTCCGCACCCCGCGCGCCGTCGTGCTCGACCTGCCCGAGCCGTCCAAGACGGCCGCGCTCAACGCGGCGGACGACGCGACGTCGCGCTGGCCGCGGCTCTACCTCGACGCGGACGTCGAGATCACGGCCCGGGCCGTCGCCGACGTGCTCGCGGTGCTGACCGAGCCCGGCGCGACCGGTGTGCTCGCGGCCCGACCGCCGTACCGCTACGACTGCTCCCGCTCGAGCGTGGTCGTGCGGGCCTACTACGCGGCGCGCGAGCGCCTGCCCGAGGCGTCCGCCCACCTGTGGGGGGCGGGGGTGTACGGGTTGTCCCGAGCGGGCCACGACCGGTTCGGACGCTTCCCCGACGTCGTCGCGGACGACCTGTTCGTCGACCGCGTCTTCGCCCCCGACGAGCGGGCCGTGGTGCTCACCGACCCCGTCGTCGTGCACGTGCCGCGGGACCTGCCCACCTTGCTCGCCACGCTGCGCCGCAGCGGCGCCGGCAACCGGGCCCTGGCGGCGTGTGCCGACCTTCCCCGGGACCCGTCCGGGCCGGCCACCACGCTGCCTGTGATCCTGCGTCAGCTGCTCGCCTCCACCGGGTCTCCCCGGCACCTCGCCGAGGCGCTCGTGTACGGCGCGGTCGCCGTCGCCGCACGGCTCCCCCGGTCACCCCGGGGCGGGGCGCCGGCGTGGGCACGCGACGAGGGCTCCCGGGCTCAGGCGGGACCGCCGGACCCCGACCGGCCGCGCCCGCCCCGGCGGTCGGCGACGACGACGAGCGCCGCGAGCAGCGCCCCCACGCCGAGCACGCCGAGCACCGACCGCGTCGCGCTGCCGACGACCCGGGTGATCTGAGGATGGGCGGGCGAACGCTCCGTGCGCACGCGCTCGGAGGCCCCCACCCCGTCCTGCTGGTCGACGGCCGCCGCCTCCACCCGGGCCAGCACGTCCTCCAGCCGTCCGGCGGCGCCGTCGCGGGTGGGCATGACGACCTGCACCGTGATGAGCGGCTGGTCGAAGGAGGCCTGCCACTGACCCCCCGTGCGCGCGAGCCGCACGGTGGCCGCGGCGCGGACGCCCTCGCCGTACAACGGCGTCCCGTCGGAGGCCAGCACGAGCTCCTGGGGACCGCCCACCACCGCGCGCTCCACGGCGGCCGCGAAGGGCACCAGCGCGTCGTCCTCCCCCTCGAGCGCGTTCCCGGCGCCCTCGGGCGGCAGGAACACCACGTCGGCGCGCGCCCAGTACACCGGCTCCGGGCGCACCACGAACGCGGCGACCGCGGTGCCGACGAGCACCAGCGCGAGCGCGACCAGCGCCGTGGGCGTGAGTCGGCCCGTCAGGCGCGCGAGCCCGGCACGTGCCATCGCCCGTCCTCCTCCCGCGCCGACCGCCCGGTGGGCGCGCGCGCCGTCATCGTAGGTCCCCGAGCGCCCCAGGAGGTGCCGTCGTGCCCGACCACGTCCTGCTGACCCGCTTCAACCTCCCGACGGGCGGCGCCGAGGGGCTGGTCCGCGCACGCGAGGGCTGGCTGCTCGACCGGGTGCAGATGTTCGAGCGGTACTGCCTGCCGTCCGTGCGCGCCCAGCGCGGGGCGGCGGTGACCTGGATCGTCTACCTCGACCCGGAGAGCCCTGACTGGCTCCGGGCGCGCATCGGAGCCTGGGTGCAGCGATCGGGGCTCGTCCCCGTCTTCCGTAGCACCGTCTCCGCGGCCGACCTCGCCGCCGACCTCGCCGCCCACGTCGACCGCCGCCACGCCACGCTGCTCACGACCAACCTCGACAACGACGACGGTCTGGCCGTGGACGCCGCCGCCCGGCTGCAGGCGGCCGCGCGGGCGTGCCCCGCACCGCGCACCGCGCTCTACCTCCGGCACGGCATCGTGCTGGCGACGCCCCGCGTGCACCTGCGCAGCGACCGTCGCAACGCGTTCTGCTCGGTGCACGAGCCCTGGGAGGGCGCCGTGACCTGCTGGGCCGACTGGCACAACCGCCTGCAGCGCCAGATGCCGGCCACCGTGCTCGGCGGCGACCCGGGCTGGGTGCAGGTCGTGCACGGCCGCAACGTGAGCAACCGGGTGCGCGGCCGCCTCGTCGCCCCGGCGCGGTACGCCGCGGTGCTGCCCGCGCTCGCCGACCTCGCGCCGCCCGGTCGGGGTGCGGTGGTCGCCGACCGCCTCGTCGCCCACCCCCTCCGGGAGCTGCGGGCCCGGGTCCGCAGCTCCGTGCGCGACGCCCTCCTGGCCACGACGGGAACGGCGGGCGTCGAGCGTGTCTCCGCGGTGCTCGCCCGGCACCGTCGGGGCACCCGAGCCCGCGCAGCGGCCCGGGCCGACCTGGGTCGGGGGCGATGACGTGGACCTCCACGCCCTCCTCCGTGCGCTGCTGCGCCGCTGGTACGTCGCGGCCGCGGCCCTCACCATCGCCCTGACCGTCACGGTCGCCGCCGCGGGTGCCGCGCCGGCCACGACGACCGCGCGCACGAGCGTGCTGCTGCTGCCGCCCACCGCGGACCTCGACGGAGCCGCGAACCCCTACCTCTACCTCAGCGGACTCGGGCAGGCCACCGACGTGCTCATCGCCCGCCTCAACGGCGACGACGTCGCCGAGCCCGTGCAGGAGCGCCACCCCGGGGTGACGATCCTCGTCGCGCGCGACGGCACCACCACCGGCCCGATCCTCCTCGTCACGGCGACGGGAGCCGACCCGGCCGAGGCCACGTCGGCGGTGCAGGACGTCCTCGCGCTGGTGCCGGAGGAGCTGGCCGACCTCCAGCAGTCCCTGGCCGTGCCCGATCGCTACACGATCACCTCGACCGCCCTCACCGGCGTGGACCTCGAGCCTCCGGACACCACCGGTCGGACGCGGGCGATGCTCGCCGTCGGGGTCCTCGGGGTGGGCGCGGCGGTGCTGGTGACCTGCGCTGTCGACCGTCTGCTGGGTCGGTGGGCGGAGCGGCGCCGTGCCCGGGCCGACCTGCCGGGCGCCCCACCGCAACCGGGCGGCGGCTCCCCCGCGGCGCCCGCCGACGACGAACCGGCCGACGACGATGCGCCTGCCACCGCAGCCTGAGACGGCGGGGCCGTCCGTCGCGGACGGCGGTGCGCGGATCCTCGCGGGCGACCGCGACGCCCTCGCGCTCCTGACCCTGGTCGCGGTGCTTCTCGTCGCCGTGCCCAGCGACCTCCGCGTGTCCGCGCTCGGGGGTGCCGGCGCGCCGTCGGCGCTCGCCGGGCTCGCCTGCCTGGCGGTGTGGGCCGCGCGGGCGGCGACCGGGCGGCTCGACCGGCGCACCCTCCCGGTCCGGCTGGCGGTGCTCGCCCTCGCTGCGGCGGTGCTGGCCTCCTGGACCGCGGCCATGCTGCGACCGACGCCGCCGCTCGAGTCGAGCGCGGCCGACCTCGGCGTCCTGCGCACGGCCGCCTTCTGCGGCGTGCTGCTGCTGGCCGCGGAGCACGCGCCCCGGCCGGAGCGCCTGCTCGTGCTGCAGCGTCGCATCGTGCTGCTCGGGGCCGGCCTCGCCCTGCTGGGCCTGGTGCAGTTCGTGACGGGCCGGACGTTGGTCGACCGGATCACGTTCCCGGGCCTCGCGTCCGCGCAGCAGTTCAGCGCGGTCGGCGAGCGGGGCGGCTTCGTGCGCGCGGCCGGCACGGCGATGTCGTCGCTCGAGTACTCCTACACCCTCGCCCTCGTCCTGCCCGCCGCGATCACGCTGGCCTGCTTCGACATCTCCCGCGGTCGCGTCCGGCGCGCGCTGCCGGCCGTGCTGCTCGTCGCCGCCCTGCTCACCTCGGTGTCGCGCTCGGGCGTCGTCGGGATCGTCGTGGGGGGCGCCGTCCTGGCGGTGGCGTGGCCGGGCCACGTGCGCCGCACCATGCTGCTGCTCGCGCCCGTGGGTGCCGTGCTGCTGTACGTCGCCGTGCCCGGCATGGCCGGCACCATCCGCTACCTCTTCATCTCCACGAGCGACGACCCCAGCACGCAGTCGCGCACGGGCAGCTACGACGTCGCGGCCCACTTCGTCGACGCCTCGCCGCTGGTGGGGCGGGGGGTGGGCACCTTCCTCCCGTCCTACCGGATCCTGGACAACCAGTACCTCCTCCTCACCGTCGAGACCGGGCTCGTGGGCCTCGCGGCGTTCGTCGCCCTGCTCGTCACCTGCGCGGCGCTGACCCGCGGCGGGCGCTCACCGCGGCGTACGGGGGCGAGCACCGAGCCGGACCGGCAGCTCGACCGGCAGCTCGACCGGCAGCTCCGGCAGGCCGCGCTCGCTGCGGTCGTCGTGGGCGCGGCGCTGGCCGCCGTACTCGACGTGATGGCCTTCCCCATGGCGGCGGGAGCGCTCGCGCTCGTCTGCGGGACCGCGGCCGCCCAGGGGGTGGCGCGGCGATGAGCCGCGACCTCCTCGTCTGGGGCGCCGGCGTGCGGTGGGACGACGTGCCCGGCACGGACCACCAGCTCGTGCGTCGGCTGGCCGAGCACCTCGACGTCTGGTGGGTCGATCCCCCGGTGTCGGTGGTGCGCCGTCCCTCCGGCCCCGGGGGTCGCGCGCGGATCGCTCCGGTCGCGCCCGGGGTGCTGCGGGTGCCGGTGGCCTCGGCGCCGTTCCCGTCCCGGCCGGGGGGCCGCGTGCTCGCGCGCGCCGCGAGCGCCGCGAGCGTGCGGCGGCTGCTGGAGCGGGACGGTCGCGTGCCCCGCGCCGTCGTCAGCGCGCGCCCCGAGCCCCACCTGCGGGCCGTGCCGACGTCCTGCCGGGTCTACTACGCCACGGACGACTTCGCGGCCGGCGCCGCGCTGTGGGGACTCTCGGCGGCAGCGCTGCGGCACGCCGAGGAGCGCAGCCTGGCCGCGGCGGACCTCGCCCTGGCGATCACCCCGGCGATCCGCGACCGCTGGCCCACGGACGTGCCGACGGCGCTGCTGCCGAACGGGTGCGACGCGCAGGCCTTCGCCGCGGTCCCGCCCCCCGACCCCGCCGCAGAGCCGGTCGCGGTCGTCGTCGGCCAGCTGTCGGCGCGTCTCGACCTCGGGCTGCTGGAGGCGGTCGCCGTCCGCGGCCGTCGTCTCCTCCTCGTCGGTCCCGCCGCCCCGTCGCTCGACCTCCGGCGGTTCGTCGACCTCGTCGGCCGTCCCTCGGTGACCTGGACGGGACGGCGGCGCCCCGCCGAGCTGCCGGACCTGCTCGCCGGCACCACGGTCGGGCTCACGCCCTACGCCGACACGGCCTTCAACCGGGCCAGCCACCCGCTCAAGACGCTCGAGTACCTCGCCGCCGGCCGCCCGGTCGTCGCCACCCCGCTCCCCGCGGTCGCGGACCTCGGGTGCCGGTACGTCGCGACCGCGGCCACGCCGACGACCTTCGCCGATGCCGTGGACCAGGCGCTGGCGGCGCCGTCCGACCCGGCGGCGAGCCGTGCCTGCCAGGCCTTCGCCCGGCAGCACGACTGGAGCGTGCGGGCCGACACGCTCCTCGCACGGATCGGGGCCGTGGCGGGAACCGGGTCCCTCACACCGGCCGGGCGTTGAAGTCGTCGCGGGCCCGCCGGCCCGCGAGCCGCGCCCGGTGCTCCCGCACCTTGAACCCGGCGAGGCGGGCCACCGTGCGGGCCGGCGCGCCCACGCCGTGGGCGGCCGGCGCCTCGAGCGCCGCGGCGTAGACGTCCTCGAGCAGGGCGGCGGCACGCTCCAGGCTGAAGCGGCGTACGGCGAGGTCCCGCCCCCAGCTGCCGAGCCACGCCCGTCGGACCGGGTCGCCGGCCAGGTCAGCGAGCAGGCCCGCGAGATGCTCGCGGGCCTCCTGCGGGTCACGGTCGCCGACGCCGTAGAAGCCCCGGTCGAGGAAGTAGGGCAGCGTCCGCGGCTCCAGCAGCTCGAAGAACCCGTGCTCGCCCTGCACCACGAGCGGCCGGGCGAACGCCAGCGACCGCAACGCGGAGCCGCCCATGCCGAGGGCGATGTCCGCGGCGTCGTACAGGGGTCGGGGGTCCGCGACGGCACCGAGGAGCCGCACCACCTCCCGACCGTGGCGCTCGTTGACCGCGGCGGCCCGCGCGGCGACGACCGCGCGCGCCGGCCCGTCGCCGGCGATGGTGAGGCGCACGGGCGCGCCGCGGGGCCCGAGGTCGTCGGGCAGGTCACCCACGGCGTCGACGGCGGTGAGGAGACCCTCGAGCTTCAGCTCGGGCACGAGCCGGCACACGACGACCGCCTCGACGTGGCGTTCCCGGCGTCCGGGCAGGCGTGAGGGACGGTCGCCGGCGACGTCGACGGGCGGCTCGACCACGACCACCGGGCCCGAGCGCGCGTCGACGCAGGACGAGCGGATGCGCTCCGTGCCGACGACGAGCGGCACGCGCTCCGGCAGGAACGGGGCGACCGCCATGGACAGGACGGTGCCGACGACCCGCGTCGGCAGGCCGGCCGCGGCGGCGCTGTCCTCCAGCACGGGAGGCCACTCGTAGCCGTGCGCCACCTCGATGCGCCGCTCGGTGAGCACGCGGCGCAGGTGCGCGATGCGGCCCGCGCTGGGGCAGGAGCGACCCCGGGGCGCGGCGACGTGCTCGAGCCCCCGGTCGGCCAGGCCGCCGACGAGCTCGCCCGGCTCGCTGTAGACGACGACCTCGTGGCCGCGGCCCTGGAGCGCGCCGGCGAGGTCGAGCGCGTTCAGCTGGCTGCCGCCGAGCTCCATCGAGTGCGGGTGCACCAGGATCCTCACCGCGCGACCTCCGCCCGGCCGGGTCCGCCCCGCCGCGGCGCGTCCGCGGGGGCGCGGACGTCGTCGGGCAGCCGGAGGTGTCCGCGCACGAGCAGCAGCGACCAGGCGAGGGCCGTCGCGACGGCCGCGGCGGCGAGCACGACGAGGTCCGGTCCCCCGGCGACGCCGGGCAGCCGGACGGCGACCACGACGCCGAGCGCTGCGAGGGCGGGGAGCGCCGCAGCACCGAGCAGCGGGCGCACGGGGGTGCCGGCGGCGCGGAGCGCCAGGGCGTAGGCGGGCAGGACGACCACCAGCCCGACGAGGGCCGACGACGCAGCCGCGCCGGCGAGACCGCCGAGCCGGAGCCCGACGGCGACCGCCGGGACGAGGGCGACGAGCCAGGCCAGCTGCACGGCGAGCAGCCACGAGGTGCGGCCCACCACGACGAGGTAGTCGTAGAGCAGCTCGGCGACGATCCGCACGAGCGCCCCCAGCGCCAACCAGCGCAGGGGTGTCGCCGCGGCGGCCCACTCCGCGCCGTACAGCAGGTGCACGACCTGCTCGGCAGAAGCGGCGAGCGCCACGCAGCAGGGCACGGCCAGGGCGAGCAGGGCCCGTGCCACCGAGCCGAGGGCGGCGCGCACGGCCGGCTGGTCGTCGCGGCGGCGCGCGAAGAGCGGCGGGCTGACCTGCCGCAGCGGCCCGGAGAGCAGGTGCACCGGCCACCCGGCGAGGTTGACGGCGAGCACGTAGGCGCCCAGGGACGCCGGGCCGAGGTGGTGGCCGACGAGCACCTGGTCGACGAAGCCGATCCCGAACACCACCGCGCTCGCGCCCGCGAGGGGCAGGCCGAAGCGCAGCAGGCGGCGCAGCAGGGCGCGGTCCCACCCGAAGCGCAGCGGCAGGGGCGAGAAGCCCAGGAGGAGCACGCCGGAGACGACGGCGCCGGACACGCGTCCGACGGCGAGGCTCATGGCACCCGCGCCGACCGCGGCGAGCACGAGGGAGACGACGGCGCCGAGCCACAGGTTGACCTGGTCGACCACGAGGCGGAGGTCCTGGCGGAGGTCGCGCTGCAGGAGGGCCGCCGCCGTGGCGACGACGCCGTTGACGAGCACGCAGGCGGCGAGCAACCGCACGGCGGGGGCCGCACCCGGCGCCCCCATGGCCGTCGCGAAGGGACCGGCGGCGAGCGCCAGGCCGACGGCCAGCACGGCGCTGCTGAGGACGCTCACGCTCGCCACCGTGGGGGCGAGCCGGCGCGGGTCGTCGGGCCACCGCACGATCGCCAGGCCGACCCCCAGGTCGTTGAGGCTCAGCACGGCCATGAGCGCGACGAAGGCGACGGCGAAGGTGCCGAACTCCGACGGCCCGAGGAGCCGCGCCAGGACGATCCCGACCACGAGGCCGGCGAGCTTGGACAGCGCCGTGTTCGCGGCGCTGAACCCCAGGGCCCGACGCTCGGGCGCGACGCGGTGCCCGTCGCCGCTCACGGGCCGTGCGCCCCCACCGCGACGGGTGCTGCCGCGACCCCGTGCCCGGGGAGCGCGGCCGCGAGGGCCGCGACGACCCGCTCCTGCTGCGCCGTCGTGATCTGCGGGAAGAGCGGCAGCGACAGGATCTCCCCCGCCGCCCGCTCCGCCACCGGGAACGAGCCGGGGCCGAGGCCCAGGTGGCGGTAGGCGCCGGTGAGGTGCACCGGCGTCGGGTAGTGCACGCCCGCCTCCACGCCCGAACCCCGCAGCGCGGTGAGCACCGCGTCGCGGACGGCGGCGCCGCCCGGGACCCGGACGACGTAGAGGTGCTGGGCGTCCAGGGCTTCCACGTCGCGGCCGGGCAGCCGGAGGCCCGCCCGCTCGACGAGGTCACCGAGCAGGGCGTCGTAGCGGTCGGCCGCGGTGCGCCGCGCCTCGTTCCAGCGCTCGAGGCGGGTCAGCTTCGCGCCGAGCACGACGGCCTGGAGGGTGTCGAGGCGCGAGTTGGTGCCGATGACGTCGTGGACGTACTTGCGCGGAGAGCCGTGGGCGCCGAGCAGCCGCACACGCGCGGCGACCTCGGCGTCGTCCGTGGTCACGGCGCCCGCGTCGCCCGCGGCACCGAGGTTCTTGCCGGGGTAGAAGCTCGTCGCGGCGGCGTCGCCGAGCGTCCCGGCGCGGCCATCGGAGCGCCGGGCGCCCTGTGCCTGCGCGGCGTCCTCGACGATCCGCAGGTCGTGGGCCGCCGCCAGGGCGCGGAGGGGTCCGATCGGCACGACCCGGCCGAAGAGGTGCACCGGCACCACCGCCCGGGTCCGCGGGGTGATCGCGTCAGCCACCCGCTCGGGGTCGACGAGCAGGCGCTCGTCCTCGACGTCGACCAGGTGCGGGACCGCGCCGATGCGCGACACTGCCTCGGCCGTGGCGACGAAGGTGTTGGCCGGGAGCACGACCGCGTCGCCCGCGGCCACGCCCACGGCCCGCAGCGCGAGCTCGAGGGCGTCGGTGCCGTTGGCGACGCCGACGCAGTGCCGCGCGCCGACGAACGCGGCGTACGCCGTCTCGAACGCCGCGACCTCGGCACCGCCGACGAAGGCTGCCCTCGCGAGGACGTCGTCGAAACCGGCCCGCACCTCGGCCGCCACCTCGGCCTGCTGCGCCCGGAGGTCGACGAGGGGCACCACCGGTCGGTCCTTCTTGCTGGTCATCGGGCCTCCACGTGCAGGGGATGGGCCGGGATCCCGGCCCAGGTCTCGCCCGGCGGCAGGTCCTCGAGGAGGACGGAGCCCATGCCGAGGACCGCGTCGGACCCGATGCGCACGCCCTCCCGGACGCTCGCGTTCATGCCGAGCAGCGCGCCGCCGCCGACGCGCACCCCGCCGCCGAGGCTGACCCCGGCGCAGAGCGTCGCGAAGCTCTCCACGACGACGTCGTGGGTGAGGGTCACGTGGGGCATGACCACCACGTGGTCGTCGATCTCGACGTCGGTCGTGAGGACGGCACCGGCCAGCACGACCGAGCCGGGCCCGACGACCCACGGCGCCCAGCGGACACCCGGGTCGACGACCCGCGCGAAGCGCTCGGGGTCGACCCCGAGGAGCGTCAGCCGGTCGACGATGCGCCGCCGCGCGGCACCGGAACCGGCGCACACGACGACGGCGGCGTCCGTGCGCTCGACGACCACCTCGAGACCCCCGACCACCGGTCGGCCGGAGACGTGGTGGCCCCAGAGCCGCGGGTCGTCGTCGACGAACGCGATGGTCGCGTGCTCCCCCCGGTCCTCGGCGATCGACGCGACCTCGCGTCCCAGCCCGCCGGCCGCCACGACCAGCAGCGTCGTCACGGGGTCCGTCCGGCGTCGCGGAGCACGTCGACCACCCGCGCCTGCTCCGACTCCGACATGGTGTGGAACAGCGGCAGCACCAGGGTGCGACGCGCCAGCCGCTCCGTCACGGGCAGCTGCGGCGCGCGCCCGGCGTGGTGGCGGTGCGCGCGCTCGAGGTGGATCGCCATGATCCCGCGGCGGGCCGACACGTCGGCCCGGGCGAGGGCCGCGAGGAGCCCGTCGCGGTCGAGCGGGTAGTCGTCGAGCACCTCGACCCAGAACGACTGGAAGTTGGTGCGCCCGTGCGGCGGGTCGGTGACGGCCCGGAGGCCGTCGAGGTCGCCGAGCGCCTTCGCGTACGTCGCGGCGAGGGCCCGACGCCGCTCGACCACCTCCGGGAGGCGTCCGAGCTGCACGAGCCCGATCGCGGCCTGGAGGTCCGTCATGCGGTGGTTGAACCCGACCTCGTCGTACTCCTCCTGCGGGGCCAGCACGTGCTTCTCGCGGTCGGCCGCGCTGCTGCTCATGGCGTGCTCGCGCAGCCGCCGGGCCCTCAGTGCCCAGTCCTCGCGGCCCGTGGTGAGCATGCCGCCCTCCCCCGTCGTGAGCACCTTGCGCGGGTGGAACGACCACGCGGTGACGTCGGCGCCGACGCCGACGGGGCGCTCGCGGTAGGTGCTGCCGAGCCCGCACGCAGCGTCCTCCACGAGCGCGAGGCCCTGGGCGTCGCAGAGCGCCCGGAGCGGGTCGAGGTCGACGGGCACGCCCGCCTGGTCGACGACCACGACGGCCCGCGTCTGCGGGGTGAGGGCCCGTTCGACGGTGGCCGCCGTGACGTTGCCCGACTGGCCCGACACGTCGGCGAACACGGGCCGCGCCCCGACGTAGGTGACGGCGTTGGCCGTGGCGATGAAGGAGAACGAGGGCACCACCACCTCGTCGCCGGGACCGACGCCGGCGACGACCAGCGCCAGGTGCAGCGCCGTGGTGCAGCTCGACGTCGCCACCGCGTGCGGCACGCCGACGGAGCGGGCGAAGGCCGCCTCGAACTCCGCCACCCGCGGCCCCTGGGTGACCCATCCGGAGGCGAGCACGTCGGCGACCGCGGCGGCCTCCTCGGCACCGACCCACGGGCGCATGACCGGCAGGCGGCTCACGACACCGCCCCCACGGGGGCAGGAGCGGGGGCGGCACCGTCCGCCCGCACCTCGTCCCGCAGCGGCCGCCACCAGCGCACCAGCTCGGCGAGGCCGTCCCCGAGCTCGGTGTCGGCGACGAAGCCGAGGTCCTCACGAGCGGCGCGCACGTCGGCGAGCCGGCGCACGACCCCGTTGACGGTGCGGGCGGGGCCGTGGACGGGGGCGAGGTCCGCCCCCATGACCGTCAGCAGCGCGTCGGCCAGCTCGCGGAGGCTGGTCTCGCGACCGCTCCCCACGTTGTAGGTCCCCGAGCGCACCGGCGCGGTCAGCGCCAGCAGGTTGGCGCGGGCCACGTCGCGCACGTGGACGAAGTCCATCGTCTGGGTGCCGTCGCCCTGGATCATCGGTGGGAGGCCGTCGGCGATGCGCTCCATCCAGCGCACGAGCACCTCGGTGTAGGCGCCGTGCACGTCCATGCGCGGGCCGTAGACGTTGAAGTAGCGCAGCGCGACCCAGTCCAGGCCGTGGGTGGCGCGGAAGCTGCGCAGCGTCGCCTCGTTGAAGGACTTCGCCGCCCCGTAGAACGTCTCGTTGGCGTGGTGGTGGTGCCGCTCCGGCGTGGGGAACTCCTCGGCCATGCCGTAGACGGAGGCGGAGGAGGCCACCACCAGCTTCTGGGCACGGTGCTCCGCGGCGGCCTCGACGACGGTGAACGTGCCGTCGACGAGCACCTCCAGCGCGAGCCGCGGCTCCGCGGCGCAGCGGGTGATGCGCAGCGCCGCCTGGTGCAGCACCACGTCGGCGTCGCGCACGAGGTCGTGCACCAGGTCGCGGTCGCGGAGGTCGCCCTCGACGAACGTCAGCCGCCCGGTCGCAGCCGCGTCGGCCAGGTTGCTCCACCGCCCGCGGGAGAGGTCGTCGAGCACGACCACCTCGACCGCACCGGCCGCGAGGAGCTGGTCGACGATGGTGGAGCCGATGGTGCCGGCACCGCCCGTGACCAGGGCGCGGGCGCCGGCGATCTCCGTGCTCATGCCCGGACCCGGTTCGCGACGAGCTGGCGGGCGGGCACGTCGGGCTGCACCGCGGGCACGCTCCCGCCGCCTGCCCTGAGGCCGGCACGGGCCTGCTCGAGCACGGAGAGCACCCGGAGCCCGTCGTGGCCGTCGGTGCGCGGCGCACGCCCCTCGCGGATGGCCGCGGCGAGCTCCGCCACGACGAGCGCGAGCGGCTCGTGCTCGGCCAGCGCCGGGGCCCACGTGTCGCCGAGCCGGTAGGAGACCCCGGCCCGTCGGCGGTCGCCGGCGTCGGCGTCCTGCTGGGCGAGGTCGACCCCGCGGTCGTGGACGCTGAGGCGCTGCGCCGGGTTGAGGTCGTCCCACACGAGCGTGCGGCGCGTGCCGCCGATGACCATCCGGCGGATCTTGGTGGGACTGAGCCAGTTGACGTGGACGTGGGCGCTCGCACCGCCGGGGAGCGACATGGCGAGGTAGCCGATGCAGGCCTTGCCGGCGCCGAGCGGGTCGGCGGCGAACACGGAGACCGCCGTGGGCCGCAGCCCGCCCGGCAGCACGAAGTCGAGGATCGCCAGGTCGTGCGGCGCGAGGTCCCAGATCACGTCGACGTCCGGCTGCACGAGGCCGAGGTTGATCCGCACGGCGTCGACGTAGAGCACGTCGCCCAGCGCGCCCTCGGCGAGCAGGTCGCGGATCCGCAGCACCGCGGGCGTGTAGCAGTACGTGTGGTCGGTCATCAGCACCAGGCCGCGGGCCTCGGCGTCGGTCACCATCGTGCGGCCCGCCTCGAGCGAGTCGGCCAGGGGCTTCTCGACCAGCACGTGCTTGCCGGCGGCCAGCACGCGCGCCACGAGGTCGCCGTGGGTGCGCGCCGGCGTGGCGACGGCGACCGCGTCCACGTCGTCGCGCCGCAGCACCTCGTCGAGGTCGTGGGTCGCGTGCACGTCAGGCCAGCGGTGGGCCAGGGCGCGGGCGCGGGCCAGGTCGAGGTCGCACACCGCCCGCAGCGACCAGTCGGGCGCCGTCGCGAAGTTGCGCACCAGGTTGGGCCCCCAGTAGCCGGCGCCCACCACTGCCACGCCGAGTCGATCCCTCACCATCTGCGTCCTCCTCCGGACGGGACGTCGCGTGCGGTCGATCGACCGCCTCCGGGCCGCATTCGACCGACGTACGCCGCGGAGCACGCGCCGTACCGGCGCAGATACCGCAATCTGGGGAGCGCGCCCGGCGGGGACCGTGCCGCGGTGGCGGTCGCGCCGATGCTCCGGACCACCCGACATCCGCCTCGTCCCGAGGAGCTCCCCGTGTCACGTGCGTCCGGTCCCCGCCCTCCCACCATCACCCGCACCCGCCCGCCCGGGCCCGGGGGCGCCGCGCCCGTCGTGGAGCGCAGCGCCGACGTCGCGCTGTCCGCCGCGATCGGCGCCCACACCCGGGTCTGGCACCTCGCCCAGGTGCGCGAGCACGCCCGCGTCGGCGAGCGGTGCACGATCGGACGGGGCGCCTACGTCGGCCCCGGCGTCCGCATCGGCGACGGGTGCAAGGTGCAGAACCACGCGCTGGTCTACGAGCCCGCCGTGCTCGAGGACGGCGTCTTCGTCGGGCCGGCCGTGGTGCTCACCAACGACCTACGGCCGCGGGCGGTCATGCCCGACCTCCGACCCCAGACCGACGCCGACTGGGAGGCGGTCGGCGTCCGCCTCCGGCAGGGCGCCAGCGTCGGCGCGCGCGCCGTGTGCGTCGCTCCCGTCACGATCGGACGGTGGGCGATGGTGGCGGCCGGCGCGGTCGTCACCCGCGACGTACCGGACTTCGCGCTGGTCGCGGGCGTGCCCGCACGCCAGGTCGGCTGGGTGGGGCGGTCCGGCAGCAGGCTGGTCGAGGTCGCTCCGGGGCGGTACCGGTGTCCGGTGACCGGGGCGGAGCACGCGCTGGCCGACGGTCTCCTGCGCGAGCTCGGTCAGGGCGGGGACCGGCGATGACGACGACGCTCGTGCCCCCGGTCGCCCTCGCGCCGGCTCCGGCGCCGGCGCCCCAGGCGCCACCCGCCGCGGCGCCGGCGGCGGCGCGCGTCTCCGGGCCCGGTCGCCGTCGCGTGCGTCCCGGACCCGTCACGGTGGACGTCGCCACCGCGGTGGCGGCGGTGCTCGTCGTCGTGGTCGCCGACGGTCCGGTGCGGGCCGCCGTGGTGGCGGCCGCGTGCTGGCCGGTGCTCGGCTCCGTCTCGCGGTGGCGGCACGGGGGCGACACGGTCGAGGCGGCCGCCCCCGGTGCCGCGGTGGCGACCGCCGGGCGGGCGGGGACGGCGCTGGCCTTCGTCCTGCTGCTCGTCGACGTGTTCCTCGACCTCGGGCCGCACCCCCGGCACCTGCTCGTGCTCGCCGCGCTGCTGGCCGTGCTCGGCGCGCTGGCCGGGACGACGGCCGCACGGGTGGCACGGCGCCACCCCGGCCCCCTCCTCGTCCTCGGACCGACCGACCAGGTCGTCGGGGCGGTCGCCGAGCTGGCGCGGCAGCCCGGCCGCTGGACCCCGGCCGCCGTGTGCCTCCTGGGAGCCGTGGACCGCACGACGGTGGCCCGCGGGATCGAGGGTCTCGTCGTGGTGCCGAGCCTCGACGACGTCGGCGGTTGGCTGTCCACGGGCGGGCGGGGGGTCCTCGCCCTCCCCGGAGCCTGCCTCCACGCCGCCGAGCTGCGCGACCTCGGCCGCGTCGTCGGCGGCGCGGGGGCCCGTCTCTTCGTGGGGACCGGGCTGGTCGACCTGCCGCTGCGGCACCTGCGCAGCGAGGCCCTCGGCGGCCTGCGGGTGCTGCGGGTCGGGTCCAGCCGCCCCTCACCCGTCGCGCGGGCCGCCAAGGTCACGGTGGAGCGGGGGGCCGCCGTGCTGGGCCTGATCGTGCTGCTGCCGCTGCTGCTGGTGGTTGCGGCCGCCGTGCGGCGGGACTCCGCGGGCCCGGTGCTCTTCCGGCAGACGCGCGTGGGGCTCCACGGGGAGCCGTTCACGATGGTGAAGTTCCGCACGATGCACCACGGCGCCGAGGCCCGACGCGCGGCGCTGGAGGACGCGGTGCGCAGCTCCGGGTCGCAGCCGCGCGGGGTGCTGTTCAAGCTGACCGCCGACCCGCGGGTGACCCGGGTGGGACGGGCCCTCCGCCGCTGGTCGCTCGACGAGCTGCCCCAGCTCGTCAACGTCGCCCGCGGCGAGATGGCCCTCGTCGGTCCCCGGCCCGCGCTCCCGGCCGAGGTCGTGCAGTACCCCGTCGCGATGCGCCGCCGCCTCACCGTGCGTCCCGGGATCACCGGGCTCTGGCAGGTCTCCGGTCGCTCCGACCTGTCGTGGGAGGAGACGGTGCGGCTCGACCTCCACTACGCCGACCACTGGTCGCTCGACCTCGACCTCCGCATCCTCGTGCGGACCGTCGGCGCCGTCGTCAGCCACCGCGGGGCCTACTGAGGGTGGTCGGCAGGGGGTACCGGCGCCACGACCGCCCCGCCGCCCCTCACCCCTGGAGGACCCGTGCTCACCTCGTTGTGGGAGCTCCGCACCGCCTCGTCCGACCGCTCGTCCGCGGCCGATCTGCCCACCGACGCCGGCACCGTCGTGATCGGCGGCGGGCTGACGGGACTGACGACCGCGCTGCTCCTCGCCGAGCAGGGCGAGGACGTCCTCCTGCTGGAGGCGCGGCACCTCGGTGCCGGCACGACGGGCCGGAGCACCGCGAAGCTCAGCCTCCTGCAGGGCACCCAGTTCTCGCAGGTGTCCCGCAAGCACGGCGACGGCGTGCTGCGCCAGTACGCCGCGGCCCACCGCGACGCGCAGGCCTGGGCCGTCGACCTCGCGACCGCCGAGGGCGTGTCCCTGGAGCAGCGCGACGCCGTCACCTACGCCAACGGCGCCCCCGGGCTCCGCGCGCTGCAGCGGGAGGAGTCGGCGGTCCAGCGGGCTGGGCTGTCGGTACGTCGCGGCGACGCCCCCGAGCTTCCCTTCCCCGTCGCCGGAGCGTTGTGGATGGACGGCCAGTACCAGGTCGATCCGCTCGCGCTCGTCGCCGCGCTGGCCCGGCGGGCCCGGGCGGCCGGCGTGGAGGTCGTCGAGGGCGCTCGGGTGACGTCGGTCCGTGACAGGGTCCGTGACGGGAAGCCGGTGCGTCTGGAGGTCGAGCGCTCGGGCGCGGAGCCCACCACCGTGCGAGCCGGGCGCGTCGTGGTCGCGACGAACATGCCGATGCTCGACCGCGGCGGCTTCTTCGCGCGGATGAGCCCGCAACGCTCCTACAGCATCGCCTTCGAGCTGCCCGGTCGCGCGGCTGCGGACCTCCCCCGGGCCATGTACCTCGCAGCCGACCAACCGTCGCGGTCCCTGCGCGAGGCGTCGCTGCCGGGCGGTCCGCCCGTGCTCCTCGTCGGCGGCGCCGGCCACGCGACCGGACGCTCGCGTCCGACGAGCGAGCGGCTCGGCGACCTGCGCTCGTGGACCGCCGAGCACTTCCCCGGCGCGGTGGAGGTGACCGCCTGGTCCGCCCAGGACTACGCGCCCCACCACTCGCTGCCCTACGCCGGCCCGATCGTCCCGGGCAACCACCGGATCCTCGTCGCGGGCGGCTTCTCGAAGTGGGGAATGACGGGGGGCATCGCTGCCGCACTCGCCCTCGCGTCCGACCTCCGTGCGGACCCGCCGGAGTGGCGCGACGCGCTCCGCCCGTGGAGCCGCCACGAGCTCACCGGCCTGCCCTCGTCCGGGGTCATCAACGCCGAGGTGGCAGTGGCGATGGCCCTGGGGTGGGTGGCGCCCGGCGCCACCTCGGTCGACCGCGCGTCCGCCGAGCCGCAGCCCGACGTCGCGCGGCGCTCCCGCTTCTGCGGCCTGCGTCGCGGCAAGGGCGCCGAGGGGTCTGCCGTCTGCACCCACCTCGGCGGCGTGCTCACCTGGAACGACGCCGAGCGCAGCTGGGACTGCCCCCTGCACGGCTCCCGCTTCGACGAGCCGGGCGACGTGCTCGAGGGGCCGGCTGTCCGCGCCCTGCCCACCCCCTGACCGAACGCGTCGAGTTGTCATACGGCGCGGCAGGAGCGTCGAGCTTGGTCGAACCGTTTCACCAAAGTCGACGCCGGAATCGGTCATCCACAGATCACCATCCAGAGGTGGTGTTCGTATGTCTGTTCGACTAGAGTCAGGGGCATGGATCGGGGGACCCACACCACAGCGACCGCGTTGATCGACGCGGTCCGCGAGCGCACGGCTGCGGCTCGTGCGGCGGAGGCTGCTGCGTTCGTCGCCGTGGGTGACTGGGCGGCCGCGCACACCTCGGACGAGGTGGTGGGTGATCCGATCACGACGCTGGGTGAGTGGGACTCCGAGGCTCTGGCTGGGGATCAGTTCCTCGAGCTGGGTGGGCCGGGTGCGCCCGTGGTCGCGGAGTTCTGCATCAGCGAGATTGCCGCCGCCCGGGGGTGTTCGTTCGACGCCGCCCGTCGCCTGGTGGGCGATGCAGTCGAGCTGCGGTACCGGCTCCCCCGCGTGCACGCCCGTGTCGTCGCGGGTGAGGTAGACGTGTGGCGGGGCCGGCGGATCGCCCAAGCCACCCGGACGCTGACCTTCGAGGGGGCCGGGTTCGTCGACCGGCACGTCGCGTACGTCGCGGGCAAGGCCACCGGCCCCGAGGTCGACCGGCTTGTGGCGGAGGCCGCCGCCCGGTTCGACCCCGAGACCACCGAAGCCGAACGGCATGCGGCTGACGGCGACCGATACCTGGCGATCGACCTCGGCGACACGGCCTATACGGACCCGCTGACCGGGACCCTGCGCGGCACCGTGAACGTCCACGGCAGCCTGGACCTCGCCGACGCGCTCGACCTCGAACGGAGCATCGCGCACGTCGCCCACCAGTTGGGCGAGCTCGGCTGCGACCCGAACATCGACATCCGACGGTCCATGGCCCTCGGCGAGATCGCACGGCGCTGCGAGGGCGTCGCGACGTTGGAGTACGCCGCGCGTGATGCCTCCGAGGAAGAGGAGCCCCGGCCGGTTCGGCGCGCGCGGCGCGAGGTCGTGCTGTTCGTGCACCTCGACCAGGCCGCGATCACCGGAGTCACGACCGGGATAGGCCCCGGGATCGATGCCTACACCGGGATGACCGGGATCGACCTCGCCCGCCTCGACACCCCAGGCGCACCTCGCGGGGTCGTGACGGTCGAGCAGGTCCAGTCCTGGTGCGGCTTGCCCGACACTCGAGTGACGGTCAAGCCGGTCATCGACCTCACCGCCGACGTGGCGGTCGATGGCTACAGCCCGCCCGACCGGATCGCCGAGCACGTCCGGGCCCGGTGGCCCAGGTGCGTCTTCCCCTACTGCACCCGCTCATCACGGACCGCCGACCTCGACCACTGCGCCAGATACGACGAGAACGGCCCACCCGGCCAGACCTCCACCCGCAACCTGTTCCCGCTCTGCCGACGCCACCACCGCATGAAGACCCACCCGGAACGACGAACTGGACGACGGTGGGCCTACCGGCCCACCGACCCAGCGAAGAACGAACCACCCAACGCCGTCATCTGGACCAGCCCGCTCGGCCTGCGCTACCTCGTCGACCGCGACGGCACCCGACCCTGGTCGCCACCCGACGAACCGCTGGGCCCTGCGCCCTCCCTCGACGACGCCTGATCGCGGCAGCACGCGCCGCCCGTCCACACCCCCCGTGGCCGGGCGGCGCAGCATGTTCGCCCGGTGGTGCATCAACCATGCCGCTCGCTGCCACCGACGGCACGCCTCGAGCTGTGCACCTGGCGCACCCCAGCTCGACCCGAGCCACCCCGACCGCACAGTTCTCGACCGGCCGGGCAGACGGCCTAGAGCGGGCGCCGCCCGACGCCCGTGAGCTCCGTCTCCCGCGCGAGCGGCGGGACCACGCGAAGGTGTCGACGAGCCGGGCGCGCCACGAGCGGCAGCCGCTCGGCCTGATCGCCCAACAGCTCGCGGACGGCGGAGAGGACGCGCTCGGCCGTGCAGCCGGCCGGCGCGTCGAGGCGCACCGAGATGCCCTGTGCAGCCGCGGCGACCACGGAGGCCTCGAGCACGCGCGTGGCAGCCGCAGACAGGAGCTCGACGTCGCGGAGGTCGACGACGACCTGGCGCGGTCCCTGGACGCCGGTGGCCCGGGCGGCCATGAGGACGGCATCGTCGAGGCCGCGGAGGGTGACGCCGTCGAGCACCCCGCCGAGGCTGACGACGCCGGCGGTGACGTCGACGTCGACGCGGAAGTGGGTGCGACGCGCGAGCTGGTGGGTGGGAACGTGGTGGGTGGGCACGGGTGCCTCCCGACAGGTGTCGCGCCGGAGCGCGGGGCAGCT
This sequence comes from Nocardioides zeae, assembly GCF_010686755.1. Taxonomy (GTDB): domain Bacteria; phylum Actinomycetota; class Actinomycetes; order Propionibacteriales; family Nocardioidaceae; genus Nocardioides; species Nocardioides zeae. The sequence goes on along the minus strand of NZ_JAAGXA010000001.1, from coordinate 680,672 downwards.
CCCGCTTGCTGGAGAGCCATTGAACGGTCCGGATCGGCGGACCAACGTCCAGTACAACGTGCCGAGGTCCCGATGTCCATCCGACCGACGCGCCGCCGCACCCCACCGGGTGGCCCGGCCCAGGACGCAGACCGCACCCGGAACGCCAGCGACTCGGAGGTCGGGACGTCACGGCACGTCCTCCCGGCGCAGGCACCACCCCCGGTCGACCTCGTCGAGCCCGAGCCCGAGCCCGACGGGCCTGCCGCTCAGACCCGGGCGGACGTCGCGCCGACCGCCCGGGCGACGGCGTCCACGGCCGCCTGCGCGTTGCCCGCGGCCTCCGCCTCGTCCTCGGAGTCGTGCACGAACGCGGTCGCACCACGACGGATGCCGCAGTAGTCGAGGATGCCGCGCTCGACCTGGGTGGAGAACGACTCCGTGTAGCCGTGCCGCGCGAACGAGCCCGCCGCCGTGCCGGGGGTCGGCACGAGGTGGGCAGTGAGCCGCTGCAGCGACGGCACCACCCGACCCGTCTCGTCGAGGGAGAAGGCCCACGGCGCGACGAACACCCGGTCGACCCAGCCCTTGAGCAGGGCCGGCATCGACCACCAGTAGACCGGGAACACGAGCACGACGTGCTGCGCGGCGTCGAGCCGCTCCTGCTCGGCGAGCACGTCGCGCGGGTGGCCGTGACCCGTCAGGTAGGCCTGGCGGTCGGCCGCCGTGAACCGGGGGTCGAAGCCCTCCTGCGCGAGGTGCGCGACCGTGACCTCGCCCCCGCCGCCGCGAGCGAGCTCGTCACGGAGGCGTGTGGCCACGTGGTGCGTGAGGGACGTCGGGTCGGGGTGCGCGGTGACGACGAGCGTGGACACCCCCTCATCGTCCGGCAGGGATCAACCCGCCGTGCCCGCGACGTACGCGTCGATCTCGCCCAGCACCCGCGCCTTGGTGCCGTCGTCGGCGAACGACGCGCGCACCGCGACCCGCGCCAGGTCCGCCACGCCGGACTCGTCGAGCCCGAGGAGGTCGGCGGCGACGCCGTACTCGCGGTTGAGCGTCGTGGAGAACATCGGCGGGTCGTCGGAGTTGATGGTGACGGTGACCCCCGCGTCGCGGAACGCGCGCAGCGGGTGCTCCTCGAGCGAGGCGACGGCCCGGGTCGCGACGTTGGACGACGGACAGACCTCGAGCGGGATGCCGGTCTCCGCGAGGTGGGCGAGCAGCGCCGGGTCCTGCGCCGCGGACGTGCCGTGCCCGATGCGCTCCGCCCCGAGCAGGCGGAGCGCGTCCCACACCGTCTCCGGACCCGTCGTCTCGCCGGCGTGCGGCACGCTGCGGAGCCCCGCGGCGCGGGCGGCGGCGAAGTGGGGCGCGAACTGCGGCCGCGGCACACCGATCTCGGGGCCGCCGAGCCCGAAGCCGACGAGGCCCGCGGGCGCGTGGTCGAGCGCGAAGCCGAGCGTCGCCTCCGCCGCGGGCAGCCCCGACTCCCCCGGGATGTCGTAGATCCACCGCAGGACCAGCCCGAAGTCACGCTCCGCCGCGAGCCGCGCGTCCTCGAGCGCCTCCGTGTAGGCCTCGATCGGCATCCCCACGCCCTCGAGGTGGGGCTGCACGGAGGTGTACGGCGTGCACGTCAGCTCGGCGTACCGCAACGCCTGTCCCTCGGCCATCTCCCGCGCGACCTCGTAGGTCAGGTAGCGGATGTCCTCGGGCGTGCGGATCAGGGCGACGACCGCCAGGTAGACCTCGACGAAGTGCGCGAAGTCGCGGAACTCGAAGAAGCGGGCGAGCTCGTCCGCGTCGCTCGGCACGGTGCCGGGGTGGCGGGCGGCCAGCTCGGCCACGATCCGCGGGGACGCCGACCCGACGTGGTGGACGTGGAGCTCTGCCTTGGGCAGGCCGGCGATGAAGTCGTGCACAGGTCTCCTCCGGAAGGGTCAGGCGGGGGCAGGCGGGGGCGGCTCAGTCGCGGAGCAACGCGACGTCGCTGACCATCGTGATGTGCTCGTGCATGGCGCGCGCGGCGGCGTCCGCGTCGCCGGCGGCGATGGCGTCGGCGACCGCCCGGTGCCCGGCGAGCGAGTTGCGCGGTCGCTCGGGCTGGGAGAGCGACTCGATGCGCGACTCGCGGATCAGCTCACCGATCGTGTCCATCATGTCGGCGAGCAGGCGCGAGTGGGCGGCGCGCGTCACGGCCCCGTGGAAGAGCTCGTCGCCCTCCACGCCCCGGCCGCCGGCGTCGATGTCCGCCGCCATCGCGTCGAGGGCCGCCTGGATCGCCGCGAGGTCCTCGTCCGTACGGCGCTCCGCCGCCAACCGCGCGATCTTGGTCTCCAGCGCGTCGCGCGCGTCGATCACCTCGGGCAGGCGGTCGGCGTGGGCCCGGATGGCGGAGAGCACCGGGGCGGCCGCGGGCTGGGCGCCCGTGAGCACGGTCCCGTCGCCGTGGCGCACGGCGACCACGCCGACCACCTCGAGGGCCACGAGGGCCTGGCTGAGGGTCGCGCGGCTGACCCCGAGCTGCACGGCGAGCTCGCGCTCGGGGGGCAGCCGGTCGCCCGCACCGAGACCGGCCTGGGCGACCCAGCGGGTGATCTGCTCCGCCACCTGCTCGTAGAGCCGTGTGCGCGCGACGGGCGACGGCAGCGGGGAGTCGGGCGTGCTCACCGGATCAGCGTATTGACACACGGCTCGATCACCTATTGGCTAGGCCAATCAGCCACTAGCGCAGTGGGCCAACGCCAGACGAAGAGGTCGACGATGACGACTGCAGTCCAGGAACCCGCTCCTCGCGCCCGCCGGCTCGGCGCGCCGGAGCTCGTCGACGCCGTGCTCGACCCGGGCACGTTCGAGTCCTGGGACCGCGCCGTCGACACCGCCCACCTCGCGCCGGACTACCGCGGCCAGCTCGCGGCGGCCAGCGAGAAGTCGGGACTGGACGAGGCGGTGATCACGGGGCGCGGCGAGGTCGGCGGTCGTCCGGTGGCCGTCGTCGTCAACGACTTCCGCTTCCTCGCGGGCTCGATCGGCGCCGCGACCGCGGCGCGCATCGTCGCGGCCGTGCGCCGCGCGACCGACGAGGGGCTCCCCCTGCTCGCCAGCACGTCCTCGGGCGGCACACGGATGCAGGAGGGCACCCCCGCGTTCGTCGGCATGGTCGACATCACCCGTGCCGTCATGGCCCACCGCGCAGCGGGTCTCCCCTACCTGGCCTACCTCCGGCACCCCACCACCGGCGGCGTGCTCGCCTCGTGGGGCTCGCTGGCCCACGTGACGGTCGCCGAGCCGGGCGCCCTCGTGGGCTTCCTCGGTCCGAAGGTGTACGAGGCCCTCAACGGTCGTGCCTTCCCCCCGGGCGTGCAGACCGCGGAGAACCTCGCGGCCCACGGCATCATCGACGCCGTCGCCACCGCGGACGAGCTGCGCGGCCTCGTCGACCTGGCGCTCGGCGTCCTCCTCGACGAGGCGCGCCCGCCGCGCCTGCCGCGCCGGGCGCCGTTCGGCACCGTCGACGCGCCGGCGGTCCCGGCGCCCGTCCCCGCCTGGGAGTCCATCGAGCGCACCCGCTCGGCCCGCCGCCCCGGCGTGCGCGACCTGCTCCGCCACGCCGCCGAGGGCTCGGTGCGCCTCAAGGGCACGGAGCAGGGCGAGCGCGACGGCTCCATCCTCATCGCCCTGACCCGGCTCGACGGGCAGCCGTGCGTGCTGGTGGGCCAGGACCGGGCGCGCCAGACGCCGTCGACGCCCATGGGGCCGGGCGCCCTGCGCGAGGCGCGCCGCGCGATGCGGCTCGCCGAGGAGCTCCGCCTGCCGCTCGTCACCGTCATCGACACGCCGGGTGCCGAGCTGTCGCAGGAGGCCGAGGAGGGCTCGATCGCCGGCGAGATCGCGCGGTGCATCGCGACGATGACGACGATGACCGTGCCGACGATCTCCCTGCTCATGGGCCAGGGGTGCGGCGGCGGGGCGCTCGCGCTCCTGCCGGCGGACGTCGTCGTGGCCGCCGAGCACGCCTGGCTCTCGCCGCTGCCGCCCGAGGGCGCGAGCGTCATCGTCCACGGCACGCCCGACCGGGCGGCCGAGCTGGCCGCGCAGCAACGGGTGCGTGCTGCGGACCTGCTGGCCGACGGCATCGCTCACGTCGTCGTCCCTGAGCCGGCCGACGGCACGGACGTCGACCTCGTCGTCGCCCTGGCGGCCGAGTGCGCCCACCACCTCGACCGGCTCACCGCCGGCCACGGGGCCGCCGTCCTCGGCGGCGTGGGACGACGGGGGCTCCCCGCCACCTGGTGACGACCACGCACGCCGTACGGCGCGTGGCGAGGGCGACACGGCGCAGAGGAGCGCCGGGCAGCCGGGCCGTGGTGTGATCGCTCGGTGACGACGCGACGAGGTCGGCGCGGCGCCCGCGAACGGCTCCCGGCGCTGCTGCTGGGCGTCGCCCTGCTCGTGGTCGCCGGCGCGTGGACGCTGGCCGCCGGGGCCGCGAGCGACGACCGTCTCCAGGAGGCGCCGGTCGTGCTCGTCGGGCCCGACGTCGTCACGGCGGCGGTCGCCGCCGAGCTCGAGGCGCTGCCCGGCGCCGAGCTGGCCGTCGGCGGCACCGACGACCTGGACCGGGCGCGGACGCGCCTCGCGGACGGCGAGGTCGTGGCCGTGCTCGTCATCGACCTCGCCGGCACGCAGGACCGTCTGCTGCTCTCCGCCGACCACACCCCCGCCCGCGACCGGGCGCTCGTGGAGCAGGCGCGCGCGATCTCGACCGCCCGCGACCGCAGCGTCGTCGTGGAGCGGGGCGATCGGCTGCCCTCCGCGGTGCCGTCGTCCACCACGGCCTCCTTCCTCGCCGTCGCGGCCGGCTTCGCGCTCGTCGTCCTCGTCTCGATGGTGTGGGGGCCGGTGCCGCGCACGTTCCGCCGCGGTGTCGTCCGCGTCGCCGGGGTCGGGGCCCTCGGTGCCGGCGGTGGTCTCCTCGCCACCGTCCTCGCGAGCCCCCGCGCAGGAGCCGTCGTGCTGGCGGCGGTCGTGGCCAGTGGGCTGGTGACCCTGGCCTGCGAGGCGCTCGCCGGACTGCGCGGGCTCCTCGTCGCGGCCGGGCTGCTCCTCGTCGTACCGCTCCCCCTCGTGCTCGCCGGCGACGCCTGGCTCCTCGCGCAGCCCTGGCGCGCGGTGACGGCCTGGACGATCGTCGGGGCCGCGACAGACGCGCTCTCCCCCGCCGTGGCGACGACGACCGTCGCCTGGCGCTCGGGCGTCGTGCTCGCGGGTTCCGCCGCCCTGGCCCTCCTCGTCCTGGTCGCCACCCGGTTGGTGCTGCGGCGCCTCGAGCGCGACGGTCGGGAGCCCGGGACGCTGACCCCCGCGCCCTGGCGCCGCCAGATGGCGCTCCTCGCCGCCACCCTCGTCGCGTCCACCACCGCCGTCCTCGCGGTCGGTCTCCCCGGCACGCCGCCACCGGTGCCGCCCCGCGTGAACCTCGCCTCCACCACCGAGTGCGTGGGTCCCGGCGAGGTGACGGACATCGACGACCTCAACCGCATCGCCGACCTGCGGGCCACCGATGCCTTCCAGGGCGGCGACGTCGGCGCGAGCGCGACGCTGCAGGACGGGCGGACCGTGTGGATGTTCGGCGACACCCTGCGGGGGCCGGGCGCCAGCGGTGCCCGGTTCGTGCGCAACTCCATGCTCGTCGTCGCCCCCGACTGCCTGCAGGTGGTGCTGCCCCGCTCCGGGGACGCCGTCGTCCCCGACCGCGGCGGCGGCGTCGGCTACTGGCCCATGTCGGTGGTGGTGCTGGGCCAACCGGGCTACGACCTGGTGGAGGTGACCGCGCAGCGGGTCCGCACGACGGACCCCGACGACCCCTTCGGCTTCGAGAACGTCGGACCGGCCGTCGCGACCTTCGTCGTCCCGGTCGGCGGGACCCCCCAGCTCGTCGGCACGACCGACGTCGGTCCGGACGACGCCGACACGACGCGTCCCATGTGGGGCGCGGCCACGACGTCGGTCGACGGGTGGCTCTACCTCTACGGCACCGCCCGCCCCGCCGACCCGGCGCCCGGCACCGGCTTCTCCCTCCGCGTGGCCCGCACCCGCCCGGCCGACGTGACGGACCCCGCCGCCTGGACCTACTGGGACGGCGCCGCCTGGGGCCACGACCCCGGGGCGGCGGCCGAGCTCATCGGCTCGGACCCCGGCGTCTCGCAGACGCTGAGCGTCTTCGAGCGCGACGGCACCTGGTACGCCGTGTCCAAGCGCGGCGAGGTGCTCGGCAGCGACCTGGTGGTGTGGACGGCGCCCGCCCCCGGTGGCCCCTTCACCGCAGGCCCCCCGGTCGCCGAGCTGCCGTCGGACCCCGACGACGGGCTGCTGCGCTACATGCCGCTCGCCCACCCCGACCTCCTGCCGGAGGACGGCAGCGTCGTCGTGTCCTACAGCCAGAACAGCACCGACGTGGGCGCCGTGCTCGAGGACCCCCTGCTCTACCGGCCGCGCTTCATCCGCGTGCCGCTCCCCGCTCCGTCCGCGTCGTAGCCGCGAAGTGGCGGCTGCCCGGCACCAGCGCCGCCAGGGCCGGACCGACGAGGCAGGCCACCGCGCAGCCGAGCAGCACCGCCCGCATGCCCAGCACGTCGACTGCCGGCGCGACGAGCGCGAGCCCGAGCGGTGCGAGGCCGTAGGAGACCAGGAAGTCCAGCGAGGACACCCGGGAGAGGCGGTCCGGCGGCACCTCCCGCTGCAAGGCCGTGAACCACGGCACGTTGAACAGCTCGATGCCGATCCCCACGGCGACGTACGCCGCCACCACGACCGGCAGTCGCGGGTCCAGGGCCAGTGCGAGCGGCGCCACGGCGTAGGTGCCGAGGCCGCCGAGCGCCACCCACCCCGTCGACGGCGGGCGCCAGCGCGCGAGCAGGAGACCGCCCAGGAGCGCTCCCGTGGTGTACGACGTCGCGCCCGCCGCCAGCAGCACCCCGGACCCGGTCGCGTCGGCGCTGACCAGCGGCAGCGCGACGGCCGTCACCGAGTAGCCCGTCATGATCACGGTCGCGAGGGCACCGAGGCCACCGAGGAACCACGGGTGGCGCCGCGCCTCGCGCAGCCCCTCGACGAACTCGGCCCGGAACCCGGGGCGATCGGCCCGTCGCCCCGCGTCCGCCGGGCGAGGCTCGACACCACGGGCGCTGCGGCCGGTGGTGCGGGCCGGCGCGACAGCCGCCACGACCCACAGCACGCCCGTCGCGGCGACGAGCCACGCGGAGCCCGCGACCGCGGCACCCAGGCCCGCCACCGCGGGGCCGAGGAGCACCGAGGCGCGCACCGCCACCGTGATGGCGGCATTGGCGGCCTGGCGGTCGGGCTCGGCGACCGTCGCCGGCACGAGCGCCTGGAAGGCCGGGCGGCAGGCGCCCTGCCCGACACCGACCAGCAGCGCGGCCACCATCGTCGCGACGACCGAGCGTCCCAGCGCCGCTGCGAGGGCGAAGGAGCCGCCGGCGGCGACCGCGGAGGCCACCAGCACGACGACGCGCGGGGCATGGCGGTCGGCGAGCACACCCGCCGCGGGGAGCACCGCCAGGAAGCCGACGGTGCGGGCGGCGAGGGCCACCCCGAGGGCCGGCGCACCCAGCGACCCGTCGACGACCGCGAGCCCGAGCACGAAGGGCATCGCCCACGTCGCGAGGCCGGACGCCGACGTACCGGCCCAGAGCCGGAGGAACCCACGGTCCGTCAGGAGGGCGCGCCGGTCCACCGTCACGTCGTGGACCCTAGACGAGGACCCGACCTCCGGAGCGCCGGCGTCCGCGTGCTGCTAGCGTGCGCCTCGAGTCGAACGCATCCCTTGGATGCCAGGGAACTCCGGTGCAACTCCGGGACTGGCGCGCAGCGGTGAGGGCGACGACGGCACGACGAAGCCACTGGGGCAGCAACGCCCTGGGAAGGCCGTGCCGTCGGGTGAACCCGAGTCCGAAGACCTGTCGGCTCACGTGTTCACGACGGCCCCTCGCGACCAGGGCGCCAACACCGAGAGGCTCCGCCGTGCTCCCTCCCCGACCCACCGTCGCCCGCGCCCGTCACACCCGGCGGTGAGCCACGGCGAGAAGCCGCGGCGCAGCTCCGTACGTCGCCGGCTCGCGTTCTGGCCCCTCCTGCTGCTCCTGGTCCTCGCGACCCTGGGGAGCCTCGTGGCGTCCCTCGCGTTCGGCTCGGAGCGGATCCCGGTCGGCGAGGTCGTCGGCGCGGTCACCGACCGCTTCGCGGGTCGCGACCCCGGCCGGTGGGACGTCATCGTCTGGGAGCTGCGCATGCCGCGGGCCCTGCTCGCCGTGGTCGTCGGCGCCGGGCTGGCGGTGGCAGGCGTCGGGATGCAGACCCTCGTGCGCAACCCGCTCGCCGACCCGTTCCTGCTCGGCATCAGCTCGGGCGCCTCGGTCGGCGCGACCGCCGTCATCACGACAGGCGTCCTGGGCGGTCTCGGCATCTACGCCGTGTCGACCGGCGCACTGCTCGGGGCCGTCGGCTCGGCGCTGCTCGTGTGGCTCGTCGCCACGGCCCAGGGCGGCCTGACGCCGCTGCGGCTGGTGCTCTCCGGGGTCGTGCTCTCCTCCGGCCTCTCGGCCATCGCGTCGTTCCTCGTCTTCCTCAGCGGTGACCCGCGGGCGGCGAACTCGGTGATGTTCTGGATGCTCGGCAGCGTCGGCGGCGCGACCTGGGAGAAGCTCTGGATCCCGGCGGTGCTCGTCGCGGTCCTCAGCGCCGGCATGCTCGCGCTGCACCGCTGGATGGACGCCCTGGCGGCCGGGCCCGACACCGCGTCAGCCCTCGGCGTCAACGTCGCCGCGATGCGCACGACGCTCTTCGTCGGGCTGGCCGTGCTCGTCGGCGTGCTCGTCGCCGTCAGCGGCGGCATCGGCTTCGTCGGCCTCATCGTGCCCCACGCCGCCCGCCTCGTCGTCGGCGCGCGCCACCGCGTCGTCCTGCCGGTCGCCGCCCTCGGCGGCGGCCTGTTCCTGCTGTGGGTCGACGTCGTCGCCCGCCTCGCCGTGCGCCCGCAGGAGATCCCGCTCGGCGTCGTCACGGGCGTGGTCGGCGCGCCCCTCTTCCTGCTGCTCATGGGGCGCGGCCGCTACCGGTTCGGGGGCCAGCAGTGACCGGCACGACGAACGGCGACCGGCTCGCCGCACGGCTGCGCGGCGTGGGCGTGAGCCTCGGGGGCCGCCGCATCCTCGCGGACGTCGACCTCGACGTACCCCACGGGCAGCGGCTCGGGATCGTCGGCGTCAACGGGGCCGGCAAGTCCACCCTCCTGCGGGTCCTGGCCGGGGTGCTGCACCACGGCAGCGGCACGGCGGAGCTCGCCGGTCCGGACGGTCGGCTCGAGGACCTCCACGACGTGCGGGCTCGCGAGCGTGCCCGGCGCGTCGCCTACGTGCCGCAGGAGGAGGTCGTCGCCGCCGAGCTCCTCGTGGGCGAGATGGTGGCACTCGGGCGCGTGCCCCGCACCCGGCCCTGGGCCCGGGGCGGGCGCGATGAGCGGGACGTCGTGCTGGCGGCCCTCGACGCCGTCGGTCTCGCGGACCGGGTCGACAACCCGTGCGACCAGCTGTCCGGCGGCGAGCGGCGCCGCGCGGTCCTCGCCCGCGGACTGGCGCAGCAGTGCCCCGTCATGCTGCTCGACGAGCCCACCAACCACCTCGACGTCGCGTGGCAGCTGCGGCTGCTGGAGGTGCTCGCCGGACAGGCCGAGACCCTCGTCGCGACCATCCACGACCTCGACCTGGCCCTGCGGTACTTCGACGTGCTCGCCGTCGTCGGCTGGCCCGACGACGGGGATCCCAGCGGCGCCACCGGCCCCCGGGGTCCCGCCACCGTCGTCGCCGTCGGCCCGCCCGCCGACGTGCTGGCCGCCGGCCACGTCGACCGCCACTTCGGGGTCGGGTCCGTCCAGGTCCCGCACCCGCACCTCGACCAGCCCCACCTCCTCATCCACGCTCGAAGGGACCACCCATGACGACGACCCGACCCCTCGCCCTGCTGGCGACGCTCGCCCTCTCCGCCCCGACCCTCGCCGCGTGCGCCTCCGAGGGCAGCTCGGGTTCCGCCTCGGGCGCGGGCGCCATCACCGTGCAGAACTGCGGCGAGGACGTCACGGTCGACGGCCCGGTCACCGAGCTCTACGCGTACGACGGCGGCATCATCTCGATCGTGCTCGCCGCCGGCGCGCGCGACGAGCTGGTCGCCGTGACCGGGATGGCGCGCGACCAGGACCTGTTGGAGCTGGCCTACCCCGACGACCGGGTCGACGAGCTCACCGTCGTCGGCGACGAGTTCCCCACGCTGGAGAACGTCCTGGCCGTCGACCCGCAGATGATGTTCGCCGGCTACGGCTACGGCTTCAGCGAGGCCCGCAACCTCCTGCCCGAGATGCTCACCGAGCACGACATCACGCCCTACCTGCTCAGTGAGACCTGCCGGCAGGACGACGGCGCCCGCGGCACGATGGACGCCTGGACGGCGCTCACGACCGACCTCACCAACATCGGCGAGCTGACGGGCCACAGCGACACCGCCGCGGCGGTCGTCGACGACATCGAGGAACGCCGGGCCGCCCTCGAGGCGGCCCCGCGGGGCGACGAGCAGCCGACGGCGTTCCTCTTCGACTCCGGCACCGACGCCATCTTCACGTCGGGCTCGTTCGGCGGACCGCAGGCCATCTTCGACACCGCCGGCATCACCAACGCGACGGCCGAGGTGGACGACACCTGGACCGAGGTCGGCTGGGAGACGCTCGCGGCCTCCGACCCCGACGTCATCTTCTTCGTCGACTACCCGGGCCAGTCCTACGAGGACAAGGTCGCCGTGCTGCGGGCCAACCCGGCCTCGCGCGACCTGGACGCGGTGCGCGAGGAACGCTTCGTCAACCTGCCCTACGCCATGTGGGTCTCGGGGCCGATGAACATCGACGCCGCCGAGTGGGTGCGCTCGGCCATGGAGCACTTCGGGCTGGCGCCGGAGTCCGGCATCGAGCCCACGCTCGACATCACAGCGCTCGACGAGCTGCCGGGCAACGACTGGGTGCGCTGACGCGCCTCCCCGCCACGGTGAGAACAATCCCAACATCTGGGTAGTTACACTGATGCGATTTCCATATATGGTGGTCGACGCAGCTGGTTCGGCCCGTCCTCCAGGCGGGTCGTCGCAAGAGGGAATCCGGTGGAAGACCGGAACTGCCCCGCAGCGGTGAGTGGGAACGACCTCCGTCAACAAGCACTGGGCACGGCCGCCGGCCAGCCTGGGAAGCGACGGACAGTAGGCCGCAGCACGATTGCCCACGAGTCCGAAGACCTGCCAGTGCCTCGCCCCCGACGGGCGAGGGTCCGCGACCCCGAGGGAGGGTCGGAGGATCGACCGCCCATCGTCGTGCGTCCCGTCCGGAGGCACGGTCCTGGTGGCGTCCGTTCCCCCACCCCTCTCGTCCGCGGACGTGCATACCGCGACGTTCCACGAGGGGTGGAGACGACCATGAGCACCACGACCAACGGCCGGATCGAGGTCGTCAAGCGTGACGGCACCCGTGCGCCGTACGACGGCTACGAGATCGCCCGGTCCATCGAGGAGGCCGCCACCGGTCTCGACGACGGGGTCGCCCGCGCGACACAGCTCCGTTCCGAGCTCGAGATCACGCTCTTCGACGGCATCACCAGCGAGCAGCTGGACGAGGCCGTCGTGCAGGTGGCGCTGCAGAACGTGAAGGACGACCCGGCTTACGACACCATCGCCTCGCGCCTGCTCGTGAAGAGCCTCTACAAGGCGATCTTCGGTGAGGGCGTGACGCGCGACGAGGTCTACGCGTTCCACGGCGAGGCGTTCGTCGCGTTCGTCCTCCGCGGCGTCGAGCTCGGGCTCCTCGACCCACGTCTCGGCGAGCTCTTCGACCTCGAGCGGCTCGGCGCCGCCCTCGACCCCGACCGCGACGACCTGCTGCGCTACGTCGGCGTCCAGACGATGCGCACGCGCTACATGATCGCCGGCCCCGACGGACGGCCGCTGGAGATGCCGCAGTTCTTCTGGATGCGCGTCGCGATGGGTCTCGCGCTGAACGAGGAGGACCCCACCCGTGCGGCGGAGCGCTTCTACGACAAGATGTCGCGCCTCGAGTACCTCGCCGCAGGCTCCACCCTCGTCAACGCCGGCACGACCTACAGCCAGCTCTCCAACTGCTTCGTGATGCAGATGGAGGACGAGATCGAGCACATCGCGAAGTCGGTGCGCGACGTCATGTGGCTGACCAAGGGCACCGGTGGCATCGGCCTCTCGGTCACCAAGCTCCGCGCCGAGGGCTCGCCGATCGCCTCCAACAACACGACCTCGACCGGACCGATCCCCTTCATGCACACGATCGACTCGACGTTGCGTGCCGTCAGCCGCGGCGGCAAGAAGTTCGGTGCGCTGTGCTTCTACATGGAGAACTGGCACCTCGACTTCCCGGCGTTCCTCGACCTGCGCCAGAACTCGGGAGACCCCTACCGCCGCACCCGTACGGCCAACACCGCCGTGTGGATCTCCGACGACTTCATGAAGCGCGTCGAGGCCGACCAGCCGTGGTACCTCTTCGACCCGGCCGAGGTGCCCGACCTCGTCGAGCTGACGGGGGCCGCGTTCTCCCGCCGCTACGCGGAGTACGCCGCGGAGGCGGAGGCCGGGCGGCTGCGCCACAAGAAGATCGGCGCCCGCGAGCAGTTCAAGGCCATCCTGACCGCGTTGCAGTCCACCTCGCACCCGTGGCTGACGTGGAAGGACACGATCAACACCCGCGCCCTCAACCACAACACGGGCACGATCCACCTCTCCAACCTGTGCACCGAGATCTGCCTGCCCCAGGACAGCGAGAACGTCGCGGTCTGCAACCTCGCGTCGATCAACCTGTCCCGGCACGTCGTGGGCCGGCGCCGCGGCGCCGGCGGGCAGGGCGCCCGCATCGACTGGGACCGGCTCGCGGAGTCGACCCGCCTCGCCGTGCGTCAGCTCGACAACCTCATCGACGTCACCATCTCCTCGGTGCCTGAGTCGGAGCACTCCAACGAGCTCAACCGCGCCCTGGGGCTCGGGGTCATGGGGTTCACCGACGTCGTCGAGCGCTTCGGCCACAGCTATGCCTCTCCGGAGGCCTACGAGCTCATCGACCAGATCATGGAGTTCGTCTCCTGGCACGCCATCGACGCCTCCGCCGACCTCGCGCGCGAGCGCGGCTCCTACGCGAACTTCCCCGGTTCGCGGTGGAGCCAGGGCCTCGTCCCCATCGACTCCCTCGACCTCCTCGAGGCGGACCGCGGCGTACCGGTCGAGGTCGACCGCACCACCCGCCTCGACTGGCGCACGCTGCGGGAGAAGGTGGCCGGTGGCATCCGCAACTCGACGCTGCTGGCCATCGCCCCCACCGCGTCCATCGGGCTCGTCGCCGGCACCACGCCCGGCCTCGACCCGCAGTTCAGCCAGATCTTCAGCCGCGCCACCAGCTCGGGCAAGTTCCTCGAGGTCAACCGCAACCTCGTCGAGGACCTGCGCGCCGCCGGGCTCTGGGAGGAGGTGCGGGACGACCTGCTCCGCCACCAGGGCGACCTCGCCCAGGTCGCCGCGGAGCGCGACGACCTGACGATCCCCCGCGGGCTCGTCGAGATCTACCAGACGTCGTTCCAGCTGCCGGGGCTCGCCTACCTCGAGGTCGCGGCACGGGCCCAGAAGTGGATCGACCAGGCGATCAGCCGCAACATCTACCTCGCGGACCGGAGCGTCGCGTCGATGGTGGAGCTGTACGCCGCGGCGTGGCGCATGGGCGTCAAGACCACCTACTACCTGCACATGATGCCGCGGCACACGGCCGAGCAGAGCACCGTGAAGGTCAACAAGGCGGAGGCCCGCACCCCGGCGGCCTCCGGTGCCCGCCGGGGGTTCGGCGCAGCGGCCCCCGCGCGTCGCGGCTTCGGGGCAGCGGCGCCGGCAGTCCCCGCCGTACCGGCCGTCGTGCCCGACGACGTGCAGGAGCTCGAGGTGGTGGGCGATGCCGCCTGCCCGGTGGACCCGCAGGAGCGGCTGCAGTGCGAGTCGTGCCAGTGAGCGCCGCGAAGGGCCGCCGGGGCATCCTCGGCACCGGCATCGAGGAGGGCCTGCTGCTCAAGCCCGTCACCTACCCGTGGGCGATGGAGCTCTACGACCAGGCCGTGGCCAACACCTGGTTCCCCAACGAGGTGCAGCTCGGCGAGGACCTCGCCGACTTCGAGCGGATGAGCGACGACGAGCGTCGCGCCCTCACGTTCCTGATGAGCTACTTCAACCCGAGCGAGCTGCTCGTCAACAAGGCTCTCGCGTTCGGGGTGTACCCCTACGTCAACGCAGCGGAGTGTCACCTCTACCTCGCGAAGCAGATGTGGGAGGAGGCCAACCACTGCATGAGCTTCGAGTACGTCCTCGAGACGTTCCCCATCGACCGCGAGTCCGCCTACGCGGCGCACGTCGACGTGCCCTCGATGGCGGCGAAGGAGGAGTTCGAGGTGCGCTTCATCAAGCGGATGACGGAGCAGACCCTGGACATCACCACGGTCGAGGGCAAGCGCGACTTCGTGCGGAACCTGATCGCCTACAACGTCATCCTCGAGGGCATCTGGTTCTACTCCGGGTTCATGGTCGCGCTGAGCTTCCGGCAGCGGAACCTGCTGCGGAACTTCGGCTCGCTCATCGACTGGATCGTGCGCGACGAGTCGCTGCACCTGAAGTTCGGCATCAACCTCGTCCTCACCGTGCTCGAGGAGAACCCGGACGTCGCGACCGAGGAGTTCGCGGCCGAGATCAAGCAGATGATCCTCGACGCCGTCGAGATGGAGGAGGCCTACAACCGCGACCTCCTGCCGAACGGGATCCTCGGCCTCAACGCCGACTACATCAACCAGTACGTGCGCTACCTGGCCGACCGACGCCTCGACGAGCTCGGCTTCGGCCCGCACTACGGCGTCGCCAACCCGGCGAAGTGGATGGCAGCGGCGAACGACACGCTGCAGCTCGTCAACTTCTTCGAGGCCATCAACACCTCCTACGAGGTCAACGCGCGGCAGGACTGAGACGATGTCCTGCATCGGCTTCCTCAGCCCGGCCCACCGGGCCGCCCTCGCCGCCTCCGGCGAGGGCGGCCCCCCGCTGTCCGCCTTCACCTCTCCCCCGGCGTCGGCGAGCAAGGTACGCCGCGTGCGTGCCCTGGCCGCCGATCCGACCCCGGCGATCCGCGAGAGCGCGGCGCTGTCCCACCACGCACCGATCGACGTCCTCGAGCACCTCGCGGACGACGCCGACCCGTCGGTACGGGCGTGCGTCGCGCGCAACCCGCGCACACCGACCTGGGTGCTCACAGCCCTCGCCGCAGACCGCAGTCCCCGGGTGCGGGGCTGGGTCGCCGCCCACCGCCTGTGCCACCCCGACCTGCTCGCCCGGCTCGCCGCCGACCCCGACCCCGCGGTGCGGGCCGTGGTCGCCTGGGCCGCCGGCTGGCAGCACTAGACCGCAGGAGCGAGACCACATGTACGAGAGCAGACGCCTTCGCCGTCGACGACTCTGGGCCGAGCGCCAGCAGGCGAGGTTGCTGGCCTGGTGGGCGCGACGACGTGCCTCATCCCCCAGCAGTATCGGCTGAGGTCCGATCCGGTGGGGCGTCGCAAGGTCTCACCCTGATCTCGGTACCGGACTCTCGGTGCTTCCCGGCGTGCTCCTCGTCGAGATCCCAGGAGGTGGGCGAGGCCGCGCCGACGTGCAGAGAGCAGAGCAGAGAGCAGGGAGCCCGCCGCCTGAGCTCGATGGAGAGACACCCGCCGCGCTTCATGACGAAACGGCGCCGTGCCCGTGTGGGGCACGACGCCGTTCGCCGCCGGCCCGCACATCTGGAACCCGGACCCGGCGTCTCCTCCGTGACCGACTGTGCGTGCAGACGGTCACCCTCGTCGGCTCAGCGAACAGCCTCCTCGAGGAGCTGCTCGCGGTAGGCGATCGAGGTGAGGAAGTCGGGGAGCTCGTCCGCGAGGGTGGTGCGGACGAACAGGTCGTAGAGCACGCGGGCGCGCGGCGCGTCGTACTGCTCGAGCTCGGTCTGGAGGAGGGACTCGACGAGCTCGCGCGTCACGACACTGGTGGTGTCGGCGATCGGCACCGCGTGGCGGATCCACTGCCAGAGCTGGCTGCGGGAGATCTCAGCCGTGGCGGCGTCCTCCATCAGGCCGTTGATGCCCACGGCGCCGCGACCGTCGAGCCAGGCCGAGGTGTAGCCGAGCATGACGGTGACGTTCGTGCGGATGCCCTGCTCGGTGACGGCGCCGGAGATCTTCCCGATGGCGAGGAGGTCTTCAGCGGTGACGTCGACGTCGTCCCGCAGTCGGTCGAGCTGGTTCGGTCGCTCACCCAGGACGGTCGAGAAGGCATCGTCACAGGTGGCGACCAGGCCGGGGTGCGCGACCCAGGATCCGTCGAAGCCGTCAGCCGCCTCGCGGTCCTTGTCCGCGCGGACGGCGGCGAAGGCACGCTCGTTCTCGGCCGGGTCGCGGCTGGGGATCAGCGCCGCCATCCCACCGATCGCGTGCGCACCACGCTTGTGGCAGGTGCGCACGAGCAGCTCGGTGTAGGCGCGCATGTGCGGCACCGTCATGGTGATCGCCGAGCGGTCGGGGAGCACGTACGACGGGTTGTCGCCGAGCGTCTTGATGGTGGAGAAGATGTAGTCCCAGCGGCCGGCGTTGAGTCCGGCAGCGTGGTCGCGGAGCTCATAGAGGATCTCCTCCATCTCGAACGCGGCAGGCAGCGTCTCGATGAGCACGGTGGCACGGATGGTTCCGTGGTCCAGCCCGAGCCACCTCTCGGCGCTCGTGAACACCTCATCCCACCACCTCGCCTCGAGGTGGCTCTCCAGCTTGGGCAGGTAGAAGTACGGCCCAAGGCCCTGAGCAACGAGTCGCTTCGCATTGTGGTGGAGGAAGATCCCGAAGTCGACGAGGGCCCCCGCGACGGGCATGCCCTTGATGCGGACGTTCCTCTCGTCGAGGTGCAGGCCGCGCGGCCTGACGATGATCGTGGCAAGCCGACGGTCCTCGGCGAGCCGGTAGGTCCTGCCGGCCTGCTCGAGCGAGATCACGCGGCTGACGGCGTCG
Source organism: Nocardioides zeae (assembly GCF_010686755.1). GTDB lineage: Bacteria > Actinomycetota > Actinomycetes > Propionibacteriales > Nocardioidaceae > Nocardioides > Nocardioides zeae. Next base: position 663,507 of record NZ_JAAGXA010000001.1, on the reverse strand, counting down.
TGGAGGTTGACTTGGCCGTCGATGATGTTGCGCCACGTGGGCGACGTGGCGTCCTCGAAGTCGGCGAGCCAGCAGCAGGCACCGGAGTTCATCGCGTTGATGGTCATCTTGCGGTCGACCGGCCCCGTGATCTCGACGCGACGGTCCTCGAGCCCAGGTCCAGCACCGGCGACGCGCCACGTCTCGTCCTCGCGGATGCTCGCGGTCTCCACCAGGAAGTCAGGCACCGTCCCGGGGTCGCGCGACGCCCGGGCCGCAAGCAGGGCTCGCCGGGTGTCGTCGAACTTGTGGTGGAGCATCCGGACCATGCCGAGCGCTCCATCGGTGAGCATCTCGTGGTCGCGCTCGCCGACGCTGCCGAGCAGCTGCATGTCGTTGCGGGTGGGGGCGCACATCAGAACTGCTCCTCTTCCGTGGATCCCTTGATCGCGGTCGTCGACGAGGCGGGATTGATGGTCGTGGCGAGCGCGTCGAAGTAGCCGGTGCCGGCCTCGCGCTGGTGGCGGGTGGCGGTGTAACCGCGGGACTCGTCGCCGAACTCCCTCTCCTGCAGCTCGACGTAGGCGCTCATGCCGCTCCGGGCGTAGCCGTGGGCCAAGTCGAACATCGAGTGGTTGAGCGCGTGGAAGCCGGCCAGGGTGATGAACTGGAACGTGTAGCCCATCGCGCCGAGCTCGCGCTGGAACTTCGCGATGGTCGCGTCGTCGAGGTGCTTCTTCCAGTTGAAGGACGGCGAGCAGTTGTAGGCGAGCAGCTGGTCGGGGTGCTCCTTCTTGATGGCTTCGGCGTACTGCCGAGCGAGCTCGAGGTCGGGCTCGGACGTCTCCATCCACAGCAGGTCGGCGTACGCGGCGTACGCGATGCCGCGGTCGATGCACGGCTCGATGCCGTTGCTGACCTCGAAGAAGCCCTCGGCGGTGCGTCCGCCGGTGAGGAACCGGCGGTCGCGCTCGTCGACGTCGCTGGTCAACAGGGTCGCGGCCTGGGCGTCGGTGCGAGCGATCACCACGGTCGGGACACCGGACACGTCGGCTGCGAGCCGGGCGGCGTTGAGCGTCCGCACGTGCTGCTGGGTGGGGATCAACACCTTGCCGCCGAGGTGACCGCACTTCTTCTCGCTGGCGAGCTGGTCCTCCCAGTGCACGCCGGCGGCGCCGGCGGCGATCATGGCCTTCATCAGCTCGTATGCGTTGAGCGGCCCGCCGAACCCGGCCTCGGCGTCAGCGACGATGGGCGCGAACCAGTCCTGCGTGACGGTGCCCTCCGCCGTCTCGAGCTGGTCCTGCCGGGCCAGGGCGTTGTTGATGCGGCGCACGACGGCCGGCACGGAGTTGGCCGGGTAGAGGCTCTGGTCGGGGTAGGTCTGGCCGGCGAGGTTCGCGTCCGCGGCCACCTGCCAACCTGACAGGTAGATCGCCTTCAGCCCGGCGCGGACCTGCTGGACGGCCTGGTTCCCGGTGAGCGCGCCGAGCGCGTTCACGTAGTCGACGCCCTCCACCTGCCCCGTCACGTAGTCCCAGAGCTTGCGTGCACCACGATCGGCCAGCGTGTGTGCCTCCTGGACCGATCCGCGCAGCCGGGCGACATCGGCGCCGGTGTAGTCGCGGGCGACGTTCGCCCAGCGCCGGTCGGACGCCCACGCGGCGTCGAGCTCCTCGGCGGTGGGGGAGGTGGTGGTCTGCTCGGTCAAGGGGAGCTCCTCTGCTCGTGGGGCTCCGCCGGAAGGCGGGTGCCCGTACGGGGGCGATGTCGAGGACGACGTTCCCCCGCCCGCATCGAGCAGGGCGAGGCACGCAAGAGGCGAAGTTCTGACAACCACATCCCGCCGTTCTGCGAAGGCTGCGAAGGCATCCTTCGCAAAGATCGGGCTAATGTGCCGCTCATGGACCGCGTCTACGCCGGCGGTCGCCTCCGCCGGATGCGCCAGGACCGCGGGATGACCCAGGTCGACCTCGCCAAGGTGTTGGCCATCTCGCCGAGCTACCTCAACCAGATCGAGCACGACACCCGTCCGTTGACGGTCTCGGTGCTGTTGCGGATCAACGAGGTCTTCGGCATCGATCCCGGGTTCTTCGCCCCGCGCGACACGGCGCGGGCGATGATCGAGCTGCGGGAGGCGCTCCCCGGTCGCCCGGGTGCGAGCCCGGTGCCACTCGCCGACCTCCAGGAGCTCGCGGGACGGATGCCGGAGGTCGCCGAGGCGGTGATCGAGCTGTACCGACGCTACCGCGAGGCCGGCGACCACCTCGCTGCGCTCACCGACTCGCGCTCGTCGGCGACGGCGAACAGCCCCCACGAGATGGTGCGCGACTACTTCTACCGCTACCAGAACTACGTCGACGAGCTCGACCAGGCAGCCGAGCAGAGCGCGCGTGCCGTGGGCACCCGGCGGGGCGAGGTGCGCCGGCGTCTCCGCGAGTACCTGGCGCAGACACACCGCATTACGGTCGCGGTGCGACCCCGCGAGGAGGGCGCACCGACCGGGGAGATGCACCGCTACGACGCGGCGAGCCGCGTGCTGACCTTCTCGCCGCACCTGCGTCCCGGGCAGCAGGCATTCCGGCTCGCCACCGAGCTCGCCTACCTCGAGCAGGGCGACCTGATCGACGGACTCCTCGACGCAGAGCCCTGGCCCAGCGACGAAGCGCGGCATCTCGCGCGGATCGGGCTGGCCAACCACTTCGCCGGAGCCTTCATCCTCCCGTACACGCCGTTCTTCCGAGCGGCGGAGAAGTTCCGCTACGACCTCGAGCTGCTGGCCGACCACTTCGGGGTCTCCTACGAGACCATCGCCCACCGCCTCAGCACGCTGCAGCGACCGGGGATGCGAGGCGTCCCGTTCATCTTCGTTCGGGTCGACCGTGCTGGCAACATCTCGAAGCGACAGTCGGCGACGGGGTTCCACTTCTCCCGCTCCGGCGGGACGTGTCCGTTGTGGAACGTCTACGAGTCGTTCGCCGCCCCGGGCCGGGTGATCACGCAGGTCGCGGAGATGCCCGACGGCCAGCGCTACCTCTGGGTAGCGCGGTCCCTCACCCGCAACCGTGCCGGCCACGGTCAACCCGCCAAGACGTTCGCCGTCGGGCTCGGGTGCGAGGTCCGGCACTCCGGTCGCCTCGTGTACGCCGACGGGCTCGACATCGAGGACTCCCGCACCGTGATGCCCATCGGCCCCGGCTGCAAGACGTGCGAACGTCCGCGCTGTCCCCAGCGGGCAGCGCCGCCGATCGGCGGGCAGCTCGCGGTGGAGGACCACCGCAGCACCTTCGTCCCCTACCCGCTGGCCATGCGCACGAGCAGCTGACACTGTGCACCGGGTGCGGCTGACGGGCTGAGACCGACGCCTAGCATCAGGGACGTGCTGACCGCATTCCTGCTGACGCTGGTGGCCGGACTGGCAACGTCGCTCGGCGGGCTGCTCGCCCTGCACCCGCGCGTGCGGACTCCTCACGGACTCGGGGTCGCGCTGGCCTTCGCTGCCGGCGCGATGCTGGTCGTCGCCGCGGTGGAGATCCTTCCCGCCAGTGCGGCCTCCCTGCGGAGCAGCCTGGGCTCGTGGTCCCAGGCATGGCTCGTGACCACCGGGTCCGCAGGACTCGCAGCGGCGTCGGTCGTCGTGGCGGCGAGACGGCTCGGCAAGGCAGTAGGTGCGTCCGAGCAGAGCGGGCGAGGTCGGTACCACGATGCGGAGGCCACCAGGAGACGGGTACGACGCAGCGGCGTTCTCGTCGCGTTGGCCGTTGCAGCGCACAACATTCCCGAGGGACTGGTGACGTTCGTGACGGCAGTGGACGACCCGAGGGCAGGACTCCTCGTCGCGATGGCCGTCGCCCTCCACAACGTGCCGGAGGGTGTTGCCGTCGCAGCCCCGCTGTACGGCACGGGCATCGGCGGGCCGCGTGCGTTCGCTCTGGCGACCGCGTCGGGCCTCGCCGAGCCGCTCGGAGCGCTGATCGGCTACGTCGTCCTGTCGGCCACGCTGCCACCGGACGTCTGCGGTGTCGTCTTCGCCTCGATCGCCGGCGTGATGGTGGCGGTGAGCTGCGTCGAGCTGCTCCCGAACGCTGATCGACTGGTGTCCCGCGGGCGCGCGGCACGCGCGGCCTCCTGCGGCGCCGTCGTCATGGGCGTCAGCCTCCTCATGCTCGGCACCGTATAGCCGGGCTACCGGTCGGTCTCCAACCCTGACTGGCAGAAATTCGCAGCTTCGCACCCTTCTGCGCGAAGGACGGCACACCGAGCCTTGCGGTCGTCACAGCACGACGACGAACCGGAGGACATGCATGATCGACCACCACGTCCGTACCTATCGCAGTCTGGAGCACCTTCCACGCGAGGAGCAGCTCGCATGGAAGCTGGCGCTCCTCGCGGCCGATCCGGTCGAGGTGCCCGGTGACGTCGCCGACATGGTGGTCAACCGGGTGATCGACAACGCGGCCGTGGCGGTGGCGTCCCTCGACCGTCGCCCGGTCGTGGCCGCACGCGGACAGGCCCTGAGCCGTCCGGTCCAGCGAGGAGCCACGCTGTTCGGGCTACCTGCGTCCGTCCGCGTCGCGCCGGAGTGGGCCGCGTGGGCGAACGGGGTGGCGGTGCGCGAGCTGGACTACCACGACACGTTTCTCGCCGCTGAGTACAGCCACCCGGGCGACAACGTTCCCGCCCTCCTGGCCGCCGCCCAGCACGTCGGTGCCACCGGCCACGACGTGGTGCGCGCGATCGCGACGGGCTACGAGGTTCAGATCAACCTGGCCCGCGGGATGTGCCTGCACGCGCACAAGATCGACCACGTCGCCCACCTCGGGCCGTCCGTCGCAGCGGGCCTGGGGACCCTGCTGGATGCTCCGCCCGAGGTCACCTACCAGGCCATCGGCCAGGCGTTGCACACGACCACCGCGACCCGGCAGTCGCGCAAGGGCGAGATCTCGTCGTGGAAGGCCTACGCCCCCGCCCACGCCGGCAAGCTCGCCCTGGAGGCGATGGACCGGGCGCTGCGCGGCGAGGGTGCCCCGGCACCGATCTGGGAGGGCGAGGACGGGGTGATCGCGTGGCTGCTCGGCGGTCCGGACGCGACCTACACCGTCCCCCTGCCGGGCCCGGGCGAAGCGAAGCGTGCGATCCTCGACTCCTACACCAAGGAGCACTCGGCGGAGTACCAGAGCCAGGCGCTGATCGACCTCGCCCGACGGATGCGCGACCGCGTCCCCGACACGTCGCGGGTGCGCTCGGTCGTCATCCACACCTCGCACCACACGCACTACGTGATCGGCACCGGTGCCGAGGACCCGCAGAAAATGGACCCGAGCGCGAGCCGGGAGACCCTCGACCACTCGATCATGTACATCTTCGCGGTCGCGCTGGAGGACGGCGCCTGGCACCACGTCGACTCCTACGCGCCCGAGCGCGCGAGCCGAAGCGAGACGGTCACCCTGTGGCACAAGGTGTCGACGGTCGAGGACCCGCACTGGACAGCCGCCTACCACGCCGCGCAGCCGCAGTTCGGCGGCCGGGTCGAGATCACGCTCGACGACGGGACGGTGGTGGTCGACGAGCTCGGCGTGGCCGACGCCCACCCGGCGGGGGCGCGACCGTTCGCGCGCGAGCAGTACGTCGCGAAGTTCCGCACCCTCGCGGACGGGATCGTCTCCCCGACCGAGCAGGACCGCTTCCTGGCGGCTGTGCAACGCCTGCCCGACCTCGCCGCGCACGAGCTGCGGGGCCTCACGGTCGAGGCCGACCTCGTCACGCTCGCCGACGCACCGGAGGGTCTGCTGTGAGCGGTCCCGCCCGGAGCTGGGCGCCGTCCGAGCGACGGTGGGCCCTGCGCCACGCCTTGCTCGAAGCGCGCTCCACAGGCCGGCCGCTGCGGTTCCCCGGCGCGTTCACACCGCTCTCCTCCCGGCTGATCCAGGAGCACGGGTTCGACGGCGCCTACATCTCCGGGGCGGTGATGGCCGCCGAACGTGGGCTCCCCGACATCGGGTTGACCACGCTCACCGAGGTGACCGAGCGGGCGCGCGACATCAGCGCCGCCGCCGACCTGCCCACCCTCGTCGACGCCGACACCGGGTTCGGGGAACCGATGAACGCCGCACGGACGACCACGCTCCTCGAGGCAGCCGGCGTCACGGGCTTCCACCTGGAGGACCAGGTCAACCCCAAGCGGTGCGGGCACCTCGACGGCAAGCAGGTCGTCGACGTCGCGACGATGAAGCGGCGCATCCGCGCAGCGGTGTCGGCGCGGACCGATGCGGGAACCGTGATCTGCGCCCGCACCGACGCCCGCGCGGTGGAGGGCTTCGACGCCGCGCTCGACCGGGCCAAGGCGTACGTCGACGCGGGTGCCGACATGATCTTTCCCGAGGCCCTCGCCAACCTGGGCGAGTACGAGCGGTTCGCCGCTGCGCTCGACGTGCCGGTTCTCGCGAACATGACGGAGTTCGGCAAGGGCACCCTTCACGACGTCCGGTCGCTCGGGAACGCGGGAGTCGCGCTCGTGATCTATCCGGTCACCCTGCTCCGCCTCGCCATGGGCGCGGTCGAGAAAGGGCTGGCCCGACTCTCCGCCGACGGCACCCAGGCCGCCTTGGTGCCGCGCATGCAGAGCCGGGCGCGCCTCTACGAGCTGCTCGGCTACGCCGAGTACGCCGCCTTTGACCAGTCCGTCTTCGACTTCGCCGTGCCCGGGCCGACCACGCAGCCCCCTGCCACCCCCGGCACCGACCTCCAGGAGGACCACCGATGAACGCTTCCGACATCCGCCGCGGACTCACCGGCGTGGTGGTCGACACCACCGAGATCAGCCGCGTCGACCACGAGACGAACTCCTTGACCTACCGCGGCTACGCCGTCCAGGACCTCGCGGCCCAGTGCTGCTTCGAGGAGGTCGCCTGGCTGCTGTGGCACGGCGAACTGCCGAACGCGACCGAGCTCGCGGACCTCCGCGTCCGCGAGCGGGCCCTGCGGCTGCCGGGGCGCGGCGTGCAGAGCGTCCTGGGACGGCTGCCCGACTCGTGCCACCCGATGGACGTGCTGCGCACCGCCGTGAGCCTGATCGGCGCCGACGACCCGACCGAGGAGCTGGACGACCGGGACCACGACCTCACGAAGGCCCTGGACCTCCTCGCCAAGCTGCCGACCGTCGTCGCCGCCGAGCAGCGACGTCGGCGCGGTCTCGACCCGATCCCTCCCGACCCCTCGCTCGGGTGGGCGGAGAACTTCCTCCAGATGTGCTTCGGCGCGGTGCCCGCGCCCGAGGTCGTCCGCGCTTTCGAGGTCTCGATGGTGCTGTACGCCGAGCACTCCTTCAACGCCTCCACCTTCACCGCCCGGGTGGTGACCTCGACGCTGTCGGACTTCCACTCGGCGATCACGGCAGCCATCGGCGCCCTCAAGGGCCCCCTCCACGGCGGCGCCAACGAGGCCGTCATGCACATGCTCCGAGAGATCCATGCCGAGGGCGGGGCTGAGGCCGCACCCGTCTGGCTCGCTCGAGCGCTGGCGGACCGACGCAAGATCATGGGCTTCGGGCACCGCGTCTACAAGAACGGCGACTCGCGCGTCCCGACGATGACGGCGCACCTGCGCTCCATCACCGCCGGCGCCGAGGGCGCCACCGCCGACCTGATGGCGACGTACGACGCGCTGGCCGAGCTGATGCTCGAGCGAAAAGGATTGCACCCCAACCTCGACTACCCGACGGGGCCCGTCTACGACCTGATGGGCATCGACATCCCCATGTTCACGCCGCTGTTCGTCATGAGCCGGGTGACGGGCTGGTCGGCGCACGTCGTCGAGCAGCGCGCTGCCAACGCCCTGATCCGGCCGCTGAGCTCCTACACAGGACCTTCGACCCGTGCCGTCCCACGAGGAGCTGAGCGCCTTGTCGGATGACGGAACGATCCGTACCGAGCTCGATGGACGTGTCGCGACCGTCGTGCTCGACCGACCGGACAAGTGCAACGCGCTGACGATGGACATGTGGCGGATGCTGGAGCTCACGGTCCGCGGGTTGGGTGAGGATCCGCGCGTGCTTGCCATCGTGATCGTCGGTGCGGGACGCGACTTCTGTGCTGGTGCGGACATCCGAGAGCTGCCGCTGGACTCCGACGCCTTCCACCGCCTGCACCTGGCAGCCGAACGGACTATCGCGGATGCTCCCAAGCCGGTGATCGCCGCCGTGCGCGGCAGTTGCGTCGGCGGCGGCTGCGAGATCGCCGTGGCGGCCGACCTGTGCTTCGCGGAGCCGACCGCTAGGTTCGGCATCACGGCCAGCCGGCTCGGGGTCGTCTATCCCTACACCCCGACGCAGCGCCTCGTCGCCGCCGTCGGCCGGGGCCGGGCGCGGCGCATGCTCTACGGGGGCGAGCTGTTCGACGCAGCGTGGGCCGAGCGCGCCGGCCTGGTGAGCGAGGTCGTCGACGGCGACGTCGAGGAGTTCGCCCACGGGTATGCCCAGATGCTGGTGCGCCGATCCCAGACCACCATCGCAGCGGCGCGCCAGAACACCGCTGGCACCCCGGCCGATCTGGCATGGCCCGACACGGACTACGTCGAAGGAATCCGTGCCTACCGGCACGGTCGGGAGCCGGAGTTCGGGACACTGCCCCGCCCTCTCCGACTCTGACGAACACACCGCGGCTCCGCACCGCGCGCTGTCGTAAGAGGGGGCTCCGGCACGTGCCGAAGCCCCCTCGTGAGACTCGTCAGCCCGCGGCTTCCTCCAGCTCGGCCCGCACGCGTGCGGCGGCCTCGACGAGATGGGCCAGTGCTGGGCGGACCTCGGCGTACCCGCGTGTCTTGAGCCCGCAGTCCGGGTTGACCCAGAGCTGTTCGGGCGACAGGGCTCGTGTCGCAGCGCGGAGGAGAGCGGCCATGTCATCGGCCGAGGGCACCCGCGGCGAGTGGATGTCGTAGACACCGGGCCCGAGAGCCCCCGCGAAACCGTGCAACGCCACGTCGGCAAGCAGTTCCATGCCGGAGCGGGCGGCCTCCACGCTGGTGACGTCGGCGCCGAGCCCGTCGATCGCGTCGATCACCTCGCCGAACTCCGAGTAGCACAGGTGGGTGTGCACCTGCGTGTCCGCCCGGACCCCGCTCGTCGCGAGCCGGAAGGCGGCGACCGCCCATTCCAGGTAGGCCTGCTGCGCGGCCCGTCGCAACGGCAGCAGCTCTCGCAGTGCGGGCTCGTCGACCTGGATGATGGGAACACCTGCCGCCTCGAGATCGGCGACCTCGTCCCGCAGTGCGAGGGCGACCTGGTCGGCGGTCGTCGCGCGGGGCTGGTCGTCGCGGACGAAGGACCACGCCAGGATGGTGACGGGGCCCGTCAGCATGCCCTTCATCGGACGGTCCGTCAGGCTCGCGGCATACCTGGTCCACCTCACCGTCATGGGCTGCGGCCGTGTGACGTCGCCGTGCAGCAACGGTGGCCGCACGCACCGCGTTCCGTACGACTGCACCCAACCCGAGCCGGTGGTGGCGAAGCCCCCCAGCAGCTCCGCGAAGTACTGCACCATATCGTTGCGCTCGGGCTCGCCGTGCACCAGGACGTCCAACCCGAGGCTCTCCTGCAGCGCGACCACATCAGCGATCTCGGCCTGCATGCGCTCCTCGTAGGTGGCGTCGTCGATCCGTCCCGCACGGTGGGCGGCGCGCGCCGAGCGCACGGCGTCGGTCTGCGGGAAGGAGCCGATCGTCGTGGTCGGCAGTGCCGGCAGGCGGAGCCGATGCGCCTGGGCGACGCGCCGGACCTCGACCGGTTCCCGTCGGCGGTCGTCGGCACGGATCGCGGCGACGCGCTGCGCGACCTCGTCACGCCCTCGGCCGAGGTCGGCAGCGCGGGTGCGGCTCGCACCAGCCGACCCCGCGAACGCCGCACGTGCCCCCGGGTCGTCGCTGCCTTCGCCGCTCAACGCACGCTGCAGTGCCACCACCTCCCCCAGCTTCTGATCGGCGAACGCCACGGACGCACGGACGGCCGGGTTCAGGCCGGTCTCGACCGAGACGTCGTACGGGACATGCAGCAGCGAGCAGCTGCTCGACACCGAGAGTGCGCCGGGTAGCGCCTGCCAGGCGCGCAGCTCACCGAGGCGCTGCTCCAGATCGGTGCGCCAGACGTTGCGGCCGTCAACCGCACCGAGGACGACCTGCGTGGTACCGAACACACGGGCGGGAGGAGGAGCCGGCGACCCGGCAACCAGGTCCAGGGCGATGCCGTCGACTCTCGCGCTGCAGACCGCAGCGAGCGCGTCCGTGGCGTCGCCGAAGTAGGTCGCGACCAGCATCGCGGGTCGCTCTGAGAGCTCGCCCAACCTCCTGTACACCTGGTGCACCCTGGCGAGCGCCGTTGCGTCGAGGTCCCTCACCAGTGCTGGCTCATCGATCTGCACCCACTCGACACCGGCATCGGCGAGGGCGCGGAGCAGGTCGGCGTACACCTCGGCCAGCTCGGTCAGCCGATCGAGCGGAGTGAAGGTCGACGGTGCGTCGGCGGCGGACTTGGCGAGTGACAAGAACGTCCAGGGTCCGACGACGACGGGGCGAGAGCGGACGCCGGCGGCGACAGCCTCGGCGTGCTCCAGCAGCGGCTTGCGCGCGTCGAGCGCGAACGGGGTCGCCGCCCCGATCTCCGGCACCAGGTAGTGGTAGTTCGTGTCGAACCACTTGGTCATCTCCAGCGGCTGCTGGTCGTCGGTGCCCCGGGCCATCGCGAAGTACAGGTCGAGGTCGGTGCCGGACGCCGAGGCTCCGCCGCCGACGTTCGTGAACCTCGGTGGCACCGCGCCGAGGAGCATCACGGTGTCGAGCAGCTGGTCGTACAGGCTGAAGGTGTTGACGGGGACGGAGTCCAAGCCAGCTGCCGACATGGTGGCGAGGGCGTCGTGCCGAACGGCGCTGGCCGTGCGGTCGACATCAGCCGCCGTCGCCTGCCCGCGCCAGTAGGCCTCCAGCGTGCGCTTCAGCTCGCGATGACGACCGATCCGGGGATAGCCCAGGACCGTTGCGCCGATCGGACGCGGTGGGGATTGTGTCGTGCTCATCTTCGTCTCATACCTCGTGAGCTCGTCGGGAGGTCCGACGTGCGCAGCGCGGGGTGCGACCGGGTGCGGCACGACCGCAGCGAGGTCGCACCCGTGCTCCGCAGGTGCCGGACCACCGCACGCGGATGCGCGCGGTGCGCTGGCAGGTCTTCGGACTCGTGGGCACGCCGTTCCGAGACACCTCTCGGAGGACCCCTACTGTCCGTCGCTTCCCAGGCCAGAACCCAGTGCTGTTGACGGAGGTCGTTCCCACTCACCGCTGCGGGACAGTCCCGGACTCTCACCGGGTTCCCTCTTGCGACGACACCCCAGGTACGAGGTGCCGAACCAGCTGCGAACGGCACGCTACCTCCACCATCCGGAGGTCACGCACCATCGTCCACGACCCGAGCCGCGGGCCCCGGTGCGCGGCGGCGGCTCTGGGTCGAGCGCCACAGGCGAGGTTCAGGCCCGGTGGACACGACGCCGCACACCGCCCGCGGCCCCGGCACCGACGCCGAGGAGCAACAGCACCCCGCCGGGCACCAGCACCACCCACGGCGCGACCTCGAGGTAGCGCAGCCCCTCGGCCAGCATCGCGCCGAGCTCGGCGGCGTCGGGATCGGCGCCCAGGCCGATGAAGCTGAGCCCGGCGATCGCCACGGCGTTGAGCGGCAGGCGGGCCACTGCGTGCTGCGCCAGGGGACCCACGACGCCGGGCAGGAGGTGCACGACGCCGACGCGCATCCGCCCGAGGCCGAGGCGGCGAGCTGCCCCGACGTGCCCCGAACCCCGCGCCTCGACGACGAGGCCGCGGGCGTGGACGGCGAGCGGGACCCAGGCGACCGCGGCGACGGCGACGCACGCGCCGAGCAGGCCCGGCCCGAGCGCGGCGGCGACGACCATGCCGACGACGGTGCTCGGCACGGTCACCAGCACGTCCATCGCGCCCACCCGGAGACGGCGGGCGGTCAGCCCCACGAGGAGCGCGACGACGAGTGCCAGCAGGCTCACGAGCACGGCCAGGCCGACCGTGCGGACGGTGGCGTCCGCGACGCGGCCCCAGAGGTCGTGGCCGACCGCATCGGCTCCGAGGGGGTGACGCGCACCGGGACGCGCGAGGCGGGAGCCGAGGTCGGCGGTGCCGCCGTCGCGAGGCAGGCCACCGATCACGAGGAGCGCCAGCGTCGCCGTCACCACCACGACCACCCGGGGCGATCCCTGAGCCGCGTCGGCCGTCACGCCGAGGTCGTCGCGGCCGGTCGCGCCGACGAGCAGGAACCGGTGCGCGAGGAGGGCTGCACCGGCCCCGGCCAGGCCGAGGCCGACGACGGCGAGCAGGCAGGCCTGGAGCACGGGGACGTCCTGCGTGAGCGCCGAGCGCACCGCGAGCGAGCCCACGCCCGGCACGCTGAACACCTTCTCCACGGCGACCGCCGTGCCGAGCATCCCCACCCACACGACGGCGACCTGGGACGCGCCGCGTCCCGCCACCCGACGAGCCAACGCCCACGCCACCGGTGTCGTCGGCACCCCGTTGGCGCGCCACGTGGTGACCCACTGCTCCGTCACCGCCTGGTCCAGCACGCCGGCGAGGAGGCGGGTGAGCAGACCCGCGGCCGGTACGCCGAGGGCCAGCGCCGGCGCGACCACGCTGCCCCAGCCGTCCCAGCCGGTGGCGGGCAGCAGACGGAGGTGCACCGCGAGGGCGATCACCAGGAGGCTGCCCACGATCACCTCGGGGAGGGCCGCGACCGTGACCGCGGCGACCTTGAGCCCGGGCCGCGTCGGCGTGCCCGTGCGCGCCGCCCGGACGACAGGGCCGCACAGCGCGAGCGTCGTGAGGAGCAGGGCGATCGCGATCGCGCAGCCGGCCAGGGTCGCGGAGGCTGCCACCGCGGGCTGCACGCGCTCGAGCACGGACTGGCGGCTGACCCAGCTCTCCCCCAGGTCCCCGCGAGCCGCTGCGGCCAGCCACCGCGCCGCCCCGGTCACCGGGTCCGGCGCCAGGCCGAGCTGCTCGCGGAGCGCCGCCACCGCCTCGGGGTCCTGACCCCGCTGCCGGAACCTCACCCGGAGCACGGTGACGGCCGGGTCCTCGCCCCGGAGCCACGGCAGCGACGCGACGACGAGCACGAGTCCGCCAACGGTGGCGAGGACTCGCAGCACCGCACTCACCGGAGCGCACCCACGCGGTGCCCGGACGCCTCGCGCAGAGCCCGCAGTGCCGGGGATCCTGCGTCGTACGCGCCCAGCAGTGCGACCGGGCCGTCGTCCACGATCCTGCCGTCCCCGAGCACGACGATCCGCGCGGCCAGTCGCGCAGCGACGTCCAGGTCGTGGGTGCAGACGACGAGCGTCGCGCCCGCGGCGTCGGCGTGTGCCCGCACGGCGTCCGCGACTGCGCCGCGCGTCGGGGCGTCGAGCGCGCTGAGCATCTCGTCCCCCAGCAGGACCCGAGGTCCGGCGGCGAGCGCCCGTGCGATGGCGACCCGCTGCCGTTGACCGCCGGAGAGCGTGGCCGGGCGGCGGTCGAGGAGGTCGGCCCCGAGGTGGACGACGCCGAGCAGGTCGGCCAGTCGGGCTTCCTCGAGATCGGTGGCGTCCGGGTGGTCGACGCGGAGCGCCTCGACGAGCAGCTGGCGCACCGTGCGCCACGGCGTCAAGGACCCGCCGGCGTCCTGCGGCACGGACTGCAGCGCCGGCGCCCGCCCGGCTCGCGCGACGACCCGCACGCTGCCCACCGTGGGGCGGTCACGGCCGGCGGCGAGCCGCACGAGGGTCGACTTGCCGGCGCCGGAGGCGCCGAGCACGGCCACGTGCTCACCGGAGCGCACCTCGAGCGAGAGGTCGCGGACGCCGACGGTCGTGCTGCGCCCGCGCCCGCCCCCGCGCGCCGGGGCGCGCCAGGTACGCGACACAGCCGACCAGGTGAGCACCGGCTCCCCCGGCACGCGGGGCACGTGGGGAGCCTGCATCCCCTCGTGCCCGACCTCGGGTCCGAGGCCGTCGTGCACCTGACCGTCCGCGAGCCGCACGACGCGCTCGCACAGTCCGGCGGCCACAGCGGGGTCATGGGTGACGAGCAGCAGCGCGGTGCGTCGGGAGTCGAGCGCGCGCCGTACGGTCGCGACGACCTCGGCGGCGGTCACCGGATCGAGGGCCGAGGTCGGCTCGTCGGCGACGAGGAGCTCGGGCTCCGCCAGGAGCGCGAGTGCAAGCGCCACCCGCTGCCGTTGCCCTCCCGACAGCACGGTCGGGTGGCGCCGGGCCACCGCCGGGTCGAGCCCGAGCTCGTCGAGCACCGCCGCCACGGCACGCCGCGCCGCGCCGCGGTCCGAGGCCCGTGTGCGGGCCACCAGCCCGAGCTGGTGTCCGACGGTGGTCCCGGGGTCGAGCGCGGTGGCGGACTCCTGGGCGAGCAGTCCCGTCCGACCGTCGACGGCGACCGTGCCCTCGAGCCGCAGGTCTGCGGGCGGCGGCAGGCAGGCGAGGCGGGCCGTCAGCGTCTTGCCCGCGCCCGAGGGGCCGACGAGCGCGACCCGCTCCCCCGGCTCGACGGCCAGGTCGAGCGGGCCGAGGACCAGGGAGGCGTCCGACCGCCGTCGCAGGCGGACGCCCTCCCACCGGGCGAGGGCGAGGGTCAGCGGTCGACGCTCGTCGTGCTGGTGACGACCGCGCGCTCGAACGGATCGCTCGCGAGACCGGTCACGCCCTGGACGCCGAACTGCGTGGCGTCGTGCACGAGGGGCACGGCCCACACGTCGCCGAGCACCTGCTGCTCCACCGCCACCGCTGCGGCAGCCCGCTCGTCGGGGTCGGCCACCAGCTGCGCCGCGGCGAGCTCGGCGTCGAGCGTCGCATCGCAGGACCGGCTGATGTTGTAGGTGCCGTCGCACCCGAAGTCCGCCTGCAGGTAGCCGACCGGGTCGGCGGTGTCCTGGCCGTAGGAACGGCTCATGATCACCAGGTCGTAGGTCCCGTCGAGGTAGTCGGTCTCCATCTCGTCGTAGGGGCGCGCCACGACCTCCACGTCGAACCCGACCGCCCGCAGCGCGTCGGCGATCGCCGTCGCCATCTCCGGCAGCTCGGGCCGGTCGGTGAACGTCGCCAGCCTGATCGGCGTCGAGGACGCTGCCGTGGCGGCCGCCGGGTACGTCGCCGCTTCACGGTCGGCCGCCCACGCCGACACCGCGGCGTTGAACAGCCCGCCCGCGGGCTCGGCGCGTCCGGCATAGATCGTGCCGGCCAGGTCGAGCTCCGCCACGGCCGCACGCACCAGCTCCCGCTGCCCGGGGTCCCCGAGCACGTCGGAGGTCTGGGTGAGGTGCAGGCTCACCGTCCGGGGAAGCGGTACGGCGAGGAGCTCGTCGTCGGCGATCTGGTCCAGCTGCGCGGCGGGCAGGGCCTGGGCGAGGTCGACCTGGTCGGACCGGAAGGCCTGGAGCCGGGCGCCGGCATCCCCGACGAACGTGACGTCGACACCGTCCATCGCGGGCGCACCGTCCCAGTAGTCGGGGTTCGCCTCCAGCGTCATCTGGGTCGTGAGGTCGGTGTCGGTGATCTCGTAGGGACCGGTGCCGGTGCCCACCGGCGTCGGGCGCGTCGGGTCCGCGTAGGCGGACGGTGCGAGCACCACGAGCTCCGGGGAGGTCAGTCGCTGGACCAGCACCGGGTCGGGCGCGGCGGTGGTGACCACGACGACGTCGCCGTTCGGTCCCTCCTCCGCCGTGGCGTCGATGCTGCTGCCGGCGAGCGCGCGGGGGGCGGGCTCGGCCGCCGCGGCGGCGTCCAGCGCCGCAGCCACGGTCTCGCCGGTCAGGGGCGTGCCGTCGTGGAAGACGACGTCGGGGCGGATCTCGAAGCGCCACGTCGTCGGGTCGACCTGCTCCCACGCGGTCGCCAGGGCGGGCTCGGGCAGACCGGCCGGGTCGAGGCGCACGAGCGTCTCGGTCGCGCCCGCCGCGTACGCCGTGGTGGCGTCGTCGGAGTACGGCGACAACGCCGTCGTCGGGGTGAAGGCGTAGGCAAAGCGGAGACGGTCGTCGCCCGAGGCGTCGTCGGAGGCCGACGAGCCGCCCGGCGAGCAGGCGGTGAGGAACGCGGCGGCGACGACGAGCGCCGCTGCGGGCGCAGAGGGAGTGCGGTTCACGATGGACCTTCGGCTCGGGTGCGGGTTGACCGCAGACACGCGCCCCCGAGCAGCCAGGACCGAGGAGGACGGACGCACCCGGGCCGCGGCGTACCAGGCCGCCAGCCACCGAACATGTCGTGGAGCCCGCCCTCGAGGCATCCGACCACCGCGGACGTCGCACCCACGGGAGCTGGCAGGTCTTCGGACTCGCGGGCGACCGGCTCCCGTCCGAGGACGGGTGGCCGGACCTACTGGCCGTCGCTTCCCAGGCCCGCACGGACCCAGTGCTTCGTGACGGCGGTCGTTCCCACTCACCGCTGCGGGGCAGTCCCGGACTCACACCGGGTTCCCTCTTGCCTCGCCACCGACCGGCTGCCGGGGCGAACCAGCGACGCCACCCTAGACGGCGACCGCCCCGCGTGACGCCGGGCCCGGCGTGTGGCGTGGGTCGCACGGGATTGGCTGATCGGCCGACCTCGCCGTACGCTCACCGCGCCTCACAACTCCATACCGTCCCCGCGCCGGGGAAGCCGGTCGAAATCCGGCACTGTCGCGCAACCGTGGGTCAGGAGCTCTCCTGACGAGTCGGGTCACCAGCCGGGGACGTCGAACCAACGACCACTGTCGCGCACTGCAGGGGGACGTGCCCCTGGCGCCGCGGCTCGGCGCCGGGTGGGTGCTTCTTCGGGACGCGCAAGGAGCACACCCGGTGAAGACACCACGCCACGCCGCGGCCGGAGCCGCCCTGCTGATCCTGATCGGCGCCCTCGTGACCCTCGTCGCCTGGCCCAGCCAGGCCTACCGCAGCTCGGGCGAGGCCGCGGTGCAGTGGCTCGACGGCGAGCTGTCCGACGACCACCTCTACGACAACCCGCTCTCGCCGGGAAACCCCGACTTCGGGCTCACCATCGATGCCGCCCTGGCGATGTACGCCGTCGGCCGACCGGACGTGGCAGAGCCGCTCACGGCGGCGCTGGACGCCCGCGGGTACGAGTACTGGGGCATGAGCCAGTCCTACGTCGACTTCGGCGTCAACGACCGCGTCGATGCGGGAGCCCTGGCCAAGACGCTGGTCCTCGCCGAGGCCGCAGGCGCCTACAGCGAGCTCTTCGACGAGTACTACTTCAACGAGCGCCTGCTGATCAACGACCTCAAGAACGTGGTCGCGCAGCCCTGGATGGTCGACGCCGGGCTCACCCGGCACCCGGGCATGGTCCACGACTCCATGTACAGCGAGGACTGGTCACGGCACGACTTCGACGTCGAGAACGCCTTCGGGCAGTCCCTCGCCATCATCGCCTTCTCCGGCACCTGGGCCATCGGCGACATCTGGGACGGGGACACCACCTACGGCGAGGCCCTCACCGACGCACTGCTGCGCATGCAGTGCTCGGACGGCTACTTCCTCATCTTCCCCGACTGGCAGGGCCGCACCTGCGACGAGCTCGACGCAGCCGGAGGGGCCTCGCCCGACGGCGACGCCACCGCGATGGCGCTGTCGGCGCTGCTCGCCGCGCAGGACGCCGGCGTCCCCGACCTGCAGGCACCCATCGACCGCACCGTTGCGTGGATCGAGGACATCCAGACGGCGGGCGGCGGCTGGGGCGGTGGCGTCGGCACCGAGAGCGCCAACACCAACAGCACCGGCCTCATCCTCCAGGCACTCGCGGCTGCCGACGGTGACGACACGATCCTCCAGCGCGGGCGCGAGTTCATCCTGTCCGCCCAGGTCACCGCCGAGCGCAACGGCACCTCGAGCCTGCGCAACGAGATCGGTGCGATCGCCTACAACCCGGAGGAGTACCAGCAGGCCCGCCGGAGCGGCACGCTCGGCGGGCGCGACCGCTGGATCCGCGCCAGCGCGCAGGCCACCCTCGGGCTGTCCGGCACCAGCTTCCGCGAGCTCGTGACCCGGACCGTGCCCGCGACGGGACCGGTACGACCCACCGACCCGACGGGCGAGCCGACCGACCCCGGCCCGACCGGCCCCGGAACGACACCTCCGTCGGCCGCCCCGACGACGCCCGGAGCAGGCACCACCACCGATCCCGGCCCCGCGGCCGGCCAGCCCGCGCCACCGCGCGAGGCCACTCGACCCGGGAGCTCCAGCGGATCCGGCGGCCCCGGGTCGCCACGCCCTGTCACGCCGCCTGCTGCCCAGGCACCCGTCACGTCCGTCGCCGACGGACCGCGCGCGCGGCTCGCGGCGTACCTCGCCACCATGCTCGTCGACGGGGACCACGTCGAGGTCGTGGTCGACGGCACGACGTACGTGGACTACGACAGCACCGCCGAGCTGGTGCTCGCGCTCGTCTCGCTCGGCGAGGAGCCGGCCGCACGCGACCGGGCCACCGCGTTCCTCCTCCACCCCGCCTCGATCGCGGCCTACGCCCACGGTGCGCCGTACGAGGCTGGTCGGGCGGCGTACGCCGAGCCCCTCGCCAAGCTGGTCCTCGTCGGCCGGCTCGCGGCCGGCACCGCCGGGCCCGACGCCGAGCGGGACGCCCGGGTCGCCGCGCTCGGCGAGGAGCTGGCCGGCCTCGTCGACGGCGGCACCGTCACCGATGTCGGCATCCAGGCCGACGCGCTCGACGGCGTCACCCGGCAGGCGTGGGTCTCGCTCGCCCTGAGAGCAGTCGACCAGGAGGCTCGCGCGAGCGCCGTCGCCGAGCGCATGACCGAGGCACGCTGCCCCGACGGGTCCAGCCGCGCCCGGCTCTCCGGGGACGGACAGTGCACCGACGACCTGGCCGCGACCGCCGCGGCCGCGATCGTCGCGGCGGCGGTGGCGCCGGTCGAGGTCGAGCACCTCACCGTGACCGGTGAGGACGGCGTCCAGCACCAGGTCGTCGACGACGACAGCTTCATCGACGGCTCCCCAGGAGAGGGGAGCCAGCAGGACGACGACGCTCCTGCGCGTGCGCTCCTCGCCGCTGTCAACAGGCACGGCGTCGTCGTCACGGACGGCGGGGTGGACCGCCTGGCCAGCGCGCGCGCCGCGGCCGGACTCGTGGCTGTCGGGTGGGGCGCTGCCTCGAGCGGGACCACGCTGGCCCAGATGCAGCTGCCGTCGGGCGGCATCGGCGCCGACGACCGGCAGCTCGTCGGTGACCTCGCGACCTCGATCGCCGCGGCACCGGTGCTGTCCGGCCGGAGCTGGTTGCAGGGGGCCACGGCACCGGTCCACGCACGCACCCCGTCTGCTGACGCACTCGCCCCCGCGCCGGCCGGCGCGACCGACGGCCAGGCCTCCGCCTGGCTCACGGTCGCCCTCCCTGCCGGGTTCCTCCTCCTCGGTGTCGGGATCGGCGCCGCCGTCGTGACCCTCCGCCGTCCGACCGGCCGAGCGTCCCAGGACGCGGCATGAGGCGGCTCCTCCCCCTGGCTCTCGTCGTCGCGGTCGTCCTCACTGCGGTGCCGGCGACGGCACCGCCGCCGGCGGTGGTCGGGCTCCTCGAGACGGCGTCCGCCATCGACCACTCGAAGGGGACACCCGGCTTCTGCACCGATGACCGCGGCGTGACGGTCGTCGTCGACTTCCAGGAGCTCGGCGGCACGACCATCGTGCGCTGCTTCCCGGGCGCGACCGACGGCACCGGGCTCGACGCGCTCAAGGGGGCCGGCTTCCAGATCGCCGGTGTCCAGCGCTGGGGCGAGGCCTTCATCTGCCGCATCGAGAACCGACCCGCGGCCAACGAGGCCGTCGCTGTGGACGGCCGTCCGGACTACCGCGAGGCCTGTCTCGACACCCCACCTGCCGGTGCCTACTGGTCGTACTGGCACGCGGGCAACAACTGCAGCTGGAGCTACTCCCAGTGGGGCGTCAAGAACCGCTCGTTCCTGCGCGGCGGCTTCGAGGGTTGGTCGTTCTCCCTCAACGCGTCCGCCGACTCCAACCCCGTGCCGCGGATCGCGCCGGTTCGGCCGGGCACCACCGGTCAGCGGTGCACGACCGACCCCGAGCCTCCGCCGACCTCGACCGACCCCGCAGAGCAGCAGCCGGGCGTCGACCCCGGTGGCTCGAGCGGTGCGGCCGGCTCAGGTGGCGGCTTCGGCGATACCTCCTCCGGTGCAGCGCCGGGGAGCGGTTCCGGGAGCGCCGGTGGTGGTCCCGGTGGCGGCACGACCGGGGGGTCCGGTGGTCCCGGAGGCGAGGCCGACGGCTCAGCGGGAGGGGCGCTGCCCGCGCCGCTCCCCCGGGGCCAGACCACGCAGGACCCCAGCGACAACGTCGTCTTCACCGGCGGCGACGAGGCGCGCGACGTCGACGACGTGATCCGCGAGCAGTCGGGGGCCAGCCGGTACGCACCCTGGGCGACCGCGGGACTCGTCCTGCTCCTGCTCGTCGGGGCAGGCATCACGGCGGCGCGGCGGCGCGCGCGCCGCACGTGACCGGGATGGTCGGGTCTCAGCTGGCGGGGAACCTCCTCCCCCGTGACCTGCACCCGCTCGCATGGTGGGTCTGGGCACTCGGCCTGGCCGTCGCCGCGAGCCGCACCACCAACCCGTGGCTGCTGCTGCTCGTGACAGCCGTGGTCGTGCACGTCGTCGTCAGCCGGCGCAGCGACGCGCCGTGGGCGCTCGCGTTCCGGATGTACGTCTACCTCGGGCTGACGATCATCGCGATCCGGGTGTTCTTCCGGTTCGTCTTCGGCGGCGCCGAAGGCACGACGATCATCCTGCGCCTGCCCGAGATCCCCCTGCCCGTGTGGGCTGCAGGCATCCGGCTGTTCGGTGACGTGTCGGCGGAGTCCGTGCTCGGCGGACTCTACGACGGCATGCGGCTCGCCACGATGGTGATCTGCGTCGGGGCCGCCAACGCCCTGGCCAACCCGAAGCGGCTCCTGAAGTCGATGCCGTCGGCGCTCTACGAGATCGGCACCACCGTCACCGTCGCCCTCGCCGTCTTCCCACAGCTGGCCGAGAGCACCCAGCGGGTACGCCGCGCCCGGGCCCTGCGCGGCACGGGAGGCTCGCGGTTCGAGGTGCTCCGCTCGATCGTGGTGCCGGTGCTCGAGGACGCCCTCGACCGGTCCCTGACCCTCGCGGCCTCGATGGACTCGCGCGGCTACGGTCGTACCGGTTCACCCAGCCGCGCCTCGCGGAGGATCACCGGCACGCTGATGGCGACCGGACTCGTCGGGGTGTGCGTCGGGGTCTACTCCACGTTGGACGGCACGACACCGGCACTGCTGGCCACCCCGATGCTGCTCGCCGGCCTCGGGCTCGCGGTCGCAGGATTCGTCGTCGCGGGTCGACGCGTGGAACGGAGCCAGTACCGCCCCGATCGATGGCGCGCAGCCGAGCTCGCCACCGCCCTCTCGGGGATCGCGGTCGCGGTCGCGATGTTCCGCACCTCCAGCGTCGATCCGACCAACCTGAACCCGTCCCTGACGACTCTTTCGTGGCCGTTGCTGGCCTGGCCCCCCGTGCTCGCGATCCTCGTGGGCCTCCTGCCCGCGATCGCGACGCCGCCCCCCGCACCACCGCACGTCGGCCTCGACGACATGCCCGACGACGCCCCGATCCCTGCGAGGTCCTCATGATCCGGTTCGAGCACGTCACCGTGACCTACCCCCGGCGCAGCGAGCCCGCGCTGCGGGACGTCCACCTCACGATCGGCGAGGGCGAGCTCGTCCTGTGCGCCGGGCGCACCGGCGCCGGCAAGTCGACCCTCCTCGGTGCCGTGAACGGCCTGGTCCCCCACTTCACGGGTGGACGCCTCGAGGGCCGCGTCAGCGTGGACGGCGTCGCGACCTCCTCCCGCCCACCCCGGGAGTTCGCCCACCTCGTGGGAGTCGTGCGCCAGAACCCGCTGGCCGGGTTCGTCACGGACACCGTCGAGGAGGAGCTCGCCTACAGCATGGAGCAGCTGGGTGTCGATCCCCAGGTCATGCGACGCCGGGTCGAGGAGACGCTCGATCTCCTCGGGATCGCCGGGTTGCGCCGCCGCGCGCTGCGGCAGCTCTCCGGCGGACAGCAGCAGCGGGTCGCGATCGGTTCCGTCCTCACCGCACACCCACGAGTCCTGGTGCTCGACGAGCCCACCTCCGCCCTCGACCCCACGGCCGCCGAGGACGTGCTGGCGACGATCGCCCGGCTCGTCACCGACCTCGGCACGACCGTGCTGCTCGCCGAGCACCGCATGGAGCGCGTCGTACCGTTCATCGACCGGCTCCTGTTCGTGGAGGCAGACGGAACCGTCACCGACGGCGAGCCCGCCACCCAGCTGCGACGCACCAGCATCGCGCCCCCCATCGTCGAGCTCGGCCGGCTCGCCGGGTGGGACCCCCTGCCACTGTCCGTGCGCGACGCCCGCCGGCGAGCCTCCACCTGGCGGGACGGCCTGATCCCGCCGCCACCGGCTGCGACCGACACAGAGGCCCCCGCCACGTTGGAAGCTCGCGGGGTGGTGGTCCGCTACGGCCCCAAGGTCGCCGTCCGCGAGGTCGACCTGACCCTCGCGGCAGGTGAGGTCACCGCGCTGATGGGACGCAACGGATCGGGCAAGTCCTCGCTGTTGTGGGCGCTGCAGGGCTCCGGCCCCCGCCACGGCGGCAGCGTCGGGGCGGGTGGCCACGACCCCCAGCGCCTGACCAGGAGCCAGGCTCGCCGGCTCGTCGGACTGGTGCCGCAGGACGCGGCGGACCTGCTCTACCTGGAGAGCGTCGACGCCGAGTGCGCCGCGGGCGACGTCGAGTCGGACAGCCCTCCCGGGAGCTGCCGCACCCTCCTCGACGCCTTCGCACCCGGCATCCGGGACGAGGCGCACCCCCGCGACCTCTCCGAGGGTCAGAAGCTCGCGCTGGTGCTCGCCGTCCAGCTGAGCGCCTCCCCACGGGTGGTGCTCCTCGACGAACCGACCCGCGGTCTCGACTACCTCGCCAAGCGTGAGCTCACCCGGACCGTGCGCGCCCTCGCTGCCACCGGGCGCAGCGTCGTGATCGCGACGCACGACGTCGAGTTCGTCGCCGGTGTCGCCGACCGCGTGGTGGTCATGGCGGAGGGCGAGATCGTCACCGACGCCCCGGTGGCCGACGCGATCGCCGGCTCCCCCGCCTTCGCCCCCCAGGTCGCCAAGGTGCTCGGGTCCCCCTGGCTGACCGTCGACCAGGTGCGCACCGCGCTCGGAGTGGCGTGATGCGTCGGATGTCCAACCCCTCGGATCCCACGGGCCACGCCGCGCTGCCGCCCCGCGGCGGTGTGCGCGTCACGCCGCGCTCCGCGCTGGTGCTGACGCTGGCCTCGATCGCCGGTCTCCTGATGTTCCTCTGGCCCCTGCTCGTCGCTGTGGAGCCGCAGTCGCGCCAGCACGGCCCCGACGCGCCCTTCGTCTTCCTCGGGATCCTGCCGATCATCATCGCCGTCGTTCTCGCCGAGCTCACCGAAGGCGGCATGGACGCGAAGGCCCTGGCCATGCTCGCCGTCCTCTCCGCGATCAACGCGGCCCTCCGGCCACTGGGCGCCGGTACCGCCGGCATCGAGACCGTCTTCTTCATGCTCATCCTCGGCGGCCGAGTCTTCGGGCCTGGGTTCGGGTTCGTGCTGGGTTGCACGTCCCTCTTCGCCTCCGCGCTGCTCACCGCCGGGGTCGGTCCGTGGCTGCCCTTCCAGATGCTCTGCTCGGCCTGGATCGGAATGGGCGCCGGGCTGCTTCCCCGTCGCGTCACCGGCAGACGGGAGATCGCCATGCTCGTGGCCTACGGCATCGCGGTGGCCTACGTCTTCGGGTTCCTCATGAACCTGTGGTTCTGGCCCTTCGTCACCGGAGTCGAGGTGGGCCATCACGACGGATCGATCTCCTACGTCCCCGGCGCACCGGTGCTCGAGAACCTCCACCGCTTCGTCGTCTTCACCCTGCTGACGTCGACGTTCGGGTGGGACACCGGGCGAGCGATCACCAACACCCTCGCCCTCCTCGTCGTCGGACCCGCGCTGCTGGCCACCCTGCGCCGCGCCGCCACGAAGGCCGCGTTCGACGAGACCCCCGTGTTCGACGAGGAGAGGCGCACGACGCGTCCCGAACCGTCCTGAACGGCGGACCCCAGACCCGGTGCGGCAACACGTGCCGCACCGTGCTCCGCGCCGCTCGGGCGGGGCGAACCTCCCCAAGGAGAACTCGATGAGAAGAGTCCTGCTCCGCACCGCGCTCGCGGTCGTCACCCTGGCGGCACCGGCCCTCACGCTGGTCGGCGCCGCACCGACGGCCACCGCGCTGGACAACAGCCTGGGGTACGCCGGGGTCTGCACCGGCGCCGACGCCACCACCGGCACGACGATCGTGGTCGACTTCCAGACCCTGAACGGCAACGGCGGCGGTGCTGCTCCGACGATCACCCGTTGCTCCCCCAACCCCGCCGGCGGCGACCGGACCGGGGTCAAAGCCCTCCAGGACGCGGGCTTCGCCCTCACCGGCCACCCGACCTACGGCCTCGGGTTCATCACCAAGATCGAGAACCGCCCCGCCGCCGCCGACACGAGCCCGTCCGGGTCGTACTGGAGCTACTGGCACGCGAACGGCACCGGCACGTCCTGGACGTACTCCAGCTACGGCGCCGGCAACCGGAAGGTCATCCCCGGCGGCTTCGAGGGCTGGTCCTTCTCCGCCGGCAGCACCAACCCCGCACCCGGCGTCACACCGCTCAACCCCGCAGCCGACGCAGGCGCCACGCGCGCTGCCCTCCAGGTCGACGACCTCGACCGCACCATCACCCTCGGCTCGTCCACCACGCTCACCTGGTCCACTCAGAACGCCACGTCGGTCCTCGCGCAGGGCGTCACCCCCAGCGGCGGCGGCATCTGGAGCGGAGCCAAGGCGACCTCCGGCACCGCGACCATCACGCCGACCGCGACCGGGACCTTCACCTACCACCTCCGCGCCACCGGCGCGAAGGGGACGACAACCACCTCGGCCACCCTCACCGTGGTGCCGTGAACCGTCCGTGGGGCACGGGCCTCGCGGCTCGTGCCCCACGGCGCGCTCTCCCGCAGTGGCAGCCGCTGCGGCGGGGGGCGGCTGCCCCTGCTGCCCGTCAGGAGTGCGTGAAGTCCGGACGACGCTTCTCGACGAACGCCGCCATGCCCTCCGCCCGGTCGGCGAGCGCGAACGTCGCGTGGAACGTGCGGCGCTCGAACCGCACCCCGGCCGTCAGCGTCGTCTCGAAGGCCTCGGCGACGGCCTCCTTCGCCGCGTACGCCGCGGGCAGCGACATCGACGCGATCGTCGTGGCGGTCTCCATCGCCACGTCGAGGAGCTCCGCGGTCGGCACGACGCGCGAGACGAGGCCGGAGCGCTCCGCCTCGGTCACGTCCATCATGCGTCCGGTGAGGACGAGGTCCATGGCCTTCGCCTTGCCGATGGCGCGCGTGAGGCGCTGGGAGCCCCCGATGCCGGGGATGGTGCCGAGCGTGATCTCGGGCTGCCCGAACTTCGCCGACTCCGCAGCGATGAGGAGGTCGCACATCATGGCGACCTCGCAGCCGCCGCCGAGCGCGTAGCCGGACACGGCGGCGATCGTCGGCGTGCGCAGGGCGGCGAACCGGTCCCACGTGGAGAAGAAGTCCTCCAGCGCCACGTCGGCGTACCCGCGGGACGCCATCTCCTTGATGTCGGCGCCGGCGGCGAACGCCCGCTCCGAGCCGGTCAGCACGATGGCGCCGATGCCGCGGTCGGCGTCCATCTCCTCGGCGGCGGCCACGACCTCCGCGCCGAGGGCGAGGTTGAGGGCGTTGAGCGCCTCGGGCCGGTCGAGGGTGATGACGCCGACGCGACCCTCGCGGCGGACGGTGATGTTCTCGTACGTCGCGCTCATGATGCCGCTCCCTCGTTCTGCTCGTCCCGGATGGCGCCGATGATGGCGGAGAAGTCGAGTGCCGCCCCGTCGCCGGAGGCGAACTCGCGGTAGATCGCCGCGGCGAGCTCGCCCATCCGCGTGCCGGTGTGGGTGGTCTCGGCGGCCGTCATCGCCAGCCCCAGGTCCTTGGCCATCAGGGGCGAGGCGAAGCCGGGCGCGTAGTCGCGGTTGGCGGGGCTGGTCGGCACCGGTCCGGGGACGGGGCAGTTCGTGGTGAGCGACCAGCACTGGCCCGAGGCGGTCGACGCCACGTCGAAGAGCGCCTGGTGGGTGAGGCCCAGCCGCTCGCCGAGCACGAAGGCCTCCGAGACGGCGATCATCGAGATGCCGAGGATCATGTTGTTGCAGATCTTCGCGGCCTGGCCCGCACCGCTGTCACCGCAGTGGACGACGCGGCCCGCCATCGGCTCGAGCACGGCGCGGACGGCCTCGAGGTCCGCGTCGGCCGCACCGACCATGAAGGTCAGGGTGCCGGCCGTGGCTCCGCCGACACCGCCGGAGACGGGCGCGTCGACGGCCCGGTGACCGGCCGCGCGGGCGGCGTCGGCCGCGGCGCGCGCGTCGTCGACGGCGATGGTCGAGCAGTCGACGAGCAGCGCGCCCGGGGCCGCCGCGGCGAGCACCGGGGCGTCACCGCTGCGCCCCTCGTAGACGTCGAGCACGTGCTTCCCGCTCGGGAGCATGGTGATGACGACCTGGGCGTCCTGCGCCGCGGCGGAGGCGGAACCGGCGAGCGTGACCCCGGCCTCGGCTGCGGTGCTCGCGGCTGCCGGCGACGGGTCGAAGCCGGTCACGGCGTACCCGGCCCCCACGAGGTTGGCGGCCATGGGGCCGCCCATGTTGCCCAGGCCGATGAAGGCGACCCGGGGCTTGTCCGTGCTGGTCATGGCGATCCTTTCCTCAGCCCTCGGAGCCCGCGGACGCGGGCGAGGGCGGGCGGGTGAGGGCGAGCTCGGCGTCGCCGAGCGGAGCGAAGTACGACGCGACGTCCGCCTCCTGCAGGAGGTCGAGCGAGGCGGGCTCCCACCGCGGGGAGCGGTCCTTGTCGATGACCTGGGCGCGGACCCCCTCGGGGAAGTCGTGGCCGCGCAGCATCCGCAGGGCGATGCGGTACTCCTGCGCCAGCGCCTCCTCCAGGCTCCCCATGGCGCGTGCGGCGCGGAGGGCCCGCAGCGTCACCGCCACCGATGTCGGTGACTTCGTCGCGACGGTGTCGGCCGCCGCGTGCGCCTCGGGCTCGGGCCGCGCGCGCAGCGCGGCGACGATCTCGCGGGGGTCGTCGTGGCCGAAGCCGGCGTCGATCCACGCGCGGGCGGCGGTCAGCGCGCTCTCGGGGGCGGGCACCGCGACGGCGTCGAGCACCGTCTCGATGCTCCCCGCGGACGGGTCGGCGAGCTGCTCCACCAGCCGGTCGAGGTCGCTGGAGGCGACCATGCGGTCGGCCAGGCCGAGCTCCAGCGCGTCCGCGCCGTCGGCGTGGCCGGCGGTCAGCGCGACGTACGTGCCCAGCTCGCCGGGCGAGCGCGAGAGGAGCCAGGTGCCGCCCACGTCGGGGACGAAGCCGATGCCCGTCTCCGGCATGCCGATGCGGGTGCGCTCGGTGACCACGCGGTGCGAGGCGTGCGCCGAGACGCCCACCCCGCCGCCGAGCACGATGCCGTCCATGAGCGCGACGTAGGGCTTGGGGTAGCGGGCGATGAGCGCGTTGAGGTGGTACTCGTCGCGCCAGAAGTCCTCCGAGCCCGTGCCGCCCGTCGTGGCGTCGCGGTGGATCGCCACGATGTCGCCTCCGGCGCACAGCCCCCGCTCGCCGGCGCCACGGAGCACGACGACCTCGATCTCGGGGTCCTCGACCCACGCCCGGAGCGCCTCGTGGAGGAGCCCGACCATCTCGTGGGTCAACGCGTTGAGGGCACGCGGGCGGTTGAGGGTCAGCACGCCGGCCCGCCCGCGGCGCTCGACGAGGACGGTGGGCTCGACGGGCTGCTCCGGCTTCTCGGCCCGCTTCTCGGCCTGCTCGTCGGGGGCGCTCACGCTGCACCCTCCAGCGCCGCCCGGCTCACGATGACTCGCATGATCTCGTTCGTCCCTTCCAGGATCTGGTGGACGCGCAGGTCCCGCACCACGCGCTCCACGCCGTACTCGGCAAGGTAGCCGTAGCCGCCGTGGAGCTGCAGGGCCGCGTTCGCGGCCTCGAAGCACTGGTCCGTGACGAACTGCTTGGCCATCGCGCACAGCTGCACGGCGTCGGGGCTGCCCTCGTCCAGCGCCGTCGCCGCCCGCTCGAGCAGGCAGCGGGACGCCTCGATGCTGGTCGTCATGTCGGCGAGCTTGAACTGCAGCGCCTGCTGCGCGCTCAGCGGCTTGCCGAAGGCGATCCGCTCGCGCAGGTGCGCCGTCGCCCGCTCGACCGCCCACGACGCGCCGCCCAGGGAGCAGGCGGCGATGTTGATGCGGCCGCCGTTGAGTCCGCGCATGGCGATGGAGAAGCCCTCGCCCTCCTCGCCGAGGCGGTGCGACGCCGGGACGCGGACGTCCTCGAGCACCACCTGACGGGTGGGCTGCGCGTTCCACCCCATCTTCCGCTCGTTGGCCCCGAAGGAGAGCCCCTCGCTGTCGGCGGGCACGAGGAAGGCCGAGATGCCGCGGGCGTCCGGTCCGCCGGTGCGTGCCATGACGAGGTACGCGTCGGTGGAGCCCGCGCCGGAGATGAACTGCTTCACCCCGCGCAGCACGTACTCGTCACCGTCGCGCCGCGCGCTCGTGCGGATGGCGGCGGCGTCCGACCCGGCGTCGGGCTCGGTGAGGCAGTAGGAGGCGAGCTTCTGCATCGCGCTCAGCTCCGGCAACCACGCCGCCCGCACCTCGTCGGTGGCGAACGTGTCGACCATCCACGCCACCATGTTGTGGATGCTCACGTAGGCCGCGACCGCCGTGTCGCCGCGGGCCAGCTCGACGAAGACCGCCGCGGCGGCGCGCCGCGGGAGGCCGATGCCGCCGTGCTCCTCGCCGACGTAGAGGCCGCCGAGACCCAGCTCCCCCGCACGCTGCAGCACGTCGACGGGAAAGATCTTCTTCTCGTCGCGCTCCTGGGCGTACGGCGCCAGCTCGGCCTCGGCGAACTTCCGCACCGCCGCGATCATCGCGGCGAGATCGTCCTCGTCGAGGTTCACACCATCTCCGTTCTCGGGTCCGTCGGATCAGCAGTAGGACGTCCAACACTAGGACGTCCTACTAATAGTGCGACCGTGGCAGCCGTCATCCAGGAGTGGCAATGCCCAGCAACGCACGCGGGCTGTGCAGGAACGCACAGCCGGCCGCGTCGGGCCACCGGTCCGTTAATGCAAGTCTTTTGCAGTAGCGATAGGATCGCGATGTCTCGAGAACCCCCACACCCAGGAGCGACCGTTGTCCGACTACGTGCTTCCCGACCTGCCCTACGACTTCGGCGCACTCGAGCCCTACATCTCGGGGGCGATCATGGAGCTGCACCACGACAAGCACCACGCGACCTACGTCAAGGGCGTGAACTCGACGCTCGAGCAGCTCGAGGAGGCGCGCGAGACGAGCACGTTCACGCACCTCACGGGCCTGGAGAAGTCGCTGTCGTTCCACCTGGGCGGCCACCTGAACCACTCGATCTTCTGGCCGAACATGTCTCCCCACGGTGGCGACAAGCCGACCGGCGAGCTCGCTCAGGCCATCGACGAGTTCTTCGGGAGCTTCGACCAGTTCCGTGCGCAGTTCCACGCCAACGCCCTCGGCATCCAGGGCTCCGGCTGGTCGATCCTCGCCTGGGACGTCCTCGGCGAGCGGCTCCACGTCGTGCAGCTCTACGACCAGCAGGGCAACCTGCCCGCGTGCCTCGTGCCCCTGCTCATGCTGGACATGTGGGAGCACGCCTACTACCTCGACTACAAGAACGACAAGGCCACCTTCGTGGCGCAGTGGTGGAACATCGCCAACTGGGCCGACGTGCAGGACCGGTTCGAGCGCGCGCGGGCGCAGACCCCGGGACTCCTCGCATGAGCGCCCGACAGGAGACCGGGCTCGAGGGACTGCTGGGCTCCGCGCAGCAGGTCGCCGGTCTCGTCGCCGCCCGCGGTCGTGGCGACGTCGCCGGCGCCCGCACCCTCACCCGCCAGCTCGTCGAGGGCGGCGACCTCGCCGGCGGCGCGCTCCTCGTGGCGGAGCTCGCCCTCGGGCTCCTGGCCCGCGAGTCCGGCCAGAGCCTCGACGAGGTGGTCGGGCAGCTCAACCTCAGGCTGATGCAGATGCCGCACGGCTGATCGGGTCGATGCCTGACGGGAGACGCAGAACCGCCCCCGACCTGCCTGCTGGCTGGTCGGGGGCGGTTCCGTTGCGGTGGGCGATACTGGGTTCGAACCAGTGACCTCTTCGGTGTGAACGAAGCGCGCTACCACTGCGCCAATCGCCCGCGTGGTGCGGTCGCATACGTTAGCGCACCTCCCCCGTGAACTCACATCGGGGTCGTCCGTGCCTCACGGGTCGATGTCGGCGGCTTCCCGCTCGCGCCAGACCCGCTGGGCCTCGGCCGTCACCGGACCGGGCGCGGGCAGCTCGCGGTCGTTCCAGCGCCGTACCGCCTGGACGTCCCGCGTGGTGCTCACCAGGAACACCTCGTCGGCCGTCTCGGCGACCTCGATCGGCTCGTCGACCTCGCGCGCGCCGCACCAGGCGAGCACGAGCGCCCGGGTCACCCCGGCGAGGCAGCCGCTCGCCAGCGTGGGGGTGCGCAGCTCACCGTCCACGACGTAGAAGACGTTCGAGCCCGTGCCCTCGCAGAGGTGGCCCTGCGTGTTGGCGAAGATCGCCTCGCTCGCGCCCTGCTCGGTCGCGCGGGCGAGCGCGACGACGTTCTCGGCGTACGACGTCGTCTTCAGTCCCGCGACCGCACTGCGCTCGTTGCGGGTCCACGGCACGGTGACGATGTCGGTGACCGGCGGCAGCGGCTGCATGGGGACGGCGGAGACGAGGAGCGAGTACGGCGCGTCCCCCCGCCCCGAGCCGAGCGGGCCCGGGCCGCCCGTGACGGTGACCCGGAGGCGGCCGAAGGCCAGGTGCTCGGCAGCGAGAGCGGCGTCGACGCCCGCACGCACGGCGTCCACGTCCACCCGGTCGAGGCCGATGCCACGCGCCGACGAGACGAGGCGGTCGAGGTGGCGCGTGAGGGCGAACGCGCGCCCGTCCACGACCTTGATCGACTCGAAGACACCGTCCCCGACGGTCACCCCGTGGTCGGTCGCCGTCAGCACGGGCTGGTCGGGATCGTCGATCATGCGGCCGTTCACCCACGTCTTCATGGGCCGATGGTAGGCGGTCTGACCTGGGGATTCACGGCACCCGACACCTGCGGGGCCACCCCCACGACACCCCGTCGTGACCCGGATTTTGCACGCCCCCCGGCATCCGCTAATGTTCTCGACGCACGCCGAACCGGGCGAAAAACCCGGAGCGGAGCGCAAGCGGACGTAGCTCAGTTGGTAGAGCGCAACCTTGCCAAGGTTGAGGTCGCGAGTTCGAGCCTCGTCGTCCGCTCGGAGAGAAGTAGGTACCAGCCTCCACGGTGGAGTGGCCGAGAGGCGAGGCAACGGACTGCAAATCCGTCTACACGGGTTCAAATCCCGTCTCCACCTCGATAGCCTCCGGTCCCGCAAGGGATCGTTGGTCGTCTAGGGCGATTGGCGCAGTGGTAGCGCGCTTCCTTGACACGGAAGAGGTCACTGGTTCAAACCCAGTATCGCCCACCAGCTCGAACCTGCAGGTCAGCCCCCGTTCCGGAGAGATCCGAGACGGGGGCTTTCTCGTCGGCGCGGAAAGGGTCACGAACGACAGCCGGATCCCGCAGGAGCCGGTCGTCCGTGACCCTTTCTGCTGCGTCGTACGCTCGAGCCCGTAGCCAACCCCGCAAGGTCGGCGCACCAGGCCCCCGTCACCCGCGCGGTGACGGGGGCCTCGCCGTCACGACGCGGTCGATGGCGACCGGTCCCCGGGGTCGGCCGAGGGGCGCACCGGGGGCGACGGGCTCGTCGGCACCGACGGGATCCAGCACTGCCGCCACCCCAGGTGCCGGTCCAGCTCGAGGTACCGTCTCTCGCCGTCCACCACGACGAGCTGGGTCCAGCCGTTGCCGACCATCTCGTAGAGCTCGCGGTGCCGCGTCACGATGTCGCGGACGCGTGCGGGGTCGGCGGCCAGGACGACGAGGTGGCGCGCCGGCACGTGGCGCAGGTGGGCCGGGTCGACCAGCGGATCGCTGCCCGCGACCGTCTGCCACGGCAGCCCGACACGCAGGTCGCCGTGGGCTCCCGTCATCACGCCGACGTCGCCGACGACGTTGTGCGTGGTCTTGTCCCCCGCCCCCAACAGGTCGGGCGCCGCGGCGGAGAAGTAGTACTGGGCGCTGATCCAGTGGGTCACGACCACCGGGCCGGTCATGACCTGCTCCAGCACCTGACCGTCGGGGTCGAGGCTCGCGTCGTACGAGTGCAGGAACGTCGCACCGTCGAGGTCACGTCCAGCGGTGAGGTGACGCGGCCCGACGACGAGCGCCCGCACCCCGGCGAGCCCCCACTCGGGCATCGACTCGGCCCAGTCGGCGCCGCGGTCGACGACCGCGGCGAGCCGCCGGCGCCGTCCCGTGGTCGGCAGGGAACGGGCACGCTCGGCGCTCGCCGCGACGCCCGCCCGGGCGAGGTCGTCGGCCAGCGCGTCGAGCACCGTCGTGACCTCGGGTGACTCGTCGTCCCTCCGGCGCAGCAGGACGACCTCGTCGGTGGTGGTGTCGTGGACCGCCGCGACGGCGACCACGGAGGGCGGCACGACGAGCCCCCGCTCCGCCAGGGCGACCCGGACCAGCGGGTCGTTGAGCGCGGCCGCGACGAGCGCGGCGTTGGTGCGCCCGCTGTTCCCTCCGCACGCCCCGCAGTCGTAGGCCGAGGCGAACGCGTTGTTCTCCGTGCTCGACCCGTGCCCGACCACCACCAGCGGCTCGGGGCCGGGCACGGCGCCGTCGCCGAGCCGCGCGACGAGGCCCGTGGCGACCAGCAGCTGCGCGGCCGCGTCCACGGCGACCTCCTGCGGGAGCGGCTCCAGCTCCGGCGGGACCGCAGGGCGGGCGGGGGTGGTGAGCGCACGCCACCGACCGGGCGCCAGGGTGGCGCCCAGGGTGCCGAGGAGCGCCGGGACCCCGCTCATCTCGGCCCAGCCGAACGCGGCGGCGGGGTGGTGCCCGATGCGTCCGACCAGCTGCCGGACGGACGCCGACACCCCCGGCACGCTCGGCCGCTCCGCCGTCGTGGTCACCGGACGCAGGATGCCGGGGCAGAGGTCGGCGACCCCGCCCGAGGCGTCGCGGTGCCGCACGGCGAGGCCGAAGAAGCCGGCGTAGCCGTAGGTCTCGTGCCCGCCCTGCACCTCGAGGTGGCGGCGCATCCGCTCGGAGCGCGCGTCGATGCACCAGACGGAGTGCACGGGCCTCGCCGCCGCGTCCGGGGCGGACGCCTCCTGCGAGACCGGCGTCGACGTCGTCAGGTCGCGCAGCAACCCGTCGCGCACGGTGAGGTCGAGCGCGCGCTGCCAGACGCCGACGAGCTCCGCCGTGGTGGCGGCGTCACGGTCGCCGTACGCGCGGTCGACCGGGCCGGAGGTCGTCGCACGACCGCCGTCGAGCGCGGCACGGGCGACGACGACGTCGAGGGCGAGGGACAGGGCAGCGAGCTGGAGGAGCGCTCCCGTCCCGTCCGCCCCCCGCTCACGCCACTGCGCGTGGGCGGCCCACCCGCGACCGGCCGCGAGCGTGGCCGCGAGGTAGGTGTAGAAGTCGGTCTCCCCCACCAGCTCGACCACGTGGGGCCACAGCGCGGCGATCGCCGCCGCAGGGTCGTCCGGCAGGGAACGCGCCAGTGCCGAGGTCCCGGGCACCCGCCACGCCAGGTCGTGGGCGCGGCGCCGTGCCGACGCCAGCCACAACGACCAGGGGTCGTGCGGCGACCGAGCGTCCACGGTCGTGGAGCTCCAGGCGCGCGCCGCCCACGCGGCCACCTGCAGGTCGAGCACCTCGCCCGGGCGGCGACCCCGGCGGACGGTGATGCGGTCGCAGGCGCGGACGGCCACCGGTCCGTCCACCGACGACCGGTCGGCGCAGGCGCGGGTGAACGCGACGAGGTCGGCGGCGCCGACGCCGGACAGCGCCCCGGTGCGGGGCCGCCCTCCGTGGGGGGAGCGACGCGGTTCCGCGCCCGTCGGCTCCTGCTCGGCCAACGCCCGCCGGACGGCTGCGTCGCTGATGCGCCCGGCGGCGTGCAGGTCGAGGAACGTCGACAGCGAGGGTCGCGGATCGCGCCCGCACAGGATGCTCACCGTGGCGGCGGCGTCCTCCACGGCCAGGTTCTCCAGCGGGGCCAGCGGATTGGCCGCGACCAGGGAGCGCAGGGGCCACGCCGGACCGACCGTCGTCGCCGCGATGCCGACGACCGTCCCGAGCTGGCTCGCAGGCAGGCCGCCCGGCGACGCGGCCGGCTCGGCCGCGGTCAGCCGGACCCTGCCCCGGATCGTCCCGCCCGGGGGCAGCAGCGAGGCGGCCACGACCGTCGCGATCGGCCCGCCGCTCCCGGGCGTCAGCCGGGAGGCGGCGAGCCCGATGCCGACGACCAGGCCGGCCGCGGCCACTGCGAGCACCGGAGGAGGAGCGGAGCCCTCGGCGAACGCGTCGTGGACGGCGGGGTCGACGACGGCGAGCACGCCGACGTACGCCGCCGGCACACCGACCGCGAGCGCGCTCACGAGGAGGCGCGCACCCCGGCCGGCCCGGGGGATCCGACCTGCCTCCGCGAGGCCGAGGACCGCGACCGCCGCCGTGAGCGCCCCTGGGAGCGCGAGCTCCGGGGCCACCGCACCGACGGCGAGGCCGGCGACGACGACGGCAGCCAGCACCGGGACCGGGTGGACGCGGGACGGTCCGTCCGGGTCGGCGGCCGAGGTGCGCGCCCGATCGACCGCGCCACCCGCCCGGAGGAACAGCCACGCCTTCCAGCAGCCGTGCCCCAGCACGTGCACCAGGGCGGCCGCCGGCAGCCCCAGCCCGAGCTGGACGGCCACGAGGCCCATCTGGGCCGTCGTCGACCCGGCCAGCCGCCCCTTGACGTCGGGCCGGAGCCGCATGGCCGCGAGCCCGGCTCCGACGGAGGCGACACCGGCGACGGCCAGCACGACCAGTGCGGCCGGGGACGCGGCCAGCACCGACCAGTGCACCAGCGCGAACATCGCTCCCCCGTTGACCACGCCGGCGTGCAGCAGGGCGGAGACCGGTGACGGAGCCTCGGCCGTCTCGGGCAGCCACCGCTGGACGGGGACCGACGCCGACCGCACGAGCACGGCGATCGCCAGCAGCACGCTCGCCAGCGTCGTACCGGCCGCGGACCCGCCACCGGCGAGGACCGCGACGACCGCCAGCCAGAGCGCCGCGTCGCCCCACGCGAGACGGCTCGCGACGACGCGGGCGGCGCGGCGTGCCCGCTCGTCACCGCGGTGGGCCACGAGGGCCGCCGTCGCGGCGCCGCTCACGGTCCAGCCGATCGCCGACACCACCAGCCCGCCGGCGGAGACCATCGTGAGCAGGCCGCCGACGGCGACGACCAGGAGCACCGCGAAACGACCGAGGCGCGCCTGACCGCGCAGGTTCGTGGCGGCGTACCCCGCGACCAGCCACCCGAGCACCCCGACGTACGTCGCGAGCACCAGCCGCAACCACGTCGACGGTTCGTCGGGTGGGCGCACCGCGACCCCCAGGAGGAGGACGAGGACAGCTCCGAGCACGGCACCGCAGAGGACCCGACGGGTCACGACGAGAGAGTTCATGCGAAACATAAAACCGGAATTGCAATACGTGTGTCTAGATTCCTCTTTCCGTGGTTTGCGTCACTTCCCCACTACAGTGCGGCCATGTCGTCGAGCGATGCGCCCGGATGGACGTTCCTCAGCAACCACGGCCACGTCCTGGTCGCCCTGAGCCGGGATCCCGCCGCGCGCATCCGGGAGATCGCCGCGATCGTCGGCATCACGGAGCGGGCGGCCCAGGCGATCCTCAAGGACCTCGAGGTGGCGGGCTACGTGACGAAGGAGAAGGTCGGGCGGCGCAACGCCTACAGCCTCAACACCGACCTGCGCCTGCGACACCCCGCCGAGACCGAGACGTCGGTCCGCGACCTGCTCGACATCTTC
This sequence comes from Nocardioides zeae, assembly GCF_010686755.1. Lineage (GTDB taxonomy): Bacteria > Actinomycetota > Actinomycetes > Propionibacteriales > Nocardioidaceae > Nocardioides > Nocardioides zeae. Next base: position 627,259 of record NZ_JAAGXA010000001.1, on the reverse strand, counting down.
GCCTGACCTGCCGGACCGGGTAGTCACGCACGCCTCCTGGTGTGCGAGGGTTGTTGCATGTTGTTCGCGATAACCACCAGCGGGCGGCCGTGAGCATCCTCGACCGCGCACCCACCGTGGCGCCGATCCCGGTCGACGACCCCGACCGCGACCCCCTCGGCGTCGGTGCGCAGCGCCGCCGCGCGACGCTCTGGGTGCTCGGACTGACCGCCGCGCTCCTCGTGACCCTCGTCGTCGGCGTCGGCGCCGGACCCGTCGCGGTCTCCCCCGGCGACTCGTTCCGCATCGTGCTGCACCACCTCACGGGGATCGGCGACGTCACGTGGGAGCGCCGCCACGACGCGATCGTCTGGCAGATCCGCACGCCGCGGGTCATCCTCGGCGCGGCCGTCGGCGCCGGCCTCGCGATGGCCGGCGTCGTCCTGCAGGCGATGGTGCGCAACATCCTCGCCGACCCCTACGTGCTGGGCATCAACTCGGGCGCCAGCTGCGGGGCGGCGGGGGCGATCCTGTTCGGCGCCGGTGCCGCGTTCGGCGACTACGCCCTCCAGGGCAGCGCCTTCCTCGGGGCGCTCGCAGCGTCCGCCCTCGTGTTCCTCGTCGCGCGTTCGGCGGGGCGGATCACCTCGGTGCGGCTCCTCATGGCGGGCGTCGCCATCGGCTACGCCCTGTCCGCGGCGACGAGCTTCCTCATCTTCGCCTCCGACTCCGCCGAGGGCGCCCGGTCGGTGATGTTCTGGCTGCTCGGCTCCCTGGGCCTGGCCGGGTGGAACGGTCCCCTCGCCGTGGTCGTGGTCGTGGTCGCCGCCACCGCCGCCACCCTCGTGCTCACCGGCCGTCGCCTCGACGCGCTCGTCGTCGGCGACGAGACGGCACTGACCCTCGGCATCCATCCCGAGCGGTTCCGCAGCCTGCTGCTCATCGGTGTCTCGCTGCTGGTGGGCGTGCTCGTCGCGATGGCCGGCAGCATCGGGTTCGTCGGCCTCGTCATCCCCCACCTCGCCCGCCGTCTCGTCGGCGGGGCACACCGCGCGGTGGTCCCCGTCGCCGCGCTCCTCGGCGCCGTCCTGCTCGTCTGGGCCGACGTGCTTGCCCGCACCGTCCTGGCGCCCCAGGAGATCCCGATCGGCATCATCACCGCCCTCGTCGGCGCCCCGTTCCTGCTGCTCCTCGTCCGCCGCTTCCAGGCCGTGCCCTCGTGAGCCGGCTCCGCGCGCACCGCCCCGACCACCACCCCAGGAGAACCGTGAGCAAGCCACCCCGCGCGACCGTCCGTCGCACCGCCTCGACCGCCGCCGCAGCGCTCCTGCTCGTGCCGCTCGCCGCCTGCGGCGAGGACGACGACGCCGCCGCCATCTCGGTCGAGAACTGCGGCGGCACCGTCGAGCTCGACGGCGCCCCCGAGCGGGTCGTCATGCTGAAGAGCGCTGCCGCGGTCACCCTGCACGAGCTCGGCGTGCTCGACCGCGTCGTGGCCCGGGCAGGGGTCTACCCGGCGGAGTACTACGACGCCGACACCCTCGCCGCCATCGACGAGGTCCCCCTGCTCACGGACCGCACCGACACCAGCGGCCACCTCCAGATCTCGCGCGAGGAGGTCGTCGCCGAGACGCCCGACCTGGTCCTGGGGCAGACGGAGACGATCACGCGGGACACGCTCGCGTCGAACGACATCGCCCTCATCGAGGAGCCCGCGTTCTGCGGCTCGCTCGACGGCGACGCGACGTTCGACGACCTCTACGACCAGGTGCGGCTGTACGGCGAGGTCTTCGAGCGCACCGACGAGGCCGACGCCTACGTGGCGGAGCTCGAGGAGCGGGTGGCCGCGGTCGAGGCCCGTGTGCCGACCGACGAGGACCGCACCGTCGCCGTGCTCTACCCGACGGTCGGGGGTGGCGTGACCTACGCCTACGGGCGTGGCTCGATGTCCGCCCCGCTCGTCGAGGCCGCCGGGCTGGAGAACGTCTTCGGCGACGTCGGCGACCGGGTCTTCGAGGTGAGCGCCGAGGAGATCGTGGCGCGCGACCCCGACGTCGTCATCCTGCTCCGCAGCGACGGTGACCCCGCGGAGGTCACGGAGGCGCTGACGTCCCTGCCCGGCGCGGACGCGCTGCGTGCCGTGGAGTCGGGCGCGATCCTCCCGCTGCTGCTCAACTACGCGGAGCCGCCGACGCCGCTGGCGGTCGACGGCCTCGAGCAGCTCGTGGACTTCCTGGAGCAGACGCGGTGATCGAGGCCCGCGACGTCGCCCACCGCTACGGCGACGTCGTCGTCGTGGACGGGGTCGACCTCCGGGTGCCGGCCGGCGGGACCGTGGGGCTCGTCGGCCCCAACGGCAGCGGCAAGACCACGCTGCTGCGCACGCTGTACGGCTCGCTCCAGCCGGCAGCCGGGCGCGTCGAGCTCGACGGGACCGACATCGGGGAGGTCCCCCGCAAGGAGCTGGCCCGCCAGGTCGCGGTCGTCGTCCAGGAGCACAGCGGCGACCTGCCGATGCGCGTGGCCGACCTCGTGCTGCTCGGTCGGCTGCCGCACCAGGGTCTCTCGTCCCGCCCGTCGACGCACGACCGCGACGTGGCGACGGCCGCCCTCCGGCGCGTGGGCGCGCTGCACCTCGCGACGCGGGAGTACGCGGGGCTCTCGGGCGGCGAGAAGCAGCGGGTGCTGATCGCCCGGGCGCTCACCCAGGAGGCGGAGCACCTCCTGCTGGACGAGCCGACCAACCACCTCGACATCCGCTACCAGCACGAGGTGCTCGACCTGGTCGCGACGCTGCCGACCAGCGTGGTCGTCGTGCTCCACGACCTCAACCTCGCGGCGCGCTACTGCGACCACCTCGTGCTCCTCGAGGCCGGGCGCGTGGTCGCGCAGGGCACCCCCGACGAGGTGCTCGTGCCCGAGGTGCTCGAGCCCGTCTACGAGGTCGAGGTGCGCCGCATCGAGCTCGACGGCGAGCTCCACCTGCTGTTCCGCAAGGCCCCCACCCGGATCGACGTGAGGAAGTCCGCATGAGCCACACCACCGCTGCCGAGCCGATCGCCGAGCAGGTCGACGCGGCCGCCCTCCAGGCGCGCCTCGACGAGTACTGGACGGGCCGCGCCGCGGCGTACCACCGCCGTCAGGTGGAGGGCGAGCGCGCCGCGCTCGACCGCGACCTGTGGACGCGGGTGTGGCGCGGAGCCCTGGGGCCGCGGCCGCTGCGGGTGCTGGACGTCGGGACGGGCTCGGGCTACGTGGCGCACGTGCTCGCCGAGCTCGGCCACGACGTCGTCGGCCTCGACAGCGCGGACGGCATGCTCGCCGAGGCCCGGCGCGACGCCGACGAGCGTCGTCGCGACGACCGCCCCGCCGCACGGTTCGTCCGCGGCGACGCGGTGCGCCCCGGGGACACGGACGAGATCGGGCACACCCCGTTCGACGCGGTCACGAGCCGCTGGCTGCTCTGGACGTTGCGCGACCCCGTCGACGCCGTCCGGGCCTGGAGCGCGCTCGTGCGGCCGGGCGGCACCATCGCCTGCGTCGACGCGAACTGGTACCCCGACGGCATCGACCGCGGCGTCGCCGTCGAGTCGGCCGACGGGCCCGACGCCTTCGGACGCACCTACGACCTGAGCGCCGAGGCCGCGCTGCCCCTCGCGACCTCCGCGGACGCGGACGCCTTCGTCGACGTGTTCCGCGCCGCCGGCCTCGTGGACGTCGCCACGACGCCGATCCACGAGGTCGCCGAGCTCGACCGCCGCTTCGGGGTCTCCCCCGGCCACGAGTCGCGGCCCCAGCACCTGGTGACGGGACGGGTCCCCCTCACCTGAGCGCCGTGGCCTCAGCGCGCCGTTGTCCGTGGCGCTGGGGCCACGACCGCCGGGGCGCGGGTGTCACTCGCGATCGCGCCGTCGGCCAGCGCCACGATGCGGTCCGCTCCGGCGAGCACCGCCGGGTCGTGCGACACGCACACGACGGCGGCGCCGCGCGCCGCCTCGTCCGCCATCACGGCGCGGATGCGCTCCCCGCTCGCGGCGTCGAGCCCCGTCGTGGGCTCGTCGAGGAGCACCAGGTCCGCCCGCGCCGCGAGGCCCTGGGCCAGCAGGGCCCGCTGGCGCTGCCCGCCGGACAGCGCGCCGTACGGACGTCGTGCGAGGTCCGCGACCTCGAGCCGCTGCAGGGCCTCGTCCACCGCGGCGCGCGCCGCCGCGTCGGCGCGGCGCCACGCCCCGAGGCGCCCCCACGTGCCCACCGCGACGACGTCGCGGACGGTGATGGGGAGCAGGTCGGAGACCCCGGCGCGCTGCGGCACGACGGCGACCGACCCGGTCGCCGTGCGCGAGCCGCGGGACGGCACACGCGTTCCTGCGACGACCTCGAGCAGCGTGGACTTCCCGGCGCCGTTGGGTCCGGCGACGACCGTCACCGCGCCGGCGTGGAGGTCGAGCGAGACGTCGCGCAGCGCGGCCCGGGCGCCGAAGGCGACGTCGACGTCGCGGAGCTGGACGCAGGGGGAGGAAGGCACGGCTCCACCCTACCGCTTTTGATAATCATTCCCACTTGTGGCTAGGGTCCCGGCCCGTGACCTTCCTCGTCGACGCGCTGCTCGAGCCGTTCTCGCTCGCGTTCCTCCAGCGGGCCCTGCTGGGCGGCGCCCTCGTCGCCGTGCTCTGCGGCGTCGTCGGCACCTGGGTCGTCGTGCGCGGGATGGCCTTCCTCGGCGAGGCGCTGGCCCACGGGATGCTGCCCGGGGTGGCCCTCGCGACCGTGCTGGGGGCGCCGGTGCTCGTCGGGGGCGCCGTCAGCGCCGTCGTCATGAGCCTCGGGATCGGCGCCCTGCAGCGCCGGGGGTCGCTGTCCTACGACACGAGCATCGGCCTGCTCTTCGTCGCGATGCTGGCCCTCGGCGTCATCGTGATCTCGCACTCGGGGAGCTTCGCCACCGACGCGACCGCGATCCTCTTCGGCGACATCCTGGCCATCGCCCCCGTCGACGTCCTGCTGCTCGCGGTCGCCGCCACCGTCGGGCTGGCGGTGGCGGTCCTCGCGCACCGCCCGCTCGTCGCGCTGGCCGTCGACCCCCGCATCGCGGCCGTCCTCGGGCTCCGGCCCCGGCTCGCGCAAGCCGCGCTCGTCGGCCTGGTGACGCTCGCGGTGGTGGCGTCGTACCAGGCCGTCGGCTCCCTCCTCGTCGTCGGCCTGCTCCTCGCGCCGGCCGTCGCCGCCGGTCACTGGACGGTGCGCCTCCCCACCCGCATGGCGCTCGCCGCCGTCCTCGGGACGGTGGCCGTCGCGGCGGGACTCCTCGCGTCGTGGCACGCGGCCACCGCCGCGGGCGCCTCCGTCGCCGCGGCGGCGATCGCGATCGCCTGCCTGTCGTGGGTGGTACGCCGCGGGGTCGCGTCCCTGCGGCCCGCCGCCTGACCCCCGCCACCGGCCCCCTGCCCCCGTCCCGTTCCCGTTCCCGTTCCCGTTCCCGTTCCTGCCGAGAGGATCCCGTGCCCCTCCCCTTCCCCCGCCTCCTCGGCGCCGTGCTGGTGCTGTCCGTGGCCGGCTGCGCCGCCGGCGACACCGACGGAGGCGACGGACCGCCCGCGTCCGTCGCCGGGTCGTCCGACGGACACGGCGCCGTCGCGGGCGCTGCCGAGGTCTCCGAGCCGCCGCTCGGCCTCACGACGGTGGACCCGTCCGGCACCGTCACCCACCTCGACCTGCTCGACGAGAGCACGACGGAGATCGGCACCGTCGGCGCACCGAGCGCGATGACGACCGACGGCCGGTACCTGTTCGTGCAGACCGACGCGGGCGTCGAGGTCGTCGACAGCGGTCGGTGGACCTGGGACCACGTCGACCACTTCCACTACTACCGCGCGGAGCCCCGCGAGGTCGGTGCGGTGAGCGGCGACGGCCCGGCGACGATCGCCACCACGAACTCCTCGACGACGTCGGGCACGGGCGTCTACTTCGCCGGCTCCGGCGAGGCCGTGCTCCTCGACACCGCGGCGCTCTCCGCGGGGGACCTCGTCGAGCGGTTCCGGCTGGGGACCGCCCCGCACGACGGCATGGTGGTGCCGGTCGGGTCGTTCGCGCTCGTGACCGCTGCGGGCGCCGACGGCACCGCGGGCACGGTGCGCGGCTTCACCGCCGACGGCGACCCGACCGGCCTCGAGGAGCCCTGCACCGCGGCGTCGGGCACGATCACCACCCGCGTGGGGGCCGTCGTCGGCTGCGCCGACGGGGCGCTCCTCGCGAGCGTCGTCGACGACGAGCTCACCGTCGAGCGGATCCCCTACCCGGCCGGTACGACGGCAGCGCCGGCCACCGCGTTCGCGAACCGCGAGGGCCGTCCGACGGTCGCCGCGCTCGCCGGCCCCGAGGGCGCCGACGGGGTGTGGTTGCTCGACACGCGCGAGCGCTCCTGGACGCTGCTCCCCGCACCCGGACCGCTCGTGGCGGTCAGCGCGGTCGACGACGAGGACGAGCACGTCGTCGCCCTCGCCACCGACGGCCGGGTGCTCGTGATGGACGGCAACGACGGCACGCTGCTCGCCGCGACGGAACCCCTGGTGGCCGCGTCGCTCGACGCCGGGCTCACCCCCACCCTCGCGACCGACCAGCAGCGCACCTACCTGTCCGGTCCCGTCGAGCAGCAGCTGCACGAGATCGACGTGGCCGACGACGCCCGCGTCGCCCGGTCCTTCACGACCGACACCGAGCCCCTCTTCACCGCCTCGACAGGACGCTGACGTGCGCCGTACCCGCCTCCTCGCACTGCCCGCCGCCCTCCTCGCCGCGAGCGCCCTGACCGCCTGCGACGTCGGCTCCGCGGACGGACCGCTCATCGTGGTCTCCACCAACATCCTCGGCGACGTCGTCGAGAACGTCGTGGGCGACCAGGCCGAGGTGCTCACCCTCATGCGCCCCGACGCCGATCCGCACTCCTTCGAGGTCTCGGCCCAGGAGGCTGCCCGGATGCGCTCGGCCGACCTGGTGGTCTCCAACGGGCTCGGTCTCGAGGAGGGGCTGCAGCAGCACCTCGACGCCGCGGTCGACGACGGGGTCACCGCGTTCGTCGCGGGTGACGAGATCGAGGTGCTCGAGTACGCCGAGGGCGACGCCGCCGGCGCCCCGGACCCCCACTTCTGGACCGATCCCGCCCGGGTGCTCGACGTGCTCGACGCCCTCGAGCCCGCGCTCGCCGAGGTGGAGGGCATCGACGCCGACCGCCTCGCGGACGACGTCGCGGCGTACCGGGCCTCGGTGGCCGGGCTGGAGACCGAGATGGCGGAGGCCTTCGCAGCCGTCCCCGCCGATCGGCGGGCGCTCGTGACCAACCACCACGTGTTCGGCTACCTCGCCGACCGCTTCGACTTCGACGTCGTGGGGGCCGTGATCCCCGGCGGCACGACGCTCGCCGCGCCGTCGGCCTCCGACCTCTCCGACCTGGTCGAGGCCGTCGAGGACACCGGCGTCCCGGCCGTCTTCGCGGAGTCCTCCTCCCCGGACCGCCTCGTCCAGGCGCTCGCCAGCGAGGCCGACGTGCAGGTCGAGGTCGTCGAGCTCTACACCGAGTCGCTGACCGCCGCCGACGGCGGCGCGCCCGACTACCTGACGATGATGCGCGTCAACACGCAGCGCATCGCCTCGGCGCTCTCCTGAGCGCCGTCCCGCTCCCCCACCAATCCACGAAGAGGAACTCGATGCGCACCTTCCACCGACCCCGCGCGGCCGCCCTCGGCGCCGTCAGCGCCCTGGCCCTGACGACGCTCGCCGCCTGCTCCTCCGGCGACGCCGGAGACGCCGCCCAGTCCGACGACGGCACCACCGCCGCGTCCACCTCGAACGCCGGACCCCGCCTGGCGGTCGCTCACGAGGGCGGCATCCTCGTGCTCGACGGCACCACGCTCGAGACCGTCGCCGAGCTGGACTCCGAGGAGTTCACCCGCCTCAACCCGGCCGGGGACGGCCGGAACGTCATGGTCACCGTCGCCGACGGCTTCCAGGTGCTCGACACCGGTGCCGGCACCGCCGAGGGCGCGACCCTGACCGACCTGGTCTTCCCGGCCGACACCCCGGGACACGTGGTGCGCCACGCCGACAAGACCGTCCTCTACGCCGACGGCACGAGCGACACGACGATCGTCGAGACCGCCGCCCTCGCGGACGCCGTCGCCGCCGGGGAGCTCCCCGCGGCGGAGACCGTCCCCGGCGTCGAGGCCCACCACGGCGTCTCGATCGTGCTCGAGGACGGCACCTTCCTGACGACGGTCGGCAACGCCGACGGCCGCTCCGGCATCGAGGTCCGGGACGCCGCCGGCGAGGTCGTCGCACGCAACGACGACTGCCCCGGGGTGCACGGCGAGGGCACCGCCCGGGACGAGGCGGTGGTGTTCGGCTGCGAGGACGGGGCGCTCGTCTACCAGGACGGCACGATCACCAAGCTCGCCGCTCCCGACCAGCCGTACGGCCGCATGGGCAACGCGTTCACCACCGACACCAGCCCCGTCGTGCTCGGCGACTACAAGACCGACCCGGACGCCGAGGGCTACCTCCTCGACGCCGTGACGCTCATCGACACCGCCGCCGGGACGCTCGACGTGGTCGAGCTGCCCGAGGGCGCGTCGTACACCTTCCGCGACCTCGCGCGCGGGCCCGATGACCTGGGCTACGTCCTCGCGACCGACGGCGCGATCCACGTCATCGACCCGACCACGGGCGAGATCGTCGACGCGTTCGAGGTCATCGCGCCCTGGGAGGGTCCCGTCGAGTGGCAGGACCCGCACCCCGCCATCCAGGTCGCGGGCGACGTCGCCTACGTGACGGAGCCCGCCACGAACGGCGTGCACGCCGTCGACCTCACCTCCGGCGAGGTGGTCGCGAGCGCCGAGCTCGACGTCACGCCCAACGAGATCGCTCCCGCGGCGGGCTGAGCCCGGTCACGACGACGGCCCTCCGGCGTCACGGACGCCGGGGGGCCGTTGCCGTTAGGGTCCCCTCCCATGAAGCGAACCTCTCTCGGGACCATCGCGCTCGCCCTCGCCCTCCCCCTCGCCGTCTCCGCCTGCTCGGGATCGGACGACGCGGACGGCGACGCTGCGGAGACGGCGACCCCCGACCCCGTCGCCGAGAACGCGGCCGAGGTCGGCGTGGGCGACGCGGTCGAGCTGCCCGACGGCCTCTCGGTCACCGTCACCGCGATGGAGGTCGGCGGCGACAGCGGCGGACCGTGGGTGTCCGCCGAGGTCGTCGTGGACAACCCCACCGACGTGGAGGGCGCCGTGCCCACCTTCGGCCTCGTGTGTGCCGAGGGCCCCGCGATCGGCGACTACGCCGCGGGCTCGACCATCGTGATCGGCGATCCGCTGGCGGCGGGCGAGACCGTCACGGGCACCCTCAACCTGCTGCTGCCCGGCGACACCCGCTCCGGCACCGAGGTGCCGACCTGCACGGCGCCCGCCTACGTGCAGGCGGCGTCGGTGACCACCGCCGACCTCGAGGCGACCACCGGCCGCGTCGACGTGCCCGCCGCGGTGCTCGAGCAGCTCGGCTGAGGGCGGAGGTCAGCTCTCGGGGTCGACGGGGCCACGCGCTCCCGGCAGCACGACCTCGATCCGCGTGCCACGGCCCGCCGGGTTGTCGCGCACGGCGATCGCCCCCTGGTGGCGGTCGACGATGCGGCGGCAGATGGCGAGGCCGAGCCCCGTGCCGGAGTACGCCGTGGCGTGGGCCCGGTAGAACTGCTGGAAGACGAGGTCCTTGCTGTCGTCCGGGATGCCGACCCCGTTGTCGGTGACCGCGAGGAGCACGGCGCCGTCCTCCCGGGCGGAGCCGTCGACCACCACCTGGGCCGGCTCGCCCGGTACCACGTACTTCAGGGCGTTGCCGACGAGGTTCTCGAACAGCTGCCGCAGCATGTTCTCGTCGCCGTGCACGACGGGCAGGGGCTCCACGCGCACGCGGTCCTCCGCCTCCCGTCCGGCGACGATGCCACGGACGAGGGCCGTCGTGTCGACGTCGACCGGGTGCAGCTCGGCGTCGCGGCTCGTCGCGTGCTGCAGCAGGTGGCGGATGAGGCTCTGCATCCGGACCGAGGCCGACCGGACCTTGCCGACCACCTGGCGCGTCAGCGCACCGTCGGGCGCCTCGCCGTCCTCGATCTCCTCGGCCAGCAGGGCGACCCAACCGTCGATCGTGGACAGCGGGTTCCGGAGGTCGTGCGCCACCACACCGGCGAAGGCCGTGAGCTCGCGCCGCTGCAGCTCCTCCGCGGTGATGTCGCGGAAGACCACCACCGCCCGGGCGGGCGTGTCCGCGTCCCGCGGCAGCGGGGTCGCCCGCACCTCGACGAGGCGCTCGGGCGAGCCGTCCGCCATGCGCACGAGGACCTGCTCGACGGCCTCCTCGCCCCGGAGTGCGCGACGCGACGGCAGCTGGTCGGCCGTCAGCGGACGGCCCGTCAGGTCGTGCAGGGTGTAGTCGCCCACCGGGTCCAGCGCGGCCGCCGGGTTGCGCAGGAGCACCCGGCCGTCCCCCTCGACCACGATGACGCCCTCGTGCATGGTGTCGACCATCGTGCGCAGCAGGGAGAACTGGCGCTGGGCGTCGGCCTGGGCGTGGCGCACCTCGCGCAGGAGCTCCCGCCGCTCGTCGCGGCCGCCGCCGAGGGTGAGAGCGCTGACGATGACCACGCAGACGTAGAGCTGGGCCAGCACCACGCCGACCCGCGGGTCGTCCGTCACCGCGAACGGCCCGGTGCCCACGAGGGTCAGCACCACCACGGCGATGCTGGCGACGACGGCGTGCAGCACCGCGGTGGCCGTCGAGAAGCGGAGCGCCGCCCACCCCGTGACGATGAGCAGGGGGAACGCGAGCGGGACCGACTCCGGCAGGAACGCGACGCCGTAGAGGACGACGGACGTGACCGCCAGGGCGGCCAGCTCCAGCGGACCGCCCTCGTCCCCGGGACGCCCCTGGCGACCGATCGCACGGCGGCGCCCGACGACGAGCGCCGGGGGGACGACGAAGACCACGCCCGCGACGCCCCGCCCGAGCAGGGAGGCGAGGTCGAGGGCCCCGAGCCGCTGGCCCTCGGCGAGCAGACCGAGCACGGTGACCGCACCCCCCGCCACGCCCCCCGCGACGATCGCCGCGACGAGGCGCACGAGATGACGCGGCGCGCTCGCCGCGACGGTGCCGGCACCGATGCCCCAGACGTCCGCGCACCAGCGCCTCAGCAGGGCGACGGTGAGTCCCACCTGGGCGAGCAGACCGACGACCAGAGCGGTTCCCGACGCGAGCGGCACGTCCGACACCGCCACGATCGCGAACAGGCAGGCGGCGAGGGCAGCCCCGTCGAGGCTCGCGAGCGAGACCCCCCGGGCGAGGAGCCACAGCACCGCGAGACCCACGGCGGGCACGACGAGCGACGGAGCGCCTGGTTCGGGTGCCGTCAACCGGCCGATGAGTGCGGCCGCCATGACGAGGACCGCCCAGAGGGGCAACCACCGCGCCCCCGAGCGCGGGCTCGGGGGGACGGGCGGTCTCGCGACCTGCTCCGCGGCGACCACCGGGCTCAGTCCTCGGCCGACGCCGAGGCCTCGCCGTGGGTGCCGGGGCGTGGTGCCCACGCCAGCTCCTGCGCCGGACGCACGACGATGAGGTGGTCGCCACGCGCCAGCTGGGTGACGACCGGGTCGAAGTACCGGTACACGCGCTCGTCGCGGACGACCGCGATCACCTGGTCGGGCAGCGACTGGGGCGCCTTGCCGACCTCCGTCACGAGCAGGTCGCGCTCCGCCACCTCCAACCCCTCGCCGTACGTCAGCAGGTCCTCCATGACGGAGCCCAGCGCCGGGGACAGCGACGACAGGCCGAGGAGGCGGCCGACGGCGTCCGAGGAGGTGATGACGGAGTCCGCGCCGCTCTGCCGCATCAGCGGCACGTTCTCCTGCTCGCGGACGGCGGTGACGATGAACGCCTCCGGGTTGAGCTGGCGCACCGTCAGGGTCGCGAGCACGTTGGTGTCGTCGCGGTCGGTGGTGATGACGACCTGCGTCGCCTCCGCCACCCGTGCACGCCGCAGCACGTCGCGACGGGTCGCGTCACCGATCACGATCGCCAGGCCGTCCGCGTGCGCGTCGTCCATCGCGGTCTGGCGCGGGTCGACGACCACGACGCCGTCGCGGTCCCACCCGTGCTGCACCAGGGTGTCGACGGCACGCCGGCCCTTCGTGCCGTAGCCGATGACGACGACGTGCTCGGCCATGCGCTTCCTCCACCTGTTGACCCGGAACATCTCGCGGCCCTGCGAGGCGAGCACCTCGAGGGTGGTGCCGATGAGCAGCACCAGGAACCCGACACGGGCGGGCGTGATGACGAACGCGTTGACGAGGCGCGCCTGCGTGCTGACGGGGGCGATGTCGCCGTACCCGGTCGTGCTGAGCGTGACCGTCGTGTAGTAGAGCGCGTCGACCAGGTCCACCGCCCGGGTGGGGTCGTTGTTGTCGGTGTAGCCCTCACGATCGACGTACACCAGCAGGACGGTGCCGACGAGGATGCCGATCGCGGCGCCCAGCCGCTTGAAGAGCTCGAACCACGGCGAGCGCTGCCGGTCCGGGAGGGCGACCCGACCGTGCGCCGCGGAGTGGTGGGGAGGGCGGTCGGGCACGGGGGAAACCTAGTCGACCAGGTCGCCGTAGATGAGCACGTTGGCCGATCCGCGGACGCCGCTCGGAGGGTCGTCGGTCAGACGGACGGTCAGCTCGAAGGCGTCGCCGGGACGCGGGGTGCCCGCGTTCTCGGGGCGCATCCAGTAGCCGCACAGCTCGGCGTCGTCGCCCTCGCCGCGCACGTCGTCCCCCGCGGCCCCGGGGAGGTCGACGAGGTCGCTCCCCCGCAGGCAGAGCTCGTTCGTGCCCGGCGCGAAGGACACCACCTCGGCGCGCGCGAGCTCCGAGGGCTCGGCCGTCACGACGACGCCCAGCAGGTAGCCCCCACCGACGCACACGAGGGCACCGACAGCGACCACGGACCGGGGAAGGTGCACGTTCGACACGCCCGTCAGTCTCCCACGACGGCGTCGCCGTCGGCCCGGCGGGAGCGCAGCAGACGGGCGAGCTCACGCCGTGCGGTCGCCGTGACCGTCTGCGGGAACACCTCGTCGAAGGCGGCGTTCACCGCGGCGCCGATGAGCACCGCGATCGCCAGCAGGTAGAGCCAGATCAGCACGTAGATCGGAGCTGCCAGCGGGCCGAAGATCGAGCTGGACTCCGCCGACGTCACCGTGAGGCCCCACCGCAGGGCGGCGGAGCCGAGGACCCAGCAGGCGAGCGCGAAGACCGCGCCCGGCAGGTTGAACGTCCACTTCGTCCGCACCGGTACGGCGACGTGGTAGAGCGTCGCGAGGAAGCAGATGCCGAGCAGGAGGACCGTCGGCCAGTAGAACCCCAGCAGGAACTCGAGGCGGGGCGGCGCGAGGCGGGCGAGCAGCGTCGGACCGGCCACGACGAGCGGGAGCGTCACCGCCCCGATGACCAGGCCGAGCAGGTAGAGCCCGAAGGAGAGGGCCCGGGTGGCCACGATCCCGCGCTTGCCGCCGAGCCCGTGCATGATCGTGATGGTGTCGACGAAGACGTTGAGCGCCCGCGAGCCCGACCACAGGGCGAGCACGAAGCCGATCGAGATCACGTCGAACCGCCCGCCCTCGAGCACCTCGTCGATGGTGGGCACCACGATCCGGTCGACGGCTGCGTCGGTCAGCGCCCGGGAGGAGAGCTCGACGACGAACGAGCGGACCTCCTCGACCTCCGCCTGGGAGAAGTGCTCGGAGACGTAGCCGATCGCGCCGGCCAGGGCGAACACCAGCGGCGGCACCGACAGGATCGCGAAGAAGGCCGCCTCCGCCGCGAGGCCGGTCACCCGGTTCCGCAGGCAGGCGCCCACCGTCGTCACGACGAGGCGCCACAGCAGGTGCCGCGCCCGGGCCAGCCGCGACCGCCCCGACCGCCCCGGGCTGTCCGCGGCGGGAGCGGAGGAGGCGGTCATGCAGGAAACCGTAAGGGGCCCGGGACCGATCGTGTCGGTCCCGGGCCCCGTGGGCCTGTCCCCGTGGGGAGAGGAGGGGTCAGGCGCGGGTGAGCACCTTCTCCTGGGCGGTGCGGGCGGCCTCGTCGTCGGGCGAGACGGCCGGCTCGGTGGCGCCGTGGTCGTCGACCATCGTCGACTCGTCGAACGGGATGGCGCCCGAGATCGCGCCCTTGTACTGGTCGCGGTCGAGGCCGCCGGTCCAGTGGCCGATGAGCACCGTCGCCACGGCGTTGCCGGCAAAGTTCGTGACGGCGCGGGCCTCGGACATGAAGCGGTCGATGCCGACGATGAGACCGACGCCGTCGACCAGGTCGGGACGGTGGGAGCTGAGGCCGCCGGCCAGCGTCGCCATGCCGGCGCCGGTGACGCCCGCCGCGCCCTTCGACGCGATCATCATGAAGACGAGGAGCGAGATCTGCTCGCCGATGCTCAGCGGGTCACCCATCGCGGAGGCGATGAAGAGGGAGGCCATCGTCAGGTAGATCGCGGTGCCGTCGAGGTTGAAGGAGTAGCCCGTCGGGACGACCACGCCGACCGTGGACTTGTCGACGCCGGCGTGCTCCATCTTCGCGATGAGGCGGGGCAGGGCCGACTCGGACGACGAGGTGGAGACGATCAGCAGGAACTCACGGCCGAGGTACTTGAGCAGCGAGAAGATGTTGATGCCCGCGGCGACCTTGAGCAGGGTGCCGAGCACCACGAAGACGAAGAGCGCGCAGGTGACGTAGAAGCCGATCATCAGCACGGCCAGCGACTTGAGCGCGCCGAGGCCGGTGGCGCCGACGACGGCGGCGATCGCGGCGAACGCGCCGACCGGGGCGGCCCACATGATCATCGCGAGGATGCGGAAGACCAGGCGCTGGATGTGGCCGACGCCCTTGATGATGGGCTCGCCCGCCTTGCCCATGGCCTGCAGGGCGAAGCCCACGAGCAGCGCGACGAACAGCGTCTGCAGCACCTCGCCGGAGGTCAGCGCCGAGACCAGGGACGTCGGGATGATGCCGACGAGGAACTCCATCGTGCTGCCGTGGGACGCGTTGTTGGCGATCTCCGCGCCGGAGGCGGCGACCTGGTCGTTGACGACGAGGCCCTCACCCGGGTGCAGGAAGTTGCCGACCGCCATGCCGATGGCCAGCGCGAAGGTGCTCATGCCGATGAAGTAGCCCAGGGCCAGGCCACCGACCTTGCCGACCTTCGCGGCGCTGCGGATCGAGCCGACGCCGAGGACGATCGTGCAGAAGATGATCGGCTGGATCATCATCTTGATGAGGGCGACGAACGCCTTGCCGATCGGCTCGAGCTCGACGGCGAAGTCGGGCACCACGGCGCCGACCAGGATGCCGAGCGCCACGGCCACGATGACCGCGATGTAGAGGTAGTGGGTGCGGGCGCCGCTCTTGCGCTTCTGCGCCGGCGCCGCCGAGGTGCTGCTGCTCATGGTGGAACTCCTGTCTGGGCCCGCTGCGTGAGGGGGACGTGGGTCACACCCTCCTCGGGTTCGTGACCGGGGTCACCGTTGTGGTCGTTGTGTTCGCGACCACGTCCGCGACCCCACCCGTTCGGCGTCCGGTGGGCCGCCGCGGGCTCCGGTGCGGTGCGACGTGCGGCACAATGCGCCGCATGACGCGGCGACGGCACCCCGGCTCGGTCCGGGAGCTCTCGGTCGCCGGGCAGGTGCTCGCCCTCCAGGTGGTCGTCGTGCTCGTGCTCGTCGCGGGCGCGGTGGGACTGGCCGTGGTCGACGCGCGCTCCGACACCCGGGAGAACGCGGAGAACCGCGCCGTGGCGGTGGCCGAGGCGCTGGCCGACTCGCCGGCCGTGGCGGCCGCGGTGGTGGGCGACGACCCGAACGCGGCACTGCAGCCGTGGACGTCGGAGGTCCAGGAGGACGCCGACGTCGACTTCGTGACGATCATGGACCTCGACCGGATCCGCTTCACGCACCCCAACCCCGCCGAGGTCGGCCGCCGCTTCGTGGGGGACGTCGGGGACGCCCCCGAGGGCCGGGTGTTCGTGCAGGAGTACGTCGGCACGCTCGGCCCGTCGGTCCGCGCCGTCGTGCCCGTCTTCGCCGGGGGCGCCGAGGGCGACGGCACCGAGGTCGTCGCCCTCGTCGCCGTGGGCGTGAGCATCGAGCGCATCTCCCAGTCCGTCCGGGGCGACCTCGTGTGGATCTCCCTCGCCGCGGCGGCCGTGCTCGGCGTCGGGCTGGTGGGCGCCGGCCTGGTCGCGCGGCGGCTGCGCCGCCAGACCCACGGCATGGGCGAGCGCGAGATGACCCGGATGTACGAGTACTACGCCGCCGTCCTCGGCGCCGTACGCGAGGGGCTCCTCCTCGTCGACGGCCGGGGGCGCGTGTCGCTGGTCAACGACGAGGCCCGCCGCCTGCTGGACCTCCCCGGCGACGACGTCGTCGGTACGCCGCTGCGCGAGCTCGGCCTGCCCCCGGGCCTGGTCGCGGCCGTGGCCGAGGGCCGCGTCGCGAGCGACGACCTCTACGTCACGGGCGACAAGGTGCTGGTCGTCAGCTCCTCCCCCGCCCGCTGGCGCGACGCCACGGTGGGTTCCGTCGTCACCCTCCGCGACCGCACCGACCTGCAGACGGTCACCGGCGAGCTCGACGTCGTGCGTGCGCTGTCGGAGTCGCTCCGGGCGCAGAACCACGAGGCCGCCAACCGGCTCCACACCGTCGTCTCCCTCGTCGAGATGGGACGCCACGAGGAGGCCGTGGACTTCGCCACGGAGGAGCTCCAGGTCGCGCAGCTCCTCACGGACCGCGTCGTGGCGGCGACCGGCGATCCCGTGCTGGCGGCGCTGCTGCTCGGCAAGACCGCCGAGGCGGCCGAGCGGGGCGTCGACCTGCGCCTGGAGGGCGGCGTCCCGGCCGACCTCCCGGTGCCGCCCCGCGACATCGTCACCGTGGTCGGCAACCTCGTCGACAACGCGCTCGACGCGTTGGCGGAGGTGCCGGCGAGCGCGGACCGCGTCGTACGCGTCGTCTTCCACCCCGGGGCCACCGGCCCC
Organism: Nocardioides zeae; assembly: GCF_010686755.1. Classification (GTDB taxonomy): domain Bacteria; phylum Actinomycetota; class Actinomycetes; order Propionibacteriales; family Nocardioidaceae; genus Nocardioides; species Nocardioides zeae. The sequence continues at coordinate 610,171 of NZ_JAAGXA010000001.1, read as the reverse complement.
GGCACCCTGCAGGTCGTCGTCGACGACTCGGGTCCGGGCCTGAGCGAGGAGGAGGCGGCCCACGCCTTCGAGCGCGGCTGGTCGACGAAGGCCTCGGCCGACGCGCAGGGCCCGGGACGGGGCCTCGGCCTCGCGCTCGTCGCCCAGGTCGCCCGTCGGCACGGCGGGGACGTCGCGGTCGGCTCGTCGACGCTCGGGGGCGCCTCCTTCACGGTGGACCTGGCCCCGGCCGGCTCGCCGGCCCCGGCGGTGACGCCGTGACCGTCCGGGTGCTCGTCGTCGAGGACGAGGCGACCGCGGCGCAGGCCCACGCGGCGTACGTCGCCCGTGTCGACGGCTTCGCGGTGGCGGCCGTCGCCCGCTCGGCCGCGGAGGCGGCCCGCGCGCTCTCGCGGGAGCAGATCGACCTCGTGCTCCTCGACATGCACCTGCCGGACGGGCACGGGCTGGGACTGGTGCGCGGCATGCGCGCGGCGGGCCACCTGTGCGACGTGATCGCGGTGACCTCGGCCCGCGACGCGGACGTGGTGCGCCAGGCCGTCGCCCACGGCGTGGTGCTCTACCTGCTGAAGCCGTTCACGTTCCCGACGTTCCGCGCGAAGCTCGAGCAGTACGCCGCCTACCGCGCCTCGCTGACCTCGGGCCGCGAGGTCGCCCAGGAGGAGGTCGACGGTCTCCTCGGGTCGCTGCGCTCGCCGAGCGCAGGGAGCGTGCCGAAGGGCATGAGCGCCGAGACGCTGCGCGACGTCACCCAGGCGGTGCGCGCGGCGGACGCGGGGGTGTCGGCGACGGAGGTCGCCGAGCGGGTCGGCGCCTCGCGGGTCACCGTGCGGCGCTACCTCGAGCACCTCGCCGACACGGGCCGGCTGGACCGGGCGCCGCGGTACGGCGGCACCGGGCGGCCCGAGGTCGAGTACCGCTGGCGGGGCTGAGCGCGCGGCTCGCCCCGCCGGCGGGAACCCGGGCTCAGGACAGCTCGAGGCCCGGGTAGAGCGGGTGCTTGTCGAGCAGCTCGGCGGACGCGGCGTGCGTCTTGTCGGCGATGCCGTCGGCGAGCACGTAGGAGGCCTTCGACGCCGCGCCGGCCTTCGTCGTGCCGGCCTCCGTGTTGCGGAGGACGTCGACGACGAGGTCGGCGACCCGGTCGAACTCGTCCTTGCCGAAGCCGCGCGTGGTCAGCGCCGGGGTGCCGAGGCGGATGCCGGAGGTGTACCAGGCGCCGTTCGGGTCGGCCGGGACCGAGTTGCGGTTGGTGACGATGCCGGCGTCGAGCAGGGCCGACTCCGCCTGGCGGCCCGTGAGGCCGAAGGAGGAGACGTCGACGAGCACGAGGTGGTTGTCCGTGCCGCCGGTGACCAGCGTGGCGCCGCGGGTGAGGAAGCCCTCGGCGAGCGCTTGGGCGTTGTCGGCCACCTGCTGAGCGTAGGTCTTGAACTCCGGCCGGCGGGCCTCGGCCAGCGCGACCGCCTTGGCGGCCATCACGTGCGGCAGCGGGCCGCCGAGCACCATCGGGCAGCCGCGGTCGACGCTCGGGGCGTACTCCTCCGTGGCGAGCACCATGCCTCCGCGGGGACCACGCAGCGACTTGTGGGTGGTCGTGGTGACGACGTGGGCGTAGGGCACCGGGTCCTCCTCGCCGGTGAACACACCACCGGCGACCAGACCGGCGAAGTGCGCCATGTCGACCATGAGCGTGGCGCCGACCTCGTCGGCGATCTCGCGCATCTTGGCGAAGTTCACGCGGCGGGGGTACGCCGAGTAGCCCGCCACGAGGATCAGCGGCCGGAACTCCTTCGCCTTCGCCCGCACGGCGTCGTAGTCGAGCAGGCCCGTCTCGGGGTCGGTGCCGTACTGCTGCTGGTGGAACATCTTGCCGCTGATGTTCGGGCGGAAGCCGTGGGTGAGGTGGCCGCCGGCGTCGAGGTTCATGCCGAGGAGTCGCTGGTTGCCGAGCTCGTTGCGCAGCTGCTCCCAGTCGGCCTCGGTGAGGTCGTTGACGTTCTTCGCGCCCGCCTTCTCGAGCCACGGGCCCTCGACGCGGTGGGCGAGGATCGACCAGAAGGCGACGAGGTTGGCGTCGATGCCGGAGTGCGGCTGGGCGTAGGCGTACTCCGCGCCGAACAGCTCGCGGGCGTGCTCGGCCGCGAGGGACTCGACGGTGTCGACGTTCTGGCACCCCGCGTAGAAGCGGTGACCGACCGTGCCCTCGGCGTACTTGTCGCTGAGCCAGGTGCCCATCGTCAGCAGCACCGCCGGCGAGGCGTAGTTCTCCGAGGCGATGAGCTTGAGCGAGGCGCGCTGGTCGGCCAGCTCGGCCCGGGTCGCCTCGGCGACGCGCGGCTCCACCGAGGCGATGACCTCGAGAGCCTGGGAGTAGGTGCTGCTGATCAGGTCGGTCATGGGCGTCAGCGTAATGAGCCCGTGACCTACCGTCGATTCGTCGGACAAGACGGGCCCCGGAGGTCACGGGACTGTGACCTGAGCCTCACCGAGGGCGTGAAAGCGCTGGTGGCGGCACCTCGCGTCCGCATCATGGACGTGAATCCCACATCATGAGATTCGTGGTTGTGGGAAGGGCGTCCGCAGGATGAGACTCCTGCCCATGATCTCTGCTGCGACGCACGCGTACCTCGTGGTTCGACGCCACGTGGACCTCATGCGCACGCGCAGCTCCATGTGTTGGCCTTCCTGACTTCCCTCGTCCGCGCGCTCCCGCACCCCCGCCCGAGCGCGCGCCCCGACCCCGAACTCGTCCGGGTCGCCGGCAGGCCACCATCCCTCCACGCCTCATCGGCGTGAGCGCTGCCCGCGGTCCGACATCCCCGCGAAGGACAGACTGCAGTGAACTCCCCGGCAACTCCCGCCCCCCGTGCCGCCACCCCCCGCCGCAAGCGCGGCGAGGGCCAGTGGGCGCTCGGCTACACGGAGCCGCTGAACAAGAACGAGCAGTCCAAGAAGGACGACAACCCGCTCAACGTGCGGGCGCGGATCATCAACATCTACTCCAAGCGCGGCTTCGACTCGATCGACCCGGCCGACCTGCGTGGTCGCTTCCGCTGGATGGGCCTCTACACGCAGCGGGCCCCCGGCTTCGACGGCGGCAAGACGGCGACGCTCGAGGAGGAGGAGCTCGACGACCGCTTCTTCATGATGCGGGTCCGTTCCGACGGCGCCCTCCTCTCGGCCGACGCGCTGCGGGCCCTCGGCCGCGTCGGCACCGAGTTCGCCCGTGACACCGCGGACGTCACCGACCGCGAGAACATCCAGTACCACTGGATCCGCGTCGAGGACGTCCCGACGATCTGGGAGATCCTCGACGCGGCCGGGCTCGACACGCTCGAGGCCTGCGGCGACTCCCCGCGTCCCTTCCTCGGCTCGCCGGTCGCCGGCGTCTCCGAGGAGGAGATCATCGACGGCACGAGCGCGCTCGAGGAGATCAAGCGGCGCTACATCGGCGACCCGGCGTTCTCGAACTTCCCCCGCAAGTTCAAGACGGCCCTGACCGGCCACCCGGGCCACGACGTCTCCCCCGAGACCAACGACGTGTCCTTCGTCGGCACGGTGCACCCGGAGCACGGCCCCGGCTTCGACCTGTGGGTGGGCGGGGGCCTCTCGACCAACCCGATGCTGGCCCACAAGCTCGGCGTGTGGATCCCGCTCGACGAGGTGCCCGACGTCTGGGAGGGCGTCGCGAGCATCTTCCGCGACTACGGCTACCGCCGCCTGCGCTCCAAGGCCCGGCTCAAGTTCCTGCTGGCCGACTGGGGCAAGGAGAAGTTCCGCGAGGTGCTCGAGACCGAGTACCTGAAGCGTGAGCTGGTCTCGACCCCCTCCCCCGAGGTGCCCGTGCGACCCGCCGACCACATCGGCGTGCACCGCCAGAAGGACGGCAAGTTCTACGTCGGGCTCGCCCCGACCGTCGGGCGGGTCTCCGGCACGATCCTCACCGCGCTCGGCGACCTCGTCGAGGAGTACGGCGCGGCCGGCGCCCGACTGACGGCGTACCAGAAGATCGTCGTGCTCGGTGTCGACGCCGACCAGGTCGAGGCCTTCCTCGACGCCGCGGCCGCCATCGGGCTGGACGGACGTCCCTCGAACTGGCGCCAGAACACGATGGCCTGCACCGGCATCGAGTTCTGCAAGCTGGCGATCGTCGACACCAAGGACCGGGGCCGCGACCTCATCGCGTCGCTCGAGCAGCGGGTGCCCGACCTCGACGTGCCGATCACCGTCAACATCAACGGCTGCCCCAACGCGTGCGCCCGCACCCAGGTCGCCGACTTCGGGCTCAAGGGCCAGCTGGTGCTCGACGAGCACGGCGAGCAGGTCGAGGGCTTCCAGGTGCACCTGGGGGGCGCGACCGGCCTCAACGCCAACTTCGGTCGCAAGCTGCGCGCCCACAAGGTGACCAGCGCGGGGCTGGACGACTACATCACGGCGGTCGTCACGGCGTACCTCGAGGAGCGGGAGCCCGACGAGAGCTTCGCGACCTGGGTCGTGCGCGCCGACGAGGCACGTCTGCGCGGCGAGCAGTCACGTGCGGAGCAGAAGGAGGTGGCCCGTGTCTGAGCGCGCCGCCCCCTACCACTGCCCCTACTGCGCCGACGAGGACCTCCGGCCCCACGAGGTGACCGACCCCGAGACGGGCCAGGTCTCCTCCCCCGCCGGTGCGTGGGAATGCCGAGCATGCCTCCGCGCCTTCACCCTGCGCTACGTCGGCCAGCTCGCCCGCCCCGCGGGCGTCGGCTCGACCTCCTCGAAGGGAGCCACCGCATGATCGCCACCAGCGCCGCCCGCGCCAACCGCGGCAGCGAGACCGCCGGCCGCACGTCCGAGGAGCTGCGCGAGATCGTGCAGCACGTCGGCGCCGAGCTGGAGCTGGCGCCCGCCGAGCACATCATCGAGTGGGCCTTCGCCACGTTCGGCGAGCGCTTCTGCATCACCTCCTCGATGGGGGACGCCGTCGTCGCGCACCTGGCCGCGAAGGTCGCCCCCGGCATCGACGTGGTCTTCCTCGACACGGGCTACCACTTCGCGGAGACGATCGGCACCCGCGACGCGGTCGCGGCGACGATGAACGTCAACGTCATCACCATCGAGCCGAAGCAGACCGTCGCCGAGCAGGACGCGGAGCACGGCCCGGAGCTCTTCAAGCGCGACCCCGACCTCTGCTGCGCGCTCCGCAAGGTGGAGCCGCTGCGCACCTCCCTGGACGGGTACGACGCGTGGGCCACCGGCCTGCGCCGCGCCGAGACGAAGAACCGGGTCATCGCCCCGGTCGTCGGCTGGGACGCGAAGAAGAAGAAGGTCAAGGTCTCCCCGATCGCGCGGTGGAGCGACGAGGACGTCGACACCTACATCGCCGACAACGGGGTGCTGGTCAACCCGCTCGTGTACGACAACTACCCGTCGATCGGCTGTTGGCCGTGTACGCGTCGTGTCGCACCCGGCGACGACCCCCGGAGCGGTCGCTGGGCCGGCACGAACAAGACGGAGTGCGGCATCCACATGTGATGCCGGCTCCGGCCGACCCGCAGCACCTGCACGGCACGCTCACCCCGGACGCGCGTGCCCCTCGACCTCAGCACCACCCCCACCGGGCCGCGTCGGCCCGGAGCCCCAGGAAGGAGGCCACCATGGCCGCCCCTGCACTCATCGCCCTCGCCCACGGCAGCCGCGACCCCCGATCGGCCGCCACCATCAATGCCCTCGTCGCCGAGGTGCGGTCCCAGCGCCCGGACCTGCGGATCGAGTCGGCGTTCCTCGAGCTGTCGAAGCCCGGCTTCCACACCGTCGTGGACCGCCTGGTGCGCGCCGGTCACGAGGAGATCGTGGTCGTGCCGCTGCTCCTGTCGGACGCCTACCACGCCAAGGTCGACGTGCCCGCCGCGATCGCGGAGGCCACGGCCCGCCACGAGGGGCTGCGCATCCGCGCCGCCGGCATCCTCGGCCTGGAGACCGCGTTCCTGCAGATCCTCGACGAGCGTCTCCGTTCGGCGCTGCGCTCCGCGCGCGTCCGAGAGCTCGACGCGCTGGTCCTCGCCGCCGCCGGCTCCAGCGACGCGCTCGCCAACCAGGCCGTCGCCCGCCTGGCCCGCGTCTGGGGCGCCCGGCACAAGCTGCCCGTGACCGCCGCGTTCGCGTCGACCGCCCCGCCGGCCACCGGCGAGGCCGTCCGGGCGTTCCGCGCCGAGGGGCGCCGTCACATCGCGGTCGCCTCGCTGTTCCTCGCACCGGGGTTCCTCGCCGACCGCTCGGCGGAGCTCGCGCTCGAGGCCGGAGCCGTCGCGGTCTCCGACCCGCTGGGCGCGCACCCCGAGGTCGCGCGCACGATCCTCGCGCGGTACGCCGTCGGCGCCGTCGAGCTCGTCCCCGTCTGAGCCCCGGGGGCCCTCCGGCCCCTTCCGCGTCCACAGGGACCAAGCGGCACTTTCCCCGGCCGACCGGGGAAAGTGCCGCTTCGCGTATCAACGTTGATGGGCGAAGTGGCGTGTTCCCCGGTCGACCGGGGAAAGTGCCGCCCCGTCACCCTCCACCTCGGGTGGAGGGCCGGGGGGTCAGACGGCGTGCTGCAGCAGACGCCGGAGGTCGCCGGCGGGATCGGTCGTCGTGCCCCCGTGGACCGGCCCGGGCTGCACCACCGTGCTCCGTGGCGCCTTGAGGAAGCCGAAGCGGGTGCCGATCGGGTGCGAGCCCGCCGAGCCGCCGCGGTCGTCACCCGCGCAGACACCCGCGACGAACTCGAGCGCGCGGCAGAGCGCGGCGAGGTCGAGCGACGGGAAGGCTGCACCGAGGCGGGTCTCGTCCACCGACCATGCGACGTCGAGGAAGCGTGCCTCCTCGCAGTAGAGGACCACGCCCACGTTGAGGAACTCCTCGCGGTCGACGCGCGGCACGCAGCGGAGCACCACGTACTGGTACGGCATCGCCGCGCTCACGAACCTGCCCCCGGGAGCCAGGAGCGCGAGCCCAGCCGCGCGGCGAGGAAGCGCACGTACGCCGCGCGCACTGCCTCCGGCTCCTCGGCGCCCGCCACGGGCTCGAGCCACGCGTCAGGCACCTCGGCGGCGATGTCCGCGAGCACGCCCTCGTCCAGCACGGCGCGCGCGGCGTCGTCGGCGGTCGGGAGGTCCGCGACGCGGTCGGCGAAGACGTGGTCGGCGATGCTCCAGGGCTGGGCGGCGAACCGCGCCGGATCGGTGATGCCGCCGGCCCAGGCGTGGTGGAAGTAGAGCGACGCCCCGTGGTCGATGGCCCAGACGTCCCCGTGCCACCGCAGGAGGTTGGGGTTGCGCCACGAGCGGTCGACGTTGGCCGTGAACGCGTCGAGCCACAGGATGCGCGCGGCCGCCTCCGCGTCCTGGGGCTCGGCGTGGTCGAACCCGAAGGCTCCGGGCAGGAAGTCGACGCCCAGGTTGAGTCCGACGCTCGCGCGGAGGAGGTCCTGCACCTCCTCGTCGGCCTCGTAGCGCGCCAGGTCGAGGGCCAGGTCGAGACCGACCAGTCGAGGGGTGCGGATGTCGAGCCGGCGGGCCAGGCCGCTGACGAGCACCTCGGCGACGAGCACCCGCAGCCCCTGGCCGGCACCCCGGAACTTGCACACGTAGGTGCCGAGGTCGTCGGCCTCGACCACGCCCGGGAGGCTGCCTCCCTCGCGGAGCGGCGTGACGTACCGCGTCACCCGTTGCACCGGGATCACGCGAGCGGGTCCTGCTCCGTGAGGCGGCGACGCTGCTCGTCCGGGTCGAACGACGCCGACGGCCAGCTCAGGTCGAGCGCGCGCAGCTCGTCACGGAGGAGCTGGGCCACCACCAGGTTGCGGTACCACTTCGAGCCCGCGGGCACGACGTACCACGGCGCGTCTTCGCGGTGCGTGCGCTCGAGGGCGACCTCGTAGGCCCGCTGGTAGTCCGCCCACAGGGCGCGGTCGTCGATGTCGGCGGGCGAGAACTTCCAGTGCTTCGCCGGGTCGTCGAGCCGCGCCAGCAGACGCGACCTCTGCTCGTCCGGCGAGATGTGGAGCAGCACCTTCACGAGGCGGGTGCCACCGGCCCGCACACCGGCCTCGAAGTCGTTGATCGCGCCGTACCGGCGTTCGATCTCCTCCGGCGGCGCGAGGGAGCGGACCCGCGCGACCAGCACGTCCTCGTAGTGGGAGCGGTCGAAGACACCGACCTGTCCTGGACCGGGCAGCCGCGGGGCGACGCGCCACAGGAAGTCGTGGGTGAGCTCGTCCGGGGTCGGCGCACCGAAGGAGGCGACCCGCACGCCTTGCGGGTCGAGCAGACCGAAGACCTTGCGCACCGTGCCGCCCTTGCCGGACGTGTCCATGCCCTGGAGGACCAGCAGCACGCTGGGCGCCCCCGCACCGTGGGAGCGGCCGGTCGCCACGAGGCGTTCCTGCAGGTCGGACAGCTCGGCAGCCACCGTGGCGAGCGCCTCCTTGCCCGCCGCCTTGTCGCCGTCGAACCACGGAGAGCCGGACGTGGGGTGGGACGCGAGGTCGACGGGACCCGGCCGCAGGCGCAGGGAGGAGAGATCCACCCGGCCACTATCCCATCCGGCACGCGGGGCCGGAGCAGTGCTCAGTCGGCCTCGCCGGCATCGTCGAGCTCGTCGACGTCGTCACCGCGGGCGGCCAGCTCCTCGCGCACCACGCTGTACGCCGTGCCCGGCGCGTACCCCTTGCGCGCCAGCATGCCGACCAGCCGTCGCGTGGCCACGGGCGCCTCGAGGCCGCTCATGGAACGCAGCTTCTTGCGCACCAGCACGCGTGCCGTCTCCGTCTCGTCGTCGGGCTCGACCTCCGCGAGCGCCTCGCGCGCCACCTCGTCGTCGACGCCCTTGCGGCGCAGCTCCTGCGCCAACGCGCGCCGGGCGAGGCCCTTCGCCGAGCGACGGCCCTCCACCCAGGAGCGGGCGAAGGCCGCGTCGTCGACGAGGCCGACCTCCTCGAAGCGGTCGAGCAGACGGTGCGCGACCTCCTCGGGGACGTCCCGCGACGCCAGCTTCGTCGCCAGCTCCTGGCGACTGCGGGCACGACCCGTCAGCTGGTCGAGCAGGATGGTGCGCGCCACCTGCTCGACGTCCGCGTCGGGAACCGCGACGGCCTCGTCCTCCGGCGGCGGCGCCCAGGGGTCGTCCCCCGGAGCGTCCGCGCCGGAACCACGCGATCCGGCCGCTCGGGCCGTCATGTCAGAAGTCGTCGACGCCGAGCGGCTCGGCCGGCTGGTCGACCTGCGGGCCCACGCCCAGCTTCTCGAGGATCTTCTTCTCGAGCTCGTCGGCGAGGTCGGGGTTGTCGCGCAGGAAGTTGCGAGCGTTCTCCTTGCCCTGGCCGAGCTGGTCGCCGTCGTAGGTGTACCAGGCACCGGCCTTGCGGACGAGGCCCGCCTCGACACCGACGTCGATCAGGCCGCCCTCGCGGCTGATGCCCTTGCCGTACATGATGTCGAACTCGGCCTGCTTGAACGGCGGGGCCACCTTGTTCTTCACGACCTTGACGCGGGTGCGGTTGCCGACCATGTCGGTGCCGTCCTTCAGCGTCTCGATCCGGCGGACGTCGAGGCGCACCGACGAGTAGAACTTCAGCGCGCGACCACCGGTGGTGGTCTCCGGCGAGCCGAACATGACGCCGATCTTCTCGCGCAGCTGGTTGATGAAGATCGCGGTCGTGTTGGCGCCGTTGAGGGCACCGGTCATCTTGCGGAGCGCCTGGCTCATGAGACGGGCCTGGAGGCCGACGTGGCTGTCGCCCATCTCGCCCTCGATCTCGGCCTTGGGCACGAGCGCCGCGACCGAGTCGATGACGATGAGGGACAGGGCGCCGGAGCGCACGAGCATGTCGGCGATCTCGAGCGCCTGCTCGCCGGAGTCGGGCTGCGAGACCAGGAGGGCATCGGTGTCGACGCCGAGGTTCTTCGCGTACTCCGGGTCGAGCGCGTGCTCGGCGTCGATGAACGCCACGATGCCGCCCGCGCGCTGGGCGCTCGCCACGGCGTGGAGCGCGACCGTCGTCTTTCCGGAGGACTCCGGACCGTAGATCTCCACGACGCGGCCCCGCGGGAGACCGCCGAGGCCGAGCGCGACGTCGAGCGCGATGGACCCCGTGGGGATGACCTCGAGCGGCGCACGGGTGTCGTCGCCCAGCCGCATGATGGAGCCCTTGCCGAACTGCTTCTCGATGCTCGCGAGCGCCGTGTCGAGCGCCTTGCCGCGGTCTGCACCAGCCATGGTGTGTCCTTCCCTCCGGGCTCCGCCCGAGTCGTTCGATGGCCGGCGGCCACCGCGTGAGTTCATGAGCACGACGTTAGGCCGAGCCACTGACAACCCTGAGCGCCGCGCGACGCCTGGGGAGAACCCGGCCCGAACTCGTGCCTGTGGACAGCAAGCGTAGACGAACACGTGTTCGACGGGCGACTCCGGCGCACGGCGTGTCGCGCAGGTGCTCAGGACGCGTCGTGCTGCGGGTCCGCGGGCACCGCTCCGGCGCGTACCGTCACCGCGGCCGCGCCGAAGAGCACGAGCACCAGCAGTGCCGCCCCGGCCGCGAGCCAGCCGAAGCCCCAGGCCCCCACCACGACGCCGGCCAGCGCGCCCCCGACGGCGGCCGTCAGGCCCATGACCATGTCGGAGGCGCCCTGCACGTCCGTGCGCGCCTCGAGCGGCGTGCCGTCCGCGATCGCGGTCGACGCCGCCACCGTCGCGAACGACCAGCCCAGTCCCAGCAGGAACAGGCCCGTCGCGATGTGCCAGGAGTGCCCCTCGGGCGACGTTCCGGCGAGCCCCAGGGAGACGAGCAGCACGGCGGCGCCGGTGCCGAGCGCCGGCCCTCGTCCCCAGCGGTCGGCCACGAGGCCGACGAGCGGGGAGAAGGCGAACATGCCCAGCACGTGGATGCTGATGACGAGCCCGATGACGTCGAGCTCGGCCCCGCCGTGCTCCATGTGCAGCGGGGTCATCACCATCACGGCCACCATCACCGCGTGCGCGCAGGACAGCGCCACCACGGCGGCGGTCACCGCCGGGCGGGTCGCCAGCACCTCGCGCACCACCGTCCAGTCGATGCCGCGGCGACGGGTGACGGCCGGCTCGGCACCGATCGCCGCCAGCCTCCGCGCGGTCAGCAGCGGGTCGGGGCGGAGACCCACGCCGACCACGAGCGCGGCCAGCAGCATCGCGACCGCCCCGACGACGAACGGCCCAGTCAGCTCGGGCACGCCGATCCGGGCGGCCATCCACCCCGAGAGCCCCGTGAGGTTGGGGCCGGCGACGGCACCGATCGTCGTCGCCCACACCACCAGCGACAGGGCCCGGCCACGCCGCAGCGGCGCGGCCAGGTCCACCGCGGCGTACCGCGACCCGCTGTTCGCCGCCGTCATCGCCCCCAGGAGCGCGGACCCCACGAGCAGCAGCGCCATCGACCCGACCACGCCCGCGACGACGGCGAGCGCGGCGCCCGCCGCTCCCGTCAGCATCCCCGCGAGCAGTCCCAGGCGGCGTCCCCGCGACGCCATCAGACCCGCGAGCACGTACGACGCGGCGGCCGCCCCGACGACCTGGGCGGTCTGCGCGAGACCGGCCTGCGCGTCCGAGCCGGACAGGTCACGGGCCAGCAGGCTGGCCGTGGCGATGCCGATGGTGATGCCCACGGCACCGACGGCCTGCGCCAGCACCAGGACCAGGACCGTGCGCCGCTGCACCCGCGTGGCCTCCTCGGGACCTCCGGGGAACGGCACGACCGGGGCGGCGGCGTCCGACCCCGCCGTCACCGCTCGGATTCCGGCAGCTCGAGCGTGCGGTGCACGACGGCCCAGACGGCCTTGGGGTCCTCCCCCGCCTCCAGGGCCTCGACCGCCGTGCGGTTGCCGAGGGCCGGCATGACGTGGCTGCTCGCCCACGAGCGGACCCGGGCCGGACCGAGGGCCGACTCCAGGCGCCTCCAGAACTCGGTGTGCCTCACGCCGTGCTCCCGTCCGTGGTGGGCAACGCGGTCGCCGGCACCGGAGCACCGACGTCGTGGAGGTGGTGGAGGACGTCGTGCAGGTGGTACTGCGCCAGCGTCGTCACCGTGAAGGCGGACCCGTTGCTGCGGATGCCCCGCCGCCCCGCGTCCTCGGGCCGGACGGCGGCGTAGCGGTCCGCGACCCGCGCCGAGGCCGCCGCGAGGTCGTGCGCGACCTGCCGGGGTTCGTCGAGGTCGTAGCGTCCCACCGCAGCGGCAGCGTCCTGGTCCCAGTTCGCGAACGTGGCCACGTCCTCGCCGGTGGTGCCCAGCACGAGAGCCAACCGTTCGTCGAAGACGCGGTGCACGTCGCGGACGTGCGCGGCGTACTCGGTGGTGGACCACACCCCCGGTCGAGGGCGTCGCCGCAGGCGCTCGTCCCCGTCGCTCCCGTTGCCGCCGCTGCCGCCGCTGCCGAGCACGGCCGTCCACGCCGCGGCCGCCTCGTCGAGCAGCCGGGGGACGGCGGTCAGCGGGACGGACCCGGCGTCGACGCCGCACGCGGCGCAGGCACGCTCCAGCACCCAGGTCCAGTCCTTGGTGTCGGCGTCGGCCGCGACGAAGGGCTCAGCGGTGGTCACCTCTCTCACGCGGCCCATGATCGCAGGGCCGGCTGCCGCCGGGGAGCGCGGACGCTGCCAACGAGCAGCAGGACACTGCCGCAGGCCCCCTTCCGGCGCGTCGGGCCGGGCGCGGGGGGAGAATGGCCGGATGGACGACTACGCGACGCGGTCCGCCCACGAGCACGACCTCCCCCGGATCTCGGCGATCTACAACCACGCCGTCGAGCACTCCCTCGCGACGTTCGACCTCGAGCCACCCGACCGCGAGTACTGGCGGGAGCGTCTCGACGGGCAGCACCCCGGCGACCACCTCATCGTCGCGGTGGACGGTGCCGACGACGTCGTCGGCTACGCCTACTCGTGGTCCTTCCGGCCCCGACCCGCCTACGACCTGACGCGCGAGACCTCCATCTACCTCGACAACTCGGTGCGCGGCCGGGGGATCGGCCGGCTGCTCTACCCCGCCCTGCTGCAGACGATGGCGGTCTCGGGCGTGCACACGGCCATCGCGGCGGTCGCCCTGCCGAACCCCGCCAGCGAGCGGCTGCACGTCGCGTGCGGCTTCACGAAGGTCGGCGAGTTCAAGGAGGTCGGCAACAAGTTCGACCAGTGGCTCGACATGGCCTTCTACCAGCGCATGCTCGTCAACATGCCCACGGGGGACGCGATCGTGGACTGATCCGCGCGGCGGCACGGCGGCCCGTCAGGACTGTCGGTGCACGCTGCAAGGATGAACGGCATGTCGGCATCCGCGCTCACCCGCTTCTCCGAGGTGACCCAGGCGTGGTTCACGGCTGCCTTCGCGACGCCGACGCCCGCGCAGGAAGGGGCCTGGGACGCGATCGGCTCCGGGAGCCACGCCCTCGTGGTCGCTCCCACCGGCTCGGGCAAGACGCTCGCGGCGTTCCTGTCGGCGATCGACCGGCTGACGACGACGCCCCCGCCGGAGGAGCCGGCCCACCGGTGCCGGGTGCTCTACGTGTCGCCGCTGAAGGCGCTCGCCGTCGACGTGGAGCGCAACCTGCGCACCCCGCTGGTCGGCCTCCGCGCCACCGGCGAGCGGCTCGGCGTGGAGGTCCCGCAGGTGCAGGTCGGCGTGCGCTCCGGCGACACCTCGGCAGCCGACCGCCGTCGCCTCGGCACCCGCCCGCCCGACATCCTCATCACGACGCCGGAGTCGCTCTTCCTCATGCTCACCTCGCAGGCGCGCGAGGCGCTGCGGGGCGTCGAGACGGTCATCGTCGACGAGGTGCACGCCGTCGCGGGCAGCAAGCGCGGCGCCCACCTCGCGCTCACGCTCGAGCGCCTCGACGCGCTCCTGCCGCAACCGGCCCAGCGGGTCGGGTTGTCCGCGACCGTGCGGCCGATCGAGGAGGTGGCGCGCTTCCTCGCCGGTGGCCGTCCCGTCGAGGTCGTCGCGCCGCCCTCGCAGAAGCAGTGGGACCTCGGGGTGGTCGTGCCCGTCGAGGACATGACGGCCCCGGGCGAGTACGACGAGGACGATCCCGACTCCGGACGTGCGGCCACCTCGATCTGGCCCCACGTGGAGGAGCGCGTGCTCGACCTCGTGGAGTCGCACCGCTCGACGATCGTCTTCACCAACTCGCGCCGGGTCTCCGAGCGCCTCACGGCACGGCTCAACACCCTGGCGCAGGAGCGGGCCGAGGCCCGGGAGGGCGACGCCGGAGAGGGGTCCGAGACCCGGGCCCCCTCACGTCCCCCCGCCGAGCTGGCCGGCCAGTCCGGCTCCACGACCGGTGCCGCCGCTCTCGTCGCCCGCGCCCACCACGGATCGGTGTCCAAGGAGCAGCGCGAGATCATCGAGGACGACCTGAAGAGCGGGCGCCTCCCCTGCGTGGTCGCGACGAGCAGCCTCGAGCTGGGCATCGACATGGGTGCGGTGGACCTCGTGGTCCAGATCGGCTCGCCCCCGAGCGTGGCGAGCGCGCTGCAGCGGGTCGGACGCGCCGGTCACCAGGTCGGCGAGGTGTCCCACGGCGTGCTGTTCCCCCAGTTCCGCGCCGACCTCGCGCCGACGGTCGTGGCCGTCGACTCGATGCGCACGGGCTCGATCGAGTCCCTGCGGGTGCCGTCCAACCCGCTCGACGTGCTGGCGCAGCAGGTCGTCGCCGCCGTGGCGCTCGAGCCCGCCCACGTCGACGAGCTCTTCGCCCTCGTGCGTCGGGCGGCGCCGTACGCGACGTTGCCGCGCAGCGCCTACGACGCGACCCTCGACCTGCTGAGCGGCCGCTACCCGTCCGACGAGTTCGCCGAGCTGCGTCCCCGTCTCGTCTGGGACCGCGTGACCGGCAACCTGACCGCCCGCCCGGGCGCGCAGCGCCTCGCGGTCACCAGCGGCGGCACGATCCCCGACCGCGGCCTGTTCGGCGTCTTCATCGTCGGGGGCGACGAGCGCGGGAAGGGTCCCGGACGCCGTGTCGGGGAGCTCGACGAGGAGATGGTCTACGAGTCGCGGGTGGGCGACGTGTTCGCCCTCGGCGCGACGAGCTGGCGGATCGAGGACATCACCCACGACCAGGTGCTCGTCACCCCGGCGCCCGGCGTGCCCGGTCGGCTCCCGTTCTGGCACGGCGACTCCCCCGGCCGCCCGGCCGAGCTGGGAGCCGCCGTCGGCGCGCTCCACCGCGAGCTGGGCGCGCTCCCCGAGCCGCAGGCCGTCGCCCGCGCCGTCGAGAGCGGTCTCGACGAGTGGGCCGCCGGCAACCTGGTGGCGTACGTCGCGGAGCAGCGCGCGACGACGACGGTGCTGCCCAGCGACCGCACGCTCGTCCTCGAGCGGTTCCGCGACGAGCTCGGCGACTGGCGGTTGGTGCTGCACTCGCCGTACGGGATCCCCGTCCACGCCCCCTGGGCGCTGGCGATCAACGCGCGGGTGCGAGAGCGGTACGGCGTCGACGGCCAGGCGCACGCGTTCGACGACGGCATCGTCGTGCGGCTGCCCGACACCGGGGAGGACCCGCCGGGCGGCGACGTGCTCGTGTTCGAGCCCGAGGAGCTGGAGGCGATCGTCACCACCGAGGTCGGCGGCTCGTCGCTCTTCGCCCAGCGGTTCCGCGAGTGCGCGGCGCGGGCACTGCTGCTCCCCCGCCGCCAGCCGGGCCGCCGGTCGCCGCTGTGGCAGCAGCGGCAGCGTGCCTCGCAGCTGCTGGAGGTCGCGGCGAAGTACCCGTCGTTCCCCGTCGTGCTCGAGACCGTGCGCGAGTGCCTGCAGGACGTCTACGACCTGCCGGCGCTGCTCGAGCTGCACCGGCGCGTCGACCGACGCGAGGTGCAGGTCGTCGACGTCGACACGTCGTCGCCGTCCCCGTTCGCCCGCTCGCTCCTGTTCGGGTACGTGGCGCAGTTCCTCTACGAGGGCGACTCGCCCCTGGCGGAGCGGCGCGCGGCCGCCCTCTCCCTCGACCCGGCCCTGCTGGCGGAGCTGCTCGGCCGCACCGAGCTGCGGGACCTGCTCGACCCCGAGGTGATCGCCGAGGTCGAGCACGAGCTGCAGCGCACCACGGCCGACCGGGGCGCCCGGGACGCCGAGGGCGTGGCCGACCTCCTCCGCGTGGTGGGTCCGCTCAGCGAGGCGGAGGTGGCCGCACGCGTCACGGAGCCCGGGGCGGCCGCGGACTGGTTGCGCAGCCTGGCGGACGCCCGCCGGGCGGTCCAGGTGCGGATGGCCGGGGACGAGCGGTGGGCCGTGGTGGAGGACGTCGGCCGGCTGCGCGACGCCCTCGGGGTCGCGGTGCCGCCGGGCGTCGCCCAGGTCTTCGCCGAGCCGGTGGCCGATCCGCTCGGCGACCTGGTGGCGCGGTACGCCCGCACCCACGGACCCTTCACGACCGCCGACGTCGCCACGCGGCTCGGTCTGGGGACCGCGGTCGTGGACACCACCCTGCAGCGCCTGCGCACGGAGGGACGGGTCACGGACGGCGAGTTCCGTCCGGGCGGCAGCGGCGCCGAGTGGTGCGACAACGAGGTGCTGCGCCGGATCCGACGCCGCTCGTTGGCGCGGCTCCGCCAGGAGGTCGAGCCCGTCGACCCTGCCGCCCTCGCGCGCTTCCTGCCGGCCTGGCAGCAGGTCGCGGCCGCTCCGTCGCCCGAGCCCGGCGACGGCCGTGCCCGCCCCGGCGCGCCACGTCCCCGCGGCGCCGGCCGACGCGGCGGGCTCCACGGCGTCGACGGGGTGCTCACCGTGATCGACCAGCTCGCCGGGTGCGCGCTCCCGGCGAGTGCGTGGGAGTCGCTGGTGCTCCCTGCCCGCGTGCGCGACTACGCCCCCGCGATGCTCGACGAGCTCACCGCCGGTGGCGAGGTGGTGTGGGCGGGACAGGGTGCGCTGCCCGGCTCGGACGGCTGGGTCACCCTCCAGCCGGTCGACGCGGCGGACCTGACCCTCCCGCTGCCTGCCCCCCACGACGCCTCGGAGCTGCACGACGCCGTGCTCGCCGCCCTCGCCCCGGGCGGTGCCTGGTTCTTCCGCCAGCTCGGCGACGCGGTCGGCACGACGGACGACGGGGCTCTCGCCGGCGCGCTCTGGGACCTGGTCTGGGCGGGACGCGTCACCAACGACACGTTCGCGCCCCTCCGCGGACGGCTGGGTGGCACGGGTGCCCACCGGTCGGCGCGACGTGCCCCGCGCACTCGCAGCGGCCGCTCCTTCCCGCCCCGCCCCGGTCGCGCGGGGGCCGGCGGGGGCTCCCGCGCCGCCGGGATGGCCGGCCCCGCGACGAGCGGGCGGTGGGCGGCGCTGCCCCCGGTCGACGAGGACGCGACGCGGCGGGGCCACGCCTCGGCGGAGGCGCTGCTCGCCCGACACGGTGTCGTCACCCGCGGTGCCGTCGTCGCGGAGCGGCTGCCGGGCGGGTTCGCCGGGGCCTACCGCGTGCTGTCCGCCTTCGAGGAGTCGGGACGCACCAGGCGGGGCTACTTCGTCGCGGGTCTGGGGGCCGCCCAGTTCGGCACCACCGGCGCCGTCGATCGGCTCCGCACCTTCGCCGAGCCCGCCGGGGGCGTCGACGGTGCTGCGGGCGAACCGGCGACGTACGTCCTCGCCGCGACGGATCCCGCGAACCCGTACGGCGCTGCCCTGCCCTGGCCCGACCGGCCCGGCACCGTCGGGCGCGGCGGGGAGGAGCCTGCTGCGGGCGAGCCACCGGTCGGCGCCCACCGTCCCGGACGCAAGGCCGGAGCCCTCGTGGTGACGGTCGACGGGGAGCTGGTGCTCTACGTGGAGCGCGGAGGCCGCACCCTGCTGACGTTCACCGCGGAGGCCGATCCGCTCGGGCGTGCGGCGCACGCACTGGCCGGCGCGGTGCAGCGCGGTGCCCTCGGCCGGATGACGGTCGAGCAGGCCGACGGCGCCCAGCTCCTCGGCGGCGCCCGCGACACACCCGTGCGGGCCGCGCTCGACGCCGCGGGCTTCGTGGCGAGCCCCAAGGGGTTGCGTCTCCGTGCCTGAGGGCGACACCGTCCTGCAGGCGGCGCGGCGACTCGACCGGGCGCTGGAGGGACGGGTGCTGGACCGGGTGGACCTGCGGGTGCCGCGGTACGCGACGGCCGACCTCGACGGGGCGCGGTACGCCGGCACCATCCCCCGGGGGAAGCACCTGCTCACGCGCCTCGAGCACGCGAGCGGCGCCTGGACGCTGCACACGCACCTCAAGATGGAGGGCATCTGGCAGACCACGACCGCGCGGGACGGCCGGTGGCGCCGGCCCGCCCACCAGGCGCGCGTCGTGCTGACCGCCGGTCCCGTGCAGGCGATCGGCTTCGCGCTCGGGGTCGTGGACCTGTTGCCGACCAGCGACGAGGACGACGTGGTCGGCCACCTCGGGCCCGACTTGCTCGGCCCGGGCTGGGACCCCGCCGAGGCCGAGCGGCGGCTCCGCGAGCGGTCGGAGCGCCCCCTCGTCGAGGCCCTGCTCGACCAGCGCAACCTCGCCGGGATCGGCAACGTCTACGTCAACGAGATCTGCTTCGTCATGGGGATCCACCCGCGTCGGCCGGTGGCCGCGGTGCCGGACCTGCCTCGTCTGCTGGCCCGCTCCCAGGCCATGCTCGACGCCAACCGCGAGCGCTCCTCACGCTGCACGACCGGCGTGCTGCGCCGCGGGCAGCAGCTGTGGGTCTACGGGCGCGCCGGCGACCCGTGCCGTCGGTGCGGCACGACGGTGCAGGTGGTGATGCGGGCGGAGACGGACGCGCCGGAGCGGGGCGAGCGGTCGACGTACTGGTGCCCCCACTGCCAGCCCGAGGGCTGAGCGCAGGACGGGAGCGTCAGGCCGCCGAGGCGACGACGGCGTCGGGCTCGGGACGCGGTCGGGTCGGACGTGCCGACGCGGTGATCGGCACGGGCGCCAGGAGTGACTCCTCACGCGCGACCTCGCTGCTCACCTCGAGCAGCACCGTCGACAGCGGGACGTCGAGGGCGGCGCACAGGGAGGCCAGCAGCTCGCTCGACGCCTCCTTCTGGCCACGCTCCACCTCGGAGATGTAGCCGAGGCTGACCCGGGCTCCCGCAGAGACCTCGCGCAGGGTCATGCCCTGCTGCACGCGACGACGACGGAGGACGTCGCCCAGTGAGTGCCGGTAGAGCACCATGCGGCTGTCCTTTCTGATCGTGAGCCTCAGGTGGTGTGCAACGCTACCCGATCCCTGTTTCATCCCGTCGGCACCATCCGTGAGTCAGCCGCGCGGATCCAGCTCGGCAGCAGCGAGGAGCAGGCGCAGCGCGGCGTCCACCGTCGCGTCCTGGATGCCCGCACGCCCGGTCGCGGCCGACAGGTCGAGACGCTCGCTGCGCACGCCGCCGGGGGTCAGGACACCGACGAACACGGTGCCCACGGGCTTGCCCTCCTGCTCGTCCGGACCGGCGACACCCGTCGTGGCGACCGCGTGGGTGGCGCCGAGCAGCCGGGCGGCACCGCGGGCCATGGCCTCGGCGCAGGCGGCGGACACGACGCCATCACCCTCGACCACGGACGACGGCACGCCCAGCACGTCGACCTTGACCTCCGTCGCGTACGACACGACACCGCCCCGGAACACCCGGGACGCTCCGGGCACGCCCGTCAGCGCCGCGGCGACCCGACCACCGGTGAGCGACTCCGCGACAGCGAGCGAGGCCCCCGACGCGACGAGCGCGTCGAGGGCCTCGACGGCGGCGGGGTGCGGATCAGGGCTCATGGCCCCATCCTCCCCCGCCGCCGGTGGAGCGTCGGTTCCGACCGGTCAGCCGACCCGGATGCTGAGCGTGCCGAAGGCCGGCGACACCGTCGCGCTGCCCTCGTAGTAGACGCTCGCCCGGTGCGTGCCCACCCGGCCCGGCTGCAGCGTGATCGTGGCGAGACCGCGGGTGGCGAAGACCCGGAAGGCCTTGCCGCCGTAGACCACGTTGACCCACCCGGTCGCCGGGAAGCCCGACGAGTTGCCGATGCGGATCGTCAGCGTGCCGCTGCGCCCGGCCGGCAGGGGCTGCGTGGCGCTCAGCAGCAGGTTGGTGCGGGCCTTGCCGACCTGGATGGTGACGCCGCCGTCGGCCGCCTGCGTGGTGGCGTCGCCGCTGTAGCGCACCAGCACGCGGTAGGACTTCGGCGTGAGCACGCGACGCGGCACCTCGACGACGGCCTTGCCGTCGACGACGTCCGCCGAGCCGATGATGCCGCCGTTCCAGTGGAGGTCGACCCGGCCGCCGGCCGCACCCTCGGTCTCGATCTGGACCGGGACGCGGACGACGTCGCCGTACGCGTTCTGCACCGTGCCCGGCGTGACGACCGTCGCGGGGGCCGGCTCGGCCTCGCCCACCGCGATGCCCACGACGTGCGGCTCGTGGTCGGAGGAGCGGTAGGCGTCCGGGGCGTAGAAGTCGGTCGCGTTGTAGTTGGACCGGCTGTACTCGTAGGCCACCGACTCGACCGCGTTGATCTCCCAGATGTCCGAGCCGGTCACCATCGCGGTGGCCGCCTCGTTCGCGAGCACGTGGTCGAGCGAACCGGACATGCCGCTGAAGCTGTAGCTCCACTCGCCCTCGGAGGCGATGTCGGTGAAGCCCTCGCCGTACAGCACCTGCAGCGGGTCCTCCTGGGTGTAGGAGTTGAAGTCACCCGTGAGGAAGACCGCCTCGGTGCCCGCCTCCGCCGCGAACTCCGCGGTGAAGTCGGCGAGCGACTCCGCCTGGCGGACGCGGTCGCCGTTCCAGGCACCCTGCTCCCCGTTGGCGTTGTCACCGCTGGACGGCGCGCCCGAGGTGCTCTTCGACTTGAAGTGGTTGACGATGACGGCGAACGCGTCATCGTCGGCGCCACCGGCCGGCTTGAACGCCTGGGCGAGCGGCTCGCGGGCGTTGAAGAAGACGGCCTCGTCGTCGTGGATGACGGAGTCGCCCACGGTCTCGACCGACGCCGGCTGGTAGATGAACGCCGTGCGGATGACGTCCTCGTCCGCGGGCACCGCCGCCGGCGAGGGCACGTAGGCCCAGTGGTCGGCGCCGGCCTGCTCGTTGAGCGCGGCGACGAGCGTCGCGAGCGCCTCGTCACGGTCGAGACCGAACGCGGCCGAGTTCTCGATCTCCTCGAGCGAGATCACGTCGGCGTCGATGGCGTTGATGGCGGCGACGATCTTCGCCTCCTGGCGCTCCAGGTTGGCCTGGTTGGCCGCGCCGCGGGGGCCGTTGGGGTCGCACCGGTCGTTGGTGACGTTCGCGCCCTCGCGGTCGGTGTAGTAGGTGCACGAGCGCCCGCTGCCGGCCACCGCCCACTCCTCACCGGTGGTCGTGAAGTAGTTGAGCACGTTGAAGGTCGCGAGCTGGAGGTCGCCGCCGACCTCCTCCGGGGCCGCGGTGCGCGTGTCCTCGAAGGTCGCCGGGGCGTCGCCCTCCGCGGTGAGCTGCTCGGTCGGCTGGTACTTCCAGGTGTTGTTGCGCCAGTCGATGACCACCGGGTCCGTGATCGTCGCCGTGGCGTTGACCCGCACGACGTCGCCGCCGCTGACCCACGGCAGCGGGATGGCCTTGTTGGTCGCGCTGCCCAGGAAGTTGGTGCTCGAGCCGTCGTCGATGGCGATCGCCCGCGCGGCGTTGTCCGCCTTGACGTCGTCGAGCTCCGGCGTACCCGGACGGGCCACCTCGGTCGGCGTGATGAGCGGGGTGTCGCCCACCGCGAGGCCGATCTCGCCGAAGTTGTTGAGGTTGAAGTTGTTGGAGACCGTGTAGGCCTCGGTCGGCAGGACGAGCTCGCCCTCGTACTGCTCGCGCAGCTCGGGCGCCGGGAGCACGAGCTCGCGCGGCTTGACCGCCTCTGCGGGCTCCGTGAGCACGGCCGTGCTGCCCTGCGAGGCGGCGCGGGCATCGACCCGCGTGAGCCCGTTGGACTCGGTCGGCAGGCCGACGACCTCGACGTGGTCGCCGATCTCCGGGTAGCTCACGCTCGACGAGCCCAGCCACACGAACACCGCGTCCGACGCGCCGCCCTCGGCCGGCTTCGGGTCGCCGCCCGTGCCGGCGGTCTGGAGGTAGAAGCCGTCGAACCCGCCGGTCGGGTACGACGCGGTGACGACGCCCCGCGTGCGCACGAGCGCGGTGCGGTCGAGCGGGGTCTCGGCGCCCGTGCCCTGGATCTCGGCGATCGTCACGTCGACCGGGTCGACGGGCTCGGGCTCGGGCTCCGGCTCGGGCTCCGGCGCGGGGCCCGAGTTCTGCGGGGTCGGGGCCGCGACCACGAAGTCGAGCGAGTTGTCGTCCCGGTCCTTGCCGTCCGCCGCGCGCTGCAGCGAGGTCGGGTTCGCCGGCGGAGCCGTGACCGGCGCGCCCTCGTAGGACGGGGACGTCGGCGAGGCGCCGAGGAAGTCGACGATGGGAGCGCCGGTGACGTTGCCGACGGGCGGGTTGAGCGCCGTGGTCGTGGAGGCGAGCCAGACCTGCCCACCGGTGGCCGACGCCGAGACGGTGCCCGTCGCGTCCGGGGTGGGGAGCGCCTTGGTGCCGCCGGTGCCCTTGGCCCACTGCACGAGGTAGTGGCCGCCGGCCGGGATCGAGCCGGTCAGCGGGGTGACCTGCGCCGCGCTCGTGCCCGCGTTGTTCCGGTACTGCACGGACCAACCGTCGAGCGAGACCGCGGCGTCCGTCGGGTTGTAGAGCTCCACGAAGTCGTGGGTGTACTCGGCGCCGCCGTTACCTCCACCCCCGTAGAACTCGGAGATGACGACACCGGAGCCGTCGAGGGCAGCGGCAGCGGAGCCGGCGGGCAGCACGGCCAGCGCCGAGGCGGCGAGGCCGAGACCGAGACCGGCGGCGAGGGCGCGGCGCGGCCGACGTGCCTCAGCGGGTGGACGTGACGGGGACGGGCGAGGAGAAGGTTCGAGCACGAGCGACCTTTCACGGGAACCGTGCCGCCACGACATCGGGGGTCGCGCGGCTGGACGACAACCGGTCCAGTCCACCCCGTACCGGTGGATGAAAGCAATGATTCGCAGTGAACGATCGGTAACGGTTCGGTCGAGACGTCCGTTGCAACGCAAGACGTCCGGACCGGGGCCGCTCTCTCAGCCCGCGTCCAGCGCGGGCTCAGGAACGCGGACCGGGCTCAGGCCCGCGCGGGCGCCCGCAGCAGGTGCCGCTGGCGGTAGAGGTCGCGGTAGAACTCGTAGCCGGACCACAGCGTCATGGCGACGGCCGCGGCGAGACCCACCTGCGCGACGTAGAACAGGACGAGACCGGGGACCTCGAGCCACCCGACGACGTCGCCGACCTGCAGCAGGGGCAGGCTCAGCGTGCCGAGCGCGACCCCCTGGAGCGCCGTCTTGATCTTGCCGCTCTGCTTCGCGGCGATCACGACCTGCTTGGCGACCGACAGGCGCAGCAGCGTCACGCTCCACTCGCGGACGAGCACGACGATCGCGACCCACCACCACACGTCGCCCACGATCGCCAGGCCGATGAAGGCCATGCCGGTGATCGCCTTGTCCGCGATGGGGTCCGCGATCTTGCCGAAGTCGGTCACGAGGTTGCGCGCCCGCGCGATGTCGCCGTCGATCTTGTCGGTGATCATGGCGACCGCGAAGATCACCCACGCCACCGTGCGCCACAGCACGGAGTCGCCGCCGTCGACGAGCAGCGCCCAGCCGAAGAACGGCACGAGCACGATGCGCAGCGTCGTCAACGCGTTCGGCAGGTTCCAGTTGCTGGGGCGGGTCGGCTCGACCGCACCCGTCGGCTCGTGGGTCATCGACGCCCTCCTGCGATCTCGGCCACCAGGTCGACACCCTCGCTCGCCACCACGACCGCCGGCACGAGGTCACCGACGCGCACGCCGACCGGCAGGTCGCCGTCGGCGGTCACGAGGGTCGTCGTGCCGTCGACCTCGGGTCCCTGGTGCGCGGCGCGACCCTCGGGCCCCTCCTCGTCGTCGAGGCGCTCGACGAGCACCTCGACGTGCTCGCCGACCCGCTCCTCGGCGCGCTGCGACGTGAGCTGCTCGACGAGGTCCGTGACGTGCTCGGTGCGTGCCCGCACCTCGTCGTCGTCGTGCTTGCCCTCGAACCCGGCGGCCTCCGTGCCGTCCTCGTCGGAGTAGCCGAACACGCCGGTCACGTCGAGGCGTGCCGCCTCGAGGAACGCGCAGAGGGTCTCGACGTCCTCCTCGGTCTCACCCGGGAAGCCGACGATGACGTTGGAGCGGATGCCGGCCTCCGGGGCCAGCGCCCGGATGCGCTCGAGCAGCGCGAGGAAGCTGTCGGGGTCGCCGAAGCGGCGCATGCGCCGCAGCACCGCGTTGCTGGCGTGCTGGAACGACAGGTCGAAGTACGGCGTGACCCCCGGCGTGGACGCGATGGCGCGGATGAGGCCCGGGCGGGTCTCGGCCGGCTGCAGGTAGGACACGCGCACCCGGGCGACGCCCTCGACGGCGGCGAGCTCGGGCAGGAGCGTCTCGAGCAGCTTCACGTCGCCGAGGTCCTTGCCGTACGACGTCGAGTTCTCGCTCACGAGGAACAGCTCGCGGACGCCCTGCTCGCCCAGCCAGCGCGCCTCGCCGAGCACGTCGGCGGGCCGACGGCTGACGAACGAGCCGCGGAAGCTGGGGATGGCGCAGAAGGTGCAGCGGCGGTCGCAGCCGCTCGCCAGCTTGAGCGGCGCCGTCGGTCCGCCGTCGAGCCGCCGTCGCACGGCCCGCGGGCCGCTCGCCGGTGCGGCTCCGAACGGCAGGTCGGGCGCGTGGCCCGGCACGCTGAGACCGCTGGTCACCATTGCCTCCGCACGCTCCACCGGGCTGATGGGGAGCAGCCGGCGACGGTCGGTCGGCGTGTGCGGGTGGTGCGCCTCGCCCGCGACGATGGCGCGCAGCCGCGCCGCGATGTCGGGGTAGTCGTCGAAGCCGAGGACCGCGTCGGCCTCGGGCAGGGAGTCGGCGAGCTCCGCGCCGTACCGCTCCGCGAGGCAGCCGACGGCCACCACGGCGCGGGTCGTGCCGCCCTCCTTGAGGTCGGCCGCCGCCAGGAGCGTGTCGACGGAGTCCTTCTTCGCGGACTCGACGAAGCCGCACGTGTTGACGACGACCGTGTCGGCCGCGTCCGGGTCGTCCACCAGGCGGAAGCCACCCGCCTCGAGACGCCCGGCCAGCTCCTCGGAGTCGACCTCGTTGCGGGCGCAGCCGAGGGTCACCATGGCGACCGACAGCGGCTCGGCGCCGTCGGCGGCGGTGGGGCGGGAGGGCGCGGTGGAAGCAGTCATGATCCCGTCGAGTATGCCCGCACGCGCGGGGCGGCGTCGAAACGGCGCCGCCCCACGGGTGCGGGGACGCGACCGACGCGGACGGCGGTCAGGACAGGGACCGCTGCACGGGCTCGCCGGCCTCGCCCAGCGGACTCGGGTCGCGCCCGTCGATGGACGCGGCGACCGCACCGTCGGAGCTCGAGATGCGCACGGGCGGCGTCGCCCGGACGGCCTGCGTGGCCCCCGGCTCCAGCCGGCCCTGCCACACGACCGCACCGGCGGCGTCGCGCACCGTGACGTCGGCCGCCTGCTCACCCGCCACCAGCTCGACGTCGAGGGGCGTCGCGACGCTCCCCGACGACAGGCCGGCCTGCTCGCCGGCCGTCCCCTCGCTGCCGGCCGGCCGCTCGAAGAGGAACTGCGCGACCGCCCAGAGGAGCACGACGGACATGACGGCGGCCACCAGCACCGACCAGTTCGGGCCTCCCCGCGTCGCGCGCAGCGACCCGCCCGGCACCGTGGCCAGCTCGGCCTCGAACACGCGACGCGCGTCGATGGGGGCGGCGGCGTAGCGCTCGTCGTACTGCTCCACCAGCGGCTGCGGCTCCACCCCCAGCACGCGGCCGAGGGTGCGCAGGTGGCCCCGCGCGTAGAAGTCGCCGCCGCACGGCCCGAAGTCGTCGACCTCGATGGCCTCGATGACGTGCGGGCGGATCCGGGTGCGCTCGGCGACCTGGTCGACGCTGAGGCCGAGCCGTCGACGCGCCTCGGTCAGCACCGGACCGACGACCGGGTCGGGCACGGGATCGGGCTCGGGCTCGGGCTCGGGCTCGGGCGGGACGATGCCGAGGGGCCCGGTCGCTCCGTCGTGGGGGTCGCGGACCTCGTACGCCGCGAGGCCGGGCTCGTCGGGACGGCGGAGGTACGCCGCGGCCTCAGGCAGGCCGGGCAGCCCGGACGGCCCGGTCTCGGGGGTGTCCACACGGGCCGACGCGGGCAGGTCGAGCACGGCCTCCTCGCGGCGCAGCACCTCCGCCCGCACGGCGACGCGCGGCTCGCGCAACGGCGACGGGGTGGGCGAGGCAGGTGCGGCCGGCGCGGCAGCGGGCTCGTCGCCCGGGTCCTGGAGGTCCTCGTGCTGCTCGTCGCGCGGGTCGTCGTCGGCGGGCTCCGCGCGACGGGCGTCCCGTCGCTCGCCGACACGGGCGAGCACGGCTGCGGCCCAGGGCCGGAGCCGCTGGGCGGCGGTCACGACGGGCGAGGGTGCGTCCTTCGTCCCGTCCTCGCCCTCGTTCTCCGTCTCGTCCTCGTCCTCGTCCTCGAGCACGTGCTCCTCGACGACCGGGGCCGGGTCAGTGGCCGCGCGGTCCGTGCCGACGTCGATCGTCTCGACCGTCTCCTCGACCGGCGCCTCGTCCGGGGTCTCGACCGACTCCTCGACCGGCGCCTGGACCACCTGCACCGGCACCTCGGGGTCGGCCAGCGACCGGACCGCCTCGGCGAGGTCCACCGCGCCCGTCACCTTGGTGGACAGCCCGACGGGCAGGGCGAACGAGCCGCCGTACCAGCGTCGTGCGAGGAAGGCGTGCCAGCGTGCGCTGCCGTCGAGGGCGCCGACGACCTCGTCGGTGTCGAACGGCACCACGACGAGGCGGCCGTCGCGCAGCAGGCCCTGGCGGGGAGCGAGCTCGACGCGGTCGACGCTCTCCCACGGCAGGCCCTGCCAGGTGCGCCCGAGACGCATGCGCACGCCCTGCGCGTCGACGACCGCGAGCGGCACGCGTGCGTCCACGAACGCGGTCAGGTAGGCGAGGGCGACGAGCGCGAGGAAGCCCGTGAGGGACCACGCCAGCGCTCCCCCGTCCGCGGCGGCACGGCTGAGCCACGCCACGGCGAGGCCGGCGGCGGCGAGACCGACGACCCCGGCGACGAGACCGCTGCGCCGGAGCTCGACGGCCGCTCCGGCCGCGAGGTCGCGATCGAGGTCGTCGGAGACGACGCCGAACATCTCCCAGTCGGGTCGTCGCGGCAGGTTGAGGCCGAACGGGTCGCGCCGGGTGCCCTGGGCCGCGGCCTCGGGACCGCCGTGCGGGTTCTCGATCGTCTCGTGCTGGCTCACTGCTCCCCCTGCAACGTCAGGATCACGCCGTCGATCTCGTCGGGCTTGACGAGCACGTCCCGAGCCTTGGAGCCCTCGCTGGGTCCGACGACCCCGCGGCTCTCCAGGATGTCCATGAGGCGCCCGGCCTTGGCGAAGCCGACCCGCAGCTTGCGCTGCAGCATCGACGTCGAGCCGAACTGGGTCGACACGACGAGCTCGATGGCCTGGATGACCAGGTCCATGTCGTCGCCGATGTCGTCGTCGAGCTCGCGCTTGCTCTGCGCCGGCGCCGTGACGTCCTCGCGGTAGGTCGGCTCGAGCTGCGCCCGGCAGTGCTTCACGACCTGGGCGATCTCGCCCTCACCGACCCACGAGCCCTGCACGCGGATCGGCTTCGACATGCCCATCGGCAGGAAGAGCCCGTCACCCTGGCCCACGAGCTTCTCGGCCCCGGGCTGGTCGAGGATGACGCGGCTGTCGCCGAGCGACGACGTCGCGAACGCCAGCCGCGAGGGCACGTTGGCCTTGATGAGACCGGTCACGACGTCCACCGAGGGACGCTGCGTCGCCAGCACCAGGTGGATGCCGGCGGCGCGGGCGAGCTGGGTGATGCGCACGACCGCGTCCTCGACGTCCCGCGGGGCGACCATCATCAGGTCGGCGAGCTCGTCGACGATGACGAGCAGGTAGGGGTACGGCGTGAGCACGCGCTCGCTGCCCGGGGGCACCTCGATCTTGCCGGCCCGCACGGCCTTGTTGAAGTCGTCGACGTGGCGGAAGCCGAAGTTGGCGAGGTCGTCGTAGCGCAGGTCCATCTCGCGCACGACCCAGGCCAGCGCCTCGGCCGCCTTCTTCGGGTCCGTGATGATGGGCGTGATGAGGTGCGGGATCCCCTCGTAGGCGTTCAGCTCCACCCGCTTCGGGTCGACCATGATCATGCGCACCTCGTCGGGCGTGGAGCGCATGAGGATCGACGTGATCATCGAGTTGATGAAGCTCGACTTTCCGGAGCCGGTGGCGCCCGCCACGAGCAGGTGGGGCATCTTCGCCAGGTTCGCGACGACGAAGCCACCCTCCACGTCCTTGCCGAGGCCCGCGATCATCGGGTGCGGCTCGGAGCGTGCCGTGCTCGAGCGGAGCACGTCGCCGAGCGAGACGATCTCCTTGTCGAGGTTGGGGATCTCGACGCCCACCGCGGACTTGCCCGGGATGGGGCTGAGGATCCGCACGTCGGCCGAGGCGACGGCGTACGCGATGTTCTTCTGGACGTTGAGGATCTTCTCGACCTTGACGCCCGGTCCGAGCTCGACCTCGTAGCGCGTCACCGTCGGGCCCCGGGTGTAGCCGGTGACCTGCGCGTCGATGTTGAACTCGTCCATCACCTGCGTGAGGCGCTCGACGACGGCGTCGGAGGCCTTCGAGCGCGCCTTGTGCGGCGAGCCCTCCTTCAGCATCTCGCTGGCGGGCAGCGAGTAGGCGATGTCACCCGAGATCGAGAGCTGCTCGACCCGCGGCGGCAGCTGGGCGTGCGGGGGCGGCTCGAGGGCACCGTCGTCGTCGCGCGCCGAGGACCGGCCCGGGACCGCTGCGGCGGCGGCGCCCGCGGTGGTCGCGGCCGGCGCGGCGCGGTCCGGGGTCGGGGTCGAGGGCGCCTCCGGGGCGTCGTCGAAGACGCCCTGGGCGAAGTCGAGGGCGTCGGGACCGACGTCGGCGACGAGCGCCGCCTCGGCCTCCTCGGCCGCGGCGCGCTCCTCGCGCTCGGCCTTGAGCCGGGCGCGGCGCTCCTTGCGGCTCTCCGCGTCCGTGACGAGCGGCGTGTCGTAGGCCGGGTCCCCCGCGTCGAGGTCCACGTCCTCGTCCGCCGCGGAGCGCTCGGCGCGGCCGTCGTGGCCGGGGGCGCCGAGCAGGCGGTCGCGCGCCTCCCGCAGGCGGGCGGGGATCTGGTAGACGGGCGTCGCCGTGATGATGAGGACTCCGAAGAACCCGAGCAGGGCGAGGAGCGGCACGACCACCCACGGCGTGCGCAGCAGGTCGAGCAGCAGGCTGGAGACGACGAAGCCGACGGCGCCACCGGCCTGCTGGAGGTCGTCGGTGTCACCGAGGACGGGCTCGGGGTTGCCGTTGGCGATGTGCACGATGCCGAGGAGCCCGAAGGAGAGGGCGGTCCAGCCGATGACCTGGCGTCCCACCGGGCCGTTGCGCTCCGGGTCGCGCATGTTGCGCCACCCGACGTAGACCAGCGCCAGCGGCACGAACCCGGCCAGCTTGCCGACCGAGCCCGCGACCATGGTGCGCACCGTGTCGAGGGCCGCCCCCGAGAACTGCCACCAGACGGCGCCGGCCACGACGACCGCGAGACCGAAGAACGCGAGCCCGACACCGTCGCGCCGGTGCTCGGGCTCCACCTCGCGTGCCGCGTGGCCGACGCTGCGCGCCGCCCCGCCGACGGCACCCGCGAGGCCGAGCCAGGCCGCGACGATCCCGCGTCCGATCAGCGCGAAGAAGCGCAGGACCGGACCGGGGCCGCTGCGCACCGCCCGGGGAGCGGGGCGCGCCGGAGCACGCTTCGCGCTGCCACCTCGGGCGTTGACGGAACGGGTGGACTTGCCGGCACTCCGGGCGCGAGACCCCGAGCCGCCCTTGGACGCACCCGTGCGGGATGCGCCGTTGCGGGACGTGCTCGAGCTTCGCGACCCCGGCGGGGAAGACGTACGGGTCGCCATGCTCGTGACCCTAGGCGATCGTCACACCCGCACCACGCTTCACTCCAGGCGTGTCGCGCCCCGGTCCTGTGGACCGGGCCACCGCGTGGTACGGCCCAGGTCCGACCCAGGTCCGACCCAGGTCCGACCCGGGTCAGAGGCCCGCGTCGGCGACGGCCGCCAGCCACGGGGCGACGACGAGCCACGTCGGCAGCACGAGCACCGCGAGCGAG
Organism: Nocardioides zeae; assembly: GCF_010686755.1. Classification (GTDB taxonomy): domain Bacteria; phylum Actinomycetota; class Actinomycetes; order Propionibacteriales; family Nocardioidaceae; genus Nocardioides; species Nocardioides zeae. The sequence continues at coordinate 579,856 of NZ_JAAGXA010000001.1, read as the reverse complement.
ACGACGACCAGGGCCGGTCCCTGCGGTCGCGGCGGCGCCGGGTCGCCCAGCACCTCGATGCGCGCGGCCAGGTCGGAGGTCGTCCCGGACCCCGCCCCCATGGCGGCCGCCGGCGCGCGCGACTCGGCGAGCTGCACGAGCGCCTGGGCGAGCGGGCGGCGTCCGGCGGCCCGCGCCGCGGCCCGGTCGGCGCACATCTCGACGAGGAGCCGCACCTCGGCCAGGGCCCGCGCGCTCGAGACCCACCGCGGGAAGGCCCGGTGCAGCACGTCGAAGAACTCGACGACGAGGTCGTGGCGGAACTTGAGGTGCGCCCACTCGTGCGCCAGCACCGCACCCACCTCGTCGACGTCGAGCCGCTCGATGAAGCCGGCCGACACGACGACGCGCGAGCGGTGGATGCCGGGCAGGCAGTAGGCCACCGGGGCGTCGTCGTCGAGCACGCGGACCCCGTCGTCCTGCACCCTGCCGAGGAGGTCGACCTGGTCGGCGTGGCGGCGACGGATGCGCCGCAGGCTGGCCCCGACCCGGTGCGCGCTCACCAGGAGCCGCCCGGCGACGAGGCCGGTGACGCCGAGCGCGACGGCGGCCACGGCGTACTCCGCCGCCCCCGGCATGCGGCCGCTGCCGTCCTCGACGAGCACGTGGGCGGTGACCAGCGCCAGCGTCGAACCGAGGGCCGCGAGGACGGCGGCGAGGGCGACGGCCTGCCAGAGCAGCAGCGCGGCGTACGGCGTGCGGCGCAGCACGTGGGCACGCGCCAGCAGCGCCGGCACGGGGCCGGCGAGCACCACGGCGAGCGCGCCGAGCACGAGCGGGGTCACGGGTCCAGCCTGCCTCAGACGCCCGAGGGAGGAGGGTCGCGGTCGTCGGGGATGCGGGCGAGGGCGTCGCGCAGCGCCTGGAGCTCCTCGGCGCTGGCGTCGCCGACGAACGCGACGAGAGCACCCGTGCGGTCGTCGGAGCCGAGGTCGTCGAGCGTCGTGCGCATGAGCGAGGCGGTCATCTCGCCGCGGGAGGCGCTGGCGCGGTAGCGGTAGGCGCGGCCGTCGCGCTCCTGCACGACGAGCTCCTTGCGCGCCAGGCGGTCCATGACCGTCATGACGGTCGTGTAGGCGACCTCGCGCTGCGCGGACACCTCCTCGTGCACGTCGCGGACGGTGACCGTCTCGTCGACGGACCGGGACCAGAGGACGTCCATCACGGCGCGCTCGAGATCACCGAGCGCCGACCTTGAGGAGTTCTTGCGAGACGAGGGCACGGGAGAAGTGTACCGACGATCTCGGTTGGTACTACGATCTGTAGTAACTACTACGCAACGTCGTAGAAGTCGGACGGGGAAGAGCCCCGCCCGTGCCCTGGCCCCCAGGAGGACCGAGCAATGGAGCTCGTCGACATCGCACGGTGGCAGTTCGGCATCGTCACCGTGTACCACTTCCTGTTCGTACCGCTCACGATCGGGCTGACGCTCGTCGTGGCGATCTTCGAGACGTTCTGGTTGCGCACCAAGAACCCCGACTACCTACGCCTGACGAAGTTCTTCGGGAAGCTCTTCCTCATCAACTTCGCGCTCGGCCTCGTCACCGGCATCGTGCAGGAGTTCCAGTTCGGGATGAACTGGTCCGACTACTCGCGCTTCGTCGGCGACGTCTTCGGTGCGCCGCTCGCGATCGAGGGCCTCCTGGCCTTCTTCCTGGAGTCGACCTTCCTGGGCCTCTGGATCTTCGGCTGGGACAAGCTCCCCCGCGCCGTGCACGCCGCGTGCATGTGGATCGTCCACCTCGGCGTGCTGGCCTCGTCCTGGTTCATCCTCGCGGCGAACTCCTGGATGCAGCACCCCGTCGGCTACGACTACAACCCCGAGACGGGGCGCGCCGAGCTGACCGACTTCGCCGCCGTGATGTTCAACAAGGTGCAGCTCGTCACGTTCCCGCACGTCGTGCTCGCGGCGTACATGACCGCCGCCGCCTTCGTGATCGGCGTGAGCGCCTGGCTGTACGTCTCGAAGCGCCACGGCAGCCGCGTGGCCACCGAGGAGGAGGTCGGCGCCGGCGAGGCGGAGGCCATCGCCGCGACCGCGCGCTCCGACCGCGAGATGTACCGGAAGGGCATGCGCATCGCCGCCGTCCTCATGGCGGTCGCCGGCATCGGCGTCGTCGTCTCCGGCGACGTCCAGGGCAAGGTCATGACCGAGGTGCAGCCCATGAAGATGGCCGCCGCCGAGGCGCTCTACGAGACCGAGGACTCCTGCGCCCCCTTCTCCGTCTTCACCATCGGCACCCCCGACGGCCAGCACGAGAAGTTCGCCGTGACCGTGCCCTGCCTGCTCTCCTTCCTCGGCACCGGCACCTTCGACGGCGAGGTCAAGGGCATCAACGACCTGCGCGAGACCTACGCCGAGCAGTACGGCGCGGACCCGGGCGCGACGTACTACACGCCCGGCGACTACGTGCCCAACATCCCCGTCACCTACTGGACCTTCCGCTGGATGATGGGCTTCGGCGCCCTCGGTGCGGCCGGCTCCGTGCTGGTGCTGTGGCTGACCCGCCGCAAGCGTGACGAGACCGTCGGCGCCGCGTGGATCGGCCGGGTCGGGATCGCCCTGCCCGTCGCCCTCGTCGCCGCCAACTCGATGGGGTGGATCTTCACCGAGATGGGCCGGCAGCCGTGGGTCGTCTTCGGCCTCATGACGACCGAGCAGGGCGTCTCCCCCGGCGTCAGCATCACCGAGGCGCTCATCTCGGTGGTCGCGCTGACGAGCCTCTACGCCGTGCTCGCGGTGGTCGAGATGAAGCTGCTCGCGAAGACCGTCAGGAAGGGCCCGGAGCCGTTCGTCGAGCCGCCGGACCCCGGCAGCGACGACCACGACGCCGACGCGCCCCTCACGTTCGCCTACTGAGCAGGATCGAGGAGACCACCATGTTCGGACTCGAGCTCACCACCGTCTGGTTCGTGCTCATCGCCGTCCTCTGGATCGGCTACTTCGCCCTCGAGGGCTTCGACTTCGGCGTCGGCATGCTGGTGCCGGTGCTCGCCCGCGACGAGACCGAGCGGCGCGTCATGATCAACACCGTCGGCCCGGTCTGGGACGGCAACGAGGTCTGGCTCCTCGTCGCCGGCGGCGCGACGTTCGCGGCGTTCCCCGAGTGGTACGCCACGTTGTTCAGCGGGTTCTACCTGCCGCTCCTGCTCATCATCGTCGCGCTGATCCTGCGCAACCTGTCCTTCGAGTACCGCCACAAGGGCGACACGGCCGCCTGGCGCGCCCGGTGGGACGCCGCGCTGATCGGCGGCTCGTTCCTCACCGCCTTCCTGTGGGGCGTCGCGTTCGCCAACATCGTGGCCGGCGTCCCGATCGACGCCGACAAGGAGTTCACCGGCAACCTGTTCACCCTGCTGAACCCCTTCGGGCTGCTCGGCGGCGTCGTCCTCGTCCTGCTCTTCCTCACCCACGGCGCCATGTTCGTGGCCCTCAAGACGGACGGCGAGATCCGGCACCGGGCACGCGCCCTGGCCGTGCGGATCGGGTTGGCCGCGGCCGTGGTGGCCGTCGTCTTCCTCGTCTGGACACAGGTGCAGACCGGGTCGGTCGGGTCGGCCGTCGCCTTCGTCGTCGCCGCCGTGTGCCTCCTGGCCGGCATCGGGGCGGCCGCTGCCGGACGCGAGGGCTGGGCGTTCCTCGGCACGTTCCTCACCATCGCGCTGGCGGTCGGCGGGCTCTTCCTCGCCCTCTTCCCCGACGTGATGCCGTCGACCACGAGCGCCGCCTTCTCGCTGACGACGACCAACGCGGCCGCGACGCCCTACACGCTCGAGATCATGACCTGGGTCGCGGTCGCCTTCACGCCCATCGTCATCGGCTACCAGACGTGGACGTACTGGGTGTTCCGCAAGCGCATCTCCACCCACCACATCCCGACCGCCGACCTCGCCGCCGCGCGCGGCTGACCCGGCAGCGACCCAGGAGCCGGCGATGAAGCCCCTCGACCCGCGGGTGCTCCCCCACCTCGCACCGGCCCGCGCACCCCTCGCGGTGGTGGTCGCCGGCAGCGTGCTCGGCGCGGCACTGCTCGTCGGGCAGGCCCTGGCGCTGGCGGCCACGGTCGCCCGCCTGGTGGCCGACCCGGCGGGTGCGGCGTGGCACCTCCCCGCGGTGCTGTTCGTGGCGGTCGTGCTCGGGCGCGCGGCGCTGGCGACGGTGACGGACGTCGCCGCCGCCCGCGCCGCCGCACTCGTGGGGGTCCGCCTGCGGGACGTCGTGCTCGCGGCCGCGCTCGCCCGACGTCCCGAGGACGGCGGCGCACGGCGCGGCCTGGGTGCCGACGGCCTGCTGGCGACCCGCGGCGTGGCGGCGGTCGAGCCCTACCTCACGCGCTACCTCCCCGCCCTCGTGCTGGCCGTCGTGCTGCCGGTCGTGACGCTGCTGGCGATCACCTCGCTCGACTGGCTCTCCGGGCTGATCGTCGCGCTCACGCTCCCCCTCCTGCCGGTCTTCGCGATCCTGATCGGGATGAGCACGCGCGAGCGGGCGGAGCGGCAGTGGCGGGTGCTCGGCCAGCTCGCCGGTCACTTCGTCGACGTCGTGCGCGGCCTGCCCACGCTCGTCGTCCACCGCCGCGCCCGGGCGCAGGCGCCGCGGATCCGGGAGGTCACCGACCGCTACCGGCGCGCGAACACCGACGTGCTCAAGCTGGCGTTCGCCTCGTCGGCGGCGCTCGAGCTGATCGCGACCATCTCCGTCGCCCTCGTCGCCGTCGCGGTCGGGCTCCGCCTCGCCGGCGGCGGCCTCGGGCTGGAGACGGCGCTGGCCGTCCTGCTGCTGGCGCCCGAGGCCTACTGGCCGCTGCGGCGCGTCGGGGCCGAGTTCCACGCGGCGGCGGAGGGTACCGCGACCTTCGAGGCGATCCACGACCTGACCGCCGGACGGCGCGACGCGGGCGGGCGCGCCGCCGATGTCTCCCTGGCCGGCGACATCCGGGTCGAGACGCTGCGGGTGCGGCGCGGGGACCGTGAGGAACCCGTCCTCGACGACCTCACGGTCACGATCCCGCGGCGGGGCCTCACCGTCGTCACCGGACCGTCGGGCTGCGGCAAGTCGACCCTGCTCGAGGCCCTCCGCGGCGAGCTCGACCACGAGGGCACCGTGCTCGTCGGGGGCACCGACCTCGCCGGTGTCGACCCCGACGCGTGGCGACGCCACGTCGCCCTCGTCGGGCAGCGCCCCTGGCTGCTCGACGCCTCCGTCGGCGCCAACGTGCGCCTCGGCCGCCCCGACGCCGACGACGCCGCGGTCTGGGACGCCCTGCGCCGGGTGGGGCTGGACGACGTCGTCCGGGCGCTCCCCGGCGGGCTCGACACGCCGCTGGGCGAGGACGGCGACGGCCTCTCCGCGGGCCAGCGGGCGCGGCTCGCGCTCGCCCGCGTCGTGCTGGCCGATCGGCCCTACGTGCTGCTCGACGAGCCGACCGCCCACCTCGACGCAGCGACCGAGGAGGTCCTCGTTGAGGTGGTGCGCGACCTGGCGCGCACCCGTTGCGTCGTCGCGGTGGCCCACCGGCCGGCCCTCGTCGCGGCGGCGGACCACCACGTCGCGCTCCGGGGCCGCTCCGGCGCGAGCGAGGCGCGCGGCGAGGTGGCGGCGGCGGGTGCGCCGCGGCGTACCGCTCCGGCGCCCACCGCCCCTGTCGCGGAGGGTCCCGCGAGCGTCGCCCCGCCGGCGGCGGGGCGGGTGGGCCTCCGCTGGACCGCCGCCGTCGTCCTCGGCGTGCTGTCGTCGCTCTTCGGCGTCGCGCTCACGGCGACCGCCGGCTGGCTCATCGTGCGCGCCTCGGAGCAGCCGCCCGTGCTCATGCTGATGGTGGCGATCGTGGGGGTGCGGGCGTTCGGGCTGGGCCGCCCGGTGTCCCGGTACGCCGAGCGCCTGGTCTCCCACGACGTGGGCCTCCGCGAGCTGGCCGAGCGGCGGGCCCGCGTCTACGACGTGCTCGTGCCGCTCGTTCCCGGCCGGCTCGGGGGCCGGAGGCGCGGGGACCTCCTGACGAGCGTGGTCGACGACGTCGACAGCCTGCTGGACGACCGCCTGCGGGTGCGGATGCCCGTGCTCACCGCCGTCGGCGTGCTCGCCGCGACCACCCTCGTCGCGGCACCCGTCCTGCCCGCGGGCGCCCTGGTGGCCGTCGGGCTCGCGGCCGTCGCGGGCGTCGCGACGTGGGCGACGGCGCGCTTCGGCGTCGCCGCCGGCGCTGACCGCGTCGTCGCCGCCCGGGCCGCGGTGGCCCGCCACGCGCTGACCACCCTCGACGACGCCCGCTCGCTCGTCGCCTGGCAGGCGGACGGCGACGCCCGCCGGGTCGTGCAGGCAGCCGGGACCGAGCTGGGACGCGCGACCACGCGGTCGGCGGCCTGGGCAGCGGTCGCCCGGGCGTGGCCGTTCGTCGGCGCGGCCGTCTCCGTCGTGCTCGTCGCACGGCTCGGGGCCGACGCGCTCGCCGCCGGCGAGGTCGGTGCCCCCGTGCTGGCGCTCTTCCTGCTCCTGCCCCTGGCCCTCGTCGACGTCGTCGCGCCGCTGGCCGACGCGGGCGTGCTCGGGGTGACGACCCGGGCGGCCCGACGGCGCCTCGACGCGCTCGAGGACCTGGAACCGGCGGTCGCCGTGCCGGTGACGCCCGCCCCGCTCCCCGTCGGGCCGGGCGCGGACGACGTCGAGCTCGACGGGGTGGCCGCTGCGTGGGAGCCGGGACGGACCGCCGTCGCCGGGCTCGACCTCGCCCTGCCCGCCGGGAGCCACGTGGGGCTCGTCGGCCCGTCGGGCTGCGGCAAGTCGACCGTCGCGGCGCTGCTCGTGCGCTTCCTCTCCCCCACGGCCGGCACCCACCGGATCGGGGATGCGGACGTCGAGGCGCTGGATCCCGACGACGTACGCCGCCGCGTCGGGCTCGTCGACGACGACCCCTACCTGTTCGCCTCGACCGTGGCGGAGAACGTGCGTCTCGCGCGCCCGTCCGCGACCGACGCCGAGGTGCGGGGCGCCCTCGACGCGGCACGGCTCGACCTCTGGCTCGCCGACCTCCCGGAGGGTCTCGCGACGCGGATCGGGGACGGCGGCGTCGGGGTCTCCGGCGGTGAGCGGGCGCGGATCGGACTCGCCCGGGCGCTCCTGGCCGACACCGCCGTGCTCGTCCTCGACGAGCCCACCGCCCACCTCGACACCGCCACCGCGCGGGCGGTCACCGACGACCTCCTCGCTGCGTGCGCGGGCCGGTCGGTCGTGTGGATCACGCACGACGCGATCGGCCTCGACCGGATGGACCGGGTGGTCGCGCTCGGATCGGCGCCCGTGCCGAGCCTGGTGGACTAGCGCACGGTCCGCCCTCCTTGCCGGTCGACGGCCTGCCACTGGCATGCTGCACGGCGTGCCGCCGCTGCTCGTCCTCGTGACCGCCGCCCTGTTCGTCGTCATCGCCGTCACCGACTGGGTGGCCGTCGCCCAGGAGGACCGCCGCACGGAGGCCGTGGTGAAGCCCGCGGCCCTGCTCGCGCTGGCGACCGCGGCGTTGGCGGGCGGCGCGGCCGACAGCGCGGCAGGGGCGTGGCTGGTCGTCGCCCTCCTGCTCGGCACCGCCGGCGACGCGTTCCTCCTGGGCGACTCCCCGCGGCGCTTCCTCGGCGGCCTGGGGGCGTTCCTCGTCGGCCACCTGGCGTACGTCGCCTGCTTCGCCACCCTCGGGATCTCGGTGTCGTGGTGGCTGGCGGGCGGGGCCGTGGCCCTCGCCGGCGCGCTGGTGACCGGACGCGCGGTGCTCCCTGCGACCCTCCGGTCGGGCGGGATCGGCCTCGCGGCGCCGGTCGCGGCGTACATGCTCGTCATCGCCGCCATGCTGGTGGCCGGGTGGGGAACCGGCCTCGTGCTGGTCGCGGCCGGTGCCGCGGTGTTCGTCGCCAGCGACACGGTGCTGGCGCTCGACCGGTTCGCGCGGCCCCGCGACTGGGTGGCGCCGTGGCCGCACGTGGCCGTGATGGTGACCTACCACCTGGGTCAGGGACTCATCGTGCTCGGCGTCCTGCGGGCGGCGTGAGCCCTCGATCCACCCCCGGGGTGCTCCGAGGGCTTGGACACATCCGGCACCGGGGCCGCGCGTGCGGGGGCGAGGATCGCGGCTCCGTGGGCCGCTACCGGCCCGGAACGAGCTCGCGGCGCCGCCGGTGCACGCGTACGCGGCTCCATCCGGCCGCCGCGGACCCGGCTCCGGTGCCGGATGTGTCCAAGCCCTTTCTGGCGGCGCGGGACCCGTCGGCACCTCGTTCTACCGTGGGCCCATGAGCATCGTCGTCGACCTCGCGGACCTCCCCGACGTGCTGGCGTCGTTCGGCACGGGCTACCTGCTGTCGACCGACGGCACCGGCGTGAAGGCGGTGCACGTCGCGCCGGCCATGGAGGCAGGCCGTCTTCGTCTGCGGACGCCTGGCCGCGGCTCGCTCGCGAACGTCGCCGCGAACCCGCGGGTGACGCTCGTGTGGCCGCCCCGCTCGGCGCCCGGCTTCTCCCTGATCGTCGACGCCGAGGCGCAGCCCGCCCCTGGGGCGCCGTCCGACCTCGTCGCCGTGCCGGTCTCCGCGGTGCTCCACCGTCCGGTGGCCGAGTCCGACGAGACCGCGGGCCGGCCGTTCTGGGTGAGCGCGTTCCTCGACGTCGACGCAGTGCACCGGGACACCGTGCCCGCCTTCTGGGCGGCCGTGACGGGCCACCGGCTCTCGCCTCCCCGCGGCGCGGCCGACGAGTTCGCCACGCTGGTCCCGCCCACCGGTCACGACCACCTGCGTGTGCAGCGGGTCGACGATCCCGGGACCGGCGCACCGACACGGGTCCACCTCGACCTGCACGTCCCCGATCCGAGCCGCGCCGCCGACCGGGCCGTCGCCCTCGGCGCAGAGGTCGTGCACCGCAGTCCCCACGGCTACGTCGTGCTCCGCTCGCCCGGCGGCCTGCTCTTCTGCTGCGTCGGGCACGCCGCCTGTCTCCGCGCCCCAGCCACGACGTGGCCCGACGGATCCCGGTCGACGGTCGACCAGGTGTGCGTCGACGCGCCGGCACACCTGGTGGACGCCGAGCGGACCTTCTGGGCGGAGCTCACGGGGTGGACGCCGCAGGCCTCACCCGTCAGCGACACGTTCTCGTCGCTGCGCCGTCCGGAGGGCCAGCCGCTGCGGTTCCTGTTCCAGCGCGTAGAGGACGAGCGACCGACCGTCACGGCCCACCTCGACGTGGCGTGCAGCGACCGCGCCGCCGAGACCGCGCGCCACCGCGCGTTGGGAGCCGAGCCGGTCACGGAGCACGCGCGGTGGACGGTGCTCCGCGACCCCTCGGGCGCGGCGTACTGCCTCACCGACCGCGACCCCGTCACCGGCGTGCTCTGACGGGGCCCCCGATGCACGTGCACCGCCTGGGCGTCACCCTGCTGAAGGGCGGCACCCACCCCTCGGTGCCGTCGCTGCGGTTCGACGCCGACGGGCCGGTGGGCGACCGCGTGCTCTGTGCGCTCGACGTCGAGCACCGCGCGGTGCTGCGCACCGTGGCGCACCCGCGCCTGCTCGCGGTGCGGGCGCAGCTGCTCGACCGGGAGGCGGGCCTCGCCGGTGGCTGGGTGATCGGCACCCCCGGCGGCGCGGCCTCCGGCCCGGTCGAGCCGGACGGTACGGCGCTGGACGTCGACTACTGGGGACGACGCGTGACGGTGCGGCCCCTCGTCGCGTCGGAGCACGCCGCGCTGCTCTCCACGCACCTGGGCCGCGACGTGACGCTGGCGGTCGCGCCGCGGGGCGGGATCGTCTACGGCGCACCCGTCAGCCTCGTCACCCGGGCGACGGTCCGCGCCGTGGCGCATGCAGCCAGCCTGGCCGAGCCCGAGGAGACCACGGCTGCCCGGCTCCGGGCGACGCTGGTGGTCGACGACGGCGGCACGACCCCCTTCGCGGAGGAGTCCTGGGCGGGCCGCGAGCTCGAGGTCGGCGAGGCACGGATGCAGGTGCGCGCACCGATCGTCCGGTGCCGCGTGATCGACCACCACCCCGTCACCGGGGCGGGCTCCCCAGCCGGGCGCGGGCTCCTGCGCGCCGTGGCCCGTCTCCGCGCCCGTCCGGTCGCCGGTGTCGACGCGGCCATGACGCAGCCCGGCGTCGTCACCGTCGGTGACGCGGTGCGGCTGGCGTGAACGAGCACCACCACCTGCCCCCGAAAGCAGTCGTGGGGGGGGGGCCGGGGGGGGGGGGGGGGGGGGGGCGCCCCCCCCCGGGGGCGGGGCCGCGGCCCCCCCCCCCCCCCCCCCCGCGCGGCCCCCCCCCCCCCCCCCCCCCCCCCCCCCCCCCCCCCCCCCCCCCCGGCGGGGGCCGGCGAGGGCCCGGCGAGGGCCCGGCGAGGGCCCGGTGGGGGCCCGGCGAGGGCCCGGTGGGGCGAGAGAGCCCTCAGGCCTGGATGACCACCGGGACGATCATCGGCCGACGGCGCAGCTTCGTGCCGACCCAGCGGCCGACCACGCGCCGTACGGTCTGCTGGAGCTGGTGGTTGTCGGTCGTGCCGTCCGCGATCGCCGCCTCGACGGCCTTGAGGATCGGGCCGCGCACGGTGTCGAACGCCGACTCGTCCTCCGCGAAGCCGCGGGCGTGGATGTCCGGGCCGCTCAGCACCTTGCCGGTCACCGAGTCGACGACCACGATCACCGAGATGAAGCCCTCCTCGCCGAGGATCCGGCGGTCCTTGAGCGACGACTCCGACAGGCCGCCGATGCTCGAGCCGTCGACGAAGACGTAGCCGCACTCCACCTTGCCGGTGATCGACGCGACGCCGTCGACGAGGTCGACGACGACTCCGTCCTCGGCCAGCAGCACCCGGTCCGCCGGCACGCCGGTCGCCCGGGCGAGGTCGCCGTTGGCCCGCAGGTGCCGCACCTCGCCGTGCACGGGGAGCACGTTGCGGGGCTTGACGATGTTGTAGCAGTAGAGGAGCTCGCCGGCGCTGGCGTGACCGGAGACGTGCACCATCGCGTTGCCCTTGTGCACGACGTTCGCGCCGAGCTTGGAGAGCCCGTTGATGACCCGGTAGACCGCGTTCTCGTTGCCCGGGATGAGCGAGCTGGCGAGGATGACGGTGTCGTTCTCCTCGAGGTGCACGAAGTTGTGGCTGCGCTGCGCGATGCGGCTCAGCGCGGACAGCGGCTCGCCCTGCGACCCCGTCGAGATGAGCACCTGCTGGTGCGGCGGCAGGTCGGTCAGCTGCTTGGCGTCGACGATGAGCCCCGGCGGCACGTTGAGGTAGCCCAGCTCGCGCGCGATGCCCATGTTGCGCACCATCGAGCGCCCCACCCAGGCGACCTTCCGCCCGTGCTTGACCGCCATGTCGAGCACCTGCTGGACACGGTGCACGTGGGAGGCGAAGCAGGCGACGATGATGCGCTGGTCGCTCGCGTAGAAGGTGCGGTCGAGCGCCGGCGTGATGTCCTTCTCGTGGGTGGTGAACCCGGGGACCTCGGCGTTGGTGGAGTCGGTGAGGAACAGGTCCACGCCCTCCTCGCCGAGACGCGCGAACGAGACGAGGTCGGTGATGCGACCGTCCAGCGGCAGCTGGTCCATCTTGAAGTCGCCCGTGTGCAGGACGAGACCGGCGCTGGTGCGGATCGCCACCGCGAGCGCGTCGGGGATCGAGTGGTTGACGGCCACCATCTCGAGCTCGAACGGCCCGAAGGTGATGACGTCGCCGGCCTTGACGACGTGCTGCACGGGGTTGCGCAGCCGGTGCTCGCGCAGCTTGCCCTCGAGCAGGGCGAGGGTCAGCTGCGAGCCGACGAGCGGGATGTCGTTGCGCTCGCGGAGCAGGTACGGCGTCGCGCCGATGTGGTCCTCGTGGCCGTGGGTCAGCACGAGCGCCTCGATGGCGTCGAGGCGGTCACGGATGGCGGCGAAGTCGGGGAGGATCAGGTCGACGCCGGGGTGGTCGTCCTCGGGGAAGAGGACGCCGCAGTCGACGACGAGCAGACGGCCCTCGTGCTCGAAGACGGTCATGTTGCGGCCGACCTCGCCGAGACCTCCGAGCGGGATGACCCGCAGCCCGCCCTTCGGCAGCTCCGGGGGGGCGGACAGCTCGGGGTGAGTATGGGACAAGCGGACTCCTAGTGGATGAGCCCCGACTTCACGAGGCCGGCGCGCAGGGCGGCGACCTCCTCGTCGTCGAGGGGAACGAGCGGGCTGCGCACGTTCCGGTTATCGAGGACGCCGAGGAGCTGGAGTGCTGCCTTGGCGGTGGTGGCTCCGTAGTTGGGGACGCCCATCACGGCGTCGAACGCGGGGAGCAGCCGCGTGAAGATCTCGCGTGCGCCGGCGGGGTCGCCGGCGAAGAAGGTGTCGAGCACCGAGCGCAGCTCGTTGCCCGCGACGTGACCGCAGACCGAGACGAACCCGCTCGCGCCGTGGGCGAGCCAGCCGAGGTTGAGCGCGTCGTCGCCCGAGTAGACGGCGAAGCCGAGCTGGGTGATGCGCAGGCCCCGGACGAAGTCACCGACCGCGTCCTTGACGGCGACGACCGGCTCCCACGCCACCATCTCCTCGTAGGACTCGAGCGCGATCTGGGAGCCCGTGCGCCCCGGGATGTCGTAGAGCATCACCGGGAGCTCGGCCGCCTCCACCACCTGCCGGAAGTGGTGGAGGATGCCCTTCTGGCCGGGCTTGTTGTAGTACGGCGTCACGAGCAGCACGCCGTTCGCGCCGTTCTTGTTCGCCTGCCGGGCCAGCTCGGTGGAGGTGCGCGTGTCGTTGGTGCCGACACCGGCGACCAGGGTGACGTCCGGACCGACCGCGTCGCGGACCGCGGCGAGGATCTCGCCGTCCTCGCCCTGCGTCGTCGTGGGCGACTCCCCCGTCGTACCGGACACCACGAGGCCGTCGTGGCCGTTGGCGACGAGGTGACGGGCGATCTTCTGCGTGCTCTCGAGGTCGAGCGAGCCGTCCGCGTGGAACGCGGTCGCCATGGCGGTCAGGACGCGGCCGAACGGCGCGGCGGGAGCAGCAGTGGTCACGAGGGACAGGCTATCCCTGCCGCGGCACCCCGCTGCACGCGGCGCACCGCGCGCGGTGCCACCAGGTGCCCACGGGCGTTCGTCGTCGCCACAGGCCCGTCGCCGGACCCACCGTCGTGTTCACAACAGCGGAGAACACGGGCCGAAGGCGGCGGCCATGCCCCGGGGACCCTCCGTTTTCCGCCACTGAACGTCACTCACCCGATTGAAACCGTCGGGGAGCTTCAGCGGTCGGGGCCTGGGTCGATGGCGTTCAGATGTGCGGCAGGACCTCGGCGGCGATGAGTCGCAGGTGGTCGAGGTCGCCCAGGTCGAGCACCTGCAGGTAGGCGCGCTGCGACCCGGTCTCGGCGAACTCGCCGAGCCGGTCCACGACCTCGCTCGGCGTGCCGGCCAGCCCGTTGGCCCGCAGCTCGTCGACGTCGCGGCCGATGGCGGCGGCCCGGCGGGCGATCTCCGCCTCGTCCGCGCCGACGCAGACGACGAGGGCGTTGGACCACGTCATCGTGGCCGGGTCCCGGTCGATGGCGGCGCACGCCGCGCGCACCCGCGTGAACTGCGCCCGCGTCGCGTCCAGGTCGACGAACGGCAGGTTGAACTCGTCGGCGTAGCGGGCGGCGAGCTCCGGCGTACGGCGCTTGCCGAGACCCCCGACGAGCACCGGGGGCTTCGCCTGGGCGGGCTTCGGCAGGGCGGGCGAGTCCGTCAGCGTGTAGTGCTCGCCCGCGAACGAGTAGCGCTCCCCCTCGGGCGTCGCCCACAGGCCGGTGACGATCTCGAGCTGCTCGGCGTACCGGTCGAAGCGCTCGCGCGTGTCGGGGAAGGGGATGCCGTACGCCGCGTGCTCGCCCTCGAACCACCCGGCGCCCAGACCGAGCTCGACCCGGCCGCCCGACATCCGGTCGACCTGCGCCACCTGGATCGCCAGCACACCGGGGTGCCGGAACGTCGCGGACGTCATGAGCGTGCCGAGCCGGATCGTGCTGGTCTCGCGGGCGAGACCGGCCAGCGTCGTCCAGGCGTCGCTCGGACCGGGCAGGCCGTCGCCGCTCATGTGCAGGTAGTGGTCGGAACGGAAGAACGCGTCGAACCCGAGGCGCTCGGTCTCCTGGGCGACGGCGAGGAGGTCGTCGTAGGTCGCGCCCTGCTGGGGCTCGGTGAAGATGCGGAGGTCCATGATCCTCAGCCTCTCAGGTGCCTCCCACCGCTCGTCGGGCCGAGCGGATGAGGGTGGTCGAGCGGTCGAGGTGCTCCCGCACGGCGGCGCCGCCCCGCTCGGGGAGGGCGTCGAGGTAGCACCGGTGCTCCTCCGCCAGCGAGCCCGCCGGGTAGTCCGGGCGGAGGTGGGCGAGCACGAGCAGGATCTCCGACTCCAGCTGCGCGTGGGCCGCCGCGATCCGCGGGCTGTCGGCCGCCTCCACCACCGCGCGGTGGACGGCGGCGTGCGCGTGCAGCGTCGCCCGCCAGTCGTCGGCCGCCTCGGCCGTGGCGAGCGCGTCGACGGCCGCGTCCATCGGCATCCGCACGTCGTCCGACCAGGGGTTGCCGTGCCGCTCGGTGACGATGCGGACGGCCTCGGTCTCGAGCGCGGCCCGCAGCTCCTGCAGCGCCACCAGCGCGGTGTCGTCGAGCGTCGCGACCCGGGCCCCGGCGTACGGGACCGCCACGACGAGGCGCTCCGCCCGCAGCAGCGCGAGCGCCGCGCGGGCGGTGTGGCGCGAGACGTCGTGGTCCCGGGCGAGGTCCTCCTCGCGCAACGGGTCACCGGGTGCGAGGGAACCGCGCTCGAGGATCGCGTCGCGGAGGGTGGACGCCAGGCGCTCGACCGCGGTCGGGCCCGGCATGGTCTCACGCCGCCGGGGCGACATCGAGCCTCCTCCCCCGCCCCTGCGGCAGGCTGAGGACCGCCAGCCCGACGACGAGCACGACCAGTCCCACGGACGCGAGCGCGGTGAGGCGCTCGTGGAGCACGAGGAGGCCGAGCAGGGTGGCGCCGAGGGGCTCGGCGAGCGTGAGGGTCGCGACGGTCGTGGGCTCGAGGCGCCGCAGTCCCCAGCCGAACAGGAGGTAGGCGACGGTGGTCGTCACGAGGCCCAGCCACAGGACGAGGAGGAGCCCCCGTGGCGTAGCCAGCCATCCGGTCGAGGTCATCAGCAGGAGCGGGACGCTCGCGACCGCCGCCGTGCCGAACGTCGCGCCCATCGAGGCGCTCGCGCTCCAGCCGCGGTCGAGCAGGAGCTTGCCGGCGAGGGCGTAGAGGGCGTACGACGCGCCTGCCGCCACCGAGGACGCGACGCCCGCGGGGTCGACCGCACCCGCGCCGCTCGTGGCGAGGCCCGAGACCAGGACGACACCGACCAGCGCCACCGTGGTCGCGGCACACCAGCGGAGCGACGGCACGTGCCGCCGGACGACGGCGTCGAGCGCGCCCGTCGCCACGGGCGCCGAGCCCAGCGCCACGACGGTGCCGACGGCGACGCCGTTCTGCGCCGTACCGGCGAAGAAGAACGGCTGGTAGGCGACGACGCCCGCGGCACCCACCGCGACGACGAGCCAGGTCGGGAGGCGGCTCGCAGTCGTCGTCCCGGTCGGGCTGGTCGAGCTGGTCGAGCGCGCGGCGAGGAGGGCGACGAGCCCGAGGATCCCGCCGCCGACGACGATCCGGGCCGCACCGACGGACGTGGCGCTGGCGCCGGCGTCGGCGATCTCCTGCGCGGTGCCGGTCGTCGCGAAGCACGCCGCGGCGAGCAGCACCGCGAGCACGGCGGGGGTTCGACACACCGGGAGATTGTTACACAATCTCCCGGGTGGGGGTGTCCGGCGGGACGCGGGTGGTCACAGGAGTTGACAGTTTTCCCCGGTCAGCCCCGCCGAGCCCGTCAGCCCAGGGAGTCGGAGAACCGCCGGAGTCGCTCGACCAGCACCGGGCCCGTGAGGTCCGGGCGCCCGATCCCGGCATAGTTCGTCGCCCATCCCGCGACCTGCGGCGCGGCCCGGTCGACGGCCCACCGGTCCCACGCGGGTACGTCACCGAGCCGGACCCCGCTGGCCCGCTCGTACGCCTCGAGGAAGATGCGCGCCGCCTCCGTCGACCCGAGGAGCACCAGGTCCTGGCGCGCCCAGGCGACGTCGAGCTCGGCCGGGCCGCGACACGCGCCGGTCCAGTCGACGACGCCGACCGCGCGGCGGCCGTCCCACAGCAGGTTGCCGCTCCAGAAGTCGCCGTGGACCAGCACCGAGCGCGCTGAGGGCGGTGCAGCTACCGCCGAGGAGACAGGCAGGTCCGCGCCGTCCCGCGCGTGCAGGGCAGCCAGTGCCTCGGCCATCGCCGGGGCGAGCTCCTCCGGCGCGGCATCAGGAGGCGGCGCACCGCCCGCGAGCCGCGTGGTGACGAGCACCGGACCCCACGGCGTGGTGCCGTCGATGACGTAGACGGGGGCGAGGGGCGGAGCCATCTCCAGCACCGCGCGCTCGCGCGCGACCGCCTCGTCACCGGGCGGGAACCACCGCGCCACGAGGTCGCGGTCTCCCTGCCGCACGGCGAGGGTCGTCGCGTGGGTGCCACCGCGCAGGAGCACCGGAGCCGCGACAGGTCCGTCGACGAGCGCCGCCAGCGCGTCGAGACGCGCCCCGGTCCAGCGCACCACCACCGTGAACCCCTCGTGCTCGGCGCGCTCGACGACCGGCCAGGCCGCCTCGTCGATCGCCGGGTAGCGCACGTCGCCGTGCACCTCGAGCGGGATCTCGGTCAGCACCTGGGCGTCGACGAGACCGGGCACGGCCAGGGCCGCGGCGTACACCTGCGCACCGCCCGCCACGCTGACGGGAGCACCGAGCCCGTCGGCGATCGAGACCGCCGCGTCGAGGTCGCGGGCGACGTGGACCCCGTCGTGGCCCGGCGACCACCCGGGATCGCGCGTCAGCACCACCGTCGTCCGCCCGGGCAGCGGCCGACCGATCGACGCGTAGGTCGCGCGGCCCATCAGCAGCGTCGTACCGAGGGTGCGGCGCTTGAACTCCGCCTGCTCCCCCGGCACCCGCCACGGGATGTCGGGGCCGTTGCCGATGACCCCGTGGCGGGCGACGGCGGCGACGCAGCTGACGGTGAGGCCGCCGGGGGTGGTCATACGGCGATCGGTGCCTTGATCCCCGGGTGCGGGTCGTAGCCCCGCACCTCGACGTGCTCGAGGTCGAAGCCGTCGATCTCCCGGACCGCCGGGTCCAGCCACAGCGTCGGCAGCGGACGCGGCTCGCGTGTCAGCTGCAGGCGCGCCTGGTCGAGGTGGTTGAGGTAGAGGTGCGCGTCGCCGAGCGTGTGCACGAAGTCCCCCACCTCGAGGTCGAGCACGTGGGCGACCATGTGGGTCAGCAGCGCGTAGGAGGCGATGTTGAACGGCACCCCGAGGAAGACGTCCCCGGAGCGCTGGTAGAGCTGGCACGACAGCCGCGACCGCCCACCGTCGCGGCCGGGCGCGACGTAGAACTGGAACACCGTGTGGCACGGCATCAGCGCCATGTCGTCCACCTGCGCCACGTTCCACGCGCTCACCACGTGGCGCCGCGAGTCGGGGTCGGTGCGGATCTGCTCGATGATCTTCGCGATCTGGTCGATCGAGCCCCCGTCGGGCGTCGGCCAGGACCGCCACTGCGCGCCGTACACGGGTCCGAGCTCGCCGTCCTCGTCCGCCCACTCGTCCCAGATGGAGACACCCCGCTCGTGCAGCCACCGCACGTTGGTGTCGCCGCGGAGGAACCAGAGCAGCTCCGCGAAGACCGACCGCGTGTGGACCTTCTTCGTCGTCACCAGCGGGAAGCCCGCCGTCAGGTCGAAGCGCATCTGGTGGCCGAACACGCTGAGCGTGCCGGTGCCCGTGCGGTCGGACTTCTCCACGCCCTCGTCGAGGATGCGGCGGACGAGGTCGAGGTAGGCCTGCACGCCCGTGAGACTACCGCCGGGCAGCGCTCACGGGTGCAGCGACATCGGCCCGTAGACCCGCCGCTCGCCCTCGAACAGCACGACCGCGTCGACCCCCTGCTCGGCCAGCTCGCCGAACACCTCGCCCACCCACGACTCGGCGTCGGACTGGCTCGGGAACTTCTCCCCCGCGAGCTCGCCGGCGACGGTCACCTCGTTGCCGTCCTTGTCCTCCGTGCGCCACCACCACAGCTGCTCCGGGGGCGTCGGGGAGCGGAAGGCGGACGGCGCGTCGGGGAGGTTCACGCCCCCGAGACTAGGGGCGGTCCCCCGGACCCGACAATGACCCGGTGAGCGTGCGACTCCTCGGCACCGGTGCCGCCGACGGCTGGCCCCAGCCGTTCTGCCGCTGCGCCTCCTGCGGCGCGGAGCGGACGGCCGGGCGGGTACGCGGCCAGACCGCCGCGCTCCTCGACGGCACCGTCCTCCTCGACTGCGGACCGAGCACCCCCGAGGCGGCCACGCGGGCCGGGGTCGACCTCGCGGGCGTGCGCCTGCTGCTCGTCACCCACCAGCACTCCGACCACCTCAGCCCCGCGGCGCTGATGCACCGCGGGTGGGTCACGGACGCGCCGCTGACCGTCGCCGGACCGCCCGACGCGATCGCCGCCGCGCGCGCCTGGCTCCCCGACGACGCGCCCGTCACGTGGGTCCCCGTCGCACCGGGCGAGCGGCACCGCCTGCACGGCTACGACGTGCGGGTCCTCGCCGCCGCCCACACCACCGGCCTCGGCGCCCCCGGCGCGACCGAGGCCGTGCTCTGGGACGTGACGACCCCGGCGGGGACGCGCGTCCTGCACGCCACCGACACCGGTCCCCTGCCCGCGGCGACGGTCGCGGCGGTGGAGGGCGCGGCGTACGACGTCGTGCTCCTCGAGGAGACCTTCGGCGACCGCGGCGACCTCGCCGGTGAGCAGCACCTGGGCCTGGCCGCGTTCGCCGCGCAGGTCCGGCGCCTCCGCGCCGTCGGCGCCGTCACCGACACCACCGACGTCGTCGCCGTGCACCTGTCCCACCACAACCCGCCGACGCCCGAGCTCGCCCGCCGGCTCGCCGCCGTGGGGGCCCGCGTGGTCGACGACGGCACCGAGCTCGTCCCCGGCGCCGCCGTCCCCCGACCCGCCGGCCGCACGCTCGTGCTCGGCGGTGCGCGCTCCGGCAAGTCCGTCGAGGCCGAGCGGCTGGTCGCGGGCGAGCCGCGGGTGGCGTACGTCGCGACCAGCGGCCGACGCGACGGCGACGCCGAGTGGGCCGAGCGCGTGGCGCTCCACGTCGAGCGCCGCCCCGCGCACTGGCGCACCGTCGAGACCCTCGACCTCGTCGGCCTGCTCGCCGACGACGTGCCCGGCGAGGCACTGCTCGTCGACTGCCTCACCCTGTGGCTCACGGGCGTCGTCGACCGGTACGGCGCGTGGGAGCCCTCCGCGCCCGACCACGCCGCCGCCTGGGCCGCGGTCGAGGCCGAGGTGGCCGCGCTGCTCGACGCCTGGCGCGCCACCCCGCGCCGCGTCGTCGCCGTCAGCAACGAGGTCGGGCAGGGCATCGTGCCCGCCACCGCGTCGGGACGGCTCTTCCGCGACGCCATGGGCCGGCTCAACGCGGCGGTCGCCGCCGCGACGGAGGACGTGCGCTGGTGCGTCGCCGGCCGGGTGGTGACGCTGTGAACCCGCCGTCGAGCGGTGACGGCGTCCGGCTCGCCGTCGGCACCCTGTCGGTCCTCCGGGTCCCGCCGCCGCGGCACGTCGACCGCGCCGTCGCGGGCGTCGCGATGACGGTCGCGCCCGGCGTCGGCCTCGTCCTGGCGCTGCTCGTCGCCGTGCCCGTCGGCGTGCTCGCCCGTCTCGGGTCCGCGCCGCTGCTCCTCGCCGTGCTCGCCGTCGCGGGGGTGGCCGCACTCACGCGGGCACTGCACCTCGACGGCCTCGCCGACGTCGCCGACGGCCTCGGATCGGGCCGCTCGGGCGAGCCCGCGCTCGCGATCATGAAGAAGTCCGACATCGGCCCGTTCGGCGTCGCGACCCTCCTGCTCGCGCTGCTGGCGCAGGTCGCGGCCATCGGCACCCTCCTGGCGCACGACGCGGTGCTGGGCGCGGTGGCCCTCGGCGTGGCCGTCGTGGCGGGACGCGCCACGCTGCCCTGGCTCTGCACCCGGTCCTGGTCGGCCGCGCGGGGCGACGGTCTCGGGGCGACGGTGGCGGGAGCCGTGACGAGCACGCGGGCGGTGCTCGCGCTCGCGACGTCGGCCACCCTCGTCGTCGTGGCTGCGGCCGCGGCGGTGCTGCTCCTCGATCCGTTCGCGCCCGGACGCTGGCTCCTCGCGCTCGGCCTCGGCGTCGTCGCGGGCCAGGCCGCGGCGTACCTCCTCGCCCGACGGTGCCGCCGCCGCTTCGGCGGCGTCACGGGGGACGTGTACGGCGCGTGCGTCGAGTCCGCCGTCACCGTCACGCTCGTCGTGGCGGCGCTGGCGCTCGGCTGAGCGACCGGGCTACCGCGCCGACGCCTCCACGAACGGCGGACGCACGACGGTGAACGCCTCGGACCGGCCGCGCACGTCGACGACCACCTCGTCGCCCTCGCCGACCGCGCGGTCGAGCAGGGCCAGGGCGATCCCGGCGCGCAGCGTCGGCGAGAAGGTGCCGGAGGTGACGAGCCCGAGCTCCCCGCCCTCGGCGTCCAGCACCCGCATGCCGGGCCGCGGGATGCCGCGGCGCACGGCCCGCAGGCCGCGCAGCACCCGCTGGGGGCCGGCGGCGCGCTCGGCGAGCAGGGCGTCCCGGCCGGCGAACGCGGGCTTGTCCCAGCCGATCGCCCAGCCGAGCCGCGCCTGCACGGGCGTGATGGTCGGCGCGATGTCCTGGCCGTGGAGCGGGTAGCCCATCTCGGTGCGCAGCGTGTCGCGCGCCCCCAGGCCCGCCGGCAGCAGCCCGTGCGGCTCGCCGGCGGCGACGAGCGCGTCCCAGAGCGGCTCGGCGAGCGCGACGGGGGCGACGACCTCGTAGCCGCGCTCCCCCGTGTAGCCCGTGCGGCACACGACGACCGACCCGCCGTGGAAGGCCGCGTCGCGGAACGACATGTAGGGGTGGCCGGCGGGCAGGCCGGCGTCCTCGAGGACCGCGTCCGAGGCCGGGCCCTGCACGGCGAGCACGACGTGGTCGCGGTGCTCGTCGCGCACCTCGACGCCCGTCGGCGCGCCGGCCTGGAGGATGGCGACGACCGCGGCGGTGTTGGCGGCGTTGGGCACGAGGAAGACGTCGTCGTCCGCACGCAGGTAGGCGATGAGGTCGTCGACGACGCCGCCGTCCTCGGCGCAGCAGAGCGTGTACTGCGCCTGGCCCGGCGCGATCCGCCCCAGGCTGTTGGTGAGCACGGAGTCGACGTACGCCGCCGCCCCCGGCCCCCGCACGCTCGCCTTGCCGAGGTGGCTGACGTCGAAGAGGCCCACCCGCTCGCGGACCGCGGTGTGCTCGGCGGCCGTGCCCGCGGCGTACTCCACCGGCATCGCCCACCCGCCGAACGGCGCCAGCTTCGCGCCGAGCGCGACGTGCCGCTCGTGCAGCGGGGAGCGGAGGAGGTCGAGGGGCTCGGGGGTGGCGGCCATGGGGCCGAAACTACGTCACCACCGCGTCACCTAGCATCGGGCAGCGTGACGTCCTACACGCTCAGCAAGGCCAGCCCCGCCAAGACGCGTGCCGACGCCGTAGTCGTCGGTGTGGTGCGGACGGAGCAGGGACCCCGTCTCGCCGCGGGCGCGGAGGACGTGGCCGCCGCCTACGGGCGTCGCCTCCACCCGCTGCTCACCGCGCTCGGGGTCACCGGCGACGAGGGCGAGACGCGGCTGCTCCCCACCGGTGACGGCGTGACCTCGCCGCTGCTGGTGCTCGTGGGGCTGGGCGGGGAGGACGCCGAGCGCGACCCCGCCGCCGTACGTCGCGCCGCCGGCGCCGCCGCCCGTGCGGCCACCAACGCCGCCACCGTCGCCGTGGCGCTGCCCGCCGAGGACGCCGCCCTCGTGACGGCCGTCGTGGAGGGGTGGGCGCTGGGCGGCTACCGCTTCACCACCTACCGCGAGGAGACGAGGAGCGAGGACACGCGGGCGCCCGAGGTGGTCGTGCTCTCCGGTGCCGCGCGCCGCGCCGACGTGCAGCAGGCCGCGACCGACGCGGAGGTCGTCGCCCGCGCGGTGGCCGCCACCCGCGACTGGGTCAACACGCCGCCGGTCGACCTCACCCCGCCCGCCTTCGCCGACGCCGTCGTCGCCGCCCACAAGGCGGCCACCAAGGGCCGGGGGGCGCCGACGATCGAGCTGACGGTCCACGACGAGGCTTCGCTGGCCGAGCTCGGCTGCGGCGGCATCCTCGGGGTCGGCGCCGGCTCGAGCGCTCCCCCGCGTCTCGTCGAGCTGTCCTACGCGCCGGCCGACGCGGTCGCCCACCTCGCGCTCGTCGGGAAGGGCATCACCTTCGACTCGGGCGGCCTGTCCATCAAGCCCGGCGGCTCGATGACGACGATGAAGTGCGACATGGCCGGCGCGGCCGCCGTCGTGCAGGCGACGCTGGCGATCGCCGAGCTCGGGCTGCCCGTCGCGGTCTCGGCGTTCGCGCCGATGGCCGAGAACATGGTCTCCGGCAGCGCGACGCGGCCCGGCGACGTGCTGCGGATGTACGGCGGCACCACCGTCGAGGTCTCCAACACCGACGCCGAGGGCCGGCTCGTGCTGGCCGACGCCCTCGTGCGGGCCACCGAGCGCGAGCCCGACGTCATCCTCGACGTCGCCACCCTCACCGGCGCGATGGTCGTCGCCCTGGGCGACCGCATCAGCGGCGTCATGGGCTCCGAGGACGTCGTGGCGGACGTCGTCGCCGCCGCGACCGGCGCGGGCGAGGCCATGTGGCCGATGCCCCTGCCGCCCGAGATGAAGGAGCGGGTGCGCAGCAGCAAGGTCGCCGACCTCGCCCAGCACGACTGGGTGCGCTGGGGCGGCGGGCTGTTCGCCGGCGCGTTCCTGCGCGAGTTCACGGACGGACGGCCCTGGGCCCACCTCGACATCGCCGGCCCCGCGTTCCACTCCGGCGGGGCGACCGGCCACCTGACGCCCGGCGGCACCGGCGCGGCGGTGCCGACGCTCGTGGCCTACGCCCGCCACCTGGTTGCGGCGCGGGCTGGTGCTGCCTGACCCTTCGTCGTGTAACGCGGTGTCCGGGCCACTGTGGAAGTGGTCGACCAGGGTGCAGGTGGCAGTAACACCGCGTTACATGTCGTGAGGCCCGGTGGGAACGACGGGATCTCCGCCCCTCCCGCCTGCGGAGGACCGTCGCGTCGACGGGGCGGCGTCCGCCCCCACCGGCCGACACCTCGTCGTGTAACGCGGTGTCCAGGTCACTTCTGCGGTGGTCTACCCCTTCCACAGTGGCCCGGACACCGCGTTACATGGGGTGAGCCCGATCGGTTGGCGGCGCGCGCCGTACCGCTCAGCGGCCCTCGGCCTTCTTCCGCCGGTTGTACTCCCGCATCCGCTGCGGCACGCCCACCACGGCGGCGTCGTACGACGGGATCTGGTGCTTGTTGGCGAAGGCGTGCGCCCACGCCACCGAGGGGACGCGCCGCCGGGTCCACTCCCCGTCGTGCGCGACGAGCAGCAGGGTGACGTCGTTGACCGCCGTGCGCGGCTCGACGAAGCCCTCGATGCCACGACGGGTCTGGATCCACTGCAGGAGGTGCTGCGCGTCGGCGGAGTCGGAGGCCCGCACGCGGGTCGAGCCCGTGCGCAGTCCATCACGGAGCGGAGCGCTGGTCCGGGGGCCCCGGCGGAAGCGGTCGAACAGTGCCATGCGCCCCATTCTGCCGCGCCCCACCCTTTCGTGGAGGCAGGACTCCGCGAACCGCACGACCGACCGAGCGTTCGCCTCCCGACCCCTACCCGGTGGTAGGGGAATCGCCGGACCATCCGGGTGGGCCCGGCTGCGGTGGTAGTGCAAGGATGGTCGTCCGACAGCACAGCTCCGGATGCGTGGAGGCGCCTCGTGACGGACCCTCGATCGACCGGCCCCCACCGGGGCCGTGCCGATGCAGACCGTGCTCTCGCCCTGCGCTCGACGCCACCACCACACCCCGTCGACGTGCACCCCTGACGCGGAGCGCCCCCGCGGCGCTCCGGAACGAACCGGCACACCCCTCCGACAGACGTTCAGAACGAGACGAATAGGAAGCACATGGCGACCGAAGTAACCCTGCCGGCCCTCGGCGAGTCCGTCACCGAAGGCACCGTGACCCGCTGGCTGAAGCAGGTGGGAGACACGATCGCCGTCGACGAGCCGCTGCTCGAGGTCTCGACCGACAAGGTCGACACCGAGATCCCCTCCCCGGTCGCCGGCACGCTGCTGGAGATCAAGGCCGACGAGGACGACACGGTCGAGGTCGGCGCCGTGCTGGCCGTCGTGGGCGACGAGGACGAGGGCAGCGGCGACGCCGGCACGCCCGACGAGACCGCCGCTCCCGAGGCGCAGCCCGCCGACGAGGAGCAGGCCGCGAAGAAGGCCGAGCAGGAGCAGGAGATCGTCGAGGAGAAGGGCGAGCTGCCCGCCGGCGACGAGACCCCCGAGGCCGAGAAGACCGAGTCCAAGCCCGCTGCCTCTGGCGGCTCCGGCAGCGGCTCCGGCACCGCGGTGACGCTCCCCGCGCTCGGCGAGTCGGTCACCGAGGGCACCGTCACGCGCTGGCTCAAGCAGGTCGGCGACGAGGTCGCGGTCGACGAGCCGCTGCTCGAGGTCTCCACCGACAAGGTCGACACCGAGATCCCCTCGCCCGTCGCGGGCACCCTCCTCGAGATCAAGGCCGACGAGGACGAGACCGTCGAGGTCGGCGCCGAGCTCGCGATCATCGGCGACGGTTCCGCCGCCCCGGCGGCCGCCGAGCCCGAGCCGGAGCCCGAGCCGGAGCCCGAGCCGGAGCCCGAGCCGGAGCCGGAGCCCGCCGCGGAGAGCAAGCCCGAGCCCACGCCGGCCCCGAAGGCCGACCCGGCTCCCGGCAAGTCGGCCGAGCCCGGCTCGGCTCCCGCCGGTGCCGCGCAGCCGTCGCAGGCCGCCTCCTCGGAGCAGGACTCCTCCGACGCCGGCACCTACGTGACGCCGCTGGTGCGCAAGCTCGCCGCGCAGCACGACGTCGACCTGGCCACCGTGACCGGCAGCGGTGTCGGCGGGCGCATCCGCAAGCAGGACGTGCTCGACGCCGCCGCCAAGGCAAAGGAGGCCGCTGCGGCTCCGGCCGCCGCTGCCCCGGCCGCGTCGGCGCCTGCCGCCGCCTCGTCCGCCGCCGCGCCGGCCACGCCGTCGCCCCTGCGGGGCAAGACCGAGAAGCTGTCGCGCCTGCGCAAGATCATCGCCTCGCGCATGGTGGAGTCGCTCCAGGGCGCGGCGCAGCTGACCCAGGTCGTCGAGGTGGACGTCACCAACATCGCGCGTCTGCGCGACGCGAAGAAGGCCGAGTTCCTGGCCCGCGAGGGCGTCAAGCTGTCCTACCTCCCCTTCTTCGCGAAGGCGGCGACGGACACGCTGAAGGAGCACCCGGTGCTCAACGCGTCGCTCGACACCGAGGCCGGCACGGTGACCTACCACGACGTCGAGCACGTCGCGTTCGCCGTCGACACCCCGAAGGGCCTCATCACGCCCGTCGTGAAGGACGCCGGCGACCTGTCGATCTCGGGCCTCGCCAAGAAGATCGCGGACGTCGCGGAGCGCACCCGCACCAACAAGATCGGGCCGGACGAGCTCTCGGGCGGCACCTTCACCATCACCAACCTGGGCAGCTTCGGCGCGCTGTTCGACACGCCGATCATCAACAGCCCGCAGGTCGCGATCCTCGGCCCCGGTGCCGTGGTGAAGCGTCCGGTGGTGATCGACGACCCGAACCTGGGCGAGACGATCGCGGTGCGCCACATGGTCTACCTGTCGCTGACCTACGACCACCGCATCGTCGACGGCGCCGACGCGGGTCGCTTCCTGCGCGATCTGAAGGCGCGCCTCGAGGCGGGTCACTTCGAGGTCTGATCGACCCTCTGCTCCACCCGGCAGACGGCCCCGTCCTACTCTGGACGGGGCCGTCCGTCGTCTCCGCAGGAGGACCCCATGCACGTCGTCGTCGCCGGTTCGTCCGGATTCCTCGGTCAGGCGCTCGTGCGCGCGCTGCGCGAGCGGGACCACCGGGTGACCCGGCTCGTACGGCGCGACTCGCCCGCCGAGGACACCTCCCGCTGGGACCCCTGCGCGGGTGAGGTGGACGCCGACCTCGTGGGCTCCGCCGACGTCGTGGTGAACCTGGCGGGCTCGCCCACGATGGGCAACCCGCACTCGAAGAAGTGGGCCACGGAGCTGCGGCGCAGCCGGATCGCGACGACGACGCTGCTGGCGCGCACGATCGCCGACGCGTCGGCACCGCCCGCGTTCCTGGCGGGCAACGGGATCTCGTTCTACGGCGACCACGGCGACGTCGGCGACCCGGTGCTCGCCGAGGACGCCGACTCCCGGGGCGACGCGCTGCTCACCGACGTGACGCGCGAGTGGCAGGCCGCGGCCGAGCCGGCGGCTGACGCGGGCGCCCGCGTCTGCATCCTGCGGACCGCCCCCGTGCTCGACCGCAGCAGCGCGCCGCTCAACCTCCTGCTCCCGATGTTCCGGCTCGGCGGCGCGGCCCGTCTCGGCGACGGCAGCCAGCACTTCCCGATCATCTCGCTGCGCGACTGGGTCGGCGGGGTGGTGCACGCCGCGGAGCACGACACGCTCAGCGGGCCGGTCAACCTGTGCTGCCCCGAGGTGCCGACGAACGCCGAGTTCACCCGCACCCTCGCGGAGCTCGTGCACCGTCCCGCCTTCCTGCGGGTGCCGTCCGCCATCATCAAGCTCGGTGCCGGACGCATGGCCCCCGAGGTGCTGGGGTCGCTCCGCACCGTGCCCGCCGCCCTGCAGGACGCGGGCTACGCCTTCCACGACCACGACGTGCGGGACGTGCTCACGGCGGCGCTGGCTCCGACGGCGTGAGCGCCGGCTGGTCGCCGGGCTCGCTCGACGCCACCAGCCGCCACTCCTCCCCGTCACGCTCCAGCACGAGGCGGCGCTCCGCCTCGCCCCGGGCCGGCAGCCGGGCCACGGCGGCGCCGTCGCCGCGGCGTACCTCCGCCCGCGCCATCCGGTCCCGCACCACCACGACGACCCGGTCGGGCCCGTCGGCCTCGACCGCGAGGTCGACGACCTCGAACCGCAGGCCGTGGACGGTGAGACCGCGCGCGACGTAGGCCGTCAGCACCGCGGCGTCCTCCTCCCCCAGCGCCGAGCCCGGCGGGTAGAGCCCGCGGAGCGCGGCGACGTCGCCCGCGGCGTACGCCGCCGCGCGCCGTCCGTCCCAGCCCTCCACCACGGCACGTGCCCCGGCCTCGGCGTCGGCATCGGCGTCGACGACGGGACGGACCCCCACCGTCGCGCCGCCCGTGCCTGCCAGGGCGAGGGCGACCCCCGCCACCAGCGGGCCGACGACGAGCGCGAGCGCGGCGACCAGCAGCCCGCGCGGGACCCCCGCGCCCGCCCGGCGGGTCGCCCCGTGGATCGCCCCGTGGGTCGCCCCGTGGGTCGCCCGGTGGCGCCCGCTCGCCGTTGATCGCCGCACTCGCACGACGACCACGGTGCCGGAGATCGCCGCGGGGCGTCGGCCGTCATCCACAGGCCCCGCTCCGCGCGGAGGAGCGGAGCCGCGCGGGAGTAGGCTCGCCACCATGGCGCTGGAGATGCGGACCCACGGTCTCGACGACGGTGCGGCGGGGGTCGAGTACCGGGCGGCGTGGGAGCTGCAGCGCGAGGTGCACGCCGCGGTCGTCGACGCTCCGGCACCGGCCGACGGCACCCCGCACGGCACCGTCCTGCTGCTCCAGCACCCGCCGGTCTTCACGTGCGGCAAGCGCACCGACCCCCACGAGAAGCCGCTCGACCCGGGCGGCGCCGACGTCATCGACGTCGACCGCGGCGGCAAGATCACCTTCCACGGTCCGGGCCAGCTCGTGGGCTACCCGATCGTGCGCCTGCCCGACCACGTGCTCGTCGTCGACTACGTGCGCCGTGTCGAGGAGGCGCTGATCCGTGTCTGCCGCGACCTCGGCGTCACCACCGCCCGCGTGCCCGGGCGCAGCGGCGTCTGGCTCCAGGCCGACGACCGCGGGCCCGAGCGCAAGATCGCCGCGATCGGCATCCGTGTCTCCCGCGGCGTCACCATGCACGGCTTCTCGCTCAACTGCGACGTGGACCTGGGGTGGTATGCGCGGTTCACCCCCTGCGGCATCACCGACGCGGGCGTGACGTCGCTGTCGGCCGAGTTGGGCCGCGACGTCACGATCGCCGACGTGCTCCCCCTCGTCGAGCTCCACCTGCGCGACCTGCTCGCCTGGGCGCCGTACGACGCGACCCCGGACTACGAGGCCCGCCCCGAGCCGCCGCGCATCGCCCTCGTCACGCCCGGCGCCTGACCCGCCCAGCCGCCCAAGGAGCCATCCGGCGCGTCGCGCGCGCCGTACCGACGGCCGTGCTCCATGCTGCGCTCGTGGGGGACGACGATGAGTGACCTGGTGGTGGAGGCGCGCGGGCTGCGCAAGGACTTCGGCAGCCACGGCCGCACGGCGGTGGACGGGCTGGACCTGTCGGTGCCGCGGGGCGGCGTGCACGGGTTCCTGGGGCCGAACGGCTCGGGCAAGACGACGACGATCCGGATGCTGCTCGGCCTCGCTCGGTCGACCGGCGGCACGATGCGGCTCTTCGGCGAGCCCGTCCCGGAGCGGCTTCCCGAGGTCATGGGCCGCGTGGGTGCCGTGGTGGAGTCGCCGAAGTTCACGCCGACCTTCTCGGCGCGCGCGAACCTCGAGCTGCTCGCCCGCGCGGGCGGCATCGACGTGAAGCGCGTCGGTGCGGCGCTGCACCAGGTGGGGCTGTCGGGGCGCGAGGGCGATCGCTACCGCACCTACTCGCTCGGCATGAAGCAGCGCCTCGCGATCGCGGCGACCCTGCTCAAGGACCCGGAGCTGCTCATCCTCGACGAGCCGACGAACGGGCTCGACCCGGCGGGCATCCGCGAGATCCGCGAGATGATCCGGGCGCTCGGCGCCCAGGGCGTGACCGTGCTGGTCAGCTCCCACATCCTCGCGGAGATCCAGCAGGTCTGCGACTCCGTCAGCATCATCGGCCGCGGGCGCCTGCTCGCGGAGGGCCGCGTCGACGAGCTGGTGGCGGGCGGCACGACGTACCGTCTCGTCGTCTCCCAGCCCGAGCGCGCCGCGGGCGTGCTCGAGGACGCCGGCATCGTCGTGGGCCGCGAGGCCGACCACCTGGCGCTCGACCTCGGCGACCGCGAGCCGGAGGAGGTGGCCCGCGCGCTGGCGGGCCACGACCTGTGGCCCCGGGAGCTGACGCCGGTACGCCGCGACCTCGAGTCCGTCTTCCTCCAGCTCACCTCGACGGAGCCCCCGGTGCCCGGCGGTGCCGCGTGATGCGGCTGCTGGGGGTCGAGCTGACCCGGCTGCGGATGCGGCGCGCCGTCCTGGTGCTCGTGCTCGTCGGCCTCGTCGTGCCGGTGCTCATCGCGGCCAGTCAGCTCTGGAACACGCGACCCGTCTCCGACGGCGACCGCGCGTGGGCCGAGCAGCAGGCGGAGCGCGACTACCAGGACGCGCTGGAGCTGGTGGACGAGTGCGTGGAGGCACCGGAGTCCTACGGCTACGGCGGGGAGGCGGGCAGCGACGAGGCACGCGAGCTCTGCACCGCGGGTCTGGCCGACCGGGAGTGGTACACGGCCGACAACTACCTCTACCGCAGCGCGCTCGACGTCGAGACCACCCGCACCGACGCGGCGGTCGCCGTCGCGGTCGTCCTGCTGCTGGTGGTGGTGCTCCTCGGCACGACCTTCGTGGGCGCCGACTGGGCGTCGGGGTCGATGTCGGTGCAGCTGCTGGTGGACCCGCGCCGTACGCGGGTGTGGGTCGCCAAGGCGCTGGCCGGCGGGATCGTGGCCGCGGGTCTCGCGACGGTGGCGCTCGCCCTGTTCTGGACGATGGTCGCGGTGACCGCCGCGAGCCGGGGCATCGAGACCCCGTCGGAGACGTGGGGCCGGGTGGTGGTCTCGTCGGTCTGGACGGTCGTGCTGCTCGTCGCGGCCACCGTGGCCGCGCACGCGCTGACGATGCTGCTGCGCTCGACGGTGGTCACGCTCGGCATCGTGTTCGCGGTGAGCGTCGGGTCGACGATCCTGCTCGCCGTGTTCGGGGCGTCGGCGATCCGCTGGACGCTGCCGACGAACGCGGTGGCGGTGGTCGCGGGCGAGGTCGAGTACTACGTCGACGACTGCTACTCCGACGGCAGCACGGGCCTCGTGGAGGACGCGGGCGACGCCTGCCTGCGCACCCTGGACCGTCCTGAGGCGGTCCTCTACGTCGCGGTCCTCGTCGTGCTGGTCGTGGCGCTGTCGATCGCCTCGTTCCGCCGTCGCGACGTGCCGTGAGGGGGCTGGCCGCACGGGCGTAGAGTGGGTCCGTGACCCAGATGCCAACAGCTGATGGCCGCAAGCTCCTCCGCCTGGAGATCCGCAACTCGGAGACCCCGATCGAGCGGAAGCCCGAGTGGATCAAGACCCGCGCGAAGATGGGCCCGGAGTACAAGGCGCTCCAGCACCTCGTGAAGTCCGAAGGCCTCCACACGGTCTGCCAGGAAGCGGGCTGTCCCAACATCTTCGAGTGCTGGGAGGACCGCGAGGCCACCTTCCTCATCGGTGGCGACCAGTGCACCCGCCGCTGCGACTTCTGCCAGATCGACACCGGCAAGCCCCAGCCGCTGGACCGCGACGAGCCCCGCCGGGTCGCCGAGTCGGTGGAGAAGATGCAGCTGCGCTACGCCACGATCACCGGTGTCGCCCGCGACGACTTGGCCGACGGCGGCGCCTGGCTCTACGCCGAGACGGTCCGCGCGATCCACGAGCTCAACCCGGGCACCGGGGTGGAGAACCTGATCCCCGACTTCAACGGCAAGCCCGACCTGCTGGCCGAGGTCTTCGACTCCCGCCCCGAGGTCCTGGCGCACAACCTGGAGACCGTGCCGCGGATCTTCAAGCGCATCCGGCCCGCGTTCCGCTACGAGCGCTCCCTCGACGTCCTCACCCAGGCCCGCGCGGCCGGGCTGGTCACCAAGTCCAACCTCATCCTCGGCATGGGCGAGACGCGCGAGGAGATCTCCGTGGCCCTCGTCGACCTCCACGAGGCCGGCTGCGACCTCATCACCATCACGCAGTACCTGCGTCCCTCGCTGCGCCACCACCCCGTCGAGCGCTGGGTCAAGCCCCAGGAGTTCGTCGAGCTGCAGGAGGAGGCCATGGAGATCGGCTTCGCCGGCGCCCTGTCCGGTCCCCTGGTCCGTTCGTCCTACCGCGCCGGTCGGCTGTACCGTCAGGCCGTCGAGGCCCGGGCCGCCCAGCCGGTCGGACCGGCCATCGCGACGGTCTGACCCGTCCGTCGGAGCAGTCCGTCACCACCCCGTCCTCAGCACCGGACCCCGGTCCGGCGAACGTGAAGAAGGCACCTGAGCGCATGTCGAGCAAGCAGCCCGCCGCCCCGGCCCCGAAGAAGCGTCGGCAGCAGATCGCCGAGACCTACCGGATGGCCAAGAAGGGCGACCCGCGGATCGGCCTGATCCTCGTCGGTGTCTTCGTCGTCTTCGCGGCGCTCGGCTTCCTGGTCTTCACGCTGCTCCCGGGGAGCGGCCTCCTCTCGACCATCCTCAGCGTCGTCACGGCGCTGCTGGTCGGCACGCTGGCGACGCTCATCGTCTTCGGTCGTCGTGCGCAGACATCGATGTACAACCAGCTCGAGGGCCAGCAGGGCGCCGCCGCGGCCGCGCTCCAGATGCTGCGTCGCGGCTGGGAGACCTCGCCCGTCGTGGCCTTCAACAAGCAGCAGGACGTCGTGCACCGCGCGGTGGGCAAGCCGGGCATCGTGCTCATCGGCGAGGGCAACGCCAACCGCCTCAAGCCGCTGCTGGCGGGCGAGCGCCGCAAGCACGAGCGCGTCGTCACGGACGTCCCCGTCACGGAGATCGTCGTCGGCCGCGGCGACGACCAGGTGCCGCTGCCGAAGCTGGTGCGCAAGGTGCAGAAGCTGCCCAAGAAGATCAAGGGCCCCGAGATCACCGACACCATCAACCGGCTCAAGGCCCTCGACGCGCAGCGCGGCAAGGTGCCGCTCCCCAAGGGCCCGCTGCCGACGAACATGAAGGGCATGCGCCAGAACATGCGCGGCCGCTGAGCCCCGCTCTCCCCCACGAACGACCCCGCGTACGACGACGCCCCCGGTTCCGCTGGAACCGGGGGCGTCGTCGTACGTGCAGGGGGCGGTCAGCCGCCCATGGAGGAGCCGCTGCCCAGGGAGCTCATGAACTCCTCGTAGGGGATCGCGTCGGCCGGAGCCTCGATGGTGACGTCGCGGCCGAAGTCGGACCACGACTGGACCGTCTCGGTCTCGGGGCCCATCGCGGTGGCGGGCGTGACCTGCGCGAGCTCGACGACGCGGCCCTCAGAGTCGATGGCCACGGACTGCGTGATCTCCTCCGGCAGCGCACCGGAGGCGGCGAGGTCGTCGCCGTAGCCCAGGATCTCGAACATGACGGCGGGGTCGAGCACGACGTCGTAGGTCTCGGTCGAGACGCCGTCGACCTCCTCCACGCCGGTGAACGTCACCGAGGTCGAGGCCTCGGCAAGGATCTGCTCGTTCTTGTCGGGCGAACCGAGCAGGGCGAAGGCCTGCGCGAACGGGTTGTTCGGGTCGTCGATGGGGAGCTCGACGGGCGCGCCGCCCTCGGCGATCGGCAGGTACATCGTGCCGTCGATGATGATGAGCTCGCCCTCTCCGGCCCCGAAGTCACCGGTGAGGCGGAGCTCGGGGTTCTCGAGGTCGAGCACCTGCTCGCCGCTCATGGTGGTGGTCGCGCCGTCGACGGTGGTCGACTGCTCGATGGCGGCGGTGCCGCCGGCGGTGGACGCGTCGAGGTAGAAGGACGCGAACTCGGCCGGGTCGACCTCCTCGCCCTCGTCGACGTCGAAGGAGGAGCCCTCGACGGTGCCGTCGCTGGAGCCCTCGTCGCTCGAGCCCTCGTCGTCGGAGCCCTCGTTCGAGCTCGACGAGCTGTCGTCGTTGGTGCTCGAGTCGTCGTCGGAGCCGCAGGCGGCGAGACCGGTCACGGCCAGCACGCTCAGGGAGGTGGCGGCGATGGCGCGGCGTACGTTGAGGCGCGTCATGGTTCCTTCCGGGGGTTGCTTCTCGGGGTGGGTGGCTCGGTGAGCCGCCGGCGACTGTGCCCTCCCGCCGACGCCTCAAACGGAATGGTTCAAGAAGTCGTGAATCCCGGGATGCCGTCGAGGAGCGTGACGTCCGCAGCAGGTGGCGCCTCGACGGTGACGTCGGTGCCGTAGTCCCACATCCGCACCGTCAGGGTCGCCGTCTCCCCCGTCGGGAGCGGCAGGTCCATCGTGAGCTCGCGGAGCCGGTCGGCGTCGTCGAGCAGCACCGTCTGCTCCACGGGCTCCGTCGGCAGGGCCTCCGCGGCGTCGGGCACGAGCTCGGCGAGCGCGCTCGGGTCGAGCGTGACCGTGTAGCGCTGCAGCGTCTCGCCGTCGACCGTCTCCTCGCCGTCCCGCTCGATGTCGGCGGCCGAGCCGAGCGTCGCTGCGAGCTGCTCGGGGTCGAACGAGCCGGTCAGCTGGTCGGGGTCGATGCCGAGGGCCCCGAGGTCGACCGTGCTGAGGTCGAGACCCACCCAGGGGCTGCCGCCGCCGAGCATCGCCGCGAGCGGACCGCCGACGTAGACGACCCCGTCCACGACGCGGAGCTCGACGCTCTGGCCCATCGCGTCCATCGTCATGCTCACCGCCGGGCCGGCGCCGTCCTCGGCGCCGCCGTAGGAGACGACGCCCTCCCCGCTGACCTCACCGCCGCCGGGCACCCCCTCGACGCTCAGGGAGACGCGGGCGGAGGTGACGTCCTCGTACGCCGCGGTCATCGCCGAGGCGAGCTCGACGGCGTCGACGGGGCCGGTCGTCGTCGGGCTCCCGCTGGACGCGGCGGCAGGCTCCGCCCCGTCGTCGTCGTTCCCGCAGGCGACCAGCCCGGTGACCGCGGTGGCGGAGAGGGCAAGGGCGGCGACGGTGCGGCGGAGCGGGGCGCGCAGGCTGCGACGGGTCATGCCGTCGATGGTGGCACAACCCGGCGCCGTACGGCGGGGGTCAGGTGCGGCTCAGCCGCGCGGCTGGGGTGCGCCGCCGCCGCGGCGCGGGGCGAGCGGGACCGTCATGGTGCCGGCGACGATGTCGTGGAGGCCGCGGCCGTCGGGCCGGAACACCAGCGGCGGGATGACCAGGGCGACGAGGACCGAGCGTCCGAACGCGCGGATGGGGTCGATGGGGCCGGGGCGGCCGTCGTACCGGACCACGCGGAGGCGCGTCGCGAGCTTGCCGAACGAGCCGCCCGCCAGGCAGGTGAGCACCGTGGACTCCAGCACGAGGAGGCCCAGGGTGAGGAGCGACGGGTTGGCGCCGGCGGCGTCCTCGGCGGTGGCCGGGAAGTAGCGGGCCGGGCCCACGAACGCGATGACGACCAGCATGCAGGCGAACCAGTCGACGAGCAGCGCCAGCATGCGGCGGGCCCAGGAGGCGGTCTGACGGTCGGTGCTGGCCACGGGCGCAGGCTATCGAGCCCGTGTCACCGGAGCGTCATCCGGGCGACCCACCGGCGTACGCCGCGTGCGGCACGCGCGCGAGCGGACGCGGGCTTCACCCCGCTCTCCCCAACCTGTAACACGGCTGAAACAATCGGGATATCGGAGCGAAACTGCCCGTGCATACGTTGCGTCGCAATCGCCGGGTGCAAGGCTGCCCCCGACGACTCACCCGTACCACGAGCGCCACGCCCACCGGCGTGCCGCGTAGGAGGACGAATGTTCGCCAACAGCGAAGAGCTGCTGAAGTACATCAAGGACGAGGGCGTCGAGATGATCGACGTCCGCTTCTGTGACCTGCCCGGCATCATGCAGCACTTCACGGTTCCCGTGTCGTCGTTCGACCAGTCGGTCTTCGACGACGGACTGGGCTTCGACGGCTCGTCGATCCGTGGCTTCCAGGCCATCAACGAGTCGGACATGTCCCTCTTCCCGGACCCGACGACGGCGTACATCGACCCGTTCCGCAAGGCGAAGACGCTCAACATCAACTTCTTCATCCACGACCCGATCACGGGCGAGGCCTACTCGCGCGACCCGCGCAACATCGCCAAGAAGGCGCTGGCCTACCTCGAGACCACGGGCATCGCCGACACGGCGTTCTTCGCCCCCGAGGCCGAGTTCTACATCTTCGACAACGTCCGCTACTCGACGGGCGTCAACGAGGGCTACTACCACATCGACTCCGTCGAGGGCTGGTGGAACTCCGGCAAGGAGACCGAGGGCCAGGCCAACCTGGGCTACAAGACGCGCCTCAAGGGCGGGTACTTCCCGGTCGAGCCCTACGACCACTACAGCGACCTGCGCGCCGACATGGTCAAGAACCTCGAGGCCTGCGGCCTCCAGGTCGAGCGGGCCCACCACGAGGTCGGCACCGCCGGCCAGGCGGAGATCAACTACCGCTTCGACACGCTGCTCAAGGCCGCGGACGACGTGATGAAGTTCAAGTACCTCATCAAGAACACCGCGTGGCAGCAGGGCAAGTCCGTCACCTTCATGCCGAAGCCCATCTTCGGCGACAACGGCTCGGGCATGCACGTGCACCAGTCGCTGTGGAAGGACGGCTCGCCGCTGTTCTACGACGAGGCCGGGTACGGCGGCCTCTCGGACATGGCGCGCTGGTACATCGGCGGCATCCTGAAGCACGCCCCCTCGCTGCTGGCCTTCACGAACCCGACGGTGAACTCCTACCACCGCCTGGTCCCGGGCTACGAGGCGCCGATCTCGCTCGTCTACTCCTCGCGCAACCGCTCCGCCTCGGTCCGCATCCCGATCACGGGCTCGAACCCCAAGGCGAAGCGCATCGAGACCCGCTTCCCCGACCCGTCGGCGAACCCCTACCTGGCGTTCTCCGCGCTCATGCTCGCGGGCCTCGACGGCGTCAAGAACAAGATCGAGCCGGCTGCGCCGATCGACAAGGACATCTACGAGCTGCCGCCGGACGAGATGGCCGAGATCGAGCAGGTCCCCACGTCCCTCGGTGCCGTGCTCGACGCGCTCGAGGCCGACAACGAGTACCTGACGCAGGGCGGCGTGTTCACCCCCGACCTCATCGAGACGTGGGTGTCCTACAAGCGCGAGAACGAGATCGCGCCCGTGCAGCTGCGGCCGCACCCGCACGAGTTCGAGCTGTACTACGACATCTGATTCAGACGTCTGAGCGCACCCCCTTAGCCCCCTGAACTGGGCGGCTAAGGGGGTGTACTCATGCCGGTTGACCTGCATGCACACACGCCGAGCGTCTGGCGCGTGACCCTCGACCTCGACCGACGCGAGCCGCGCTCCGCTGGGCACGCATTGGTCACGTCTGGCGAGCTGCGGAGTTCGACGGCCGCCGCGGCTGGCAATCGCTTACCGTGACGATCATGGCGACCTGGAAAGAGGACATCGCGACCGCACTAGCGGCGCTCGGCGGGGAGGCCTCACTGAGTGAGATCTACGCGGAGCTGCCACGCTTATGTCCCGACCTCCGCAACGAATGGCAGGCCACTGTCCGGGGGGACCTTGGAGCTCAACTCGTCAGACTCGAACAACCTTCGCAACGGTGACGACCTCCTCTACTCGGCCGGGGGAATAGGGCAGGGTTGTTGGGTCTCAGGTGAGTGTCAACCCGTTCGGACCTCTTGCGTGTTGAGGACCAGGCTCTCCCGGTCAGCCCTACGGGCACGTGGTCGATGGTGTGGTGCGAGGTCGCCGGCGTTCATGTGCGGCCCACGAGACATGTCCGCCGTTCTCGCTCGCGGCGGCCCAAACGACGGAGGAATCGGCGACTAGTCGCGGTACGCGACATGACAAGTAACTCATGCGCTGTCGCCCGCCACCCGGATGCTCGTCGTGGCCAAGGCGTCGGTCGACTACGCCGCGGGAATTGACCAGCTATGTGGCCTTTCCCCCACCCGTCGCTCCGAGATGGACCGGATACAGCCCCGAGACGAGTTGTTCCTCTTGAGCACCCGGGGTGTTTTCCGAAACCTGACTCGCGACCACACCCGGGGCATCGGCAGGGCCCTGTCAGCACGCCGGTCCGGTTGGCTCCGGATCCGATCGAGTTGGCCAGGCGCACGTTCAGCCGGATCAGGTCTTTGCAGATAACCGGACTTGCTCCAGCTATGCGGGATCGAACTAACGCCACTCGTGGCCCGGCCTGAGGCGTTCCCAAACAAGCAAGCGTGGTCAATCCGGCTCCGACGCCCGCTACTCCGCCGGACCCAACCGGATGCCGACCCCTGCGACCAATAATGCTGGAGATCGCTATCGAACCCAGCAGGGCGCTACTGGGCTGCCTGGACATCGGCAAGGACAGCCTTTTAGGTCGATAGGCAGTGTGAGACAACAGGGGACGAAACTGCTCAGCCCGAATGCAGGGAATCGTCGAGGAGGTAACGCACAAGGGCCTCCATGTCCTCGAACGGGACGGCTTGGATCGTGCCGTCGTCCCCCATCCCCCAGCTTGTGTACCCCCCAGTATGCCTCTGTTCTAAGTTGTCGTCGTACTTGCCTTTGGAGACAAACTGGACATCCAGTCGCGGACCGTCCTTCGCTGGCCTGATGCGCAGCAGCTTCCTTCGAGCAGTCTCTTGGACGAGGTGAGGCCCCTTGGTGTCGATGCAAATCACGCGCTCCAGCGTCCACACGAGGAAGTCGGGGTAGAAGTTAGAGGTCGGGCCCACGCTGATAAGTGGGATGCCGTAGCCACTGCGCGCAGGGTTACGGGCCCAAGGAAGCCCAGTCTGGTCTAGGGCATCTGCGAACGGGCGCTCGAGCGTGTTCAGACCGGCATAGCCCTCATGCACAGCATTGACGAACGGCACCACCTCGTCCGGGCGCGCGAGAACCGTCCCTACCTTAAAGGGGTTGAGGCGCCGCTGGACCAAGCGAACGCCCTTGACGTAGGCGTTGACCACCTCGTCAGCGAGGTACCGGACTTGCTTGTGGGCGGGGCTGCCAATCCCGACCCTTGCGTCGAGCTTGGAGTCGGCCAGATTGACCACGCCGAGCGCCCACTTGTACTGGCGCTGTACTTCACGGTGGAAGACCCACCGAGCTGAGGCCTCGCTCGAGTGTTCGTACTCCTCCCATCCCGTCTGCGACCCGTCTTGGCCGACCTTCTGCCTTAGGATCCGTCGACTGCCGGTGCCCTTTGTATTTACTCCGCCGTCTCGGTAGTCAGCGAAGTCACTCAGCAGTTTCTCGATCTTGGCGCGCGTGGCACTCGGATCCAGGCCCGTTTCGGGTACGAAGATATCAACCTTGGGGTGGTAGTCCTGAGGCTTAGGCTTGCCCGGGGCAGAGACGACGATCTTGACGCCGCCAGCCTCCTCGCCCAGTTCCTTTCGAACGTCCTCGATGACTTGATCAAACACGCCATTCTTATCGACTCGGATGTAGAAGTGCGCGGAGTTGAGCCTCTCCACCGGGTGGTGAGTCGTCCCCGGTTGACGGAGGACGCGGCCAATCACCTGGGTGATCTGGACCTTCGACTCCATGCTCTTGTCGATGTAGGCGAAGTACACCGAGGGGTCATCCCATCCCTCTTGCAATGTGAGGTTGAAAATGACGTGCTGGTAGTCGCCAGCCGTGAATTCGTCGTAGTCCTTGTCGGCCCCCTTAAACAGGATGAACTCATCCGGAAGCGGGAAGTCCTTGTCGGTCTTCAAATCGGCATACACAGCCACCGTGGCGGGGTCGATGCCCATCTGCTCGACGAGGTACTTCCAGATGAGGATGGGTGGGGCCTGCCGCTGGTTGAACGGCTGTTTCGGGTTGTCGGATAGGTTTGGCGTGTCGGCGACGACGTTCGTGTTGGACACGTAAATCGCCTTCGGCTTGAACTTCAGGCCGAGGGAATCCGCCTCGGCGGTGGCCTCTTTCCAGTCCGACAGGAGCTGAGCGACAGCCTCCTCCATGGGAGTGTTGTAGCCCTCAAGCAGAACGGTGTCCTTGACCAGGCCTTCGGAGACAACGTCCTTCGTCTTGACCTTCGTGATTAGGTCGGCATCCTCATATCCAGCCGTCCTGATGTGTTGGACCTCGGAGCCAATCCGTGCCGGAAGGCGCATCGTTGCCGACGCGAGGAGAAAGCCATCCGGTTCGAGTTCCAAAAGCAATTCAGTCTGCTGGTTGCTCAAATTCTGCGCTTCGTCGTACACCACAATAAGCGGTCGACGGTTCCCATCGGCATCGGTGCGCCGGCGGATCGCGTCCCAGATCGAGGCCTCCATGTTGTCCACGTCGCTCTTGTGGATCAGCAGGGTGCCACTGTCCTTGTCCTTCTGGTTGAAGGTGCCGACGGTGGCGAAATAGACGAGTGGCTTATCAGATTCTGCCACGATCTCGGGGTTGTAATTGGCCAGAGCGTCTACTGACATGCCGTCGAGGAGGCGGTGGTACTTGCCGCCCGGCGAAAGGTTGACGAAGGTCTGGCGGACCACAACCTTGCCACGTGACAGCCACATGATCACGGGCTTCACCGGCATCGTGTCCGCAATCTGTGACACAGCTTCCGCAAGGATCACCGTCTTGCCAGCGCCGGTGAGTGCAGAGAGCGCCTGAAAGAAGGGGGCGACGTGGCGCTTCTTCCTAACCGTCGTA
This sequence comes from Nocardioides zeae, assembly GCF_010686755.1. Taxonomy (GTDB): domain Bacteria; phylum Actinomycetota; class Actinomycetes; order Propionibacteriales; family Nocardioidaceae; genus Nocardioides; species Nocardioides zeae. Next base: position 539,951 of record NZ_JAAGXA010000001.1, on the reverse strand, counting down.
ATCGCCGGGGCGTCGAGGTAGTCCGAGACATGCGAAGAGACGGTTGCAGCCGCCTCCTCTTGGAATTGGAACAGCGACAGCATCGGTCAGTCTTCCTCGTCCGTGTACGACTCAGTTCGAACGTCCAGGCCGAAGTCGGCGAGGATACGGTCCGGGATCTGGTACCAATGCACTCCTGGAGTCGTGAACAGATTGAAGCGCGAATAGATGTGGTAGACGGGCTTCAGACCTTCCTTCTCGCCCTCACCGACGCATGCCTCGTAGACGTCTTCAGTGAGGTCGGTGTTCTCCCCGACGCCGCCCCAAACGAGGTAGAAGCCCTCATCCTCGGAGTTCTTGGCCACCAGGTAGGCGTAATCGTGGTCCGTGAACCGGACGAGGCTGGGACCGCGCCGTCGCGAAGAATCGAAGTAGGAGGCGATGACCGTGTCGACCATCTCCTCACGCTCCATCGCGAGCAGTGCCGTGGCATCGACCTGCTTGGTGAGTGCCCGGAACTCATAGCCACCGCCGAGCGACGAGCCCTTACCGTTCGCCCAGTCACCGGTCACCACACGCTGGAGCCGATCGGCGGTCAGAGTCTTCGCGTAGGAGTCCCCCGCCTCCGGGCGTCCCTGCTCAATCAGGATGAATCGACGGCTCGTCTCGGTCGCGTGGTTGAGCGCCAGCACGGCGTGCCCGGTCGTGCCGGACCCCGCGAACGGGTCCAAGACGACACCGTCAGGCGGACACCAGATCTGGATGATTTTCTGCATTAGCTTGAGCGGCTTTACGGTCTCGAAACCATGCCCCTTGCCGACCACCGCGGACAGCTCGGTGATCCCGGACTGGCTGTGGCCCGACTCTTCATGGTCCCAAGAGACGGTGCCGAGGTCCTCGGGGAACTCGTCGTGGTCCTCGTCGGACCAGTACGTCATCGGGACCCGGCCCTTCTTCACGTTCTCGAGGTACTTCTTCTGTTGGGGCCGGCCCGTTCCGTCGAGACCGAAGACGATCTCGGGCCAGACCTCTTCTGCCCGAATTCTCTCCGCCTTCACTGTCGCCGAGGCTAGGTCCTCGGCGAGCATCACTGCACGAACGCGCCGCAAACCATCAGCCGGCTCGCCGATGACCCGGGCGCGCTGGCCCGCATCATCGATGAACCTGAGCTCGTACCCAGCACCCCACTGCTGGACCCACTCGAGGGTGTCCGTCTGCGGGGCTCGCCAGCACTTGCCCTCGGGCGGGTAATGAATCTCGCCGGTGAACGGGGACTGTATCCCGTACACCATGCCTTTGTGTGTCTTGGCCTTGGGACCGCTGAAATTCTCAGCCTTCCATAGCCGCTCGTCGCCGTCAGGGTTCCGGTACCGAGCGTTCATCGCCTCCGTGCGCGGCAGAAGGCCGGTTCTGGCGCGCTCCTCGTCCTTCGCGTATACCAGGACGTACTCGGTTGCGGTCGACACATGCGTGTTGTCTGAACGGGGAGAGTAGGACTTCTGCCAGTTGATGATTGCCAGGCGGTTCCGCTCGTCGAACAGCTCGTCAAGCATCTGGCCCAGGTGGAAAAGTTCCCGATGGTCTATGCAGATCGCGAGCACGCCACCAGGCTTGAGCATCTGCTTCATCAGAAGCAGGCGCGGGTACATGAACTTCATCCACTTGGTGTGGCGAGCCCTGTCGTCGGCGTTCACGAGGTCGCCGATACCGGGATCGTTGGGGTCCTCGTCCCACTTGTCGTTGTAGCGCCAATCGCCGCCCGTGTTGTAAGGAGGATCGGTCAGGATCAGGTCCACGTGGCCGCGCTCGCGGTACAGGGTGGCGAGCGCCTGGAGGTTGTCACCCTCGATGAGGAGGTTTTTGGAGCGCTCCTCCTCCGAGCCTGCGCCGTACTTCACGATGCTGCGCTGAACGCGTGGTCGGACTCGCCGCGTGATACGACGAGTCATTACCTTACCTGGGAATGTGAGTTTGACGCCTACCTCGGCCCGCTCCCTGAGCAGGTCGATCAGTTCATCCTTGCTCAGCAACTCAAGGTCATCCAGTTCGTTCAACGTCGCCTCCTTCTGATCTCAACCTGCGCTCCAGACGCCACCTGCCGAAGCCTCCGAGCACAGCCGATCATCGAGGACCGACAGTTCAGTTCCCAATGCCGTCGAGCGACCCAGGAACCGACGATCACGAGCCGGGCGTGACAGGCCCCACCCTACTGGTCTGTGACGCCCGAAGCCGTCGCGATCGCGCAATGAAGACTCGCACGAAGGTGCCCCGCACCCGACCCTAGTTGCGCTGCCGTCGCCGTACCTGCCCGCCGTCCCTGCCAGACTAGAGAGAGAATGGCGGCTCAGTGTCGTAATCCCTCCCGTCTGGTCCCTTGCATCGGTCGATGAGCTTCCCAGCCGACGGGCCCAGACGGCACCGTCCGAGATGGCAGCCCGCTCAGCGACGGCAACGCGCGCCACCATCAGCTGCTTGCGATCGTCGACCGCTAGGCGATCGTCAGCGGGCATCTACCCCAACGCCCCGGGAAGAGGCCCGAGGTCAGGCGCGGAAGACGGAATACGTCTCGGACGCCGACCAGCGGCAGGAACTCGGGCAGATTGAGGACGCGCAGCAGACGGCTGAGTTCCAGAACGTCCTGCACCAGGGAGCAGATCTCACCGCCGGCCGCGGCGCGCTCCCGGCAAGCGGCTTCGTCGCGGTCAGCACGAGCGATCCCGGCGAACTCCAACGCGCCGTCGTCGCGATCGATTAGGCGGCGATCCAGGCATCCTGCGAGACGCGCGGCGGCTCCGGGGACAAGGACCTGGGCTTCGCCGTGGCCGCGCTACCACTCGCGAGAGATCTCTGGCCGGGTGTCCCGTTGTCCGGCTGCGCCCGCGAAGGTGCTTGCACGGACAATTGTCTCTGAGTAATCTGCAGTCTGTCAGATTACTCAGATTAGAGACTTCAGAGAGAGCGAGACGCTGGAATGCATCGGATCGAGGTTGATGACGAGGTGTGGGCCGAGATGGAGCGGCACGTTAAGGGCTTTGAGCAGCCCAATGACGTGCTCCGCCGGCTCCTCCTGAAGGACACGGCGAAGGCCATAAAGGTCGATGTGACCGCGGGCAAGAAGGGCAGGCTTTTGCCGCTCATCCAGGCCGGAATTGTCAAGCCGGGCGAGAAGCTGAAGCACGAGCAAACCCGGAAGGGCAACGTGTTCGAGGCAGAGGTGACGGACTCCGGTTGGATCACCACCAGCAAGGGCGTGTACCAGGCGCCGTCGCCGGCGTTGGTCGACCTAGTGGGCAGCCAGATCGATGGATGGGCGAACTGGCTGCACGTCCCGACAGGGAAGACGCTGCGCCAGCTGCGGTTCAAGCTGGACCAGCAAAATGGGTCGGGCATGTGATGTAACGTCTGCCAATAGGTCCGTTCAATCCAGGTCACGATCGCGATCGGGAGTTCCCCACGGGTGGTCCAGGTGCGGCGGTCGAGGACATCGTTCCGCAGCAGCGCGAAGAAGCTCTCCATGGCAGCGTTGTCGCCCGCAGCGCCGAGGCGGGCCATGGAGCCGGCCAGGTCGTAGCGGTTGAGCGCGCGGACGGATTCCCGCTGCGGAACTGACTGCTTCGGTCGCTCGTACGACGCGACCAGCCTTATGGCGACCCTCGGCTGCGCGGCGTGCGACGGTGCTGTTCAGCGCTGGGACAGCCAGCCGGGACTTCATCGGCGAGTCGATCGAGTAGCCTAGGATCCGGTTAGAGTGGGCGTCCTTGATCGCGCAGAGGTAGAGCGTGCCCTCACCCGCCTTGCGCTCGGTGATGTCGGTCAGCCACAGCTCGTTCGGCGCCGTCGCGGTGAACTCGCGACGGATGACGCCGTGCTCGTCGACGAACGCGCACAGGTCGTCATGGGCCGGCGCTCCCGGCCTCTTCGCCCTGCTGCGCTTGGGTTTGCCGAACGCCGACCACCAGCCGCTGTCCGAGCAGATCCGCCACGCGGTCCGCTGGGCCATCGCCACGCCTGCCTCGGCTGCCTCGTCGACGAGGAACCGGTAGCCGAATTCGGGGTCATCCTGGTGGGCGTCAAACAGGGCATTGGCGCGGTAGGGCTCCTCGAGGTCCGAGGCGGTGACCGGCGCCGCCAGCCATCGGCAGTAGGGCTGACGGGCCAGCCCGAGCACCCGATACGTCACCGCCGCGGGCACCCTGATCGGGGGCGTTCGCGGGGCCAACTCGCGGACGAGCGGGTAGATCAATTTCCCGGCAGGTTCGCCTGCGAGAGGTAGGCCGCAGCCCGGCGCAGAACCTCGTTCTCCTACTCCAAGAGCCGCACCCGCTTGCAGAGCTCACGATTCTCGACACTCTGCCCGACCGTTGCGCCGGGCTTGACGCCGTCCTCGACTTCGGTCTTCGAGAGCCAGTTCGTCAGACACGACTCGCTGATGCCGAAGTCGGCAGCGATCTGCTTCAGGTGGACTGCCGGCTCGCGGTTGCGAGCGACCCTGACGACGTCGTCGCGGAACTCCTGGGGGTACGGCTTCGGCAAAGCACACATCCTCCCGGCGGTGCTCTTCAGCACCAGAGATCAGATGTCACCTATCCGTGCAGCAGTCCCCTCTGGTTGGACTGTCTCTCTTGCGGCGAAGCCGATTCGCACACCATCACGGCTGTCCGGTCTCAGTCTCAACCGACCCTTGAAGTGGCCGCGTCGATACCGAGCGAGCGCGGTAGAGACGGTGTGGTCGCGGACCTCGTTGGGATGGGCCGGCACAGTCCACACCGTCCAGCTGTGGACGGTCGAACTGCGGTTCAGTTGACAACAGAACCTTGGACGGCCTCAACTGCAAGCCGACATCGCAACGGTGCGTCCGACGCAGATCACCAAGTGATTCGGCGGCTCATGGATTGAAGCGACTTGGGTCGCTAACCATCTGTCGCAGACGCTCAAAAACAGTCGGCTTCAGGGCGACCTGGCTGTTGTACGCCTGCCTGGCGACAATCTCGTGACTGACGCCGAACCGGTTCGAAAGAGACCTGACTGCCCGCACTGCTCCGGATTCATCCGCAGCTTGGCGCAGGCTTGCCCCCGCAACTGCGCGGGGCAACATAACTTCGGCGGCAAACGCTCGCGCTCGTTGCTCCACAGCTACGTCTACCCGACCACCCATTACCTCGGCCGCTGGCAAGGCGTCTTGCCGATCGATCAGCAGGTGGCATATCTCATGCGCCAATGAGGTGTTGCGCCCGTTTGGGCTCGAGGAAAACCAGCCATCTCGGTTGATGATAATCGCTGGACCATTCTGGGGTCCCCACGCGGCGACTGCGTCGATGGTCTTTTCACCGAGACGCTCGTCCTGCACTAGTACGCCCATGTGGTCAAGCCACTGCTCTGGCAGGAAAGGCGAGTTCTCGTCCAATCCGAGTGTCACTCGGAACACCTTCGCATATTCGTACGCTTGCGCGTATGGCGGCGCGGATCGATCCAAATTGGCCGCGGCGATCACTGCATCCGACACAGCAGGGATAGACGTTTCCCTGCCTGGCAGGGCGTTGATCAACCGAAGAACGCGGCCAGCTACTGTTGCCGGCAGTCGAGACGTCATTCGTGCCGCCGCCAAGATTGGACTGTATTCAATCTCACCGATGTCCGAGTCGCGCCAAATCGTGGGGAACGTCAGCGCGTCGATAGTAGCGTCTTGTCCACGCGCGGTCGCCAACAACGTTCCTGAGCTCACAGCGTCTCGCATCTGCCAATTCATTCGAGCTGCCCTGGAGCGCTGGTCGTCCGGGGCCCGCAGCAACCGATGCGCGATCGCATCGCCGATCGATTCAACTGTGGACAGAATGCGGCGCCAATGAGTCACATAGTGCGTTTGTTCGGTCAACAAGTGACCCAAAAGGCCCTGACGCCATATCAGGACTGGCCGAGTATTGGCGCCCGCGAGGGCGCGGCTCAAGTCGTGCGTCTCAATGAAGTCCCACAGCGCCATCTCGGATTGGGTTCGGACACCGTCCGGCTCGTATCGCACTGCCCGCTTTAACTCGTACCTCAGTGCCCCGACGTTTGCGACGTCGGCAGGGAGATCGGCGGGAAGTCCGTCTTCAACTCGAATCCATGTCCAAGAGCTCGTGAGCCACTCGAGTAACTCGATCCAAGGCCAATCCCCATCGTCGACGCTCCAAAGCACGTCATCGCCGACGCGTAGGGTCAAGACGCCCTCAGACGCGGCGGGGCGCCCTCGCCCCTTGACCGTTTCGTCCGTCCAGCTGAATTCCCAGTCAATGGTCAACTCAGGATCTAACTCTTGAACCATTGCTCCACCTCCTCCCGACTCCCATCTGCTGCGGCCAGGTCGAGTATGGCCTCCTTAACCGCGGGATCAGGCGGTAGGTCGTCGGGCTTCAGTTCCGGAAACCCGTGGTAAGAGACTCCCGCTAGGGTGGGAACGGCTCGATAGACAGTTCCTTTGATGACCGCGAAGATGCGGCTTGGATACCCCACCGGTCTACGGCGCTCGAAATACTCATAGCCCGAGTTGAGGGCGGCCTCGGCAAACTCGATGGTGAAGCTCTTTGGGCACTTGCCCACGGTGCGATTTCCCATCGTGACGTGCCCAGGATGATCTTGGTTCCAGCGATGCTTGTAACGACCGTCGCCGCGATCGTACTTCCAGCGCTTTGATTCCGGCACTTCCATTGTCCAGTCGGCTCCCCCCGTGCCGCCCCCACCGCCCAGGTGAACGGCGCCTCTGCTCGGCGTACACAGTGCAGACTACCCATCAGACCGGGTTGGACGTCGACACGCTCGGACACGAAGCCGTCCAGTGCACACCCGTGGCGCCAATCGGGCGTCACACCACTGACCTTTGCTTCCCACAGGACGGCCCGGCGTTCGGGGTGATCAAGACCCGCCGATCGGTCGTCGGCCGTTGCTCTGTGGTGCGCGGCGCTTCGTCGATTACGAGCCCTCTTCACCTGGGGGCGATTACGGAAGCCCCTTTTGCCGCAGCGCTCTACCGACGGCCGGTCAAGCCGCACGCCAAACGGTGTGGTGTCTCACGGTGCGATCGAGACGCAGCGGCCTGCCGCAATCGCAAGCCCACTCGCGGCCCTGCCGTGGAGAGCTTGCACTTGTGGGCTGCTCATCCCCTTGCTGACCGAAGCGGCCTTGCGGTCTCCTCGATGGTCGCTATGGCGTCGACCCATCATGTGGTCGCAGGACTGTCGCGCGACGTACCGTGTCCCACGTCACAGTGGCACCTAGAGTGCTCCCGGGCGCCCCGCACACGCGGCCACCGCCCCCAATCCAAGGAGGACGGCGTGCCGGACCGGGAAGTCTTCACCCACGTGGTGGTCGGAGCCGGCAGCGCCGGTGCCGCGCTCGCCGCCCGCCTCACCGAGGACCCGACAGTCTCGGTCCTCCTCCTCGAAGCGGGCGGTCCGGCCGACGCGGACGAGATCAACATCCCCGCGGCGTTCCCCAACCTCTTCAAGACGCGGTGGGACTGGAACTACCAGACCACCGAGCAGAAGCAGCTCGAGGGCCGCCGGGCGTACTGGCCCCGCATGAAGGCCCTCGGCGGCTGCTCGTCGATGAACGCGATGATCTACATCCGCGGCAACCGCGCCGACTTCGACACCTGGCGCGACGCCTACGGGGCGACCGGCTGGGGCTACGACGACGTGCTCCCCTACTTCGTCCGCTCCGAGGGCAACACCCGGCTCAGCGGGCCGTACCACGGCCAGGACGGACCGCTCCACGTCGAGGACCGGCGCTACACCCACCCGCTGACCACCGCCTGGGTCGAGTCCGCGGTCGCCGCCGGCTTCAAGCCCACCGACGACTTCAACGGCGCCGAGCAGGAGGGCGCGGGGCTCTACCAGGTCACCTGCCGCAAGGGACGGCGCTGGTCGACGGCGAAGGCCTACCTCGAGCCCGCCACGAACCGTCCCAACCTCACGATCCGCACCGGCGCGCTCGCCGAGCGCGTCGTCATCGAGGGCGGACGGGCCGTGGGCGTCGCGTACCAGCACGGTGCGGAGACCCGCACGGCGTACGTCGACGGGGAGGTCGTGCTCGCCGGCGGTGCGATCAACTCGCCGCAGCTCCTGCTCCTCTCGGGCATCGGGCCGGGCACCCATCTCCGCGAGGTCGGCGTGGACGTCGTCGTCGACCTGCAAGGTGTCGGCCAGAACTTGCACGACCACCCGGCCGTACCCCTCGTGTTCCGCACCCGTGACACCACCGACCTGCTCGACCACAACAACCTCGTGCAGTTCGCGCGCGCCAAGGCCACCGGCACCGGACCGCTCACCTCCAACGTCGGCGAGGGCGGCGGCTTCTGGCGCACCCGCGACGACCTGGCCGCGCCCGACCTGCAGGTCCACGTCGCGCCGACCGGCTTCTACGACAACGGCTTCCACGAGGCCACCGCCCGCAGCGTCACCGTCGCGCCGACGCTCGTCTCCGTCGAGAGCCGCGGCACGCTGCGGCTCCGCTCCACCGACCCACGCTGGCACCCCGAGATCGACCCGGGGTACTTCGACGACCAGGCGGACATCGACGCGATGACCGCCGGCGTACGCCGCATGCTCGACACCGTCGCCACCGGACCCCTCGCCGCGCACGTCGCCGGGCCGGGACTCCCGACGATGGAGTCGTGGGGCGCCGACCCGACCGACGCGCAGATCGTGGAACACCTCCGCGCCTACACCCAGACGCTCTACCACCCCGTCGGCACCTGTGCGATGGGCGGCGACGAGCGCGCCGTCGTCGACCCACAGCTGCGCGTGCGCGGCGTGGACGGGCTGCGCGTCGCCGACGCCAGCGTCATGCCGATGGTGACCCGCGGCAACACCAACGCCGCCTCGATCATGATCGGCGAGCGTGCCGCCGACCTCCTGCGCGGAAAGGCCTGAGCCATGACCACCACGAGCACTCCCCCGAGCGCCGCCGACTCCACCGGGCCCGGCGCCCAGCGCCGTACCTTCGCGTCCATCAGCCCCGCCACCGGCGACGTCGTCGGCGCCCACCCCATCCACGACGAGACCGACGTGCGGGCCGCGGTCGCGCGGGCCCGCGCGTCCGCCGGCTGGTGGGCCGGCCTCGGCTTCGCCGGCCGCCGTGAGGTGCTCACCCAGTGGCGCGGCGTCCTCACCCGCCGGCTCGCCCAGCTCTGCGACGTCGTGCACCAGGAGACCGGCAAGCCGCACGCCGACGCACAGCTCGAGTGCACGCTCACCATCGACCACCTGGCCTGGGCCGGGTCGCACGCCGCGAAGGTCCTCGGCCGCAAGCGCGTCTCCCCCGGCCTGCTGCTGGCGAACCAGGCTGCGTCGGTCGAGTACCTCCCCCTGGGCGTCGTCGGCGTCATCGGCCCCTGGAACTACCCCGTCTTCACGCCCATGGGCTCGATCGCGTACGCACTGGCCGCCGGCAACACGGTGGTGTTCAAGCCCAGCGAGCTGACGCCCGGCGTCGGGCTGTGGCTGGCCGACAGCCTCCGCGAGGTCGTGCCCGACCACGACCTGCTGCAGGTCGTCACCGGGTTCGGCGAGACCGGGGCCGCGCTGTGCCGGTCCGGCGTCGACAAGGTCGCGTTCACCGGCTCGACCGCCACCGGCAAGCGCGTGATGGCGGCCTGCGCCGAGACGCTCACCCCCGTCATCGTCGAGGCCGGCGGCAAGGACGCCCTGCTCGTCGACGAGGACGCCGACCTCGAGGCCGCCGCCGGCGCGGCCGCGTGGGGCGCCTTCGCCAACGCCGGTCAGACCTGCGCCGGCGTCGAGCGGATCTACGTGCACGAGCGGGTGCACGACCGGTTCGTCGCCCTGCTCGCCGAGCGCGCCCGCAGCGTGCACGCCGGGGTCGACGTCGACGCCAAGATCGGGCCGATGACGATGCCCGGCCAGCTCGAGATCGTGCGCCGCCACGTCGCCGACGCCCTCTCCAGCGGGGGACGCGCCGTGGTCGGCGGCGCCGAGGCGGTCGGCGACCGGTTCGTGCAGCCGACCGTGCTCGTCGACGTGCCCGAGGACAGCGCGGCCGTCACCGAGGAGACGTTCGGTCCGACGGTCACGGTGCGCAAGGTGCGCGACATGGACGAGGCGGTCGAGCTGACCAACGCGGGGAGGTACGGGCTCGGCTCGGCGATCTTCACCGGCAAGGACGGTCAGGACCTGGCTCGGCGGCTGCGCACCGGCATGACGTCGATCAACTCGGTCATCTCGTTCGCCGGCGTGCCCTCGCTGCCGTTCGGCGGCGTCGGCGACTCCGGCTTCGGCCGCATCCACGGGCCCGACGGACTCCGGGAGTTCACCTACGCCAAGTCGGTGACCCGCACGCGGTTCAAGGCGCCGATCAACCTGACGACCTTCGACCGCACTCCCGAGCAGGAAACCATGGTCGCCACGCTGCTGCTCGCGCTGCACGGACGCGCCTCCCAGCTGCCGAAGCTGCCGCGGCGACCGCTCGCGACGATCCGCGGGCGGCGCCGCAGCTGAGGTGCCGCGACGTACCCGGCCGTTGGGCCCTGTCGGTAGACAGGAACGATGCGAGCCATCGGAGTGACGGAGTACGGCGGGCCCGAGGCCCTGCACGAGATCGACCTCCCCGCGGAGCCGCTGGGCGCCGGGCAGGTCCGCGTGCGGGTGCGGGCTGCGGCGGTGAACCCCACGGACACGTACGTCGTCAACGGGGCGCGCAACAAGACCGGCGTCCCGCGCGAGACGGCCGACGTGCCGGGCATGGACGTCGCCGGGGAGCTGCTCGAGATCGGCCCCGAGGTCGCGACCGACCTGGCCGTGGGTGACGCCGTCATGGGCGTCGTCGTGCCACGGGACCAGCACGGTGCGTACCGCGAGGACGTCGTGCTGCCGGCCGGTTCCGTCACGCGAGCACCCGCGGGGGCCTCCCACGCCGAGGCCGCGACCCTGCCGATGAACGGCCTGACGGCGATCCGGGCGCTCGACCAGCTGGCGCTCGCCCCCGGCGAGACGATCGCCGTGACCGGGGCGGCCGGCACGCTGGGTGGGTACGTCGTCGCGCTCGCCAAGCGCGCCGGGCTGGTCGTGGTGGCCGACGCCGCCGACAAGGACGTCGAGCTCGTCCGCTCGTTCGGCGCGGACCACGTGGTGCCGCGCGGCGACGACGTGGCGGAGCGGGTCCGCGAGGTGTTCCCCGACGGGGTCGACGGTCTCGTCGACGGCGCCGTGCAGGACGAGAAGGTCCTGCCGGCGGTGAAGGACGGCGGCGGCGTGGCGACGGTGCGCTTCTGGAAGGGCGACGGCAACGATCGGCTCCGCTTCCACCCGGTCGTGGTGGCCGAGGTGGCCGAGCGCCACGACTGGCTGGAGCAGCTGCGCGAGCTCGCGGAGGCCGGCGTGCTCGAGCTGCGCGTCGCCGACGTCGTACCGGCGGAGCGGGCCAACGAGGCGCACGAGCGGCTCGCGGCGGGTGGGGTGCGCGGGCGGTTGGTGCTCGACCTCGGGTGAGCCGTCGGCCGGGCGCCGCCCGCTGGGATGCGTCACGATGCATCCCATGGAGACCCTCCCCCTGGCCGGGCTGTACCTCCTCGCGCTCGGCACACTCCTCGGCTGGCCCGTCGCGCTGCAGCACGTTGCGCCGAGCGCGCTGACCCGCGTCGGCATCCAGCACCCGCGGCGGCTGCTGCAGATGCACCTCGACTACGTGCTGATGGGGATCCTGCTCATCGCGGTCGGGGTCGCCCTTCCCGAGGCGCCCGCCTGGGTGGTGGTGCCGCTCGTCGCTGGCGCAGTCGTGAACCCGCTGCTGTTCCTCCCGCTGGCGTTCCGCGAGGACGCGGGTGCGTCGCCCGTCTACCGCGTCGTCAGCACCGCCTCGTTCCTCGCCATGTCGGTCGGCGCGGTCGGGGCCGCCGTCCACGCCAGCGGGCTCTGAGCCGCCGGCGTGGACGGGCCGGGTGCCCTCAGCCGCGGCGCAGCGCGACCGGGATGTTGCCGGTGACCGCACGCGAGTAGGGGCACTTCGTGTGCGCCGCGGCCAGCAGCTGCTCGGCCACCTCGTCGGTCACGTCGGGCAGGGTGGCGACCAGCTCGACGGAGAGCCCGAAGCCCGCCTCCCCCGCCGCGATGGTGACCAGCGCCTCGACGTCCGCGCCCGGGATCTTCACCCGCTGGGCCCGCGCCACCGAGTGCAGCGCGGAGAGGAAGCACCCGGCGTAGCCGGCGGCGAACAGCATCTCGGGGTTGCTCACCGCTCCCCCTGCCCCGCCGATCTCCGCCGGGATCCCCAGGTCGAGGTCCACCAGTCCGTCCGCGGTGCGGACGTGGCCGTTCCGGCCGTCGCCCTCGGCGCGTGCCGCTGCGGTGTAGCTCATCGTGCTCATCGTCGGTCTCCCATCAGGTCCATCAGCTCGTCCACGGCACGGGGGGTCGCGCGGGCGAAGGGTCCGCCCCGCGACACAGGGGTCCCCAACGCGCGCGCCAGCGACACGGCCACCTCGGCCTGTCGCACGGCCAGCAACGTCGGGTTCACGACGAGGGCCCCGGGCACCTCGATCACGTCGTGCGCACTCAGCAGGGCGAACAGCCCGCCCGCCGCCATGACGACGTCCACCTCGCTCTCGGCGACCATCGACTCCGCCAGCGCGACGAACGTCTTCTTGATCGAGGCGTACGCCGCGGGGTCGTCGTTCGCGGCCACCGCCGCGTCCGGGCTGAGCTGCAGCGCGCGCACGTCGACCACCCGGTCCTGGAGGCCGTAGCGACGGATCTGCTCCCGGTGCCAGGACAGGTACACGGTGTCGAGCGTGATGATGCCGATGCGTCCGCCCAGCATGCAGGCCTGCATCATGCTGGCCTCGCCGTGGCCCACGACGGGGATGTCGACGGCCGTGCGCGCCTCGAACAGGCACGCGTCCTGGAAGTGGCCGACGAGGACGGCGTCGAAGCCCTCCCGCTCCGCCTCCACGATGCCCGCGACCGACTGCACGCCACAGCGCAGCTCGCTGAGACGTCCCAGCTGGGTGTCGGCGGGCGAGATGCCGCGCACCTCGTAGGTGACCCCCGGCCCGGCGATCTCGCCGAGGTAGTCCGCGAGGCGGGTGAGGTAGGGCTGGTGGTGGGCCGGGTCGGTGAAGCTCTGGTACATGATCCGCACGGGATCGTTCATGCGGGTGCCTCTCGGGTCGGGGAACAGGTCGGGGTTCAAACGAGGGACGGTCACGGCACGAGCAGCACCTTGCCGAGGTGCCGGCCGCTGGCAACCAGGTCGAGCGCGCGGTCGGCGTCGTCCAGGGCGATGCGCGCGTGGGTCACGGGACGCACCAGCCGCTGCTCGACGAGGGGCCACACGTGCTCGCGCAGCTGCGCGAGGATGCGGGCCTTCTCCGCGTCGGACCGCGCGCGCAGGCCGCTGCCCTCGACGGTCACGTCACCGCGGAGCAGGGCGCGAAGGTCGAGGTCGGCGGTCGGACCGCTCTGGTGGGCGACCACGGCGAGCCGGCCACCGCGGGCCAGCACGTCGAGGTTCCGCGCGAGGTAGTCGGCCCCGACGACGTCGAGGATCCGCACCGGTCGGATGCCGTGGGCGGCGAGCACCGTCCGGAAGTCCTCCCGTGTGTGGTCGACGACCAGCTCGGCCCCGAGCGAGAGAGCGAAGTCCGCCTTCGCCACCGCCCCGACCGTGGTCGCGACCCGCAGCCCGAGCGCCGCGCCCAGCTGGACGGCCATGGAACCGACGCCGCCGCTGCCGCCGTGCACGAGCACCCAGCTGCCGGCGGGCGGTACGTCGGGGACCAGCCCGGCTGCGGTGCGCGCCGTCAGCAGGTTCGACCACACGGTCGCGGCCACCTCGACGAGGCCGGCCGCGTCCTCCACCCCGACCCCAGCGGGCACGGGCAGCGTGTGGTCGGCGCGGACGGCGACCACGTCGGCGTACCCGCCCCCCGGGAGCAGCGCGCACACCTCCTCGCCCACGGCGAGGGCGTCGACGTCCGCGCCGGTGGCGACGACGGTGCCCGAGGCCTCCAGGCCGGGCACGTCCGACGACCCCGCGGGCAGGGGGTAGGTGCCGGCGCGCTGCATCACGTCGGCCCGGTTGACGCCGATGGCCGCGGTGCGCACCAGCACCTGGTCAGGACCCGGCGTGGGCACGGGCGCCTCCTCGCACCGCAGCGGCCCGTCCGCCCCACTGGCGGGCACCCGTACGACGCGCATGGTCGCCGGGAGGGCGCCTCGGGGCGTGACGGTCACGGTGCACCGTCCGGCGTGCCGCGGGGACCGAGCCACGCCAGGGCGTTCTCCCGCAGGAGCATCCGGCGGGACGCCTCGTCGAGGAACTCCGCGCGCCGTACGACGGCGCCCGCAGGGCGCTCCCCCAACGGGTAGGGGTAGTCGCTGCCCACCATGACGCGGTCGGCCCCCAGGACGTCGACGAGGAGGCGCAGCGGCGCCTCCTCGAACACCACGGAGTCGACCGAGAACCGGTCCACGTAGCGCGACGGCGGGTGCTCGCTCGTGCCGATCACGTCGTGCCGCTGGTGCCAAGCGTTGTCCATGCGGCCCAGCCAGTGCGCGAACGACCCGCCACCGTGCGCGAAGCAGATCCGCAGGTCGGGAGAGACACGGTCGAAGACCCCTCCGAGCACGAGGGCCAGGATCGACAGGTGCGTCTCGGCGGGCATGCCGGCGAGCCACTGCGCCATCCAGCGCTCCAGGCGCGGCCCCCCGGGCAGGTCCCACGGGTGGACGAACACGGGCACGTCGAGCGCCGCGCAGTGCTCCAAGAAGGTGACGACGCCGGCGTCGTCCAGGTCCCGGTCACCCACGTGGTTGCCGATCTCCACGCCGACGTGACCGGCGGCCAGGCTCCGCTCCAGCTCGGCGCACGCCGCGTCGGGATCCTGCAGGGGCACCTGGCAGAACGGGACCAGGCGCGGCGACGCCGCGGTGATCTCCAGCGCCAGGTCGTTGAAGACCCGCGCGATCGCGGCGGCCTCGCCAGGCTCGCGGTCGTAGGAGAAGAAGACCGGGGTCGGCGACACCACCTGGAGGTCGACACCGTCGGCGTCCATGTCGGCGAGCCGACGCTCGGCCGACCACGCGGTCGAGTCGATCTTCCGGAACTCCCGCGACCCGATCATCATCGTGGCCTCGTCGGCGGACCGGACGTCCAGCCAGAGCCGGGGCTCCGGCCCGGGCAGCGTGGGCCAGCCACGCGGCACGTAGTGCGAGTGGACGTCGACGGCGGGGACCGTCACGGCGTCAGCGGTCACGAGCTCAGCCCTTGCCCGGGTGCAGGGTCCCGCAGGCGTCGCAGGTGCGGGCGGCCTCGTCCTCGTAGAAGGCCACGAACACCGGCGGCAGGTCCTCGACGATGTCGCGCACCTGCAGCTCGACCTCGTGGACGAGGCCGGAGCAGCCGGGGCAGTACCACTGGAACTTCTCGAGGGTGCCCTCCTCACGGATCCGCTCGATCACGACGCCGATGGAGCCGGCCTCCGGGCGCTGCGGCGAGTGCGGGAGGAACCCCGGCAGCAGCCAGGTCTCACCCTCCTTGATGTGCACGGTGACCTCACCCTCGGGCGTCATCACGTTGACGTGCATGTCGCCCTTGACCTGGTGGAACCACTCCTCGTAGGGATCCACGTGGAAGTCCGTGCGCTCGTTGGGCCCGCCCACGACCTGCACGATGAAGTCGTCGCCGGTGAAGATCGCCTGGTTGTTCACCGGCGGCTTCAGCAGGTGCTCGTGCTCCGCGATCCAGGCCTGGAAGTTCAACGGCTGGATGACGCCGGCGGGAAGGGTCGGGCTCATGGGTGCTCCTTCGTCGTGGGGGGCTCGGGCAGGTAGGCCACGGCCTGGATCTCGATCAGCAGGTGGGGGTGCGGCAGCTGGTGCACCGCGACCGTCGTGCGGGTGGGGCCGGACTCGTCGAAGTGGGCGGCGTAGACCTCGTTGTAGCCGCCGAAGTCGTTCATGTTGACCAGGTAGGCGGTCACCTGGACGAGGTCGGCGAGGCTGCCGCCGACGTCGGCGAGGATGTCGCCGATGTTGTCGAGCACGGCCGCGGTCTGGGCGCGGATGTCGAGCGCGGTGGTGCCGAGCTCGTCGACCTCGACGCCCACGAAGGTGTTGTCGGGCCGGCGGCTGCTCGTGCCGGACACGTACACGAGGTCGCCGGCCCGCTTCGCGTGCGGGAACCGTCCGCGCGGGCGCGCCTTGCCGCTGACGGTGAAGGAACGGGTCACGAGGCCACCTCCCCGCCGTCGACGCCGGTGAGGTGGGCCTCGCCGAGCCCGGCGACGCGGACGACGACGTCGCCGGCGAGCAGCGGGACGGCGGCCGTGGCGGCGCCGGCGAGCACCACCGAGCCCGCCGGGACGGACAGCCCGAGCTTTCGGCCCAGGCTCAGGAGGTGCGGCAGGGTCGACAGCGGGTGGCCCAGGATGGCCGCCGTGCTGCCCTCCGCGGCCACGGCCCCGGCGATGCTGAGGGTGACGGCGAGCTCGCCGATCTGGACGCTGTCGGGGTCGACCCACTCCCCCGTCGTGAACGCGGCGGCGGAGGTGTTGTCGGCGACCACGCGCGGCAGGTCGAAGCTGAACCCCTCGTAGCGGGAGTCGATCACCTCGATGCCCGCGGCGACGCCGTCCAGCGCGCCCTGCAGGTCGGCGACCTGGAGGGCGGCGTCCGCCAGGTCGAGGTCGCGCCCGAACCGGAACGCCACCTCGGGCTCGACCCGCGGGTGCACGAGCGTGCCGAGGTCGACCCGGCCGCCGTCGGGCACCTGCATGCCGTCCGTGAGGACGCCGATGATCAGCTCGTCGATCCCCATCTGGCGCATCTTCGCCTCGCTCGTGAAGCCGAGCTTCAACCCGACCTGCTGCTCGCCCCGCTGCAGGCGCCGGTCCACCAGGCGGGCCTGGGCGGCGTACGCCTGGTCGAGCGACAGCTGAGGCCAGTCCTCCTGCGGACGCACGGGGGTGGCGCTGCGCTGGGCCTCGTCGAGGCGGGAGCAGACCAGCTCGACGGCGGTGTCGCGGGCGCTCACAACGTCACGCACACGTTCGTGGTCTCGGTGTAGAAGTCGAGGGAGTGGCGCCCGCCCTCGCGGCCGATGCCGGACAGGCCGGTGCCACCGAAGGGCGAGCGCAGCTCACGGAGGAACCAGTTGTTGACCCACGAGATGCCGACGTCCATCTGCCCGGCCACGCGGTGGGCGCGCCGCAGGTCGGTCGTCCACACCGAGGCGGCCAGGCCGTAGCTGGTGTCGTTGGCCAGCGCCACCGCCTCCTGCTCGGTGTCGAACGGGATGAGCGCGGCGGCGGGACCGAAGATCTCCTCCCGGACGACCCGGTCCTCGTTGGTGAGTCCGGTCCACAGCGTCGGCTCGACCCAGAACCCGCCGGCGAGGTCGCCGGTCATGGTGGGCACGCCGCCGCCGGTGATGGTCTTGGCACCGGCCTGCTCCGCCGCGGCGAAGTAGCCCAGGACCTTCTCCTGGTGGGCCCGCGAGATGACCGGCCCCGTGGTGGTGGCGGCGTCGCGCGGCGCGCCCAGGCGGAGCCCCTCGGCGGCTGCCGTCAGGCGCTCCGCGACCTCGTCGAAGACGACCCGGTCGACGTAGACCCGCTCGGTGCACAGGCACACCTGGCCCGTGTTGGCGAACACGGACCGCGTCAGGCCGGCGATCGTCACGTCGAGGTCGGCATCGGCGAAGACCAGAGCCGCGTTCTTTCCGCCGAGCTCGAAGCTCACCGGACGGACCCGCGGGGCGACGGCCTTCATGATGCCCGTGCCGGTCGCGGTCGATCCGGTGAAGGTCACGCCGTCGACACCCGGGTGCGACGTCAGGTGCTCCCCGGCCGAGCCCGACCCGAAGCCGTGCACCACGTTGTAGACGCCCGGCGGCACGCCGACGGCGTCGAGGATCTCGGCGAGGACCGTGGCCGAGCCCGGCGTCTCCTCGGACGGCTTCACGACCACGGCGTTGCCGCACGCCAGGGCCGGCGCGAGCTTCCAGGTCAGGAGCAGGAGGGGCAGGTTCCACGGCACGATGGCGGCGACGACGCCCAGCGGCTTGCGCAACGCGTAGTTGAGGGCCTTCCCGCCGTCGGGCAGCTCCTGCAGGAAGGACTCGGTGCCCTCGGCTGCCACCACGTCGGCGAAGCAGCGGAAGTTCGCCGCGGCGCGCGCCACGTCGAGCGCACGTGCCTGGTCGGCGGGCTTGCCGGTGTCCGCGACCTCGGCGTCCAGCAGGTCGTCGGCGCGGCGGTCGATCTCGTCGGCGATCCTGCGCAGGAGCGCAGCGCGCGACGCCACCGACGTGCGCCCCCAGGGGCCGTCGACGGCACGGCGTGCCGCACGGACGGCCCGGTCGACGAGGGCGGCATCGGCCTCGTGGACCCAGGCGACCTGCTGGCCGGTGGTGGGGTCGACGTCGGCGAACGCCTCGGGTCCGGCGACGAACGCGCCGTCGATGTAGTTCTGGTAGTCACGCATGGGAGCTCCCGGTTCGATGGGGATCGGTGGTCACGAGGGGACGACCTGGGCGGCGACCGAGCCCGCGCGCGCGTCGCGGTCGGCCTCCCGGTCCCAGGCCCCGTCGGTCCCGAGGGCACGGAGGGCCGGCTTGCGGACCTTGCCGTTCTCGGTGAGGGGCAGGTCGTCGACGACACGGATGAAGCGCGGGATGGCGTAGCCCGCCAGGCGGGGGCGGCAGAAGGCGACGAGGTCGTCCACGTCGAGCTCGCGATCCGGTTCGGTGACGAGCGCGGCCATCACCTCGTCCTCCCCGAGCTCGGAGTCGACCGCGTAGACGGCCGCGGCGGCGACGGCGGGATGCTGCCCGAGCACCGACTCGACCTCCGAGGCCGAGATGTTCTCGCCCCGACGGCGGATGACGTCCTTGATGCGGTCCACGAAGCGGACCCAGCCGTCGGCCTCGAGGACGACGCGGTCACCGGTGTGGAACCACAGGTCCTGCCAGGAGGCCGCGGTCGCCTCGGGCATGTGGAAGTACCCCGACGCGAAGGCGAACGGCTGGTCGCTGCGCACGAGCAGCTCCCCCGGCTCGCCGGGCGGGACCGGCGCGCCGTCCTCGTCCACCACCCGGGCGGTGAACCCCGGCTGGACCGTGCCGACGTACCCCGGACGCTGCGCCCCCGGCGGGGTCGCGAGCACGGCGTTGGTCTCCGTCGAGCCGTAGCCGTCCAGCAGCTCCACGCCGAACCGCTCGCGGAACGGGCCCACCAGCGCCGCGGGCGTCGCCGGCGACAGGGCGAGGCGCACCCGGTGGGCGCGGTCGAGCGGAGAGGGCGGACGGCGGTCGAGGATGCTCACCATCGCGCCCAGGAGGTAGGTCACGGTCGCGCCGCTCTCCACCATCTGCGACCAGAACCGGGACGCCGAGAAGCGCCCGCCCAGCACGTACGTCGCGCCGGCGACGACGGCCTGGCTGAAGGCGTTGAGCGCGTTGGTGTGGAACAGCGGCAGGCAGGTGTGGAGCACGTCGTCGCTGCGCAGGCCGAGCTGCGCGCTCACGTTGCGTCCCCACCAGGAGAACTGGCCGTGGGGGCACACGACGCCCTTGGAGACGCCGGTCGTCCCCGAGGTGTAGAGGATCGCGGCCGGGTCGCCCGCCCGCACGTCGGCGGCCTCGACCGCCGCCCCGAGGACAGAGGTGTCATTCTCCAGCACCCACCGCTCCCGCAGGTCGGGCAACGGCGGCAGGTCCTGGACGGCCTCGAGGAGCTCCGGCTCGATGACGAGGAGCCGGGCCTGCGAGTTCGTCAGCACGTGGTGCAGCTGCTCCCCGCGGGCCGCGGTGTTGATCGGCACAGCCACGGCACCGATCCAGGCAGCGCCCAGCACCAGGTCGAGGAGCTCCACCCGGTTCGCCGCCATGAGCGCGACCTTGTCGCCACGCCCGATGCCCCGCTCCACGAGCGCGCCGCCCGCCCGGGACACCGCGTCGAGCATCTCCCGCGCCGTACGGCGCACCGGTCCGCAGCGCAGCAGCGGCGCGTCCGGCGTGAGCTCTGCACGGGCACGGAGCAGGCCGGGCACGGTCGCGGAGCGCAGCGTGGGGTCCTCCGGCAGGCGGTGGGCGTCGGCCGGGACCACCGACCCGCTCGGCGTGGTGCCGCCGTCCGGCCGGGGCACGTACGCCGCGGGACCCGGGTGGTCGTCGTGGCCGACGAGCGGCAGCACGTCGCCGGTCGTCACGGCTCCGGCGCCAAGCAGCCGACCGATCACGCGGAGCCCCGCGTCGACCTCCAGCGTGAGCAGGACGTGCCCCTCGGAGGTGCGGGTGTGGTCGGTGACGGTGCCGACCTCGAGGGTCTCGTGGGACAGCTGGGCGCCGCCGCACTCCGGGCAGAGCACCCGGTCGGGGAAGAGGGTCCGGCCGCAGGTCGTGCAGCGCTGGATCACGAGGCTCATGCCGCCTCCAGCACCGCGACGTTGCCGCACGCACCGTGGCGGTAGAGCACCATCCCGTAGCCGGTCACCACGCCGATGCGACCACCGACCTGCCGGCCGTCGGCCTGGCCCCGGAGCTGCCGCACCACCTCGACGAGGCCGTGCATGCCGCCGCCCGCGCCGGGCTGCCCGGCGGAGAGCTGCCCGCCGGAGGTGTTGACGGGCAGGTCCCGCTCGCCCACGAGGGCCAGCAGGCGGGGCAGGTCGTCCGCCCCGGGCAGGCCGAGGTCCGCGAGCTGGGCGACGACCATCGCCGGGTAGTCGTCGTAGACGCTCACGACGTCCACGTCGGCGGGCGCGACACCGGCGTGCTCGAAGGCACGGGGCGCGCACGAGGCGACCCCCGTGGTGAGACCGTCGCCGGCCTGGTCGTCGGTGTTGTACGTCGTGGCCACCGCGAGCACCCGCGCGCAGCGTCCGCTCGCCCGGGTCTCGGCGGCCACCACCACCGCGTCCGCGCCCGTCACGGGCGGCACGCAGTCGTAGCGCCCGAGGGGCTCGGCCACCGTCGGCGCCGCGAGGTAGTCCTCCAGGTCGAGGGGCGTGCGGTAGACGGCCCCGGGGTTGGCGGCCGCCCACGCGCGCTGGGCCACGACGAGGCGGCCGTAGTGCTCCCGCGTCAGGCCGAACCGGTCCATCTGGCGACGCGTGAGCATCGCGAAGAGCGCGTTCGGTCCCGTCATCGGCAGCGGCGCGAGGTGCTCCGCCGTCGCCCGGTTGTAGCGCCGCACCATCTCGACGTGCACCTCGCGGTCCATGAGGTCGCCCGCCACCAGCACCACGACCGACGCGTCGCCGGCCTCGACGGCCCGCACCGCGTGCTGCAGCATGCCGCCGGCACTGGCCCCGCCGTTGGTGTCCTGCATCAACCAGTCGACCTGCAGGCCCAGGCGCCAGGCGAGGTCGACGGCGTGGTCCGGCCCCAGGGTGAAGCTGGACACCCCGAAGCCGTCGACGTCGGCGGTGCTGAGGCCGGCGTCCGCCAGCGCGCGGCGGACCGCGTCGCCGAGCACGCCCGCCGTCGTCGTACCGGCCGCCGGGTGACGGGTGTACGGCGACTCGCCGGCGCCGATGACGGCGACGTGTCCTGACGTGGTGCTGCTCATGGTTCCTCCTGCGGGGCCGCCCCGGGGCGGCTCCCGACCTGTCGCGGTGGGGCGGGACACAGCGGCCCCGTGGGGCCGCGCGGATGGGTCAGTCGAGGTCCCGCCAGAGGTCCGAGGCGTCGAAGGGCTCCTCGATGAGGCCGACCTCGGCCATCAGGTCGATGACGTCCTGGACGCCATCGGCGTCGTACTCCGTCTCGTAGGCCGGCAGGCCCATCGTCTCGGCGGTCTCGGCAGACATCTCGGTGTTGGCCGGCATCTGCGCGACGGCGACGGCGCGCGGGTCCTCCTCGAGGTCCGCCACGGCGCGGGCCATCGCGGCACGGAAGCCCTCGACGACCTCCGGGTCGTCCTCGAGCGTGGAGGTGGACGTCGCGAACAGGCCCTGCGGACCCTCCTGGAAGCCGATGGCCCGCACGTCGAGGTCGGCCTTCGTGGCGCTCAGCGTCGGCTCGGTCTGGAAGATGCCGTCCACGTCGCCCGCCTCCAGCGCGGCCGCCATGTTGGCCTGCGGCAGCTCGACGAACTCGACGTCCTCGTAGTCCAGTCCCTCGTCGAGCAGCACTCCGCGGAACCAGATGTCGCCGACCGAGCCGAGGCTGGGCGTGGCGAACTTCTTGCCCAACATGTCGGCGGGCTCCTCGATGGGCGAATCGGCGAGCACGTAGAGACCGGCCTGGTACTCCTCCGTACCGGCGATCGCGGGGGCCGCGATGGTCACGGGGAGGTCGGAGGCGTAGGCCGTGATGAGCGACGGGTACGAGACGAGCGCCAGGTCGGTGCTGCCGGAGACCAACGCGTTGATCGTGGTGGCACCGTTCGCCGCGGGGGTCAGCTCGACCGACAACCCCTCGTCCTCGAAGTAGCCCTTGCTGATGGCCTGGTAGACGGGCAGCGAGTCACCGACGGGCGGGATCGAGAGCGTCACACGGGTC
Source organism: Nocardioides zeae (assembly GCF_010686755.1). Lineage (GTDB taxonomy): Bacteria > Actinomycetota > Actinomycetes > Propionibacteriales > Nocardioidaceae > Nocardioides > Nocardioides zeae. Next base: position 517,478 of record NZ_JAAGXA010000001.1, on the reverse strand, counting down.
AACCCGTCGGCGGTCGTGTCGTCGTCGCCGCCGCAGGCGGTGAGCGTGACGGCCGCCAGGGCGACGGCAGCGCCGGACGCGGTCAGTCGGCGCAGCAGGGTGGAGGTGGTGGTCATGGGGTCTCTCCTACGGGTTCTCCGAGACTCGGGGTCGGCACCTCGTCGGGCCGGTGTGCGTCGGGGTACGACGCCTGGTTCAGGCGGCGAGGCCGCCGGGGCCTGCCTGGCGGATGAGCCGCGCGACCTCGCTGCGGGTCGTCACGAAGGCGCCCTCCTCGCGAGTGGTGATCTGGTCGCGCGGGAAGGCGAGCGGGACGGTGACGTCGGCCGTCTGCACGGTCGGCGCCTTGCTGAGCGAGAGCACGCGCGTGCTGAGGTAGACGCTCTCGTCGACGTCGTGGGTGACGAACAGGATGGTCATGTCGAACTGCTCACGCACCCGGAGCAGCAGGTCCTCCAGGTCGGAGCGCGTCTGGGCGTCGACGGAGGCGAACGGCTCGTCCATGAGCAGGAGCTCCGGACGCATGGCCAGCGCCCGCGCGATCGCGACGCGCTGCTGCATGCCGCCCGACAGCTGCCAGGGGTAGCGGTCGGCGGCGGCCGCGAGGCCCACGGCCTCGAGGGACTCCTCCGTGCGACGCCGCCGCTCGGACTTCGGCACGCTGCCGAGGAGGGGGAACTCGACGTTCTCCCCCACCCGGCGCCAGGGGAACAGCGAGCCCCGGTAGTCCTGGAACACCATGGCCAGCCCCTGCGGGACGCCGTCGATGACGGTGCCACCGAGGGCGACCGTGCCCCCGCTGGGGCGCAGCAGCCCCGAGAGCGACCGCAGCAGCGTGGTCTTGCCGCAGCCCGACGGGCCCACGATGGAGACGAACTCGCCGCGCTCCACGGAGAAGGTCAGCCCGTCGAGGACCGTGTGCTCGCCCTGGCGGGTCTGGTAGCTGTGCCGGAGGTCGGTGACCTCGAGGAGGGCAGGGCTCATGGAGATTCCGTCCTTCGGTTCGGGGGGTGCGAGGGGGTGGAGGGGTGGGGTCGATAGGCGGGGCGATCAGTCCTGGATGGCGGCCATGAGGCGGTGCCACCGCAGGATCCGGGTCTCGACGCCCGAGAGGATCAGGTTGGCGACGTAGCCCAGCAGCGAGAGCGCGACGATGAACGACCACATCGCCACGAACTGGAACGACCGCTGGGACTGCGTGAGCCCGAAGCCGATGCCGTCGGTGGCCGCGACCAGCTCGGAGGCGATCAGCAGGATGATGCCGAGCGAGGTCGACACGCGGAGACCGGCGAAGATGCCGGTGCTGGCCGCCGGCAGGATCACCCGGAACAGCAGGGCGGGCCGGGAGACCCGTGCCACCTTGGCGTTGTCGATGAAGCACTCGGGGACCTGGCGCACGGCGCTGTAGGTGTTGAACAGGATGGGCCAGACCGCGCCGAACGCGATGAGCGAGACCCGCATGCTGGTCCCCGTGCCGACCAGCACCAGGGCGAGCGGCAGTAGCACGGGACCGGGCAGCGCCCGCATGAAGTGCAGCAGCGGCTCGAGGTACTCCGCGACGGTGCGTACCCGCCCGAGGACGACGCCCAGCGAGATGCCGACCGCCCAGGCGACGAGCAGCCCGAGCGCGAGACGCTGGAGGCTGGGGGTCACGTCCTGGAAGAACGCGTCGGTCAGGACCCCTCCCCCGATGCCGGCCGAGAACCAGCGCTCGTGGATGTCCGCGACGATCTCCAGCGGCGTGGGGAAGAAGGCCGAGTCGGAGCGGGCCGTGGCCAGCTGCCAGCAGCCGAGGAGCACGACGGCACCGATCCAGCCGATGGCGAAGCGCGTGAGCTGCACCCGGATCCCGGGGGCGACGGCGGTGCTCATGCCTCCTCCCGTCGGGCCCAGGCAGCGAACCGCGTCTCGAGGGCGCTCACCGCGCCGTTGATGAGGAGGCCGAGGCTGCCGGCGATCACGACGCCGGCGCACACGCTCTCGATACCGCCCGGCAGCATGCTCTGCTGCAGCAGCCAGCTGCCGAGCCCCGCGGTGCTGCCTCCGATGAACTCCGCGCCGACGCAGAGGATGAGCGCCACGGAGACGGTGATGCGCACGCCGGTGAGCACCGACGGGATCGCCGAGGGCCACACCACGCGGATCGCCACCTGACGGCGCGACCACCCGAACGACCGGGCGGTGGCGCGTGCGGTGGAGTCGGTGGCGTGCACCCCGTGGATGGTGTTGATGAGCAGCGGCCAGACGCAGCCGAGCGCCACCACGGCCGCCTTCATCTCCAACCCCTGGCCGGCGACGAGCACCAGCAGGGGCACCAGGCCCACCGGGGGCAGGGGGCGCAGCAGCTCGATGACCGTGGAGCTCACCAGGTAGAGCCGGTCCGAGAGGCCCAGCAGCATGCCCAGGGGCAGGGCCACCACGAGGGCGAGGAGGTAGCCGACGAGCGAGGCCCACAGCGTGGCGCCGACGTTGCCGAGGAAGGTCGTGTCGACGACGAGCTCGGCGGCTCGCGCGATCGTGCTGGAGGCCGGGGGCAGAGCGTCCCGGGGCAGCAGGTCGAAGCGGGCGACGACCTCCCACACGAGCAGCGTGCCGAGCACGCCGGTGGCGCCGCGGCGCAGCACCCGACCGCGGCCGGACGCGATGCGTCGCGCCGGTCGCCGCGGCGTACGTCGTTCGGGTGGTCCGGCAGCGGCCGGATCGGTGGTCACGGGCGGTGGTGCCGCCGTGACGCTCGTCGTCGTCTCCACGTCGTCCTCCATCAGGGGTCGGGCAGCCCGGTCGGACATGTCAGTGACCGAAGGCCTCGTGCAGCCACCAGGAGCCCTCGCGGGAGAGCACCTTGGCGTCGATGACCATGGGGCGGGTCGGACCCGACGAGACCCAGTCCTTGACCGGGGCCAGGTCGGCCGTGTCGCGCACCGTGACCGCCTCGCAGCCGTGGCCGCGGGCGATGGCGGCGAGGTCGCCGTCGGGGAAGGTCACGTGGTCGAGCGACTCCCCCGCGCCGAAGTGGTGGACCTCCGCGCCGTACATGGCGTCGTCGTAGACCACGACGAGCAGGGGCAGGCCGAGCCGCACCGCCGTCTCGAGCTCGGAGATGCCCATGAGGAACCCGCCGTCCCCGACCCCGACGACCGGCAGGCGGTCCGGACGGGCGAGCGCCGCGCCGATGCCGGTCGCCAGGCCGAGGCCCACCGACTGGAAGGCCTGGGTGAAGCAGAAGCCGTACTCGTCGGGGACGTCGAGGTACATGCTCGGGAATCCCAGGAAGTTGCCGGAGTCGACCGAGACGATGCGCTCGGCGGGGAGCAGGTTGTTGAGCTCGGCGGTCAGCGCGCGGGGGTCGACCAGGCCGTCGGCGGACTCGTCGACGATGTCGAGCTGGTTCCACCGCAGCCCGGCGCGGATCCGCTCGCCGATCTCGGCGCTGCGGTAGCCGGTGCGCACGGGCTCGTCGCGCAGGTCGAGGAGCCGCGTCGTCGCGGTGGCGGTCGGTGCGACGCCGCCCCACAGGCCGAGGTGGACGTCGCGGTTGCGACCGATCGCCGACGGGTCGATGTCGACCTGCACGACGGTGGCGTCGGGGGCGATCAGGCGGCCGTGCCGCATCGTCCACATGTTCAGCGCGCAGCCGAAGCCGACGACGAGGTCCGCCCCGGCCACCAGCTCGGCCGTGAGCGGCGAGCTGAAGCCGCCGGAGACGTCGATCCCCCAGCTGTCGTCGTTGAACATGCCGCGGGCCACTGCGGACGTCGCGAGCAGCGCCCCGGTGCGGGCGGCGAGCTCGCGCAGCGCCTCCTTCGCGCCGGGCGATCGGCTGCCGCGTCCCGCGACGAACACGGGGCGCTCCGCCGCGAGCAGCAGGTCCGCGAACCGCTCCAGCTCCTCGAGCGCCGGCTGCGGCGGGGCGACGGGCACGAACTGCCGGGTCGCCGCGTCGTCCGGGAGGAGTCGGTCCTGCACGTCGATGGGGACGTTGAGCACGACGGTGCGGCCCTGGTCCTGGCAGGTGGCGAACGCCCGCGCCACGTCGACGAGCGCGGTCTCGGGGGAACGCACCCGCATGGCGACCGCACCCGCACCGACGGCCATGGCGGCCTGGTCGATCGCGAAGTTGGACGTCGGCTCGGTCGCCTCCGCCGTCAGCACGAGGAGCCGGGTCGAGCTCTTGGCCGCCTCCGCGATCCCCGTGAGGGCGTTGGTGTAGCCGCAGCCCTGGTGCAGCGAGAGGACCGTGACCTCGTCGGACATCCGGGCGTGGGCGTCGGCCATGGTGGCCGCCCCGCCCTCGTGCCGCGCGGCGACGAAGCGGGCGCCGCGGGCGGTCATCGCGTTGGTGTAGTGGAAGTTGCCGCTGCCCACCACGCCGAACACGGTGCGCACGCCGAGGTCGACCAGCAGGTTTCCGATGGCATCCCTGACCAGGGTCACAGGACTGCTCCGTTCGTTCGAGGGACGAGGGCCACGACCCGGGCGGGGCTGCCGGACCCGCCGACGATGGGCAGCGGGGCGACGATCACCGCCGCTCCGGTCGTGGGCAGCTGCGACATCTGCTGCAGCTGGGTGAGGCCGTACTTGCCGGCCCCGAGGAGGTGGTGGTGCACCGGGAAGGCCGGCTCGAAGGTGAACGCCTGGCCGGCGTCGGTGCCGACCGTCTCGACGCCGAGACCGAGCACCCGCGTCTCCTCCGCGAGCCACCGCGCGCACTCGGCGGTGAGGCCGGGCGTGTGGGGCCCCTGCTCGTCGGCGTTGAGGAAGAGGTCCTGGTCGTGGGACCGGGACGCCCAGCCGGTGCGGTAGAACAGCCACCCCCGGGGCAGCGGGCCGTGCTCGGCCTGCCACTCCTCCAGGTCCTCGACGGTGAGGAGGTGGTCGGGGTCGGCGGCGACCTGCTCGGTCCGGTCGATCACCGCGACGGGTGCCACCAGTCGCGCCGGCGGGACCTGGGAGACGTCACCGTGCTCGACGCCGGTCACCCAGTGGCAGGGGGCGTCGAAGTGGGTGCCGACGTGCTCGCCGGTGTGGATGCCGTTCTGGTAGGACGTCTCGCCACGCTCGTCGTACCGGGCCAGCTCCTCGAGCTGGAACCGCGGGATCGGAGCCATGCCGTCGGGGAGCGGCAGGACGGGGGTGGCCGAGGAGAGCGGGGCCGTCATGTCGACGACGTCGACGGCGCCGGACGCCAGGGCCGAGAGCAGGTCGGCCACCGGTGCGGAGGTGGTGGAGGGGCGGTGCATGGCCACCATCCTTGGCGTGGCGCAGACCACGGCGCCAATGCCGAAGGAGGGTCTGACATAACCTCAGTGGTATATCCGGACGCTGTGCTACAACCAGATTGCAACAACTGACCCGGGAGGTTTCGTGCAGGTTTCCGAGGTGTTCGGCGGGCGGCTCAAGCTCCGCCAGCTCGTGCTGATCGTCACGATCGCGGACGAGGGTTCGTTCGTGGGGGCGGCGACCGCGCTCTACATCTCGCAGCCCGCCGTGACGCGGGCGGTGCGCGAGCTGGAGGAGATCGTCGGCGTGGACCTCTTCGTGCGCCGGCCGCGCGGGGTCTCCCCCACGGTCTACGGCGAGATCCTCATCGACCAGGCGCGCGCTGCCCTCGGCAACCTGCGTCGGGCCGCCCAGCAGATCGACGAGGTGAAGCAGGCCGGCACGCGGCCGCTGCGGGTCGGCACGAACCTCGCGGGCGCGTACTCGCTGCTCCCCCGGGCCATCGTCGCGCTCAAGCACCACGAGCCCGGGGTGCCCGTGAGCGTGCAGGAGGGGACGGCCGAGGAGCTCTCGACGGCGCTCGTGCGGAGCGAGATCGACCTCATGGTGGGGCGCCTCGACCCCAGCACCTACCGCGGGGCGCTGCACCACCTGCGGCTGTACGACGAGGCCGTGCGCATCGTCGTGCGTCGGGGCCACCCGGCCCTCGCGGAACCTGAGCCGACGCTCGAGGCGCTGCGGGCCTACCCGTGGATCCTGCCGCTGCGCCCCAGCCAGCTGCGACGCGAGCTCGAGGAGGTCTTCGAGCGGCAGGGGCTGCCGCTGCCGGTCGACGTCATCGAGTGCTCGACCATGCTGACGATGCGGTCGATCCTTGTGGAGACGGACTCGGTGGCGCCGCTGCCGACCTACGTCGGGCTCCGCGACGAGGAGCTCGACCTGCTGCCGACGGAGCTCGCCACGGTGCCGCGCGCGATCGGGGTGACGCTGCCCGCCGACCGCTCCGTGAGCTCCCACGCACGGCTGCTCGTCGACGCGCTCGCCGACGTCGCGCGCTCCATCGGCACGGAGCTGCAGGCCGAGGAGCGGCGACTCCGGGGGCGGGGGTCGGGCTCGGGGTCGGGCTCGGAGGGCGCGCCGGACGAGCAGCCGTGACGCGGGCGGGCCGGCGCGGGCTCAGGCCGCGTCGTGCGCGGCGACGAGCGTGAGGGCGACGTCGGTGATCATGTCCTCCTGACCGCCGACGAGGCGGCGACGGCCGCACTCCATGAGGATGTCGCGGACGTCGAGGTCGAAGCGCTCCGCGGCCGCCTCGGCGTGCCGCAGGAAGCTGGAGTAGACGCCGGCGTAGCCGAGGGTGAGGGTCTCTCGGTCGACCCGGACCGGGCGGTCCTGCAGGGGGCGCACGAGGTCGTCGGCCGCGTCCTGGAGCGCGAACAGGTCGCAGCCGTGCTCGAAGCCGGACAGGTCCGCGACCGCGACGAAGGCCTCGATCGGGCAGTTGCCCGCTCCGGCGCCGTGGCCGGCGAGCGACGCGTCGACGCGGCGTACGCCGTTCTCGACCGCGACGACGGAGTTGGCGACGGACAGCGAGAGGTTCTCGTGGGCGTGGATGCCGATCTCGGTGTCCGCGTCGAGGACGTCGCGGTAAGCGCGCACGCGGGCGGCGACGTCGTTCATGGTGAGGCGGCCCCCGGAGTCCGTGACGTAGACGCAGTGCGCGCCGTACGACTCCATGAGGCGGGCCTGCCGCGCGAGCTCCTCGGGGGGAGCCATGTGGGACAGCATGAGGAAGCCGGAGACGTCCATGCCGAGCTCGCGGGCCGCCGCGATGTGCTGGGCGGAGACGTCGGCCTCGGTGCAGTGGGTCGCGACCCGCACGGACCGCACGCCGAGCTCGTGGGCCCGCTTCAGCTCGTGCACCGTGCCCACGCCCGGGAGCAGCAGCGTGGTGAGCCGGGCGCGCTCCAGCACGGAGGCCGCCGCCTCGATCCACTCCCAGTCGGTGTGGGAGCCCGGGCCGTAGTTGAGCGAGGAGCCCGCGAGGCCGTCGCCGTGGGCGACCTCGATGGCGTCGACCCCGGCCGCGTCGAGCGCGGCGACGATCCTCCGGACGTCGTCGGGGCTGATGCGGTGGCGGACGGCGTGCATGCCGTCGCGCAGCGTCACGTCCTGGACGAAGATCGAGGTGGGGCTCGTGGTGTCCATGTCAGCTCCCTGCCGTCGAGGCCGCGATGCGCTCCGCCATGCGGAGCGCCGCGGAGGTCATGATGTCGAGGTTGCCGGCGTACGCCGGGAGGTAGTGGGCGGCGCCCTCCACCTCGAGGAACACCGACACCTGGTGGGTCGGCGCGTCGACGGGTGCGTCGACGAGGGTGCGGACCGGCTGGTCGGCGGGCAGCTCGGTGATCTGCACCTGCTGCTTGAGGCGGTAGCCGGGCACGTACGCCGCGACGTCCGCCACCATCTTCTCAATGGACGCGCGGATCTCGTCCTGCACGCCGGGTTCGGGCGCGTGGACCAGCGCGAACACCGTGTCACGCATGATGAGCGGCGGCTCCGCGGGGTTGAGGATGATGATCGCCTTGCCGGCCGCCGCACCGCCGACCTCGACGATGGCCGCCGAGGTGGTCTCGGTGAACTCGTCGATGTTCGCCCGGGTGCCGGGACCTGCGGAGCGGGAGGCGATCGACGCGACGATCTCGGCGTACGCCACCGGCACGACCCGCGAGACGGCAGCCACGACCGGGATCGTGGCCTGTCCCCCGCAGGTCACCATGTTCACGTTGGGCGCCGACAGGTGGTCGTCGATGTTGACGGCCGGGACGACGTAGGGACCCACGGCGGCCGGGGTCAGGTCGATCAGTCGCTTGCCCAGGGGCTCGAGGAGGGCGGCGTTGCGCCGGTGGGCGCCGGCCGAGGTCGCGTCGAAGACGATCTCGATCTCGTCGAACCCGGGGAGCCTCATCAGTCCCTCGACGCCCTCGTGGGTGGTCGGGATGCCCAGCCGCTGCGCGCGGGCCAGGCCGTCGGAGTCGGGGTCGATACCGACCATCGCGCCCATCTCGAGCAGCGTGCTGGTCCGCATCACCTTGATCATCAGGTCGGTGCCGATGTTGCCCGATCCGATGACGGCGACCTTCGTGGTCATGGTCGACTCCTCACTTCTCGCCGATGACGACGCTCACGGCGCCGAGGCCGGTGAAGGACGCGGTGACGCGGTCACCGGGGTGCACGGCGCGCATCGGGCCGAGGGCGCCGGAGAGGACGACCTGGCCGGCGCGCAGCGGCTCACCGAGCTCTCGCGCCTGTCGGGCCAGCCAGAGGAGGGCGGCCAGCGGGTCGCCGAGACACGCCTCCCCCGTGCCCGTCGCGACCTCCTGGTCGTTGACGGTCATGGTCATGGCGACCTCCCGCGGCTCGACGTCCGTGAGCGGCAGGCGCTGCCGACCGAGCACGAAGGCGCCCGCCGAGGCGTTGTCGGCGACGGTGTCGCCGAAGCTGATGTCCCAGTCGGCGACGCGGCTCCCGCAGATCTCCAGTGCGGCCGTGGCCGACGCGACCGCGGCACGGACCTCGTCGATGCCGAGCGGGCCCTCCGCGAGGTCGGACCCGAGCACGAAGGCCACCTCGGCCTCGACCCGCGGCTGCAGCACGCTCCCGGCCGGGATGGTGTCGCCGTCCTCGTAGGCCATGTCGTCGAGGAGCACGCCGAAGTCGGGCTGGTCCACGCCGAGCTGTGCCTGCACGGCCGCCGACGTCAGTCCGATCTTGCGGCCGACAACCCGGCGGCCGGCGGCGATCCGCTCGGCGACGAGGAGCTGCTGCACGGCATAGGCGGCCGCCACGTCGTCCCGTCCGATCAGGTCCCGCACGGGCGGCCCGGGCACCCCGGCCCGGTCGGCGTCGCGGAGGCGGCCCGCGGCGGCGGACAAGGCGGCGGCGTCGACGCCGGTCGTTGTCTCGGTCATGGCGCCACCTTCGCGCCCGAGGGGCGTCGAGCACAGACGGTTGTTCCGCTCACCGGTACGCTGCAGCGGATGACCTCCGGCACGTCCTCCTCACCCCCTCACCTCGACACGGTCCTGGGCAAGGCCGTTGCCCTGCTGCGCGCGTTCCACGTCGATGACACCGCGTTGTCGCTCGCGGAGCTCGTGCGGCGCACGGGACTGCCGAAGGCAACGGCTCACCGCGTCGCGGGCGACCTCGTCGAGCACCGGCTGCTCGACAGGACGCGGCACGGTTACCGCCTCTCCGGTGGGCTGTTCGAGCTCGGAATGCGTGCGGCGCCCGAGCGTTCGTTGCTGGAGCTGGCCATGCCGTTCCTGCAGGACCTCTACGAGCGCACCCACGAGACCGTCCACCTGGGGGTGCAGGACGGCGTCGAGGTCGTCTACGTCGCCAAGATCGGCGGTCACCGCCAGGCCCGGTCGCCCTCGCGCACGGGCGGGCGCATGCCGATGCACTGCACCGCGATCGGCAAGGTGCTGCTGGCGTACGCCTCCGACGACGTCCGCACCGCCGTGCTGGGCTCGGAGCTCGAACGACGGACACCCCACACCGTCGTCGCCCCGGGCCTCCTGCGCCGCCAGCTCACGCGGGTGCTGGAGACGGGCGTCGCGTTCGAGCGCGAGGAGTCGACACCGGGGTTGCTCTGCGTGGCGGCTCCCGTCCTCGACCCGGACGGACGCACCGCCGTCGCCGCGATCAGCATCACCGGACCCGTCGGCCGCTTCCGGCCGGAGTCGCACCAGACCGCGGTGCGCGCCGCGGCCACGTCCCTGGCGAGCACGCTCGGCCGGCGCGGTCGGACCGCCCGGCAGCCCTAGCGGCCATGGCCACGCCCCTGCCGGGACCTACGATGGGCGGGCGATGACCCCGCCCGACGACACCCCGCGCAAGCTGCTGCTCGTCGTCGACGCCCCCTCGCTGCTGCACCGCAACCACCACGCTCGCGCCCACACGCGTGCCCTCGATCGCGCGGGCCGGCCGGTCTGGGCGCTGCACGGGATGCTCCGCCAGATCATCGAGTCGATCGACCGCTTCGCGCCCGACGCCGTGCTGTTCGGTCTCGATGACCGGACCGGCTCCGTACGACGCGACCGCTACCCCGACTACAAGGCGGGCCGCGCGGAGAAGCACCCCGAGCTCATCGACCAGCTGGAGCGCGCGGGCGCGCTGCTCAACGCCCTCGGCCTGGCCACCTTGACCCCGCCGGGGCTGGAGGCCGACGACGTGAGCGCCTCGGGCGCCGCGTGGGCACGGCGGCACGGCTGGGACTGCATCATCGTCACGTCCGACCGCGACACGTTCGCGCACATCAGCGACAGCACGAAGGTGCTGCGGCTCATCGACGGCGGCATCCACGGCTCACCGCTGCTCGACCCGCGGCGCCTCCACACCATGTACGGCGTCGCGGCCGAGAACTACCTCGCCTACGCCGCCCTGCGCGGCGACGCGAGCGACAACCTCCCCGGCGTACCGGGCCTCGGGGAGAAGACCGCTGCCGCCCTACTCGACGCGGCCGGGTCCATGCAGGCCGTGTGGGCGGACGTCGAGCACGACGAGGGCCGCAACGTCGCCGAGGCCCTCGACTCGTGGTCGCTCGACCAGGGCGGCCGCCGGCTGGGCTCGCGGGTGGTCAAGCACCTCGTGGCGCCGGGCGCCCGTGAGCGCTACGACTTCAACGTGGCGATGATGCGCGGGCACGACGACCTCGATCTGGGCCTCACCCCCGACGTACCGGGCACCCCCGGCCTCCTCCCCCTCGACATCGACCGCGTGAGCCGGGTCGTGGGGTTCCTCAACGTCCAGGCGACGACGGACCTCGCCGTACGGGTGCTGACCGGGACGCCCGCGTCGGCGGCGACGCGGTGGGCGTGATCCCTTGGCGATCGGTCAGCACCACTCTACGATTGTCCGTACATGTGCCGTACATGGACGGAGCGAAGCGGTGACAGCGACCAGGACGAAGCGATTCGAGACCCGGCTCGACGAGGCGACGGACCAGTTGATCACGCGCGCGGCTGAGCTCACCCAGATGAGCAAGTCCGCCTTCGTCACAAGCGCTGCCCGCGCCGAGGCTGAGAAGATCGTCGCTCGGGCCGAGATCACCCTGCTGGATCCGCAGGTCTTCGACGCGCTCGTCATGTCCCTCGACGTCGCCGACGACGCGCCGGCGTTGCGGGACAAGCTGGCCTCGCTCCCCCGGATCTCGTAGGTGTCGGAGCCCCACCACCGTTTCGAGCCAGCGGGTCCCCACCACGACCTGACAGCGTTCGATTGCGGCGATGAGCGCTACGACCGTTGGCTGCAGACCTCAGCCCTGGCTGCAGTCCGAAGCGGCACGGCCGCCGTCACCGTGCTCGTCCGCGATGCGCCGTCCGGGGCGCGGGTGGCGGGCTACTTCGCGCTTGCTCCGACAGGCGTGGTGCGCGGCGCCGTACCGAACAGCGCACGGTCGGGCCGGCTCGATCCGATCCCCGGGTACCTCCTGGCCAAGCTCGCGCTCGATCGCACCTACCGTGGCGACCGGGTGAACCTGTGGGGCACCCAGCTGTTGTTGGGCGCCTTCCGCCAAGTCCTGGCGGCCAGCGCCACCGGGGGTGGTCGACTGCTCGTGGTCGACGCGGACAACGAGGGTCTCGTGCCGTGGTACCGAGGCCACGGGTTCCTCCCCACCGGCGTGGACCCGCTACGCCTCTACCTGAAGATCGCGACGATCCGTCGGTACGTCGATGACTACGACTCCCGTGGCGAGGGGGCCTCCGGGTGAGGTCGCACCGCTCGTAGCTGGAACCGTCACCCCAGGTGCTTCCGGAGGTAGCGCTGCAGCGCGTCGTCGACGACGTATGCGCGGCCACAACGACCTGACCTGGGCCTCACCCCCGACGTACCGGGCACCCCCCGGCCTCCTCCCCCTCGACATCGACCGCGTGAGCCGGGTCGTGCGGTTCCTCAACTTCCAGGCCACGACTGACCTCGCCGTCGTACGGGTGCTGACCGGAACGCCCGCGTCGGCGGCGACGCGGTGGGCGTGACCCACGGGGTCGCAGGCGTCGATGCGTCCCGCAAGGGCCCCCAAGGGCTTGGACACATCCGGCACGCGGACCGCCCCTCGTGGCCGGGAAAAGCAACCCCAGCGGCCATTAGAGGCGTCGAGGTGCGGGATTCGTGGCCTTGAGGGCGGTGCAGGGCTCGTCGGGCGGGCGGCCCGCGTGCCGGATGTGTCCAAGCCGAAAATCAGCTGACGCTGATCTCCACCTCGTTCGGATAGAACGCGACGTGCCCGGCGATCGGCGCGACCGCGTCGTACGGGGCGTCGTAGGTCCACACCGCGTTCTCGGCGCGGGCGTCACCGTCGACGAGGGAGTAGTAGCCGGCGTCGCCCTTGTAGGGGCAGTACGTCGCGTGGTCGGTCCGCTCGAGCACGCTGGCGTCGACGTCGTCGAGGGGGACGTACTGCACGGGCGGGTAGGACGCCTCCTGCAGCGTGAGCGCACGGTCGGTCTCGGCGATCACGCGGCCGTGGCGGGTGACGACGACGCGGCGGTCCGTCGGCGTGACGGTGATGGGGTGGGACGCGTCGGGGACGAGGTGCGGTCGGTTGGTCATGACGCGAGCAACACCCGCGACGCGCCGACCCATCCCGGGTGCGCGATCACAGGTTGATCATGTGGCCCTCGAGCCCGTGGAACACCTCCTGCAACGCCTCCCCCAAGGTGGGGTGCACGTGCACGTTGCGGGACAGCTCGAAGGACCCGAGGTCCCATTTCTGCGCCAGCGTCAGCTCGGGCAGCAGCTCGGCGACGTCGGGACCGACGAGGTGGCCGCCGAGCAGGGCGCCGTCCACGTCGGCGAGCACCTTGACGAACCCGACGGGCTCGCCGAGGCCGTGGGCCTTGCCGTTCGCGCTGAACGGGAACTTCGCGACGCGGATCTCGCCGTGCTCCGCCCGCGCCTGGGCCTCGGTGAGGCCGAAGCTCGCCACCTGGGGCTGGCAGAAGGTGGCCCGCGGCATCATCCGCAGGTCGCCCAGCTCCATCGTCACCGCGCCCGCGAGGGTCTCCGCCGCCACGACGGCCATGGCCTCGGCGACGTGGGCGAGCTGCAGCTGGAGCGTCACGTCGCCGATGGCGTAGATCCCCGGCACGTTGGTGCGCATCCGGGCGTCGACGCTGATCGCGCCGCGCTCGTCGACGACCACACCGGCCGCGTCGAGGCCGAGGTCCTCGGAGTTCGGGACGAAGCCGGTGGCGACGAGGACGCGGTCGAAGGTCTCGACGGTGGCGCTCCCGTCCGCCCCCGTCCACGCGACCTCCACGGACTCACCGCGGTCGGTCACCGACCCCACGCGCACGCCGGTGCGCACGGTGACGCCCAGCCCGCGGTAGGCCTTGGCCATCGCGCTCGAGACGTCGGCGTCCTCGGCGGGGAGCACGCGATCGGCGTACTCCAGCAGGGTCACCTCCACGCCGTACGCCTGCAGCACGTAGGCCATCTCCATGCCGATCGCGCCGGCGCCGACGATGCCGATGCTGCGCGGGAGCGTCGCGTCGAGGACGACCTCCTCGTAGGTGACGACGTTCGCCGAGGCGGTGACGCAGGGGAGCATCCGCGGGCGCGCGCCGGTCGCGACGATCGCGTCGGTGAAGGCGACCGTGCGGGTGCTGCCGTCGGCGGCCGTCACGACGGTCTCGCGTGTGCCGGTGAACCGTGCGCGCCCGTCGATCTCGGTCACCTTGTTCTTGCGCATCAGGTAGTGGATCCCCGCCGCCCGACCGTCCGCGACCTCGCGGCTGCGCGCGTGCGCCCGGCCGTAGTCGAACCGCGCCTCGCCGACGATCCCGAAGTCGTCCGCCCGGTCGCGCCACAGGCTGGCGAGCTCCGCGTTGCGCAGCAGCGCCTTGGACGGGATGCAACCCACGTTGAGGCAGACGCCGCCCCAGAACCGCTCCTCGACGACCGCGACGCTGCGGCCGAGCTGGGCGGCGCGGACCGCGGCGACGTAGCCGCCCGGCCCGGCACCGATGACGACGACGTCGAAGTGCTCGCTCACAGGAACGCCTCCGTGGGGTCGCGCAGGATCGCGGCGGTGTCGGCGAGCACGCGGGACCCCTCCGCGCCGTCGAGGACGCGGTGGTCGAAGGACAGCGCGAGCTGCAGCACCGAGCGGGGCTCGATGCGCTCGTCGGCGCCCTCGCCGACGACCCACGGGGTCCGCCGGATGGCGCCGACCGCGAGGATCGCCGTCTCCCCCGGGTTGAGGATCGGCGTGCCGGTGTCGACACCGAAGACGCCGACGTTGGTGATGGTGGTCGTGCCGTGCGCCATCGATTCGGGCGTGGTGCGCCCGGCCCGCGCGGTCTGCGCGAGGTCGTCGATGGCGAGCGCCAGCTCCCGCAGGTCCATGCGGTCGGCGGCCTTCACGTTGGGCACGACGAGTCCCCGCGGGGTGGCCGCGGCGATGCCGAGGTTGACCTGGCCGGGCACGACGATCTCCTGCGCGGCCTCGTCCCAGCGGGCGCACGCCATCGGCGTACGCCGCAGCGCGTGCAGGTAGGCCCGCGCCACGAACGCCAGCGGCGTCGCGCGCACGTCGCGGAACTCGCGGCGGGCGAGCACCTTCTCGCGCAGCTCGAGCGTGGCGGTGACGTCGACGGTCACGAACTCGGTGACGTGCGGCGCCGTGAACGCCGAGGCCACCATCGCCGCGGCCGTCTGCTTCCGCACGCCCTTGACGGGGATGCGGGTCTCGAGGCCGTACGGCGAGGGCTCGGCCTGCGTCGTCTCGGGAGCCGGCGTCGGAACGGAGGCGGGCGCTGGCTCGTGCATCGGTGCTGCCGCGAGCACGTCGGTGCGCACCACGATGCCGTCGGGACCGCTTGGGGTGAGGGAGGCGAGGTCGACGCCCAGCACCTGCGCGAGCCTGCGGACGGGCGGCTTGGCGCGGGGCTTGTCCGCCACGGCCGTCGACCCGGCCGCGGCCGGGCGCGCTCCCCCGCGGCGGCGACGGCTCGTGGTGGCCTCGCGCGCGCCGTACCCGACGAGGAGCTGGGGCTCCTCCTCCGCCTGCTCGGGTTCGAGCTCGGGGCTGGGCGCGGCCTGCGGCGTACCGATCTCGATGATCGGCGTGCCGACGTCGACGGTCTGCCCCTCGGGCACGAGGAGGGCGAGCACCTGGCCGGCGAAGGGCGACGGCAACTCGACGACGGACTTGGCGGTCTCGATGTCGACGAGCGTCTGGTTGACCTCGACGGTGTCGCCGACGGCGACGTGCCAGGTGACGACCTCGGCCTCGGTGAGGCCCTCGCCGACGTCGGGGAGGAGGAACTGCTGGGGGGTGCTCACGGTGTCTCCGACTTCGGTCAGCAGGCGAGGCTGGCGTCGCAGGCGTCGAGCAGGCGGTCGAGGCCCGGGAGCCACTCCTCCTCGAGGCGGCTGGCGGGGTACGGCGTGTCGTAGCCCGTGACCCGGAGCACCGGCGCCTCGAGCTCGAAGAAGGCGTCGCGCTGCACGCGGGCGGCGAGCTCGCCGCCGATGCCGCCGGACTGGGAGGCCTCGTGGGCGATGACGAGGCGGCCGGTGCGGCGCACGGAGGCCACGACGGTCTCGTGGTCGAGCGGCGCGATCGTGCGGAGGTCGATGACCTCGACCTCGGTGCCCTCGGCGGCGAGCTCGTCGGCGGCCCCGAGCGCGGTGGCCGTGAGGGCGCCGTACGTCGCGATCGTCAGCGCGTCGCCCTCGCGGGCCACGCGGGCGCGGTCGAGGTGCTCGCGGGGAGCGGCGCCGGCGGAGCGGTCGACGGGTCCCTTGCCCCAGTAGATCTTCTTCGGCTCGAGGAAGATGACGGGGTCCTCGCAGCGGATGGCGGCGCGCATGAGGCTGTAGGCCTCCTGCGGGGTGGACGGGCACACGACGCGGAGGCCGGGCGTGTGCGCGAAGTGGGCCTCGGGCGACTCGCTGTGGTGCTCGATCGCGCCGATGCCGCCGCCGACGGGGATGCGCACGACGACGGGGAGGCTGACGCGGCCCTCGGAGCGGTGGCGGTACTTGGCGAGCTGGGTGACGATCTGGTTCATCGCCGGGAAGACGAAGCCGTCGAACTGGATCTCGACGACGGGCCGGTAGCCGGCCATCGCGAGCCCGATCGCGCTGCCGACGATGCCGGCCTCGCCGAGCGGGGACGTCACGACGCGGGTGGGACCGAAGTCCTTCGCGAGGCCGTCGGTGACGCGGAAGACGCCGCCGAGCTCGCCGATGTCCTCGCCGATGAGCAGCACCTTGGGGTCGGTGTCGAGCTCGTCGCGCAGGGCCTGGTTGAGGGCGTGGGCCATGGCCTGGTTCCTCGGCTCGGTGCTCATGCCCGGTCCTCCTCGCCTGCCGCCACCAACGCGAGGTGCTCCTCGCGCTGCCGGGCGAGCTCGGGCGTCATCGTGTGGAGCGTGTGCAGGAACGGGTCGTCGTGGGACGGCACCGGGAGCGCGCGGCAGCCGGTGCGCAAGCGCTCGGCGAGCTCCTGCTCCTCGGCGGCGACCTCAGCGAGGAAAGCGTCGTCGATCTCGCCGCTCTCGAGGAGCGCGGTGCGGAGCCGGTCGACGGGGTCGAGGTCGCGCCAGTGGTCGTTCTCGGCGGCGTCGCGGTAGCGCAGGTCGTCGTCGGACGTGGTGTGCGGGTTGCGGCGGTAGGTGACGGCCTCGATGAGGGTCGGTCCCCCGCCGGCGCGGGCCTGGGCGAGGGCCTGCTCGGTGGCGGCGTGGCAGGCGGCGACGTCGTTGCCGTCGACCTGCACGCCGGGAAAGCCGAAGCCGGAGGCGCGCTGGGCGGCCGGCACGCGGCTCTGCACGCTGAACGGCGCCGAGATGGCCCACTGGTTGTTCTGGCAGTAGAAGACGACGGGCAGGTTTTGCGCCGCGGCCCAGACGAACGCCTCGTTCGTCTCCCCCTCGCTGAGGGCGCCGTCGCCGAGGAAGACGAGTACGGCGCGGTCCCGGTCCGGGTCGCCCGTGCCGACGTCGCCGTCGCGCACGATGCCCATGGCGTAGCCGACCGCGTGCAGCGTCTGCGCGCCGATCACGAGCGTGTAGAGCTGGAAGCCGCGCTCGGCCGGGTCCCAGCCGCCCATGGTCGTGCCGCGGAAGAGCCCGAGCAGCTGGACGGGATCCACACCGAAGCACCAGGCGACGGCGTGCTCGCGGTACGTCGGGAACACGACGTCCCGCGGACGCAGCGCCGAGCCGGCGCCGACCTGGGCGGCCTCCTGGCCGAGCATCGACGGCCACAGGCCCAGCTCGCCCTGGCGCTGCAGCGCGATCGCCTCGGTGTCGACGCGTCGCGCGAGGATCATGTCGCGCAGCGCGGCGCGCAGGTCCAGGGTCGGCTCCATCTGTGTCTCCTCAGGTCCGCGTGTCTGCGCTGGAGCCTGGTGGGTGACGTAGGCCACGCGCAATGAACGCGCTCGTGTTGTGCGAGGACCGCTGTATTCTTCTGCGTCGTGGCGTGTTTCGTGCTTCTTCTTATCGCTGCGCGCAACTATCAGGAAGCGAGCTGTTGCCATGGACGACCTCGACCGCGAGATCCTCGACCTGCTCCGCGCCAACGCGCGCATGCCCACCAGCGAGATCGCGCAGCGGGTAGGCCTGTCCGCGGCCCCGGTCGCGCGACGGATCGCGCGGATGGAGGCGAGCGGGGTGATCAAGGGGTACACGGCCATCGTGGCCGACAGCTCGGTCGGCGAGATCGACGCCTTCACCGAGATCCGACTGACGGGTCAGACGGACACGCGCGAGATCGAGGAGATCGCGCGGCAGGTGCCCGAGGTGCAGCAGTTCTTCACGATCTCCGGCGATCCCGACGGGTTGCTGCGGTTCCGGGTGCGGAGCGTGGAGCACCTGCAGAGCGTCGTGAACGCCATCCGGAGGACGGGGTTGGTGGCGGGGACGAAGACGTTGATCGTGATGTCGACGTGGGATCGGGCGACGGATGTGGGTGGGTCAGGGCGCGAGCAACGTGCACTCGACGCCCCTTGAGCAATGCCCTTCTGCAACTCGAAGATGGGAACCGAGAAGGCGACTTCCCGTTCACGGGCCCATGTGGCAAGAAGGAGCGAACGCCTAGCCCTCCTTACCAATGCAATCAGAGCCGCCGCCCGGATCGTGCTACCCGTTATGGGCAACCGGACGCCACTTCCTTAGGGTCTGGCCGGGCCGGCCGACAAGACCCCGGACGTAGAGTCATTCTCGCAGCCTGCGTTCAACCCGGTTGCTTTAAGCGTGTTCCCTCTGAGAGTCCTTCCTCGGTCACCACGCGGCTACTCCGCCGAGGTCGCTCGCGGGCCTGCTCGTGTTCTGCGGAGCTTCCGCCGTGGCGGTCCACGGCTGCTTCGGCAGCCGGGCCACGCTCGACCGCACGCTCTCCCCGCTCCTCGGTGATCTGGGACTGACGATGACACGGCGGAGCACGCACAGCGACGAGTGGTCTGCGGAGAACCCGGGGGGGCAATTCGCACACCGCCAAACTGAAGTCGACCGGCCAGCAGTGCCGGACCGAGGCACGCCCTGGAACCAACATGTGCTTCAGGCACGGCACCAACGAGCCCGTCATCCAGGCAGCTGCCGCGCGGCGCATTCAGACGTCCGTCGAGAGACGCCGTGGAGCAGCTTCGGAATATGCTCGATGGTCCTGCGGTCTAGGTTCGCGCGACAAGATCAAGATCCCCGACGGCCCCCTCGACCGGGATGGGCTGGGCGCCACCGGCAAGGCGCTCGGCGCGTCGGCCAAGACCGAACCCGACGAGTCGCTAATCCGCGACGTCCTGGCCGACCCGACAGCCCCGGCGGCCTTAACCGCCGATCAGGTGCACGCTCTCCCGGCCAAAGAGGCCGCGGGGACACCGCCGAGGGCCTGGCCGGAATAGACGTCGTCGGGACCTACGTGGCCCACGAGTGGTCGAAGAGCAAGCCGACAAAGGCGAGCGCGATGACGTCGGTGAGTGGTTGCCGGCGCGGCTGGAGGGCCGATACGCCGACGAGGCTCACAGTAAGGGCGGCACCTGGTACTGACGCTTGTCGTCGCAAACGCATGTACGCGGTAGACCACCCCGTAATGGCCCACCATCATCTCGGTCTCCACACGGGTCCATCCGGACCCTGCACACTCCTTACATGTCGCTCGTTCCCTGACCCGCACCCGTCAGTCAGAGCGCCAAATACCGCTGCGTACCAACCGGGAGGGTCAGCGGCAGGAGCTCCAGGGCTGCACCGAGATGACGCTCTGTAGACAGCATGGTCTACAGAACCCGTTGACGCCGTATACCTTCTCTGCCAAACTGTAGACATGAGTGACGACAAATCCGTCGACGACTTCGACGACTTCGAGAAAGAGCCTCAGCCCGAATCGGCCATCGCTGAGGTCAGCGTCACAGGACCAGGCATCTCGATCAAGCGCCCCGTCGACGAGGCCACGATGTCTGACGTCATCGCCCTCCTATTCGGAGGAGCCTTGTCGGCACCCGAAGCGCCCTCGGGACGCGGCGGCTTGGGGACGGTCGGACCGGGTGCGGGCAGCGCTGCAGGTCCCAGCGCCGGAAGCGGTGGCGGCAGATCGCAGCAGTCCCTGCCATGGGACCGGGACCTCACCCTCGGCGAGTTCATCACCGAGGTCGGCGCGCGGAGCTTCCCGCAGAAGATCTGTGCGGCGGGCTACTACCTGATCAACTTCCAGGGTGCGGAGTCGTTTGCCCGTGACGAGGTCCGAGCCGCGCTCGCCGATGCCCACGAGGACATGCCCGCCAACTTCTCGCGCGACTGGGCCAATGCTGCCTCCAGCCACCTAATCGCGGCGAAGCAGGGCGAGGCCGGGCGGTTCATCATTCCGAGGACCGGGCGTACCGCGGTCACGTCGCACTTCCAGGAGGTTCCGAAGCGGAGGGCTGCTCGCAAGACCGCCAAGAAGTCGAGCCCCAATGGAGACGCTGAGTGACCGAGGAGTCGATCGGCATCCGCGTCCAGCGGATGCCGATCGCGGACCAGGCGCTCGTCCTGGCCTCCATCGTCTCCGGCAGATCGGAGGACGGCACGTTCAGTGGACGTGCGGTCACTCAGTTGTTCTACGAGGCGTCGCTGCCAGTGCCGGACAAGATCGCGAACGTCTTCACGACCCTCAAACGAGCCGGACGCGCCACGCCAGCCAAGGCACATGGCGCTTGGACGCTTACGCCTCTCGGTCGGCAACGCGTCGCCGAGCTCGTTGGCGACGACGCCGCCGCGCTTTTGGCCGAGGCGCTGCCGGGCGGCGCCGACCTGGGCCACTTCCGGCACGCCCTGATCCCGGCGTCACTGGCGCCGCCACAGCTCGTGCGCCCGGTCGCGGAGTTCACGAGGACCTCGCCCCCCGCTGCGCACGTGTTCGGCATGACGCGGTTCCCGGACGACGACGAGGAGCCCGACGGGCCTGACCCGGTGGCCGCCGCCCTGGACGTCACGCGTGACGCTTTGGACGGACACGGGCTTCGGTTTCTGCTCGCGTCTCAGCGCGCTTTGGTGGATGACCTTTGGGGGAACGTCGCCGCGCATATGTGGTCGAGCAACTACGGCATCGCCTTCTTCGAGGACCGTCGCGGTCGAGGCATGAACTACAACTTGGTCATCGAGGTCGGCGCCATGCTCATGGCTGGCCGACGCTGCCTGCTGCTCAAGGACTCCTCTATCAAGCGGATGCCGACCGACCTCGTGGGCTTCATCTACAAGTCGGTCGACCTGGACGACCCCGCCACGATCACGCAGGCAGTGCACGAGTGGGCAAGGGAGGACCTGGCACTCGGCCGATGCAAGGGCTGTCCCGAGGATGCCTGACCGTGTGCACTCATCGATGACCCGTCACCTCACGAAGGAGGCAGGTCATGGCAGGCGGGGAGTGGTGAACGGCTGAATCGCCTTGGGTCTGACACGCAAAATGTGGGCCCGGTTCGCCACGTGTTCGGGATGTCTGAGCGCGCCAGAGGAGCGATTCCCGGCAACCCTCACGGGCAGCGCTGCGAGGTGGAGAGAACATGTGGCCATCTCGGCACCCACCTGCCCTCACCGACCGCCAGCGCCGCTGGTTGCTACCGACCTGCGTCCCGCCAGCAACCAGTACGTTGCTTCACTCTGCTCTCGAGGGCGACCCGACCTTCGCCACCCACGGCCGCAGGTGCTGCACGACATCGGCGTAGAACGTCGTCGTCGCGCCCTTCACACTCCCGATCAAGGTCCCCGTTCCAGCGGCGCGCTTGTTCCCCAGCGGCACCTCGAGCGAGATAGTGAACGCCTTGATCTCGCGCTGCTCCTCCGGCACCAGGCACGACGGGTCCTGCCGCGCTTTCCCCAGCAGCGCCGCGGTCGACACCGCACGCGGCCCCGCCATGTGCGCCTCGATCCGGATGGAATCCTTGGCCTCGTCGGGCAGCTGGCGCAGCAGCCAGTTCACCCGCGTCAGCGGACGGGTGTCTCCACGAGGAGCCCCGATCGTGATCGCCGCGCTCGCCTTGTCCGCCCGCAGGTCGGCTCCGACCACCAGCACGTCCACCGCGCCCGGCACCTTCAACCGCCCGAACATCAGCCCAGAGTCGGCGAGCTGCTGCCGCCGGCTCGCATGGTCCGGCGCCTCGCGCGGCGCCAAGGACTGCACCTCGACCCCCAAGAGCCCCGTCATGTGGTGACCCAGGTGCTGGATCAGCTCGTCGAACCGCGCGCTGATCTCCCCCGTCGCCTTGTCCGAGGCGCGCGCTGTCTTCGACTTGACCGCGTCGCGCAGCTTCACCCAGCTCGGCCCCATGTCCCCCAGGCCACCCATGCCCGACCGCGCGTGGGACATGTACCGGATGAACTCCTCCAGCACCTTCGCTTGGGTCGCATCGGAGACGCCGCGGTGCCGTGCGGCAAGGACCGCTTCGGCTCGGATCTGGTCCCACGACAGGTGGTGCAGCGAGACCTTCCGCAGCTTGCGCCGGTCGACCGCGACCGGGTGGTCGGCGTCGCCGCCGGCGAGCTCGTTGCTGATGGTGATCACCGCGTCGTACCCACGCGCCCGCGCGATCTCGACGTACTTCTCGATCTGCTCGACGTTGAGGCGCCCCGTCGACGTCTTTACCTCGACCAGCGCGGTCCACTCGCGGGTGCCGCGGCGTACCTGGATCACGCCGTCGGGGCGGTACGCCTCCTCGTCCTGACCGAACGGCACCTCGATGTACGTCGTGATGGTCCCGCGGGGTGCCCCGCAGCGGCCGGTGAGCGCGGCGCCGAACTCCCGCACCATGCTCATGACGGCCAGCAGCGCCGAGGTGGCACGACGCTCTTGCTCCTCCCCGCTGCCGATCCCCGCGACGGGAAACAAGCGCGCGGCCTGCCAGTCGTTGCCGTCGTCGGCCGGGATGGATGCGTTCCAGTCGACCGGGAGGCGCGGCGCGCGGGTGGGGCGGCGTACCGAGACCGAGCGCTTGGCAGGCGTGGCAGGGCTCGACGTACCGGTGTCGTCATCGACCTCCGCAGGCATGGGCGGTGCGGGAGCCTGCTCAGCGTCCCCGGGCGGCGCGGGAGCTTCGTCGGGCGTCTCGTCGACGGCCGGCGCCTCCGGGCCTTCGGGCTCGTCCGCCTCTTCGGAGACGTCGACGCCGTGCTCGGTGACGAGCGCGGCGAGACCCGCCTGGTATCCGCGCCCGACGGCACGAATCTTCCAGTCCTCGTCGCGGCGGTAGAACTCACCGAACACGAGCGCGCTCTCGGTGGTGGCGTCGTCGATGTCGAAGACGAGCAGGTCGGCGGCATCGGAGCTGCGCTGCAGCCGCAGTCGCACGCCAGCGGCGTCGCCGAAGGTACGGGCGGTCGACGCGTCCAGGCTGGCGGCGACGACGATGCGCTCGATCTCCTGGGGTACGTCGTCGAGCTCGAGCGTCACGACGTCGGACGACCAGCCGGCGGCGGCCTCGTCCGAGTCGGGCTCCGGTACGAGCTTGTCGCGCAGGTGGACGGCGCCGTTGAGCGCGATCGGCTGGTTGTAGAAGACGAAGTCGGCGCTCGACCGCACCTTGCCCGATGCGTCGAGCAGCAGGACGCTCACGTCCGCGTCGATCGTCTCGCCGTCGTGTCCGCGGCTGTCGAGGAAGACGGTGAGCCCGCCCAGCTCGCCGCCGAGGTCACGGATGGCGACATTGGCGCCCTTGCGCAGCTCGCGCGGGGCCGATGTGACGTCGGTCATGGCGGAACGATCACACGGCCACCGGGGCCTCGGGAGCGAATTGAGTAGATCAAGAGCATTCGGGTGACGCAGCCTGAACACGCGTGCCGCTTGCGGCGACCGAGCTCGATGGTCAACATCAATCGGCTGTAATTGTTAATCAGCGAATAAGCGCGGTGGATCACTGAGCACACGTCGGCTCAGTGATCCGCCGCGCTGCCGCCGGCCGCGAGGCTCCACTTCACGAGCCCGAAGGGGCTCCTCGCTGAGCGGCGCCGGGTCTCACGCATGGGAGTCATCGCTCCGGGGCTCGTCTCAGTTCCGGTTGTGCCCCAGCGACCTCGCGAGCAGCACGCTCTTCCAGCACGACTCGCGCTCGAGCACGTGCTCGTCGGACGTCCGCATCGACCAGTACTCCAGCAGTGCGAACCGCATGTTCTCCCGGTAGTACGCCTCACCGTGCTCGGCGAGGTGCGCCTGCAGCCCGAGGTTGTCGCCGTGCAAGGTCTGGGCGTAGTACGACCACCGCTGCCACACCCCCGTGTCGCCGTACGCAGATCCGACGTACCGCGCCCCGGTGACCTGGTCGTGAATAACGTAGACGCCCTTCATGCTCTCGAGCGCGATGCGCCAGTCGGCGCGGCGCTGACCGACGACGACCTGAAGCTCGGCCAGGGAGTGGTCGATCCGGTCGTGGCCCGGGAACGGGTCGCCCGCGAACTCCTCCTCGGCGATGGACGCGACCGTCATGTCGCCGAGCAGCGTCTCCATGTTGCGGCGTCGGTTGCGCCCGGCGAGGGCGAGCCGCACGTAGAGCCGACGCACGAAAGCGCCCATCAGATCGGCGCGGAACCCGACGTCGTACGACGCGGCCCGCGGCTCGGGACGCCGGCCCACGACCTCCCACACTCCGCCGAACAACCACAGCGTCGGGTCGTGCCGGTCCTGCGCCAGCGAGAACACGTAGCGGCGGTTGAAGTCGTCGTTGACGTTGCGCCACGAGTTCCAGCCCTGCCACTCGTCCCACGAGGTGGCGAGCACCTCGATCGGGTGCCGCTCACCGTTGAATACGGCGCAGTGCAGCTTGCACTCCGCTGGGTCGAGCCCGGCGGGCAGCAGCGCAGCGAGCGGGATGGCCTCCATGCCGGGAGACTAGCGACGCCCGATCGCGCGGCCCGTCAGCCGAGCAGCGCCAGGTCGCGCCGTACGTAGCGCAGGTGCGCCCACTCCTCCTCCAGGATCACGCGCACGCAGTCCCCCACCGTCGGCTTCCAGTCGTCACCACCCCACGGGTTCCGGCGCTCCTCGGCCAGCAGCTCCGGCGTCACCGACGCCAGGAACTCCGTCACCATCGCCTGCCGCTCGGCCCGCACCGCGAGCACCTCCTCCACAGAAGGCGTGTCCGCTCGAAAGATCGACATGTCGAAGCCCATCTCCCCCGCGCCAGTGAAGATCAGCCCGAGCTCGTGGAACGGCTGCTCGATCCCGAACACCCCGCCACACAGCCACGCGTCGGTGGCCAGCACGAGGTGGCGGAGGGTCTCGACCAGCGACCACTCGTCCTCGACGTGCGCATCCATCAACTCGGGAGACGTCGACGCCACCGTCACCGCCCACGCCGCCTGCACCGCCTCCCACCCGGCGCGCAGACCCTCCGGCTCCTTGGCGTTCTGCAGCTCGCGGCCCGGGAACTGCCGGTTCAGCTCGGCCTCGACGAGCGGTACGACGTTCACCCCGTTCACGAGCAGCGTGCCGAACGCGAGGTCGTGGCTGTCGATGTCGAGCCCGTCGAGGTCGACGCCCCGCATCGTCATGCCGCTGACGTCGGAGGACCGGAGCGTCGCCCCCTTGAGGCTCGACCGCACGAACCGCGCGCCCTCGAACTCCTTCGTGCTCGCATAGGTCGCCATCGCACCCCACCACCTCGCCGAGAATGATCCGACGGCCAGCATCGGAGCGCCCGAGACCACGGTCAAGGGGCGCACCCGCGCCGTACCCTCGAACCCATGGTCACCGCCGCCGAGCTCGCCGCCGAGGTACGTCGCGCCACGGCGAACACGCCGTACATGGTCGCCGACGAGACGCCCACCGGGTTCACCGTGCAGATCGACATCGTCGACCAGCAGTGGTGGACGCTGATGAAGCGAAAGTCGCTCGAGTCCTCCTTCCAGCACGTCGTGGAGGTCGATCCCGCGGCCGGCACCTACACCGTCACCGACCGGCAGACGACGGTCGCGTGGGAGGCCGGGCTCGACGCCGGCGGCGTCCCGCGGCCGGTGCTGCGCGCCAGGAAGTCGATGCAGCAGGGCACGGTCGTGTCGAAGTCCTTCCGCAAGGAGGTCGGCATGGACGACGACGGCAACGTGGGCGCCGTCGTGAACTACTCGTTCGACTCCAGCGAGGGCAAGCGCCTCATCGACGGCCCGGCCCAGCACCTCGGGCTCACCAAGAAGATGAACAGCACGGCGAAGGTCGGGCTGACCGTCGCCGCCGTCGCCGTCGGCGGCCTGCTCATCGGGCTGGTCGTGCTGCTCGTCGTGCTGCTGCTCGTCCTCTAGGCCGACGCACCGCCGCGGCGCAGCTCCGTGGGTGCGACCCCGAACCGGTGGCGCACGAGTCGGCTGAAGTGCGCGGCATCGTCGAAGCCGCAGGCGCGGCCGGTGGCCGCGATCGACTCACCCCGGTGGCGCGGGTCGACGAGGCGCTCGTGGGCCAGGAGCAACCGCTCCTCGCGGATGAAGGCAGCCACCGTCGACGGCTCCGGCTCGAACAGCCGGTGCAGGTAGCTCACCGAGATCCCGCAGGTGGCGGCGACCGTCGCCGGCGAGAGCCGAGGATCCGTGAGGTGCTGGAGCACGTGCGCCCGGGCGACGTCGACGAGGACGTCCCGCGGGCTGGGCGGCGTCCCGAGCGGGGCCAACCCCGCGACCAGGGCCACCAACGCCTCCTCGAGACCGGCAGCCCGGCGGGCACTCATCGGCGCCGTACCCGCCGACGTCAACGAGGTCACGAGGCGCCACACCAGGGCCTCCAGCCCACGGCCACCCGCGCGGGGGCGCACGGTGAGGTCGCGGTAGTCGTCGGAGGCGAACGCCAGCAGGTCCTTGGGCAGCATCGCGATCGAGTACTCGAACGGGCCGTGGCTGCAGAAGTCGAACGGCCGCGCGCTGTCGTAGAGGAGGAAGTCCCCCGGCAGCAGGGTAGCCGTGCGGCCGTCCTGCTCGACCGTCGTCGCACCCCGGTGCAGGAACACGACGCTGAGCACATCACGCTCACCGCTCCGGCTGATGTCGCGCCCGCGGCGTTGGAAGCGTTGCTCGGTGCCGGCGATGCGGCGTACCCCGACCTCGGCGACCTGCGCCCCCCGGATCCGACCCTGGAGGGCCTCGCGGGACGGCACCGTCGTGCGCAGCGGCACGAAGCGGTCGGAGACGCTGGCGACCCAGTAGTCGTACCGCTCCCGCGCCGGAACCGCCCGGGTGTCGACGTCCACCCGACGAGTGAAGCACACGGGATCCGCCCGGTGGTTTCCGTCGCGTGACACCACTTGTCGATCCGTCGACAGTCGTTGACGCATCCGATCCACCGCTTCCATCGTCGGGCCCATGACCGACACCACCGCCTCGACCGCCGCCGCCGCACCCGCCGACGACGCCAGCCTCTACGACCGCCTCGGCGGCCTCCCGACCGTCACGTTCCTCGCCGCCACGCTCGTCCAGCGCGCGATGCTCAACCCGACCATCGGCCACATCTGGAACCACAAGACCCAGGCCGAGGTGCAGGAGGAGATCAGCGGGTTCGTCGAGTTCCTCGGGGAGCACTGGGGCGGGCCGCACACCTACACCGGCCCCGACATGGCCACGGCCCACCGGGGCATGGGCGTCACCGAGGAGTACTGGAACGCGCTCTTCGACGACATCGTCACTCCCGCCTACGCGGAGTTCGGCCTGCCGGAGCGCGAGGCGAAGGAGATCGACGACTTCCTGCGCTCCTTCAAGCCGGTCGTCGTCGGCAGCCCCACCTTCAAGGAGGTGCTGCAGGCCAACCCGGACATGGACGTCATGGCCGGCATGGAGAGTGTCGGCGTCCGTTGGCCGGCCCCCCGCAACGCTGCGGAGTGACCACCGCGGTCGCGCCCGGCGCTCCTCAGGGAGTCCCGGGCGCGACCGGCCCCATGACGATGGCTTCGACGGGACAGGCCTCGACAGCCTCCACCAGAGCCGCGCGCGCCGCGGGCGTGTCCGCCAGCGGTCGCCGGGGACTCGCGCGCAAGCCGACGAGCTCGAAGCTGTCCGGGGCGATCTCGACGCAGATGCCGGAGGAGATGCACCCCCGTCCGACCTGCACGTCGATGGTCGTCGCTCGCTCGTCCGCCATGCCAGCCTCCGTCACCGCTGCGGTCCCCGTCGGCCCCACCCTCGGAGCGGGTCAGGAACGCGTCAACGACCGTGGACGAATCGTCAAGCGCTCGCGCCCGACCGGGCCGGCCAGCCGCAGCGCGACCACCCCCAGCACCACCCCGACGACGACACCGATCGTGTTGGACAGCCAGTCGTTCGTCGAGCAGGACCGCCCGATCGCCGGCACCAGCGCCTGCACGGTCTCGATCGCCGCGCTCAGAGCGCTCGCAGCGCCCGCCACCACGAGCGGGCGCCGCGTCGCCACGACCGCGAACAGCACCGGCGCGACGAAGAGCACCACGTTGGCCGCCAGCTCGACGCGCCCGACGGTCGGCAACGTCCACGCGACCTCGCACCGCTCGAACGCCCTGCGGTCGGTCGGCAGCATCGTGAGCACCACGACCGGGACCGTCGCCAGGCCGGTCAGCAGCCAGGCGGCAGCCGGCCGACCCGCCACCAACCGTCCCACGAGCGGGCCGAGGACGACGAGGAGGGCGAGCGCCGTGGGCGAGAGCCACGGGTGCTCGACGAGGATGGTCGTGATCACACGAGGACGCTACGGGCGTCCCGGGCTCGCGACCTCCTCCGCAGGTGCCGATCCACCCTCCTCAGGTGCCGCGACCAGCCCGCCCACAGCGCTCCCCCACCCGCGCGAACGCCTCGCGGAGCGCGTCGGGTCCGAGCACCGCGATCTCCGCGTCGTACCGCAGCACCGACGCGACCACCCCCGCCCACGACCACGAGCCGACGGTCAGCCGCGTCCGCTGGTCGTCGAGCGCGACGGCGACGCCGTCCCCGACGTACGGCAGCACCTCGCCCAGCGGCAGCCCCACCACCACCTCGCCCGTGCACGGCCAGCCGACCCCGTCGGCGTTGCCCCGGAACACCCCGGTGAGGTACGCCGCGACGTCGCCGCCCGGCAGCTCCCGAGGCGCGAAGCGTGGGCCGTTCGGGGTGCGCGGCACGATCCGGTCGACGCGGAAGGTGCGCCAGTCGTGGCGGTCGAGGTCGAAGGCGACGAGGTACCAGCGCCCCCGCCACGTCGCCACGTGGTGCGGTTCGGCGCGACGGGGCGCGTCGTCGGTGCCGTAGTCGAAGCGCAGCACCTCCCGGGCCCGAGCGGCCGCCCCCACCGCGACCAGCACGGCAGGATCGACGTCGTCCGCGGCCCCCGGCGCCCGCACCGCCTCGACGGTGAGGGCGTCGATCCGGTGCCGCAGCCGCGACGGCATCACCTGGCGCAGGGTCCCGAGCGCCCGCAGCGCGTCGTCCCCGATGCCCGCCCCTGCCGTCGTCGCGACCTGGAGTGCCACCGTGATCGCGACGGCCTGGTCGTCGTCGAACAGCAGCGGCGGGAGGTCGGCGCCCGCGTCGAGCCGGTAGCCGCCGTCCGGCCCCTTCGCCGTCGTGATGCGGTAGCCGAGCTCACGCAGGCGGTCGACGTCGCGCCGTACGGTCCGCGTGCTCACGTCGAGCCGCTCCGCCAGCACGCCGCCCGGCCAGTCGCGACGCGACTGCAGCAGCGAGAGCAGGGCGAGCATCCGGGAGGAGGTCGAGGGCACATCCCGATGATCGCAGGAGTAGCGGACACACGCTGTCCTCTTCGTGGTGGAACGTGGACGTCGTCCCCGCACCACCACCGAGGAGAGACCCATGTCCGTCACCACCGTCACCCACGTCAACCTCCGCGGCACCGCCCGCGCCGCGCTCGAGCACTACCGCTCCGTCTTCGGCGGAGAGCTCGCCATCGCGACCTACGCCGACGCCCACGCCGTCGGCGACCCCGCCGAGGCCGACCACGTCATGTGGGGCCAGGTCGTCTCCCCCGCCGGCTTCCACGTCATGGCCTTCGACGTGCCGTCGGACCGTCCCTACGACGCCGGCACCGCGTCGTACTTCGTCTCCGTGCGCGGCGACGACGCCGCCGAGCTCACCCGCTACTGGGAAGGCCTGGCCGGTGAGGGCGCCACGGTGGTCGTGCCGCTGGGCCCGTCGGGCTGGTCGCCGCTCTACGGCATGGTCACGGACCCGTACGGCGTGACCTGGGTCCTCGACATCGCCGCGGCTCCCGCGGGCTGAGGCGCGGGGCCGGCCGGCCCCTGTGGATGACGCCCGCGGGCGTCGGCCGATCCGGTGCACGCTTGCTGCTCCCGAGAAGAGGAGGAGCGAATGGCACCACGGGAGACCCCACCGCGGAGACCCCGACCGGCCGGCGCCCGGGCGTGCGACTGTCACGCCTGCCGTCCCGACGAGCACTACGACGACCTCGACCGGCACGTCGTGGACGGCGTCCACCGGCACGGCTGGTCGGTCATGAGCGTCGGGGGCGGCGGGCCGTGCGGCTGCGCCGACGACGGGTGCGGCGATGACGACGAACCCGGCCCCGCGTTCGCCTACACGATCGGGCTGGGCCACAGCGCCGACCATCCCGAGCTGCTGATGTCCGGCCTCGACCACGGTCTGATGAAGCGGTGCCTCGACGAGGTCGCCGCCCGCGTCGTGGCCGGACGCCGGTTCGCCTCCGGCGACCTGCTCGAGAGCGTGCTCGCGGGCGTCCCCGTCCTCCTCGAGCAAGTGACCGATCACGCCCTCCATGACACGGTGATCTGGTCGGGCTGGTTCCACCGCCGCGAGCCATCAGCCCTGGCGGTCGTCTGGCCCGACCGGCGCGGCATCTTCGCCTGGCAACCCGGGGCGCCCGCCGTGCTCGACGACGAGCAGCCGCCGGAGTGGCGCGTGCCGTCGCCGCGCACCGGCGCGCTCGCCGTCGAGCCGCCGTGGCCGTTCGCGCACCCGCCCGAGCACGAGGTCGTCTCGTGCACCCACGTGGTCGAGCGCGGCGATGCCGTGCTCCGGGTCTGGCGCGGCACGGCCGGCGACGCCGACCACTGGATCTTCGACTGCGGCGACCCCGACCACCAGCTCGACGAGATGGCGCTCGTGCACCTCGCGCACCTCGTGCGCGGCGCCCCGGGCATCCGCCCGCTGGCCGACCTGGCGCCGGGCACGGAGGCGCGGCGTACGGACACGGACGCGCCATGGGTGCGGCGCCGTCACTGACTACCGTGCGCGCCGCACCTCGAAGGCGCCTCTCGCCGTCGACGGGTCGACGACCTTCCCGCGCTGCACGATCTCGACCTCGCCACGCGCGACGAGCCGCCGGGCGGCCCGACGGGCGGGCTCGGCGAGGTCCGCCGCCGCTGCGTCGTCGCCGGCAACCGCGAGCGCCACGTCAGCCGGGTCGACCGCCGCGCGCCCGCGGGAGACGCGCTCGAGCAGCGCCGCCTCCAGCCGCTCGTCGACCTCGGTGACGCCCCGGCGGCGGCACGCGGTGGAGCAGTACCGCACCTGGTCCCAGTCGCGCTCCCACTTCTTGCGCCACTCGATCCGGCGTCCGCAGGAGCGGCAGGTCTTCGGCTCCGGCGGCATGACGTCAGTGTCGCGCCCGCCCCCAACCTCCCGGGCTGCTCAACCTCCCGGGTCGTGGTGCCAGGCCTCCGGAAAACGGTGGGCTCACACCACGACCGGGGAGGCAGGAGGAGGAGTTCAGCCCACCAGCAGCGGCACGAGGGTCCGCACCTCGGAACGCAGCGCGTCGAGCGCCGCCTCCGGGGCGTCCGAGCCCAGGTAGGCCAGCAGCGCCTGCTGGAAGACCCCGTCGAGGATCCCGTACGCCGCGTGCTGCGGCACCGTCACGGCACGGCCGCCGAGCTCGGCGTACCGCGTGACCACCCGCCAGATCATGCTCTCGAGCGTGCGGTCGATCTGGGTGACGGCCTCGCGCAGGCTCTCCTCGAACATGCTCTGGGCGCGCAGGTCGTACCAGAGCCGGTGCATCGGGGCCTCGTCGACGATCGTCTCGCAGAGCTTCGCGGCGAAGGCGTCGAGCAGCTCGTCGGCCGACTGCGACGCGCTGACGACCCCGTCGTACCGGGTCACGCACGTCTCCTTGTAGTAGCGCACGCAGTAGACGATCAGCTCGAGCTTGTCGGCGAAGTAGTAGTGCACCATCCCGTGGCTGAACTCGGAGTTGGTGGCGATCTCGCGGAGCGACGCCTTGGCGTAGCCGAGCTCGCCGAGGGTGCGCAGCGCCGACTCGGCGAGCGCGCGGCGACGCACGTCGTGCTTGTCGACGGGGTTCACGCGGGTCGTGGCCATGGGTCCCTCCTGGTGCTCGGCCGCCCAGCCTAGACGACGCCGGACAGGTGTCCAGGATTCCTTTGACAGTCGTCAAGAAAAATCTTGACAATCGTCCAGAACGCCGAGCAGTGTGATGGCCATCACCCCACCCGACGAAGGAGTCGCACCCATGACCAACCAGGACCTCACCGGGCGCGTGGCGCTCGTGACCGGCGGCGCGCAGGGACTCGGCGAAGGCATGGCCCGCGCCCTGGCCGATGCCGGCGCCCGGGTCGTCGTCGCCGACCTCCAGGACGAGGCCGGCCAGGCGGTCGCGACGAGCATCGGCGGGGTCTTCGTGCACCTCGACGTCACCGACGACGCCTCCTGGGAAGCCGGCGTCGCCGCGGCGGTCGAGCAGGCCGGCGGCCTCGACATCGTCGTCAACAACGCGGGCGTCGAGATCACGAGCCTGCTCGTCGACCTCGACCCGGCGCAGGCCCGCACGATGCTCGACGTCAACGTGCTCGGCACCGCGCTCGGCCTCAAGCACGCCCTGCGCACGATGCGTCCCGAGGGCGCGGCCGGCAAGGGCGGCGTCGTCATCAACATCGCCTCCGTCGCCGCCACCATCGCGTTCCCCGCGATCGCGGTCTACTCGGCCACCAAGTCCGCCGTCGACCGCCTCACACGCGTCGCGGCGATGGAGAGCGGCGCGCTCGGCTACGGCGTGCGCGTCAACTGCGTCTACCCGGGACTCGTGCCCAACCAGATGGGCGCGAACCTCGCCGCCGACGTCGCCCGGATCGGGCTCTTCGGGTCGACCGACGAGGCCGTCGGGGCCGTCGTCGCGCAGACCCCGTCGGGCCGCCTCGCGAGCACCGAGGACATCGCTCGCGCCGTCGTCTTCCTCGCCTCCGACCAGGCGGCCTTCGTCAACGGGGCCGGTCTGCCCGTCGACGGCGGCATGGGCATGTGACCCGCGCCGTACCCGCCCCCCTCTCCCACCCCAGCACCAGGAGCACCCCATGAGCAGCAAGCCCGTCGTCGTCTACGGCGCCTCCGGCTACACCGGTCGTCTCGTCTGCGAGTACCTGCGCGAGTACGGCATCCCCTTCACCGCCGCCGGCCGCGACGCCGCGAAGATCCAGGCGTCGATGGACAGCAACGTCGCCGGCATCGAGACCGCTGACTACGAGGTCGTCGAGGTGGCCCACGACGTCGAGTCCCTCACCGAGCTGTTCCGCGGCTCGAGCGTCGTGTGCAACATGGTCGGCCCGTTCAGCAAGTACGGCCCCGAGGTCGTCCAGGCCAGCCTCGCCGCCGGCACGCACTACCTCGACACCACCGGCGAGCAGGACTGGCTCATCACCTGCGACGAGACGTACGGCGCGGACTTCGCCGCCGCCGGCCTGCTGCTCTCCCCCGGCGTCGCGCACATGTACACCACCGGCGAGATCGCGGCTGAGCTCTGCCTCGAGCAGCCGGGCCTCGACACGCTCGACATCGCCGTGTTCTGGGGCGGCTCGCCGACCATCGCCTCGACGCTCACCATCCTCATCAACGCCGCGACCTCGAAGGCGTTCCACCTGCAGCAGAACTCCTACGTCGAGTTCGAGCCCAGCCAGGGCCTCATGCCGCTCGTCGTGCCCGGTCAGCACGAGCTCGCCCAGTCGCTGCCGTGGGGCGGCACCTCCCACCCGGTCTGGTACAAGCGCGACCCGCGCGTCGCGACCTGCAAGGCGCAGGGCGGCGTGTTCAACCCGGCGCTCATGACGGGGGTGCCGCAGATCGTCGCGCAGGCGCTCGAGGCCACGAAGGACATGTCCCCCGCCGACCGCGACGCCGCGTTGACCGAGGTGGCCGCGCAGGTCATGAACGTGATGCCGCCCCGCGAGAACCCGCGTCTCAACAAGTCGCTCGACTCGGTGCACGCCTCGGGTCCGCTCGGGCGCGCGCACTGCGTCATCCACGGCAACCAGAACTACAAGCAGACCGGGCTGCTGCAGGCGTTCGTCGCCTCCTCGCTGCTGCAGCAGGCGCCGAAGCGCGTCGGGTTCGCGTCGGCGTCGAAGGCGATCGGCCACCGCGAGCTGCTCGGTCAGCTGCGGGCGTTCGGCCTCGTCGCCGAGCCGGTCATCACCCGCCAGGGGCACTGATGCGGCTGGTCGACTTCCTCGACAAGGGGGCGTCGCTCGACCGCGACGCCCCCTGCCTCGAGTGCGACGGCGTCACCGCGACGTACGCCGACGTGCAGGCCCTCACCAGCCGCATCGCCGCCGCCCTGGTGGCGGGCGGCGTCGCGCCGGGCGACAGCGTCGCGGTGCTGTCGGCCAACGACCCGACGGCCTTCACCTGCGTGTTCGGCATCAGCCGGGCCGGCGCCGTCTGGTGCCCGCTCAACCCGCGCAACGAGGCCGCGGAGAACCGGGAGCTACTGGCGCTCTACGGCTGCTCCGTGCTCGTGTTCCAGGCTGCGTTCGCGCCGCTGGTCGACGCCATCCGCGGCGACCTCCCCGACCTGCGGACGCTCGTCTGCCTCGACGCCGACCTCCCGTGGGCGACCTCGTGGGAGGCGTTCCTCGCGTCCGGCGAGACGGTCACCGACGTCGTCGACCGGCCGGCGCTCGACGACCTGGCGATGATCGTCGGCACGGGCGGCACGACGGGACGCCCCAAGGGCGTCGAGCTGACGGGCACCAACCTGGAGACGATGACGGCCATCACCTTGATGAGCTACCCGTGGCCCGAGGACCGACCGCCGACGTACCTCGCCCTCGCGCCGCTCACCCACGCCGCCGGGGTGCTGTGCTTCCCCGTGCTGTGCCGCGGCGGGTCGATCGTCGTCATGCGCAGCCCCGACGTCGGCGGGTTCCTCGACCGCGTCGAGCAGCACGCGGTGACCCACACCTTCCTGCCGCCGACGCTGGTCTACATGGTGCTCGATTACCCGGGCCTGGACGAGCGGGACCTGTCGAGCCTGCGGTGCTTCTGGTACGGCGCGGCTCCCATGTCCACGAGCCGGCTGGAGGAGGCGCTCACGCGGATCGGGCCCGTCATGGCCCAGCTGTTCGGGCAGACCGAGGCGCCGATGATGGTCTCGACGATGGCGCCGGCCGACCACTTCCTCCCGTCCGGCGAGGTCGCGCGGGAACGGCTCGGCTCGGCCGGGCGACCGTCGGCCCTGACGACCGTCGCGATCATGGACGAGGACGGTGCGTTGCTGGAGCGGGGCCAGCGCGGCGAGATCGTCGTGCGGGGCTCGCTCGTCATGCGGGGCTACCACCGGAACCCGGAGGCGACCGCCGAGGCGTCCGCGCACGGGTGGCACCACACGGGCGACGTGGGCTACCTCGACGACGACGGCTACCTCTTCATCGTCGACCGGGCGAAGGACATGGTGATCACGGGCGGGTTCAACGTGTACTCGACCGAGGTCGAGCAGGCCGTCATGGCGCATCCCGCCGTGGCGGACTGCGCCGTCGTCGGGCTGCCCGACGACACGTGGGGCGAGCGCGTCACGGCCGTGGTGCAGCTGCGGCCCGGCGCCTCGCTCGAGGCAGGCGAGCTCCAGCGGCTCGTCAAGGAGCGCCTCGGGAGCGTGAAGGCGCCGAAGCAGGTCGAGGTCTGGCCCGACCTGCCGCGGTCGAAGGTCGGGAAGGTGCTGAAGGCGGACATCAAGGCGCGGCTCGTGTCGTAGCCCACCGGGCACCCACCGCGGTGCCACGATGACCGGGTGCATCGACTCGTGGGCCTGCTCCTGACCGTCACGGTCGGTCTCGTGCTGGCCGACTCGGCCATCGTGACGCTGGCCCTGCCCGAGATGCTCCAGGAGCTCGACGCCTCGGTGGCCCAGGTGGCGTGGGTGCTGATCTCCTACAACCTCGTGCTCGGCGCCCTCGCCGTACCGGCTGCACTGCGGCGCGTCCGCGCCCACCCCCGCGCGCTGGCGGCGATCGGCATCGCGGTCTTCGCCGGCGCGTCGGCGTGGTGCGCCGCCGCCCCGACGATCGAGGTGCTCATCGCGGCCCGTTGCGTCCAGGCCCTGGGCGGGGCGTTCGCGCTCGTCGGCGCGCTCGAGCTGCTCGTGGCGCGGATGGGCGAGCGCCGCGGGGTCGCGGCGTGGGTGACGGCGGGCGTGGTGGGTACGGCGGCGGGCCCGGTCGCGGGCGGACTCCTCACCGAGGCGATCTCGTGGCAGGCGATCTTCATCGCGCAGGTGCCCTTCGCCGCGCTGGCCGTGCCGGCTGCCCTCCTGGTGCGCGAGCCGGTGCCGGCGGACGGCCCCGCGGATGGTCCTGTGGAGGAGCCGGACGTGGCACACCGGCCGGTCGTGGGCCACAACGTGACGCTCGGCCTGCTGTCCGCCGCGCTGACGGCCGCGCTGTTCCTGCTCGTGCTGCTGCTGGTGGAGGGATGGCGGCACTCCCCCGCCCTGGCCGCGCTGACCGTGTCGGTCATCCCCGTGGCGGCGCTGGTCGCGCGGCCGTTGGCGCGCTGGCTCCAGCCGCCGCCCGACGTCGAGGTGGCCGCCGGGTGCCTGCTGGTGGCCGGCGGACTGGTCGGCCTCGCGCTGCCGCCCTCGGCCGACCTGATCTGGACCGTGGCGCCGCAGGCGCTCATCGGCCTCGGCCTGGGGCTCAGCGTCGACCAGCTGACCTACCGGGCGATGGAGGGTCGCCGCCCCCGGGCGCGGCACGCTGCCTGGACCATCAGCTCCCGCCACCTCGGTGTCGTCGTCGGCCTGGCGATCCTCACGCCCGTCTTCACCGCGGACCTGCTCGACGCGGAGGAGCCCGCCACGGAGGCGATCGCCTCCCTCGTGATCGACGCACCGCTGCAGCCCGACGACAAGATCGCGCTCGCCCGCGCCCTCGGCGCCGAGCTGACCGGGCAGCGGGGGCAGGTGCCGGAGCTGAGCGGGGCGTTCGCGTCGCTCGACGTCGCTCCCGAGGACCGCGCGGCGGTGGACGACCTCGAGGGCGACCTCGACGACCAGCTCGACCGGGCGGTGTCGCTGGCCTTCCGCGACTCCTACCTCGTGGGCGCGGGACTGGCGCTCGCGGCGATGGTGACGGTGGGTGCGGGGGCCGTGGTGCGGACGGCCCGGGACCGACCGCGGCCGGCGGACCTGGGGGTCGCGCGATGAACGCCGGCGTGCGCATCGCGGCACTGCCCGCCGTCGCGCTCGCCCTCGTGGTGGGCGTCGCGGGCGTGCAGGTCGCCGCCGGAGGCGGGGACTTCCGACCGCTGGCGCCGGCGGACGCCTGCGACGACCGCCCGGGCACCACCTCCCGGGCCGAGGGCATCGCGGGCCTGACGGAGCAGCTGGTGCTGCGCGGCGTCGACGACGCGGCGTGCACGCTCGGCGTGAGCCGCGAGGCGCTGACCCTCGAGCTGGCCCAGCAGGACGAGCCCACCGACGCCCAGGTCGACGCACTGCGCGACGGCCTGCGCACGGCGGTCGGCGAGCTGGCGGAGGAGGACCTCCTGCCGCCCTCTTCGTCGCTCGTGGACGAGGCGCTCGACGGGGCCGACATCAACCGGTTCCTCGCGGCGGGCATCCGCGCGCTGCCGGACTCGGTGATCGACGACGCCCTCCCCACCGAGGACGTGCTGACGCGGGCGGTGGACGAGCTCGACGTGCGCGCGATCCTGTCGGACCTCGACGACGCCGACGCGCTGCGCGACGAGGTCGAGCCCGCCGTCATGCAGGCCGTCCGCGACGAGCTGCTCGACCGCCTCCGCAACCTGGTGTGATGCGCCGAACTGGGTCGTACCGCGCGACGGGTCCCCTCGAGCTGGGTCGCGCCGGGTTGAGCTCGCCGAGTTGTCACGTACGCCGCGTTCGGAGCGTCGGTCGGCCCCCGTGCCCGACAAAGGTGGTGCGCCGCAGTCCCGCGGGACCTAGCCTGCAGCGATGATCGAGCTCGCGCACCGGGCGAAGAAGCTGCCGCCCCCGCCGCACGTCGTGTTCGAGTCGCTGGCCGAGCCGCGCCGTACCGGCGGGAGGCCGTGGTTGTTCCTCGAGCCCGACGAGGTGGACCCCCGGGTGCTCGTCGCCGAGCCGCCCGAGCGCGTCGTCTGGTCGTCGCTGTGGCCGAGTCGCCCCGACGACGAGATCCACTTCGCCGTGCTGCCGCACGAGAACGAGACCCGCCTCGTCTTCACCCACCTGAGCCCGTTGCCGCTGCCGGACGACCCGACGCTCCGCCACCTGCGGCGGCGGATCAACGTGCTGCTGTGGGCGGACCTCCGGGAGTCGTACGACGCGTGAGCGGCATCCGCGGCGTACGTGACAACTCGGCGAGCCTGCCGCGGCGTACGTGACAACTCGACGCTCAGGCCTCGCGCACCTCGTCCAGCGCGACGCCGTCCCGGCGGCGGGCGCGGGCGGTGAGGGCGCGGTCGAGGACGAAGCCCACGGAGAGGCCGATCGCCATGCCCAGCAGCATCGCCAGCACGGGCTGGTCGCTGAGGCCGAAGCCGGCGACACCGCCGATCGCCACGGTGAACGAGGCCCACAGCAGGCAGGCGAGTCCCGCCATCGGGACCCAGTCGCGGTAGCGGAGCGTCCCGCCCGCGACGAGGTTGACGCCGATGCGCACGACGGGGACGAACCGCGCCGTCACGACGATCCGCGCGCCACGGCGCTCGAGCTGGCGGTCGGCGGCATCGAGGAAGCGCACCAGCCACCGGCGGCGGCGCAGCCGTTCGCGCGGCAGGCGGCTGCCGATGAGGAAGCCGGTGCTGTCACCGGCCAGGGCGCCCACCGCGGCGGCACCGAACAGTCCCACGAGCACCCACGCGTGGTCGGCGGTCACGGCCAGAGCACCGACGGCGATGATCACCTCGTCGCTGGGCACGGCCGGCACGAAGCAGTCCGCGAGGACGAGCACGAGCACCGCGACGTAGAGCCACGGCGAGCCCAGCAACGAGCGGGCGAGGTCGAGGAGCGTGTCCACGGGTCCGCCCTCCCGGGCGTCCGGCGGCCCTGCCCCACGGTAGGCCGCACACCCAAGCAGGCGAACGCAGTTGGGCCCGGCCCGACACTGGGCCCATGGGCGCCGACGACCACCGCACGACCGTCGACTGGCGGGGCACCACGGTGCTGACCCTCGCGGACCTCTGGCCCGACCGGCCGCGGGCCATGGTCGTCGGGCTGCACCCCGTGCCGTGCAGCGTCGAGGCCGGCCACTACTTCCAGGGTCAGGTCGGCCAGCGCCAGCTGCACCGTCTCGCGTCGACCGGCCTCCTCCCGGCCCCCACCGACGGGACCTTTTTCGAGCCCGGCGCGCTGGCCGCCGGGGTCGGGTTCGCCAACGTCGTGCGCCGGCCGGCGAGCGGCGCCGCCGTGACGCCCGACGAGGTCGCCGACGGCCGCGAGCGGCTGCTGGCCCAGCTGACCGAGCGTGCCGTGCCCCTCGTCGTCTGCCTGACCCGTCTCCCCGTGAAGGCGTTGCTCGGCCGCGAGGGGCGGCCCGGCTACCAGGACGCCGAGCTGCCCGGCGGCATCCGCGTCTTCCGCATGCCCGGCCCGTTCGCCCCGGCGGTCGAGGTGGCCGACGTGCTCGCCGACCTCGAGCTCCCCCGCTGACCTCAGGCCGCCGCCACCAGCTCGTCCGGCGGCACGATGCCCACGCCGGCGTCGCTGGCGAAGAACACCGGGTACGACGCGAACGGCGCGTCGAGCAGCGCGCGCTGCAGCCCCTGGCACCACGCCCGGTCGGCCCGCGTGAAGGACGGCCCTCCCGGACGGGCCTTCAGGACCGCCAGCGACCCGCCCGGGAAGGAGGTCGCCAGCACCTCCGTGTGCAGCTGCACGAAGCCGTCGAGCAGCTCCGGCGGCGGCGCGTCGGCATGGTCCTCGTCGTACAGGTGCATCAGGGCCGGGCTCACCGAGCCGTCGGCGGCGATGTGGGCCGCCCACAGCTGCGGCGCGCTCCAGCCGAGGCCACCCTTGATGTCGCGCCAGAAGGCGGCGAGGTCGTCGGTGGAGCGGATGAACGTCTCGTCGATGCTTCGCATGCCGGCCAGTCTGGACCGATCGCGCCGCTCGCCGCCGGCGTCATCCACAGGGCCCCAGGGCCGCGGGAGCCAGGCGTCAGCCCGCAGCCTCCGCGACGGTGCGCAGGCGGGCGACGTACCGCTCCCACCACTCCTCGTCCTCGTCCGGCAGGTTGGGGTTGCCGTCGACGAGGCCCCGGCCGCCGTCGAGCGTCTCGCGCAGGATGTCGGCGTGGCCGGCGTGCCGGGCGACCTCGGCGACCAGGTGCACGAGCACGCGCTGCAGGGTGGTGTCCCCGGACGGGCCCCACCACGGCACGTGCCCGACCGTCTCCAGGTCGAGCGCCGCGATCGTGGCGTCCGCGTGGGCGTTGACCCGCTCGTAGAGCGCGACGATCTTCGCGGGCGTCTCCTCGGAGGAGGCCCACATGTCGAGGTTGGCCTCCGAGTCGTCCGCGTCCGCCTCGACCATCCACGCCGGCTTGTCGGGCAACGGGCGTCCGAAGACGTCACCGAGGTAGCCCGCCTGCGTGAACGCGACGTGCTTGACCAGCCCGAGCAGGTTGGTGCCGGTGCTGGTCGCCGGCCAGCGCTGGTCGCGCTCGCTGAGCCCGTCGAGCTTCCACAGGAGCGCGCGGCGCTCGCGGTCGAGGTAGCGCTGGAGCACGTGCTTGAGGTCGTCCACCCCGCGAACCTAGACCGATCGGGGGGCGCGCCGACACCCCGGACGGCTGTTGAATGCGTGTCAACACGAGTACTGCGAGGAGACCACCGTGACCCGAGCCGACATCGAGTTCGCCGTCGAGGGCGAGACCTGCGCCGCGTGGTTCTACCCCGGGGCCGCCGAGCACGCCCCGGTGCCGGTGATCGTCATGGCCCACGGCCTCGGCGGCACCCGCACGATGGGGCTCGAGCCCTACGCCGAGCGCTTCGCCGCCGCCGGCTACGCCTGCCTCGTCTTCGACTACCGCCACTTCGGCGGCAGCACGGGCGAGCCCCGCCAGCTGCTGTCGGTGCGTCGGCAGCTCGCCGACTGGGACGCGGCGATCACCCACGCCCGCACCCTCCCGGGGGTCGACCCGGACCGCGTCGTCGTGTGGGGCACGAGCTTCGGCGGCGGGCACGCGCTGACGCTGGCGGCCCGGGACCCCCGGATCACGGCCGCGGTCGCGCAGTGCCCCTTCACCGACGGCA
Source organism: Nocardioides zeae (assembly GCF_010686755.1). Classification (GTDB taxonomy): domain Bacteria; phylum Actinomycetota; class Actinomycetes; order Propionibacteriales; family Nocardioidaceae; genus Nocardioides; species Nocardioides zeae. Next base: position 476,328 of record NZ_JAAGXA010000001.1, on the reverse strand, counting down.
TCGCCTCCTCGCTCGCCGTCGACACCCGCACGAGTGCCCGCGTCACGGTCGCCGCGGTCCGCGACTGGGTGCGAGGACGCCGGGGCGCGAGCCCGCGCTACCTGCCCGCCGCGGCACCGGCCGGCACCCCCGCGTTCATGTCGAGCGCCGACGCCCTGCCGGGCGTCGAGGCCATCTCCGCCGGAGCGCCCGACCACGAGAACCGCCTGACGGCCCGCTCGGCGATCGACGTGTTCCTCTACGCCCCGGGCCGCCGCGCGCGGCGCATCCAGTGCCCGACGCTCGTCACCCTCTGCGAGCACGACACCGTCGCACCCGCCCGTACGGCGCGGCGCCAGCTCCGTCGCTCCCCGCACGTCGAGCTGACGTCCTACCCGGTCGGTCACTTCGACGTGTACCTCGGCGCACCGTTCGACCGGGCGGTCGAGGACTACCTGGAGTTCCTGGGGCGCCACGTGCCGGTGGGATGAGGTCCGCCCACGATCAGGCGCGCAGCACCTTCGCCATCGGTCGCCCCTTGGCCAGCTCGTCGACCAGCTTGTCCAGGTAGCGGACCTGGCGCATGAGCGGGTCCTCCACCTCCTGCACCTTCACCCCGCAGACCGAGCCCGTGATCAGCGCCGTACCGGGGTTCAGGTGGGCTGCGCCGAAGAAGTCGGCGAAGGTCGTGCGCTCCTCGAGGTGGCGCTGCAGCGCCGCGTCGTCGAACCCGGTGAGCCAGCCGATGACCTCGTCGAGCTCCGCACGCGTGCGGCCCTTGCGCTCGACCTTGGCGACGTAGTGCGGGTAGACGTCCGCCACGGCGGTGGTGAAGATGCGGTGCACGCCGTCAGGGTAGGCCGCTCGACCCCCGGTGTCCGTGCGATCCGGCCGCGGGGCACCGGCTGAACGCCTCGGCCAGCATCCGGTTGAGCCTCGCGAACGACTCCGTCTCGTCGGGCGCGTGGTCGGGGTTCACCTCGCAGACCGTCAACGCCCTCCAGGCGGGGGCGCTGACGAGACGTCCCAGGACGGCGCCGAGCTCGTCGAGCGTGAGCCCGTCGGCGCGGCGGCTGTTCTCGGCGATCGGGAAGTCGACCCACCGGAGCACGTCGACGTCCACGTGCACGAGCAACCGGTCGTGCTGTGCGGCCCAGGCGACGGCCTTGTCCGCTGCGGCCACCGGGTCGGCGTGCACCTCCGCGAGCGGGATCACCTCGATCCCCCGCTGCCGCACGATGTCCGCCTCGGAGTCGGTGATGTTGCCCTGGCCGAGCAGCAGCACGTCGCTGCCGGTCAGGAGGGGACGCCGCGGGCCCAGGTCGGCCACCGCGGGGTCCGCTCCCGGGACGTCGAGGAGGTGCGCGACCCCCATCCAGTCCAGGGCGCCCTCGCCCGTCGCCGGCACCTTGAGGTCGGCGTCGAGGTCGATGTACACCAGGCCGACCGATGCGCCCGAGGCGAGCGCGCCGGCCACCACGCCCACCTCGATGGAGCAGTCGCCCCCGAGCACCAGCACGTGCTCCCCCACGTCCAGCAGCTGGCCGACGCGCCGGGCCGCGGACCGGGCGACCTCGACGACGTCGGGGACGTTCATGGCCTCCGGGCGACCGGGGTCCGGCCGCCACCGCACCCCGTGGACGTCGCCGCGGTCCCGCACCCACCACCCCGTGGACGCCAGCGCCTCCACCAGGCCGTGCTCGCGGAACACGCGTGGCGCCCGCTCCTGGCCCGGGGCGTAGGCCCCCGCGCTCGTCGGCACGCCGACGACGTTCAGCACCTCGACCATCTCCGGATCCTCCGCTCTCCCCCGCGACCACGTCGGGAGCCGGTACCCCGTCCGGCCGTGGCCGACCGGCGCCGTCGCCCGTCAGTCGGCCAGCGCCTCCAGCACGGGCCACGCGCCCTCCGCCGTCGTGGCCACGACCGTCACGACGACGTCACCGTCGGGGTCGTGGCTCGTGCGGGCGGAGACACCCGCGTCGTACCCCTCCAGCACCACCGTGCCGGAGTCCTGGGCCAGCCAGAAGCCCCGTGCGTAGCGCATCTGCTCGTCGGGGACGTCCGCCGTCGGCTCCACCAGGCGCCGCACGGTCGGCTCGCTGACGATGCGGTTGGCCCGCAGGGCTCGCCAGAAGCGGGTGAGGTCGGCGGTGGTGGTCACGAGCCCGCCGTCGCCGCTGCCCCGCACGGGCAGGTGGAGCACGTTGGTGCGGAGCCCGTCCTCGGCGAGGTAGCCGCGGGCGACGTCGCCCGGCAGCTCGTCGGTGCGCGGGTATCCGCTGCGCGTCATGCCGGCGGGCTCGAGCACCCGCTCGCGCACCAGCTCGGTGAACGCGACGCCGCTGACACGCTGCGCCACGAGCGCGAGGAGCACGTAGCCGGAGTTGTTGTAGGCGAACGTCGCGCCCGGGACGGAGACCTGGGGTCGGCCGTCGAGCTCCGGCAGGAACGCCTCCGTGTCGTCGAGCTCGTGGACCGGGCGGGTGAGCACGTGGTCGGTGATCTCGCCGCCCGCCGCCTCGTCGATGTAGTCGCCGATGCCGGAGCGGTGGCTCAGCAGGTGGTCGACGGTGACGGCGTCGTCGACGAGGGGGAGGTCGTCACCCAGCACCGGGCGCACCGGGTCGTCCCACCCCAGCCGCCCCTCCTCCACGAGGCTGGCGACGGCGAGGGCCGTGACGCCCTTCGCGACGCTGGCCACGCCGTACCGGTGCCCGGTGGTGGCCGCCACCCCGTGGGCGCGGTCGGCGAGCCCGTAGGCCCGGTCGAGCAGCACCACGTCCCCACGGTCGACGCGGATCGCGCCGGTGAACCCGGAGTCCAGCGCAGCGGTGTGCAGGGCAGCGGTGTCGGGGGCCATGGACCGACCGTACGGCGCGGGGAGCGCCCGGTCACCCGATTTACGAGGCCTCGGGACTAGCCATTCGTGCCCGGCTCAGCCGTAGTGGCAGACGTAGCCGAGCGTCTCCAGCACCTCGATCGAGAACGACGCGTCGCCGGGCACCGCGAACGACCCACCCGCGGCGTGCTCGACCCACGCGTCGGCGCCGGGGAGCAGCACCCGGCAGCGGCCCGCGTTGAGGTCCATGACCTCCGGCTCGCCCGTCCCGAACTCGAAGGTGCCCGGGAAGATGACGCCGGCGGACTTCCGCGTCCCGTCGGCCAGGTGGAAGGTGTGGCTCACGCAGCCGCCGTCGAAGTAGACGTTGGCGCGCGGGTCGAGGGTCACGTTCGCGTAGGTCGCGTCGTCGCTGGTCACGAGCGGTGAGCCTAGAGGGGCGGCGCTCACCACATCAGGTCGCCCCAGAGCACCTCGCCGTGCACGTAGACCACGTGCGTCGTCGCATCGTCGACCGGGCTCCAGAGGTCGATCCAGCCCGGGTGGCTCCGGGCGCGGATCCGCGGGAGGAGGCGTGCCGCGCGACGGCGCTCGGCCGCGTCGTACCACCGCGGCTCGCAGCCCGGTCCCCCACCGCAGCCGCAGCCCTCGAACGCGAGGAGCGCCCCGCCGGCGACGAGCTCGCGCGCCTCGCCGGGCGTCAGCCCCGACCGCACCTCGTCGAGCCGACGCCCGTCGGGCAGCCGTGGCGTCGACGGGCCCTCCGGCTCGGGCCGAGGAGGTTCGGCCAGCGTGCGCGCGACGATCTGCGCGAACGTCTCCCCGCGATCTCGTCCCATTGACGGGTCAGCCTGCACCGAACCGACCGCTGTGACCATCAAGATTGATGGTCAAAGCGGCGTGTTCCCCGGTCGACCGGGGAAAGTGTCAGCCCCCCAGCGCCTCCTCCACCGCGAGCAACGCGCCCTCGACGAGCTCGGTCGGCGCGGGGTGGATCCAGTACTGCCCCCGCGCCAGCCCCCGCACCGGTACGTCGCTGCTGATGGCCTGCACGAGCGGCTGGATCAACGTCGCCGCCATCGGCCCCACGACGTGCGCCCCGACGAGCAGCCCGGTCCGGCGGTCGACGAGCACCTTCGCGAAGCCGCCGGGGCCGGCCGGGTCGTCGTCGTCCGGACCGCTCTGCAACGCCCAGCCGTAGGCGGTGTCCGCGACGTCCTTGCGCCCGACCGCGACGTCGATCCCCTGCTCGCGGGCGGCCGCCTCGGTGAGCCCGACGGCTGCGACCTGCGGCTCCGTGAAGACGGCCTGGGGCACGTGCCGGTGGTCGCTGGCCACCAGGTCGTCGGGGTGGAGCAGGTTGTGCTGCACGACCCGTGCGTCCTGGTTGGCGACGTGCTTGAGCGGCGGGGAGCTGCTCGCGTCGCCGAGCGCCCAGACGCCGTCGGCCGCGCGCTGGTGCTCGTCCACGACGACGAGGCCGTCGTCGTCCACGGGCACCCCGGCGCGGTCGAGGTCGAGGAGGTCGGCGTTGGTCTGCCGGCCGATGGCGACGAGCACGAGGTCGGTCTCCACGTGGGACCCGTCGTCGAGCTCGAGGCGCGCGGACCCGTCGTCCAGCAGCTCCGCGCGCTCGAGCCGCGCCCCGGTGCGCACGTCCCAGCGGTCGCGGGATGCACGCGTCACCACGTCGGCGACGTCGGCGTCCTGCGCGGACAGCAGCACGTCCTCGCTCTCGACCTGCACGACCTCCACCCCGAGCGCGGCGAAGACGTGGGCGAGCTCGCAGCCGACGTACCCGCCGCCGATCACCACCATCCGCCGCGGGAGCTCGTCGAGCCGCATCACGGAGTCGCTGGTGACGTGGGGGACGTCGTGCAGGCCCGGCAGGTCGGGCACCACCGGACGGCTCCCGGTCGCGATCACGACCTCATCCGCCGTGATCGGGGTGATGCCGCCGTCGGCGTCCTCGACCTCGAGCGCGCCGGGGCCGGTGAAGCGCCCCGTCCCCCGCAGGACGTCGACGAAGTCGAGACCCCGCCGGTAGTCCTCGCCGCTCCGCGCCACCGCGTCGATCCGCGACGTGACGCGGTCGCGGAGCCGAGCCCAGGCCGCCTGGTCGGCGGCCGACGCTGCCGTGCGTACGCCGAGGGCGGGCCCCCGCGCGGCGCCGGTCAGCAGGTCGGCGGCGTGCACGTACATCTTCGACGGGATGCAGCCCCGGTTGACGCAGGTGCCGCCGAAGGGCCCGCGCTCGACGATGGCGACGCGCAGGTGCGCGAAGCGGTCGTCGATCACGGTGTTGCCGGAGCCGGCCCCGAGGACGACGACGTCGTAGTGCTCGGTCACTCGGGCAGGGCCTGGGTCGGCAGCGGGCCGAGCCCGGCGAAGTCGTCGAGGAACGGGCCGAGGTCGCCCGCCGCGACGTAGGAGCGCAGCTGCTCCTCGGTGCGACGCGACGTCACCGCGCGTGCGAGGTCGAAGCCCGACGCACGCAGGACGACGGCGGGGTCGCCGTCCGCCGACTGCCAGGTCCAGTCCTCGTCCGTCGCCTCCAGCCGCACCGGACCGCGCTCGCCCAGCCCCTCGCCGAAGGTGTCGGCCATCTGCTCGCGCACCATCGCCAGGCCGCCCGAGGCGCGGCCGCCGGGCGTGCCGAGAGCGCTCCGGAGGTCCTGCTCGTGGATGACGACGTCGCCCAGCGGCGCCGGGTCGGTGGTCGCGACGTGCTCCTCGATCCGCGGGGCCAGCTCGCTCCACTCCTCGAGCAGCTCCGGCACCGTGCGGTCGCGCCGCGCCTCCACGTGGCGCTGCGTCCACTCCTCGCCGAGGTCGTCGTCGACGGCGTCGCGCAGGGTGTCGCTGCCGACCCCGATCATGTGCGCCACGAGGTCGCGTGCCCGCCAGTCCGGGGTCGCCGGCACCGCGCGCTCGAGCGCGCCGGGGTCACGCAGCTGCGTCGTGGCGACCAGCCCGCTCACCCGCTCGTAGGCCTCGCGCCACTCGCGTGCCGCGTCCGTGTCTCCCGCCATGTCGCACCGTCCCGCATCGTCGGGGGCCGTCTGCTCGACCCGTCCCCGTCATTGGAGCAGGGGGGCCGAAACCAGGGGGCGAGCGTGACCCGGACGGGTGAGTCGATGAACATCGATCGCCACTTTCGGGTGTAGCCCCGCGTGCGCGGGGTAAAGGCTCGCGATTCGCCGGCACGGTCCCGTGTCGAGCCCTGCAGGACGGCCGGAAGGAACGCTGCGTGGACGACTTCATCGCGGAGAGACGGCGACAGATCGCCTTCGACATGCTCCAACACGCCAACCTGGTCTTCCAGTGCGTGCTCGTGGCGACCATCGTCGCGATCGCGCTGGCGGTCCTCATCAACCGGTTCAAGGTGCTGGAACCGGTCGCCAACGCCGTCTCGGCGGTCGGGCTCACCCTGCCGTCGTTCGCGCTCGTCGGCCTCCTGCTGCCCCTGTCCGGGCTCGGCACCACGACGGCCTTCCTCTGCGTCGTGTTCTACGCCGTGCTCCCGGTCCTGCGGAACGCGGTGGTCGGGCTGGCGGGGGTCGACCAGACTCTCCTGGAGTCGGCGCGCGGGATGGGCATGGGTCCTGTCGGCGTGCTGCTCAAGGTGCAGATCCCCCTGGCCTGGCCGGTGATCCTCGCCGGCGTGCGCACCTCGATGCAGATGTCGATGGGCATCGCCGCCATCGCCGCCTACGTGCTCGGCCCCGGCCTCGGCTCCTACATCTGGACGGGCCTCGTCCAGACCGGCGGCGCCAACGCCCTCAACTACGCCGTCGTCGGCACGGTCGGCATCGTCATCGTCGCCCTGGTCGCCGACCTCCTGCTGCTCGCGCTCGGGCGCCTCACCATCTCGAAGGGAGTCCGCGTCGCATGACGGACCAGGACACGCACACCACCCCCCAGCCCCACGACGACGCCCGCGACGACCGCGACGGGCGTCGGATCAGCGGCGTCGACATCGAGCTGAGGGACGTCGTCAAGAAGTACCCCGGCCAGAAGGCGCCCGCCGTCCAGAGCCTCTCGCTCACCGTCCCGGCCGGCGAGGTCGTCATGTTCATCGGCCCCTCCGGCTGCGGCAAGACGACGTCGCTGAAGATGATCAACCGCCTCATCGAGCCGACCTCCGGCACCATCACGATCGGCGGCGAGGACGTCCGCGGCCGTGACGCCGACGAGCTGCGCCGCACGATCGGCTACGTCATCCAGGGCGGCAGCCTCTTCCCCCACATGACCGTCGCCGACAACATCGCGGTCGTCCCCAAGCTGCTCAAGTGGTCGAAGCAGGAGATCGCGGCCCGCACGGAGGAGCTGCTCGACCTCGTCGGCCTCGACCCGGCCAGGTACCGCGACCGCTACCCCCGCGAGCTCTCCGGCGGCCAGCAGCAGCGCGTGGGCGTGGCCCGCGGCCTCGCGGCCGACCCGCCGGTCGTGCTGATGGACGAGCCGTTCGGCGCCGTCGACCCCATCACGCGTCAGCGCCTGCAGGACGAGATGCTCGGCATCCAGCGCGAGCTCGGCAAGACGATCGTCTGCGTCACGCACGACATCGACGAGGCCATCAAGCTCGGCGACCGCATCCTGATCTTCTCCGAGGGCGCGCACATCGAGCAGTACGACACCCCGGAGAACATCCTCGCCGCCCCCGCCAACGACTTCGTGGCCGACTTCGTCGGCGCGGGCTCGACGCTCAAGCAGCTCAGCCTCTCGCGCGTCAACGAGCTCCGGATGGGCGAGTGGACGACGGCCCGGCAGGGCGACGACGCCGCCGATGCGGTACGGCGCGCGGAGGCCGCCCGCCAGGACTGCGTCGTGGTGCTGGACGAGCGCGGACGCCCGGTCGCGTGGCCGTGGCTGCGCACCCTGCGGCGCCAGCAGCGCATCGACGTGCCCCGTCGCGACGAGCTCGTCACGCTCGACCGCCGCGCCACCCTCAACGACGCCCTCGACACGATGCTCAGCTCGTCCCACGCCGCCGCGATCGTCACGGGCGACAAGGACGAGTACCTCGGCGTCGTCGACTTCGAGTCCGTGACGCAGCACATCCGGGCCCAGGAGGCCGCCGCCGCGGAAGCCACCGAGGCTGGCGGAGCCACCGAGGCTGGCGAGGCGGCCGGGACCGGGGAGGCGCGCCCGTGAGCGCGGAGACGTTGGAGACGACGACCGGGCCGCCCGACCACGAGCGGCGGACCAGCCCGGACGAGGAGTCCGCGCCGGCCGATCGCGGCGCCCGCGGCTGGCTCGCCCGCAAGAGCGTCAGCCGGGAGACGGTGGCCATGCTGGTCGTGCCGCCCGTGCTCGTCGCCCTGGCCTTCATCGGCTTCCTCGTCTGGCGCCAGACCGCCGAGCTCGACTCGGTCGAGGCCAACCAGCTGAAGTGGAGCACCCTGTCGCGGCTGCTCGTCGACCACCTGCAGCTCACGGTGGTGGCGGCGGTGATCGTCGTCGCGGTGTCGCTCCCCCTCGGCATCGCCCTCACGCGCGGCCGGGTGAAGCGCGCCGCGCCGCTCGTCGTCGGCATCGCCAACGCGGGCCAGGCCGCGCCGTCCGTCGGCCTCATCGTGCTGCTGTTCCTCTGGCTCGGCGGCGGCTTCTGGACGGCGATCATCGGGCTGAGCCTCTACGGGATCCTGCCCGTGCTGCGGAACACGATCACGGGCATCCAGGCCGTCGACCCCACGCTGGTCGAGGCCGCACGGGGCGTCGGCATGACCTCGACGGAGACCCTGCGCAAGATCGAGCTGCCCCTCGCCGTACCGGTGATCATGGCCGGCATCCGCACGTCCCTCGTGCTCATCGCGGGCACGGCCTCGCTGGCCTGCTTCATCGACGCCGGCGGCCTGGGCGAGGTGCTCCAGACGGGCATCTCGCTGTTCCGGTTCTCGCTGATGATCACCGGCGCGCTGCTCATCGCGCTGCTCGCCCTGCTCATCGAGTGGATCGGGCGCCTGCTCGAGCTCGCCTACCGACCGAAGGGGGTCTGACGTGGCACGCACCAGCACCCGCACCGCCCGCCGCCTCGCCGCCGGTGCCGCGGCGCTCGTGGCGACCGGTGCCCTGCTGTCGGGCTGCGCGCTCGGCACGGCCGGCGGCTACGTGCCCACCGGCGACCTCACGGGCGACCTCGCCGACTTCGACGGCGCGCTCGACGGCGCCGAGATCACGGTGGGGTCGAAGAACTTCAACGAGAACGTCATCCTCGGCAAGATGGCGATCATCCTCCTGCGCTCGGCCGGGGCCGAGGTCACCGACCTCACCAACATCCCCGGCAGCGCGGCGGCCCGCCAGGCCCAGACCGACGGCCAGATCGACGCGATGTGGGAGTACACCGGCACCGGCTGGATCACCTACCTCGGCGAGGCGGAGCCGATCCCGGACGAGCAGGAGCAGTACGAGGCGGTGCGGGACGCCGACCTCGAGCAGAACCAGCTGGTGTGGCTGCCGCCGGCCCCCATGAACAACACGTACGCGTTCGCCATGAACCCCGAGGTCACCCAGCGGCTCGGCATCGAGTCGATGTCGCAGATCGCCGACCTCCCGGTCGAGGAGCGCACGTTCTGCGTCGAGTCGGAGTTCACCAACCGCCCCGACGGCCTGCCCGGGATGCTGGAGACCTACGGCATCCCGCTCGACCAGCCCGACGGGACCCCGGAGTCCAACCTGCGCACCTACCAGACGGGCGCGATCTACGACGCGACCGCGCGCGGGGAGTGCAACTTCGGGGAGGTGTTCACGACGGACGGTCGCATCCTCGCGCTCGACCTCACGGTCCTCGAGGACGACCAGGAGTACTTCCCGAAGTACAACGTCTCCCTCGTGCTGCGGGAGGAGACCGCCGAGGAGCACCCCGAGATCAAGGAGCTCATGGCGCCCGTGACGGAGGAGCTCACCGACGAGGTGCTGCTCGAGCTCAACGCCCGCGTGGACGTCGAGGGCGAGGAGCCCGCCGAGGTCGCCTACCAGTGGCTCGAGGAGCAGGGGTTCGTCGAGAGCCCCTGACCGCCCCGGCGGCGGGGGTACGGCGCATGACGGCCCCCGCCGCGGGTACCAGCACCGCTCCCCGAACGAAGGGCCCTCCCGCTGTGCAACCCCGCCTGATCCCCGTCCGCGAGCCGGACCGTCCGACCGCCGCCGTGCTGGTGCTGCACGGCGGCGGCTCGCGTCCGGGCAGCCCCATGGTGAGCCCGACCCAGCTGTCGGTGCTGCGCATGAAGCCCGTGGCGCACCGCGTCGCCCGTCGGGTGCCGGACGCCGCGACGTACCGGCTCCTCAACACCCACCGCGGCTGGGACCCCAGCCGCACGCCGGTCGAGGACGTCCGGTGGGCACTGGGCGAGCTGCGGGATCGGTGGGGCGACCTGCCGGTCGCTCTGGTCGGCCACTCGCTCGGCGGCCGTGCCGCCCTGCTCGCCGGTTCGGCGCCCGAGGTGCGCTGCGTGGTCGCGCTCAATCCGTGGGTGCTGGCGGAGGACCGGCCGGACCTGCGGGGGCGGCGGGTGCTCGTGCTGCACGGGGACCAGGACCGGATCGCGCCGATCGCGCGGGCGCGCGCCCTGAGCGAGCGCGTGGCGCGCACGACCGACGTGTCGTTCGAGGTGGTGGAGGGCGGCAAGCACGCGATGCTGCGGCACGGGCGGCAGTTCGAGCGGCGTGCGGCGGAGTTCGTGGCCGGGTGCGCGGCGACCCGGCTGTAGGCGGGTCCGGCGAGAACCGCGACTGCAGAGGAGATGAGGCGGCCGAAAGCGACGCCGCTCCATCTCCCCCGCAGTACGGGGACCTCCGGCGGGCTCACTGCGTGAGGAGACCACGATCGGACCAGGTCCGGAGGAGATCTCAACAAGCATCGCAGTTGATGTGCAGATTTCCAAGACGACTCACCCGTGAGGGTGGTGGCCCCGGTCACGGGCCGCCACGGGTGCCCGGCTGCTCCGCCGCGCGCCCGGCCGCTCAGGGAGCCTGCAACCGTCGCGCCGGCACCTGGGCGAGCAGCCCGACGGCGGCCGCGGCGGCCACGAGCACCGTGGCGCCCAGCACCGGCGCACCGGAGGCGAAGCCGGCGAAGGCCACCCCGCCGAGGGCGAGCACCGCGCTGATGACGAGGTGGTCGTTGAGCTGCAGGGCGGACGAGGTCGCGCCGGCCTCCCCGTCCGCCGCCGTCGCGAGCGCCAGCACCGACAGCGTCGAGTAGGCCATCCCGATGCCCAGCCCGGCGACCGCCCACCCCAGCACCGGCAGCACGAGCGGCACCGCCGGCGTACCCGCGAGCACCGCACCTCCCGCCCCCAGGACCACGAGCGCCGCGCCGATCCGCACGCGGCGCTCCTCGTCGGCCAGCCGTCCCCAGCGGGACGCGAGCACCGCGCCGAGGCACCAGGTCACGGCACCCGTCGTCAGCACGGCACCGGCCCCCGCGAGGGAGAGCCCGCGCCCGAGGGTGAGCAGCAGCGGCAGGTAGACCTCCGCCAGGTGGAACGTCACCCCCACCACGGCCCGCGTGCCCAGCACGCTGGGCAGTCCCTGTCCCCCCGTCCATGCCCCCCGCGGCAGCAACCGCGACCCGGTCGCGACGCTCAGCGCCAGGCCCGCGGCCACGAGCACCGGCCAGCCCGGGGCCTCCCTCTGCCCACCCACGCTCACCGCGACCACACCGAGGGCGGCGCCGAGCGCCAGCAGCACGCGACGCCGCTCCGGACCGGGCCGGTCGTCGCGCCGTGGACGGGAGAGGTCCGCCTGCCGCACGAGGGCGAGCGCCCCGGCCGCCAGCACCGGCACCGCGAGGAACACCCACCGCCAGCCGACGGTGTCCGCGACCACCGCGGCGATCCCGGGGCCGACCACCGCCGGCAGCACCCAGGCCGCCGTCAGCACGGCGAAGACCCGCGGACGCAGCACCGCGGGGTACGCCTCGGCGACGACGACGTAGAGCGCCACACCGATGACCCCTCCGCCCGCGCCGTGGACGAGGCGGCCGAGCAGGAACACGGGCATCGACCACGCGACGCCGGCCAGGACGACCCCGGCCGCGAAGACGACGAGGCCACCGTGCAGCACCGGTGACGGACCGTGCCGGTCGGCCAGCGGTCCGGCGACGACCAGGGCGACCACCGCAGCGGCCAGCGGTGCCGCGAAGGCCACCGGGTAGAGGGCGAGGCCGTCGAGCTCGCGCGCGACGGCGGGCATCACCGTGGCGACGGCCAGGGCCTCGAAGGCGAACAGGAAGGACAGCCCGAAGGCGCCGGCGGTGACGGCGGCGTACGGCCGCCGCCAGGGCGACAGGGGCTCGGGGCGAGCGTCGACGAGGGTCACGGCACGGGATCCTTCGACCTCAACTAAGGTTCAGGTCAAATGACTGCCACGCCCCTGACCCCCGGAGAGGTGGCGGCCCGGTCGGGCGTCGCCGTGTCGGCCCTGCACTTCTACGAGCGCAACGGCCTCATCACGAGCGAGCGCACCTCAGGGGGCCAGCGCCGCTACTCCCGCGACGTGCTGCGCCGGCTCGCGTTCATCCGGGTCTCGCAGCGGGTGGGCATCCCCCTCGCCGACATCGCCCGCGCCCTGGCCACCCTGCCGGAGGGCCGCACACCGACGCGACGCGACTGGGCCCGCCTGTCCCGCACGTGGCGCGGCGAGCTCGAGGCCCGCATCACCCAGCTGGAGGCCCTGCGCGACACCCTCGACGAGTGCATCGGCTGCGGCTGCCTGTCCCTGCGGTCCTGCGCCCTCGCCAACCCGGCCGACGAGCTCGCCGAGCGCGGACCCGGCGCCGTACGGCTGGAGCGCTGACCCGCGGGACGCCCGGTCCCGCGCGTCAGCGCGAGCGGAAGGTGACGCCCGGCCCCTGGTACGTCGCGAGCGCGGCGCGCACCTCGTCGGAGATCGGCCACGCCGCGCCGGCCTCGTGGTCCCACAGCACCAGCGACAGCTCGGCCACGAGGGCCGGCGGGTGGTCGGCCGCGACGCGCAGCTCGACGCCGAGACCGAACGAGGTGCGGCCGATCCGGTGCACCCACAGGCGCACGAGGAACGGCTGGAAGGCGACGAAGCGCATCTCGGCGTGGTACTCGATGCGCTGCGCGCCCATGAGCTCGGTGACGTGCTCCGGGGCCGAGCCGAGCAGACCGGGTCGCTCGGGCCGCCCAGGCCGCTCCGCCCCCGACAGCACGTCGGGGGCGAAGTGGAGGAACAGCAGCCGCGCCTCGTCGACGATCCGCAGCGCCTCGACGTTGTCGACGTGGCCCGCGAGGTTGATGTCGCGCAGCCGCGCCTGGATCTGGCAGTCGAACACGGTGCCGGTCGCGTCGGTCATCGCCGGAACCGCGGTCAGCGGGCGCGGGAGCTGAACGACGCCGCGCTGTGCGAGCTCGAGCCCGCACCGCTGGACGTCGCGCCCGAGCGCTGGCCACCGGAGCGCTGGCCACCCGACCGCGCGCCACCGGAGCGCTGACCGCCCGAGCGCTGGCCGCCCGCAGCGCCGCCGGACGCGCCCGCGCCGCCACGAGAGCGACCACGACCGCCTCCGCCGTTGGCGCCGCCTGCGGACGAGCCGCCCGCGCCGCCCGCGGCACTGCCCGAGCCGCCGCCTCCGCGACGACGGCTGCGCTTGCGGCCACCACCGGAGCCCGGCTCATCCGAGGAGCGGGTCGAGGTGCGCGCCGGGGCGGGCGCCGCGACGACCGGCTCGAAGGCGCCGGGCAGGCTGCGCTCGCCGGGGGCGAGCTCGACGAGCACGGGGTGGTCGGTGCCGGTGACCCGCGTCGTCGTCGGGTTGATGCCCGCGGCACGCGTGAGGTCGCGGACGTCCCGCTTCTGCTCGGTCGTCATCAGCGTCACGACCGTGCCGGCGTTGCCGGCCCGGGCGGTGCGGCCGGAGCGGTGGAGGTACGCCTTGTGCTCGGTCGGCGGGTCCGCGTGCACGACGAGGGCGACGTCGTCGACGTGGATGCCGCGCGCCGCGATGTCGGTCGCGACGAGCGCCGTGGCGCGGCCGTCGTGGAACGCCTCCATGTTGCGCGTGCGGGCGTTCTGGCCGAGGTTGCCGTGGAGCTCGACGGCCGGGACGCCGCTGCGGTTGAGCTGGCGGGCGAGCGCCTTGGCGCCGTGCTTGGTGCGGGTGAAGACCACCGTGCGGCCCGGCGCGCTGGTGAGGTCGACGAGCACCGGCAGGCGGTGGTCACGCTCGACGTGCAGCACGTGGTGGGTCATCGCGGCGACGGGCGACTGCGCCGAGTCGGCCTCGTGCGTGACGGGCTTCGTGAGGAACTGCTTGACCAGCGCGTCGATCGCCTTGTCGAGCGTCGCGGAGAACAGCAGGCGCTGGCTCTGCTTCGGCGTCTGGCCGAGCAGGCGGCGCACGGCGGGCAGGAAGCCGAGGTCGGCCATGTGGTCGGCCTCGTCGAGCACCGTCACCTCGACGGAGCCGAGCGAGCAGTGACCCTGCCCGATGAGGTCCTCGAGCCGGCCGGGGCAGGCGACGAGGATGTCGACGCCGCGACGGAGCGCGTTGACCTGCGGGTTCTGGCCGACGCCACCGAAGACGGTGCGCGTCGTGAGGCCGGCGGCCTCGGCCAGCGGGGCGAGGGACGCCTCGATCTGGCCCACGAGCTCACGGGTGGGCGCCAGGATGAGGGCACGCGGCGCGCCGGGACGGGCGCTCGCGCCCCCGGACAGCCGGGCGACGAGCGGGAGGAGGAACGCGTAGGTCTTGCCGGAGCCGGTGCGGCCGCGGCCCAGCACGTCACGACCGGCGAGGGAGTCGCCCAGGGTCGCCGCCTGGATCGGCGTGGGGGTGTCGATGCCGAGACCGGAGAGGACGTCGGCGAGGCGCGCGGGGACGCCGAGATCGATGAAGGAAGACAAGAAGAGACCACTATCTGTGCAACGTGTCCCGCCGACAGCCGGGGCTCCGAGGTCTCGGGCCGGCCACGCACGGAGTCACCCACGGGTGCTCGACGTGCAGACAGCCCGCGGCGGGAGCCGGACGAGCTGGCAGGTACGAGCGTAACCGCCCGACCCGCGCGTCGCCGCTTCGACGCGGGTACGACGCGTGTGGGGCATCCCACGCGCCGTACCCGGACGGCGGCGCGTCCGGCTCGATCAGTCCACGGTGACGCGCAGGGTGCGCATCTTGGCATAGAGGGTCGTGCGCGAGATCCCCAGTGCGCGCGCCGCCTGCACCTTGTTGCCGCCGGCGTCGCGCAGCGCCGCGACGACCGCGTCGCGCTCGGCCCGCTCCATGGGCGACAGCGCGCGGCTCGCTCCGGGCACGCGGTGGCTCTCCGGGAGGTCGTCCACCGTGATCGCCCCGCGGCGGCGCCGGCGCACCGCGTGCTCCAGCACCGCCCGCAGCTCCCGCAGGTTGCCGGGCCAGTCGTGGGCCGACAGCAGCCGCAGCACGCCCGGCCCCAGGTGCACGGACTCCCCCGGGGCGCGGCCGGCGCCGGCTCCCAGGTCGTCGATCATCGCGGCGACGAGCTCCGGCAGCTCGGCCGTGCGCGCCGCCAACGGGGCGAGCTCGCGGCGGTCGATGCAGGTCGCGGCGAGCGCGGCCACCGGCCCCTCCAGGGTCTCGGCCGGACCACTGGTGAGCACGAGCTGCGGGGCGTGGCCGGCGGCGGCGTGCGCCGCGACGAGCGCGAGCAGGTCGGCCGGGAGGAGGTCCACGCCCTCGACGCACACGACCCCCTGCCGGGCACGCACGAGCGCGTCGAGCCGGCGAGCCCACTCCGCGGGTCCGTCGAGCAGGGCGGAGGTGGCCGTGAGCACCGTGATCGGTGTCGATCGTGCCGCCGAACGAGCCTGCGTCGTGCGACCGCTGCCGGGAGGCCCGGAGACCAGCACGGGCGCCACGCTCGGTGGAGCATCCAGCCGCGCACCGGTCCCCGCGGACCCGCTGCTCCCGTCGGGACGGCACCCGCCGCGTACCCGCTCGATCTGGAGCACGACACCGTCGCGCACCGACTCCACGGGGAGCCCCCGCACCTCCACGCGCTCCCCCGACTCCAGCGTCAGCGGGACGCGTGGGCCGCCGGTGGACGGCAGGTCCGCCGCCAGGATGCGGAGCAGGGCGATGTCGGTGGCGCTCAGCAGGTCGGTCGCGGCCTGGTTGCAGATGAGGGTGTCGCCGTGCAGCGCCACGACCGGGCGACGCCGGTGGGCCGCGGCCTGGAAGGCCCCGAGGAGGCGACGCTCGGAGACGCGGCTGCCGTCGAGCAGCCGCTGCTCGATCTCGGTCACGACCCCGGCGACCAGCGGGGGCACGAGCGGGTTGACCGTCGTCATCAGCGCGGAGACGTCGAGGACGCCCTCGATGCGGCGGGTCACGGGGTGCACGATCGGGTGCCCGTAGCAGCTGACCGCCCGCAGCGGCTCCGCGAAGTGCTCGTCGGCGTTGACCATCACGCTCCCCCGCGTCTCGAGCACGGTCCCCGGCGCGTTGGTGCCGATCCGTTCCTCGAGGAGGCTCGCGCCGGCGTCGACACCGAGACCGTCGAAGGCGGCGATCGCGCGGTCGTCGCTGCTCCACCGCCGCGCGACGCGGCCGTCGCGGTCGACGAGGAGCGTCGTGAACCCCGTGCCCGTCAACCGCTCGTTGAGGTTGTCGAGCACCGGCGCCGCGGCCACCACCAGGGCGCTGGCGGTGTCGACCGCGCCGTACCGGAGCCCGTCGAACGCGGTCGCCGGCGTGAGGCCGGCGAGCTCGGCCCGCCGCCACGAGTCCGCGATCGTCCGCCGCATGGACGGGTCGTCCTGCCGCGCGGCGAGTCCGCTCGGTCGCATCGAGGTGCCTCCGTTCCCCTGTGAGGAGGGCCACAGCGTACGCCGCGGGACCGGGCGCCGCCCTGTCCAGTTTCTGCACAGCCTTGACGGCGCGGCATGCTGGAAGGTGACCTGGCACACGTCCGTCCGACCCGACCTCGAGGAGCCACCACACGTGAGCGAGTCCTACGCCCGCGGCGAGACCACCCCGGCCCTGCTGGAGGAGACCATCGGCGCCGCGCTGGCGCGCACCGTCGCCGCCCACGGCGACCGCGAGGCCCTCGTCGAGGTCGCCAGCGGACGCCGCTGGACCTGGCGCGAGCTCGACGCCGACGTCGACCGCACCGCGCGGGCGCTCCTCGCGATCGGGATCGCGGCCGGCGACCGGGTCGGCATCTGGTCGCCGAACTGCGCGGAGTGGACGATCGTCCAGCTCGCCACCGCCCGGATCGGCGCGGTGCTCGTGACCATCAACCCGGCGTACCGGAGCCACGAGTTCGCGTACGCCGTCAACCAGTCCGGCCTGCGGCTGCTGTTCGCCGCCTCGCGCTTCAAGACGAGCGACTACGCCGCGATCGTGGCGGCGACGGCGGGCGAGTGCCCGGGGCTCGAGCGCACGGTCTTCCTCGACACCGGCGACCTCGAGGAGCTGCGCGGCGAGGGCGACGCCCGGGCCGACGAGCTCGACGGGGCCGTCGCCGAGCGGGCCGCGACGCTGCGGCCCGAGGACCCGATCAACATCCAGTACACGTCCGGCACCACGGGGCGCCCCAAGGGAGCCACGCTCAGCCACCGCGACATCCTCAACAACGGCTTCTTCACGACCGAGCTGATCAACCTCACCGAGCAGGACCGGCTCTGCATCCCGGTGCCCTTCTACCACTGCTTCGGCATGGTGATGGCCAACCTCGGCTGCGTCACCCACGGCGCGACCATGGTGATCCCCGGTCCCGCGTTCGACCCCGTGACGACGCTCGAGGCCGTCGCGTACGAGCGCTGCACGGCGCTGTACGGCGTGCCCACCATGTTCATCGCGATGCAGAACCACCCCGACTTCACGTCGCACGACCTCAGCTCGCTCCGCACCGGCGTCATGGCCGGTTCGGTGTGCCCCATCGAGGTGATGAAGCGCTGCGTCGAGGAGATGCACATGGCAGAGGTGGCCATCGCCTACGGGATGACCGAGACCTCGCCCGTCTCCTGCCAGACGCGCGTCGACGACGACCTCGAGCGCCGCACCGCCACCATCGGCCGCGTCCACCCCCACGTGGAGGTCAAGATCGTCGACCCCGTCACCGGCGAGACGCTCCCCCGCGGCGAGGCCGGCGAGTTCTGCACCCGCGGCTACTCCGTGATGCTCGGCTACCACGAGGACCCGGAGAAGACCGCCGAGGCGATCGACGCCGACGGCTGGATGCACACCGGCGACCTCGCCGTCATGCGCGAGGACGGCTACTGCGTCGTCGTCGGACGCATCAAGGACATGGTCATCCGGGGCGGCGAGAACATCTACCCGCGCGAGGTCGAGGACTTCCTCTACACCCACCCCGACATCGAGGACGTCCAGGTGGTGGGGGTGCCCGACTCCACGTACGGCGAGGAGCTGTGCGCGTGGATCCGGGTGCGTCCCGGGCGACCGCCGCTCGACGCGGCCGCCGTGAAGGCCTTCTGCGACGGCCGGCTCGCGCACTACAAGGTGCCGCGCTACGTGCTGGTGGTCGACGAGTTCCCCATGACGGTGACCGGCAAGGTGCGCAAGGTCGAGATGCGCGAGCGGTCCGCGACGGAGCTCGGGCTCAGCTGAGGTGGAGCGGGTCGGGGCGTCGCGGGAACGGTCCGGTTGCGGCCGTACGGCCTAGGATGAGCCGCATGCACTCCGCGCGCGGCCCTCGGCAGGGCACCGTCCTGCCGGCGCTGCTCGCGCTCCTGCTGCCGGTCGTCCTGCTGGCGGGGCTCGTCGCCGGCTCCGGTTCCGGCGACTCGGGCTCCGCGCTCGTCGCGCCGCTCGCGGCGGCCCTGCTCACGGCGACGCTGTCCCTGCTCGCCCACGCACGTGCCGCGGCGGTGCCCCGGGCCCGCGCCTCCGTGCTCGGTCCGACGACCGCCGGTCCCCCGGCTCCGTCGCTCCGCGGCAACGCCACCGACACGCCGCACCACCCGCTCCAACCGCGTGCCCCGGAAGCGGTCTGACGCGCGCAGCCGCGCGCTCCGACCGTCCACCCGCCACGCCCCCAGGAGCTCTCCGTGTCCGTGCTCGATCCCATCACCCATGCCCTCGCGGCCGTCGTCGCCACCGCCCACTCCGCCGCCACCGGGCTCGGCGCCGCCCCCGACGGGGTCGGCGCCTGGCTGGTCGCACTCGTCTCCGTCGTCGTCACCGTGCGCCTCCTGCTCCTGCCGCTCGTCGTGCGCGGCGTCAAGCAGGCCCACGCCGCCGCCCGCGCTCGGCCCCACCTCGCCGAGGTGCAGAAGAAGTTCCGTGACGCCCAGGAGAAGGCGCGCGCCAAGGGCGGGGCGGGATCGCGCCCCGACCCCGAGGCCCTGCGCGAGCTGATGGAGGAGCGTCGCCGGATCTCCACCGAGCACGGCGTCTCCCGGCTCGGGTGCCTGCCCATGCTGCTCCAGATGCCGATCTGGATCGGCCTCTACCACCTCATCGGTGGCGCCGCCCGCGGCCGTGCGATCGGCGCCCTCGACGCCGGCCTCGTCGCCTCGCTCGGTGCCGCGACCCTCGCCGGCGTACCGCTGGCCGACCACGGCTACCTCGGAGCCGGCACCGGCCACCTCGCCGTCGTCGCCCTCCTCGCCGGTGCCGCCGCGCTGCTGTCCTTCGTCACGCAGCACTTCCTCGTGCTGCCGAACATGGTGCTCACCGACGCACCAGAGGCCGTGGTCAGCGCGCAGCGGATGATGCCGCTGCTGTCCGCCGGCGGCATGCTCGTCGCCGCGTCCGTCGTACCCGTCGCCCTGCTCGTCTACTGGGTCGTCAACGCCGCCTGGACCTGCGCCCAGTCAGCCGTCGTCTGGCGCTGGTTCCCGACGCCGGGTTCCCCGGCCGCCCTCCGGCACGGGGCTCCCAGCGCGTCCGTGCCCGGCGTGGCCTGACGGCGGGGTACGGCGCTCGTGCGCCCTGGAGCTGCATCCGTTCCGCAGGACGCGGATGTGCATGCGCGGGCATGCTGCGCCGCCCGGCCACGGGGTGTGGGCGGGCGGCGGTGTGCGCGTCGCTCAGGTGGCGTCTGGTTCTCGCCCTGGCTCGGCTGGTGGCCAGGGGCGGGTGCCGTCGCGGTCGGCACCGAGTTGTCACGTACGCAGCGACGTGTCCTCACTCGCGCCACGGCGTACATGACAACTCGACACCCCCGACCCGCGCCGTACGACCCAGCTCGACGCCCCCGCCGCGCCGTACGGGCGAGCTCGACGCGCTATCCCAGCGGTCCGCCGGCGCCGAAGGCGGCAGCGGCGAAGCGCCCGCCGATGAGGCGGTGGGTGGCGGCGTCGGGGTGCAGTCCGTCGGGCAGGGGCAGGCGCTGGGCGTCGGCCTCGCCGTACAGGACCGTCCCGTCGAGGTACGCCAGGTGCGGGTCGTCGCCGGAGCGCTGGGCGACGACCGCCGCGAGCTGCTCGCGGACCACCCGCAGCGTGAGCCGGCCCCGTGCCACCTCGGCCGGGTCGCCGGTCGCGACGAACCGCACGCGGCCCTCCCGGGCCGCCTCCATGTCCGGCATCGCCGGACCGGGCGTGTCCTCGTGGATCCCGCAGAAGATCGACGACACGACGAGCAACGGCGTCGTCGGGTGGCCCTCGCGGATGGTGTCGAGGAACCCGTGCACCGCCGGCGCGAGCGCCCGCAGCCGCATCAGGTCGGCGTTCACGAGGTTGATCCCGAGCTTCACGCTGATCGCGTCCGCCGGCAGGTCCCGCATCGCCCGGGCGGTCGACGGGTCGAGCAGCGCGCTGCCGCCGAACCCCAGGTTGAGCAGGTCGACGTCCGCGAGCGCCGCCGCCACCGCGGGCCAGGTGCCCGTCGGGGTGGCCGCGTTGGAGCCGTGGCTGATCGAGCTGCCGTGGTGCAGCCAGCGGCGCCGCCCGTCCACCGGCACCGGGGCGACCGGGGCGTCGGCCCGCAGCGCCACCAGCTCGGTCTGCTCGTCGTGCGGCAGCCAGACCTCGACGTCCCGCACGCCCGGACCACCGGGCAGCCCCGCGAACCGCACGACCCCGGCGCCGCCGTCGCTCCGCGTCATCGTGCCGGCGCCCATGTCGATGGAGAGGACGTCACCACCGCCGACCGAGCCCGACGCGACGACCGCGCCGCCGACGACGACCTCGTAGACGCCGTCGGGGCGCGGCGGCACCCCGACGTACACCCGCTTCGTCGCCCGCGCCTCGAGCTCGAGGACGGTGGCCGCCGTGCGCAGCGCGAGCCGCACCCCCGACGGCTGCGCCTCGACCATCAGCAGCTGCGGGTCGGGCAGCCGGACGCGGGCCCACGCCGGCAGGCGGTGCGGCAGCAGGCCGCCCCGCGGGGTGTGCTCCACCTCGACCGCACCGCGCAGGTGCTCGGGCGTCAGCGGTACGTCGTGCAGGCCGGTCATGCGTCCTCCGGACGGGTCCAGGTCGTGAGGAGGGCGTCGAGCGCGGCGACGGCGCGGTGCCAGGACTGCTCGGCCGGCGGGTCGCTGTGGTCGAACGACCCACCCAGCTCGAGGCTGACGAACCCGTGGAGCAGCGCACCGACCAGCCGTACGGCGTGGTTGGCGTCCTCGTCGGGCACCGCGTAGCCGCGGAGCAGCGCCCGCGTGGTCG
The DNA here is from genome assembly GCF_010686755.1 of Nocardioides zeae. Taxonomy (GTDB): domain Bacteria; phylum Actinomycetota; class Actinomycetes; order Propionibacteriales; family Nocardioidaceae; genus Nocardioides; species Nocardioides zeae. The sequence goes on along the minus strand of NZ_JAAGXA010000001.1, from coordinate 454,925 downwards.
CGGCGTACCGCGGGCCGGCGCTGCTCGCGGCCTCTGCGGGTTCGAGCGGCATCCGCATCGCGGCGTACCGGCCCGGGTGGGCGCGCGCGTAGGCGCGGAACGCCGTGGCGTACGCCGCGAGCGCCTCCCCGCCGGCACGACCGGCGACCGCCTCGGCCGTGGCGTCGGCGAGCCCGGCGAGCGCGAGGTGCGCGATGCGCACCTGCAGGTCCCGCACCCCGCCGACGTGCGCGTAGACGCTCGCCTGCTGGACGCCGAGCCGCTTGGCGACCGCCGTGACCGTCAGCGCCGCGAAGCCCACCTCGTCGGCGAGCTCGGCACCAGCTGCGGTGACGCGGTCGGCGGTCAGTCCGACACGAGGCACGGGACACCCCTCCCCGTCCGGCACCGTGCCGGACGGGGAGGAGCATGCAATTTCCTATGCCTCATAGGCAAATCCCTACAACCACTCAGGGGCCGAGGACCTCCGCCGCCTTCACCTCGCCGTGCGCGTCCTGGATCGCGTCGGCCAGGCGCGCCTGGTCGTGGGCCGGCACGCCGATGCCGGCCTCGTCGAACCCCTTGGTCAGCTCCTCGGCCACCGTGCCCTCGGTCGCCCCGTCCTGCCAGGAGCTCACGCGGTCCACGACCGCCTGGATGGTCTCGATCTGCTCGTCGGTGTAGTCGCTCATGCTGCGACGGTACCCACGACCCGCCAGGGCACCGGGCGGCTTGTGCGGCCCTGGGTACCGTCGCTGCATGGACGCCGACATCGCCCTCATCGTGGACGGGGAGCGGCGCGCCGTCACCGTCGACACCCGCACGACGCTGCTCGACGCGCTGCGCGAACGCCTCGGCGCGACCCAGCCGAAGAAGGGCTGCGACCACGGGCAGTGCGGGTCGTGCACCGTGCTGCTCGACGGCCGTCGCCACCTCACCTGCCTCGCCCTGGCCGTCGCCCACGACGGCGCGGAGATCGTCACCGCGGGCGGCCTCGGCGGCCCCGGCGGCCCCGGCAGCCTCGGCAGCCCGGACGGCGCCCTCCACCCCGTGCAGCAGGCGTTCCTCGACCACGACGGCTTCCAGTGCGGCTACTGCACCCCCGGTCAGGTCTGCTCGGCCGTCGGCGTGCTCGACGAGCTGCGCGCCGGTCACCCCAGCCTGGTCACCGAGGACCTCGCGGCCGAGGACCCCACCGGCAGCGACGACGAGATCCGCGAACGCATGAGCGGCAACCTGTGCCGCTGCGGCGCCTATGCGGGCATACTCGCCGCGGTGCGCCAGGCGGGCACGCAGGAGGCCCGGGCATGAAGGAGCTGACCTACCACCGCGCGACCGACGCAGCCGAGGCCGTCGCCCTCGTGGCCGCCGACAGCGACGCCCGCTTCCTCGGCGGCGGCACCAACCTGGTCGACCACCTCAAGCTCGGCGTCGCCCGACCGGGGACCCTCGTCGACGTGTCGCGGCTCCCCCTCGACGCCGTCGAGGAGCTCCCCGACGGCGGGCTGCGCATCGGGGCCGCCGTCCGCAACAGCGACCTGGCGGCGCACCCCGTCGTGCGTCGCGGCTTCCCCGCCGTCGCCCGCGCGCTGCTGGCCGGCGCCTCCGGGCAGATCCGGCACCAGGCCACCACGGCAGGCAACCTGCTCCAGCGCACGCGCTGCGTCTACTTCCAGGACGTCACCACCCCCTGCAACAAGCGCGAGCCCGGCTCGGGATGCTCCGCGCTCGGGGGCTACGGCCGCTACAACGCGGTCCTCGGCGCGAGCGAGGCGTGCGTGGCCACCCACCCCTCCGACCTCGCCGTCGCGCTCACGGCGCTCGACGCCGTCGCCGTGGTGCTCGGCCCCGACGGCGAGCGGCGCATCCCCCTGACCGAGCTGCACCGGCTCCCCGGCCACCACCCGGAGCGCGACACCGTGCTCGACCACGGCGACCTCGTCACCGCCGTCGAGCTGCCGGGCAGCGCGGTCGCCCCCGCCTCGACCTACGCCAAGGCCCGCGACCGCGCCTCCTACGCGTTCGCGCTCGTCTCCGTCGCCGCGGCCGTCGACCTCGACGGCGACGTGGTCCGCGACGTCCGCCTCGCGTGGGGCGGGGTCGCGCACCGCCCCTGGCGGGCGTACGTCGCGGAGGAGGCCCTCCGCGGCGCCGTGCTCACCGAGGAGACAGCGCGGGAGGCGGCTGCGGCCGAGCTCGCGGCGGCGACGACGACCGACCAGACGGCGTACAAGGTGGCGATGGTGCGGAACCTGACGGCCCACACGCTCCTGCGGCTCGCGGGCGGTGCCCGATGAGCGCCGACATCGTGACCCAGCTCGTCCCGGACGTCGTCGACGCCCGGGCCATGGGGCGGCACCTCGACCGCCAGGACGGCGTCGAGAAGGTGACGGGGGCCGCGACGTACGCGGTCGAGCACCCGGTGGAGGGCGAGGTCCTGCACGCCTGGCTGGTCACGTCCACGACCGCCCGCGGCCGGGTGCTGCGGGTGGACGCGAGCGACGCCCTCGACCACCCGGGCGTGCTCCGCGTGCTCGACCACGAGAGCGCACCCCGGCTCGCCGACACCGAGGACCGCGAGCTCACCGTGCTGCAGGACGACCGGATCGCCTTCCGCGGGCAGATCGTCGCGCTCGTGGTGGCCACCTCGTCGGAGGCCGCCCGCGAGGGGGCGCTCCTGGTGCGCGTGCACCAGGACGAGGAGCCGGCCGAGGTCGTGTTCGACGAGCACAGCGCCACCTACGCCCCCGAGGAGGTCAACGCGGGCGCCGAGACGGACACGGAGGTCGGTGACCCCGACGCCGCGTTCGCGTCGGCGCCGGTGGTCATCGACGCCACCTACGTCACGCCGCACGAGTTCAACAGCCCGATGGAGCCCCACGCCGCGACCGCGACGTGGGACGGCGCGCTGCTCACGCTCCACGACTCCACCCAGGCGGTGCACGCGGTGCGCACGACCCTCGCGCCCGTCCTGGGGCTGGCGCCGGAGCAGGTGCGCGTGCTCGCGCCGTACGTCGGCGGCGGCTTCGGCAGCAAGGGTCTCCCCCACGCCCCCGAGGTGGCGGTGGCGCTCGCCGCGCTCGCCCTGCCCGGCCGTCCGGTGCGTCTCGCGGTGACGCGGCAGCAGATGTTCGCGCTGACCGGCTACCGCACGGCCACCCGCTCGCGCGTGCGCCTCGGCGCGGAGCCCGACGGCACGCTCCTCGTGGTCCGCCACGACGCGTCCTCCCAGACGTCGCGCATCAAGGAGTTCGCCGAGCAGTCCGCCACCGCGGCCCGCATGATGTACGCCGCGCCCCACCGCGCCACGACCCACAGGGTGGCCGCGCTCGACGTCCCCGTGCCGTCCTGGATGCGCGCCCCCGGCGAGATGCCCGGCATGCACGCCCAGGAGGTGGCGCTGGACGAGCTCGCGGTGGCCGCCGGCATCGACCCGATCGACCTCCGGGAACGCAACGAGCCGGAGGTCGACCCGGAGAGCGGGCGGCCGTTCAACGGACGCCGCCTCGTCGAGTGCCTCCGCGTCGGCGCGGACCGGTTCGGCTGGTCGGGACGGCCGGCCGAGGCCCGCGCCCGCGCCGAGGGCGACTGGTGGGTCGGCACGGGGGTCGCGTCGGCGACGTACCCCATGCTCTTCTCCCCGGGCAACACCGCCCGCATCCGCTCGCTGGGCGAGGGCCGGTACGGCGTCGACGTCGGCGCGGTCGACCTCGGCACCGGCGCCCGCACCGTGCTGGTGCAGATCGCCGCCGACGCGCTCCAGGTCGCGCCCGACTGCATCGACCTCGCGATCGGCGACACCGACCTCCCGTTCGCCACGGTCGCGGGCGGGTCGTCCGGCACGTCGTCGTGGGGCAGCGCCATCGCCGCGGCCGCCCAGCAGTTCCGGCACGACCACGGCAGCTCCCCCGACCCCGGGCTGCACACGACCGCGGCGAGCGGGGCGTACGCCGACACCGAGGGCCACGCGATGCACTCCTTCGGCGCGGTGTTCGCCGAGGCGCGGGTGCACCGCTGGACCGGGGAGGTGCGGGTCTCCCGGCTGCACGGTGTCTACTCCGTCGGCCGCGTCATCAACCCCATGACGGCGCGCTCCCAGCTGCTGGGCGCCCTGACCATGGGACTGTCCGCGGCCCTGCACGAGGAGGGGTGGCGCGACCCGCGCACGGGTCACGTCGTCACGCAGGACCTCGCGACCTACCACGTGGCGGCGCACGCCGACGTGCGGGACCTGCAGGCGGAGTGGCTGGAGGAGGAGGACCACCTCGCCACGCCGATGGGATCACGCGGGATCGGGGAGATCGGGATCGTCGGCACCTCGGCCGCCATCGCGAACGCGACCTTCCACGCCACCGGGGTGCGGGTGCGGTCGCTGCCGCTCACCGCGGACCACTTCCTCGACGCCTGAACCGACACCCACCCGACGCCGGACAACGCTACCCTGCGGGCCATGCCCCCGACGCGCGACCTGGTCCTCCTGCGCCACGGGAAGTCGGACTGGTCGACGGGATCGCCCGACCGCGAGCGGCCCGTCGGCCGTCGCGGTCGACGGCAGGCCGCCGAGGCCGGGGCGTGGCTCGCCGCCCACGGACCGCGCCTCGACCTCGCGCTCGTCTCCCCCGCCGTGCGGGCGACGACGACCTGGGACCTCGCGGCCGCCCACCTCGCGACCCCGCCGGCGCTGGTGCTGCACGAGCGCGTCTACACGTTCGACGCCGGGCACCTCGCCGCGCTGGTCGCGGGCCTCGACGACGACCACCACGCCGTGGTCGTCGTCGGCCACGACCCCGGCCTCACCGACCTCGCCTCCACCCTGGCGGGCAGGGACGTCGAGATGCCCACGTCCGCCCTGGCCTGGCTGCGCTGGGAGGGCAGGTGGGACGAGGTGCACGTGCACGCGCGGTTCGGCTCGGCGACCCTGCGTGCGGCCGGGCGCCCGCCCGCGCAGCCCGAGCCTCCCGACCTCAGGGCCTGAGCACCCGCTCCCGCCCGGGCTCGGCTCGGGCGATGCCGCGCAGGTGTACCTCGTCGGGACCGTCGAAGATGCGCATGGCGCGGTGCCAGCCGTACATCATCGCCAGGGGCACGTCGTCGCTGATGCCGGCGCCGCCGTGCACCTGGATGGCGCGGTCGATGACCTCGAGCGCCGCCCGCGGGACGGCGACCTTGGCCATGGAGACGAGCGAGGCGGCGGCCTTGTTGCCGTGGGCGTCGATGACCGCCGCAGCGTGCTGGCAGAGCAGCCGGGCCTGGTCGATGGCGATCCGCGACTCGGCGATGTCGCGCTGGACCATGCCCTGCTCCGCGAGCGGCTTGCCGAACGCGACGCGGCTCGTGGCGCGGCGTACCAGCAGGTCGAGCGCCCGCTCGGCGGCGCCCAGCGCACGCATGCAGTGGTGGATCCGACCGGGACCGAGACGCGCCTGCGCCAGCGCGAACCCCGCACCCTCCTCCCCCAGCACGGACGTCGCGGGCACCCGTACGTCGCGGAGCAGCACCTCGCAGTGACCGTGCTGGTCGTGGCGGCCGAACACCGGCAGGTCCCGCACGATCTCCACCCCCGGGGTGTCGGTCGGGACGAGCACCATCGACTGCTGGCGGTGCTTGGCGGCCTCCGGGTCGGTCTTGCCCATGACGACGAGCAGGGCACACCGTGGGTCTGCGGCGCCGGAGGTCCACCACTTGCGCCCGTTGATCACGTACTCGTCGCCGTCGCGCTCGATGCGCGTCTCGATGTTGGTGGCGTCGCTGCTGGCGACCGCCTTCTCCGTCATCGCGAACGCCGACCGGATCGTGCCCTCAAGCAGCGGGCGGAGCCACTGCGCCTGCTGCTCGGGCGTGCCGAACATGTGGAGCAGCTCCATGTTGCCGGTGTCGGGCGCGGCCCCGTTGGTGGCCTCGGGAGCCAGCTCGAGGCTCCAGCCGGTGATCTCGGCGAGACCGGCGTAGTCGAGCTGGCTGATGCGACCGACGTCGGGCAGGAACAGGTTCCACAGGCCGCGGCGGCGCGCCTCGGACTTGAGGGTCTCCAGCACCGGCGCCGGGGTGTGGTCCTGGGGGCCGACCGCGTGGCGGAACGCGTGGTAGTCCGCCTCCGCCGGGAACACGTGCTCGTTCATGAACTCCACGAGCGAGGCCCGCAGCTCGCGCGCCCGCGGCGACGGGGTCAGGTCGAGACCGGCGACGTCGAACGGGTCGTCGGTGGCGCCGGGGGCGGTCACGCCGCCCCCTCCTCGCGGTCCGCCGGGCGGCGGTCCACGACGGTCACGGCGTCCTCGACCGCGGCCCGCTCGGTGCGGAACCCGTTGGCCGGGTGGTCGAGGTCGGCACGCCCGAGGGAGATGCCGCAGACGATGACCCGGTCCTCCGGGAGGTCGAGGAAGGACCGCACGGCGTCCGAGTACATCGCCAGCGCCGCCTGGGCACACGTGGCGAGCCCCAGCGAGGTGGCCGCGTGGGTCAGGGTCGCGACGTACCCGCCGCAGTCGATCGCGCCGTACGTGCCCTGGAGCCGGTCGCTCGTCACGATCGCGACGTGCGGCGCTCCGAAGAACTCGAAGTTGCGCAGCATCTGGGCGCCGCGGGCCGCGGTGTCCTCCCGCGCGATGCCGAGGCTCTCGTAGAGCGCGAAGCCCGACGCGCGGCGGCGCTCCTGGTAGACGCCCTCGTACCGCTCCGGCGTCGGGAGGTCCGAGGTGCCGGCCGCGCTGGTCACCGCGGCCGCCAGGTGGGCCGCGAGCCCGTCGCGCGCCTCGCCCGTGACGAGGTGCACCTGCCAGGGCTGGGTGTTGCACCACGACGGGGTGCGCTGGGCCAGGCGGAACAGCTGGTCGAGCACCTCCGGCTCGACCGGCTCGGGCAGGAACGCGCGGCAGCTGAAGCGGTCCTCGAGCACCTGCGCGAAGGTGGGATCGGTGGCGTGGGTCACGAGGACACCTTGCCCCACCCGTGCCCCGGGCGACAGCACCCCACCCCGTCGGAGGGGTCTCAGCCCGCGGCGCTCGGCAGGTGGTCGGCCCGGAGCTCGGCCGGGACGAGGCGCTCGAGGCCCCACAGGTCCTCGAGGTCGGGCTGCTCGTCGGGCGCGGCCACGATCGCCGCCAGCTCGTCGTAGGCCGACCCACCCAGCTCGGGGCCGATCAGCACGAGCTCGGTGCCGGCCCGCCGGCCCGGCGCGCCCGGTGCACCCGGGGTGACGCGCACGTGCCGTCCGACCCGGTGGACCGTCCAGCGGGACGTCGCGCCGGGCACGTCGATGGTCACGAACCCCTTGATGCGGAACGCCTCGGGCACCCCCTCGGCCAGGAACGCGGCAAGACGGCGGGGGTGGAGAGGGGTCGCGCTGGTCCAGCTCACGGACCGGTACGCCGCGTGCAGGTGCTCGTTGGCACCCGCCCGGATGTCGCCCAGCGTGAGCTGCCGCTCCGGGTCGTGCCGCAGGTCGAAGAGCAGGGTCGGGTCGAGCGCCCCGTGCACGGCGGTCGTCACCGGTCGCCCGGGCAGGAGGACGCGCAGGCGGGCGCGCAGCCGCGCGAGGTGCCCCGCGTCGACGCGGTCGGTCTTGGTGAGCACGACGAGGTCCGCGTGGACCAGCTGGCCGTGCCGTTCCCCGCCCTCGGCGAGATCGGCGAGGTCGGGCGCCACGTGCTCGGCGTCGAGGAGCACGACCAGGCCACCGAACCGCGCGCGGCGCGACAGGCTGGTGGTCACGCGGTGGACGAGCGCGACCGGGTCCGCCACCCCGCTGGCCTCGACGACCACGACGTCGATGCCCGCTCGCGGCGCGGTCAGCCGCGCGACGAACTCCGCCACGGCGCCGTCGTCGGTGGCGCAGCACAGGCAGCCGCCGCTCGCGGAGAAGAGCATGTCGGCCTGGCCCGCCACGAGGAGGCCGTCGACGTCGATGTCGCCGAAGTCGTTGACGATCACGCCGACGCGCGTGTCGGCGCTGTGGCTGAGGAGGTGGTTCACGAGCGTCGTCTTGCCGGCGCCCAACGGGCCGGCGACGACGAGGACGGGGACGAGGTCGGTCACGGCCGACCTCCTTCCCCGCTCAGACGACGGCGCGCTTCTTCAGCTTGCGGCGCTCGCGCTCGGACAGACCGCCCCAGATCCCGAAGCGCTCGTCGTTCATCAACGCGTACTCCAGGCACTCGTCCCGCACCTCACACGTGAGACAGACCTTCTTGGCCTCGCGCGTGGATCCGCCCTTCTCAGGGAAGAACGCCTCCGGGTCGGTCTGCGCGCAGAGCGCACGCTCCTGCCAGCCCGGTTCCCCGGCGTCTCCGTCAACGAGATTGAGCTCGATCAACGCCACCCGCCCCTTCCCCGGTTCCTCGACCCATTCGGCACACCTCGGCGACGTCGATACGTCACCGTCGGCCGCACCCCGGCTCCTGCTGGTTCTCCACTTCGGCCGACGCCGTCGCGTCTGAAGGGAAAGAACACTGTGGGAATTACATGCCTGTCGTACCCGTAAGTCAAGCCCGCCGTGTGTTACAAGCAGTCTGCTATTGAGCCCGGTTCACGGGCGCGCGGACCCGTCCGGCAGGGTGGTCCCATGAGCCCGACGCCCCCCACCCTGCAGCGGATCACCGTCCTCTCCGGAGGCATGGGCGGCGCCCGCTTCCTGCAGGGCCTGCTCCACGGTCTCGCAGGAGGCCAGGTGCCCGGCGGGTCGGAGGCCACGGAGGTGACCGTGGTGGCCAACACCGCGGACGACATCTGGGTCCACGGCCTCAAGGTCTGCCCGGACCTCGACACCGTCATGTACACCCTCGGGGACGGCATCGACCCCGGCCGCGGGTGGGGTCGGCGCGAGGAGACCTGGAGCGTCAAGACCGAGCTCGCGGCGTACGGCGTCGAGCCCACCTGGTTCGGGCTCGGCGACCGCGACGTCGCCACCCACCTCGTGCGCACGCAGATGCTGGCGGCGGGCTACCCGCTCTCCGACGTCACCACCGCCCTGTGCCGCCGCTGGCTGACGCCCCTCGGCGCGCGCCTGCGCCTGCTGCCGATGACGGACGACCGGGTCGAGACCCACGTGGCGATCGCCGACCCCGACGCGCCGAGCGGACGGAGGGTCGTGCACTTCCAGGAGTACTGGATCCGCCTGCGCGCCGAGGTGCCCGCCGAGACGGTCGTCGTGGTGGGGCTGGACACGTCCACGCCCGCCCCGGGCGTCCTCGACGCGATCGCGCAGGCCGACCTCGTCGTGCTGCCCCCGTCGAACCCGGTCGTCTCGGTGGGCACCATCCTCGGCGTACCGGGGGTGCGCGACGCCGTCGCCGCCACCGACGCGCGCGTCGTGGGCCTCTCCCCCATCGTCGGCGACGGTCCGGTGCGCGGCATGGCCCGCCAGATGCTCGAGTCGATCGGCGTCGAGGTGTCGGCGGGCGCGGTGGGTCGGCACTACGGCGCCCGCGGCCCCGGCAGCACGGGCGTGCTCGACGCGTGGCTGATCGACGAGCGCGACGCGGCCCAGCTCCCCGCGCTCGAGGCCGCCGGCCTCCGCTCCCGCGCGGTGCCGCTGATGATGACCGACCACGACGCGACGGCCCGCATGGCCGCCGCCGCCGTCGAGGCGGCCTTCGCGGGGACCGCGTCGTGAACGGGCTCGAGGTGCTGGCTCCGGACGGCATCGGCGAGGTCGAGGCCGGCACCGACCTGGCCGCGCTCGTCGTCGCCCACCTCGCCCCGCGCGACGGCGACGTCGTCGTCGTCACCAGCAAGGCGGTCGCCAAGGCCGAGGGACGGGTCGTGACCTCCGACCGCGAGTCCGTCATCGACGACGAGACCGTCCGGGTGGTCGCCCGCCGCGGCCCCACCCGCATCGCGCGCACGCGCCACGGGCTCACGCTGGCCGCGGCCGGCGTCGACAACTCCAACGTCGTCGCGGGCAGCGTCGTCCCCCTCCCCCACGACCCGGACGCGTCGGCCCGGGCGCTGCGCGCGGAGGTACGCCGCCGCACCGGCGCCGTCGTCGGCGTGGTCGTCACGGACACGGCCGGGCGGGCGTGGCGCGAGGGGCAGACGGACATCGCCGTCGGCGCCGCCGGTCTCCGGGTGCTCGACGACCACGCCGGCCGCGTCGACTCCTACGGCAACCCCCTCGCCGTCACGGCCCCGGCCGTCGCGGACGAGATCGCCTCCGCCGCCGAGCTCGCCCAGGGCAAGCTCGGCGGGCGCCCCCTCGCGCTCCTGCGCGGCCGCGCCGACCTCGTGCTCCCCGCCGACGAGGACGGGCCCGGGGCCGCGGGCCTGGTGCGCGCGCCCGAGCGCGACATGTTCGGGTACGGCGCGCGCGAGGCCGTCGTCGCCGCCCTGGCGGCCCAGGTGGACGAGGCCGAGCTGCGGGACGGGTTCGGCGGTCCCGCCGCCCCCGCCGACGTGGCCGACGCGTTGACGCGGGTGCTCGCCGTGCCGGTCCTCGTCGACGACGCGGGAGTCGCCGCGCCCGTCGCCGACCTCCACGCCGCGCGGGCCTCCCTCGACGCGCTGACCCGGGTCCTCGGCTGGTCGTGGGAGCCTGTCGGGACGGCGGAGGTCCGCTTCGTCCGGGGTAGTCCGTAAACTCCCCTCTCGTGCGCCGTCGTCGGTGCACGCCGACCTGCCCTCGTCCCGACCCCGTGAGGATTGCCAGACCGTGGCGAAGACCCCGAGCAACGACCGTGCCGCCAAGGCCAAGAAGCAGCTCAAGGCGCACCAGCGCGCCGAGCGGCGCGGCAGCTTCATGATCGTCGGCGTGTGCGCCGTGGTCGCCCTGCTCATCGTCGGTGCGGCGGCGTACCGGCCCGTCATGAACTGGTGGGACCTGCGCAAGTTCGACGACATCGACCTCGCCAGCATCGGCGCCCCGGCCACGGTCTGCGGCCCGGAGATGGTGATCCCGGCGACGGGTGAGCAGGACCACCGCGACTCCGGCTCGATCGAGTACACGACGTCGCCCCCGATCTTCGGCCCCCACCGGTCGGTGCCCGCGGCCATGGAGCGCAAGTTCTACGGCTGGGACGACCGCTCCGAGCTCGAGCAGCTCGTGCACAACTCCGAGCACGGCTACACGTTCCTCTGGTACGACCAGACGGTCGCGGACGACGCGGACGAGGTCAACGAGATCGAGGGCATCGGCAAGAAGCTGCAGGGCACCGACAACTTCCGCCTCAAGTTCAAGGCCGTGCCGTGGTACGGCGCGGACGAGGCCGAGGGCGACCAGAACGAGTGGGCGACCGACATGCAGGCCGGTATGGAGCAGGTCGCGGAGCTGACCGGCAACGAGGCCCCCGAGCTCGAGGGCGGCGTGCACGTGGCGCTGACCCACTGGGCGATCGACCCGGAGCCCGCGGTCGGCGACGCGCCGGAGCTCGTCGCCCCGACGGCCGAGGGCGAGGAGCAGCCCACGAGCTACGGCGTGATCCAGTACTGCAGCGCCCCCAGCGGCGAGGCGCTCAAGGAGTTCATGCTCCGCTGGCCCTACACCAACTCCACGGAGCCCAACGCCATGTGAGCCCCGCACCGCCCGCCCGAGAGCCCCGGCCGCCACGGCCGGGGCTCTCGGGCTTCCGGGACGGCTGCGAAGATGACGACGTGACCGTCTCCTCGCGCCGCCCCGCCGTCTTCCCCGACCTGCTGGCCGGTCTCGTGGCCGCCGACGCCGGGCGCCCCCTCGTGACCTGGTACGCCCACGACGACTCCGGGGTGACGTCCGAGCGCGTCGAGCTCTCCGTCGTGACCTACGCCAACTGGGTCGCGAAGACCGCCGGCCTGCTCACCGACGCGCTCGACCTCGAGCGTGGCGACACGCTGCTCGTCGACCTGCCGACGCACTGGCTGGCGCCCGTGGCGTGGGGGGCGGCGTGGTCCGCCGGCCTGGTGGTCGCCCAGCCCGGTGACGCAGCGGCAGCCGCAGCCGACGCCGTGCTGTGCGGTCCCGCCTCCCTCGAGCGCTGGGCCCCCGAGGCCGACGACCGGGTCGTCGTCGCCGCCGCGCTCACGCCCCTCGCCCGCCCGTTCCCCGCGGGCGTGCCGAGCGGCGTCCACGACCTCGGCGTCGAGGTGTGGGGCCAGCCGGACGGGTACGTCGCGCTCGATCCCCCCACCGCCGACGACGCCGCGCTGCCGGACGTCAGCCAGGCCGAGCTCCTCGGCGGCACGCCCGGCTCCGTGGCGTCCCCCGGCGGCCGGGTGCTGCTCACCGGGCTGGCGGAGCGGGCCGCGTTGCGGCGTACGGTCGCGGTCCTGGCGGCCGGCGGCTCCGTTGTGCTCGTGGACGACGACGCGCCGCTCGCCCCGTGGTGGGACGAGCGGCGCGCGGTCATCGAGCGTGACGAGCGGATCAGCCCAGCGACGTGATGCCCTTCGACGGCTCGGCGATGGTGCGGTTGGTGATGACGCGGCCGGCGGCGTCGAACTGCAGGAGCCGCAGGATGCCCGAGGCCTTGTGCCGCAGCACGATGTCGGTCGTCGTCTTGCCGGTGAGGGACGCCGTCGCGGTCACGAGGTCGTAGGCGCTCAGGTCGCTGCCGCGGAAGTACCAGAACTCGTCCATCGCCTTGCTCGCGGAGAGCGGCGCCTTGAAGCCCGTCGCCCCGTTGCCCGGGAAGATCGTCGGCTTGCCGGCCGCGTCGCGCCCGTAGAAGTCGGGCAGGCCGTCGCCCGTCACGTCACCGACGAACCGGAGCTTCGTCACCGAGCCGAAGCCCGAGCCGAGCGCCACGCCGGGGGCGAACTGGCCCTTGCCGTCGCCCCGCCACAGGGACAGCGCGCCGTCGGGGGCCCGGGTGACGATGTCGCCCTTGCCGTCCTTGTTCCAGTCGCCGACGTTGAAGACCGCGGTGCCGTTGGGCACGACGATGTTGGTGGCCTTGGCGGCGTAGTGGTCGACCGTGCCGGCGTGCGGCACGATGTAGACGGTGTCACCGATCCGTCCGAGCAGGTCGCTCGCGCTGCTGCCCTTCAGGTTGCCCGCGCTGCTGATCTCGCGGAACTTGCCACCCCCGGAGAGGGGACCCCGGGTGGGGCCGAACCGCGCGTTGCCGCCGTTGTAGGGCATCAGGTAGAGCGAGCCGCTCGTGAGCCGCAGGAGGAGGTCGGGCCTGCCGTCGGCGTTGACGTCGCCCCAGCCGCCCATCGCCGCGACCGCGGAGAAGTCGCCGGGCACCGACTTGCGGGTGCCGACCACGAACTGGCGCTCGTTGCCGTTGCGGCGCACGCCGGTCGGGAGCACCCACATCTTGCCGGAGGTGTCCTTCGCGATGATGTCGCGCACCCCGTCGCCGGTGACGTCGCCGATGACCGTGAAGAGCTGGTAGGCCCTCCAGTCGCGGGCGATGGAGACCGCGGAGAACTTCCCGTTGCCGTTGCCGCGGTAGAGGATCGTCTGACCGGTCGCCTTGAACCGGGCGATGAGGTCGTTCTTGCCGTCGCCGTCGAGGTCCCCGACCCCGATGAGGTTCTCGGTGCCCTTGAACATGCCCGGGCTGATGCTCCGCGGCGAGCCGAACTTCCCGGCCTCGGCCGTGCCCGGGTAGAGCAGGGCGTGGCCACGGCTGTCCACCACGACCATGTCCTGGCGGCCGTCACCGGTGAGGTCCGGCGAGATCGTCACGCCCTGGGCCCCGGGGAACGTGCCGACCGCGATGCGCGCGCCGTACGCGTTGAGCCCGCCGGTGGGCAGGATCCAGACGCGGCCGTCGGCCTGGCGGAAGACGAGGTCGGGCCGGTCGTTGCCGATCAGGTTGGACTTCGTGATCGCCGGACGGGACGCGTTGCTGCCCGGGGTCGGCGCCGGCGTCGGGCTCGTGGAACCGCCCGACGTCTGGATGCGCTTCGCCTCGGTGCGGATCCAGCCCAGCTTCGCGTAGAGGTACTTGCCCGGGCACGCCGTCTGGCCGCCGTCGCGGTGGCCGATGATCGCCGGGTAGCGGTCGCCACCGAAGCTCTGCGTCGAGGTGGCGTCGATGCCGTGGATCTTCAGCTTCCACGCGATGAGGTGGGCGATCGAGTTGAGCATCACCTGGGTCGGCTGCGCGGTCTCGTAGTTGCCGATCGCGCTGATGCCGAAGGTGTAGTCGTTGTAGGCGGAGATGTGCGCTCCGCGGACGGCCTTGGTGATCCCGCCGTAGCGGCCCTCCCACAGGCGGCCGAACTTGTCGACGAGGAAGTTGTAGCCGATGTCGGACCAGCCCTGGGACTTCACGTGGTAGGCGTAGATGCCCCGGATGATCCCCGGCACCTGGTCGGCCGTGTAGTTGTTCGCGTTCACCGTGTGGTGGATGACGGCGCCCTTGACGGCGGCGTAGCGCGGCGAGCCGTCGCGCATGCCCTCGTCGGCACCCCACTGGGCGCGGGAGTAGATCGACGGCTGCGACACACCGCTCGCGGCGGCCTGCAGCGCGATGGTGTCGTCGGCGGGCGCGGCACTGGTGTCGGCGCTGTCGCCCTCGCCCTCCGTCGTGGTGGCGCTCGGGTCGGCGGTCGCGTCGGGCGCGGCGTACTCCGGCGCCTCCTCGACGACGTCCGACGTGCCCGGGTCGATGACAGCGACCGTGAGGTCGGCCGGGAGCCCGCCCGGGGCCGTCACCTGCACCTGGGCCTCGTCGACCTCGCCCACGAACACCAGCTCCGTGCCGGGGCGCGCGTCGGCCTCCTCGCCGCTCCCGGCGTCCGCGTTCTCCGCGGCGGTCGCGGCCTCCTCCTCCTCGGCCTCGTACGGCATCGTCTCCCAGTCGCTCCACGTGCCGTCGGTGGCCGTGCGCACGAGGAAGGTGATCGCGTCGCCCGCGACGGGGGTCGCCGGGTCCCAGGTGACGCCCACGGCACCGAAGCCCGTGACGGGCTGAGGGTCGCTGAGCAGCTCGGTCGTCACCCCGGGGAGCGCGAGGCCGTCCGCGTCGGTCGTCGCAGGCGCGGTGGGCTCCTGGGTGGGCTCCTGGGTGGGCTCCTGGGTGGGCTCCCCGGTCGGCTGCTCCGACTCCGGCGCGGGGGCGCGCTGGGCGTCGGGGGCCTCCGGGGTCGCCGAGGGCTCCGGGGACTCCGGGGACCCCGTCGCCTCGGGAGCGGTCGGCTCGGCGGGGACCGCGTCCTGCGTCGCCGTCAGGGCCACCTCCTCGACCGTCGACTCGACCGGAGCCGACTCGACGGGGGCCTCGTCGCCGGGTCCGGCGGCGATGGGCATCGTCGGCGCGACCTCCGGCGAGTGGGAGATGTCGAGGGAGACGACGTTGGCCGCGGGTGCGAGCACGGCGGCCACCGCGAGGAGCGTCAGCGCCTGCTGGCAGACGCTGACGTATCGAGACTTGCTGGCTGACATCGAGAGGGCTCCTGCGCGCGACGGGGGAAGTTGTTCACACGAGACGTCGGCCATCACACACGTCACATGAGTAACAGGCAAGCCGAACGCGAGAACTACAACGGTGTGATTATCAAGCCGCCACGCCGCGCACTTCCGAGATCATTCGTCAAACTGAGCCCGATCGGGCTGTGACACGCCGGCAGGGCCCCGTTTTCGTACCCCTCAGCCATCGGCAGGGGCCCCCCGGATCCGAGGCGAACGTGTCGCGCGCCACCTCGGGTCGGCGAGGGCACACCGTCCCCGGGCGCGCGAAATGTGCGGATGGGACGTGCCCGACACGGATCAGGCCGCACCAACCGCACACTGCTCGCGCCCGCACGACCGACCGCCACCCGGCCCGGCGAGGGCACGCCGCCCCCGGGGAGCGCGAAATGTGCGGACGGGACCTGCCCGACACGGATCAGGCCGCACCAACCGCACACTGCACGTGCCCGCGCGACCGACCGCCACCCGACCCGGCGAACCCGCACCGCCCCACCCCCAGGGGGCACAAAATGTGCGGACGGGACCTGCCCGACACGGATCAGGCCGCACCAACCGCACACTGCTCGCGCCCGCGCGACCGACCGCCACCCGGCCCGGCGAGGGCACGCCGCCCCCGGGGAGCGCGAAATGTGCGGACGGGACGCGCCCGACACGGATCAGGCCGCACCAACCGCACACTGCTCGCGCCCGCGCGACCGACCGCCACCCGGCCCGGCGAGGGCACACCGTCCCCGGGGAGCGCGAAATGTGCGGATGGGACATGCCCAGCACGGATCAGGCCGCACCTACCGCACACAACGCGGTCACCAGCGCCGCCGCGGGCCGATCCGCGCCGTACCGGCCGTCGCCACCCACCGTCCGGCGACCGCCGGCGCGGCGGATCAGCAGGCCGATCCCAGGTCGCTCGTCTCGTTCGCGGAGTAGCCCTCGTCGCGCGAGCCGATCGAGCCACCCGTCACGGTCTCGGGAGCCGCGGCCTCGCCACCGCCCGACCCGCCCGAGCCACCCGAGCCACCAGAGCCCGAGCCGGAGCCGTCCGTCGCCGGCGCCTCGGCCTCCTCGGTCGCGGGGGCGTCGTCGGCCGCGCCCGCGTCGCCCGCCAGCCCGTCGGCGATCATCTGGTGCACGACGTCCATGTCCGGGTCGGCGGTGTTCACGGCCGGGGGCACGATCGAGACGGTCGAGATGGGCTCGTTGCGCGCCTTGAGCGCCAGGTCCACGAAGCGGTCGACCTCGCCGGGCGGGATGCTGGTCTCGAGCATGTTGGCGCCCGCGTCGGCGATCTGGCCGAAGCTGGTCAGGACCGTCGTCGGGTCCATCTGCTGCAGCATCGCGCTCATGACGCACTTCTGGCGGGCCATGCGGGAGTAGTCGTCGGAGTCCGCGCGGGACCGCGCGAACCAGAGGGCGCGGTAGCCGTCGAGCTGCTGCACGCCGGGCTCGATGTAGCCCGAGATCGGGGCACCGACGCCACCGATCGGGATGCGGCCGCGGACGTTGAGCTCGACACCGCCGACGGCGTCGACGAGGTCCTCGAAGCCGCGCATGTCGACCATCGCCCAGTAGTTGACGTCGAGGTCGGTGACGCCCTCGACGGCGGAGATCGTCGCGTCCATGCCGGCGTCGAAGAGCTCGTCGTGGCTGGAGCCCGACGAGAGCCCGAAGAGGTCGGGGTGGTCGGTCGCCCAGGTCGTGACGCCGTTGAGGTAGCAGCCCTCGCAGTCGAAGCCGTCGGGGAACTGCTCGTCCATCACGGAGCCCTCGCGGAACGGGAACCGCTGCATGTTGCGGGGCAGCGAGATGAGCACGGTGCGGCCCGACTCCTCGTCGATGCTCGCCACCGTCATCGAGTCGGCCCGGAGCCCGATCCGTCCCTCCCCCGCGTCGGCCCCGATGAGCAGCACGTTGTAGCGACCGGCGGTCGGCTCGGTGACCTCCTCCCCCGTGAACACACTGGTGACGAAGCCGCGACCGACCTCGATCGCGTGGGCGGAGAAGAGCAGGCCGCCGACCACCGAGAAGCAGAGGACGCCGTTGAGGGTGACCAGCGCGACCCGCTGGCGGCGCTGCAGGGCACCCGGCGCCGCGATCCGCCACGCGTCGATGAACAGCGCGGCCCAGCCGACGGCCAGCACGACCAGCACGAGCCGGATGATGCCGAGGAGGTCCATGTTGGCCCCGAGCTTGAGGAGCAGGCCGTTCCAGACCGACGCGACGAGCGCCACCAGGAGCACGAGGGCCAGCAGCCCGAGCCACACCCGGAGCGCCATCCGTCCGACCCGCTTGTTGCCGGCGACCAGCTGGGCCGATCCCGGGAGCACCAGCGTCATCAGCAGCAGCGTCAGGGCGCGCCGCAGGTGCACGCCCTGGGCGCGCTCGCTGGTGGACCGGCCGGCCCGTACGGCGCGGGGAGCGCGCGCGCCGCGAGCCCGCGTGGCGTCGTCCGGGGTCGCCGGTCCCCGCACGGGGCGCGGACGCGACGGTGCCGAGGGGTCGGTGGGGGACATGGCAGACCTTTCTCGTCGGGGAAGAGACGTCGGCTGCGTGCTGCATCCCACCAGCCACACCGGTCCCAGCGGTGACGCCACGCCGGAGCACCGCGCGGTAGCGTCCCCCTCATGTCAGACGGTCAGTCCGGCGGCCGCCCCCGCGAGGGCACGCCCGAGTACGAATGGCTCTACGGCTCCGGCGGCAGCCGGGGCCCGCAGCCGACGGAGCCGCGCCGCCGGGCCGCCCGGGACGAGGACGAGGCCACGCGGCTGATGGCCGCGGGGGGTGACGACGGGCTCTACCCCGCTCCCCCGCCGCCCGAGCGTCCGCAGGGTCGCCGTCGCTCCGCCCCACCGCCCCGTACGCCGCAGGGCCCGCCCGCGCCGCCTCCGGGACCGCCCCCGGGTCGTGCGCCCGGCCACCCCGCCGCCGGCCGGCCCCGCCGTCGCCGCCGCTTCCCCGTCCTCCGGGTGCTGATGCTGCTCCTCGTGCTGTGGCTCGTCTTCCTCGTCGCCGTGCCGATCTGGGCGTGGAACAACGTCGAGCGGATCGACGCGATGCCGACGGGCGACCGGCCCGGTGAGCAGCCGGGCACGACCTACCTCGTGGTCGGCAGCGACTCGCGCGCCGGGCTCAGCGAGGAGGAGCGCCGCACGCTCGGCACCGGTGACGTCGGCGGTGACCGCACCGACACGATCATCATGATCCACACGGGTGGTGGCGAGCCGGTCGTCGTGTCGTTCCCCCGCGACACCTTCGTCGACCTGCCCGACGGCGGCTCGAGCAAGATCAACGCCGTCTTCGCCGAGGGCGGCGGCGGGGACGACGGCGCGCAGTACCTGGTGGAGACGATCGAGCAGAACACCGGGATCCGCATCGACCACTACGCCGAGATCGGGATGGGTGGCGTCGCGCAGGTCGTCGACGCCATCGGCGGGATCGAGATCTGCCCGGAGGACGCCATCAAGGACGACGGGGCGCACCTCGACATCCCGGCCGGCTGCCAGGAGGTCGACGGCACCACGGCCCTCAACTACTCCCGAGCCCGCTGCTCCAAGAACGGGCCCCCGGAGTGCCCCCTCGTCCGCTCCGACCTCGACCGCGTGCAGAACCAGCGCGAGGTGGTGTCGGCGGTGGGCAGCAAGGCCGCCAACCCGCTCAACGTGCTGCTGCCGTGGCGCTACGTGGGGCTCAACGTCGCCGCGACCTCCTTCATCGCCGTCGACGAGCAGACGAACGTGGTGGAGGCGGCCCGCATGGGCCTCGCCCTGCGGGCCATCGGCGGGGGCGCCCGCAACTGCACCGTGCCCCTCGCCGACTCGTCCGCCGAGTCGTGGGACGAGGCGCGCTCCACGGCCCTCTTCGAGGCGATCGCCACGAACGAGACCGACAGCATCACCGACGACCTCTGCACCGCGACCGGACTGGAGCCCTGATCCCGTGACCACTCCCGACACCCCGCGCTACGAGACCCTCTCCTGGTCGGTCGACGACGACGGGATCCTCACCCTCACGCTCGACCGCCCCGACGCGCTGAACTCCTTCACCGTGACGATGGCGGACGAGCTGGAGGACGCCTTCCGGCGCGTCAACGACCACGACGAGGTGCGCGCCGTCGTGGTGACGGGCGCGGGTCGCGCCTTCTGCGCCGGCATGGACCTGACCCGCGAGGGCAACGTGTTCGGCCTCGACGAGTCCCTCGCGCCCACGCCCCAGGACCTCGTCGACCGCTTCGACGCCCCCGAGATCCGGGACGGCGTCCGCGACACGGGCGGCCGGGTCTCGCTCGCGATCTTCGACTGCCGCAAGCCGGTCATCGCGGCCATCAACGGCGCCGCCGTGGGGATCGGCGCCACCATGACGCTGCCGATGGACGTGCGGCTGGTCTCGACCAAGGCCCGCGTCGGCTTCGTCTTCGGGCGCATCGGGATCGTGCCCGAGGCCTGCTCCTCGTGGTTCCTCCCCCGCCTCGTCGGCCTGCCCCGTGCCCTCGAGTGGGTCTACACCGCCGATATCCTCGAGCCCGCCGAGCTCCTCGAGGGCGGGCTGGTGCGCTCGGTGCACGAGCCGGAGGACCTGCTCCCCGCGGCGTACGAGCTGGCGCGCCGGTTCACCCGCAACCGCTCGCCGTACGGCGTGGCGCTCGCCCGGCAGCTCCTCTACCGCGGCGCGGGGGCCGGGCACCCCGTCGACGCCCACCGGGCGGACTCGCTCGCGATGTTCTACGCCTCGATGGCGGACGGCAAGGAGGGCGTGGCCGCGTTCCTCGAGAAGCGCGACCCCGCGTTCGAGGCCCCGGCCTCGCGCGTTCCCGACGTCTTCGGGGACGCGCGATGAGCGCCTCCACCGACCCCGGCCCGCAGGACCCCGCGGCGGTCGCCCGGATGCTCGACGAGCTCGAGACGTGGGCCGTCGTCGGGCTCTCCGACGACCCGGGCCGCACCGCGTGGCGCATCGCGCAGCTGCTCCAGCAGCGCGGCAAGCGGATCGTGCCCGTGCACCCCAAGGCGCCGACGGTGCACGGCGAGCAGGGCTACGCCAGCCTGGCCGACGTGCCGTTCCCGATCGACGTGGTCGACGTGTTCCGGCGCTCCGAGTTCGCCGGAGCGGTCGTCGACGAGGCGATCGCCGTCGGCGCGCAGGGCGTGTGGCTGCAGCTCGGCGTGGTCGACCAGGACGCGATCGACCGCGCCCGCTCCGCCGGCCTGGTGGCCGTCATGGACACCTGCCCCGCCATCGAGTGGAACCGGCGGGGCTGACGCCTGGGCCGGGGAGGCCCCGGTCGCTCAGAAACCGGCGCGCGACGCGCCGACCGACGACGCCGACCGCACGACCTCGCCCTTGGCGTGGGCGGCGTCGCGCAGCGAGGCCTGGAACGCGACCATCCGCTCGGCCAGCGCCGGGTCGGTCGCGGCGAGGATCCGCACGGCCAGCAGGCCCGCGTTGCGGGCGTTGCCCACCGCGACCGTCGCCACGGGCACGCCCGCCGGCATCTGGACGATGGACAGCAGGGAGTCCATGCCGTCGAGGTGGCGCAGCGGCACCGGCACCCCGATCACCGGCAGCGGCGTCACGGCCGCGAGCATGCCCGGCAGGTGCGCCGCACCGCCGGCGCCGGCGATGATCGCGGCGAGCCCGCGACCGTGGGCCTCGCGGCCGTAGGCCAGCATCTCGTCGGGCATCCGGTGCGCCGAGACGACGTCGGCCTCGAAGGGCACGTCGAACTCGGCCAGCGCGGTGGCCGCGGCCTCCATGACGGGCCAGTCGGAGTCCGACCCCATCACGATGCCGACGCGGGGGGCGGGACGCCCGGTGGACTCGCTCATCTCACTCGCTCTCGTTGCCGAGGTCGCCGGCGAACCAGGCGGCCGCGTGGCGGGCGCGCTCGCGGCACTCCTCGAGGTCGTCGCCGTAGACGTTGACGTGGCCGACCTTGCGGCCGGGCCGCAGGTCCTTGCCGTACAGGTGCACCCGCAGGCCCGGGTCGCGGGCGAGCGCGTGGGGGTAGCCGTCGTAGAGCCGGCCCGCGGTCGCCGGGTCGACGCTCGCCGAGCCGAGGATGTTGACCATGACGCTCCAGCGCGCGCGGGGCGCGGGCGAGCCCAACGGCAGGTCGAGCACGGCGCGCAGGTGGTTCTCGAACTGCGAGGTCACCGCTCCGTCCTGCGTCCAGTGGCCGGTGTTGTGCGGACGCATCGCCAGCTCGTTGACCAGGACGCGGCCGTCGGCCGTCTCGAAGAGCTCGACCGCGAGGATGCCGACGACGTCGAGCTCGCCCGCCACCCGCAGGGCGATCTCCTGCGCACGGGTCGCGAGCCCCTCGGCGAGGTCGGGGGCCGGGGCCGTCACCTCGTGGCAGATGCCGTCGCGCTGCACGGTCTCGACGACGGGGTACGCCGCGGCCTGGCCGCTCGGCGAGCGTGCCACGAGCGCGGACAGCTCCCGCACGAAGTCGACGAGCTCCTCGGCGAGCACCTCGACGCCCGCCTCCCGGGCCGCCGCGAAGGCGGCGTCGGCGTCGGCGAGCTCACGGACGACCCAGACGCCCTTGCCGTCGTACCCGCCCCGGGTGGTCTTGAGCACGCACGGCAGCCCGAACTCCGCCACCTCCTCGGGCGAGGCGACGACCGCGTTGCGCGGGCAGGGCACCCCCAGCTCCGCGAGCCGACGGCGCATCACGGACTTGTCCTGGGCGTGGACGAGCGCATCGGGACCCGGTCGTACGGCGACGCCGTCGGCCGCGAGGGCGCGCAGGTGCTCCGTGGGCACGTGCTCGTGGTCGAACGTGACGGCCACGCAGCCGGCGGTCACGGCCCGCAGGTCGTCGAGGTCGCGGTGGTCGCCCACCCGCTGGTCGGGGACCACCTGCGCCGCGGAGACGTCGGGGCCCTCGGCCAGCAGCCGGAGCGGCACGCCGAGGGCGGCGGCCGGCTCGGCCATCATCCGGGCGAGCTGGCCGCCACCGATGACGGCGAGACGGGGGGCGCGCTCAGACATCGAGACCGGACACGAGCGACGCGAACTGCCGACCCATGCGCTCCGGGGAGCGCTCGGCGGCGAGCGCGGCGGCCGCGGCCCGGGCCTCGCGCGTCGCCGTGGGGTCCGCGAGGATCTCGTCGAGCGCGAGCTTGATCGCCCCGGCCAGCGAGTCGTCGTCCTTCGGCTCGAAGAGCCGCACCTGGGGCCGTCCGTCGAACGCGGCGATCGCACCGGCCCGCGGCGCGACGACCGGGAGCCCGAAGGTCTGCGACAGCAGGAACGAGCCCGAGTTGAGGATGTTGCGGTAGGCCAGGACGGCGAGGTCCGCGGCCTTCATCCACACCTGCAGCTGGTCGTCGGGCACGAACTCGAACTTGGCGATGATCCGCGGGTCGGCGAGGCACTGCGCCTCGAAGCGCGCGGAGCGCGCCAGGCGGCCCGGGCGCCCCGCGATGAGGAGCCGCAGCGACGGGTCGTCCTGGTGCAGCTCGTCGAAGACCGACACGAGCCGGTCCAGGCCCTTGTAGGGACGGACGCCGCCGAGGGCGATGATCGCGCGCTCCCCCGGCTGGATGCCGAGACGCGCGCGGGCACCCTCCCGCGAGACCCAGGTCGGGTAGATCCCGTCGTAGCTGGAGTGCTCGATGACGACGGCCTTCGACGGCTCGATCCGATAGAACGGCGCCGCCTGCTCGATCGTCTCCTCCGACAGCAGGTGGACCGCGTCCGCCTCGTCGGCCAACAGCTGGGCCAGCTCGATCTCGCCCCACTGGAACTTGCCCTCGTGCGGCAGCACGTTGTGCACGGTCCAGATCAGGTGGCCGCCCCGGGCCTTGAACTCCCGGAGCGTCGCCGCGAAGTCGTCGAGCACGAGGCGGGCCGAGAAGGGTCCCCGGGACGGCTGCAGGATCGGGTCGGTCCAGTGGATGTTGAGGATGCCAGGGGCACCGGGAGCGGCCACGCGCGTCTTGAGGTGGCCGAGGGCGTCCGTGACGGGCACCGGGTAGCCGCCGTCGGCCTCCAGCCCGGAGAACAGCATCCGCTGGTAGGGGTTGTTGGAGTAGTCCGGGAAGAAGTGCACGGCCCGCGGCGCCGGGGGCGCGTCGTACCGCGCCGCGCCCTCGGCGAGCGCCGCCGTGAACTGGCGGGCCCGGGTCGTCCACGTGTGGCGCTCGAGCACCACGTTGCGCGTCTGCTCAGCGAGCAGCGCCGTGCGCGCCGGATCGGCGCGGAGCTCGGTGAGGACCTCGGACAGCTCGCGCGCGTCCCGGTAGGTCGGCAGGTGGCCGAAGCCCTGCTCCTCGAGGCCGAGCCGCGTGTTGACGATGGGCAGCGCACCCGACGCGGCGCTCTCGTAGAGCCGCGAGTTGAGCGCCCCGAACCCGACGTTGGACCGGTTGACGTCGTCGATGACGTACGCGTGCTCGCCGTAGACGGCGGGCAGGTCGAAGTACGACCGCACCCCGCCGTGCCAACGACGCAGCCGCGCCGGGGCGCGGCGGGCCTCGCCGTACATCAGCACGTCGGCGTCCGACGGGAGCGAGACGAGCACCTTGTGCACGTCGCGGAGCGAGCCCCAGAAGTTGGCGGTGGTGACCGCGGTCGCCCGCCGGGTCGTGCCGGGCTCGGGCAGCACGAAGAGCTGCTCGTCCGCCGCGATCGGCAGCGCCTCGGGCCAGACCCGGTCGGTCACCTGGGAGAGCCGCTCCACGGCCATCGAGGACGACGCGAAGACCTGGTGGTAGCCGGGCAGCGAGCCCATGCGGCACCAGCGCTCGACCTCGTTGCGGACCCAGGCCACGCGACGCACGCCGGCACGCAGGACCGACGGGTCGAGGTCGGGCAGCATCGCGACGACGATGTCGGCGTCGTCGATCGTCGCCCAGTCCCACTTGGGGACGAGGCGCACGCCGTGGCCGAGCCGCACCAGCTCCAGGCCCATGCCGGCGGCCACGTAGATGTCACCACGACCCTCGTCGAGGTCGTCGGTGTAGACGCAGAAGGCGACGGTGGGCAGCTCGCCCGTGGCGTGCTCGCCGGCGACGAGGGCGTCGTAGGCCGCTCGCCGGGCGGGCGTGAGCGTCCGGGCGGACATCAACGGCTCCGGACGCGGTCCAGCACCCGGCGCGCCGCGCGCTCGAGGCGCGGGTCGGAGCGCACGACGTCCGCGGCGCGGCGCCGGGCGCGCCGGTAGGCCACCTTCACCGCCAACGGCTTGCCGTCGACGCTGACGAGCCGCTCGTACTCGCGCTGCCACTTGTCGAGCTGCTTCTGGATGGCGACGCGGCTCTCGAGGTGACGCTCGATCTCGCTCTGCATGCCCGAGACCTCCGCGGCGCCGAGCCGCAGCTCGGACTGGAAGTGGGCGCGCTCGGCGACGAGCAGCGACCGCACGGTCTCCAGCTCCCGCTCCAGCTGGGCGACCTGGGCGCGGAGGCGCTCCCGCGAGTCGAAGAGCTGCTGCCACTCCTCGTCCCGACCCGCACCTCCCGCAGCCGGGGTCGCGGACACGACGGTCTCGGCGGTGTTCTCGTCGTCGGACAGCTCAGGCATGGCGCCTCGGATCCTCTCCTGGTCGGTCTCTGGCTCGTGGTCGTGCTGCTCGAGGTCGTCCTCGACGCCGGTCGTGGCGACCCGCCGTCGGTCCGTCACCGCGAACCCGTGCCGCTCCAGCAGGCGCCGGAGCTGGTGGACGGTGCGGCGGCGGACGCCGTCCGCGCCGATGGTGACGGTCTCCGCGTACGTCGCGGTGCCCGCCAGCAGCTCCGCGCGCACGTCGGCCCCGCGCACCGGGTCGACACAGACGAGGAGCGTACCGCCCGACGGGAGCGCTCCCGCGCGCAGGAGGTCGAGCGCCCGCGGCAGGTCGACACCCGCCTCGCCGCCTCCGGCGAGCGCCAGCACGACGACGTCGGGCGCACCGTCGGGCGCGTCGTCGGGCGCGTCGTCGGGCGCGTCGTCGGGCGCACCGTCGGCGGGCTGGTCGGACACCACCGTGGCGGCGGCTCCGTCGGTCCGGAGCAGGTCCGCGAGGGCTCGGGCCACGCCCTGGTCGCCGAGCACCCGCACCCGGGCGGCCGTCGTCGGCAGCAGCCGTCGCACGGCCTCGGCGCGGGCCTCCGCGCGGGCCTCGTCGTCAGCCAGCGGCAAGCGTCGACTCCGCGGTCGGGAAGGTCGTCACCGCGTCGTTGCGACCGAAGCGGCCCGCCACGGCGTCCGCGCGACCCATCTCGACCAGCTCGTCGAAGCGGTCCAGCCAGGCCGGGGCCTTGTCGGCGACCTTCGCCCGCCACGGGTCGAGGAACGTGGTCTGGTGGTGCGCCATGGCCGCCTCGGGGTCGATCCGGAGCGCGTCACGCGCGAAGCCGTAGCGGTTCCGCGTCATGTAGTAGACGTAGTAGGGCTGCGGGAGCACACCGCTCGAGCGCTTGAGGTGCACCATCTCGGCGTCGCGGTTGACCATCGTGCGCCAGCCGGCCTCCTGCACCGTGACGCACCAGTGCGTCTCCTCGAAGTAGAGGAAGTAGTGCTCCGGCAGCAGACCGACCCGCTCCAGCGTCGTCCGCCGGATGAGCGGCGCGGCGCCCGTGACGTACCCGACGTCCAGGATCTTGCGACCGCCGACCGCGTCGGTGCTCTTGCCGTTGTTCATGTGGGACGTCGCGCCGGTCGCGCGGTCGATCGTGGCGCCGTCGAACCAGATGCGGTTGCCGGGCGGGCCGTAGAGGATGCGGGCGCTGACGACGCCGCAGTCCGGGTAGGCCGCCATGTGCTCCTTGAGCGTCGGCAGGGTGCGCCGCTTCACCCGGGTGTCGGGGTTGAGGATCCAGACGAGGTCGACGTCCGTCTCCAGCGCCCGCCGCACACCCACGTTGTTGCCGCCCGCGTAGCCCAGGTTCTCACCCGTGGCGATCACCTGGCCGCGGTCGCCGATCGCGTCGCGCAGCGCGTCGTGCCGGGCGTCCGCCGGACCGTTGTCGACGACGTAGAGGTCGATGTCGAGGTCGTCGGAGAGCTCGAGGCTCTCGACGCACTCCAGGGTGTCGCTGGGGTCTCCGTAGTTGAGCACCACGGCGGCTGTGCGCATCGGCTCCCTCTCCAGCTCGGCGACGCGGCCCGGACGCAGCCGGGCGGGCTCGTCCGTCGGACGAACCGCGCCTAACCTGCCACAGCGGCCCGGCCCGGCCCAAACAGGGCCGGCCGGCCGGGCTCAGGAGGGCACGCGCTCCTCGGCCCGCACCGGCGGGGCCAGCTCGAACCGGAGCCCCTTGCCCCGCACCGTCGTGATGAGGTGCGGCGCACGGCTGTCGTCGCCCAGCTTGCGACGGAGCCACCCCAGGTGGACGTCGATGGTCTTCGACGACGTCCAGAAGGTGGTCTCCCACACGGTGCGCATGAGCTCCTCCCGGGTCACGACCTCGCCGGCGCGCGCGATCAGCGCGTGGAGCAGGTCGAACTCCTTGCGGGAGAGCGTCACCTCCACGTCGCCCGACCACGCGCGGCGCGTGTCGGGGTCGAGGCGCACATCCTGGACGACGAACACGGGCTCACGGTAGGAACGCCCGCGCACCGAGGTGGGGCGAACGATCGAAATTTTGCCTTCGCGGTGACCGCGGTCACGTACGGCGCACGGTCACCGGCTCCAGCAGGCCGAAGCCACGCACGGGCCGGGCCGGCAGCCGGCGGCTCTCGAACTCCCGGGCCGGCAGCAGGTCCGCGGTGGCCTGGTCGAGGATGATCCGGTTGCGGCGGGCGATGTTGGTCAGTCGCGAGGCGAGGTTGACCGGGGGCCCGAACACGTCCCCCATCCGGGTCACCACGTGACCCGTCGCCATCCCGACGTGGACGTCGGGCATCCGGGCGTCGCGCCCGATCACCTTGATGATCCCCTCGGCCGTCTCGTACGCCCGGAGCGGGTCGTCGTTGACGAAGAGCACCGAGTCGCCGAGCGACTTGATGATGCGCCCGTGGTGGCCCTGCACCACGTCGTGGCACCGCGACTCGAACAGCTCGACCAGGTCGCCGATCCGGC
Source organism: Nocardioides zeae (assembly GCF_010686755.1). Lineage (GTDB taxonomy): Bacteria > Actinomycetota > Actinomycetes > Propionibacteriales > Nocardioidaceae > Nocardioides > Nocardioides zeae. The sequence goes on along the minus strand of NZ_JAAGXA010000001.1, from coordinate 427,611 downwards.
CCTCGTCCAGCTCGTTGGACAGGGCCGTGAAGCTCACGAGGTCGGCGAAGCCCACGGTGATCTGCCAGGTGTCCGCGTCCTCGTCGAGCTCGTCGACGCCCTCCATGCGGCTCGCGGCCGCGGCGAGGTGGCGACGCCAGGCGTTCACCATGACCCGCTCGAACACGTCGCTGAGCTCCTCGACGAGCTGCGTGGCGGCGCCCAGCCGGCCGCCCGCGGGGTCCGGCCCGGTGTCGACCGCCTCGATGAGCGGCACGAGCACCGAGATCTCCCAGTCGGCGAGCCGGGCCATCGTCTGCCCGATCGCCCGGGTGAGGTTGACGGCCGCGTCCATGGGGATGCCGCCACGGTCCACGGCGTCGAGGAGGGCGCCCATCGTCGTCGTGTCGGCCCCGGTGAAGGTCACCGACTCCTCGTTGAGGGGCAGGCCGAGGGCGCGCCACAGCCGGCGGACGTCGGCGATCGGGATGCCGCCCTCATCGAGGTCGTGCGCCGTGAAGACCGGCACCTCGCCCAGGATCGCCCGCTCGAGGTCGAAGACGGTCGGACGGTCGGCGCCCTCCGCGCGGGGGGCGCCGTCGGGCTCGGGGGCCACCGCCCCCTCCGGATCAGGTGCCATCGTCGTGGGCGACGCCGGAGATGCGGTGCAGCTCCTCCGAGACGAGCAGCTGCACCTTCTCGACGCGCGGGATGTCGGTGAGCTCCACGCGACCCTGGTCGCTCGCGTCCGAGACCACGAGGGTCCCGCAGCCGAAGATGCGGTCGATGATCCCGATCTCGAAGTCGACGCCGCTGATGCGGTTGAGCGGGATCGTGCGGCCCTCCTTCGCGATGAACCCCGAGCGCGCGATGAACCGGCGGTTGGTGAACGTGTAGGTCTTGGTCAGCCACCCGACCAGCGGGCGGAGCACGAACCACACCAGGGTCGCGACGACGACCACCCAGACGAGGATCTCGAGCACGTTCGCCGCGGTCTGGTCGGGCAGCAGGACGGTGGCCACCACGCCCAGCGCGATCATGAGCAGCAGCACGGCGGCAGGCCCGAAGAGCTCCTTGACGTGCGTGCGGGTGCTCACGACGACGTGCTCGCCGGGGTTGAGGAGCCTCTGGGGGAACGACACGGTGGTGATCCTCTCACCCGCTCACGCCGGTCGCACGTGGATGACGTCCCCCGCGCCCACCGTGTGGCGCCGTCCGCCGGCCTCCACGACGAGGCAGCCGGCGCCGTCCACGTCCACGGCGTCCCCGACGAGGGCGTCGCCCTGGGGCAGCTCGACGCGGACGCGACGGCCGACGGTGGCGCAGGCCGCGGCGTACGACGTCCGCAGGTCCGCGAGGTCCCCGCGCTCCCAGCGCACCAGCAGCGCGGACAGGTCGGTGAGCACCTCGCGCAGGAGGACGGTCCGGTCGATCGCCGCCGCGGGGACCCCCGCCGTGCGGAGCGACGCGGCCGTCGGCACGGGGAGCTCCTCGCGGGTGGTGGCGGTGTTGATGCCGATGCCGATGACGGCGGCCGGTCCCGCGGGGGTCTCGATCCGCTCCGCGAGGATGCCGGCGACCTTGCCCGGCTCGTCCGGGTGGGCGGCCGGCGCGACCAGCACGTCGTTGGGCCACTTGAGCGAGACGTCCACCGCGGGATGCTGCCGGGCCAGGGCGCTGCGCGCGGCGAGACCGGTCACGAGGGGCAGCCACGGCCACTGCTGGGCGGGCGCGGACGGGCGCAGCAGTACCGAGAAGGTGAGGGCGGACCGGGGCGGCGTGTGGAAGGTGCGGTCGATCCGTCCGCGCCCCGCGGTCTGGTGCTCCGCGACGAGCACCGTCCCGCTCGCCGCGCCGTCGCGGGCGCGGGCGGCGAGGTCCGCGTTCGTCGACGGCGAGGTCTCCACGACCTCGACGCGCCAGCCGACCGCGCCCGGGACGTCCCCGAGCGCCTCGACGCGCAGCGGCGCGCGTCCCTCCTGCTCCGTCACTGCTCTCCCCTTCCCGCCGTGCCCGGCTGTCCGCAGAACCCTAGACTCGCCCACCATGGCCGAGATGCGCGTGCCCGTCCTGCTCGCCACCAGCAACGGCGTGGGCATGGGCCACCTCACGCGGCAGGTGACCGTCGCGCTCGCGGGCGCCGACCGGCTGGACGTCACCCTCCTCTCGCTCTCCGCGGCGCTCCCGACGGTCGCACGGGCCGCAGCCGACGGTCGGCTCCCCGGAGCCGACCGCATGCGCTTCGAGTACTGCCCCAGCCGCACCAGCCCCTGGCAGGGGTCCGGCGCCGCGAAGGTCGCGTGGCGCACCCACTGGGACGCGTACCTCGCCGACCGCCTCGTCGCCCTCGCCGCCGAGACCGGCGCGCGCGTCGTGGCCTTCGACGGCGTCGTGCCCTACGCGGGCCTCCTGCGCGCCCGGCAGGCCCTCCCGGAGACGGCCTTCGTGTGGGTGCGGCGCGGCATGTGGCGCCCCGGCGTCGGTGCGGCGTGGTTGGCGCGGGCCGAGCACTTCGACGCGGTCGTCGAACCGGGGGACGTCGGCGGCGCGGCCGACGCCGGGCCGACCGCCGGCCTGCCCGGGGTCGTGCGCACCGCGCCGATCTCCCTGACCTCGGCGCTGCCCGCGCTCCCCCGCGCCGCGGCGCGCGCACGGCTCGGGCTCCACCCCGAGCGGCCCGCGCTGCTCCTGGCCCCGGGCTCGGGGGCGTACGCCGACGTGTCGACCCTCCTGCGCACCGTGGTGGCGCACGTGCGCCGCGCCGCACCGGACTGGCAGGTGGCGGTCACCCGCCAGGCGATCGCCCGGCACGCGGCGGACGCCGGGGACACCGGGGACACCGGGGCCCTCGTCGTCCTCCGCGACGTCTACCCCCTGGCCCCGCTCCTCGGCGCGTTCGACGCGGCCGTCGGAGCGGCCGGGTACAACGCGGTGCACGAGCACGTCGCGGCCGGCCTGCCCACGCTCCTCGTGCCCAGCACGGGGCACGAGACCGACGACCAGGTGGCCCGGAGCCGCGGGGTGGTCGACCTCGGCGCGGCCCTGGTCGCGACCGACGGCGCGGCGCTGCGGGCGGGACTCGACCGCCTCCTCGACGCGGACGTGCGGGCGGACGTGCGGACCGCGTGCGCCGCGGTCGCGCCCGCCGACGGCGCGCACGAGGTCGCCGCCCTCCTCGCGCGGCTCGGCGCGGGACGCCCCGCCGTCGACGAGCCCGCGCCCGCCGGGCCCCCGGCATGGCGCCGCCCGGGGCTGGCGGTCGCGGGCGCGCGCCGCGGCGTACCCCTGGTGACGGAGGCGCACGACCCCGTCGGCTCGGAGCGGCCGGTGGAGCACCTGCTGGCGGGCGCGAGCCCGGAGTACCGGGCCCGACGTCGTGCGGCCGCCCGGTGGCTCTACCGCTGACGGGGACGGCGAGCCGCACCCGCGCCCCGGGAGGTGGGACGGAGTTCCTACTGTCCGGTACGCGGGACCCCCTGCACCGACCGACCGATCGCCCGCTACATTGCGGCCCATGAGCGCACAGGTGGGCGAGGGCACCGAGGTGCCGGCCGACATCGACGTCAGCACGACCGCAGGCAAGCTGGCGGACCTCGAGCGACGGCTGGACGAGGCCGTGCACGCCGGGTCGGCCAAGGCCGTCGAGAAGCAGCACGCACGGGGCCGCCAGACGGCGCGCGAGCGCATCGAGCAGCTCTTCGACGAGGGCAGCTTCGTCGAGCTCGACGAGCTCGCCCGCCACCGGTCGACGGCGTTCGGCCTCGAGAAGAAGCGGCCCTACGGCGACGGTGTGGTGACCGGGTACGGCACGATCGACGGCCGCCAGGTGTGCGTCTTCAGCCAGGACTTCACGGTCTTCGGAGGCTCGCTGGGCGAGGTCTACGGCGAGAAGATCACCAAGGTGATGGACCTCGCCATCAAGACCGGTTGCCCCATCATCGGCATCAACGAGGGCGCCGGCGCCCGCATCCAGGAGGGCGTCGTCTCCCTGGGCCTCTACGGCGAGATCTTCCGCCGCAACGTGCACGCCTCGGGCGTCATCCCGCAGATCAGCCTCATCATGGGCAACTGCGCCGGCGGCCACGTCTACTCCCCCGCCGTCACCGACTTCACGGTCATGGTCGACAAGACGTCGGCGATGTTCATCACCGGGCCCGACGTCATCAAGACCGTCACCGGCGAGGACGTCACCATCGAGGAGCTCGGCGGCGCGCGCACCCACAACACCAAGTCGGGCAACGCGCACTACATGGGTGCCGACGAGGACGACGCGCTCGAGTTCGTCAAGAACCTGCTGAGCTACCTGCCGCAGAACAACCTCGACGAGCCCCCCGTCTTCGACGAGGTCGCCGACCTCGAGGTCAACGACCTCGACCGCAAGCTCGACACGATCATCCCGGACAGCCCGAACCAGCCCTACGACATCCGCGAGGTCGTCGAGGCCGTCGTGGACGACGAGGACTTCCTCGAGGTGCAGCCGCTGTTCGCGCCCAACATCGTCGTCGGCTACGGCCGCGTCGAGGGCCGCAGCGTCGGCATCGTGGCCAACCAGCCCATGCAGTTCGCGGGCACGCTCGACATCGACGCCTCCGAGAAGGCCGCCCGCTTCGTCCGCACCTGCGACGCCTTCAACATCCCGGTGCTCACCTTCGTCGACGTGCCGGGCTTCCTGCCGGGCACCGACCAGGAGTACAACGGCATCATCCGCCGCGGCGCGAAGCTCATCTACGCGTACGCCGAGGCGACCGTGCCGCTCGTCACCATCATCACGCGCAAGGCGTACGGCGGCGCGTACGACGTCATGGGCTCCAAGCACCTCGGCGCCGACATCAACATCGCCTGGCCGACGGCGCAGATCGCGGTCATGGGCGCGCAGGGCGCGATCAACATCCTGTACCGCAAGGAGATCAAGGACGCGACCGCCGACGGCACCGTCGACGCGAAGCGCGCCGAGCTCGTCGAGGAGTACGACAAGCACCTCGCCAACCCGTACATCGCCGCGGAGCGGGGCTACATCGACGCCGTCATCGCGCCGCACGAGACGCGGGCCGAGGTCGTGCGGGCCCTGCGCCTCCTGCGCAGCAAGCGCGAGACCCTGCCGCCCAAGAAGCACGGGAACATCCCGCTGTGAGCGACGAGGTGACCGGGGACGGGACGGCCGGCGAGCCGGCCGAGCAGGCGGAGGTCGCGCCCGCGCGACCGTTGCTCCGCGTCGTCAACGGGGACGCCACCCCGGAGGAGGTCGCGGCCGTGGTCGCGGTGCTCGCCGCGCTCGGCGGGGGTGCGCCGGCGCCGGCCCCGCGCCGCACGCCGGAGTGGTCGGCCCCGCGCCGTGCCCTCCGCGGCCCCCACCACGCCGCCCCCGGCGCGTGGCGGGCCTCCGGGTTGCCCCGCTGAGCGGTCGTTTGACAGAAAACTGAGCAGAAGTTCGCGGCAACTCCGGCGCAACGAGCAGGTCGGGGGGAAGGATGCTCCTGTGACCCTCCCCCCCGACGTGCCCGGGCGTCCCGCGATGGGCGACGCGACGGCCAACCAGTACGTCCGCGTGCCGGACCCGACCATGGCCGCCTACGCCGACGAGTTCCTCGCCGGCGTCGAGGACCTGCCGACGTACCGCCCGACGATCGGGTGCGTCATCCCCGCCTACAACGAGGCCGAGACGATCGCGGGCGTGCTCGACGCGCTGCTCGCGCAGACGCGCCTGCCCGACGTCATCCACGTCATCGTCAACAACACGACCGACGACACGGTCGAGGTCGCGGGCTACTACGCCGGCGAGCACGTGCGGATGACGCGCAACGGCGAGCAGATGACCGAGATCTTCGTCCACGACATCGGCAAGAACCCGGACAAGAAGGTCGGCGCCCTCAACTACGGCTACTCGCTCGTGGAGGGGTACGACTACCTCCTCGGTGTCGACGGCGACACCACGCCGGAGCCCGACGCCGTCGAGGAGCTCGTCAACGAGATCGCCAGCGACGACCGCATCGGCGGCATCTCGGCGATCTACAGCATCGACGACTCCGCGCTCGACGGGCCGATGGCGAAGTTCCTCATCGCAGGCCAGCGCGCCCAGTTCTCGGCCTTCAACATGCAGAACCTCCTGCGCGGCCGCAACATGGCGGTGCTCGGCGGCCAGTTCTCGATCTTCGCGACGCGCGCCCTGCGCGACGTGCTCGAGGACAGCCACCAGCGCACCCCGTGGGTCAAGGACTCCGAGGTCGAGGACTCGCTGCTGTCGCTGCAGATCAAGAGCGCCGGCTACCTGACGAAGATCTCCGCCGCGGCCCGCGCCCACGTGGGCGGCATGACCACGCTGCGGTCGCTCGACGCGCAGCAGGTGAAGTGGAACTTCGGGGCCATCGACCTGATGTGGCCGGGCCAGCGCGGTGACACGCCCGGCCAGCCGCTGCACCCGAACCTGCGCCTGCGCTGGTTCGAGCACATCTCGATGGTCATCAACATCACGACCCGGCTCATGTTCCTCACGCTGCTCCTCGGGTCGCTCTCCATCAACGCCTTCGTCTTCTCCCCCTGGTGGCTCATCCCGCCGATGGCCGCGATCCTGCTGAACTTCCGCGTCGCCCGCTCGATGTACTACGGCAACAGGCGCGACTACCTCTTCGCCATCCTGCTGGCTCCAGCCGAGGTCTACATGTGGATCCGGATCGGACACTTCCTCCGCTCCTGGACCAAGTTCGCCTCCCGGGCGCAGACCGACAACTGGGCCGCCCAGGCAAAGGCGGAGCGCGGCGCCGGCCAGGGCTATCTCGCACCCCTGGCGGTGCTGCTCGTCATCCTGGCGGTCCTCGCCGCCATCTGGCTGCAGATTCCCATCAACGCCAAGTCCGACATCCTCGCCGTCGGCTGGCCGATCTTGGGCGTGATCACGATCCTGCAGACCGGCTGGATGATGACGAAGGTCCTGCGCCGCTACAAGGGCTTCAAGGCGTGACGCCCGCACTCCCCGTCCTGCCCCGTCCCACCTCGGAAGAGAGCATGTCCTCCACCACCCGCCGGCCCCGCCGCCGCAGCCGCCTCCTCGTCCTGCCCGCCGTGCTGCTGCTCAGCGCCGTGCTGTCCTCCTGCTCGGTGGTCGAGGACCTCACCAACGGCAACGACCAGCCCGAGCCGACCGCCACCCCGACCACGTCCGCGACGACGGAGTACTACGACTCCCAGTTCACGCGGGACGGCACGTTCCAGTCGCACATCGACGTGGCGGGCCTCGACTTCGTCTACACGCTCTACCCGACGAAGTCGACGCCGCGGACCAACGAGTGGTACCCGCTCGGCAACAAGTACTTCTCCTTCACCTTCCAGGCCTACGACCTCAACCAGGACCTCCGCGCTCCGTTCAACACGAAGCGCAAGGTGTTCCTGGGGCGCATCCAGGTGACGTCCACGACGACGCGCTCGGACGGGGGGCCGTCCGAGTCGCCGTACACCCTCGACGCCGACGCCCGCACCATCACGCTCGACCCCGAGCCGCTCGGCAACTCCTACGGCATGCTCATCACGTCGCCGAAGGGCTCGTTCGAGCTCCGCAACCAGCAGATCAACCCGACCGACCCGGCGACGATCGGGATCGACCTCACCTTCACGGCCACCGTGCAGATGGAGTCGAGCGCCGGCTCGAACCGCTACGTCGAGCAGACCATCACCCAGAAGGTGCCGATCGCGATCTTCGCCTCCGACGAGGCCACCGTCGCGCAGGAGATCCCGATCAACGCCAACTGAGCGTCCGCCCCGCGGGCAGAGCACGAGGCCCCTCCGACCATCGCGGTCGGAGGGGCCTCGTGCTCTGTTCGCGGGGCGGACGGAGATCGGTCAGATGGTGGCCGCCATGCGGTAGCCGACGCCGCGGACCGGCTCGATGAGACGCGGCACGGCACCGACGTCGCCCAGCTTGCGCCGCAGGTCCTCGAGGTGCGCCTCGACGGTGCGCTTGTCGGCCTCGTTGACGAAGTACGCCGTCACGTAGTCCTGCCCGCGCATCGTCAGCACCAGGTCGGCCTTCGAGCGCACGCGGCGCCCGGTGCTGATGAGCGAGGCGAGCAGGTCGAACTCGACCGTCGTGAGGTCCACGCCGCGCCCGTCGACGAGCACCACCCGCGTGCCGGGGTTGAGCGCCAGGTTGTTGTGGCGGACCCAGCCGTCGCTCGCGAGCACCTGCTCCCCGGCACCGGCCGCCATCGCCGACGCCGGCGTCGTGCCGATCACCGGAGCCGCGGCCACCGGCTGCTGGACCGGCTGCTGCACCGGCTGCTGCACCGGCTGCTGGACGGGCTGCTGGTACGCCGCGGGAACGGGCTCGGCGTACGCCGGCGCCGTCGGCGGGATCGGCGGCAGGGGCGGGATCGGGGGCAGCTGCGGCGCCGGCTCGGCGGCCGGCGTCGCGTGGCGCGGTGCGGGCTGCTCCGGCTCCGTCGGCACCGGCCCGATCGTGGCCCGGTTGCCCTGGCTGAACTCGCGGCGCGTCTCGACGGCCCACCCGGTCGCCTCGCGGGCCGGCTCGGCCGGGGCGGCGTCCGGGTGCGGCTCGGGGTCGTGCTCGGCGCCGTCGCCGCGGCCGGCCTCCCCGCGGTCCCGGGGGCGGCGCAGCATCGACTCCGCGCGGGCCCGCAGCTCGCGGGGGCGGAACGGCTTCGTCAGGTAGTCGTCGGCGCCGGCCTCGAGCCCCATCACCACGTCGATCTCGTCGCTGAGCGCGGTGATCATGATGAGGTAGGTCGAGCTGAAGTCACGGATGCGGCGCGCCACCGCGAACCCGTCCATGCCGGGCATCGAGACGTCGAGCGTGGTGAGCACCGGGTCGTGCTCGCGCACCGCGGCGAGCCCGTCGACCCCGTTGCGGGTCACGTGGGTCACGTAACCGCTCTGGGTGAGCACGAGGTCGAGCAGGTCGGCGACGTCCGGATCGTCCTCGATGATGACGGCGATGCGGCGGGCGGGAGGTTGTTCCACCCGCTCAGGCTAGCAACGACCGCGCACGCCCCGAGGCTCCGCGCCACAAGATTCCCGTGGCGTTGCGCTCAAGGCAGACCCTGGACGAGGTCCGGAGGTCACCAGCCGCTGGCGAACGCCATCTCGAGAGCCCGCTCGACCCAGAACGTGCCCGCGTCGGGACCGCCGTTGCACGTGCCGTCGCTCTCCCCCGGGGGCTTGATCCACAGGCGCGCGTCCTGGTGGCTCCCGTCGCCCACCACGGCGGGGTCCTGGCCGAGCAGCCGGGCGGACGGGTTGCACCAGTCGCCCGACGCCGGCGACGGCGCCCCGTTGCGTCCGCTGTCGATGACGTAGTGGGCGCCGCCGAGCGCGGAGCTGAGGGCCTCGGCGTAGGTCCGCTCGTCGGCGTCCGACTGGTAGGCCGCCACGTTGGTCGAGAAGCCGCGCACGCGCGACACGTCCACCCGGCGCAGGAGGTCGGCCATCTCGTCGACCGAGCGCCAGTTGGAGTGACCGGCGTCGACGTACGTCGGCACGTCGGCGTCCACGAGGCTGCCGATGGCGCCCGCCAGCTGGCCGACCCGCTGGTCCGTGTTGCCGCAGTCGAACGTCGAGGCCAGACCGTCCGGCTCGAGCACGACGGCGGCGTGGCCGTCGCCGATGCCGGCGGCGGACGCGATCTCGCCCACCCACGCGGCGTAGTCGGCCGGCGGCAGCCCCCCCGCCGACAGGTCGCCCGAGCAGTCGCGGTCGGTGATGCCGTAGACGACCAGCAGCGCCGTGTCGTCGGCCTCCAGCGCCGCCTCCGCGATGTCCCGCACGAAGGCGCCCACCTGACCGCGAGGCAGGGCCTCGGGCGTGAGCCACGTCGCCGTCGGCACGTCGGCGAGCCGGTCGAGCACCTCGGCGTCGCGCGCCTCTCCCGCCGACCGCGCCGCATCGGCCGCTGCGGACGCCTGGGTCCCGCTCGCGACGTACAGGTCCCGGCCGCCGAAGGGGTTCGTCTCCTGCGGGTCGGGGCCACCGGGGAGCTGGCGGGCCAGGGGCCCGCGGGTGAGCGTGATGCCGATGACCACCGCGGCGAGGAGGACGACCGCGGTGCCGACGAGCCACACCCGCCGACGACGGCGGCGCTGCTGGCGCCGTGCCTCGGCGATCTCGGAGGGCGACGGCCCCCCGCGCTGCTGTCGACCGGTCTGGTTCGCCGCGGCCACCGCGGCAGGGTCGGCGCGCCGCACGTGCTCCGGGCGACGGACGTGGCCGGGCAGGTCGCCGGCGGGTCGACGGGGGGTGCCGGGACGAGCCGGAGCCTCGTCGTCGCCCGAGCCGCTGTTCATGAGGGCTGAGGGTAGTCGGCAGGTCCTCCTAGGGTGGGAGGCATGAGCAGAAGCGTTGACGAACGGTCCGAGCGATTCGTGGCGGACTACGCGGCGGCCGACCCCGTGACCGCCACCGGGATCGGGGTGGCCGGCCACGAGCACGAGCTGACCGACTACTCCCCGGAGGGCTTCGACGAGCGCCTGCGGCTCGCCCGCGCCGCCCTCGCCGACGTGCGGGCCGCCACGCCCGCCGACGACCGCGAGGCCGTGGCCCGGGAGGCGTTCCTCGAGCGTGTGGGCCTCCAGGTCGAGCACGACGAGGCGGGCTTCACCCGCAGCGAGGTGAACGTGATCGCCTCGCCGATCCACGAGCTGCGGCAGGTCTTCGACCTCATGCCGACCGCCACGGCCGAGGACTGGGAGGCCGTCGACGCGCGGCTCGCCGGCGTGCCCGGCGCCCTCGCCGGCCTGCGCGTCACCCTCGCCGAGGAGGCGGCGCACGGCCGGGTGAGCGCGGCGCGGCAGTACGCGGAGGTCGCCACCCAGCTGGAGCGCTGGACCGGCCAGACCGGCGGCACCAGCGTCTTCGCCGACCTCGTCGCGCGCGGTGTCGCGGCGGGCACGGTGCCCGCGGGCCTGCAGTCGTCGCTCGAGCGCGGGGCACGCGAGGCGACGTCGGCCTTCGCCTCGCTCGGCCTGTTCCTGTCCGACGAGATGGAGCCCCGGGGGCGCAGCGTCGAGGCCGTGGGCCGTGACCACTACGCGCTGGCCTCGCGCCTGTTCCTCGGCGCGGCCATCGACCTCGAGGAGACCTACGCCTGGGGCTGGGAGGAGCTCGCCCGCATCGAGGCCGACATGCGGGCGACCGCCGCGCGCATCACGCCCGCCGCGACCGGTGCGGACGCGATCGACGTGGCCGTGGCCCACCTCGAGGGCGACCCGGCGCGACGCATCGAGGGGCGCGAGCCGTTCCGCGCGTGGATGCAGGAGCTGGCCGACCGGGTCGTCGGCGAGCTCGCCGACGTCCACTTCGACATCCCCGAGCCGGTCCGCCGGATCGAGTGCTGCCTGGCGCCCACGAACGACGGCGGGATCTACTACACGGGGCCCAGCGAGGACTTCTCGCGCCCGGGGCGCATGTGGTGGTCGGTGCCGGACGGCATCGACGAGTTCCACCCCTGGCGCGAGACCACGACCGTGTTCCACGAGGGCGTGCCCGGCCACCACCTGCAGGTCGGCCAGACGGCCTACCGCTCGTCGCTGCTCAACCGCTGGCAGCGCACCATGTGCTGGGTGTCGGGGCACGGCGAGGGCTGGGCGCTCTACGCGGAGCGGCTCATGGACGAGCTGGGCTACCTCGACGACCCGGCCGACCGGCTCGGCATGCTCGACGCGCAGGGCTTCCGCGCGGCGCGCGTCATCGTCGACATCGGGATGCACCTGCAGCTCGAGATCCCCGCCGACAACCCGTTCGGGTTCCACCCGGGCGAGCGGTGGACGCCGGCGCTCGGGCTCGCGTTCATGCAGCAGCACTCGCGCGACGACGACGCGACGATCCGCTTCGAGGTGGCGCGCTACCTCGGGTGGCCCGGGCAGGCGCCGTCCTACAAGGTGGGCGAGCGCATCTGGCTCGAGGCCCGGGAGGCGGCGCGCGTCCGGCACGGCGACGCGTTCGACCTCAAGGCGTTCCACCGTGCGGCGCTCGACCTCGGCTCCCTGGGGCTCGACCCCCTGGTCGCCGCGCTCGCCCGGATCTGACGCCGTGGCCCCCACCGGTTCCCCCGGCCCCACCAACACCATCCTCGACGTCCCGGGGATCCGGGTGGGCCACGCCCAGCGCACCGAGCCCGGGTGGCTCACGGGCACGACGGTGGTGCTGCCGCCGCCGTACGGCGCGGTGGCCGGCGTCGACGTCCGGGGAGGTGGTCCCGGCACGCGCGAGACCGACCTCCTCGACCCGCGGAACCTGGTGGAGCGGGTCCACGCGGTGGTGCTCGGGGGTGGCTCCGCGCTGGGGCTCGCGGCGGCGGACGGGGTCGTGCAGCGGCTCCTCGACACGGGGGTGGGCTTCCCGATGGGCGCGGACCCGGGTGACGTGGTGCCCATCGTCCCGGCGGCGATCCTGTTCGACCTCGGCCGGGGCGGGGTGTTCCGGCACCACCCGGACGCGGCGCTGGGCGCCGCCGCGCACGACGCGGCCTCCGCGGACCCCGACGACCCCGGCGCCCCCGGCGCCCCCGGCGCCCCCGGCGCCCCCGGCGCCCCCGCCGGGCTCCTCGGACCGGTCGGCGCCGGCACCGGGGCGCGCGCCGGTGGGCTCCGCGGCGGCATCGGTTCCGCGTCGACGCAGCTGACCGGCGGCGGCACGGTCGGCGCGCTGGTGGCGGTCAACGCCGTCGGCTCGTGCGTCGACCCGGCGACGGGCGAGCTGTGGGGTCTCCCCCACTGCCTCCCCGCCGACCTGCCCGCCGGCGGGGTCCGCCGACCGGACGCGGCCGAGCTGCGCGCGGCCCACGACCTCGCGGCCGCCCTGGACCCGTCCCGGCGCGCCCCGCTCGCCACCACCATCGGCGTGGTCGCCACCGACGTGCCCCTCACCAAGGCGGCCTGCGCGAAGGTGGCCGGCGTGGCGCACGACGGGCTCGCGCGCGCGATCCGTCCGGTGCACTCGATGTTCGACGGCGACACCCTGTTCGCGCTCTCGACGGCGCCGCAGGACGCGCCGGCGCCGGATCCCGCGACGTACCCCCTCCACCTCCACGAGCTCCTCGACGCCGCTGCGACGACGGTGGCGCGCGCCGTGGTCCGCGCGATGCTCGCCGCCACGTCGGTGACGACGCCGTGGGGCACGATGCGCAGCTACCGCGAGGCGTTCCCCAGTGCCGTGGCGCCTGCCTCCCCCGGCTCGCGCGGCGCGGGCGCGTAGGGTCGGGACGTGCCGACGACCTTCCCCACCCTCGCGCGCGCCGAGCGCTCCGCCCTCGCCGACCTCGCCGTCGCGGTGGGGCCCGACGCTCCGACCCTCTGCGGCGGATGGACGGTGAAGGACCTCGTCGTCCACCTGCTGGTGCGCGAGCGCAACCCGCTGGCCCAGGCCGGCGAGCTCCTCCCGCCGCTCTCGCCCCTCACCGAGCGGGCGACGGAGCGCTGGGGCCGCGCCGACCTGCCGCTGCTCGCCGACCAGCTGCGCCGCCCGTTCCTCACGTGGGCGGCCATCGGCCCCGTCGACCGCCTCGTCAACACGGTCGAGCTCTTCGTGCACCACGAGGACGTGCGGCGGGCGCAGCCCGACTGGGCGCCCCGCGACCTGCCCGACGCGGCCGAGGACGAGCTGTGGCGGCTGTTCAAGCCCGTCGCCGTGATGGCGACCCGCAAGGTCGGCGCTCCCCTCGTCGCCGTCGACGCCCGCAACGGCCGCCGGATCGTCCTCCGTCGCGGCGACGGCCCGGCCGTGGTCACCGGCCGCCCCCAGGAGCTGGTGCTCCGCCTCCTGGGCCGCGACCAGGTGCACGACGTCGACGTCTCCGGCCCCGACCTCGCCGTACGCCGCTTCCAGATCGCCACCCTCGGCCTCTGAGCGCGCCGGGCAGGAATGCGCGGGGGTGTCGGCGCGGCGGGCGCGTTCGGCGCGACGAGCTGAGCGAAGTGGGCGGGTTGGGGGTCGGACGGGCCCGGAACTGTGCGTCTGGGACGCGCCTCGGGCGATCGGACGCGTCGCGCCCGCACAGTTCTGACGGCCCGTCAGCAGGTCTCGATCATCGGCCCCCGTCGTCGCGCGCGCGGCGCGATGGCGGAGGGCCCGCCGGACCGAACGCAGGCGCGGGCGGGTATGACGCACTCGCCCCGGCGCCGCCAGACGGTCCCGTCGAGGGTCCAGATGAGCTGCGCCCGGGTCCAGCCGCGAGGGTCGAGCTCGTCCGCCCACCCCACGTCGGGGCACCAGCAGTGGACGTCGTCCACCAGCGTCACCGCACCGGGTAGCCCGCCCGGCCGATGGCGTCCTTGACCTCGCCGATCCGCAGCGTCCCGAAGTGGAACACCGTCGCGGCGAGCACCGCGTCGGCGCCGGCCTCGACCGCGGGCGCGAAGTGCTCCAGGGCTCCGGCGCCGCCGGAGGCGATGACGGGCACGGACACCTCGCGGCGCACGGCGCGCAGCAGCTCGAGGTCGAAGCCGTCCTGGGTGCCGTCGGCGTCCATGGCGTTGAGCAGGATCTCCCCCGCGCCGAGCTCGGCGGCGCGCACGGCCCACTCGATGGCGTCGAGCCCGGCAGAGCGGCGTCCGCCGTGGGTGGTGACCTCGAACCCCGAGGCGGTGCCCTCGCTGCCCGGCGGCACCCGGCGGGCGTCGACGGAGAGCACGAGCACCTGGTTGCCGAAGCGGTCGGCGATCTCCGCCACCAGCTCGGGGCGTCGGATCGCGGCGGTGTTGACGGCGACCTTGTCGGCGCCGGCCCGCAGCAGCCGGTTCACGTCCTCGACGCTGGAGACGCCTCCGCCCACGGTCAGCGGGATGAACACCTGCTCGGCCGTGCGGGCGACGATCTCGAGCGTCGTCGCGCGGCCCTCGTGCGACGCCGAGATGTCGAGGAAGGTCAGCTCGTCGGCGCCCTCCGCGTCGTACGTGCGCGCCAGCTCGACCGGGTCGCCGGCGTCGCGCAGCTCGCGGAAGTTGATCCCCTTGACCACCCGACCGCCGTCGACGTCGAGGCACGGGATGACCCGCACGGCGACGCTCACGCGACCGCACCCTTCGTCAGCGCCAGCGCGTCCTCGAGGGTGAAGCGGCCCTCGTACAGCGCCGTGCCGGCGATCGCGCCCTCGACGCCGAGCGGCACGAGCTCCATGAGGGCCCGGACGTCGTCGAGGGTCGTGACGCCGCCCGACGCCACGACGGGCCGCGACGTCGCCGCACACACGTCGCGCAGGAGCTCGAGGTTGGGGCCGGCGAGCATGCCGTCCTTGTTGACGTCGGTCACGACGTACCGGGCGCACCCCTCGGCGTCGAGCCGCGCCAGCGTCTCGTAGAGGTCGCCCCCCTCGCTCGTCCAGCCGCGCGCGGCGAGCGTGCGGCCCCGGACGTCGAGGCCGATCGCGATGCGGTCGCCGTGGCGCGCGATCGCCGCGGCGCACCACTCGGGGTTCTCGATCGCCGCCGTGCCGATGTTGACCCGACGGCATCCCGTGGCCAGCGCGGCCTCGAGCGACGCGTCGTCGCGGATGCCGCCGCTCATCTCGACGTCGATGTCGAGGCGTCCCACGATCTCGGCCTGCAGGGCCCGGTTGCTCCCCACGCCGAAGGCACCGTCGAGGTCGACGAGGTGCAGCCACTCCGCGCCCGCCTCCTGCCAGCGCAGCGCCGCCTCGACCGGGTCACCGAAGCGCTTCTCGGAGCCGTCGATGCCCTGCACGAGCTGCACGGCCTGGCCCCCCTTGATGTCGACGGCGGGGAGGAGCTCGAGGTACGTCGCGGGCACGGTGGCCTGCCTTTCTTGCGGTTCCGGATCGATCGGCCGACGGACGGCCGCGTGGTTCAGAGCGTGGCGACCCAGTTGCGCAGCAGGGCTGCGCCGGCGTCGCCCGACTTCTCGGGGTGGAACTGGGTCGCCCACAGCGGTCCGTTCTCGACGGCGGCGACGAACCGGTCACCGCCGTGCTCGGCCCAGGTCACGAGCGGCGCGCGGGTGCGGTCGTTGGTGACGAGCTCCCAGCGGCGCGCCCCGTAGGAGTGCACGAAGTAGAAGCGCTCGTTCTCCGCGCCGGCGAACAGGGTCGACCCCTCCGGGACCTCCACCGTGTTCCACCCCATGTGCGGCACGACGGGGGCCTCGAGACGCTCGACCGTGCCCGGCCACTCGTCGCAGCCGACGGTCTCGACGCCGTGCTCGATGCCACGGCCGAAGAGGATCTGCATGCCCACGCAGATGCCGAGGACCGGCCGCCCGCCCGCGAGCCGTCGCCCGATGATCTCGTCGCCCTTGACGGCGCGCAGCCCGTCCATGCACGCGGCGAACGCGCCCACGCCCGGCACCAGCAGCCCGTCGGCGTCGAGGGCCGCCTGCTTGTCGGCCGTCAGCACGACCTCGGCGCCGGCGCGCTCCACGGCGCGCACGGCCGAGCGCAGGTTGCCGGAGCCGTAGTCGAGGACGACGACGGTGGGCCGCTCGCCGTCGGGGCGCGCGGGTGCCGTCACAGCGTCCCCTTGGTGGAGGGCACGCCGGTCTCGCGCGGGTCGAGGGCGACCGCGTCCCGGAAGGCCCGGGCGAACGCCTTGAACTGCGTCTCGACGATGTGGTGCGGCTCCCGGCCGGCCAGCACGCGCACGTGGAGTGCGAGGTGACCGTGGAACGCGATGGTCTCGAAGACGTGCTTGGTGAGCGAGCCCAGGTAGGACACGCCGGAGCCGCCGAGCTGCACGTACTGCTGCCCCTCCGGCTCCCCCGTGTGCACGCAGTACGGCCGCCCCGAGATGTCCACGACGGCCTGCACCAGCGCCTCGTCGAGCGGGACCGTCGCGTCCCCGAAGCGACGGGTGCCCGACTTGTCCCCGAGCGCCTCACGGATCGCCTGGCCGAGCACGATCGCGGTGTCCTCGACCGTGTGGTGGGCGTCGATCCAGGTGTCGCCCTCGGCGCGCACCGTGAGGTCGACGAGCGCGTGGCGCGCGAAGGCCGTGAGCATGTGGTCGTAGAACCCGACGCCGGTGGAGATGTCGTGCGTGCCCGAGCCGTCGACGTCGATCTCGACGAGGATCTTCGACTCGCTCGTGGTGCGCTCGAGGCGTGCGGTGCGGGGGGTGCTCACTGGTTCTCCTGGATGACAGTGGTGGTGACGGTGGTGAGGGCGTCCCGGAAGGCCGCCATCTCGGCCGGGGTGCCGACCGAGACACGGAGCCAGCCGTCGGGGCCGGTCTCGCGGATGAGGACGCCGCGGTCGAGCAGGCCGCGCCACACGGCGTGCCGGTCGGCGAAGCGGCCGAACAGCACGAAGTTGGCGTCGGAGTCGGCGACGTCGTGCCCCTGCTCCCGCAGCCAGTCGACGAGCAGGTCGCGCTCGCCGCGCAGCGCGTCGACCTGCCCGAGCAGCTCGTCGGTGTGCCGCAGAGCCGCGAGCGCGGTGGCCTGCGTCGTCGCCGACAGGTGGTAGGGCAGCCGCACGACGCGGATCGCGTCGGTCACGGCCGGGTCGGCGGCGAGGTAGCCCAGCCGCAGGCCCGCGCCGGCGAACGCCTTGCTCATCGTGCGGGACACGACGAGGTTGCGGTGCGTCGGCAGCAGCTCGATCGCGCTCGGGGTGCCCGCGCGCCGGAACTCGCCGTACGCCTCGTCGACCACCACGAGCCCGCCGCGGCCGTCGTTGCCGTGCTCCGCGGCGGCCGTGCACAACGCGTCCACCGCGGCCGGCGGCAGCGCCGTGCCCGTCGGGTTGTTGGGGCTCGGCAGGAGCACGATGCTCGGCCGGTGCTCCGCGATGAGCTCCCGCGCCGCGTCGAGGTCGAGCGCGAAGTCCTCCCGTCGCCGCCCCGCCACCCACGCGGTGTTGCTGTCGCGTGCGTACTCCGGGTACATCGAGTACGTCGGCGCGAAGCTCACCGCCGTGCGCCCCGGCCCGCCGAAGGCCTGCAGGAGCTGCAGCATCACCTCGTTGGACCCGTTCGCCGCCCACACCTGCTCGGGCACGATCGGCGCCTGGCCGTCCGCGACGTCCCGGGAGAGGTACGCCGCGAGCGCCGTCCGCAACGCCACGAACTCCCGGTCGGGGTAGCGGTTGAGCGTGCGCGCCGCCTCCGCCACCGCCTCCGCGATGTCGGCGACGCACGCCTCGGAGGGCCCGTACGGGTTCTCGTTGACGTTGAGCTGCACCGGGACGTCGAGCTGGGGCGCGCCGTACGGGGCGATGCCCGCCAGCTCCGCGCGGAGCGGGAGCCAGCCGGTGTCCTCGGCGACCGCGTCGGCGGCGGTCACGAGAACCGCACCTTCACCGCGGCCCCGTGACCCGGCAGGTCCTCGGCCTCGGCGAGGGTGACGACGTGGTCGGCGACGTCGCCGAGGCCCTGGCGGTCGTACTCCACGACGTGCACCGACTTCGTGAACGCGCGCACCGACAGGCCCGAGGAGTGACAGGCGCAGCCGCCGGTGGGCAGCACGTGGTTGGAGCCGGCGCAGTAGTCACCGAGGCTCACGGGCGCGAAGCCGCCGACGAAGATCGCGCCGGCGTTGCGCACGCGGGCGGCCCAGGCGGTAGCGTCCACCGTCTGGATCTCGAGGTGCTCCGCCGCGTAGGCGTCGACGACCGCGACGCCCTGCTCGAGGTCGTCGACGAGCACGACACCGGACTGCTCCCCCGTCAGCGCCGTGCGGATCCGCTCGACGTGCTTCGTCGCCGCGACCTGCTTCTCCAGCTCCACCTCGACGGCGTCGGCCAGGGTGGTGCTGGGCGTCACCAGCACGGCTGCGGCCAGCGGGTCGTGCTCGGCCTGGCTGACGAGGTCGGCGGCGACGAACGCCGGGTCCGCGGAGTCGTCGGCCAGGATGGCGATCTCCGTCGGGCCGGCCTCCGAGTCGATCCCCACGAGACCCTTGAGCAGGCGCTTGGCCGTGACGACGTAGATGTTGCCCGGCCCCGTCACCAGGTCGACCTTGCGGCACGGCCCCGTTCCGTAGGCGAACATGGCGATCGCCTGGGCCCCGCCCACGGCGTACACCTCGTCGACCCCCAGCAGCGCGCACGCCGCGAGGATCGTCGGGTGCACCGAGCCGCCGAACTCCTTCTGCGGCGGGCTCGCGAGCGCGATGGAGCCCACGCCCGCGACCTGGGCCGGCACGACGTTCATCAGCACGCTGGAGACGAGCGGGGCGAGGCCGCCGGGCACGTAGAGACCGACCCGGTCGACCGCGACCTTGCGGTGGGTCACCCGGGCACCGGGGCCGAGGTCGGTGACGACGTCGGTCTCCAGCTCCGCGGCGGACGTCGCGCGCAGCCGCGCGATCGACTCGTCGAGCCCGGCCCGGATGGCCGGGTCGAGCTCGGCGAGGGCGCGCTCCGTCGCCCCCGCGGGGACGCGGATGTCGTCGAGCTGGACGCCGTCGAACCGGGCACCGAGCTCGAGGATCGCCTCGACACCGCGCTCGCGCACGGCCTCCGTGATCGCATGCACCGCCGGCACCGCCGCCTCGACGTCGAAGTCGGCGCGCGGCACGACCGCCCGGTAGTCGAGGGAACCGGGGGTCGCTCCACGCAGGTCGATGCGGCGCAGCAGCGCGCCGGAGACGGATGACGACATGACCCCGATCCTAGGCCGCGACGCGCGCCGGAGCCGCACCGCGGGCTCCGGGTGGGACGCATCACCTAGGGTCGGGACGTGACCGAGAGCGCGGGCGGAACCGGTGGAGCCGAGGGCGACGCCACCGAGCGCCTGCCCATGTTCCCCCTCGGGTCCGTCCTGTTCCCGGGGCTGACGGTGCCGCTGCGCGTCTTCGAGGACCGGTACGTCGCGCTCGTCCGCCACCTGGAGGCGGTCCCCGAACCGGCGCGGCGCCTCTTCGGGTCGGTCGCCATCCGCGACGGCTACGAGGTCGGCAACCGCGGGAACCAGTCGCTGCACCGCGTCGGGTGCCGGCTCCAGCTGACCGAGGTCGAGGACTCGGGCGACGGCACGTTCGAGATCGTCGCGGTCTGCCGCGACCGGATCCGGCTCGACCGCCTCGACGTCTCCGGCCCCTTCCCCGTGGGCGACGTCGCGGTGCTGCCCGACCAGCTGACGCCCCCCTCCCCCGGCGCCGTCGAGCACACGGGGGCGTTGTTCGCGGCGTACCAGGCCGTCATCGCCGAGCTCGGCGGCACGGTGGTGGAGGGGTCGCTGCCCGCTGATCCCGTCTACCGCTCGTGGGCGATGTCGGCCGTGGCGCCGCTCCCCCTGTCCGACCGCCAGCGGCTGCTCGAGACACCCGACCCGGAGGAGCGCTACGCGCTGCTGGCCGAGATGTTCTCCTCCGAGCTGCGCGCGATCAACGTGATCCCGTCCCTGCCCGCGACGCACCTCAACCGCACGGGCTGGTCGCCCAACTAGACGCCCACCGGGCCTACGCTCGCCCCGTGGCCAGGAGACGCGGCGCCGGGAGCGGCGGCACCCCCGCGACCACCGCGCTCTCCGCGGCGGGCACGTGGTTCGCGCTGCACCCCTACGAGCACGACCCCCGCACGACGTCGTACGGCGACGAGGCCGCCACCGCGCTCGGCACGGATCCCACGCGCGTCCTCAAGACGATCGTCGTCGACGCCGACGGCGAGCTCTGCGTCGGTGTCGTGCCGGTGGCGGGCACCCTCGACCTCAAGGCCGTCGCCGCCGCGCTGGGCGCACGCAAGGCCCGCCTGGCCGAGGTGGCCGCCGCCGAGCGCGCCACCGGGTACGTCGTCGGCGGCATCTCCCCCGTCGGCCAGAGGCGCGCGCTGCGGACGGTGGTGGACGTCTCCGCCCTCGACCACGCGACCGTGCTCGTCTCCGGCGGCCGCCGCGGGCTCGACATCGAGCTGCGGCCCGGCGACCTCGTCGCGGCCACCGGCGCGGTCGTCGCACCGGTGGCGCGCGGTTGAGCCGGGCTCAGCCGGTCGTCGTCACCCGCAGCAGCGTGTGGGCCACGTCGTCCTCGACGCGCACCGACAGGCCGAGCGCGGCGAGCGGCTCCACGTTGTCGGCGATCTCGTCGTCGCCCTCGTCGCGGAGGAGGTCGGCCAGCCAGCCGCCGTCGGCCGTGAAGTCGACGAAGAGCAGCGCGTGCACGTCGTCGGTCTCCGGCACGACGTCACGGAACAGGTCGGACCCGCCGAGGCCACCGGACGTCGCGAGGTCGTCGGCGTAGCCCGCGGACGGGCTCCCCACCGTCGTGCCGTCGTCGCCCTCGGTGACGTTGAGGTCGAGGTCGCGCGGCGCGTCGGTCGACGTGAGCAGCTCGTCGACGAGGTCCGCGATCGCATCGGTGTCGGAGGAGCGCACCGTCGCGCCGGCCTCGGCCCCCTCGATGTCCCCGTTCTCGAGCGCGTCGAGGTCGACGCCCGCCCCGACGGAGAGCGCGACCCCCTGGCCGAGCAACGTCTCGACGTCGTCCGGCAGGCTCCAGCCGGTCTCGTCCTCGAGGTCGGCGACCGCGTCGTCGATCTCGTCGCGGTCGACCCCGCTCGCCTCGACCTGCTCCAGCAGCGCGTCGTACCACCCGTCCGCCAGCCCCACCGCCGCCACCGCCGCCGTGTCCCCGGGCAGACCGCTGGCGAGGTCGCCGGCCGTGCCGTCGGTCAGGCGCGGGGCGTCGTCCCCCGTCGTGGCCTGGGTCGCCGCCTCGAGCTCGAGCCCGCCGTCGGCGAACCGGAGCGTCAGCGCCGCACCCTCGAAGTCGGCGGCGCTCTCCAGCGCCTCGTCCTCGTACGCCGCGTCGATCAGCCCGTCGTCCACGAGGCCCTCCACGACCCGCGTGGCGCTGTCCGGCGCCGCGTAGGCGCTGAGGATGCCCGCGTCACCGGCCTCCTCCACCCACCGCTGGTAGGTGTCGTCGGAGGCCAGCGAGCCCTCGGCCGCGTCGGCCAGCACGTCCTCGGCGAGGGCGTCGGAGTCGGTCACGACCATCCAGCCGCCGTCGATCGACCATCCCAGCTCGTCACCCGCGCCGCTGCAGTCGGCCAGGTCGTCCATCGCCGCCTCGGCGCCGTCGGCGTCGTCGACCTGCACCACCACGACGACGTCGCCGCCCAGCGCGGGCACCTGGGGTCGGCCGCCGCTCGAGGGCACGACGGCGACCCCGAAGCGGTCACCCAGCCACGGGGCGACGTCGTCGTCGAAGTCCAGGTCGTCGCAGGCCGAGCCGCCGACGATGCCGTCGAAGATCTCGCGCCGGACGTCGTCGTCGCGGTCGAGCCCGACCTCCTCGTCGAAGGCGGGGAACTGCTCGAGGAAGTCGAGCGCCGCCAGCTTCTGCTGCCCGCTCGGGTCCAGGTCGAGCCCCACGTAGAACAAGGTGTCGGCGGGCAGCGCCTCCGCCGCCTGCGGCCCGGTCGCGAAGTACGCCTGCCACGCCCAGATGCCGCCGCCGATCAGCGACAGGCCGAGGACGCCCGCGATCCCGCCGGCGATCCACCGGCCGCGGCGCCGCGGCGCGGGCGGCTGGCCGAACGTGCCCGGGGGCTGGTGCGGGGGCTGGCCAGGGGGCGTGCCGTACTCGCCCGGGCCCATCCAGGGCGGAGGAGGCGGCCCCTGCGGGTAGCCCTGCTGCTGGGGGTAGCCCTGCTGCTGCGGGTGCTGGGGCCACCCGACGGGCGCCGACGGCTGCGTCGATCCTTCCTCGGGACGGCCGGTGCCCTCCGGTGGCTGCATGCTCATCCTGGTCCCCCTCGTCGCCGTGCGGTCGCGACCCTGACCAGCCGCGACCCACGAGTGCCTACCCCGGCAGCGCCGGCTTCACGCGTGGACCGACCCGCGGGTGTCCGCCTGCTCCTCGCCGACCGCTCGGCGACCGTCCCGGACCAGGAGGAGGGCGAGAGCGACGACGGTGGCCGCGCCGGCGGGCATGGCGAAGTACGCCCCCCGGCCCTCGACGACCAGCTCGTAGGGGACCTTCGTGCCGTCGGCGCTGCGCGCTGCGACGGCCACCGGGTCCTCCGGACCGAGCAGGTGCCCGAGCCACGCGAGCACGAGGCCGCCCACCGCAGCCGCCAGCACGGCCCCCAGCAGCCCCACCCAGGGGCGGTCCCGGTTCCACCACGCGGCGACGGCCCCCAGCACGCCGCCGGCGGCTGCTGCCACCACGAGGTAGGCCGCCGTGCCGGTGATCGTGCCCTCGATGCTCGTCACCCGCGGGTAGAACTCGCCTCCGGACGCGACGCCCGAGCCGGGGTGCCACCACCAGACCCAGACCAGGGCACCGATCACACCGAGCTGGGCCGCGACGTGCACCAGACGCAGGACCGCCACCGCGTCGGCGCGCAGACCGGCGGCCCGTCCGGCCCGGTGGGTGACCGGACGCCCGGCGCCGTGGTCAGCCACGGGAGTCGGCGACCGCGAGGCAACCCGGCCCCAGCAGCTGCTTCAGGTCGGCGTACAGCTCCGGGCTCGGGGTCACGCGCAGGCGGTCGTCGATCCGCAGCAGGGTCGTCGTGCCGCGGGTCAGGAGGCGGAGGTGCACCTCGGTCATGCCGGGGTGGTCCCCCAGCACGCTCTTGAGCTGGGCCACGACCGGGGCCGTGCAGCGCGTGGACGGCATCGAGACCACCACGGGACCGCTGGGGCCGTCGCTGAGGTCGGGGACGCTGACCTCCTGCCCCCGGATCTCGGGCTGCTCCTTGTCGCGCGACAGGGTCCCCGTGACCCGGATGATCGAGTCGGGCGCGAGGTGCTGGGCCACGAGCTGGTAGGAGCTCGGGAAGAACAGCACCTCGATGCCGCCCTCCAGGTCCTCCAGCGTGATCGTCGCCCAGGCGTCGCCCTTCTTCGTGATCTTGCGCTGCACGGAGGTCACGAGGCCGCTGACCGTGACCCGGGAACCGTGGGAGCGGTCCTCCCCCAGGAGCAGCTGCCCGACCGTCGTGTCCGTGCCCTGCGCGAGCACGTGCTCGAGGCCCATGAGGGGGTGGTCGGAGACGTAGAGGCCGAGCATGTCGCGCTCGTGCGCCAGCAGCGTCATCTTGTCCCACTCGTCGATGTCCGGCAGCGTCACCGTCACGCCGAAGGCACCGCCGTCGCCGTCGGCGTCGTCCAGCCCGCCGAACAGCGAGTCCTGACCGATGGCCTCGTTCTTCTTGATGTCGACGTACTGGTCCACCGCCATCTCGTGGACCGCCACCAGCGCCCGGCGACGGTGCTTCATGTCGTCGAAGGCCCCGGCCTTGATGAGCGACTCGATGACGCGCTTGTTGCAGGCCTGCAGCGGCACCTTCGACATGAAGTCGTTGAAGTCGGTGTAGCGGCCCTTCTCCTCCCGCGCCCGCACGATCTGGTCGACCACGTTGGCGCCCACGTTGCGGACGGCCGTGAGACCGAAGCGCACGTCGGTGCCGACCGGGGTGAAGTTGTGGGAGGACTCGTTGACGTCCGGCGGCAGCACCTGGATCTTCATGCGCCGGCACTCGTTGAGGTAGATGGCCGACTTGTCCTTGTCGTCCTTCACCGAGGTGAGCAGGGCCGCCATGTACTCCGCCGGGTAGTTCGCCTTGAGGTAGGCCGTCCAGTAGGACACCACGCCGTACGCCGCCGAGTGCGCCTTGTTGAACGCGTAGTCGGAGAAGGGCAGCAGGATCTCCCACAGCGCCGTGATGGCGGCCTGCGAGTAGCCACGCTCCAGCATGCCGCCCTGGAACCCGGCGTACTGCTTGTCGAGCTCCTCCTTCTTCTTCTTGCCCATCGCGCGACGGAGGTTGTCGGCCTGTCCCAGGCTGAAGCCGGCCAGCACCTGGGCGATCTCCATGACCTGCTCCTGGTACACGATCAGGCCGTAGGTCTCGCCCAGCACCGTCTCGAGCGGCTTCTCGAGCTCGGGGTGGATCGGCTCGATCGGCTCCCGGCCGTTCTTGCGCCGCGCGTACTTGTTGTGGGAGTCCGCACCCATGGGCCCCGGGCGGTACAGCGCGCCGACGGCGGAGATGTCCGCGAACTTGTCGGGCCGCATGCTGCGCAGCAGCGCCCGCATCGGCCCGCCGTCGAGCTGGAAGACGCCGAGCGTGTCGCCGCGGGACAGCAGGTCGTAGGTCGCCGGGTCGTCGAACGGCAGGTCCTCCAGCACGACCTTCTCGCCGCGGTTCATCTCGATGTTGCGCACGGCGTCGTCGAGGACCGTCAGGTTGCGCAGACCGAGGAAGTCCATCTTGACCAGCCCGAGCGACTCGCACATCGGGTAGTCGAACTGCGTGATGATCGCGCCGTCCTGCTCGCGCTTCATGATCGGCACGACGTCGATGAGCGGCGCGCTCGACATGATCACGCCCGCCGCGTGCACGCCCCACTGGCGGATCTGGCCCTCGAGGCCGACCGCGGTCTCGTAGATGGTGCGCACGTCGTGGTCGGAGGCGTGCAGCTCGCGGAACTCGCCACCGTCGTTGTACCGCTTGTGGCCCTCGTTGAAGAGCTCCTTCAGCGGCACGCCCTTGCCCATGATGTCGGCGGGCAGCGCCTTGGTGATCTTGTCGCTGACCGCGAAGCCGTAGTCGAGGACGCGCGCCGCGTCCTTGATGGCCTGCTTCGCCTTGATCCGGCCGAACGTCGCGATGTACGCCACGTACTCCGAGCCGTACTTGTTGACCACGTACTGGATGACCTCGGTGCGCCGACGCTCGTCGAAGTCGATGTCGAAGTCGGGCATCGAGGGGCGCTCGGGGTTGAGGAACCGCTCGAAGATCAGGCCGTGCTCCAGCGGGCACAGGTCGGTGATCCGCAGCGCGTACGCCGCGATCGAGCCCGCACCGGAGCCGCGGCCGGGGCCGACGCGGATGCCGTTGTCCTTCGACCACTGGATGAAGTCGGCGACCACGAGGAAGTAGCCGCAGTATCCCTTCGCCTGCACGACGCCGAGCTCCATCTCGACGCGCGCACGGACCTCGTCCGTCAGCTTGTCGCCCGGGTAGCGCGACTCGATGCCCCGCCACACCTCCTTGCGGAACCAGGAGTCCTCGGTCTCGCCGGCCGGGATGTCGGCACGCGCCATGTAGCCGCCGGTCGACTCCGTGAACTCCACGGAGCAGCGCTCGGCGATGGCCAGCGTGTTGTCGCAGGCCTCCTTCATGTCGTACTTGTCGACCCAGAGCTCGCGCATCTCGGCGGCCGACTTGATGTAGTAGCCGCCGCCGTCGAACTTCAACCGGTTGGGGTCGGCCAGCCGGCGACCGGACGCCACGCAGATGAGCGCGTCCTGGGCGTCCGCGTCCTCCGGGTTGTTGTAGTGGGAGTCGTTGGTCGCGACGGGCGGGATGCCGAGGTCCTTGCCGAGGCGCAGCAGGTCGTCGCGGACCCGCTTCTCGATGTCGAGCCCGTGGTCCATCAGCTCGAGGTAGAAGTTCTCCTTGC
This sequence comes from Nocardioides zeae, assembly GCF_010686755.1. GTDB lineage: Bacteria > Actinomycetota > Actinomycetes > Propionibacteriales > Nocardioidaceae > Nocardioides > Nocardioides zeae. The sequence continues at coordinate 401,326 of NZ_JAAGXA010000001.1, read as the reverse complement.
CGAAGATGTCCTGGAACTCGGCGGCCGAGCGCCGCGCCTCGTCGTACTGCCCCAGGCGCAGCCGCGTCTGGACCTCGCCCGACGGGCAGCCCGTCGTGGCGATGAGGCCCTGGCCGTAGGTCTGCAGGAGCTCGCGGTCGGCGCGCGGCTTGTAGTAGTACCCCTCCAGGCTCGACTTCGACGACAGGCGGAAGAGGTTGTGCATGCCCTCCGTGCTCTGCGCCCACATCGTCATGTGGGTGTAGGCACCACCACCGGCGACGTCGTTGCCGCTCTCCTCCTTGGTGTCGCCCTTGCCCCACCGCACCCGGCGCCGCTCGCTGCGGTGCGTCTGCGGCGTCAGGTAGGCCTCGATCCCGATGATCGGGTTGACCCCGTGCTTGCGGGCCTTCGACCAGAAGTCGTAGGCGCCGTGCAGGTTGCCGTGGTCGGTCATCGCGATCGCGGGCATCCCGAGGTCGACGACGCGCGAGAACAGGCCGTCGAGGAGGGACGCGCCGTCGAGCATCGAGTACTCGGTGTGGACGTGCAGGTGGACGAACGAGTCGGATCCGGCGGCCATGAGGGTCAGCGCGCTCCTAGACGGACGAGGGCGGACGGGGACGAGCGGGAGCCACGGGGAAGGACGTCAGACTACGTGACCACCGGGACCGAGGATGGCACCCTCCGCCGACAGTCCTGAGACCCCCGCGCCGCCCCTGGGGACGAGGCGTCAGTGGGCCTCGCGGACGACCTCGAGCGCGTCGGCGAGATCTGCGGGGTACGGCGACTCGTACGACACCGGCTCCCCCGTGCCCGGGTGCACGAACCCCAGGCGCACGGCGTGCAGCCACTGCCGCTCGAGGCCGACGCGGCGCGCCAGGGTCGGGTCCGCGCCGTACGTCAGGTCGCCGACGCAGGGGTGCTTGAGGGCCGACATGTGCACGCGGATCTGGTGGGTGCGCCCCGTCTCGAGGTGGATCTCCAGCAGGCTGGCGAAGCGGTGGGCCTCGAGGGTCGCGTAGTGCGTCACGCTCGCGCGGCCGTCCGACATCACGGCGAACTTCCAGTCCGAGCGCGGGTGCCGACCGATGGGCGCGTCGACGGTGCCCGTGTGCGGGTCGGGGTGGCCCTGCACGAGCGCGTGGTAGACCTTCTCGATCTCGCGGCGGCGGAACGCGTTCTTGAGGATCGAGTAGGCCGACTCCGACTTGCAGATCACCATGACGCCCGACGTGCCGACGTCGAGACGCTGCACGATGCCCTGGCGCTCGGAGGCGCCCGACGTGGCGATGCGGAAGCCGGCCCCGGCCAGGTGCCCGACGACCGTCGGCCCGCGCCAGCCCGGCGACGGGTGCACCGCGACGCCGACCGGCTTGTCGATGACCACGATGTCGTCGTCGTCGTGGATGATCCCGATGCCCTCGACGATCTCGGGCACGACCGCGAGGGGGTCGACGACCACGGGGATCTCGACCTCGAGCATCGCGCCGGCGCGGACGCGCTCCGACTTGGCCACGGTGGTGCCGTCGAGCACCACGTGCCCCTCGGCGATCAGCTCGGCGGAGCGGCTGCGGCTGAACCCGAACATGCGGGCCATCGCGGCGTCGACCCGTTCGCCGGCGAGGCCCTCCGGGACCAGGACGACGCGGCGGTCGCCGCTCACGCGTCGCGCTCCACGGCCTCGTCGGCCTCGTCGGGCGCGCCCTTCTCCGTCTCCTCGATGCGGCTGCCGTCGACGCGTACGCCGCGGAACGCCTGCACCACGATGAGCACGGCCGCGACGTTGATGCACATGTCGGCGACGTTGAAGATCGGGAAGTTCGGCAGCTCGATCATGTCGACGACGTGGCCGTGGAACGGCGCCGGGTCGCGGAACAGCCGATCGGTCAGGTTGCCGGTGATGCCAGCGAGCAGGATGCCGAGCGCGACGGCCCACAGCGGGCTGCGCAGCCGGGCGCTGACGACGAGCACGACCACGGTCGCGACGATCGCGACGCACGAGATGACGACCGTGAAGTCCTCGCCCATGCTGAACGCCGCGCCCGGGTTGAAGGCCAGCTGGAGACCCAGGAGGTCCCCCACGAGGTCGACCCGCGGACGCGAGCCGTCGGCCTCCTGCAGGTGCGTCAGGGCGAGCTGCTTCGTGGTGAGGTCCAGCAGGTACGCCGCGAACGCGACCACCGCGAAGACGGGCCAGACCCGTCGGCGCGAGCGCCGGACAGCGCCTCCGGAGGAGGTGTCGTCGGGACCGGGACGGCTCTCGTGGTCGCCCGAGCCGGAGCTCAGCGACGTTCCTCGCGCTGCTTGCATGACACGCACAGTGTGGCACGCGGGAACGCGACCACGCGCATCTTGGGGATGGCCTGCCCGCAGCTCTCGCAGAGGCCCAGCTTGCCGTCGCGGGCCCGCGCCAGGGCCCGCTCGATCTGCGCCAGGGCATCGCGCTCGCCCGAGACGAGGGTCAGCTCGTGGTCGCGCTCGAACGTCGCCGTACCCAGGTCCGCGGCGTCCGGTCCGGCACCGTCGCCCGCGTCGCGGAAGAGCCCCGCGAGCTCCTGCTCCTGGGCAGCGACCTGGGACGCCAGCTCCGCCCGCTGGGCCTCGAGCTCGGCCACCACCTGGTCGGCCTCCGCCTGGGTCCAGGGCTCCTCGCCCACGACCGCTTCCGCCATCACGAACCCTCTCGTCCGTCGCGGGCAGGCCGCCCCCGGGGTGTGGGGACCCTAGCCGTCGGTCGCGGTGGGCTCAAGGAGGTGTCCGGGGAAAGAAAGAAAACGCGGACGGGCTGCCCAGCAGGCGAAAGAAAACGCGGACCCCGGGCCCCGACACGCCGAGCAGAGCGCCCGGCCGGTCCGCGTTTCCTTCGGGCCCGTCCCCCACCGGTCCGCGTTTTCCCCGAACGGCCCGACCCCGGCCCGCCGGGCCGCGACCCCGAGACGCGACGACGCCCCGCGACCGGGACGGTCGCGGGGCGTCGTGCTGGCGGTGCGGGGCTCAGGCCTCGTCGTCGCCGAGGATGGAGCGGAGGCGCTTCGGCGCAGCCGCCGAGGACGGCACGTCGGAGACGGGCTGCGACTCCTGCGGGCCGCCGAGGGCCTCGAGCTGCTGCGTGAAGTAGGTCTTGAGCCGCGACCGGTACTCCCGCTCGAACGACCGCAGCCGGTCGACCTCGCCGTTGAGCTTGTCGCGCTCGCGCTCGAGCTCGCCGAACATCTGCTGACGACGCTCGGCCGTCTCGACGTCGAGCATCTCGGAGCGCTTGCGGGCGTCGGCCTCGAGGCGGTCGGACTTGCCCTTGGCCTCGGACTCGAGGCGCTCCGCCTTCGTGCGGGCCTCGCCGATGATCCGGTCGGCCTCGTTCTTCGCCTCGTCGACGAGCTCGTCGGCGTTGCGCGTGGCGATCTCGAGGAGACGGGCCGCGGCGTTGGACGCCTGCGGGACGGTCTCGACGCGGATCGTCTCGACGCCACCGGCGGTCGCGGCCGCGGGGACGGCGGCCGGAGCGGCCTGCACGACCGGCGCGGGCGCCGGGGTCGGCGCGGCGACCGGAGCGGGCTCCGGGGCCTTCTCGAAGACCGGCGCCGGCGCGGACGAGGCGCTGGACTGCGCCGCCGCGAGCTTCGCGCGGAGGTCCTCGTTCTCCCTCGTCAGGCGGGCGAGCTCGGCCTCCACCTCGTCGAGGAACTGGTCGACCTCTCCCATGTCGTAGCCCTCGCGGAGCCGGACAGGAGTGAAGCGCTTGTTGCTCACGTCCTCAGGCGTCAGTGGCATGACCACACCCATTCATCTCGTCGGCTTGCAGAAACAGAGTCAATTGCATCAGTCAGATACGTGAAGTCGGCGCAACACTAGCGCCTCGTGGGGCACTCGGGTCCCACGGTACCCGCCGCGGCTCACGCCGCGAGCAGGGTCTGCCGGTTGACCTCGAGGAGCAGGAAGCAGCCCACCAGCACGATGAGGAAGCTGAGGTCGAGCGAGATGCTTCCCAGACGCAGCGGCGGGATCACCTTGCGCAGGGCCTTGATCGGCGGGTCCGTCGTCGAGTAGACGACCTCGAGCACCACCAGCAGCGGCCCGCGGGGCTCCCACGAGCGGGCGAAGACCTGCACCCAGTCCACCACGAACCGGATCCACATCATGGCGATGAACACGAACAGGATCGCGTGGACGACCTGCCCGATGACGTTGAGTGCCAAGACGACCCGTCAGCTCTGGTTGAAGAAGCCGTTCGTGGCGATCCGCTGCTTCTCCTCGGCGGCGACCGTCACGTTGGGCGGGGACAGGAGGAAGACCTTGCTGGTGACGCGCTCGATGTCGCCGCGGGTGGCGAAGATGAGGCCCGCCGCGAAGTCGACGAGGCGCTTGGCGTCCGCGTCGTCCATGTCCCCGAGGTTCATGATGACCGGGACGCCCTCGCGGTAGTTCTCCCCCACCGCGCGCGCCTCGTTGTAGGTGCGCGGGTGCAGCGTCACGATCTTGGACAGCTCGACGGAGGACGGCGCCGGAGCCGGCACCGGCGCCACCTGCACGCGCCGACGCTCGGCCAGGTCGGCGACGGGCGCGGCCTGCTGCGCGACGGGCTCGGGCGTGCGCCGACGCACGGGGCGCTCCTCGCGCACCTCCTCGCGGTCGTCGGCCCGCTCCTCGAGCTCGTCGTAGTCGTCGTACCCGGGGTCCTCGACCAGACCGAGGTACTCACCGATCTTGCGCATGGCGCCGCTCATACTGACTTCCTCAGGTGTTCTGGGTGTCGCCACGGGTGACACCGGTCGATTCGGACATTACTGGACACGAGGCCGCGCCCCGAGGACCGCGCTACCGACACGCACGTGTGTCGCACCTGCCGCGACGGCCTCCTCGAGGTCGCCGCTCATGCCGGCGGACAGGGTCGTCGCGCCGGGGTGGTCCGCCCGCACGCGGGCGGCGCACGAGGCGAGGCGGTCGAAGGCCGCCGCCGGCTCCTCGCCGAGCGGTGCCACGGCCATGAGGCCCGCGAGGCGCAGGTGCTCGTCGTCCGCCACCCGCTCGCACAGCTCCGCCAGCCGATCGGGCGGGCACCCCGCCCGGTGCTCGGCCCCGGGGGCGTCGAGGCTCACCTGCACGAGGCAGTCCAGCGGCCCCTCCGCCTCGCCGCGGTCGAGCCGTGCGGCCCGGCCCCGGGCCAGCGGACCGACGAGCTTGGCCCGGTCGAGCGACTCCACCACGTCGGCGTACGCCGCGACCGCGGCCGCCTTGTTGCTCTGGAGCCCGCCGATGAAGTGCCAGCGCAGGTCCAGGTCGGCGCACTCGGCGGCTTTCGCCTCGGCCTCCTGATGGCGGTTCTCGCCGACGTCGCGGACGCCGAGGTCGGCGAGGTCGCGCACGTCGGAGGCCGGGAAGAACTTGGTGACGACGACGAGGCCCACGTCGTCCGGTGCCCGTCCCGCGGCGGCCGCCGCGTCGGTGACCCGTCGGCGCACCGCCGCGAGGGCCGCGGCGAGCTCGGCCCGTCGGGCGCTCACGCGACCACCTGCACGATCCCGGCCAGCCGACCCGCGGCCGCTCCGTCGCGGCGGTGGGACCACAGGTCCTCACGCTCCATCGTGCACAGGCCCAGGTGCTCGACCTCGGTCACGCCGACGTCGGCCAGCTGCACCCGCACGGCGGCCCCGAGGTCGAGGGACGGCGTGCCCCACGAGGTCGTGGCACCCGCGGCCGGGATCCGCTCGGCGACCTCGTCCCGCATCGCGACCGGCACCTCGTAGCAGCGTCCGCACACGTGGGGACCGATCCAGGCGCGGACGTCCCGGGCTCCCGCGTCGCGCAGGGCCGCGACCGTCGCCGGCACCACGCCGGCCCGCACGCCCTCCCGGCCCGCGTGCGCCGCCCCCACCACACCTGCGTCGACGTCGGCGAGCAGCACGGGCACGCAGTCAGCCACGCGGACGAGCAGCGCCACCCCCGTCGCGTCCGTGACCAGGCCGTCGGCCTGCGGCACCGGCGCGTCGGAGGCCTCGGCGGGCACCCGCGCGACGTCGGCACCGTGCACCTGGTGCATGCCCTCGACGCGGTCGGCGCCGAGCGCTCGGCGTACCGACTCGAGGTCGGCCGCGACGTCCCCGACCGCTGCGGGCGGGGTGCCCGCCAACGCCAGGTTCAGCGGGCGCGCGCCCGAGCGGGCCGAGGTGAACGCCACCTCGACCCGCCCGACACGGGTGCGTGCCACGAACACGGGGCTCCCTCCGTCGACCTCGCGCACGACCTCACTTGAGGAAGTCGGGCACGTCCAGGTCGTCCTCGAAGTCGACCTGCGGGGCCGGCTGCGCCGGGCGCTGCGCGCCCACGGGCACGCTGGGGCGCTCCTGCGGCTGCGGCGGGAGCGGACGGGGCTGCTGCTGCGGGGCCGGCGAGGGCGCGTACGTCGCCTGCTGCGGCACCGGCGGGGCCTGGCGCTGCTCGGCACGGGCCGGGGCCTGCGGAGCCGCCGGGGCGGCCTCGGTGCGGGAACGACCGAGGGCCGCGCCCTCCTCGCGCTTCTTGGGCTGGCCGCCGTCGAACCCGGCGGCGATGACCGTCACGCGGACCTCGTCGCCGAGCGCGTCGTCGATCGTCGCACCGAAGATGATGTTGGCCTCGGGGTGCACCGCGTCGGCGACGAGCGCGGCGGCCTCGTTGATCTCGAAGAGACCGAGGTCGGAGCCGCCGGAGATCGACAGCAGCACGCCGTGCGCGCCGTCGATGGACGCCTCGAGCAGCGGCGAGGAGACAGCCATCTCGGCCGCCTCGACGGAGCGGTTGTCGCCGCGCGCCGAGCCGATGCCCATGAGCGCGGAGCCGGCGTTGGCCATGACGGACTTCACGTCGGCGAAGTCGAGGTTGATGAGGCCGGGCGTCGTGATCAGGTCCGTGATGCCGGAGACACCCTGGAGCAGCACCTGGTCGGCCTGCTTGAAGGCGTCGAGGACGCTGACGTTCCGGTCGCTGATCGACAGCAGCCGGTCGTTGGGGATCACGATGAGGGTGTCGACCTCCTCCCGCAGCGCGGCGATGCCCTCCTCGGCCGAGCCCGCGCGGCGGCGGCCCTCGAACATGAAGGGACGGGTGACCACACCGATCGTGAGCGCGCCGAGCGAGCGGGCGATCCGCGCCACCACGGGCGCGCCGCCCGTGCCGGTGCCGCCGCCCTCGCCGGCCGTCACGAAGACCATGTCGGCCCCCTTGAGGACCTCCTCGATCTCGTCGGAGTGGTCCTCCGCGGCCTGCTGGCCGACGTCGGGGTTGGCGCCCGCGCCCAGGCCGCGGGTGAGCTCGCGACCGATGTCGAGCTTCACGTCGGCGTCGCTCATGAGCAGCGCCTGCGCGTCGGTGTTGATGGCGATGAACTCGACGCCCTTGAGGCCGACCTCGATCATCCGGTTGACGGCGTTGACGCCGCCGCCGCCGATGCCGACGACCTTGATCACGGCCAGGTAGTTCTGCGCAGCTGCCACGGCGGCTCGCCTCTCACGTTCTCGGGGGTGGTGGGACAGGATCGAGGTCTCAACCTTCACCCTCAGCCTGAGGGTTAGAGTTATGTCAACCTCGTCGTTCCGACGACAGTAGGTTCTCGTCGGGTCCCGTTCCGGGAGGCACGCCGCGTGTCGCGGCGTGGCGCGTCGCGATTCCCGCGTCAGCGCGTGGTGGGGCGGGCCGGCACGCTGACGTCGTACTCCTCGACGTCCAGGTCGTCCTGGGCGAGCAGCACGGCGAGGACCTCGCCCTTCGCGTCGGAGTCCTCCGCGCTCCCCCACACCACGGTGGAGCCGTCGCGCAGCGTCAGGCTGATCTGGTCGACCGAGGTGACGGAGATGCTCGCGACCTGGGCGGCCGTGGCCGCCGGCATCGCCGCGACGACCCGCGCCGCCTCGACGACGGCCTCGTCGTCGGCACCCTCGCCGAGCTCCACGAGCGGGAGGTCGGTCGGGGCCTCCTCGTAGGTGCGGAAGGCCACGCCGTCGGCGTCGATGCCCTGCGCGGTCGTGCCGCGCACCACGACGGCGATGGCGACCCGCTCGACGACATCGATCCGGATGCCGTCGGGCCAAGCACGGGTGACGGTCGCGTCCCGCACCGCCGCGAGCGCCTCGACGCGACGCTCGATCCCGGCGACGTCGACACGCGCCAGCGGCCGCCCCTCGGGCACCCGGGCGGCCGTGCGCACGTCGGCGGCGCCGAGCACGTCGGTGCCCCTGACCTCCACCTCGTCGACCGCGAGCACCGACGAGAAGAACACGAGCCACAGGGCGGCCGCGACGAGGCCGAGGACGACCACCACGCCCGCGACCCAGCGCCACGGCGACCAGCGCGCCCGCCGGCGCCGCTCGAGGAAGAGCTGCCGGGTGTCGTCGTCCGCCCCCCGGGAGCGGGTCGAGGTGGGGCTCATGCCGAGCCGACGTCCCCGGACCCGGACCCTGACAGCCCGGACAGCCCGGCCAGCCCAGCCAGCCCCGCCAGCACCATCGGGCCGACGGTGGTGATGTCGCCCGCGCCCAGGGTCAGCACGAGGTCGCCCGGCCGCGCGCGGCGGACGAGCTCGGCGGCCACGTCGTCGAGCCGCGGTACGAAGGCGACCGCGTCGGCGGGCAGCGGGACCGCGCCGGCCACCAGGGCACCGGTCACCGCGGGGTCGGCCTCCTCGCGCGCGAGGTAGACGTCGGCGACGACGACCTCGTCCGCGGCTCCGAGGGCCGTGCCCATCGCCGTGCCGAAGATGCGGGTGCGGGAGACGAGGTGCGGCTGGAAGGCGACCAGGAGGCGGCCCTCGCCAGCGACGGAGCGCGCGGCCTGGAGGTCGCCCACGATCTCCTGGGGGTGGTGCGCGTAGCTGTCGTAGACCCGCACACCGGCCGCCTCGCCCTTGGCCTCCATGCGCCGCCGGGTGCCCGTGAAGGACTCGAGGCCGGAGCGCAGCGCGTCCGCGTCGTGCCCCAGCAGGAGACCCGCCGTCAGGGCCAGGGCCGCGTCGACGACGTAGTGGCGACCGGGAATCTGCAGGGTCACCGGGCCGAGGGCGTCCGCCCCGTCGGGACCGGTGAGCGCGAAGGTCGAGCGCGTCCCGGCGAACGACACGTCGTGGATGCGCCACGCGGCCGCGGGCGACTCCCCCACGCCGACGGCCCGGATGCCGCGCTCCCGGGCCGTCGCCAGGAGGGCCGCGGCGCCGGCGTCGTCCGCGGAGGCGACCAGCGTGCCGCCCGGCTCGATCCGGTCGAGGAACTGCTCGAAGGCGGCCCGGTAGGCCTCCTCGCTCCCCCACACGTCGAGGTGGTCGGCGTCCACGTTGGTGACCACGGCGAGGTGGGGGCTGTAGACGAGGAAGGCCCCGTCGCTCTCGTCGGCCTCGGCGACGAACTCCCGGCCGGCCCCGTCGTGGGCGTTGGTGCCCAGCTGGGCCAGCTCCCCGCCGACGGCGTACGACGGGTCCGCGCCCGCCGCGACGAGCGCGGTCGTGAGCAGCGACGTCGTGGTGGTCTTGCCGTGCGTGCCGGCCACGGCCACGACCCGGCGATCGGCCATGACCGCAGCGAGCCCGGCCGAGCGGGGCAGCACGCGCAGCCCCCGCGCGTAGGCCGCCACGACCTCCGGGTTGTCCTCGCGCACCGCGGTCGAGACGACCAGGGTGTCGGCGTCGGCGACCTGCTCGGCCGCGTGCCCCACGTGCACGCGCGCGCCGGCCGCGGCGAGGGCGTCGAGGGTCGGCGAGGCCGCGCCGTCGCTGCCCGAGACGCTGATCCCCCGGGCCAGCATGATGCGTGCGATGGCCGAGAGGCCCGCACCGCCGATGCCGACGAAGTGCACGCGGCCCAGCTCCTCGGCGGGCAGGATCTGCTCCGGGACCGGGATCCTCATCGCGTGCGCCCCCGTCCGGCCGCCTCGGCGACCAGGGCGGCCAGCCGCTCGTCGGCGTCGCGCGGGATCAGTGCCGCTGCCGCGGCCCCCATCCCGGCCAGCCGCTGCGGGTCCGTGGCGAGACCGGGCACGGTGGCCGCGATCCACGCAGCGCTCAGCGCGGCGTCGGACACGAGCAGCCCGCCGCCGGCGTCCACCACCGGACGCGCGTTGAGCTCCTGCTCGCCGTTGCCGATCGGCAGCGGCACGAAGACGGCCGGCAGGCCCACGGCCGCGGCCTCCGTCACGCTGGAGGCGCCCGACCGGCAGAGCACCAGGTCGGCGCTCGCGTAGGCCAGGTCCATCCGCTCCACGAAGTGCTCCACGACGTAGGGGACGCCCGCGACGGGATCGGGCTGCGCCTCGCCCTTCGGGCCGACGACGTGCAGCACCTGCACGCCGGCCTCCCCCAGCGCGCGGGACGACGCGGCGACCGCCTGGTTGAGCCGACGGGCGCCCTGGGAGCCGCCGGTCACGAGCAGCGTGGGCAGCGACGGGTCGAGCCCGAAGGCCGCGCGCGCCTCGTCGCGCAGCGCGGCCCGGTCGAGGGTGGAGATCATCTGCCGGATGGGCAGGCCGACGTACGTCGCGCCCTTCAGCGGGGTGTCGGGGAAGCTGACCGCGACGTGGTCCGCGACGCGGGCGCCCACCTTGTTGGCGATGCCCGGCAGCGCGTTCTGCTCGTGGACGACGAGGGGCAGCCGGCGGCGGCGCGCGGCGACGTACACCGGCATCGAGACGTAGCCGCCGTAGCCGACGACGACGTCGGGGCGGAACCGGTCGATGACCGCACCGGCCTCGCGCACGGCGGCCCGGAGGCGGCCCGGCACGCGGAGCAGCTCCATCCCGGGACGGCGCGGCAGCGGCACCGGGGGGATCAGGGCGAGCTCGTGCCCGGCGGCGGGCACGACCCGGGTCTCCAGACCGCGGGCGGTGCCCACGCACAGCACCTCGGTCGCGGGGTCGCGGCGCAGGAGCGCGTCGGCGGTCGCGAGCAGGGGCGAGGTGTGGCCGGCGGTTCCTCCGCCGGCGAGCAGCACGCGCATGATCGGCCTTCCTCGGTCACGGTCCGGGCAGGGGGCCGGACCTCGTCGTCGGTCTCAGGGGTCGGGGGTCAGTCTCGCGGGTGCGCCCCGACGGCGGGGGCACGCCCCCGCGCGGTCAGCGACCGCGGCGGCGTGCGGCGAGGGCCGCGGCGGCCTCCGGCTCGCGCCGGGCGAAGGAGATGAGCAGGCCGAGCGCGACGATGGACGGCACGAGCGCCGATCCGCCGTAGGACACGAGGGGCAGCGGGATGCCGATGACGGGCAGCAGCGTCAGCACCATCCCGACGTTGATCATCGCCTGCCCGAGCAGCCAGACCACGATGCCGAAGCTCGCGTAGCGCACGAACGGGTCAGCGGTGGTCGACGCCATCCGGATCGCCGCGACGGCGATCGTGAGGAACAGCGCGAGCACGAGCATGGTGCCGAACAGGCCGAGCTCCTCGCCGAGCACGGCGAAGATGAAGTCGGTGTGCGCCTCGGGCAGGTCGCCCCACTTCTGCTGGCTGGCCCCGATCCCCTGGCCGAAGACACCGCCCGAGGAGAGCGCGAACAGGCCGTGGGCGGGCTGCCAGCCCGCGTCGTGGAAGTCCTTGAAGGGGTCGAGGAAGTTGGTGATGCGCTTGACGCGCTCCGCGCTCGTCCAGGCGAGGACCAGGGCCAGCACCCCGATGCCCGCGAGCGTGATCGCGAAGTAGCGTGCCGGGAACCCGACCACCCACAGCATCGCCAGCATGATGGCCATGACGACGAGCGCCGTGCCGAGGTCGCGCTGCAGCAGGACCAGCAGCACGATGACGAGCATCACCGGCACGACCGGCACGACCATGTGGCGCAGCTGGTCGAGACGCCGCTCCTTGTTGGCGTAGACGTCCGCCGCCCACAGCACGAGCGTCAGCTTCGCGACCTCCGACGGTTGCACCTGCACGGGGCCGAGCGCCACCCAGTTCGTGTTGCCGTTGACCGTGACACCGAGCGGCGTCTGGGTGGCCAGCAGCAGGGCGACCACCACGAACAGGCCGGGGAACCACATGAGGCGCCGCACGAGCCGCGGCGGCATGCGCACGACGACGGCCGCGACGACCACCCCGATCACCGCCCACATGAGCTGGCGCTTGACCACGAGGTAGGAGTCGCCCGTCGCCTTGAAGGCGTAGACGCTCGAGGCGCTCAGCACCATGACGAGGCCGATGGTGAGGAGCAGCGCGGAGGCGCCGAGGAGCAGGTAGTACGACGTCAGCGGACGCCCGAGGGCGCTGCGCGCCGCGTGGACCCAGCCCAGGCCGCGGCTCAAGTCCAGCCGGCCGTGCCCACCGGCCGGGGCCGCGGCACCACCGGCGGTCGCGGGTCCGGTCGCGGGTCCGGTCGCGGGTCCGGTCGAGACGGGAGGCTCCTGCGTGGTGGTCACCGGTGTCCTTCCCGTCCCTCCAGGTCGAGCCGCTCCGCGAGCGACTAGTCGAGCCCCTGCTGTCCGTCCGGCGGCTGCTGCCCGCCCCGCCGCCGCACGGCGGCGGCGAAGGCGTCGCCGCGGGCTCCGTAGTTCGCGAACATGTCCATGGACGCGCACCCCGGGGCCAGCAGCACCGTGTCCCCCCGCTCGGCGAGCCGGGCGGCGGCGTCGACGACCACCGCCATGGGGTCACCGACGGAGGCAGTCTCCTGCTCGTCGAGCACGATGAGCGGGAGGTCGGGCGCGTGTCGCGTCAACGCGTCCACGATCACCGCACGGTCCTGGCCGTAGACGACGGCGCCGCGCAGCCGCGGTCGGGCCGACTGGACGAGCTCGTCGAACCGGGCGCCCTTGGCGAGGCCGCCCGCGATCCACACGACCGGGTCGTAGGCCTGCAGGGAGGACTGCGCCGCGTGCGGGTTGGTCGCCTTGGAGTCGTCGACCCAGCGCACCCCGTCGAGCACCGCCACCTCGGCGATGCGGTGGCCGTCGGGACGGAAGGCCCGCAGGCCGTCGCGCACCGCCTGCTGCGAGACCCCGTGGGCGCGGGCCAGCGCGGCCGCGGCGAGGGCGTTCGCGACGAAGTGCGGGGCCGGCGAGGCGAGGTCCGCGACGGTGCACAGCTCGGCCGCGCTCGTGGTGCGCTGCTCGACGAACGCGCGGTCGGCCAGGATGTCCTCCACGAGGCCGACCATCCCCACGCCCGGCATGCCGAGCGTGAAGCCGATCGCCCGCGCGCCCTCCACCACGTCGGCGTCGCGCACCATCTGCTCGGTGGCGGGGTCCGCGACGTTGTAGACGCAGGCCCGCTGCACGTTCCCGTAGATCCGCGCCTTGTCCGCGGCGTACCCGCGCATGTCGGCGTACCAGTCGAGGTGGTCCTCGGCGAGGTTGAGCACCGCGGCGGACTCCGCGCTCATCGAGCGCGTGTAGTGCAGCTGGAAGCTGGAGAGCTCGACGGCCAGCACGTCGTAACCGGCCGGGTCCATCACCGCCTCGACGACCGGGCGGCCGACGTTGCCGACGGCGGCGCTCCGGAGCCCGGCCGCGGTGAGGATCGCGTCGAGCATCTGCACGGTCGTGGTCTTGCCGTTGGTGCCGGTGACCGCGATCCACGGCGCCGGACGCTCCGGGTCGCGCAGCCGCCACGCGAGCTCCACCTCGCCCCACACCGGTACGCCGCGGGCGGCCGCCTGCGCCAGCAGGGGCGCATCCGGTCGCCAGCCCGGCGAGGTCACGACGACGTCGACGTCGTCGGGGAGGTCCGCCGTGGCGCCCTGGCCGAGGCGCACGGTGGCCCCGAGCACCTCGAGCAGCTCCGCCTTCTCGGGCCGGTCGCCCGCCGTCGACTCGTCGAGCGCGGTCACCTCGGCGCCGAGGTGGTTGAGGTTGTCCGCGGCGGCGAAGCCGGAGACGCCGAAGCCGGCGACGACGGCGCGCACGCCCTCCCAGGAGTCGGTGCGGCCGAGGTCGGCGGGGTCGCGGCGGACGCCGCTCACAGGTTCGCCACCCACTCGGCGTAGAAGATGCCCATGCCGGCCGCGACGAACGTGCCCGTGATGATCCAGAACCGGATGACGACGGTGACCTGCTCCCAGCCGAGCATCTCGAAGTGGTGGTGCAACGGCGCCATGCGGAACAGGCGCCGCCCCTTCGTCGCCTTGAAGAAGCCGACCTGCAGCATCACCGACAGCGTCTCGAGCAGGAACAGGCCGCCGAGGATGACGAGCAGCAGCTCGGTGCGCGTCAGGATCGCCAGGCCGGCGAGGGCGCCGCCGAGCGCCAGCGAGCCGGTGTCGCCCATGAAGATCCGGGCGGGCGAGGCGTTCCACCAGAGGAAGCCGAAGCAGGCGCCGGTGATGGCCGCCGCGACGATGCCGAGGTCGAGGGGGTCGCGCACCTCGTAGCAGTACTCGTTCACCTGGCCCGGCCCGCACAGCTGGTTGAACTGCCAGATGCAGACGAGCGTGTAGGCGCCGAAGACCATGGTGGAGGCGCCGGCGGCGAGGCCGTCGAGCCCGTCCGTGAGGTTCATGCCGTTGCTGGTGCCGGCGATGATGAACCAGATGAGCAGCACCGCGACGACGGCGGGCAGACCGAGCCAGGCGATGTCCCGCAGGAACGAGACGTGGTTGGACGCCGGGGTGCGGCCGTTCGCCGCCGACTCCAGCCACGGGGAGAGCGCCAGCGCGCCGAAGGTCAGGGCGATGACGGTCTGGCCGATCATCTTCGCCTTGCTCCGCAGACCGAGGCTGCGCTGCTTGTAGATCTTGATGAAGTCGTCGAGGAAGCCGACCATGCCGAGGCCGACGAAGAGGAAGAGCAGCAGCCACGCCGACGCCGACGGGGGCGTCCACGTCACCAGCTTGGCGAACAGGTAGCCGAGCACCGCGGCCGCGATGATGACGATGCCGCCCATGGTCGGCGTGCCGCGCTTGGTGTGGTGGGAGGTCGGCCCGTCGTCGCGGATCTCCTGCCCGTAGCCCTTCGCGGACAGCACCCGGATCGCCACCCGGGTGCCCAGCAGGGACAGCACCAGCGCGAGTCCACCCCCGAGCAGGATCGCCCTCACGTCGTCGGTCCTTCCTGTTGGTCCTTCTCGCCCGTGCCCTCGGCACGGTCGCCCGCCGTCGCCAGCAGCCCCTCGGCCACCACCTCGAGCCCGCCGCCCCGCGATGCCTTGAGCAGCACCACGTCGCGAGCCGAGACATTGTGTCGCAACCAGGCGAGCGCCTCGTGCCGGGTCGACGTGAGGTGCGCCTCGGCCCCCGCCTCGCGCGCCGCGTCGGCGATCCAGCCGCCGACGCCGTCCGCGGCCCCCACGGCGACCACGAGGTCGACGCCGAGCTCTCCGGCCACGCGCCCGAGCGCGACGTGCTCGTCCCGGGAGGTCTCCCCCAGCTCGAGCATCTCGCCCAGGACGGCGATGCTGCGTCCCACCGAGCGCCGGTCGGCGATCGCGACCAGCGTGCGGAGCGCGGCCGCCATCGACCCGGGGTTGGCGTTGTAGGCGTCGTTGACCACGAGCAGGCCGTCGTGCCGCTCCGTGACCTCCATCCGCCACCGCGAGCGCGGGGACGCCCCGGCCAGCCCCGCCACGACGACGTCGAGGTCCACCCCCGCACCCAGCGCCATGGCCGCCGCGGCGGCGGCGTTCGCCACCTGGTGGGCCCCCGAGGCCGCGAGGTGCAGCGGCAGCCACGTGCCGCCGTGGCCCAGCTCCACCTCGGGTCGGCCGAGCTCGTCGAGCGTCAGCCCCCGCCACGCCACGCCGTCCGGGCCGGCCCCCTCGCCGAAGTGCAGCACCCGGGCCGGGGTGCGCTCCACCATCGCGGCGACCCGGGCGTCGTCGGCGTTGAGCACCGCGACCCCGCTGCCGGACAGCGCCTCGACGATCTCGCCCTTGCCCCGGGCGATCGCGTCGACGGAGCCGAACTCCCCGAGGTGGGCCGTGCCGACGTTGAGCACGGCGGCCACGTCGGGCGGCGCGATGCTGCAGAGGTAGGCGATGTGGCCGATGCCGCGGGCGCCCATCTCGACCACGAGGTAGCGCGTGCCGGCGTCGGCCCGCAGCACGGTCAGGGGCACACCGAGCTCGTTGTTGAAGTTGCCGGCCGTCGCGACCGTCGGTCCCGCGGCGCCGAGCACCTGGCTCAGGTAGTCCTTGACCCCCGTCTTCCCCTGGCTCCCCGTCATCGCCAGCACCGTCAGGTCACCCTCGGCACGCAGCCGGTCGAGCACCGTCCGGGCGAGACGGCCGAGCGCGACGGCCGGGTCGGCCACGACGACCGCCGGCACGCCTACCTCGCGCGCGGCCAGCACGGCCGCTGCGCCCTCGGCCACGGCGGCGGCGGCGTAGTCGTGGCCGTCGACCCGCTCGCCGGCGACGGCGACGAAGAGACCGCCGTCGGGGACGTCGCGCGAGTCGAGGGAGGCCGGCCCGGTGACGCGCACGTCGGCGGCCTCGGGCGGGTCGACGCGGCCACCGGTCGCGGACGCGATCTCGGCCAGGGTGAGGGGCAGCATCAGGGACGGTCCTCCTGCACGGGGTCGGCCGCGTCGTCCGCCGCGGGAGGGAGCCGGTCGAGCTCCTCGGCGGCGACCACCCGGTCGTCGAACGGGTGCACGACGCCGTGCACCTCCTGGCCGGTCTCGTGGCCCTTGCCGGCCAGCACGACGATGTCGCCCGGACCAGCGAGCTCCACCGCCGCCCGGACGGCGAGCCGCCGGTCCCCGATCTCCCGCACGTCGGCCCGCACCTCCGTGGGCACCTCGGCCGCGCCCGCCAGCACCGCGGCGCGGATGGCCGCCGGGTCCTCGGTGCGCGGGTTGTCGTCGGTGACGACGAGCACGTCGGCCAGCTCCGCCCCGATCCGTCCCATGAGCGGACGCTTGCCCGGGTCGCGGTCACCCCCCGCACCGAGGACGAGGACGAGGCGTCCGCTGCTGAGCGGCCGCAGGGTGCCGAGGGCGGCCGCGACCGCGTCGGGCTTGTGGGCGTAGTCGACGACGACGGTGAACGGCTGGGTCGTCGGCACCCGCTCGAGCCGGCCGGGCACGCCCGCCGAAGCGGCCAGCCCGGCCGCCACCTCGGCCGGGTCCTCCCCCGCCTCGACGCAGGCGGCGACCGCCGCCAGCGCGTTGGCCACGTTGAAGTCGCCCGGCAGCGGCACGGCCGTCTCGACGCGCAGGCCGCCCGGCCCCAGCAGCGTGAACCGGGATCCCTCGGGCTCCGCCACGACGTCGACGGCGCGCCAGTCCGCGGCCGGGTCGCGCAGGGCGAACGTCACGACCGGCACGCCCGCCTCCGTGGCGAGCCCCACGAGGCGGCGGCCGAAGGGGTCGTCGACGTTGACCAGGGCCCTGCGCGTGCGCTCGGGCGTGAACAGCGAGGCCTTGGCCGCGAAGTACTCCTCCACGTCGGCGTGGAAGTCGAGGTGGTCGCGCCCGAGGTTGGTGAACACGGCGACGTCGAACACGACGCCGTCGACACGGCCGAGCACCAGCGCGTGGCTCGAGACCTCCATGGCGCACACCCGCACGCCGTCCTCGAGCATGCGGGCGAAGAGGCCGTGCAGATCGGGGGCCTCGGGCGTCGTCAGCACCGTCGGCACGTCCCGGCCGAGCACGCGCGTGCCGACCGTCCCGATGACCGCGGCGGGCACGCCCGCGCCGGTGAGCGCCTGCTCCGCGAGCCGCGTCGTCGTCGTCTTGCCCTGGGTGCCGGTCACCGCGATCGTCGCCATCCGCGCCGCCGGCGCGTCGTGCACCGCCGCCGCCAGGGCGCCGAGCACCGCCCGGGGCCGGTCGACGACGAGCACGGGCACGACCGGGCCCGCGTCGGAGGCAGAGGCGGCGGCAGCGGCTGCAGCGGCCACCCGCGCCGCCCCGTCCGCGTCGGTCAGCACGGCGACGGCGCCGGCCGCCACGGCGGCGGGCACGAAGTCGGCGCCGTGGGCGCGGGCGCCCGGCAGCGCGACGTACAGGTCGCCGGGGAGGACCCGGGCCGAGCTCAGGGTGACCCCCGTGACGGCGAGGCCCGTCACGGACGGGTCGTCACCGACCGCGAGGGCGGCGCCGAGGTCGGCGGCGAGCACGGCCAGCGGCACCGGGGCGGGGTCGCGGGGTCGCGCCGCACGCAGCGCGGCCCGGTCGTCCGACGCCGACGGGGAGGGTGTCGAGCTCATCGGAGCAGCCTAGGACGTGCGCTGCACGGACACGGCGTCACCACTCCACGGGGAGGTCGGAGGGCGGCGTGCCGGTCGGTGCCACCGCGTAGGTGCGGAGCACGTGGGACATGATCTGGCTGAACGCGGGGCCCGCCACCGAGCCGCCACCGCCGCTGGCGGGGTCGTGCACGACGACGTACACGGTGAAGCGCGGGTCGTCCGCCGGCGCGAACCCGGCGAAGGACACGGACGTGCCGTCGTAGCCGCCGTCGACCGCGCGCTGCGCGGTGCCCGTCTTGCCCGCCACGCGGTAGCCCTCGACCTGGGCGCCCGGCGCGACGCCGGCGTCCGGGTCGACGACCCGCTCCATCATCTCGGCGGTCTCGGCGGCCGCCTCCTCGCTCACCACGCGTCGCGTCGTCGTCGTGTCGGTGCCGACCTCGAGGCCGTCCGCGGTGGTCGCCTCGCCCTCGACGAGGCTGGGCGAGACGTAGACGCCGCCGTTGGCGATCGCGTTGACGGCGCTGATCATCTGCAGCGCGTTGACCGACAGCGACTGCCCGAAGGCGATGCGGTCGTGCTCCATCTGCGTCCAGTCGGCCGCCGGCGGGAGGATGCCGGAGGCCTCGCCCCGCACACCCACGTTGGTCGGCTGACCCAGCCCGAAGGCGGTCAGGTAGTCGTGCAGCTCGTCGGAGGAGAACGCGTCGTTGGCCAGCACGGTGCCGATGTTGGACGACTTGGCGAGCACGCCCGCCAGCGTCAGGCGCAGCGTGTCGTGCTCCCAGTAGTCGCCGATCCGACGTCCCTGGCGCTCGAGGTGGGACGGCACCGTGATGCGGGTCTCCGGCGTCACCTTCCCCGCGTCGATGAGCGCCGCCATCGTCAGCGCCTTCTCGACCGAGCCCGGCTCGTACACGTCGCTCAGGGCGCGCGACCCGAGGTCCGACTCGTCGGCCTCCAGGGGCTCCCGGGCGTCGTACGTCGGGTAGTCGGCCAGGGCGAGGATCTCCCCCGTCCGGGTGTCCTGCACGATCGCGACGCCCGACTCGCCGCCGGAGCCGTCGACGGTCTCGCGCAGCACCTGCTGCACGTACCACTGCACGTCGCGGTCGATCGTCAGCCTCAGGTCGGACCCGTCGGTGGGCTCCACCGTCGAGCTCTCCCCGCGGGGCAGGCGGTTGCCCCCGCTGACCTGGTACGTCGCGGACCCGTCCTCGCCGGCCAGCAGCGGGTCGAAGGTGCGCTCGAGGCCGTAGAGCGCCTCGTCGGTGCCCATGAAGCCGACGAGGTTCGCGGCGACCTCGCCCGCCGGGTAGTCGCGGACCGGGTCCTGCTCGGTGTAGACGCCCCCGAGCCCCGCCTCCTTGACCGCCGCGACCGCGTCGAGGGCGGTGGTGGCCGGCACGCGGCGCGCGATGTACTCGTAGCGGCTGCCGTCGGTGCGGAGCCGGTCCAGGGTGGAGAAGTAGTCGACGCCGAGACCGTCCGCCAGGATGCGGGCGATCTGCGGGGCCTCGTCCGAGGTCAGCGACGGATCGGCGATCACCATGAGGCCCGTGACCGACACGGCGATCGGGTCGCCGTCCCGGTCGACGATGTCGCCGCGGGCCGCGGGGAGCGTGACCGTGCGGGTGCCGCGCTCGGCCGCCATCGCGGCGTACTGGCCCGGGTCGATCCCCTGCAGCTGCACCAGCCGCGCCGCGAACAGCGAGACGACCATCGCGATGAGCACGAGGCCGATCCGCAGGCGCAGCTGCACCGAGCCCCGCGCACCGGTGCGTCGCAGGGAGGGGCCGGTGGATGCGGGTCGGGGGGGCACGGGACGCTCCGTCTCGGTCGATCGGGGAAGGGACGGGTCCGGCCGGAGCCGGTGGTGCATGTCTACTTGGCGGGCTCGGCGCGGCGCGGGAGGTCGCGAGCGTGTCGGCCCGCGGGGCTCACTGCTGGGCGGGCGCGTCGTCCGTCGGCAGGTCCTGCTGCCCGCCGGCCGGCGCCTGCTCCCCCGCGGTGCCCTGCTCCCCCTGCGGGGTGGCCGTCGCGGGCGGGGTGACGTCGCGGTAGATCGGCGCCGGGTCGAGCACGGCCGGCTTCACGGGCTCCGGGGGTGCCACGTCGAGCGCGTCGTCGGGGCTGGCGGGCACGCCCGGCACCGTGATGCGGCCCTCGCGGAGGTCGATGACCGCCGGCGAGGACGCGGGGACCATGCCCATCGCTGTCGCCTGCTCGGCCAGGCGCTGCGGGTCGCGCAGCTGCTCGGCCTGGCGGGCGAGCGTCTGCTCCTTGGCGTCGAGGAGGTCGACCCGGGACTGCAGCTCCGCGCCCGTGAACGCGGCCTGCTGCATCGAGGTGTTGAAGAGGAGCAGGCCGACCGTGCCGGCGAGCAGCACGGCGCCGACGAGTATGACGAACGGGACGCGCGGAGCGCGGGCCCGCACGCGCGGGACCACCTGGAGGCGGGCACGCTCGACCGCCTCCTCCGCGATGCGAGGGACGCCACGCCACCGGGGTGCGGGTGCACTGCTCATCGTCGAGCTCCTCCGTCCTGCTTGCGGGTGCGGTCAGTGCTGCTGGGGGTGCTGGCGGTGCTGGGGTTGCTGCCGGCGGGACGGACCCGCTCGACGGCCCGGAGCCGCACCGAG
The DNA here is from genome assembly GCF_010686755.1 of Nocardioides zeae. GTDB lineage: Bacteria > Actinomycetota > Actinomycetes > Propionibacteriales > Nocardioidaceae > Nocardioides > Nocardioides zeae. Next base: position 380,634 of record NZ_JAAGXA010000001.1, on the reverse strand, counting down.
GCGGCCCGGGGGTTGTGGGTCGTCTCGTCCGCGTCCGCCTTCTCGGCGCCGCGGGTGACGAGCCGGAGCTCGGGCTCCGAGCCCTCGGGCACGAAGGGGAGGTCGGCCGGCACCTCGCTCCGGCTCCCCGCGGTGAAGGCCCGCTTCACGAGGCGGTCCTCCAGCGAGTGGTAGGACTCCACGACGACGCGGCCTCCCACGCCGATGGCCTCCAGCGAGGCCGGCAACGCCCGCCGCAGCACCGCGAGCTCGTCGTTGACCTCCATCCGGAGCGCCTGGAACGTGCGCTTGGCCGGGTGGCCACCGGTGCGTCGCGCGGGGGCGGGGATGACGTCGTACAGCAGCTCGACGAGCGGCCCCGACGTGGTGAACGGCGTGCGGGCGCGGCGCTCGACGATCGCGTCGGCGATCCGGCGGGCGAACTTCTCCTCGCCGAAGTCGCGCAGCACGCGGGTCAGGTCGGCCGCCTCGTAGGTGTTGAGGAGGTCGGCGGCGGTGGGGCCGCGGGTGGGGTCCATCCGCATGTCGAGCGGCGCGTCCTCGCGGTAGGCGAACCCGCGGTCGCGCTCGTCGAGCTGCAGGGAGGAGACGCCGAGGTCGAAGAGGACGGCGTCCGCGCCGCCGACCGAGGGACGGCCGAGCTCGGCGAGCACGTCGGAGATCTCGTCGTAGACGGCGTGGACGGCCGTGAAGCGGTCGCCGAAGGGCGCGAGCCGTCGACCCGCCCGCGCCAGGGCCTCGGGATCGCGGTCGATGCCGACGACGTGGGCGGTGGGGATGCGCTTCAGCACGGCCTCGCTGTGGCCGCCCATGCCGAGGGTGCAGTCGACGAGGACGGCACCCTCGTCCGCGAGCGACGGCTCGAGGAGCGCGACGACCCGGTCGAGCAGGACCGGGACGTGGGCGTGGGACTGCTCGTCGGCGCTCACGGCTGCAGACCCGCCGTCAGGAGCGCGAGCACGGCGACGAGGGCGGCGGAGAGGACGACCGAGAACGCCATGCGGCCCAGCGCGTCGCGGGCGAGGTCACGGACCCGCGGCAGGGGCGTGTCGCCACCTGCCGCTCCGTCGACCCTGACCTCGGCCATGGAAGTGATCCCTCGCTGCTCGACCCCGCACCTGCGCACCGGCCGGCCCGTCGGCCGGCTCTCCCCCGCGGCGCCCGCCGGGGAACGAGAACGACGTACGACCAGGTCCCTGCCCGCCTCCTGGGGAAGTGCGCGTCTGGAACCGGGGAAGGGACCCCAGACGCGCGTAGGAGGCGGGCCCGAGACCTCGCCGTACGTCGCTGTTGAGTTGCTGCTGTCCTGCTCTCGTGCCGGGCGCCGCTCAGACGCCCGGGAACACCTCGTCGCTGAGCGCCGAGTACCGAGGTTCCTGCTCCTCGGTGTACGCCGCCCACCGCTCGGGGTTCCAGATCTCCAACCGGTTCATCGCACCCACCACCACCACCTCGCGCTCGAGCGAGGCGTAACGCCGCAGGATCGGCGGGATCGTGATCCGGCCCTGCTTGTCGGGGACCTCGTCGGACGCGGCGGCGAAGAGCATGCGGACGAAGTCGCGCGCTCCCTTGTCGGTGAGCGACGCGTCCTGGATCCGCTCCGTGAGCCGTTGGAAACCCGCGGCGGACCAGATCGACAGGGCGTTCTCCTGCCCCCTGGTCACCACGAGGCCGTCCTTCATCGCCTCCCGGAACTTCGCCGGCAGGAAGATCCGCCCCTTGTCGTCGAGCTTGGGCGTGAAGGTGCCGAAGAACATCGGTCACCTCCACCTCGACGGGCGCGGACACCTCCTGCCCCCTGCGCTCCACATTACTCCACATTCCTCCCCCGTCAACCACCACGCTCCACCAAAGGTGCCATCCGCTCCTCCGTGCGCCCCCACCGGGGGCTTCTCGGTCCGGTCGCGCCGGCGGCCTCCGGGGAGCGGTGGGGAGCGCAGAACCGCACAACCGCGCGGCACGTCGCGTCACGGCCGGGTCGTCACACCCCTCCACCGGGACCGTGGTGGAGCGAGGTGGAGCGCGGGTGGAGGACGGGGAGCGTCGGTGGGGTGCCGGGGAGGGCGGTGGCGGGTTGCGCGGCCCGCGGTGGGGGAACGGTGTCCGCCGCTCCGCCGATGTGCCTACGGTGGTACCGGGTCGCGCCGCCGCGGCCGCCCGCACGAGAACGAGGTCCCCACGCCGATGACGAGCAGCACCGAGCCGACGCCCACCTCGCCGCACCCGGCGTCGCCCGCCCCCGCCGACCTGCAGACGTTGACCCGCACGACCACGCGCCTGCGCCGCAACATCGAGAAGGTGATCGAGGGCAAGAGCGACGTGGTGCGCTCCGCCGTCGTCGTGATGCTGGCCGAGGGACACCTGCTGCTCGAGGACGTGCCCGGCGTGGGCAAGACGATGCTCAGCAAGGCGCTGGCCCGGAGCATCGACTGCACCGTGCGCCGCATCCAGTTCACGCCGGACCTGCTGCCCTCCGACGTCACGGGCGTCTCGGTGTTCAACCAGCAGACGCGGGAGTTCGAGTTCCGCCCGGGCGGCGTCTTCGCCAACGTCGTCATCGGCGACGAGATCAACCGCGCCTCCCCCAAGACGCAGTCCGCGCTGCTCGAGTGCATGGAGGAGCGGCAGGTGACGGTCGACGGCACGTCCTACGAGCTCGACAGCCCGTTCCTCGTCGTCGCGACGCAGAACCCGGTGGAGATGGAGGGCACCTACGCGCTCCCCGAGGCCCAGCGCGACCGCTTCATGATGCGTGTCTCGATGGGCTACCCGGTCGAGGCGGCCGAGGTGCAGATGCTCGCCCACCACGCGGGCCGCGACCCGCTCGGCGACCTCGAACCGGTCACCGACGCGAGCGAGATCCGCAAGCTCGTCTCCATCGTCGCGCAGACGTACGTCGCGGAGCAGGTCCAGCGCTACGCCGTCGCCATCGTGCGAGCCACCCGCACCTCGCCCGAGCTCGTGCTGGGCGCCTCCCCCCGGGCCACCCTCCACCTCGTGCGCGCGGCGAAGGCGACGGCCGCGATGAACGGGCGGGAGTTCGTCGTGCCGGACGACGTGCTGGCCCTCGCGGTCCCCGTCCTGGCCCACCGGGTGGTCGTGCGGTCCGACACCCTCGGCGCCCCGCGCTCGGCGGCCGACGTCGTGGGTCGCCTCGCGGCCTCCGTCCCCGCGCCGGGCGGGCCGCTGCCCCGGTGAGCCCTCCGGTGAGCTCCCGACGACGCGACCGGGGCGCCCGGCCCGCCCGGGGCGACCGGCCCTCCCGGGGCGCCCGGCGCAGACTGGGGGGCCTGACGGTGCGGGGGCGCGCGTTCGTGGCCGCCGGCGGCACGGCCGTCGTGTGCGCCGTCGTCCTGGGCCAGGCCACGCTGGCCAGCGCCGGTGTGCTCGCTGTCGCCCTCCCCCTCGTCAGCCTCGTCGCGACCCGCGCGAGCCGCTTCGAGGTGCACCTGCGGCGCGGGCTGTCCCCGACCCACGTCGAGGTCGGCGGCACCAGCACGGTCCACCTGGGTCTCGCCGTCACCGGGCGGGTGCCGCGCGGCACCCTCCTCCTGGAGGACCAGCTGCCCTACGTGCTGGGCGCCCGTCCCCGGATGGTCGTGCGGGGCGTGCGCGGCGCCTGGACGGGCGACGTCTCCTACCCGGTGCGCGCCGAGGTGCGGGGTCGCTACGAGACCGGGCCCCTCGTCGTACGCGTCCGGGACCTCTTCGGCACCGTCGAGCTGGTCCGCGAGTTCCACCACACGGGCACCCTCACGGTGCGTCCGCAGACCCACCCGCTCCCCCGGGGGAGCCTCGGCGAGGGCTCCGGGACGAGCGGCGACGAGCAGCTGCGCGCCGCCGCGGTCGGCAGCGCGGAGGACGCGTCGGTGCGCGACTACCGGATCGGCGACGACCTGCGCCGCGTGCACTGGCGCACCACGGCACGCACCGGCGAGCTCATGGTGCGCCGCGAGGAGCAGCGGCGCGAGACCCATGCCGTGGTGCTGGTCGACAACCGCACGACGTCGCACGAGGGCGTCGGGCACGGCTCGTCGTTCGAGGCCGCGGTCGTGCTCGCCGCCTCGCTGTGCGACCACCTCGCCCGCCTCGGCAACGTCGTCCACCTCCACGACGCCGCTGGGCTGATCGTCACGGCCCCCGCCGGCGCCGCCGGCTCCCGGCGGGCGCTCGACGCGTTGGCCGTCATCGCGCTCGTCGACCGCACCGACCTCGCGCCGCTGGTCCCCCGCGGCGGGTCCGGGCGGCGCGACGTCCACCTCGCGCTGCTCGGGCGGCTCGTCCCCGCGGACGACGCGGTCCTCGCCGCAGCGCGGGGACGGGCCGTGGCCGCGCACGCCGCGGTGCTCGACGTCGCACGCTGGCACCCCGACCACCTGCGGTCGGGCCCGACCGCCGCGCCCCCGCGGGAGGTCGCCCACCTGGCCGCGCGCGGCTGGCACGCCGTACCGGTCGGACCGGAGGACACGGTCACCGGGGTGTGGTCGGCGCTGTCCGCCGCACGTCGACCTGTCGGGACGCTCCGATGAGCCCCGGGCCGGCACGCTTCGTGCGCCAGCTCCTCCTGGGGTTGCTGGCGGCGGCCGCCACGATCGTCACGCTGCAGTCGTGGCGCGGCTTCACCGTGCGTCCGGACGACCTCGTCGGTCCCGCGCTGGTCGCCGCGGCGGGGCTCCTCGTCACCGGCACCGCCCTCCGCCTCCTGCCGCTCCCCGCCGTGGTGGTCGCCTCGCTCCAGCTCGCCGTCGCGGGGGTGCTCGTCGTCGTCCTCGTCGGCGGGTCCCTCCCGACCCCCGGGGGCGTCGCGGAGACGCTCGACCGGATCAGGCTCGCGCTCGAGGTCGCCCAGGTGCAACCACCCCCCGTACCCCTGGACGGGGGTGGCATCCGCGCCCTCCTCGTCGTCGGCGCCGTGCTCTTCCTCTGGATCGCCGACACCGTCGCCGCCACCCTCCGCGTCGGGCCCGCCCTCGGGCTCCCGCTGCTGGCGGCCTTCAGCCTGCCGGTCACCATCCTCCGCACCGGCGCGCCGTGGTGGATCTTCGCCACCGCCTCCCTGCTGTACGTCGCCGTGCTCGCCCTCCACGAGGCCGACGACCTCGGGCGGTGGGGCCGCCGCGTGGTGGCCCGCCGCCAGGGGGCTCCGCACACGGCGGGCGGCGCGGCGTCCGGGCCGCCCGTGGCGGGCACGGCCGTCGCGGTGACCGCCGTCGGTCTCGCCCTCGTCGCCCCCCTCGCGGTGCCGGTGCTCGACCTCGGCCTCCTCGACCGCGCCGGCCTCCGCGGCGGCGCCGGGTCCGCCGTGGTCCTGCGCGAGCCCACGGCCGACCTCCAGGGCGACCTCACCCGGGGGGACGACGTCGACCTGCTCGAGATCACCACCGACGACCCCGGGGCCGCCGCCCCGACGTACCTCCGCATCGGCGGCCTCAACGACTTCGACGCGGACGAGCAGCAGTGGCGTCCCGGCGGCGGCGACGAGCGCGCCCTCGACGAAGCCCGGCTGCAGCTCCCCGAGGGCGCCCGGAGCGGCGATCCGCGGGTGACGTGGAACATCCGGGCGACCGACGCCTTCAGCTCGTCCTGGCTGCCCACGCCGAGCAACCTGACCGACATCTACGCCGACTCCGGGTGGCGGTACCGGCCCGCGGGCGACGACTTCACCCGCGACGACGGGCGCACCACCGCCGGTCAGAGCTGGGAGACGACCGAGGTGCTGCCCTCGTTCACCCGCGAGGACCTCGACGCCGCCGGCCGGGACTACCCGGACCGGCTCGCGCCCTTCCTCGCGGTGCCGGGCGTCGACCCCCGCATCGCGGAGCTCGCCGAGACGATCGTCGCCGACGCCACCACGCCCGCCGACCAGGCCGCCGAGCTGCAGGCGTTCTTCCGCGACCGTGACGAGTTCCGCTACGACCTGCAGGTGTCGTCGAGCTCCGACGACTCGCTCACGGAGTTCCTGTTCGACAGCCGCGCCGGCTACTGCCAGCACTTCGCCTCCGCGATGGCGGTGATGGCCCGGGAGCTGGGCATCCCGGCTCGCGTCGCGGTCGGCTTCCTCACGCCCGAGGTCGTCGCCCCCGGGCGCTGGGAGCTGAGCGCCCACGACCTGCACGCCTGGCCCGAGCTGTACTTCCCGGGCATCGGCTGGGTGCGCTACGAACCCACCCCCGGCCAGCGCGCCAGCGCCACGCCGGACTACTCCGCGCCCGACCCCAGCGGACCCGGCGCCACCTCCGGCACGGACGAGCCCACGCCCACCTCCCGCCCGACGACGACCGCGCCCACCACGGGTCCGACCAGCGCACCCCCGAGCAGCGCTGCTCCCGACGACGGTCAGGAGGGCGCCGACGACGGACGGGGCGGCACCGGCGGGATGCGGCCCGCGGTGCTCCTCGTCGTGACGGGCGCCGGTGTCGGCGTCGTCGCGCTGCTTGCCCTCCTCGTGGCCCCACGCCGGATCCGCGAGAGGCAGCGCCGCCGACGCCGCGCACGCGGGGTCGAGGGCGCGTGGAACGAGCTGAGGGCGACGCTCCTCGACCACCGCGTCCCGTGGCCCCCGGACCGCTCCCCCGCCGACACCGCCCGGATGCTGGTGGAGGACTGGGAGGCCGAGGTCGCCGACCGTGGACAGAGCACCGGGCCGGACGCACGCCCGGTTCCTGACGGCGCGGCGCTCGCGCCCCTCGAGCGGCTCGTCACGCGCCTCGAGCTGGCCCGCTACGCACCTCCCGCGGTCGGCTCGGTCGACGCCCCGGCCTCGTCCGGGTCGGGGGCGAGCGCTCAGGACGACGCGGCGTGGAGCGACGCGCGTGCGTTCGCGGACGGCCGCCTCGCCGGCCGCGGCGGCGCTCGCCGCGCCCGCTGGCTGCCCACCTCCGTCCTCGCGGGTCGACGCGAGCGGCGCGGCGGGGAGCCCGGCCTCGGCGCCGAGGCGCCCGCGACGACCGCGCCCGAGGTGGTCGGCGGCTCCGACGAGGAGGAGCTGGCGCGGCGCTGACCGCGCCCCGTCGTCCCCCTCCCGCGCCCGCCCCGCGCCCGCCCCGGGTCGTGGTGTGAGGCCCCCACTTTCCGGCGGCGCGGCACCACGACCCCGGGTCGGGGCGGGGCGGAACGAGGCGGAACGCGGAACGCCCCCGGCCGGAGGGCCGGGGGCGTTCGGTCTGGTCGTGGGTGGTGGGCCCGGGTGGGCTCAGTAGCCGCCCTCGCGGCGTCGGCGCCACCGCTGCTCCATGCGCTCCATGAACGAGCCGGACCCGCGCGGGGCGCGCTGGCGGCGCGGACGACGGCCGCCGTCGATGACCGTGAGGCCCTGGCTGGCCTGCAGCGCCTGCTCCGGGGTGTCGGGCACCGCATGGCGGGCACGCAGCGCGGTGAGACCGAAGACGGCAGCGCCGAGCATGACGAGGAAGCCGACGATGCCGACGATCTCCTGGCGGGCGACCACGCCCGTCATCAGGAGCGCGATACCGATGACGAACCCGGTCGACGACAGGATGATCCGGCGGCGGACGCTGCCGGCCATGCGCGAGCCCCGCAGGGTCGACGCGAACTTCGGATCCTCGGCCAGGAGGGCGCGCTCCATCTGCTCGAGCATCCGCAGCTCTTCCTCGGAGAGCGGCACGTTTCCTCCCATGGCTGTCGACCACGACGCCGGACGTCCTTCTGCTGCACCTGCACCGGTCGAGACCCCTCGCCGATGACAGGTGACACCTACCCGAGATTCTAGGCAGGCGCTGGTGACGACGGTAGACGGACGTGGAAATTCCCCGACCGCCGCCCCCGCTCGCCCCCGCTCACCACGACCACCAGCCCGTCGCGTCGGGGCCGGGCGCCTCCGCGGCAGCCTGCGGAGGGGCCGCGGCCGCAGGCGTGTCGAGCAGGGTGGCGCGCGCGAGCGCGCCGCTCCCGAACCGCTGACGCACGCGGTCCACCGCCTCGTCGGTGTGGCGCCACCCCCGCTCCGGATCGCCGAGAGCCAGCTGCTCCGCGTGTCCCGAGGTGTCCCGCAGTCCCGCCAGCCGCACCCCTACCAGCCGTACGGCGCGCCCCGGGTCCCGGAGGTCGTCGAGGAGGTGCACGGCGAGGGCGTGGACGTCGCGCGTCGTCGCGGTCGGCTCGGCGAGGGTGCGGGCTCGGGACACCGTCGTGAAGTCGGGGTAGCGCACCCTGACGGCCACCGTCGAGGCCACCAGCCCCGCCCGTCGCGCCCGAGCCGTCACGCCGAGGGTGAGACCCAGGAGGACGCCGTGGAGCTCCTCCGCGTCGCCCACGTCGCGGGCCAGCGTGCGGTCCGATCCGATGGAGCGCTGCCGCTCCTGCGGCCGGAACGCCGCGTGCAACCGGCCACCCTCCGCTCCGCGGAGCAGGGCGTGGACCTGCGCGCCGCCCGCCCGGCCGAGCGCGGCCTGCAACAGCTCGAGCGGTAGGCGCCGGGCGTCGGCGACCGTCGTCACCCCCATGCGCTCGAGGCGGGCGCGCGTGGACGGGCCCACGCCCCACAGCTCCCCCACGTCGAGGGGGTCGAGGAAGGCGCGCACCTCGGTCGGCGGCACGACGACGAGACCGTCGGGCTTGGCCCGGCGCGAGGCCAGCTTGGCGACGCTGCGCGTCGCGGCCACACCGACCGAGCAGGTGATGCCGACCCGCTCGACGACCCGGGCGCGCACCGTCTCCCCGAGCGCCCGCGGTGTGCCCGTGCGACGGGCACCACCGACGTGGAGGAACGCCTCCTCCTGGGAGAGCGGCTCCACCTCCGGGGTGACGGAGGCGAAGGCCTCGAAGACGGCGCCGGACGCCTCGGCGAAGGCCGCGAAGTCGGGCGGCACCACCACGAGCTCGGGGCATCGCCGCCGGGCCTGCGCCGTCGGGGTGCCCGACGTGATCCCCCGCCGGCGGGCGGGATAGGTCGCGCAGAGGATCACGCCCCGGTCACCGCCCCCGGCGACGACCACGGGGACTCCCGCGAGCTCTGGTCGCCCGCGCAGCACCACCGACGCGTAGAACGCGTCCATGTCGACGTGGAGGACCGGGCAGTCCTCGCTGCCGTCGCTCACCGGGTCGCCCCGGGCGCAGCCCGATCAGCGCTGGGCGACCACGTGCAGCTGGCTCGCCAGCGGTTGGAGCTCGGGCCGCTGCGCCGCAGCGCGCTCGAGCTCGACGAGGGCCTGGGACGACCCCGGCTCGGCGTCGAGGAGAGCGCCGGGCACGAGGTCGGCGAAGACGCGCACGCCGTGGACCGACACGGTGCGCAGACCGGCGGCGGCGAGCAGCTGCTCGAGCTCGGCACGGGCGAACCGACGGCCCGTGCGGCCGGCCTGACCGGCGGGGTCGTCGAGCAGCTCTCGCGCTGCGACGAACTGTCCGGCCATGGCGCGCGCGAGCACGGCGGCGTACCGCTGCGCCACGACGAGGCTGAGGTGACCCCCCGGACGCAGGACCCCGGCGAGCGCGTCGAGCGCCTCCTCGGGGTCCGCGACGATCTCGAGCACCCCGTGGCACAGGAGCAGGTCGACGGAGCCGGCCGCGACCACTCCGCCGGGGCCGCGCAGGTCGCCGAGGTCTCCCTGGACCCCCTCGACCCGGTCCTCGACACCGGCCTCGGTCGCCCGCCGGTGGAGCGAGGCGAGCGCGTCGGGGCTCGGGTCCACCACGACGACCCGGTGACCCAGGGCAGCGAGCCGCACCGCGTGGCCCCCGGTGCCTCCGCCGACGTCGACCACCGACATGCCGGGATCGACGAGCAAGGGGTCGAGCGCATCCCGCACGACCGCACCGCGAGCAGCCTCGCGGCGCTCACCCGGACGCTCTCCTGGACGCGCTCCACCGAGCGGCTCTGGCGACATGCGGACCACCCTAGTGACCCACCACCCACCGGACAGACCTCCCCTCCGGACACCTCGACCCCGATCGAACAGATGTTCGATCGGGGTCGATGCTACGTCACCCCGGAGCTCCGCACCAGCGTGCGCGCGCGGACCTGGGGACGAGGCGGACGGTCAGCCCCAGATCTGGTCGGCCCAGACCGGGTTGTCGATGAACGGGTTGCGGTTGCCCTGGAACTCCGACTGGATGAGGTCGTTACGACGCTCCTCGAACGCGTCCGGCGGGTCCTCGGCGTTCCACCGCAGCAGCACCGAGACCCGACCCATGTTCGGCGCCGAACCGTTGCCGACCCGGTCGTTGACCTCGAGGTCGGCGAACCCGTCGCCGCCCTCGTAGCGCACCGACATGTAGAAGATCATCCGCGCCACGTCGCCCTTGACCTCGTCGCGCGGCTCCCACGAGTCACCGTCCGCGAAGTTGCCCGGCGCCTCGTCGTTCTCCGTGCCGCCCTCGTCGAAGTCGAGGTTGCCACGGTCCGAGTTCACCGTGACGTCCTCCGGCCGCAGGTGGTGCAGGTCGGTGCCGGGGCCGGTCGCCGTGCCGAAGTCGCCGTGGGACTTCGCCCAGACGTGCTCCCGGTTCCACTGGTCGACGCCACCACCGTTGTTGCTCTTCGGCAGCGACAGGCCGCTGTAGAGCGTCAGCACCCGCGAGGAGTTCGACGGGTCCTCGTCGGTGACCTTGAGCGCGTCCCACACCTGGGAGTAGGAGAGCGCGTCGACGCCGGTCGAGATGATGTCGTGGAGGGCCGACTCCAGGGCCGGGCCGGTGAGGCCGTCGGCAGCGTCGTAGTAGCCGGCGGGAGCGCCGGCGCCGGTGGAACCACTGACGGCGGTGGAGCCGCTGACGGCGGTGGTCGCGCCGGACGCCGGCGGCGTGTCGGCGGTCGCGGACGGCGCCGCCTGTGTCGCGCCGAGCCCGAGGGCGAGGGACAGGGAGAGCACGAGCGTCGCCGAACGGCGACGCTTCCCGAGAACGTGCTGCATGGATCCAGAGCTCCGATGTGGTCGGGGAGCCGTGACGGCTCCGTTGAGGCGACCCCGGGCGGACCCCGGAGTCCACTCGGCACCCTAGGGGTTGCGGGCGCCTCACCGCCCTCGGCGGGACGACACGTTTCGGCGACGGCCTCGCGACGATCCGAGGAAGGTCAGGCGACGCCCGCACCACCCGCGGCTCCCGTGATGCCCTCGACGATCTCCGACCACGCGTGCGGGATCAGGCCGAGCTCGGCCTCGACGACCGCCAGGAAACGGTCTGCCTCTCCGACCAGCTCGTCGGCCTCGTCCTGCGTCGTCGCGCGCGCCGACCCGGCCTGCGCCGCCGCGTAGGTGCCGGCCCCGGACGCGAAGAAGGCCGCCCAGTCGGACAGCTCGGGCACCGCCTCGCGGAGCAGGACCCATGCGTTGCGCGACCGCCGGCGGGCGCCGGGGGCGGGGACCGTGCGCGCCGCCAGCAGGGCCGCGGCGGCCCGCAGGGCGGCGACGTGGGCGCACGCGTAGCGCGTCGTCGCATCGGGCGCGAGCAGGGCCTCGCGCAGGGACGTCGCCGACCGCGTCAGGTAGGCGTGGGTGGCGGCCGGCAGGACGAGCCCGCCGGGGCGGGCGCCGGGAACCGCGCTGCGTCGCGGGTCGCCGTGCTGCGTCATCGGGGTCTCCTCGGTGGGGGACGTGCTGTCCCCGCGGACACTAGGGAGACCCACTGACAGTCCTGGTCCGCGACGACCGCGGACCCCGTGGGATGACCTGTCGTCAGTCCTCGTCGACCACGCGTGCCCAGTGACCGCTGTGGGCGTTCTGGAAGTAGCGCCGGTTGGCGGGGTGCCACAGGAGCAGCAGCGTCAGGCCGTGCAGCGCGACGGAGACCGCGGCCAGCAGCATGAGGACCAACGGGGTGCCCGGCGTCGTGCCCAGCACCAGCTGCACGACCGCACTCATGGCGACCAGGGCCGTCAGGGTGTAGAGCGCCCACCGCGCCCCCACGCGCACCATGGCGACGAGGACGAGCGCCAGGGGCACGTACGTCGCGAGCATCGTCAGCGCCACGCGGAAGAAGCCGAAGGGCGCGAACGAGGACTCCCGCACGGCGGCGATCGTCTGGCCCGTCGCGGCTGCGTGAGCGGTGATCGAGGCGTCGCGCAGGGTGTCCTGCAGGAGGTAGGTGACCGCGGTCGCGACGGTCATCACGAGCATCTGCGCGACTGCGGCCCGCAGCGCGAGACCGACCATCGGCGGCACCGGAGCGGTCGTGGTGACACGCTCCCCGGTCGCCGACGCTCCTCGATCGATCGCCATGCTCGTCACCGTTCTCCCCGTCCTCACCGCACGCCGCCCACGCGACCCCGCTGGTGCTTACCAACTCGTTACCCGACGTAAACGTCGATGCTACCGAGAAGTCGCCCCCGACCTCGGTTCGGCGGCGGTGGCCCACGCCACACGAAAGGGCCCGCTCACCCTCCACAGCCTGGCCGGCGAGCGACCGGTCATTTCCCCGGTCAGCCGGGGAACACGCCACTCCGCCCATCAAATTTGATGGTCTAAGTGACACCTTCCCCGGTCAGCCGGGGAAAGTGTCGGCACCTCTACGATGACGCGCGTGCCTGCGTCCCCCTCGCCCACCGGATCCCGCTGATGGCGGACGTCGTCGTCGTCGGCGGCGGCTACGGGGGGCTCGCCAGCGCCGCGAGGCTCGCCAAGCAGGGGCACGCGGTCACGCTCGTGGAGGCCGGCGAGCGGCTCGGAGGGGCGCTGGAGCGCGTCGTGCGGGACGAGTTCGCCTGGGACGCCGGTCCGAGCAGCACCCTCCTCCCGGCGGTGGTGCGCGACCTCTTCCGCAAGACGGGCCGCCCGCTCGAGCGCGAGCTGACGTTGCAGCACCGGGACCTGGTGCGTGAGCACCGCTTCGTCGACGGCACCTCGCTCCGGCTCCCCGGCAGCTCGCGGGAGGCCCAGCAGGCCGCCGTCGACGGCCTCTCCCCCGGCCTCGGCGAGGCCTGGCTGGACCACGTCGCGGCGTACGCGGAGACCTGGGAGGTGCTCCGCCGCGAGCACCTGGAGCGCCCCTGGCTGCCCAGCCTCGCCGACCGAGCCACCCGCGCCGTGCTGTTCCCCCGCGAGTCCCTCGCCCGCCGCACCCGCCGCTCGTTCCGCGACCGACGGCTGCGGCAGGTGGCCACCTGGGCCGCCGTGGCCGAGGGCCACGACCCCCGCCAGGTGCCCGCGTGGGTGGGGGTGACGGCCTACCTCGAGCAGCGGTTCGGCGTCTGGACCGTCGCCGCGGAGGACGGCGGGATGTCGGCCCTCGCCGACGCCCTCGAACGGCGTCTCGCCACGCGGCGGGTGGACGTCGTCCGGGACACCCGCGTGCTCGACCTCGAGCTGCGTGGCGGTCGCGTCGCCGGCGTGCGCACCGCAGCCGGGACGCTCGACGCCGACGTGGTCGTCTGCGCGATCGACCCCCGCCGCCTGCCGACCCTCGCTCCCCACGTCGCCCGCACCCTGCCCGCACTGCCGGCACCGGTCGCCCACCTGGGGCTCGAGGCCGACGGTCTCCCGGACCTCCCCGAGGAGACCGTCGTGCACGGCAAGGACGTGGCGTTCTCCATCACGACCGGCGGCACCGCGCCGGACGGCACCCGCGCCTGGACGGTGCGCGGCCGCGGTCGGCTCCACGAGGACGTGGTCGAGGCGCTCGCACGACTCGGCACCGACCTGGACCTGCGCCGACGGATCGTCCGCCGCGTCGACCGCAGCCCCCGCGACCAGGTCGAGACCTGGGGCGGCACCCCCTGGGGCGTGCAGTGGCAGGGCCGCGGCACGGTGACGGCCCGGCTCGGCCCGACCACGCCCGTGCCGGGGGTGTACGCCGCGGGGGCGCACGCCGCTCCCGGCGCCGGCCTCCCGTTCGTCGGGCTCTCGGCAGCCCTCGTCGCCCAGGCCGTCGGCCCCGCCGAGCGACCCCGCTGAGCGGACCCGCTGAGCAGACCCGCCGGCGAGCGCGCTCAGGCCGCGATGCGCAGCGCCGCGAAGATGTCGCGCGTCGCCCGGGAGCGGTTGAGCGTGTAGAAGTGCAGCCCCGGCGCGCCGCCCGCGAGCAGGGCGTCGCACAGCTCGGTGGCCAGCTCGACGCCGATCCGGCGCACCTCGGCGGGTTCGGTGGCACCGTCGAACCGGGCCATGACCTCGGCCGGCACCTCGCAGCCCGAGAGCTCGGCCATGCGCCGCACCGACGCCAGGTTCGTGATCGGCATGATGCCGGGCAGGATCGGGATGTCGGCTCCCGCGGCGCGCGTGCGCTCGACGAGCGCGAAGTAGTCGCTCGGCCGGAAGAACAGCTGGCTGACGGCGAAGTCCGCCCCGGCGGCGGCCTTGGCGGCCAGCACCCGGGCGTCGTGCTCCACGCTCTCCGAGCCGGGGTGCCGCTCGGGGAACGCCGCGACGCCGATGCCGAACCGCCCGGGCGTGCCGAGGCGCCCGTCCAGCGAGCGAGCCAGCTCGACGAGCTCGACCGCGTGGTGCAGCCCGCCCTCGGTGGGCGTCCACGGCGCGGAGGGCCCCTCGGCCGGGTCGCCCCGCAGCGCCAGCACGTCGTGGACGCCGGCCGCGGCGTACGCCCGGAGCACCTCGACGAGCTCCTGCCGCGTGTGGCCGACGCACGTGAGGTGGCCCATGGCGCGCAGCGTCGTCTCGCGGGCGATCCGGCCCGTCATCCCGATCGTGCGGTCCCGGGTCGAGCCGCCCGCGCCGTACGTCACCGAGACGAACGTCGGCTGGTAGGGCTGCAGCTCGTGCAGCGCCGTCCACAGCTGCTCCTCGCCCGCGGCGTCCTTGGGCGGGAAGAACTCGAAGGAGAACGAGCGGTCTCCCCGCCGCAGCAGCTCGCCGATGCTGGGCCGGCCGGGCTCGCTGGGCTGGCGGTCACCGGGCGTCGGGGGGCCGGACAGGTCGTCGCTCACGGTCACCGATCCTAGGTCGCGCCGCACGCCCCGGCCGGAGGCGTCCACCAGCCGGTGGGCACCGCCACCCATGACCTAGGGTCGACACGTGCCGCCCGAGACCTTCGACGTCGCCCGCTTCGACCTCGTGGGGGCGATCGCCGACGCGCTCGAGGAGTTCCTCGACGAGCAGACGGAGCGCCTCGCGCCCCTCGGTCCCGACGCCGCCGCGCTCCTCGCCGAGGCGAGGGTCACGGTCAGCGGCGGAAAGCGGCTGCGGGGGCGGTTCTGCTTCTGGGGCTTCCTCGCCGTGCGCCCCGACCCGACGCCCGCGGAGGTCCGCGCGGTCGTGCGGGCTGCTGCCGCGCTCGAGGTGCTCCAGGCGAGCGCGCTGGTGCACGACGACCTCATGGACGCCTCCGACACCCGTCGCGGCCGTCCCGCGACCCACCGGGCCTTCGAGGCGCGCCACCGCGAGGCGGGGTGGACCGGTGACGCGGAGCAGTACGGCGCGGCCGCCGCCATCCTGCTCGGCGACCTCCTGCTGAGCTGGGCCGACGAGCTCCTGCGACGGTGCGGGCTGCCGCTGCCGGTCGTCGCGCCCGCCCTCGACGTCTTCGACCACTGCCGCAGCGAGGTCGTGAGCGGGCAGTTCCTCGACGTGTCCGTGCAGGCCCGTGGTCGCGCCGACGTCGACGAGGCGATGCGGGTGCTGCGCTACAAGTCGGCGAAGTACTCGGTCGAGCGACCGCTCCACGTCGGTGCCGCGCTGGCGGGCGGCGACGCCGCGCACCTGCGGGCGCTGACCGACTTCGGGCTGCCGCTCGGCGAGGCGTTCCAGCTGCGCGACGACCAGCTCGGCGTCTTCGGGGAGCCCGCCACGACGGGCAAGCCCGCCGGGGACGACCTCGTCGAGGGCAAGCGCACCGTGCTCGTCGCCCTCGCGCTGGACGCGCTGCCGCCGGCCGACGCGGCTGTGCTCGACGCCGCCCTGGGCTCGCCGCTCGACGCGGCGGAGGTGGAGCGCCTGCGGGACCTCTTCCGCGGCAGCGGTGCCGAGGCGGCCGTGGAGGACCTCATCGCCCGGCTGACGGCCACGGCGCTCGACGCCCTGGCCGCCGCACGCTTCCCCGCGACCGCCACCGCGGCGCTCGAGGCGCTCGCTGTGGCGGCCACGCGGCGTACGTCGTGAGGGTCAGTTCATCGCCTGCGCTCGCCGCTTGACCTCGGCCCCGCGGTTCTCCACGAGCGCGTCGACCGGACGTCCCGGCAGGGCGGCGTCGGTGTAGAGCCACGCGATGATCTCGCGGTGGTCGAACCCGTGGTCCGTCATCATCACCGTCAGGCCGGGGAGCCCCTTGAGCAGCTCACCGTCCTGGACGAACAGGGCCGGCACCTGCTGCCCGGCCCCCGGCGCGGGCACGGCCGCCGGCAGCTGGTTCTCGCGGATGAGCGCACGCACGCGGGACACGCTCACGCCCAGCCGCCGCCCGGCCTCGGCCCAGTCGATCCAGTCACCCACCAGCGCCCCGAGGTCCGGCGCTCCCGTCGTCTCGCTCATGCGGCCCATCGTCTCAGGTCGACCGGCGGCGACGAACACGCCGGTCGGCCGCTGCGGCACCGACCGGGGGCGCCTCGTTCCGTATCCTGGCCCGCAGTGCCCCGCCGGACGCGGCGTCGGCCACGACGACGACGAGGACCATCGTGCTGCCCGACGAGCCACCCGCCTCCCGGGGTCCCGGCGGCCCCGCAGGGGTCGGTCCGGACCTCGCCGGGCGCGTGCTCGAGGGTCGCTACCGGATCGCGGAGCTCGTGGCCCGCGGCGGCATGGCGAGCGTGTACGTCGCGACCGACCTCCGGCTCGACCGCACGGTCGCCGTCAAGGTCATGCACCCGTCCCTCGGTGACCCGATCACCGGCAACGAGAGCTTCGCGCAGCGCTTCGTGCGGGAGGCCCGCGCCGCGGCACGCCTCTCCCACCCCAACGTGGTGGCGGTCCACGACCAGGGCAGCGACGACGGGCTCACCTTCCTCGTCATGGAGCACGTGCCCGGGAGCACGCTGCGCGACGTCATCCGCGACCGCGCGCCGCTGAGCCCGGCGCGGGCGCTCGCGTTGCTGGAGCCGATCGTCGCGGCCGTGAGCGCCGCGCACCGCGCGGGGATCGTGCACCGGGACGTGAAGCCCGAGAACGTCCTCATCGCCGACGACGGCCGCGTCAAGGTCGCCGACTTCGGCCTCGCCCGCGCCGTCGACGCGGACTCGCACCACACGACCACCGGCGGCGTCCTCATCGGCACCGTGTCCTACCTGGCGCCCGAGCTCGTCGTCGACGGCACGTCCGACGCGCGCGCCGACGTCTACGCGCTGGGCGTCGTGCTCCACGAGCTGCTCACCGGTCAGAAGCCGCACCAGGGCGAGACGCCGATCCAGATCGCCTACAAGCACGTGCACGCCGACGTGCCCCCGCCGTCGCGGCTGGTGCCGGGGCTCCCGGCGTACGTCGACGCCCTCGTCGCGCGCGCCACCGCCCGCGACCGCTCGCAGCGGCCGGCGGACGCCGGTGTGCTGCTGCACCACGTCCGACGGGTGCAGCAGGCCCTGAACGAGGGCGTGGCGCGCGACGACGACCTCGTGGCCGACCTGCTCCCCCGGCCCGCGACGCCCGACGACACCGACACCTCGCCGGAGCCGTTCGACGCCGCGGACCTCGCGGCGCTGCGCGGGGACGGGTTCGCGGAGGCGGAGCTCTACCCCGCGCTGGCGCAGGCCTCCTCACCCGTGCCCGACGACGGCGCCACCGCGGTGCGCCGCCGCCCGTCCGCCGCGCTCCCGCCGACCCCGCCGCCGACCGCGCCGCCGACCGCGCCGAGCGACCTGACCAGCCGTCTCTACCTGGGGCCGGAGGAGCACGACGACACCGACGACGACACCGACGACGACACCGACGACGCGGACGGCGCCGAGGCCGCCGCCCTCGCCGCGCGCCGCGCCTCGCGCCGACGCGCGCGGCTGCTGGGGTCCGTCGTCATCGTGCTCGCCCTCGTCGGCGGGCTGGCCTTCTACTTCCTGTCGTGGCGCTACGTGCCGGCCCCCCGCCTGCTCGACCTCACGCAGGCCGAGGCGACCGAGCGGGCGCAGGCCGACGGCTTCGACGTCGAGGTCGGCCCGGCCGGGTACTCGGAGACCGTCGCCGCCGGCCTCGTCATGGCGACCGACCCCGAGGGCGGCGAGGAGCTCGTGCGCGGCGGCACCATCACGCTCACGATCTCCCGCGGCCCGGAGCGCTACGCGGTGCCCTCGCTGCGGGGACGCACCGCCGACGAGGCGCGCGAGGCGCTGGAGAGCACGAACCTCGCGTACGCCGAGGCCGAGCCCCGGTACGACGAGGAGGTGCCCGAGGGTGCGGTCATCGCCTCCGATCCCGAGCAGGGCACCGTGGTGCGCCCCGACGAGACCGTGACCGTCGTGCTCAGCCTCGGGCGGCGCCCCATCCCGGTGGAGGACTTCACGGGGCGCTCCCGCGAGGAGGCCGAGGCGGAGCTGACGACCGGCGATCCCGAGATCGAGGGTGACGAGCTGCAGGTCAGCGTCACCGAGGAGTTCTCCGACTCGGTGCCGGCGGGCACCGTCATCAGCCAGGACCCGACGAGCGGCACCCTCAACCTCGGCGACACCGTCACCCTCGTCGTGTCGAAGGGACCGGAGCTCGTCACCATCCCCGAGGGCCTCGTCGGCGGGCGCGTCGAGGACGTCCGCGGACAGCTCGAGGGGCTCGGCCTCGTGGTCGACGAGCAGGGGCTGATCGGCAGCGACGGACCGCGCATCGGCTACGTCACGGGGGTCAGCCCGGGCAGCGGCGAGCAGGTGCGCCGCGGCACCACCGTGACGCTGACCGTGCTCTGAGGCGGGCCACGCCCTAGACTCGCGCCCCATGCGCAACCCGGTCGGAACCCATGTGCCCGTGGGCAGGAACCTCCGCGACGGCGCCCTCCGCACGGCCCAGGAGCTCGGCTGCGAGGCCGTCCAGGTCTTCGTCGGCAACCCGCGGGGCTGGTCGCTGACCCCCGGCGACCCCCGCGTCGACGCCGGCTTCGCCGAGGGCGCGCGCGCCGCAGGTCTCCGCACGTTCGTCCACACGCCGTACCTGGTGAACCTGGGCTCGCCCACCCCCGCGACGTACGAGCGGTCGGTGGCCGTCGTCGCCCACAACCTGGAGCGGGCGGCTCGCATCGGCGCCGAGGGCGTCGTCGTGCACACCGGTTCGTTCGTGGAGGTCGACCCCGAGCGGGCCGAGGAGCGGTACGCCGCGGCGATGCGCCAGGTGCGCGAGGGGCTGCTGCCCGTGCTCGACGCCCTCGGCGAGGACGGCCCCTGGCTGCTGCTCGAGCCGACGGCCGGCCAGGGCCGTTCGCTCTGCGCGGGCGTCGACGACCTCCCGGCCTACCTCGACGCCGTCGACCGGCACCCGCGCGTCGGCGTCTGCCTCGACACCTGCCACGTGTTCGCCGCGGGCGCCCCGCTCGACGAGCCGGGCGGCGCGACGGCGACCCTCGACCGGCTCGTCGAGGTCGCGGGCGAGGGCCGGCTGCGCCTGGTGCACGCCAACGACTCGCTCGACGTGCGCGGGTCGCTGCGGGACCGCCACGAGAAGATCGGCCAGGGCCACATCGGGCTGGGTGCGTTCGAGGAGCTCTTCCGCCACCCGGCGACCGACGGCGTCCCCTTCGTGCTGGAGACCCCCGGCTCGCGCGACGCCGACGACCCGGACCTCCCGCTCCTGAAGAAGCTGCGCGAGGCCGCCGCCGGCCCGGAGGGCGACGGGTGAGCGTCTGCGCCGGGTGCGGCGCGACGATCGGCAGCGGTCGGTTCTGCGGCGCCTGCGGGCGCCCGGTGGACGCCGCCGGCCCGAGCACCCCCAGCACCCCCAGCACCCCGCCGCGGAGCAGCAGCACCACCGGCACCAACGAGCGCATCCCGCGCGTCGACGCGCCGCTGGCGGTGCCGGACGCGGCCCCCACGGGCCCGGGCACCGAGGCTCCACCCGTCGCCTGGACGCCGGGCGGGCACGGTGGCGGACCGCGCTTCCCGCTCTACGCCGACGAGGTCGCCACGGCGTCCGCGACGCCGGCGGTGCCCGCGGCGCCGGAGGCCGCAGCGCAGCCAGCTCCGCACCGACCGCGACCGTCGCGCGCCCTCCCCGTGCTGGTCGTGCTGCTGGCCGTGCTGCTCGTCGGTGTCGTCGTGGGCGGCAGCATCCTGCTGGCCCGCGACACCGAGCCGACGCGGTCGACCGAGGCGTCCGGCAGCCCGGGCGACGGGTCCGACGGCTCGACGGCGCCGGACGCGCAGGACGCCGAGCCCGACCTCGACGTGCCCGAGCCGCGCGCCATCACCTCCCTCGCGAGGGCGTCCGCGTCCCGCACCGCCCCACCGGGCACGAGCCTCGACGGCAGCCGGGTGGAGTACGACGCGGCGAACCTGGTCGACGGCGACACCAGCACCACCTGGCGGGTCGAGGGCGACGGCACCGGCGAGGTGCTGACCTTCGCGTTCGACGAGGAGGTGGCGGTGACGTCCGTCGGCCTCGTCAACGGCTACGACAAGGTCGACACCGACCCCGACGGCGGCGAGGTCGACTGGTACGTCCGCAACCGCCACGTCACGCAGGTGCGCTGGACGTTCGACGACGGTCGGGTGCTGGAGCAGGACCTGGCCGACGACCGGGCGATGCAGACCGTCACGATCCCGGCGGCGCGCACGTCGACGGTGCAGCTGGAGATCGTGGCCGTCTCCGGTCACGGCGGCGCCGACCGCACGCCGATCAGCGAGGTCGAGCTCGACGGCGCGCCGGTGGCCGAGCTCGACTGAGCCCCTCGGGTCGCTCAGCGGGGCAGCGCGGCGAGCACCCGGGCGGCGCGCTCCGCGTCGTCGCGGGACACGTCGAGGTGGGTCACGAGCCGCACCGTGGTCCGGCCCAGCGCGGACACCCGGACCCCCTCGGCGGCCGCGGCCGCGACGTACGCCGCCGCGTCGCCGACCTCCCGCACGACGATGTTGGTCGCGACCCCGGTGGGGTCGACGTCCCACGCCTCGGCCAGCAGCCGGGCGTGGGCGTGGTCGTCGGCGAGCCGCTCGACGTGGTGCTCCAGGGCGTGGAGGCCGGCCGCGGCGAGCACACCCACCTGGCGCATGCCGCCACCCATCCGCTTGCGCCACACGCGGCTCTCCGCCACGGCGTCGGCGCTGCCGACGACGAGGGAGCCGACCGGCGCCCCGAGCCCCTTCGAGAGACAGACGGCGGCGACGTCGACGAGCCCGCCGTACGTCGCCAGCGGCACGCCCGTCGCCACGTGCGCGTTCCAGATGCGGGCGCCGTCGAGGTGGATCCCGACGCCGTGGGTGTCCGCGAACGTCCGCAGGGCCTCGAGGTCCGCGAGCGGGACGACGGTGCCGCCCGCGAAGTTGTGCGTGTTCTCGATCGCGACCGCCCTCGTGGCGACGAAGAAGGGCCCGAGGTCGGGGGCGAACAGGCTCTCGACCGCGGCCAGGTCCACTCCGCCACCGGGGTCGCTCCACGTGCGCATCGTGAGGCCCGTGTAGGCCGCGTGGGCGCCCAGCTCCGCTCGCGCGATGTGGGCGCGGGAGTCGCAGAGCACCTCCTCGCCCACGCCGACGAGCGTGCGGAGCGCGAGCACGTTCGCCATCGAGCCCGTCGGGCAGAAGAGCGCGGCCTCGTGGCCCAGCAGCGCGGCGACGCGCTCCTCGAGCGCCCGGACCGTGGGGTCCTCGCCGTACACGTCGTCGCCGACCTCCGCGTCCGCCATGGCGCGGCGCATCGCGGGGGTCGGCGACGTCAGGGTGTCGGAGCGGAGGTCGACCGGTCGTGCGGTCGCCTCCGTCATGCCCCGGCGGGGACGGCGGCGGGAGCGGCGGTGGGGGTGGCGCGCAGCATCTCGGCGACGTGGAACGCCAGCTCGAGCGACTGGACGCGGTTGAGCCGCGGGTCGACCACCGACTCGTAGCGGTGCGCGAGACCGTGCTCGTCGATCTCCTCGCCGCCGCCGACGATCTCGGTGACGTCGTCACCGGTCATCTCGACCATCATGCCGCCGGGCACGGTGCCGAGCGCCCGGTGCACCTCGAAGAAGCCGCGGATCTCGTCGAGCACGTCGTCGAAGCGACGCGTCTTGTAGCCCGTCGACGCCTCGAAGGTGTTGCCGTGCATCGGGTCGCTGACCCAGGCCACCTGCACGCCCTCGGCGGTGACCTTCTCGACCAGCTGGGGCAGGCCGTCGCGCACCTTCGCCGCACCGAAGCGCGTGATGAAGGTGAGGCGTCCGGGCTCGTTGGCCGGGTTGAGCTTCGCCGCCAGGGCGAGCGCGTCGTCGGCGGTCGCCGACGGGCCGAGCTTGCAACCGATGGGGTTGCGGATGTGGCTGAAGTACTCCACGTGCGCGCCGTCGAGCTGGCGGGTGCGCTCACCGATCCAGACCATGTGGCCGGACACGTTGTAGGGCAGCTCCGTGCGCGAGTCGATGCGGGTCAGCGCGTGCTCGTACTCCAGCACCAACGCCTCGTGGGACGAGTGGAAGTCGACCTTGTGGAACTCGACCGGGTCGGCGCCGATGGCCGCCATGAAGTCGAGCGCGCTCTGGATCTCGCCCGCCAGCGCCTCGTAGCGCTGCCCGACCGGCGAGCTGCGCACGAAGTCGGTGTTCCACTCGCTGACCTGGCGGAGGTCGGCGTAGCCGCCCGTCGTGAACGCGCGCACGAGGTTGAGGGTCGCGGCCGACGCGTTGTAGACGTCGACGAGCCGCTGCGGGTCGGGGATGCGCGACTCGGGCGTGAACTCGTAGCCGTTGACGGCGTCACCGCGGTACGCCGGCAGCGTCACCCCGTCGCGGGTCTCGAGGTCCGAGGAGCGCGGCTTGGCGTACTGGCCCGCGAGACGCCCGATCTTCACCACGGGCACCTTCGCGGCGTACGTCAGCACGACGGCCATCTGGAGCAGGACGCGCAGCTTGTTGCGCACGTTCTCCGCCGTCACGCCGGCGAAGGTCTCGGCGCAGTCGCCGCCCTGGAGCAGGAACGCCTCGCCGCGGGCGACCGCGGCGATCTTCGCCGTGAGGTCGTCGCACTCGCCGGCGAACACCAGCGGCGGAGCGGTCCGCAGGGTCGTCACGGCACCCTCGAGGCGCGCACGGTCGGGATAGGTCGGCTGCTGCGCGGCGCCGAGAGCGTGCAGGGAAGCCAGGTCGGGAATGCTCACCGGCCCAGGGTACGACGCGGGGTCCCTCCCCTCCGAACCCGTTTCACGGCAGGGACGGAGGGGGCGACCCGCGTCGTGCGTCAGCCGTCGAGGTCCTCGACGTCCCGGAAGCCGGTGCGCTCCGAGCGCAGCGCCCGGTTGGCGAACCACGTCACGGCCCACAGCACGACGCCGATGACGAGGAGGGCGCCGCCGATGCGGTACTGGATGTACTGCTCCGGCAGCCGCGCCCAGGGACCGACGAGGTAGAGGCACGCGATGGTGCCGACCACGGGGAGCACGGTCGGCACGCGGAAGGCGCCCTCGGGCGTCGGGTCGCGGCGCAGGATGAGCACGCAGACGTTGACGACCGCGAACACGGCCAGGAGCAGCAGGGCCGTCGTGCCGCCGAGCGCCGGGACGACGGTGCCCTTGCCGTCGGGGTCGGACAGGCGCACGTAGCAGATGAGCCCGATCGCCACCGCCGTCGTGAAGACGATGGCCACCCACGGGGTGCGGCGGCTCGGGAGCACGTGGCCGAGCGAGCGCGGCAGCACGCCCTGCTTCGCCATGCCGTAGACGAGGCGGCTCGCCATCAGCATGTTGATGAGCGCCGTGTTGACGACCGCGAAGACCGTGAGGAACGGGAAGATCGTGTCGACCGGGATGCCCGGGGCCCCGATCTTGACCACGTCGAGCAGGATGCCGGCCTCGCTGGTCGGCGTGGAGATGTCGTCGAGCGGGATGACGAGCACGACGGTGATCGCGACCAGGACGTAGAGCAGCGCGCAGAAGCCGAGCCCGGTGAGCATGACGCGCGGGAAGACCTTGAGCGGGTTCTTGGTCTCCTCGACCATGTTGACCGAGTCCTCGAACCCGACCATGGCGAAGAACGCGATGGCGGTCGCGACAGTCACGGCCGCGAAGAGGTTGCGGTCGTCGCTCGACTCGAACACCGTGATGCGGCCGACGTCGCCCTCGCCCGAGGCGGCGGTCCAGATGCCGATGGTGATGACGATGGCGAGCGCCACGATGGTCACGACCGTCATGACGACGTTGAGCTTCACGCTCTCGCTGACGCCCCGGATGTTGACGAGGGCCAGGAGCACGACGATGGCCAGCGCGGTCAGGAGCGTCGCGACGTTGCCGGTCGGGACGCCGCCGACCACGCGGTCGAGCCCGACGAGGAGGTTGCCGGCGACCAGGTTGGACGAGGTCGCCGCGCTGGTGATGCCCGAGCACATCACGGTGAAGGCGACGATGAAGGTCACGAAGTGCATGCCGAACGCCTTGTGGACGTAGAGCGCCGCACCGGAGGCCTCCGGGTACTTCGTCACCATCTCCAGGTAGGAGCACGCCGTCACGGTCGCGATGGCGAAGGCGACGAGGAACGGCAGCCAGGCCACCCCGCCCACCTGACCGGCCACGCTCCCGGTGATCGCGAAGATGCCGGCGCCGACGATGTCGCCGATGATGAAGAGGAGCAGCAGCCCCGGGCCCATCACCCGCTTCAGCTCGGGCTCCCCCTGCTCCGCTGCCTGTCCCGTCGCTGCGGTCGTGCCTGGTTCCGCCATCGCCTGGTCCTCCGTCCGGCTCACCCGAGCGCCCGGCGGACCGACGTCGTCGTCGGCCCCGTGGCGCTCCACTCTGCCCCCGCGTGGAGGCCACGTCCACCGACGCGCCGCCGAGCAGCGCCCTTCCCCGCCGACGCCCGGTTCACGCCTGCCCGCGCCGTCGACCTGCCGTCAGGTCCAGCGGTCGAGACCGCGGCGGGCCTCGTCCCGCTCGGCGCGGGCGGTGTCGACGGCCTCGCGCTGCTCGTCGCGGGACTCCTCCGCGTCAGCGAGCTGGTCCTCCACCCGCGCCTGCCGGGTCTCGGCCTCGGCGAGCCGCGTGCGGAGCTCCTCCACCCGGGCCCCCGCCTGGAGCGACCGGGCCTCGAGGTCCTCGACCTCCTCCTCGATCTCCTCCAGCTCCGCCTCGGCGACGCCGAGCGCCTCCTCGGCTGCCGCGAGGGCCTCCTCCGCCTCCTGCCGGCGCCGGTCGTCCGCCTCCGCGTCGTCGGGCACGACCCGCAGCGCCGGGCCGTCCGCCCCTGCGGCGCCCGCGGCGTCGGCGGACCCGTCGACCGGTACGGCGACGTGCCCGGTCGCACCCGGGACGGCGAGGGCCGCGTCGACGTCCACGGGGTCGAGGCCCGCGGGCCTCAGGGCGGTCACCAGCAGTCCCGTCCGGACGGCCTCCCCCGCCCCGGCGTCCAGCATCGCCGCGGTCAGCGTCGCCTCGACCTGCTCCGCGACCGACTCGCTCACCTTCGTGCCGAGCTGCCGACCGAGCGCGCGGGCACGGGTGGTGACCGTGGCCGTCAGCTGGCGGCGCTGCTTCGTGAAGGCGCGGAGGTCGTCCGCAGACAGCGTGTCCTGAGCGGCACGCAGGGCGGCGCCCACCTGGAGCAGCTCGTCGACGCGACCCGGCTCGTGGCGGACCAGCTGGTCGACCAACCACGCGGCGACGGAGGGTCGGCGGAGCGCCTTGACGGCGGACGCCAACGCGGCGTCCTCACCCTTGAGCGCCTTGGCCCGGGCGTCGCGGGCGGGAGTGAAGTCGCCGGGCGCGAGGGCGTAGAGGGCGTCGGCCTCCGCGAGGAGGGTCGCGTCGGGAGCCGCGGCGTCCGCCACCGGCTCAGGCGCTCTCGCGGTCGTCGTCCGGGCCGTCGAGGTCGTCCAGCCCCTGCGCGATCGCCCACCGCGTCAGCTCGACCCGGTTGTGCAGCTGCAGCTTGCGCAGCGTGTTCTGCACGTGGTTCTGCACCGTGCGGTGCGACAGCACGAGCCGCTCGGCGATCTGCTTGTAGGACATGCCCTTCGCGACGTACCGGAGGATCTCCGTCTCCCGCTCCGTCAGCCGCGGCGTGCCGTCGTCCTCCGTCGCGCCGCTGGACATGCGCCGGAACTCCCCGAGCACGAGCCCGGCGAGGCCGGGCGTGAAGACCGTGTCGCCCGCGGCGACGCGCCGGACGGCCTCGATCAGCTCCTCGCGCGACGCCGACTTCACGAGGTAGCCGGTCGCACCCGCCTTCACCGCCGCCAGCACGTCACCCTGCTCCCCCGACGCCGACAGGATGAGCACGCGCGAGGAGGGGTCGTGCGCGAGCACCGCGGCCGTCACCTCGTCGCCCGCCGGGGCCGGGATCTGCAGGTCGAGCACCACGACCTGGGGCCGGGCCGCCTTGAACCGGTTGATGGCGTCGGTGCCGTTCGCGGCGACCGCCACGACCTCGAACCCCGCTGCCGCCAGGTCGCGCTCGACGGCGTCGCGCCACATCGGGTGGTCGTCGACCACCATCACGCGGATGCCGCTGCTCTCGCTGCTCACGTCGTCCTCCCCCGCTCCTCGATCGGTCGACGACAGCCTGCCACGAGCAGGTCGGCGACCGCGCGCGTCAGTCCCCGTCGGTCCCGTCGGTCCCGTCGGTCCCGTCGGTCCCGTCGGGCCCGTGGGCCCAGAACGCGACGGCCATGTCCACCGGGCGCCCACCGTCGCGGCGTCGCGGTCGCAGCGGGGTCCCCTCCGCGACGTACGCCGCCAGCGCCTCCTCGTGGAGGTGCGGCGGGAGCGTGCCGTCGGCGCGCACGCAGCGCCACCAGCAGACGCCCGCCCCGTCGCGCGAGAGCACCCGCGCGACCCGCCGGGGCCCGCCCCCGACGAGGTCGGCGATCGCGCCGTACGTCGTCACGCGGCCCCGCGGGACCCCCTCGACCGCGCGGAGCACGAGCTCGGTGTGGTCGAGGACCGGGCCCTGCGGGCCGGTGTCGGGGTCGGGGTCGGCAGCCATGCGCCCATCATGCAGCGGGGGGACCGCCGCCGACCGCCCTGCCGGGGTACGACGAAAGTGCGCGCCGGAAAAGGAAAACGCGGACCGAGAGGCCCCGCCGATCGGCGTGTCGCGGGTCTCGGTCCGCGTTTTCTTTCTCCCAGCCCGGAGCCGGTCCGCGTTTTCCTCCAGCGCGTCCGGATCCGGCCGACGACTCAGGCCTCGGGGCTCAGAGCCCGAGGCCGCCGTTGAACTCCTCGGTGCCCGGCACGAGCTGCAGGCCGTCGATGCCCGCGTGCTCCTGGGCGTAGGCCAGCTCGCTCGCGAGGTCGCCCACGCCGTTCGACAGCGGGACCGGGGCGAGGGCGAGCGTGGACAGGGTGCCCAGCGCGTTGCCGTCGGCGTCGAGGAACCCGGAGCCGGAGTCGCCGGGGACGCCCGGGGTGAGAGTGTAGACGGAGTGCGACCAGCCGTTGCCCGTCTCCCCGAGGCTGACGCCGAACTTGGGCGACAGCACCTCCACGCCGCCGCGCAGGCTCGAGTTGCCGAACGAGAACACCTGCGAGCCCGGCGACGTGCCGGTCGTGGACAGCGCCACGGGGCCGCCGAAGAAGGGCACGGACGGGTTCACGTCGCCGGTGTCCGCGGCGTCGACCTTCACGAGGGCGAAGTCGTTGTAGGCGCAGGTGTCGGCGTCGGTCTCGCCGACGGCGTCCATGGCGAGCCAGCTGGAGTAGACGAGGGTGCCGCCCCCCACCCGCGTGCCCTCGGTCAGGAGCGTGCCGCCCTCGACGAAGTCGACGCGGGTGCCGAGCGGGAGGGATCCGGCCTCGCAGCCGTCGGTGTCGGTCGCCTCACCGGTGCCGGCGCAGTGCGCGGCGTAGCCGACGTAGGTCGAGCCCGCGGTGTCGGTGAACACGAAGTTGCCCGTGCACTGGCCACCCTCGGTGTACATCTGCACACCCGGGTGGATGGTCGCGGTGGCGGCGTCCGCCCACGTCGTGCGGGGGGCTGCCGAGGCGGGCGCGGAGGACGCGGCGACGACGAGCGAGGCGGCGAGGGCGCCCGAGAACAGTCCGACGGCGGCCTGGCGGGCGGTGGGGAGGGGGGTCCGAGAGAGGGTCATGCGGTGATGAACGACACACCCCCGCACAGGGTTACGCGCGGGTAGCCCCGGAGGGCCACCCGCGCGTCCCCGTCGAGCCGTGCGTCAGTACGCCGGCTGGCTCGGGTCGATCTGGTTGACCCACGCGACGACACCGCCGCCGACGTGGACGGAGTCGTCGTAGCCGGCGCCCTTGAGGACCGCGAGGGCCTCGGCCGAGCGCACGCCCGACTTGCAGTGCAGGACGACCTGGGTGCCCGAGTCCACCGACGGCAGCTGCTCGAGCGCCGAGCCGTTGAGGAAGTCGCCCTTGGGGATGAGCACGGAGCCGGGGATGCGGTTGATCTCGAACTCGTTGGGCTCGCGCACGTCGACGAGCACGAAGTCGCGGCTGCCCTCCTCGCGCTCCTTGAGCATGTGCTCGAGCTGCACGACGGAGATGGTCGAGCCCGCGGCGGCGTCGGCCGCCTCCTCGGAGACCGCGCCGCAGAACGCGTCGTAGTCGATGAGACCCGTGACGGTCGGGTTCTCGCCGCACAGGGCGCACTTCGGGTCCTTGCGGACGCGGAGCTTGCGGTACTCCATCTCCAGCGCGTCGTAGATCATCAGCTTGCCGACGATGGGCTCACCGGCACCGGTGAGCACCTTGATGGCCTCGTTGACCTGGATCGAGCCGATCGAGGCGCAGAGCACGCCGAGCACGCCGCCCTCGGCGCACGACGGCACCATGCCCGGCGGCGGGGGCTCGGGGTAGAGGCAGCGGTAGCAGGGCGCGTCGGCCGACTCGCCGTTCTCGTCGACCGCGTGCGGCCAGAAGACCGACGCCTGGCCGTCGAAGCGGTAGATCGAGCCCCACACGTACGGGATCTTCAGGAAGTACGCCGCGTCGTTGACCATGTAGCGGGTCGCGAAGTTGTCCGTGCCGTCGACGATCAGGTCCCAGCCCTCGAAGACCGAGAGGACGTTGTCGTTGTCGAGGCGCTCCTCGTAGACGACCACGTCCACCAGCGGGTTGATCTCCTGCACCGACTCCTTGGCCGAGACCGCCTTGGGGCGGCCCACGTCGGACTGGCCGTGGATGATCTGGCGCTGCAGGTTGGACTCGTCCACCTCGTCGAACTCGACGATGCCCAGCGTGCCGACCCCGGCCGCGGCCAGGTACATCAGCGCCGGGCTGCCGAGGCCGCCGGCACCGATGACCAGCACCTTCGCGTTCTTGAGTCGCTTCTGCCCGGTCATGCCCACGTCGGGGATGATCAGGTGGCGGCTGTAGCGGCGGACCTCGTCGACGGTCAGCTCGTCGGCCGGCTCCACGAGTGCTGGGAAGGACACGGGTACTCCTCGTCCGGGTGGTGCTTCTGGGTGGGGAACCGACCGGAGGCTGGGCGACCGGTCGGACATCGGGCGTCGATCGGGCAACACCGGGTGCGTCGCCCATGTTCCCGCGCGGCCCCGGCAGCGCCGTACCGCTGTCCGTCATCCGGACCGCGCCGACCCGGTACGGCGCGCCGCGGGGCGGCGCAGACCCCAGGTGACCGGGCGGTAGGCTCGGCGCCCGCAGCGCAGCGCAGGACGACGAGGAGACAGGCACGTGGGCATCGGAGACTTCGCACTCGGGGGCGGGAGCGCTCGGCCCCGCGGGAATCGGCTCCCCCGCAAGGAGCGCCGCGCACAGCTGCTCGAGTCCGCGCTCGAGGTGTTCGTCGCCCAGGGCTACCACGCAGCGGCCATGGACGACATCGCCGAGCGCGCGGGCGTCTCGAAGCCCGTGCTTTACCAGCACTTCCCGGGCAAGCTCGACCTCTACCTGGCGCTCCTCGACGAGTCCTGCTCGACGGTGATCGCGAGCTGCCGCGAGGCCCTCGCCTCGACCCCCGACAACAAGCTCCGCGTCGCCGCGACGGTCAAGGCGTTCTACGACTACGTCGCCCACGACACCGGCGCGTTCCGCCTCGTGTTCGAGTCGGACCTCACCAGCGAGCCCGCCGTGCGCGCCCAGATCGAGCGGGTCACCGCCGACACCGCCGACCTCGTCGCCGAGGTGATCGCCGACGACACCGGCCTGCCGGCCGAGGCCGCCAAGCTGCTCGCGGTGTCGCTCGTGGGAATGGCGCAGGTCAGCGCGCGGTTCTGGCTCGCGGAGGCGCAGGGCATCTCGCTGGACGACGCGGTCGCCCTCGTCTCCGGCCTGGCCTGGCGCGGCATCCGGGGCTACCCGAAGTCCGACGAGGCCCACGCCGCCGAGGCCGGGTCCGCCGGCTGAGGCAGCACCCGGTAGAACGGTCGCAGACCCACGGGATCCGCACGGATCCACCCGAGCCCCAGGAGGAACCTCGCATGGAGATCAAGATCGGCATCCAGCACGCACCCCGCGAGCTCGTCCTCGACACGGACCTGGACGCGGAGGGCGTCACGGCGCTCGTCACCGGCGGCTCCGACGTCCTGACGTTCACGGACACCAAGGGCCGCACGGTGCTCGTCCCGTCGGCCAAGCTGGCGTACGTCGAGATCGGCACCCCGAGCGTCGGCACCGTCGGCTTCCGCGGCTGACGCCCCACCCGAGACACGGAACGCCCGGCCTCCCGCTCACGCGGGGGCCGGGCGTTCGTCGTACGGCGGGGGTACGGCGGGGGTGCGGCGCGCTAGTGCGCGAGCCCCAGCGTCGTCATGCGCGCGGCGTGCCGCTCCGTCATGCGCGAGAACATCTTGCCCACGGCCACGAGGTCGAGGCCCGGGCGGTCGACGCCGCCGGCGATGAGGGCGGCGAGGGCGTCCCGCTCGGCGGCGACGCGCTGGGCCTGGGTGAGGGCCTCCCCCATGAGCCGTCGGCCCCAGAGCGCGAGACGACCCGACAGCTGACGGTCGACCGCGAAGGCGGCGCGCAGGCGCTCGACGACGAAGTCGGCGTGGCCCGTGTCGCCGAGCGTCGCGATGACGAGGTCACGCGTCTCCGGGTCCAGGAACGCCGCGATCTCGCGGTAGAAGTCGTGGGCGATGCCGTCGCCGACGTACGCCTTCACGAGCCCCTCCCACCAGTCGGAGGGCGCCGTGTGCCGGTGGAAGTCCTCGATCGGCTTGCGGAACGGGGTCATGGCCTCGAACGGGTCGGCACCGAGCTCCTCCAGCCGCCGCCGCAACGCCGCGACCTGGTCGAGCTGGCCCGCGGCGAGGGTCGCGAGCGCCACCTTGTCCTCCAGGCCCGGGGCGAGCTTCGCGTCCTCCGCGAGCCGCTCGAACGCGGAGATCTCGCCGTAGGCGATGGCGCCGAGGAGGTCCACCACGGCCGCCCGGTAGGCGGGGTCGTCCATCGCGCTCGACGCCTCGGAGAGGTCCGCCGTGGCGCTTCCCGTCGGGGAGTCGGTCATGGGGCGCAGCCTAGGGGATACACTGGCGTGCGCCGAGCGCAGCCCGCGCTCGCCTCTGCGGCGGAGGAACGACTCCGCCGGTATGTGCGTGGCAGACCTTCCTCGCCTCCCGCCCGATCGACCGCGGCCCCTGGGGCCCGACCGCGTCGGAGCGCCTCGAACGGGTCGGCCACACCGATCGATCATGAAAGCGACGAGACACTGACCACCACGTTCCGCACGCTCGGCGTGCACCCGCAGATCTGCGACGCGCTCGAGCGCGCCGGCATCACCACCCCCTTCGCCATCCAGGAGATGACCCTGTCGGTCGCCCTGGCCGGCACCGACCTCATCGGCCAGGCCCGCACCGGCACCGGCAAGACGCTCGCCTTCGGCATCCCGGTGCTGCAGCGCTCCGTCGGCCCGGAGGACGACGGCTACGACGCCCTGCCCGCCGGCAAGCCCCAGGCCCTGGTCGTCGCGCCGACGCGCGAGCTCGCGCTCCAGGTCTCCAACGACCTCAAGCTCGCCGGCTCCGACCGCGGCATCCGCGTGCTGACCGTCTACGGCGGCGTCGGCTACGAGCCGCAGCTCGAGGCCCTCGAGGCCGGTGTCGAGGTCGTCGTCGGCACGCCGGGCCGCCTCCTCGACCTCGCCAACAAGCGGGCGCTCGACCTCTCGCACGTGCGCAGCCTCGTGCTCGACGAGGCCGACGAGATGCTCGACCTGGGCTTCCTGCCCGACGTCGAGAAGCTGCTGTCGAAGACGCCCTCGTCGCGCCAGACGATGCTCTTCTCGGCGACCATGCCGTCGGCGATCGTGGCCCTGGCGCGCATGCACATGCGCTCCCCCATGAACATCCGCGCGGAGTCGTCCTACGAGAACGCGACGGTCCCGGCGACGGCGCAGCACGTCTACCAGGCCCACGACCTCGACAAGCCGGAGATCATCGGCCGCATCCTGCAGGCCGACGACGCCGACAAGATCATCGTCTTCACGCGCACGAAGCGCCAGGCGCAGCGTGTCGCCGACGACCTCGAGGAGCGCGGCTTCGCCGCGTCCGCCCTCCATGGGGACATGGCCCAGGCCGCCCGCGAGAAGGCGCTCGCCAAGTTCCGCGAGAACAAGCTGCGCGTGCTGGTCGCGACCGACGTCGCCGCCCGCGGCATCGACGTGGCCGGCGTCAGCCACGTCATCAACCACACGTGCCCCGAGGACGACAAGACCTACGTCCACCGCATCGGCCGCACCGGCCGGGCCGGTGCCTCCGGCGTGGCGGTCACGTTCGTCGACTGGGCCGACGTGACGCGGTGGAAGGTCATCAACAAGACCCTCGACCTGCCGTTCGACGAGCCGGTGGAGACGTACTCGACGTCGCCGCACCTCTACACCGAGCTGTCCATCCCCGAGGGCACCAAGGGCCGCATCGCCCCCGAGAAGCCCCGCGAGCCCCGTGAGTCGTCGCGGTCCTCGCGCGAGCCCCGCGAGAAGCGCGACGGCGACCGCCCGTCGCGCAACCGCGACCGGACCCGCACGCGCACCCGCAGCGGCGAGCGCCTCGAGGGTGCCGCCTCCCCCACCGCCGCGGCGGTCGAGACGACCGCGGTCGTCGAGGGCGACGGACCGGCCGAGGGCGAGCCGCGCACCGACGGCGCCTCGCGCAACCGCCGTCGCCGCCGTCGCTCGCGCGGCGGTGCGGGTCGTTCCGCCGAGGGCGCCGGCAGCGGCGCCGAGGCCACGGCCGACGCCCCGGCGGCCTCCGCCGGCGCCGAGGGCTGACCCCGCGTCGTACCGCACCTGCTGACGTCCCGCGGACGTCATGCGAACCGGAGGTCCCGATCGCCGGCGCGCATGACGTCCGCGGTGGCGTTTCGGGGCGTCTCCGGTGCCGTTGCGGAGACCGTACCCGGCGTCAGCGTCGAGCGCGCTCCACGAGCGCGGCGGCGACCTCCCGGTACGCCGCGGCGCCCTTCGTCGAGTTCGCGGTCGCGAGGATCGAGCGGCCCTTGGCCGGGGCCTCGGCGAACCGGATGGTCTTCGGGATCGGCGGCGAGAACACCTCCAGCTCGAACGTGCCGGGGATCGACTCCAGCACCGCCCGGGCGTGGGAGGAGCGGCCGTCGTAGAGCGTCGGCAGCACGCCCCACACCGCGAGGCGGCGGTTCGTGAACCGCTTGACGTCGTGGACGGTGTCGAGCAGCTGCGAGACCCCCCGGTGCGACAGCGTCTCGCACTGGAGCGGGATGACGACGCCGTCGGCGGCGGTCAGGGCCGCGACGGTGAGCACGCCCAGCGACGGCGGGCAGTCGAGCAGCACCCAGTCGTGCTCGACCTCGTCGTCCGAGAGCTGCTCGAGAGCAGCCTTGAGCACGTGCTCGCGCCCGGTGCGCGTGAGCAGCTCGGCCTCGGCCCGCGCCAGCTCGATGGTGGCGGGCAGCAGGTCGACGTCGTCCTCGGTGCGGACGATCACCTCCCGGGCGTCGAGGCCCTGGGTGAGCACCTGGTGCACCGAGAGCTCGAGGTCCTCGGGATCGACGCCCAACGAGAACGTCAGCGAGCCCTGCGGGTCGAGGTCGACGACGAGGACGCGCTGACCCAGCTCGGCGAGCGCCGCGCCGAGGGAGGCGACGGACGTGGTCTTCGCGACGCCGCCCTTCTGGTTCGCGATCGCGAGAACGGTGCCCATGGCGCCCCATCATGCACGAGGAGCACCCCCGGACGGAGGTGACGGGCATCATGGCCCCATGAGCGCCCCTGCCTCCCCCTCCCACCCGGGCCCCCGTCCCGTCGCCCTCGTCACCGGCGGCACCGCCGGCATCGGCGCCGGCTACGCCGAGCGGCTCGCCGCCGGCGGGTTCGACCTGGTGCTCGTCGCCCGCGACGCGGACCGGCTCGCCGAGGTCGCCTGGAGCATCCGGGAGCGCCACGGCGTCGCGGTGGAGACGATCGCCGCCGACCTCGTCGACCGCGCCGACCTCGACCGCGTGGCGGCGCGGCTGGCCGACCCCGGCCGTCCCGTGGAGTGGCTGGTCAACAACGCCGGCTTCGGGCTGAAGGGACGGTTCCTCGACAACGACCTCGAGGCCGAGCAGGCGATGCTCGACGTGCTGGTGACGGCGGTCCTGCGGCTCACCCACGCGGCCCTCGGCCCCATGGTCGAGCGCGGCTCCGGCACCGTCGTCAACGTCTCGAGCGTCGCGGCGTTCCTCCCCCGGGGCACGTACGGCGCGGCGAAGGCCTGGGTGAACCGCTTCGGCCTGTGGGCGGCGCAGGAGTACGGACCCGCCGGCGTGCGGGTCACGACCGTCTGCCCGGGCTTCGTGCGCACGGAGTTCCACGGGCGGATGGGGGTCGAGCGCACGTCGGCCCCGAAGGCGCTGTGGCTCGAGGTGGACGACGTCGTCGACGCGACGTTCGACGCGGTGGAGTCGGGACGGGCGCTCGTGGTGCCCTCGCGGCGCTACCAGGTGCTCGTCGGGGCGGCCCGGCTCGTGCCCTCCGGCCTGCTGCAGCGCGCACAGCGGCTGGGGCGGCAGTAGCTCCCCGTCGTGTAACGCGGTGTCCGTGCTACACCGGCGGGTGGGGCCAGATCATCGCCGGCACGTCCCGTCCGGCCGCCCGGGCTGCGGCAGCCGCGGCGTCGAGGAGGCGCTCGAGCTCGTCGGGCGCCGTCAGGTTGCACCCCAGGTCGTGGTCGACCTTCCCGTGCCCGTGGTAGTCGCTCGACCCCGTCACGACCAGGCCGAGGGACCGGGCGATCTCGCGCAGCTCCGCGCGGGAGGCGGCGTCGTGGTCCTGGTGGTCGACCTCGATGCCGACCAGCCCGAGGTCGGCGAGGTGGGCGAGGCCGTCGTGGTCGAGCACGCCGGGGTCGTGGCGGCCCCACGGGTGGGCGACGACGCCGACCCCGCCGGCGGCCCGGAGCGCGGCCAGCATGGTCTCGAGGTCCCCCGCGGCGCGGCTGGCGTAAGCGACGCGGCCCGGGCTCAGGTAGCGGTCGAACGCCTCGCCCCGGGACGCGACGTACCCCTTCGCGACCAGGGCGTCCGCCACGTGGGGGCGCCCGACGGCGGCGGTGGGCCCGGCCAGGCGTCGTACCCCCTCGACGGTCACGTCGAGACCGAGGTCGCGGAGCCGCGCCACCATCGCCGGCACCCGCGCGTCGCGGCCGTCGAGCACCGACCGCAGCTCGGCGAGGAGCCCGGGGTGGGTCGGGTCCGGCAGGTAACCGAGCAGGTGCACCCCGCGCCCGCGGAACCGCGTGCTGATCTCCATGCCCCGCAGCAGGCCGATGCCCGCGGCCCGCGCCGCTGCGGCCGCCTCGTCCCAGCCCACGCTCGTGTCGTGGTCCGTGATCGCCACGACGTCGAGACCGGCGGCGACGGCCGCGCGCACGAGCTCCGACGGCGTGTCGGTGCCGTCGCTCATGCAGGTGTGGGCGTGCAGGTCGATGCGCACGGGGGCGACTCTAGGCCGCCGCGTCACCAGACCGGGCGCTCGCCCCCGAAGGGCAGCTCCACCAGCGGCGGGCCCACCCCCGACAGGTCCTGGAGGATCCAGTCGTCGCGGAGGAGGAGGATCGCGGACGCCGGGCGCAGCACCAGCCAGAGCCAGCGCCCCTCGGCCTCCCCCGCCACGACGGAGCGGTCGAACCGGTCGTCCGCACCGCTCGTCGACACGGTCCACAGCGGCACGGTCTGCTGGCCGATCCGCACGCGCACGTCCGGCGCGCCCCGGCCGACGTCGTCCCCGGGGTCCGGACCCGTCGTGCCCGCGCAGCGGGCACCGAGGCCGATGCCCGGTTCCTCCGCGACCACCATCACCTCGACCGGACCGTCGAGCGCGCTGACCCCGCTCGCGCAGGTCAGCGTGGCGCCGGGGCGCGGCTCCTCCTCGTCGCCCGTGATCTCGACGAGCGCGAAGTCGCTGACGTGCCAGGCCGGGCCGAGGGGCCACGGCAGGTAGGTGGGGAACCCCGGCGTACGCCGCAGGTGGTCCGCGAACGCGTCGTACGAGACCTCCGGGGGGCGCAGCAACGGCGCCGTCGGGCCGTGGACGTCACACGCCCACGTGCCCTCCCACTCGGTGACCGGCGACGTGCACCGGGGGCATCCCGCGACGAGCATGGGGCCTACCGTGCGGGTCGGGCCCGCAGGGCGTCAAGCGTTCCAGCGGCGCAGCACGCGCTGCTCGCGCTCGTGCCCCAGCTCCGTGAGACGGGCGGTGTCGAGGCGGAAGAGACGACCGTCGGCGATGTCCAGCCCGAGCCAGCGCGCCGTGAGCGCCCGGAGCAGGTGCCCGTGGGCGACCAGCAGCACCTCGGGGCCGAGGCCCTCGCCCGGCACGTCACCGCCCCGCTCGTCAGCAACCCGCTCGAGCGTCGCGACGGCGTCCGCGATGACCGCGTCGCACCGCGCGGCCACCTCGGCGGCGCGCTCGCCGCCCGGGACGGGCCCGTCCCAGATCGTCCACCCCGGCCGCTCCTCGCGGATCTCGACGGTGCGTCGGCCCTCGAGCTCGCCGTACGCCCACTCCACGAGACGATCGTCGACCTGCGCGTCGGCGAAGCCGATCAGCTCGGCGGTGCGGCGCGCGCGGAGGCGGGGGCTCACGCGGGCGGCCACGATGTCGAGCGACGCGAGCCGGGGCGCGAGGCTGCGGGCCTGCTCCTCGCCGGTCGCGGTCAGGGGGAGGTCCGTCACGGAGGTGTGCTTGCCCTCCCGGCTCCACGCGGTCTCACCGTGACGCACCAGAACGAGGCCCATGGGGAGCAGTGAACACCCCCGGCCCCCGGCCCCGTGCCGCCGGGGCTGCCGGGGCCTGTCAGGGGTACGGGGCAGGATGGAGCCCATGCTCTCGGGAGACACGACCACGCCCCGCCGCATCGCGGACACCTACGTCGCGGAGCTGGCGGTCCTCGACCCCCTCGTCAGCAGCAGCCTCGGGCTGCGCGAGCACGAGGACGGGCTGCCCGACCTCTCCCCCGACGGCGCGGCGGCCCAGGCCGATCTCGCGCGGCGCACGCTCGGGCTCCTGGACCGGTGCGACGCCGGTGGCGCCGTCGGCCTCGACGACCCGGTCGAGCGCCGGTGCGCGGCCCTGCTGCGCGACCGCCTCGGCGTGGTCGTCGAGGCCCACGACCGGGGCGAGCACCTGCGGACGGTGCGCAACATCTTCGGGCCGCCGCAGGCCGTGCGGAGCTCGTTCTCCCTGATGCCGACGGCCACGGACGACGACTGGGCGGCCATCGGGCGGCGGCTGGCGCGCGTGCCCGCGGCGTACGAGAGCTGGGCCGCCTCGCTCGACGAGGGCCGCCGGCGCGGGCTCCTCGCCGCCGAGCGCCAGGTCGCGACGGTGGTGGGGCAGCTCGACTCGTGGCTCGACGTCGGGGGCCGGTCCTGGTTCCACGACCTCGTGGCCGGCGGTCCGGCGGTGCTGCGGGCCGACCTCGAGCGCGGCGCCGACGCCGCGGCGCAGGGGGTCGCCTCGCTGCGGAGGTTCCTCGTCGACTCCTACCTCCCGGCGACCGCCGGGGTGCCCGACGCGGTCGGTGAGGACCGCTACCTGTTCTCCACGCGCCAGGTCGCGGGCGCGGCGATCGACCCCGCGGAGACCTACGCCTGGGGGTGGGAGGAGTTCCGGCGCATCGACGCCGAGATCCGCGCGCTGGCCGACGAGCTGGTGCCCGGCGCCGGTCCCGTCGCGGCGATGCGCCACCTGGACGAGCACGGCGCCGCCGTGGAGGGTGTCGAGGAGGTACGCGTCTGGCTGCAGCAGATGATGGACCGGGCCATCGACGACCTCGACGGCACCCACTTCGACATCGCCGCTCCCCTGCGGCGGGTCGAGGCGATGATCGCGCCGCCGGGCAGCGCTGCGGCGCCCTACTACACGCGGCCGTCCCTGGGCTTCGCCCGTCCGGGGCGCACGTGGCTGCCGACGCTCGGGCGCACCCGGTTCCCGGTCTACGACCTGGTGAGCACCTGGTACCACGAGGGCGTCCCCGGTCACCACCTGCAGCTGGCCCAGTGGGTGCACCGCGCCGACGACCTGTCCACCTTCCAGGTGTCGGTCGGGTCCACGAGCGGGGCCACCGAGGGCTGGGCGCTCTACGCGGAGCGGCTCATGGACGAGCTCGGCTTCCTCGGCCCCGAGGAGCGCATCGGCTACCTCGACGCCCAGCTCATGCGCGCCGTCCGGGTCGTCATCGACCTGGGCATGCATCTCGGCCTCCAGGCCCCGGCCGACTCGCCCGTCGCGCCGGGCGAGGTCTGGACGCCCGAGACCGCGCGGGCCTTCTTCAACGCGCACACGGGTCGCTCGGCCGACTTCGTCGACTCCGAGATCGTGCGCTACCTCGGCTGGCCGGGCCAGGCCATCAGCTACAAGCTGGGCGAGCGCTCGTGGCTCGCCGGCCGCGCCACGGCGCGCGCCCGCCACGGCGAGGCGTTCGACCTCAAGGCGTGGCACATGGCGGCGCTCGGCCTCGGCGCGCTCGGGCTCGACGACCTCGAGACGGAGCTCGGCGCGCTCTGAGGCGCGGCGGCGAGAGTCACAGGAGTTGACAACTTTCCCCGGTCGACCGGGGAAAGTGCCGCTTCGACCATCAAGTTTGATGGTCGAAGCGGCGTGTTCCCCGGTCGACCGGGGAAAGTGTCGGCCCCCCTCAACCCCAACGCACGGGTACGCCGTGGGGTGAGGCGGTGCCGAGGTCGCGCTCGTCGCGGCCGGTGCCCCACGCCGCCCGCAGCGTCACCGTGAACGGCCGGTCCTCGCCTCGGGGCCGCGGCTCGAGGGCCAGGTGCACGAACGGCGCGTCCGGCGTCGCGGCGTCGAGCAGGTCCGCGATCCGCTGCTCGACCCGCGCGGCCGTGCCCGACGGCAGGTACTGCTGGACGACCGCCTGCCACAGGACCGTCGTCGTGCCGTCGACCAGCTCGATGCGCGAGGCGAGGTCGGCGGCGTCGGTCGCCTCGACCGTCGCCGGCACCGCCGCAGCGAGCGCGAGCGCTGCGCGCAGCCGCTCCCAGCGCTCCGGCTGGTCGGGCCAGGTGTACGCCGCGAGCGTGGTGCGTCCCTCCGTCGTGGTCGGGTCGACCGGGGCCAGGTCGCCGCCGCGGCGGAGCACCACCCGGAGGTCGGGCCAGGGACGGAGGAGGTCGAGCTGCCCCGTCCAGGCGTCCTCGAGCACGACCCGGGCGTCCGTCGGTCCGACGGCCAGGCGCTGGGGGCCGTCCGTCCCCGTGCAGCGCACGTGGTCGGGCCGCAGCAGGAGCCCACCGCTGGCCCCGATCTCGTGCAGGCGCACCGGCAGGCGACAGGCGTCGGGCAGGTGGAGCAGCCCGCCGAGGAGCGCCGCGACGCGGCCGACCTCGTTGGTCTGCGGCGGCCGCTCGAGCCCGGCGCGCACCGCGTCGGGCTCCGTCGCGAGGAGGTCCCGGAACGCCGCCCACCCCGCCTCGTCCGCCCAGGTCCCTCCGACGGACGGGTAGAAGGTGGCGAGCACCCCGGCCCGCCGCTCGAGCACCCGGCGGTGGACGGCGCCCAACAGGCGCAGCGCGAGCGCGTCGGGACCACCGAGGTGGAGGTGGCCGGCCAGCACGTCGGCCGCCGGCCCACCCACGTCCAGGTCGTCGGCGAGCCGGGCGCAGAGCGCGGCGTACATCGGCGAGCCGAGCGCGGCGCAGGCCGCCCCCTGCTGCCGGATCGCCGCGGACGGCGTCACGGCGCTCACCGGGAAGCGGGCCCGCGCGTCAGCGCGGGACGAACGCCCAGTAGTCGAGGTCGAGCAGCACGCCGGCCGCGTGCTTGCCGTCCTCCCCGCGCAGCGTCATCGACTCGTCGCGACCCTTCGTCGCGACGAGGCGCAGGCGCAGCGCGCCCACGCCGGGCGCCGCGGTCTCCGCCTTGTCGAGCACCTCGGACCACGCGTAGACCGTGTCGCCCGCGAAGGCCGGCGCCGTGTGCGCGCCCGCGTTGATCGCCGCGACGAGCTGCGCGTTGGCGAGGCCGTTGAAGGAGAGCGCCCGGGCGAGCGAGATGACGTGACCGCCGTAGACCAGGCGCCGGCCGTCGGGCCGTGCCTCCGTGTTGAAGTGCACCTTCGCCGTGTTCTGCCACAGGCGGGTGGCCATCATGTGCTCGGCCTCGGTCAGGGTGACGCCGTCGACGTGGTCGATGCGCTCGCCCACCTCGTAGTCGGCCCACCGGTGCGGCTCGCCCGCCGCCGCCGTGTCGTAGCCGGTGAAGTCGAGCCCGTCGGGCACGACGAGGTCCTCGGCGGCGACGTACGGCGCGAGCTCGGGCACGACCGCCTCCGGCGCCGGCGACTCGGGGTCGCGCTTGTGGACCATCACCCAGCGGGCCCAGTCGAGCGCCACCCGGCCCTCCTGGTCGGTGGCCGTGGAGCGCACGTAGACGACGCCGCTGCGACCGTTGGAGTTCTGCTTGAGGCCGATGACCTCCGAGCGCGTGCGCAGCGTGTCGCCGGGGTGCACGGGACGGTGGAAGCGGCACTCGGCGTAGCCCAGGTTGGCGACCGCGTTGAGCGACACGTCGGGCACGGTCTTGCCGAAGGCGACGTGGAACGCGACGAGCTCCTCGACCGGGTGGCGCGCCAGGCCGACCGACGCGGCGAACGCGGCCGAGGACGGCACCGCGAACCGCGTGGGGTAGATCGCGCCGTACAGCGCCCGGTCGCCCTCCGTGATCGTGCGGGGCGTGGCGTGCTCGAGCACCTGCCCGACGTGGAAGTCCTCGAAGAAGTTGCCAGGGTTGGTCTTCGCCATGCGGGTCATCATGACGGACCGGCAGCCCCTGTGGACCACGAGGGGCAGGACCGTCGGAGCCGTGGTCCATCATGGGACGGCGGCCCGGACGAGGGCGGGCCGGGGAGGAGCACGGAGCGCGTGGCGAGGTATCCGCAGGTCGGCGAGGCGTTCGGCCCCTACGAGGTGACCGGCGTGATCGGCCAGGGCGGCATGGGCGTCGTGTTCGCGGCGCGGCAGCGCGGCCTCGACCGCACGGTCGCCCTCAAGGTCCTCGCGCCCCACCTGGCGCGGCAGGAGGACTACCGCGGTCGCTTCATACGCGAGGCCGGGGCGCTCGCGCGGCTCGACTCCCCCCACGTCATCCACGTCTACGACCACGGCGAGATCGAGGGGTGCCTCTACCTGGCGACGCAGTACGTCGCGGGGGGCGACCTCGGGCGCCTCCTCGGCAGCCACGGGGCGCTGCCCGCCCGTGCGGCCCTCACCATCGCCGCCCAGGTCGCCGAGGCGCTCGAGGACGCGCACCGGGTGGGGATCGTGCACCGCGACGTCAAGCCCTCCAACATCCTCCTGCGCGCGGGCGGGTCCGAGCCGTTCTCCTACCTCTGCGACTTCGGCATCGCCCAGGAGGAGCGGGCGGAGCTGACCGCGACCGGGGCCGTCGCCGGCACGGTGGCCTACCTCGCGCCCGAGCGGTGCCGCGGCGAGGACGCGACCCCCGCGACGGACGTCTACGCGCTCGGCTGCGTGCTCGTCGCGGCGCTGACGGGTCACGCGCCGTACCGGGGCAGCGACGTCGAGGTCGGCGTGCAGCACCTGCAGGCCCCGGTGCCCCAGCTGCCCGGCAGCGACCAGGGCACCGCGGCGCTCAACCAGGTGCTGCGCCGCGCCCTCGCCAAGGACCCCGCCGACCGGCACGGCAGCGCGGCCGCTCTGCGGGACGACCTCCGCCACGCGCTCGACGCGACGACGCACCGCGACGCGAACCTGAGCGTCCCCGCCCGTCCGCTGCCGGGGCGGCCCGGTGCCCCCGGCCCGCACACCGGCCCGCACACCGGCCCGCACACCGGCCCGCACACCGGGCCGCACACCGGCCCGCACACCGGGCCGCACACCGGGCCGCAGACAGGCCCGCGCACCGGGTCCGGCACCGGGTTCGGCCACGGGCTGCCCCCGGGCGGTGGGCAGCAGCCGGGCGGCCGTGCGCGGGCGCTCCCCTGGGTCGCCGCCGCGCTCGTCGGCGTCGTGCTCGTCGCGGCCACCGTCGTCGGCGCCCTCGTGATGGGCCGCGACGACCCGACGGACGAGAGCAGCGGGGACAGCTCGTCGGAGCCCACCGAGCCCACCGAGCCCGCGGGTTCCGCGTCCGACCCGACCTCCGACCCGACCGCGGCCCCCACCACGGAGGAGACCTCGGACGACCCGCTCGGCGGCAGCACCGCGACGGGCACGACGTTCCCGGCCGCGGCGACGGCGCCGCCGGCGACGGGCGAGGTCGTGACGACGGACGCCCTGACCTACCGCGCGCCCGAGGGCTGGGAGCCCTACGACCACCGGTCCGCCTCCATCACCTCGGCGATGGTAGCCACGGTGCCGACCCGCGGCTTCAGCCACAACATCAACACCGTCGAGGAGGCGGTGCCGCGCAGCACGACGCTCAACCAGGTCGGCATCGGGATGATGACCAGCCTGCAGCAGCTCGGCGCGGAGGACATCGAGGCCCACGGGATCTACGCGCTCGACGGCGTCGATGCCGTCTACCAGTCGGCGACCCTGCTGGCGGCCGGCGACGTGCCCTACCGGGTCCACCAGTTCGTCGCGCTGAAGGACGGGATGGCCCACACCCTGACCTTCAGCCAGTCGGTCGACACGCCGGAGGACGAGGCGGCCGCCGAGATCGGGTCCATCCTGGCGACGTTCGGCTGGCTCTGACCGCCGCGGTCGCCGATCCGCTGCTCACGACGCGTTTCTGGGCGTGTCCCCGGTGGGATAGGTTCGTTCGGCACTGCAAGGACCCGCAGGCCGCAGAGCAGCATCGAGTCGGTGAGGAGGCCGCGTGGCGAAGTTCCCCCAGGTGGGTGACGATTTCGGCGCCTACCGGATCACCGACCAGATCGGCCAGGGCGGCATGGGCGTGGTGTACGCCGCGGAGCAGTCCGGCCTCGGCCGCACGGTGGCGCTCAAGGTGCTCTCGCCGCAGTACGCCGCGCAGGACGACTACCACGAGCGCTTCGTGCGCGAGGCGTCGACGCTGGCACGCCTGGACTCGGTGCACGTCATCCACATCTACGACCACGGCGAGCAGGACGGCTGCCTCTACATCGCGATGCAGAACGTCCGCGGGGGCGACCTGGGGCAGGCCATCAAGGCCCAGGGCGGGCTCCCGGTGCGCGAGGCGGCGACGGTGGTGGCCCAGACGGCGGGGGCGCTCCACGACGCCCACGCGGCCGGCGTCATCCACCGCGACGTGAAGCCGAGCAACGTGCTGCTGCGCGACTCGAGCGACGACCTGCACGCCTACCTGTGCGACTTCGGCATCGCCCAGGGCGACCAGCCCGGGCTCACCGTGGCCGGTTCCGTCGCCGGCACGATGGGCTACATGGCGCCGGAGCGCTGCCGTGGCGAGGTCGCCTCGCCGGCGAGCGACATCTACGCGCTCGGCTGCGTGCTCTGGACGACGCTCGCGGGTCGGCCCCCGTTCGCGGGCACCGACGTGGAGGTGGGGCTCGCGCACCTCAACGAGCCCGTGCCGCAGTTCCAGGAGACGGACCCCCTGGCGCGGATGGTCAACGCCGTCCTGCGGCGCTCCATGGCCAAGGACCCGGCCGCCCGCTACCCCGACGCCGCCGCGATGCGCCGCGACCTGCGTGCGGTCGCCGACCGGGCGCGCACCCGCGACGAGCTGCGCCTCGTCCCGGACCGCGGCGGTGCCGCCGGGCCGGGTGGCGCCGCCGGTTCGGGCGGCACGGGCGGGTCCCACCCCTCCTCGTCGGGCCACAGCGCCGGCTCCAGCCCGAACCGCCGCACGCCCCCGCCCTACCGCGGGGACGCCGCCTCGGCCGGGTCCAGCGCCGGACTGCCCGCGCGGCCCGGTGCGCCGCGGCCGGGCGGTGCGCGGAAGGCGCCCCCGCCGTACGCGCCCCCCGGAGGGGCGAACAGCCGCGGGTCCAGCCCGTCGAACCCCGCCACCCCGTTGCCG
The DNA here is from genome assembly GCF_010686755.1 of Nocardioides zeae. GTDB lineage: Bacteria > Actinomycetota > Actinomycetes > Propionibacteriales > Nocardioidaceae > Nocardioides > Nocardioides zeae. The sequence goes on along the minus strand of NZ_JAAGXA010000001.1, from coordinate 336,336 downwards.
CGGCCCGCGCCGCGCCCGGGCGGCTCGAGCCCGTCGAACCCGTCGACGCCGTCCCGCCCCTCGAACCCGGCGCGTCCGGGGCCGCCGCCCCTGCACGGGCCGGGCGGACGCCCGAACCCGCCGGCGTCCTCGGGTGGTCCGTCGGGTGGTCCGTCGGGGCAGGCGATCGCCGCGCTGGCGGTCGCGGCGGCAGCCGTGCTGGTGCTGCTGATCGTGGTGCTGCTGACCGTCTGACGGCGCGGCGTCCGGCGCCGCCCCGGAGCGGTAGCGTTGACCCGTGAGCTCCCCGACCCCGCGCGTGTACGCCGCCCGCCTGCTCGGCCTGCCGGTCTTCGACCCGCAGGGCGAACAGGTGGGCAAGGTGCGCGACCTCGTGGTGGTGCTCCGCAGCGACGGCGGTGCGCCCCGCGTCGTGGGCCTGGTGACCGAGGTGTTCGGTCGGCGTCGCGTCTTCCTCCCGATGACCCGCGTGCTGGCCATCGAGACCGACCACGTCGCCACCACCGGGCTGCTCAACGTGCGCCGCTTCGAGCAGCGCCCGACGGAGATCCTCGTCATCGCGCAGATGCTCGACAGCCGGGTGACCCTGCGCCACTCGGACGTGGCGGGCGTCGTCTTCGACATCGCCGTCGAGCAGGGCCGCACCCGGGACTGGTTCGTCAGCCGCGTGGCCGTGCAGGAGGCCGCCCGCGGCTTCCGGCGGCGCGGCCAGACGCACGTGGTGGAGTGGGGCGAGGTCGAGGGACTGGGCCGGAAGGACGAGGCGCAGGGCGCCACCCAGCTCCTGGCGGCGCTCGCCGAGATGCGCCCCGCCGACGCCGCCCGCATGGTGCACGACCTCCCCGACGAGCGACGCCGCTCCGTCGTGCTCGCCCTCGACGACGAGCGCCTGGCCGAGCTCCTCGAGGAGATGCCCGAGGAGGACCAGGTCGAGATCGTCGAGCAGCTCGGCTCCGAGCGTGCGGCCGACGTGCTCGAGGAGATGTCGCCGGACGACGCCGCCGACCTCATCGCCGACCTTCCGGCCGACACCGCTGCCCAGCTCCTGTCCCTCATGGAGCCGGAGGAGGCTGCCGACGTACGGCGCATGATGGCCTACGCCGAGGAGACGGCCGGCGGCATGATGACGCCCGAGCCGGTCATCCTCTCCCCCGACGCCACCGTCGCCGACGCCCTGGCCCACGTGCGCAACGAGGACATCACGCCGTCGCTGGCGGCCCTCGTGTTCGTGTGCCGTCCGCCGCTGGAGACCCCCACGGGCCGCCTCCTCGGCGCCGCGCACATCCAACGGCTGCTCCGCGAGCCCCCGTCGAGCCTCGCGGCGACGGCGATCGACAAGTCGCTCGACCCGCTGCGTCCGGACGCCACCATGGACGAGGTGGCGGCGCACCTCGCGACGTACAACCTGGTCGCGGCGCCGGTCACCGACGACCAGGGGCGCCTGCTCGGGGCCGTCACCGTCGACGACCTCCTCGACCACCTGCTGCCCGAGGACTGGCGCGAGCGCGCCGCCGAGCGCGCCGAGCGCCGGGAGGCCGGGGCATGAGCCAGCGCGACCGCGCCCGCCTCGACACGCCGCGCGACCCGCGTCGCTCGTTCGTGCGGCGGCGACGCAGCTACGACTCCGACTCGTTCGGGAGCTTCGCGGAGGACTTCGCCCGCTTCATGGGCACGGCGAAGTTCCTCGCCTACATGACGCTCTTCGTCGCCGTGTGGATCGTCTGGAACGTCGTCACGCCGACGAGCTGGCAGTTCGACCCGTTCCCCTACATCTTCCTGACGTTGATGCTCAGCCTGCAGGCCTCGTACGCCGCCCCGCTGATCCTGCTCGCCCAGAACCGCCAGGAGAACCGCGACAAGGTCGTGGCCGAGCAGGACCGCCGCGCGAACGCCCGGGCGCACGCCGACATGGAGTTCCTCGCACGCGAGGTCGCCTCGCTGCGGATGGCGGTCGGCGAGGTCGCCACCCGGGACTTCCTGCGCAGCGAGCTCCGGGGCCTCCTCGCCGAGCTGGAGGAGGCCCGCGACGAGCGGGACGGCGCCGGTGGCCGTGATCCGCGGGCCGAGCGGGACGCCCGGGAGGACCACACCGCTCGGCGCGCACCCGGCGACGGTTAGGCTGGCGTCCATGAGTGGCACCCCCACGGGCACGCCGAGCGTCGAGCAGGTCACGGCCGCGCTCGCCCGCGTGAACGACCCCGAGATCAAGCGACCGATCACCGAGCTCGGCATGGTGGACGACGTCGCGGTGTCACCGGAGGGGGCCGTGCACGTCAAGGTCCTCCTGACGGTGGCCGGCTGCCCGCTCAAGGACACGATCAACCGCGACGTCACCGCCGCGGTGGGCGGGCTCCCCGGGGTCTCCTCGGTCGAGGTCGAGCTGGGCGTGATGAACGCCGACCAGCGACAGGGCCTGCAGGAGACGCTCCGCGGCGGCCAGGCGCAGCGCGAGATCCCCTTCGCCCAGCCCGGTTCGCTGACGCGGGTGTTCGCGATCGCCAGCGGCAAGGGGGGTGTCGGCAAGTCGTCGGTCACCGTCAACCTGGCGCTCGCGATGGCGCAGCAGGGCCTCAAGGTCGGCGTCGTCGACGCCGACATCTACGGCCACTCCGTGCCGGCCATGCTGGGCGTCGCGGACGCGCGCCCCACCCAGGTCGACGACCTGATCATGCCCGTCCCCACCCCGTCGGGCGTCTCGGTGATCTCCATCGGCATGCTCAAGCCCCGTCGCGACCAGGTGGTCGCGTGGCGCGGGCCCATGCTCGACCGGGCGCTCGTGCAGATGCTCTCCGACGTCTACTGGGGCGACCTCGACGCGCTGCTGCTCGACCTGCCCCCGGGCACCGGCGACATCGCGATCTCGCTCGGCCAGCACCTGCCGAACGCCGAGGTCGTCGTCGTCACGACCCCGCAGGAGGCGGCCGCCGAGGTCGCCGAGCGCGCGGGCACGATGGCCTCGATGATGCACCAGCGCGTGGTCGGCGTCGTCGAGAACATGAGCTACTTCGTCAGCCCCGAGTCCGGCGAGAAGCTCGAGATCTTCGGCAGCGGCGGCGGTGACCGCGTGGCGGCGACGCTCTCCCAGCGGTTCGGCTACGACGTGCGCGTGCTCGGTCGCATCCCGCTCGACCCGTCGCTGCGCGAGGGCGGGGACGCGGGCAAGCCCATCGTCGAGTCCGACCCGACGACGCCGGCCGCGCAGCAGCTGCTCGCGATCGCCCAGGGACTGACGGGCCGCGGCCGCGGGCTCGCGGGGATGCAGCTCGGACTCACGCCGACCGCGAAGTTCTGACGTGTTCGGCATCGGCCTGCCCGAGCTCGCCGTCATCGGGCTCGTCGCGATGATGGTGCTCGGTCCCGACCGCCTCCCGCAGGTGGCGAAGCAGGCCGGCCAGATGGTGCGCCAGCTGCGCGGGTTCGCGCGCACGGCGCGCGACGACCTCCGCTCGGAGCTCGGACCGGAGTACGCCGACCTCGAGCTCCGCGACCTCGACCCCCGCACGATCGTGCGCAAGCACATCATGGAGGCGCTGGCCGAGGACGAGATGGACAAGCCGGTGCGCGACGGTCAGCGTCCACTGACGGCCGGCGAGGTCCCGCCGTACGACGCGGACGCGACCTGACCGACTCCTGGGCCGCCGCGGCCAGGCGGCGCCCGCACGCCGCCTAGGCGGGAGCCGACAGCCCGCTGCGCACGGCCGCGATCGCCGCCGTCGCGACGAGCACGCTCCGTCGCTCGCGACCGCCGCGGCCACCTCGCACGGCGACCTCCACGAAGTCGGCTCCCACGCGCCGTACGACGCACTCGTGGCGCGTGCCGGAGCGTTGGTGGAGCACGCACTCGGTCTCGGCGTCGGCGAGCCTGCGGAGCGCGGACCCCAGGCCCAGCCGCTGGACCGGTGACCAGGTGACCTCCGGGCGCGAGCGCTCCGAGGCGCCGCGGACGGCCTCGACGGCTGCGAGGGCCACGACCCAGTCCGCCGCCGCTGCCCGCACGAGGCACCACCCGTCGCCCGTGCGGCCGATCGTGCCCCGCACCGTGCCGACCCCCTCGACCTCGAACGACACCTCGGTGTCGGCGGACGCCACGATCCGGCTGGCCAACGTCACCGCGCGGTACTCCGCCCGGCTCCGGTCCCCCACCTCCAGCGTGCGCTCGCGGTCGTAGGCGGCCGTCGCCTCCTGCTCCAGCTCGTCGAAGAGGGCGAACAGGCGCGCGTCGGAGGTCACGGGATGAGCCTGCCAGCGCCACCAGTTGTGGACAACCCTTTGACGATGCGCTTCACCACGCGTTGAATGAAGCAAACGCACGCAAACGCAAAGGTCTCGGGATGTCTTCCTTCGCTGGCGTCGCGCGGTGGCGGGTGGCCGTCGTCGCGCTCCTCGCCTCCCTCCTCCTCGGCGGCGTCGTCACGCTCGCCCTGCCGGGCGTGGCACCGCTCGTCGACGCCGTCCTCGCCGGCGGCCGCACCGACCCGACGTACGACGCGCTCCTCGTCGCGCTCGCGTCGACGGCGCTCCTCGTGGCGGCGCCCTGGTGCTGGGTGCTCGTGGCGCTCGTCTGCGTCGACGCCCTGCGTGGCAGCGAGCGACGGCGCCGTGGCTGCCCCGCCGCACTGCGCCGCGGGGTGCTCCTGGCCCTCGGCGCGACGACCGCGGTGGCCCTGGCCCAGCCGGCGAGCGCGCAGCCCGCGGCGGGCCCCGCGGGGGAGCCGTCCACGACCGGCGACACGACGGTGGGGGCCGTGACGGCGGCCGGGGCGGTCGCCGGGGGCCGGGGCGCGTCCCCGACGGCGGACCTGCTCGACGGCCTACCCCTGCCCGACCGACCCGGCGGCACGATCCCCGACCCCGGACCCGCCGCGGCCGCTGGCGCCGCCGCGGACCAGCCCGACCAGCCCAGCCAGCCCGACCAGCCCGACCAGCCCAGCCGGCCCAGCCGGCCCAGCCACGTGGTCGTGGCCGGCGACGACCTCTGGTCGATCGCGGCGGCCCACCTGCCGGCCGCAGCCGACGACGCCGCCGTGCTCGAGGCGACCCTCGCGCTGCACCGCGCGAACGCCGCCGTCATCGGGCCCGACCCCGACCTGATCCTTCCCGGCCAGCGCCTCGACCTGGGCGCCCTGTCCCGTCCGAGCGAGTGAGGAGCACACGATGACCACCACCGACCGCCGACCCAGCCCTCCGACCACCTCGACCGCGGCGACTCCCCCGGGCTCACCGCGCGGCCGCGTCGTGCCGCTCGCGGGCCGTCGGCCCGCGAGCCCCGTCCGCGACGCCGTCCAGGGCACGCTGGCTCTCGACCTCGTTCCCGTGCTCGACCCGCCGCCCCCGGCGCCGGCGCGCACGGGTCCTGCCGTCGCGGGTCCGGGTGCGGACGTCGTGCGGGTCGACCTCCGCCGCCGCCGGCGCCTCGAGAGCTGGGCGCACCGCTACGTGCAGGCCGCCGTCGAGATCGCCGGGGGCGACCGTCCGGCCAGCCAGCTGCTGCGCTGGACGGCGGCTCCCGTCCACACCGACCTCGCGCGGCGCGGCCACCTCGTGGCGCGGGCGAACGTCCAGGGCGGCGGCCGGGCGCGCGAGATCGTGCGACCGCAGGTGCGCAGCGTGCACGCCGGCTTCGTGGCCGAGGACGTCGCCGAGATCAGCGCCCACGTGCGCTACGGCCAGCGGTCCCGCGCCGTCGCGGCCCGCTTCGAGCTGCGGGCGCGGCGGTGGATCTGCACCGCCCTCGAGTTCGCCTGAGGAACGGCGACGGCCGCCTCCCCCGGCGGGGGAAGCGGCCGTCGTGGCGCGGGGCGGGCGGTCAGCCGTTGACGCGCGCGGTGAGGCCCGTCGGGCCGCCGGGCGCGCCGTGGCACCGCTTGTACTTCTTGCCGGAGCCGCAGGGGCAGAGGTCGTTGCGACCCGCGTCGGCGTACGGGTCGTCCGCCTTCGTGACGGCGTCACGACGGGCGACGACCTCGCCGTCCTCCGAGGGCCCGGCGTAGGTCAGGCCCTGCGGCTGGCGCGCCGGCTCGAGGCCCTTGGCCCGGATGACCGGCTTCTTGTCGAGGTCGACGGCGCCCTCGGACGAGCCGTCCTCGAGCGCGACGTCGCCCTCGACGACGTCGCCGACCGGCTGCTCCTCGACCTGGACCTCGAGGTTGAAGAGGTAGCCGACGGCCTCCTCCTTGATGGCGTCCATCATCGTGCCGAACATGTCGAAGCCCTCGCGCTGGTACTCGACCAGCGGGTCGCGCTGCGAGTACGAGCGCAGGCCGATGCCCTCGCGCAGGTAGTCCATCTCGTAGAGGTGCTCGCGCCACTTGCGGTCGAGCACCGTCAGCACGACCCGGCGCTCGAGCTCGCGCAGCACCTCGGAGCCCACCTCGGACTCGCGACGGTCGTACGCCGCGAGGGCGTCCTTCGCGAGGTCGGCGGCCAGCTCGTTGCGGGACAGGCCCGCCTTGGAGCCGCCTGCCTTCTCGATCTGGTCGTCGATCTCGAGGCTGACCGGGTAGAGCTGGCGCAGGGCGCCCCAGAGGGCGTGCAGGTCCCAGTCCTCCGGGTACTCCTGGGTCGCCGACAGGACGTACGACGTCACGACGTCCTCGATGAAGCCCCGCACCTGCGTCGAGAGGTCCTCGCCCTCGAGCACCTGGCGTCGCTCGCGGTAGATGACCTCGCGCTGGCGGCTCATCACGTCGTCGTACTTCAGGACGTTCTTGCGCGACTCGAAGTTCTGCGCCTCGACCTGGCCCTGCGCGTTGGCGATCGTCTTGGTGACGCGCTTGGCCTCGATCGGCACGTCGTCGGGGACGCGCATCACCGTCATGACGCGGTCGACCCACTCGGCCTTGAACAGCCGCATGAGCTCGTCCTCGAGCGAGAGGTAGAAGCGCGACTCGCCCGGGTCGCCCTGACGGCCGGAGCGACCGCGGAGCTGGTTGTCGATGCGGCGCGACTCGTGGCGCTCCGTGCCGATGACGTAGAGGCCGCCGAGCTCGCGGACCTCGTCGTGCTCGTCCTCGACCTGCTTCTTGATGCGCTCGAGGGTCGCGGGCCAGGCCGCCTCGTACTCCTCCGGCGTGTCGACCGGGTCGAGGCCCTTCTTGCGGAGCTCGGCGTCGGCGAGGAACTCGACGGAACCACCGAGCATGATGTCGGTGCCGCGGCCCGCCATGTTGGTCGCCACCGTGACGGCGCCCTTGTGACCGGCCTGGGCGACGATCGCGGCCTCGTCCGCGTGGTACTTCGCGTTGAGGACCGTGTGGGGGATGTTCTTCTTCTTCAGCAGGCCCGACAGCAGCTCGGACTTCTCCACGGAGACGGTGCCCACGAGGATCGGCTGGCCCTTGTGGTGCCGCTCCGCGATGTCCTCGACGACGGCCTCGTACTTCGCCTTCTCCGTGCGGTAGACGAGGTCGGGCTGGTCGATGCGCTGCTGCGGCTTGTTGGTGCGGATCGGGACGACCCCGAGCTCGTAGATCTTGTCGAACTCCGCGGCCTCGGTCATGGCCGTGCCGGTCATGCCGGACAGCTTGTCGTACTGCCGGAAGTAGTTCTGGAGCGTGATGGTGGCGAGCGTCTGGTACTCCTCGCGGACCTTCACGCCCTCCTTCGCCTCGATCGACTGGTGCAGGCCGTCGTTGTAGCGACGCCCCGACAGCATGCGGCCCGTGTGCTCGTCGACGATGAGGACCTCGTCGTTCTGCACGACGTACTCCTTGTCGCGGCGGAACAGCTCCTTGGCCTTGATCGAGTTGTTGAGGAAGGAGATGAGCGGCGTGTTCGCCGACTCGTAGAGGTTCTCGATGCCGAGGTGGTCCTCGACCTTGGTGATGCCGGGCTCGAGCACCGAGATGGTGCGCTTCTTCTCGTCGACCTCGTAGTCCACGTCGCGCTCGAGCTTCTTCACGATGCGCGCGAACTCGCCGTACCACCGCACCTCCTCCTGCGTGGGGCCGGAGATGATGAGCGGCGTGCGCGCCTCGTCCACCAGGATCGAGTCGACCTCGTCGACGATCGCGTAGTTGTGGCCGCGCTGGACGCAGTCGCTCACCGACGTCGCCATGTTGTCGCGGAGGTAGTCGAAGCCGAGCTCGTTGTTCGTCGCGTAGGTGATGTCGCAGTTGTAGGCCTCGCGCCGGGCCTCGGGGCGCATCGACGGCAGGATCACGCCGGTGGTCAGGCCCAGGAAGTGGTGGACGCGACCCATCCACTCCGCGTGGTACTTCGCCAGGTAGTCGTTGACCGTGACGACGTGGACGCCCTTGCCGCTCAACGCGTTGAGGTAGGTCGGCAGCGTCGCGACGAGGGTCTTGCCCTCACCGGTCTTCATCTCGGCGATGTTGCCGAGGTGGAGGGCGGCGCCACCCATGATCTGCACGTCGTAGTGACGCTGCCCGATCACGCGGTTGGCCGCCTCGCGGACGACGGCGAACGCCTCCGGCAGCAGGTCGTCGAGGGTCTCGCCCTCCTCCAGCCGCTTCTTGAACTCGGCCGTCTGGCCCTGCAGCTCCTCGTCCGTCATCGCGACGTAGTCGTCCTCGATGGCGTTGACGGCGGACGCGATCGCCTCGAGCTGGCGGATGATCTTGCCCTCGCCGGCTCGGAGCAGCTTGTCGATGATCCCCACGGATCGAACTCCTGTGGCTAGTTCAGTGTGCGGTGGTTCGCAGTGCAGGCGTCGCAGGGGCGCGACGGACGCGCCCGCCATGCTACCCACGCGACAAGGTCGGCGCGCGCACCCCTCCCCGGCGGTCAGCCGCGCGCGGCGATCTCGACCGCGAGCGCGGGCGCGAGGTCGCCGTGCGGCGCGACGACCACGGCGTCCAGGCCCAGCCAGCCCGCCATCCGGTGCAGCTCCACCGCCAGCTCGGCCGCCGTCGCGGGCGGCGCGTCCGGCTCGGCGAACGTCCCCAGCACCTCGAGGCGCCCGCCCCGACGGTCGGCGCGCAGGTCGACGCGCCCGACCAGGCGGTCACCCAGCAGGAAGGGCAGCACGTAGTAGCCGTGCACCCGCTGGTGCGCCGGCGTGTAGATCTCGATGCGGTAGCGGAAGTCGAAGAGCGCCTCGGCCCGCGGCCGGAACCAGACCACCGGGTCGAACGGGCTGAGCAGCGCGCGGGCGTCGATGCGCCGCGGCCGCGCGGCGTCGCGGTGCAGGTACGTCGCGGCGCTCCACCCCCGCACCGTGACCGGCTCCAGCTCGCCCGCCTCGACGAGCTCCTCCACCGCCACGGCCGCCGCCCGCTGGCCGATCCGGTAGTAGTCGGCCAGGCAGGCGACGGTCGCCACGCCGTGGCTGCGCGCCGCCATCGCCACGAGCGCACGGACCGCGTCGGGGCGGTCGGGCACGGGAGCGGCCAGCACCTCGGCCGGCAGCACCCGCTCGGGCAGGTCGTAGCGACGCTCGAAGGCGGCGTTGCGACCGGCGACGGCGAGGTCGCCGGTCCGCATCATCATCTCGAGCGCCTGCTTGGCGGCGGACCAGTTCCACCCCCAGTGGTCGCGTCGCCGGGGACGGCCGTCGTCGAGGTCGCGGGCGGTCAGCGGGCCCTCGGCCGCGACCCGCTGCCGGACCTCCTCGACGAGGTCGGGGTCCTCGACGCCGATGCCGCTCGCGGCGTACCGCTCCCGCCACGCGTCGCGGCGGAGCTGCAGCAGCGGCCAGTGCTCGACCGGAAGGTACGCCGCCTCGTGCGCCCACGACTCCACGACGCGACGGGGGCGCGCGGTCGTGGCCCGCTCGAGCAGACCGGTGTCGTAGGGACCCATGCGGGAGTAGAGCGGCATGTAGTGCGCGCGCTGCAGGACGCTCACGGAGTCGATCTGCAGGACGCGGGTGCGACGCAGCGTGCGGTCGAAGGTGCGCAGCGTCGGGGTGGCGTGGGGCGGGTCGGCGAACCCCTGCGCGGCGAGCGCGATGCGGCGCGCCTGGGCCAGGGTGATCGTCGGCCCGGCAGGGGCCGCGGGGCTCACGGGACGTCGAGGAGCTTCTCGCGCACCGCGTACATGACCGCCTCCATGCGGGAGTGCAGCTGGAGCTTCTCCAGGATGTTGCGCATGTGGTTCTTCACCGTGTTGTCGGTGATGCCCAGCCGGTGGCCGACCTCGCGGTTGTTGATGCCCGTCGCGACGAGGCGCAGCACCTGCAGCTCGCGCTCGGTGAGCTTGAGCGACGGGCCGGGCGTCTTCTCGGCCCGCGACATGTGCTTGAACTCGTCGATCAGCTTGACCGCCATCGACGGGCTGATGAGCGACTGGCCGTCGGAGACCACCCGCACCGCCTGCGCCACCTCGTCGATCGACGAGTCCTTCAGCAGGTAGCCCGAGGCCCCGCTCTTCACCGCCTCGTAGAGGTCGCCTTCCTCGTCGGAGACGGTCAGCATGATGATCTTCGTCGCGGGCACGGCGTCCTTGATCGCCTTGCACGCCGCGATCCCGGAGCCCTTGGGCATCCGCACGTCGAGGAGCACCACGTCGGGAGCGGTGGTGGTCGCGAGCCGCAGGCCGGCCTCGCCGTCACCGGCCTCACCGACGACCTCGATGCCCTCCTCGATGCCGAGGAGCATGGTGAGGCCGCGGCGGAACAGCTCCTGGTCGTCGACGACGATCACGCGCACCGGCTCGGTGCCCGCGGTGCCGTCCGGGGCGGCGGGAGGGGGCGTCACGGGGGCCATCATGGCACGCCGTGACGCCTCCTCCGCCGGTCCGTCAGGCCTCGGCGCGGCCCGCCAGCACCCCGGCGGGTGCGCCGGCGACCTCGGCGTCGACGTCGCCCAGGGCCCCGGCGAGGTCCAGCGCGATCACGCCGTAGTCGTAGCCCCGCCGCCGGTAGACGACGGACGGACGGTCGTTGGCCTTGTCGACGAAGAGGTAGAAGTCGTGGCCGACGAGCTCCATCTCGTAGAGCGCCTGGTCGAGCGTCATGGGCTCGGCGGGGTGCACCTTCTCGCGCACGACCAGCGGACCGTCGCCCTCGACCTCGATCCCGCCGACCTGGCGGCGCTGGGGGGCACCGTCCGCGCGGGCGTCACCGTCGGTGTCCGCGGGCCGCTCGTCGAGCACCCCGGTGCCGGCGAGCGCCTGCGCGACGGAGGTGGGGACGTGGCGGCCGCGGTGGATCCGACGCCGGTCGGCGGCGCGGCGCATCTGCGCGGCCATCCGGTCCAGCGCGACGTCGAGGGCGCCCATCTTGTGGTCGGCGCACGCCTCGGCACGCACCACCGGTCCCTTGGAGAACGCCGTGAGCTGCACCTTCATGCAGCGGTCCGCCTGACGGGGGTTCTTCTCCTCCGAGACCTCCACCTGCACCCTGATGATGCGGTGGTCGTGCTTCTCCAGTCGGGCCAGCTTCTCCTCGACGTGGGACCTGAAGCTCTCCGACACCTCGACATGCCGTCCGGTGACCACGATCTCCATGCGAACCTCCCAGGTGGTTGGTGTGTCAGGTGCGGGGGCGACCGCCGTACGGCCGCACGCACGAGCCACCCACGGTGGCTCGTGTCCCGCCGGTGGATGGAGCCCGCCCGGCCGACCTGGTCTTCGTCCCCACAGTCGCCTGCTGAGGTGTTCGCAGCTTCTCCGCCACTACCGACCTTCTCCCGCCGGACGTCGCATCTGACGACGAGGGCGAGGCAGGACTTACGTCTAAGCCGCACCGTGATCGTCCGGCACCGGCGGACCGGGACGGACTTACGTGGGCCGTTTCGCCTGCGACTGGCATCGGCTTGCCGCACCGCCGTGACCGCACCCCTGACGGGGCTCGGCGCGTCGGGGCGACGCAACCACGGACCCGGGCGGACTCCATGCGACGACGTTAGTCCCCCCTCCCCACGCGGGGAAGGGAACGCGCCTGGGAATCCTCTGAACTCCTCACCCGTCGTCCACCGTGCCGTGGTGTGGAGGTCACCGTGGCGGCGAGGAGCACGGGTACGCCGCCGCTCGCCAGCGCCCGCGCCGCCTCCACGAGCGTCGCCCCGGTCGTCACCACGTCGTCGCAGAGCACCACCGCCCCGCGCCCGTGGCGGCTCGCCGTGGCACGCAGCAGGTGCGCCGGGCACCGCATCGTGCCGACGAGGTTGACCGCCCGACCGGCCGCGTCGAGGTCGCCCTGGTCCCGTGCCCGCCCCGAGCGGAGCAGGTCGACGCGGACCGCGTCGTACCCCTGTGCCCGGAGGGCGCGGACGGCCCGCGCCACGACCGCGCCCGTCGCGTCGTGCCCACGTCGCCGCACCGTGCCGGGTCGGGACGGCACCGGGCAGAGCAGCAGCCGCCCGCGGCCGGGGGGTGGGCCGACGCCCGCCGTCACGGCGGCGGCGAGGAGGCGACCGAGCGGGGCGCGCAGGCCCAGCCGGCCACGCTCCTTGTGCCCGACCACCAGCGCGCGCGCCAGGTCGGCGTGGGGCGCCCCCGCCCACGTCGGCACCAGGCCGGGCGGCCAGGGGTCGACGACCGCGGGCGCGCCCCGGGCGGGCAGGGTGGCCGCGCACGAGGCGCACACCAGCCGCCCCGCACGGGCACACCCCACGCACGCGCTGCCGGTGACGAGGTCGCTCACGGCGTCCACGAACCACCCGGTGCTGCCCACCCGTCGATCCCACCGCACCGGGCGGCACGACGTACCGCTCCCCGGGGCTCCGGTGGAGGACCGCGGCCCGGCGCGGCCCTGGGGACGGGACGCGGGCCGGTCTCAGCCGGGGTAGGTGAGGCCGGCGGCGCGCGCCTCGGACGCGACGAGGCGGGACCCGTCGTACTCCTCGACGAGCGTGGGTCCGACGAGGAGCAGCGGGGTGCCGGGCGCCGTCGAGGTGACGAGCCGCTGGGCCTCGCTCATGAGGAGCGTGGTGTCGTCGTCGGCCCCCGGGGAGCCGTCGACCGGGACGCGCTGCAGCTGCACCAGGGTGTCGTCGATCCGGGCGAGCACGACGACCTCGGTCGCCGAGCGCCAGCCGACGTCGAGCACGGTGAGGCCCGCCGCGTCCGCCGCCAGGTCCTGCGCCGGCTCGACCACGTCGGCGACACCGCCCCGCTCGTCGTAGCGGACCCGGGACACGACCACGCGCTGCGCCCCCTGCGGACCGACCACGGCGACCAGGCGCGAGCCGTCGCGGGAGACGGTCATCGCAGTGATCCGCTGCCCGCTCAGGTCCGGCGCGTCGAGCGGCGTCACGGTGCCGGAGCTGACGACGCGCAGCCGGGCCCGGTCGCCGCCGTCGACGATCCACAGCCGGCCCGCGAAGTCCCAGGACATGCGGGCCGTGCCCTCGGCCGGGATCCGCGTGGTCGGTGCGGCCGGGTCGTCGAGGGGGACGACGACCACCGACCCGTCCGCCACCTGTGCGGCGACACGGGTGCCGAAGAGGTCCACCGCGAGGCGACGCACCCCGGTGCCCAGGAGCTCCTCGGTGCCCGCCACGGGCTCGGTCTCGGCGTCGTCGACCTCGACGACCTGGTCGCCGTCCAGCCCGTAGAGCCCGGCGTCGGCGCCGGCCACGTCGGGGGTGTAGCGCTGCCCCGCACCCACGGCGAAGTCGGTGCCGCCGTCCGGCACCCGGAGCGCGACGTCGTCGACCAGCACCCGGATGCGCACGATGGAGGGCACCTGCCGCAGCGTCCACGCCAGCTGCGCGACCATCGGCTCGGTCAACGCCGCGGGCGCACCGTCGGCGCCGGTCATCCGGACCGACGCGAGGCCCGAGGAGGACACCTCCACCGTCGTGCCGGGACCCGGCCCGCCGAGCGCCGTGCCGATCACGCCCGCGAGCGCGTCCGGCGGCCCCTCCAGGAGGGCGTTGACGAGCCGCGAGGCCAGCTGCTCCCCGCTCGGCACGAACACCGGGGTGGGGACGAGGATCCGGGACGACGGGTCGAGGAAGTAGAGGTCGGCCCGCTGGTAGCGCGCCTCCAGCCACGTCAGGGGGACGATCAGGGCGTTGGGGAGGGTGGCGATGCGCCACTCGCCGTCCTCCTGCTGCATGCCGAAGGTCACGGTGCGGTCGGCGCCGCTCGGCTCCCCCACCCACTGCCCGCGGTCGTCGAGGCTCGCGCTCCCCTGGAGGTCGACGCTCACGCTCGTGCCGCTCGTCGGGCGGGAGGCGTCCTCGTAGACGATGGTGCGCTGCTCGGGCGACCACGCGTCGGCCGTGGCCTCGGTCAGGAACGAGCGGGCCACGCTCGTCTGCAGCGACGTCGCCCGCATCGCGCCGAGGAAGTGCTGGACGATCTCGTCGGGCGTCTCCCCCGGCGTCGGACCGGGCGGCACGTAGTCGACCGCGGCGTTGCCGACGCCCTCCGGCACGTCGTCGGGCACGGTCACGTCGCCCGAGTCGGGCAGCCGCACGCAGCCGGCGAGCACCAGCGCCGCCACCAGGGCGGTCAGCACCGCGGTCAGCACCGCTCGCGACACCGGTCCCCGGGGAGCACGGCGCGTGGCCGCCCTCACCGGACCGGCTCCGCGTCGGCCGGGAGGAGCGGGATGGGGCTGTGCCGCAGCTGGTCGCCGGCGTGACGGGGCAACGTCAGCCGGAACTGGGCGCCCCCGCCGGGGGTGCCCCACGCCTGGAGCCAGCCACCGTGCAGGTGGGCGTCCTCGAGCGCGATCGACAGGCCGAGGCCCGTGCCGCCCGAGGTGCGGGCGCGGGCCGGGTCGGCCCGCCAGAACCGGTTGAACACCATGGCCGACTCCCCCGGCGCCAGGCCGACGCCGTAGTCCCGCACGGCGATCGCCGCGCTGTGCTCGTCCGCGTCGACCGTGAGCACGACGTCGCGCGACTCGGCGTGGTCGATCGCGTTGGTCACGAGGTTGCGCACGATGCGCTCGATGCGCCGGCCGTCCGCCGCGCACACGCAGGGCCGCCCCGGCTCCCGCACGTCCACCCGGACGCCCGAGGTGGCGGCCACGGTCGCCGTCTGGCGCACCACCCGCTCGACGACGTCGCGCAGGTCGACGTCCTCGACCTCGAGCGCGACCGCACCCGCGTCGTACCGGCTGATCTCGAGGAGCTCCCCGAGGAGCCGCTCGAACCGGTCGAGCTCGACCTGCAGCAGCTCGGCGGCACGGGCCGTGGGCGCGTCGAAGTCGGTGCGCGCGTCGTGGAGCATGTCGCCGGCCATGCGCACCGTCGTCAGCGGCGTGCGGAGCTCGTGGGAGACGTCCGCGACGAAGCGGCGCTGCACGCGGCTCAGCTCCTCGAGCTGCTGGATCTGGCGCTGCAGGTTGGAGGCCATCTGGTTGAAGGACGACGCGAGCCGCGCGAGGTCGTCCTGGCCCGACACGCGCAGGCGCTCCTGGAGCCGTCCTGCCGCGAGGCGCTCGGCGACCTTGCGGGCGAGGCGGATCGGCGTGACGACCTGGCGGGCGACGAGGTAGGTGACGCCGCCGATGAGCACCACGAGGAGCGCGTCGGCCACGAGCACCGAGCGCGTCACCAGGGCGAGCGTCTCCTGCTCCTGCTCCATCGGGAACAGCAGGTAGAGCGTGTAGGGGCGGCCGTCGGCCGGCAGCTGCACCTGCGTGCCGACCACGATGCCGGGCACCTCGCTCGTGGTGCCGTCGTCGTCGGTCGTCCGCAGGCTGGTCCACGCCCAGGCGAGCTGCGTGCTGCCGGTGAAGTGCTCCCGCAGCGACCGGGGCACGCTCGTCAGGTCGAGGCCGGGCGAGGAGATCGAGCCGCTGGACGTCAGGTCGCTCGCCGGGTCGGCGTCGGACCGGGCCACGAGCACCTCGTAGCCGCGCACCGCGCCCCGCTGGCTCAGCGGCGCTGCGACGAGCTCGAGCTGGCTGGCGACGTCGAAGTCCGAGCCACCGACGAGCCGGTCCACCGCCTGCACCGTCTCGGTCTCCGCCTCCGCCGTGGCGGAGCGGACCCGGTCGTCCAGCAGGCCGTCGCGCACCTGCACCACCAGCAGCCAGCTGACGGCACCGACCACGACCGCCGAGAGCAGGACCGTCGACACCACGACGCGCGCGGAGACGGAGCGCCGCCACACGGTCAGGGCGCGGCCGACGGCCGCGCCGATCCCGCCCCCGGACACCGACCCCGGTGGTCGACGCAGCCGGTGCGGCAGCCGGCGCGCCAGCGGGGCCAGGCGGGGCGTCAGCACGGGCTCAGGACGGCCCTGCCTTGTAGCCCACGCCGCGCACCGTCAGGACGATCTCGGGGCGCTCGGGGTCGTGCTCGACCTTGGAGCGCAGCCGCTGCACGTGCACGTTCACGAGGCGGGTGTCGGCCGCGTGGCGGTAGCCCCACACCTCCTCGAGCAGGACCTCGCGGCTGAACGCCTGCCACGGCTTCCGGGCGAGGCAGACGAGGAGGTCGAACTCCAGCGGCGTGAGGCTGATGACCTCGTCGCCGCGCGACACCTGGTGCCCGGCGACGTCGATGGTGAGGTCCCCGATCGCGAGCGTCTCCTGCGCGGGGGCGTCGAGGCGCCGCACGCGCGCCCGGATGCGCGCGACGAGCTCCTTGGGCTTGAAGGGCTTCACGACGTAGTCGTCCGCGCCCGACTCCAGACCGACGACCACGTCGACGGTGTCGCCCTTGGCCGTCAGCATCACGATGGGCACGCCCGACTCGGCGCGGACCTCCTTGCAGACCTCGATGCCGTCCTTGCCGGGCAGCATGACGTCGAGCAGCAGCACGTCGGGCCGGAACTCCCGCACGGCGGCGAGCGCCTCGTCGCCCCGCAGGCAGACGGCGGGCTCGAACCCCTCCTGGCGCAGCACGATGGTGAGCATCTCCGCCAGCGAGGCGTCGTCGTCGACGACGAGCACCCGCCCACGGCTGTCGGGGTCGGCGGTGCCGGGGGCCGCGCGGTCGTTGCTGGTCACGGGGCCAAGTATGACAACCGCCGTCCCCGCAGGTGCGGGGACGGCGGTCGTGGGGTCGATCGGGGTCGATCGGGGTCGATCGGGGCCGATCGGGGGCGTGCGAGGCCCCGAGGCGTCAGTAGCGGTAGTGGTCCGACTTGTACGGACCCGCCACGTCGACGCCGAGGTAGGCCGCCTGCTCCTTGGTCAGCTCGGTGAGCTCGACGCCGAGGGCGTCGAGGTGCAGCCGGGCGACCTCCTCGTCGAGGTGCTTGGGCAGCACGTGGACGCCCAGCTCGTACTCGTCGGCCTTGCTGAACAGCTCGATCTGCGCCAGCACCTGGTTGGTGAAGGAGTTGCTCATCACGAACGACGGGTGACCCGTCGCGTTGCCGAGGTTGAGCAGCCGACCCTCGGACAGCACGATGATCTTCTTGCCGTCCGGGAAGATCCACTGGTGGACCTGCGGCTTGATCTCGTCCTTGACGATGCCGGGGATCTTCGCCAGGCCGGCCATGTCGATCTCGTTGTCGAAGTGGCCGATGTTGCCGACGATGGCCTGGTGCTTCATCCGCTCGAAGTGCTCGGTGCGGATGATGTTGAAGTTGCCGGTCGTCGTCACGAAGATGTCGGCGGTCTCGACGACGGACTCGAGGCGCTTGACCTCGTAGCCGTCCATGGCGGCCTGCAGCGCGCAGATCGGGTCGATCTCGGTGACGATGACGCGGGCGCCCTGGCCGCGGAGGGACTCCGCGGAGCCCTTGCCGACGTCGCCGTAGCCGCACACCACGGCGACCTTGCCGCCGATCATCACGTCGGTGGCGCGGTTGATGCCGTCGATGAGCGAGTGGCGGCAGCCGTACTTGTTGTCGAACTTGCTCTTGGTGACCGAGTCGTTGACGTTGATCGCCGGGAAGAGGAGCGAGCCCTCCTTGAAGCGCTCGTAGAGGCGCAGCACGCCCGTCGTGGTCTCCTCGGAGACGCCCTTGATCATCGGGGCGCGCTTCGTCCACCGCTGCGGGTCGTTCTCGAGGGAGCGCGCGAGGACCCGGAGGACCTCCTTGTACTCCTCGTTGTCGGTCGAGTCGAGCGGCGGCACGACGCCGGCCTTCTCGAACTCCACGCCCTTGTGCAGCAGCAGCGTGATGTCACCGCCGTCGTCGAGCAGCATGTTGGGGCCGCCCTCGGCGAAGTCGAAGACCTTCTCGGCCTCGTCCCAGTACTCCGCCAGGGACTCGCCCTTCCACGCGAAGACGGGGACGCCCTGCGGGTCCTCCGCCGTGCCGCCCTTGGCGGGGGGCCCGACGACGACCGCGGCAGCGGCGTGGTCCTGGGTGGAGAAGATGTTGCAGGTGGCCCAGCGGATGTCGGCACCGAGCGCGGCGAGCGTCTCGATCAGCACCGCCGTCTGGACGGTCATGTGCAGCGACCCGGCGATCCGGGCGCCCTGGAGCGGCTGCGCGTCGCCGAAGCGCTCGCGCATCGCCATCAGGCCGGGCATCTCGTGCTCGGCGAGCTCGATCTCCTTGCGGCCGAAGGCGGCCAGGGAGAGGTCGGCGACCTTGAAGTCCATCGGTGTTGTCTCCTCGAACGGGTGGAGCCAGAGCCACGCGCCTGCGCATCTGCGCATCTCCGGGATCTCCCGACGCGGACTCCTCCAGCGTAGGCCGCCCTCCGCGCGATTCAGGAATCCGCGTGACGCAGGCGACCCACGAGCTGCACGACCACGACGACGAGCGCACCGACGACGAGGCCGACCACGGCGGAGAGCGCCGTGTTGACGATCCAGCCGGCGACCGCCCCCACGGCGCCGAGGGCGTCGTGGACGGCGACCTCGAGGTGGTGCACGAGCTCGTACGGCGCGTGCCAGCCCAGGTCGTCCACCCCGACGAGGAGGATGTGGCCGCCGACCCAGAGCATCGCGGCGGTGCCGACGACGGCGATGCCGGCGAGCAGGCCCGGCATGGCCCGGACGAGACCCGTGCCGACCTTCTGCGCCAGGGCGGAGGAGCGCTGGGCGAGGGCCAGGCCCACGTCGTCCATCTTCACGATGAGGGCCACGACGCCGTACACGAGCACCGTGATGCCGATCGCGACCACCAGCAGGATCGCGAGGCGGGCCAGGAAGGGCTCCTCGGCGACCTCGTTGAGGGAGATCACCATGATCTCGGCCGAGAGGATGAGGTCGGTGCGGATGGCGCCGGCGACGAGGGTCTTCTCGGCGTCGGGGCCGGCCTCGACGGTCTTCTCGTGGTGGGCGTGGCCCGAGATCTTCCCCCAGATCTTCTCGGCTCCCTCGAAGCAGAGGAACGCGCCACCCGCCATGAGGATCGGGGTGAGGAGCCACGGCAGGAACTGGCTGAGGAGCAGGGCCAGCGGCAGGATGATGAGGATCTTGTTGCGCAGCGAGCCGATCGCGATCCGCTTCACGATGGGCAGCTCGCGCTCGGCCGCGACGCCCTGGACGTACTGCGGCGTCACCGCCGTGTCGTCCACGACCACGCCGGCCGCCTTGATGCTCGCGCGCCCCGCCGCGGCACCCACGTCGTCGACGGAGGCCGCCGCGAGGCGCGCGAGCGCGGCCACGTCGTCGAGCAGCGCGAACAGGCCGCCGCTCATCGGTCACCGGCCGGGGCGAGGGGCCTCCGCGAGATCGTCACGGGAGGACTGTAGAGCGTCGGGTCCTACTCCGGGACCAGGCCGAGACCGAGGTACGCCGCGACGTAGCGCCCCTGCAGGATGAGGGAGGCGTGACGGGCGACGTCGCTGCGGGCGTCGCTCCCGATCTCCACGACGCGCACGTCGTGGGCGGCGGCCGCCGCGCGGAGCCGTCCGGCCTGCTCCCGCACGACCGCCGCCTCGTCGCCGTCGTCGAGCACGACGAGCGTCGGGCGGGCCACCGCTCCCCCGTCGGTGAACGGATCGGCGAAGACGTCGCGGGGACGGGCCGCCTCCACGACCGGCAGCACCTCCTCCGCGTCGTCCGCGAGCACCGCGCGGCCGGTGACGCGCCGCAGCTCCTCGGCCACCCGGCGCGCGGCCCGGGCCGCCAGGGCGCTGCCGCCCCAGAGCACCGGCTGCGCGTCGGCCAGACCGAGCGCGACCTCCTTGGCCGGGTTGGCCGCGATGTCGCGGTGGGGCGAGCAGCGCACCGCCACGTCGTCCAACGCCGCAGCGACGTGGGCGGCGTCGGCGGCCCGCCCCAGTCCCGCGGAGGCGAGGAGGTCGAGCACCACGACCGCGACCGCCAGCGGGTCCCCGGTGCCGACGGGGAGCACGAGCACGTCGCGCCCGACCGCGTGCTCGGCGACGAGCGAGTCGGGCGGGCAGGCGACGAGCACGTCGGCCCCGCGTCGTACCGCCTCGGCCACCGCAGCGGCGGCCGGCACGTCCGAGCCGGCGGGCGCCAGCATCACGACCAGGTCGAGCGACCCCACCCACCCGGGCAGCCCGGGTCCGGGCCAGGCGACGAACGGCACCGGACAGCTGCCCTCGAGCACGTCACGGAGGAGCCGGGAGCCGGTGCCCGCGACCACGACCGCCCGCGGCCGGGGACGGGACCGGGCCTCGTGCACCTTCTCCGGCGCCAGGTCGAGCGCGACCTGCGCCTCGCGACGCACCCGGGAGCCTGCCTCCGCGAGCGACCGCAGCGTCGGGTCGATGCCGGCCAGCGCCGCCTCGTCGTCGAGGCGGGACTCGTCGAACCACACGGCCGCGTCCCGGCTCAGGCCCGGCGGGCCTCGTCGACGAGCAGCACCGGGATGCCGTCGCGGACGGGGTAGCCGTAGCCGCAGTCGGTGCAGACCAGCTCGGCGCCGTCGGCGCTGCCGCCGGCGGGACCGTCGGCCAGCTCGCCGCGGCAGTTCGGGCAGACGATGATGCGGCGCAGCGTGGGGTCGATGGAGGCGCTCATCCGCGGATCACCGCCAGCACGCGGTCGCGCACGTCGGTCATGGTGGCCTCGTCCTTGCCCTCCACGTTGAGGCGCAGCAGCGGCTCCGTGTTGGAGGCGCGGACGTTGAACCACCAGTCGCCCGCGTCGACGGTCAGGCCGTCGAGCTTGTCGACCGTGACGCCGTCCTGCGCGCCGTACGTCTCCTCCAGCTGCGTCAGCACCGCCTGCTGGTCAGCCACGGTCGAGTTGATCTCGCCGCTCATGGGGTAGCGCTCGTAGTCCGCCAGCAGCTGCGAGAGCGGGACGTCGGTCTCCCCGAGCGCGGACAGGGCGTGGAGCGCCGCGAGCATCCCGGAGTCGGCGCGCCAGAAATCGCGGAAGTAGAAGTGGCCGGAGTGCTCGCCGCCGAACACGGCGTCGGTCTCCGCCATGGTGGCCTTGATGTAGGAGTGCCCCACGCGGGTGCGCACCGGGGTGCCGCCCTTCTCGGTCACGATCTCCGGCACGGCCTTCGACGTGATGAGGTTGTGGATGACGTTCGACCCCGGCACCCGGGCGAGCTCGCGGTCCGCGATGAGCGCCGTCAACGTCGACGGCGAGACCGCACGGCCCTGCTCGTCGACGAGGAAGCAGCGGTCGGCGTCGCCGTCGAAGGCCAGGCCGATGTCCGCGCGCTCCGCGAGCACGCGGGCCTGGAGGTCGACGAGGGTCTCCGGGTCGATCGGGTTCGCCTCGTGGTGGGGGAACGAGCCGTCGAGCTCGAAGTACATCGGGACCAGGTCCACGACGTCGCCCAGGCGCTCGAAGACGGCGGGGGCCGTCAGGCCCGCCATGCCGTTGCCGGCGTCGACGACGACCTTGAGCCTCCGCCCGGTGACGGGGGCGAGGGAGAGCACGTGCGCGGCGTAGGCGGCGAGGACGTCGTGCTCGGAGATGCTGCCCGTGCGCGCGGCGGGGGTCGGCTCGTCACCGCCGACGAGGTCGCGGATCTCGGAGAGGCCGGTCTCGGTGCCGATCGGCACGGCGTTGGCACGGCACATCTTGATGCCGTTGTACTGCGCCGGGTTGTGGCTCGCCGTGAACATGGCGCCCGCGTGGCCCAGGTGCCCCGAGGCGAAGTAGAGCTGGTCGGTCGAGGCCAGGCCGATGAGCACGACGTCGGCGCCCTGGTCGGCCGCGCCCTGCGCGAAGGCGCCGGCCATGCCGGGCGAGGAGGGCCGCATGTCGTGACCGACGACGACCGTGGGCGCACCGGTGACCTGCACGAACGCGGCGCCCACCCGGCGGGCGAACTCCTCGTCGAGCTGGTCGGGGACGGTGCCCCGGACGTCGTAGGCCTTGAAGACGGCGGCGAGGTTGGACGGGGAGAGCGATCCGCTGGGCGCCATGGCGAGGAGCCTAGGGCATGCGCGGGGACCTCGGGTGCGGACCGGGCCGGCCCCGCCCTCAACGAGGAGTGGGGTCCGTCTCCAGCACGCGGAGATGACCACGGCGCTCGCCGCGGTCGGGGCGTCCCGGCGTGCCGGGGCGGGTCCCGCGCGGCTCCTCCTCGGCGTACGTCGGCCGGTCGTGCGGCACGACGTGCGGCGGCCGGTTCGCCGGCGCCGCCGGGCGCACCGCCGCCTCGCGCACGGCGTCGGCGAGGGCGAGCAGGTCGTCGTCGGAGTGCACCGGCGCCGACGGGACGCTGGCGAGCCGCAGCACCTCCCAGCCCCGCGGGGCCGACAGCCGCTCCGAGTGCTGCTCGCACAGGTCGTAGGCGTGCGGCTCCGCGGTGGTCGACAGCGGGCCGAGCACGGCGGTCTGGTCGGAGTAGACGTACGTCAGCGTCATGGCCGCGGGACGACCGCAGGCGGTGCGCGAACAACGACGGGCTGACCTCACGGGGAGCACCGTACGCCGTCACCGGTCACCACCGGACTAGGCTCGCGGCGACGAGAGGAGATGTCGGTGACGCAGCACGGGGACGCCCCCGACCCCGAGCCCGACCCCGAGCCCGAGCCGGCCCCGGGACCCGGTCCCGCCGAGCCTGCGCCCGCGGCGCACCGACCCCGTCGACGCGACCGGCACGGCCGCGGCGGGCGCGGCCCCGGCCTCGCCCCCGCGCCCGACCGGAGGGATCCGCGCCCCACCCGCAGCCAGCGCTTCGACCGCATCGTGCTCGGCGTCGTCGGGCACGTCGACGCGCCCTGGCGGACCGAGCTCGGCGAGCTGGAGTACGTCGTCGAGGAGATGCCGCTGCTGCCCGACGGCTGGACGGACGAGGCGCCGTTGGCCTCCGTCGTGCCGGCGACCGCCGAGCACCCGCCGCGCGTCGTGTTCTTCCGCCGCCCCCTGGAGCGGCGCAGCGAGACGCGGCTCGACCTCGAGGAGCTCGTGCGGCGGGTCGCCACCGAGCAGCTCGCCGAGCTGCTCGGCGTCAGCCCCGAGACCGTCGACCCGGACTACGACCCCGACGCCTGAGCTGCCGTCACTGCCAGGCGCGTCGGGCGGTGGGCACGAGGTCGGTGGTGATGGTCGGCACCAGGGCCAGCACCGAGGCTCGCGAGCCGCTGCCGGTGACGAGCGCGGCGCGCACGTCGACCCGCGGGTCGGTCGGGGCGACGTCGACGCGCGCGGTTCCCTCCGGCAGGTCGAGGGTGGCCGCGGACCCCGCCCCCAGGGCGACGTCCTGCTCGAGCAGGACGTCCCCCGCCGCGCTCCGCGCCACCACCGGCACGGCGACCTCGCCGGGCGCCAGGGAGTCGAGCACGAGCCGGCGGGCGCCCGCACCCTCGGGGAGCAGCCCCGTGAGCGCGCCGGACGCGACGTCGGTGGGCACCTCGGCCGTGGTGACCGAGGAGGTCTCGCCGGCGCCGGAGCCGGAGCGGAGGCTCGCGACGACCGCGCTGCCGGCGGTGACGCGCACGCCGGACGCTCCCCCGCCTCCCTCCGCCAGGGCCTCGCCCAGCACGTCGGTGAGGTCGAGGCTCGCGACCGCGCCCGGAGCGACGACGAGCCCGTCGGCGAGGCTCGTCGGCCGGACCGGACCCGACGGCCCGAGGAGGTCCACGTCGACCCGGGTCTGGGCGTCGCCGGGGTTGGCGACCAGCAGCGTGCGGGCCGTGGTGGCCGCGCCCGGCAGGCCGAGGATCGTCGTCGCGGTGGTGGGCTCGGCGACGAGCGGGGCCCAGGTGGTGCCGCCACGCGACCCGTCGAGGGGCTGCATGGTCTGGAGGGCGGCGATGCCGAGGCGTCCGCGCGTCACGTCCACGTGCACGGCGAGGTCGCCGAGGGTGGGCACGAGCTCGGCCAGGTCGAGGCGACGGGTCTCGCCGGTGCCCACGACAACGGAACGCACCTCCGGCGCGTCGACGGGGCCGGACTCGTCGTAGAGGGACAGGCGGGCGACGGCCGACCCCGGGTCGGGGTTCGTCAGCTCGAGCACGCTCGAGCGCTCACCGCCCGCGCCGAGCCCGACGAACCAGCCGCCGACGTCCGGGGTGCGGCAGGTGGTGCCGATCCCTCCGGACGCGTCGAACCGGGCGGCGGCCAGCCCGGGAGCGGCCGCGCCGGCGCCCCGCAGCACGACGGCGGCGCCGCTGTCGACCTGCCCGGTGCCGCCCGCGGCGGGCGTCACGTCGGCAGCGTCCTCGAGGTCCTCGGCGGCGGCCGGCGTGTCGAGCGGGCTGGCGGTGACGGAGCCGTCGCCCTCGGCGCCCGTCCCCAGGCGCACGACGCCGCTCTCGGGGACCACCGCGTCGGGCTCGTCCGTGCCGGCCAGGACCCCGGCCGACGGGCACACGAGCGTCGCGGACGTGCGCGCCTCGGCGGTCGGCGCGGTCGCCGGCGGTTGCGGCGCGCCCACCCGCACGGCGGCGACGGCCAGCGCGACCAGCAGGGGCAGCACGACGGCGGCGACGATCGCCGGATCGATGCGACGACGGCCGGGCTGGGCCGGCGCGGCCCGACGGCGACCGGTCGGACGGACCTGCTCCTCGCTCACGCGACGCTCCCCTCGGGCTCACGGGCCGGGGCCGCGGACGCGGCACCCGGGGTGCGACCGCGTCCCGGTCGCGACGGCAGGCTCGGACCGGCCATGACCAGCACGACCACGACCGCCACGCCCTGCACCAGCAGCAGGAGCGCACGGCCGACGCCCGTCGACCCGTCGTCGACGGCGTCCGCGGCGGGCTGCTCGGCGAGCTCCCACGCGCGGGTGTCGGGGTCGGCCGCCGAGGCGGGCTGCAGGCCGGCCACCGAGTCGAGCACGGCCCGGATCGTCGGGTCGGCCGGGGCGGGCAGCACGATGTAGGAGATGCCCGCGTCGCGGAGCCGGTCCAGCTGCTCGCCGCTCGGCGTGGAGACGAGGGTGCGCACGTCCTCGACCATCGTCGTGTCGACCGGGGTGAGCGCGGCGATCTCCTCCTCCCCGAGGCGGAGACCGTCCTCACGCCGGACCTCGAAGGTGAGTCCGGTGCGGACCGAGCCGTCGATCACGAGCACGCCGTACGACGGCGAGGTCTCGGACCGCTGCGCCATGTAGGCCGGGATCGCCTCGTCCCGGTCGTCGTCGGCCACCGCGGCGCCGGGGCCGACGAACCACACGAGGCCCGCCAGGGGCACGAGGGCGAGCACGAGGACGGGCACGACGCCGAGGGCGGTGCGCACGCGACGTACCCGGTCGGGGCGGCCGGTCGCGCCGGGACGGTCGCCGCGCGCGGCGCCGAGCTGTCCGAGGCCCTGCGCGCCGAGCACCACCGCCACGACGGCCGCACCCTGCAGCGCTACCACCACGAAGCCGACGGCCGCGGGGGTCTCACCGGCGGCGAGCTCGAAGACGGGCAGGGCGAGCAGGCTGGCGGGTCCCGCGACGGCCAGGGCGATGGCCCAGCAGCCGACGACGGCGAGGCGCGTCGCCGGGACGAGGAGCGCCAGCAGGGCGAGGACGGCCAGCAGGAGGCCGGTCCAGGCCGGGGCGGCGTGGTCGGCGAGGTGGCCCGCGAGCACGTCGGTGGGGCTGAGGATCCCGTAGGGCAGCCGCCCCGCCTCCCCCACGAGCGCGACGAGGTCGCCCTGCAGGAGCGTCGGCACGAGCCACGGCGACAGGAGCACCGCGGGCGTCGCGAGCATGACGCCGACCGGGGCGACGACGCCGCCGAGCACGGAGCGCTCGAGGAGCCGCCCACGGGCGACGAGGGCGGCGAAGACCGCGACGAGCGCGACCACGCCGAGCACGAGCCACCAGGCGGCGGCCACGAACGCGACCACGACGGTGAGCAGCAGGCCCGAGCGCCAGCCGGCCCGCCAGCGCCGGTCGCGCTCCGGGTCGGCGAAGCCGAGCGCCGCGTGGACGAACCACGGCAGCACCGCCGCCGCCACGACGACGCCGAACCGACCCGCGCCCCAGGCGCCGCTGGTGACGGGGACGAGGGCGTACGTCGTCGCGCCGATGCCCAGGAGCCAGGGCGAGGCGCCGCGGGGGTCCACGAGCCGGGCGGCCACGCCGAGCAGGCGCCAGGCTCCCCAGAGGCCGAGGGGCACGGCGAGGAGCAGGAGCACCGACACCGCCACCGACGGCCCCCCCGGCAGCAGCCAGGAGAGCAGGGCGAGCGGGGCGACGTACGCGGGTGCGGGCACGTCGCTGCCGGTGCCGAGGGGGTGCGTCGACGACAGGTGGAGGTCCCACCAGGCACCGGTCGTGGCGGGCGCCGGGGCGAGGGCACCGCCGGAGACGGAGCCGATCGCCTCCCGCGCACCGACGAGGCAGAGCAGGACGACAGCGGTGAGGACGAGGGCGACGGGACTGGTCAGGTAGCGGACCAGCCAGCCGGTCTCCGCACCCAGCTCGTCGTCGTCGCTCCCGCTCGCGGGGCGGTCGGGGCGGTCGCCGGGGTACGCCGCCCGTGTGCCCGCGCGGCCCGCGTCGGCGCGCTCGCGCTCGGCCCGGGCGCGGGCGTCACGACGCCGGTCGGCGACGTCGCTGGCGTGGGTGGTGAGCGAGCCGAGGAGCTCGCCCGCCGCGTCGAGGCCGTGGCGGAACGGCAGCCACCAGGGCGCGAGCAGAGGACGCACCTGGGCGTCGGGGACCGTGCGGCTGGCGCGGCGGGCCGCCCGTAGGCGCCGCAGCTCGCCCGGCCGGGCGCACACCGCGGCCATCGCCACGACCTCGTCGACCGCGACGCCCGGGCGGCGGGTGAGGAGGAAGCCGAGGGCGCGCAGCAGGCTGCCGACGACCACGCGGAGGTAGGAGTTGAGGAAGCGTCGCCGTGAGGAGTTCGCGAGCAGCACGAGGAGGTGGGCGCGGCGCTCCGCCTCGTGGGGGTGACGGCCGACGAGGGTCGAGCTGCGGAGGCCGCGGTGGGAGGCCTCGGCGTGGAAGACCACCGCATCGGGTGCGACGACGACGCGCCGGCCGGCGGAGGCGGCACGCCAGCCCAGGTCGAGGTCCGTGCCGAGGACCGGGAGCGCGGGCTCGAAGCCCCCCAGGTCGCGGAGCAGGCCCGGCCGCACCAGCATGCCCGCGGTGTTGACGGCGAGGACGTGGCGGGGCGCGGCGTACTGGCCCTGGTCGTACTCGCCCCGCTCCAGCCCCGTCTCCCGGCGGCCCGTGCCGTTGATGGTCACGCCGACCTCGAGGAGGCGCTTGAGGGACGGCCACTCGCGCAGCTTCGGCCCGACGACGTCGACCGGCGTGCCCGCCAGGGCCTCCTGCGCCGCGCACTCCAGGAGCCGCTGGAGCGCGTCGGGGGCCGGGGCACTGTCGTCGTGGAGGATCCAGAGCCAGCCGTCGGCCCGGTCGGCCCGGCCGTCCTGCTCGAGGCGCGCGAGCGCGGCGTCGACGGCGTCGGCGAACGGGGTCGAGGCCGGCAGGTCGAGGACGTGGTCGTGACCCAGCGCGGCGTCGAGCAGGTCGCCGCTGCCGTCGGTGCTGCCCGTGTCGACGGCGAGCACCGCTCCTGCGGCGACGGTCTGCCGCGCGAGGGCGTCGAGCACCGTGGGCAGCCAGCTCGCACCGTCGTGGGCGACGACGAGGACCGTGACGGCCGACGCGTCGACGGGAGTGGTGGTCGCCGCCGGGGCGTCCAGGTCCCGCAGGTCGGCCCAGTGGTCCCGGCCCTCGTCGGGCGGCGGCACGACCACCGGCACGGCGCCCGTGGCGAGGCTGGGGTGGCTCGGCTGCGGCGGGCCGTCGGGGGGAAGCACGGCGTCGGTCACGATCGGCCACCCTACGATCCGCGCCTGAGAGGGGGCCAACCCGCTGGGGGCGGGGAGGGGGCCGGCAAGTTCCCCGGTCAGCCGGGGAACATACCGCTTCGACCATCAAATTTGATGGTCGAAGCGGTCGGTTCCCCGGTCGACCGGGGAAAGTGCCATACCCCCCAGGGGTATCAGGCGTGGGCGGCGAGCACGCCGGCTCCCTCGGGGGTCGCGGTGGCGAGGGCCACGTCGCGGCCGCCGGTCCAGCGCGCCCAGCACGCGGCGTACGTCGCGGCGCGGTCCGCGTCGTCCCCGATCACCGACGGGACGGCGAACCAGGCCTCGTCGTCGTGCACGATCCCCTGTCCCGCCAGGATCGCTCGGATTCGGGCGCGGTCACCGTCCGGCCCCGAAGGCGAGAGCAGTGCCACCGAGACGAGGAACTGCGCCTTCTCCAACGGGCCGATCACCTCCGCCAGGGCGACCGAGAAGACCTCCCGCTCCTCCGCGCTCGCTCCCCGGAGGTCAGCGCCGTACGAGCCGTCCGTCCCGATCGTCAACTCGGTCGACTCGGCGGGAACCGTCGTGAGCCGGAGCTCGTGGAGCGCGGCGGCGACCGCGCCGGCGACGTGTTGCAGACCGGGGCGACGACGCGCGTGCTCGAGCGCCTCCTCGGCCGTCCTCACGCGCCACCCACCGCGACGTCGCCGCACGAAGTGGAGTGCCGTACCGAGCGACGCACCCACAGCACCACCAGCAACCATGATCGCTTCGACGAGATCGCTGGCGATCCCCACCCCACCGCCCACCAGGAGACCCACCCCGAAGCCGGTCACGGCCAATCCGCCGACCGTGATGTCGTTCCCCGAGAACGGCAGCTCCGGCGCCACCCGCGGCTCCACCACCGTCCCCGGCGGAGGCAGCTCGACGGTGCGGTGGGTGACGAACCCGCGCAGGGCGCCGTGCGAGGCGCGGCGCCGTCCGACCCCGGTGGGCTCCCCCACCGACCAGGCGTCCCGGATGGCCTCGAGGTCGGTCGCGCGCCGCATCGCGGCGGCGTTGAGCTCGGCGAACCGGTCGACCGGGGGCACCGCCGGTCTGCCGTCGAACCGCTGGGGCCACCACAGCGACCCGGCGCCCACGTCGAGCCCGCCCGCGGGGTGGGGCGCGACGTACCCCTCCAGCTTCGCCACCAGGCGCTCCCAGTCCTGCGCTCCGCTCGGGTGGCCCTCGGCGACGCACACGGGCGTCCAGTTCACGGCCACCTTCTCCGGCCACGCCGGGTCGGTGCGCAGCGACCGGCCCCGCACCTGCACGGCCGACTGGTGGGTGGTCGGGGTGGTGAGGTCGACGATCCCGGTGACGCAGCGCGCGTCCCAGCCCTCGCCGAGCACGCTGCGCGTCCCGACGAGCACCTGCGTGCGGCCCGCCGTGAGGTAGGCGGTCACCTCGCCGATCCAGCGGTGCGCCTGCCACGGCAGCGACCCGTCGGGACGGCGCTCCCCGACGAGCCGGGCGAGCGGCACCCGGCCGGCCTCCGCGCTCGCGAGCGGCACCGGCTCCACCCGGAGGGTGGCACCCAGGTCGGGGTCGCGCTCCGCCACGAAGGACGCGAGGTCCGTCATCGTCGCGGGCGTGCCCGCCACCGTGCGACCCGTGACCAGCACGGGCTGGAGCAGGTCGGTCGCGCGGTCGTGGGTGAGCTCGTCGAGCACGGCCCACGCGGACCCCGCCTTCCCGTCGACGACCCCGCGGACCGTCATCGGCACCGTCGACGACGCGCTCTCGTGGTCGGTGAGCACGAGCATCCGCATCCGTGGCCCCAGCACGCCGACCGTGTGGTGGAGGATCTCCACGCACGCGACCGACTTGGCCTCCGACCGCGCGAGCACGCGGTCGGCCATCTCGCGACCGCGACGGACGCCGTGCCGGGTCCACACCCACCCGACGGCGGGCAGCGTGCGGCGCAGGACCGCCAGCACCTCCGCGTCCCGGGGGTCGTCGCTCGGTGCCACGCAGCGGCGCAGCCAGTCGTCGACGAGCAGCATCCGGTCCTCGAGCGTCGGGGGTCGACGGTGCTCCCGACGGAGCCGCGCTCCGCCCGGCAGGTCGACCTCGCCCGCGTGGGCGTGGCGCAGCAGGGCATCGGCGACGGCCGGGTCGGCCGCGGCCAGGGACGTCCAGGAGACCCGGCGCCGCCACGAGCGGGTCGGCGTCACGAAGCGCAGGCGCAACCAGTCGCGCATCGACGTGCTCCCGAAGCCCGGGGCGTCGAGGAGCGCCACGAGCTCGGCCAACCGCAGCGGCGCCTCCCCCATCCACGTGACCTCCGCGGCGGTGGGCTCGGTGAACCAGGCGAGCTCGGCGTAGGGCGCCAGGTCGCCCTGCCGCACGAGGTCGACGGCGCTCGCCTCGTAGGCCGTCGACCCGAAGTACGTCGTCAGCGCGAGCCGCTGCTCCCCACCGACCCCGCCGCGGGGCGTGCCCGTGAGCGCCACGACGCTGGCGTTGCCCAGGTGGGCGAGGGTCTCGACGAGGAGCGACCCCCACGCCTCGAGCAGGTGGTGCGCCTCGTCGAGGACCACGAGCAACGGGCTGAGCTCGGTCAGGCGCGCGACGAGGTCGCTGCCGTTCTCGTGCAGCCGCGCCCCGATCTCGGTGTCGGCGATCCCGTCGATCTCCTCGGGCAGCTCGAGCGGGTCGCCCTCGGGGTCCACGGCCGCGTCGGGCGGCGGCTCCTCCGTCGGCGGCACCAGGTGGGCGACCGCCTGGAACGTGAGCACGGTGACCTCGGCCGTGACGGACCGGTCCGTGGACGCCTCCAGCCCGAGATCGGCCGCCGCAGCGATCCACTGCCCCTGCACGGCGGTCGTCGGGACGAGCACGACGACCGTCGCCCCGGTCGCCGCCCGGGCCAGCTGGGCGAGCCCGAGGCCGACGTAGGTCTTCCCCGATCCCGGCGGCATGACGACCCACGACCGGAGCGGCACCCCGTCGATCCGCTTGCGGCGCTGGTCTGCCTGGACGGCGGCGAACGCCGCGCGCTGGTGCTGACGCCAGGTCAGGCCGACCGGGGCCGCCTCACTCCCAGAAGACACGGTCGACGACGGCCCGCGCGTGGCGGGTCGTGCGCAGGTGGTCGTTGACGAGCGCGTCCGCCTCCCCGGGGCCGTAGCCCAGCACCGACGCCACGGCCGCCCGCTCCCGCGGGTCACGGGGCAGCTGGTCGCCGGGCTTGCCGCGCACCAGCGTGACCGCGTTGCGCATCCGGCTCACCAGCCGCCACGCCTGGGCGAGGGTGTCCGCGTCCTCCGCGGCGAGGAGTTCGGCCTCCTGCGCTGCGGCCAGGGCCTCGATCGTGCGCGGGGTCCGCAGCCCGGGCACCTGTCCCGCGTGCCGCATCTGGAGCAGCTGCACCGTCCACTCGATGTCGGCGAGACCGCCGCGGCCGAGCTTGAGGTGGGTCGCCGGGTCCGCGCCGCGCGGCAGGCGCTCGGTGTCGACGCGGGCCTTGATGCGGCGTACCTCCGCCACGGCCTCGTCGTCGATGCCCTCGGCCGGGAACCGCAGCGGGTCGATCAGCGCGTGGAACCGGTCGCGCAGGCCCTCGTCACCGACGACCGCGTCGGCACGCAGGAGGGCCTGGAACTCCCAGACGTGCGACCAGCGGGAGTAGTACGCCGCGTAGGAGTCCAACGTGCGCACCAGTGCGCCCTGCCGGCCCTCGGGCCGCAGGTCGGCGTCGACCTCCAGCGCCGGGTCCGGACCTGCCACGCCGAGCTGGGTGCGCAGCTCGCTGACGACGGCCTTGGCGAACGCGCCCGCCTCGTCCTCGCGGCCCGGCAGCGGGTCGTGGACGAACATGACGTCGGCGTCGGAGCCGTAGGACAGCTCGAAGCCGCCGTACCGCCCCATCGCCACCACCGCCATCCGCGTCGGTGCCCCGTCCAGCCGCCGCTGCGCGACGAGGCGTGCCACGACGGCCTG
Source organism: Nocardioides zeae (assembly GCF_010686755.1). Lineage (GTDB taxonomy): Bacteria > Actinomycetota > Actinomycetes > Propionibacteriales > Nocardioidaceae > Nocardioides > Nocardioides zeae. The sequence continues at coordinate 304,477 of NZ_JAAGXA010000001.1, read as the reverse complement.
CAGGGTCGCCTCGAGCGTCGCGTCGGTGAGCCGCGACAGCGCGGCCCCGACGGTGTCGACGTCGTTGACCTCCAGCAGCTCGCCGGCGGAGATCCGGAACAGCTCCCGCCGCCGTACGCCGCGGATGACGCGCACCGCGGCCGCCAGGTCGTCGTGGCGCCGGGCGCCGGCGAGCATCTCGGTGGTGAGCGTCTCGGCCGAGAGCGGCGCGAGGTCCTGGGCGAGGATCCTGACGCCCTCCGGCTCGCGCTGGAGGAGGTCCGTCGCGTAGCGGGACGTCGCGAGCAGCCGCGCCAGGCGGTGGGCGACCTCGCCCTCGTCGCGCAGGGTGCGCAGGTACCACGGCGTGGTGCCCAGGCTCTCGGAGATGCGGCGGAAGCCCAGCAGGCCGGCATCGGGGTCGGGTGCGTCCGCGAACCAGTCGAGCAGCGCGGGCAGCAGCGCGCGCTGGATGGCCGCCGTGCGGGACACCCCCGCGGTCAACGCCTCGAGGTGGCGCAGGGCCGCAGCAGGGTCGACGTACCCCAGCGCGGCGAGGCGACGCTCGGCGGCCTCCGGCGACAGCCGGCTCGCCTCCCCGGGGATGCGCGCCACCGCCTCGAGCAGCGGCCGGTAGAACAGCTTCTCGTGGAGCCGCCGCACCTCGCGGCGGTGGTGGCGCCACTCCTTCTCCAGCCCGCTCACCGGCTCGCGCAGGTGCTGCATCGAGCGACCGAGGCGACGCACGTCGGCCTCGTCGTCGGGCACCACGTGGATGCGGCGCATCTGCCAGAGCTGCATGCGGTGCTCCAGCGTGCGCAGGAACGCGTAGGCGTCGTGGAGGGCCGTGCCGTCCTCGAGCCCCACGTACCCCCGGCTGGTCAGCGCCGCGAGCGCGCTCAGGGTCGTGGGCATCCGCACGTGCTCGTCGGACCGGCCGTGGACGAGCTGGAGCAGCTGGACCGCGAACTCGACGTCGCGCAGCCCGCCCGAGCCGAGCTTCAGCTGGCGCTCCGCCTCGCGGGCGGGGATGTGGTCGAGCACCCGGCGCCGCATGGCCTGCACGTCGGTGACGAAGTTCTCCCGCTCCGCGGCACGCCAGACGAATCCCTGGGCCATCGCCAGGTAGTCGGCACCGAGCGCCGCGTCGCCCGCCACCGGACGGGCCTTGAGCAGCGCCTGGAACTCCCACGTGCTGGCCCAGCGGTCGTAGTAGGCCTCGTGGCTCGCCAGCGTGCGCGAGAGCGTGCCGCGCCGGCCCTCCGGACGGAGGTTGGCGTCGACCGGCCAGATCGTGCCCTCCCCGGTGTGGTCGGAGCAGACCTGCATGAGCTGCGAGGCGAGACGGCTGGCGGTGCGCAGCGCCGCGTCGGGACCGACCGCGGGCTCCCCCTCCGGACCGACCGCCGGCTCGTGCACGAACACGACGTCGACGTCGGAGACGTAGTTGAGCTCGTGCCCACCGCACTTGCCGAGCGCGACGACGGCCAGCCGCACGCTGGCGGCTGCGTCCCCCACGCGCCCCCGCGCCACCGCCAGCGCGGCCTCGAGGGTGCCGGACGCCAGGTCGGAGAGCTCCGCCGCGACGTCGTCGACCCCGAGGTGGTGGGCCAGGTCGCGGGACGCGAGCCGCAGCAGCCACCGCCGGTACTCGACCCGCAGCCCGTCCAGCGCCGCACGGTCGAGGTCGGGGGTGCTCACGTCGGCCACCGGGTCGCGCTCCGACGGGTCCGCCCCGACCGCGCGCAGCAGGCCCGCCCGGATCGCCCAGGCGGCCGGCCGCGTCGAGCCCAGCGTGGGGTCGGTCAGCTCCCGCCAGTGGCTCGGGTGCTTGGCCAGGTGGTCGCCGAGCGCCGTGCTCGCGCCCAGCACCGAGAGCAGGCGCATCGCGGTGCCCTCGTCGTCGGCGACGGCGTCGAGGAGCGCCTCGGCGCCGCCCGCGACGTCCTCCTCGTCCACCCGCTCGGCGAGGCGGACCAGCCCGGCCAGCGCGACGTCGGGGTCGGCGGTGCGGCCGAGGATCCCCAGCACCGCGCCGGCCCGCTCGCCCAGGCCCGCGAGACGCTGGCCCGCGGTGTCGACGTCGGCGAAGCCCGCACGCAGGAGGACACCCCGGCTCGGGCCACGACCCGTCACGGCACCGGCCACGTCAGGACGCCTCCGACAGCGGGGCCTCCCGCCGCCCGTCGCCGGGGACGGGCGCGGTGCGGACGAGCCGGGCGAAGCCCTCGGCGAGCACCCGCCACGTCGCGGCCAGCTGGGCGTGGGCGCCCTCGACGGCGTCGAGCAGCGCGGTCTGGTCGAGCCCCCGGGCAGCGTGGGTCGCCGCGTCGGAGGCAGCCCACGCCGCGACGACCGGGCGGTCCGCCTCGGGGTGGAGCTGCACGCCCCAGACGGTCGGCGCTAGGCGGGCGGCCTGCACCTCCCCGCCCGGGGTGCGCGCCAGCACGACGGCGCCGGCGGGCAGCGTGGTGACGACGTCGTTGTTCCAGTGCACCGCGACGGCCTCCGGGCGCGCGGCGACCACGGCCGCGAAAAGCGGGTCTCCCGCCGCCTCGTCGGTCCATCCCACGGGGGTCACGCCCACCGTCTGCCCGTTCGGGTTCCGCGCGACCGCGCCCCCCAGCGCCACCGCCGCGAGCTGGTGGCCCAGGCAGATGCCGAGCGTCGGCAGGCCGCGCTCCGCCGCCTCGCGCACGAGGGCTCGCACCGCGGGGAGCCACGGCGCGACCCCGTCGTCCGTCGCGCCCGGCGAGCCGCCGAGGACGAGCACGCCGGCGTACCCCTCCAGGGGTGGCAGCACCGTGGTCGGGTCGTCGACCCGGCGCACGTCGAGCTCCAGGCCGCCCTCGGCGAGCCACGGCCCGAACAGCGCGGCCGGGCAGTCGGCCTGGTGCTGGACGACGAGGAGGGTGGGCACTCAGATCACCGGCAGCATGAGGTCGCGCTCGAACGCGGAGACCTGCGTGCGGTACTCCTCCCACTCCGCCCGCTTGTTGCGGAGGAAGAAGTCGTAGACGTGCTCGCCGAGGGCCTCGGCCAGCAGCTCGGAGGAGTCGGCGACCTCGATGGCCTCCGACAGGGTCTTGGGGAGCGGGTCGATGCCGAGGCTCTTGCGCTCCCGCTCGGTCAGCGACCACACGTCGTCCTCGGCCTCGCGGGGCAGCTCGTACTCGTTCTCGATGCCGCGCATGCCGGCCGCGAGCACCACCGCGTAGGCCAGGTAGGGGTTGCAGGCGGGGTCGAGCGTGCGCAGCTCGACGCGCGTCGACTGGCTCTTGTTCGGCTTGTACATCGGCACGCGCACCATGGCGGAGCGGTTGTTGTGGCCCCAGCAGATGTAGGACGGCGCCTCGCCGCCCCACAGGAGCCGCTTGTAGGAGTTCACCCACTGGTTGGTGACGACCGAGATCTCGCCCGCGTGGCGCATGATCCCGGCGATGAAGTGGCGACCGGTGCGGGACAGCTGGTATTCCGCGCCCGCCTCGAAGAACGCGTTGCGGTCGCCCTCGAAGAGCGACAGGTGGGTGTGCATCCCGGAGCCCGGGTGGGTCGTGAACGGCTTGGGCATGAAGGTCGCCCAGATGCCCTGGCTCAGCGCGACCTCGCGGATGACGGTGCGGAAGGTCATGATGTTGTCGGCGGTGCTGAGCGCGTCGGCGTACCGCAGGTCGATCTCCTGCTGACCGGGCCCGCCCTCGTGGTGGCTGAACTCGACCGAGATGCCCATGGCCTCGAGCATCGTGATCGCCTCGCGGCGGAAGTCGGAGCCCATCGACTGCGGCGTGTGGTCGAAGAAGCCCGTGCGGTCGACCGGGACCGGGTCGACGCCCACCTCGGGGATGTTCTTCAGCAGGTAGAACTCGATCTCGGGGTGCGTGTAGAAGGTGAAGCCCTTCTCGGCCGCCGCCGCGAGGTTGCGCTTCAGCACGAACCGGGGATCGGCGTAGGACGGGCTGCCGTCCGGCATCACGACGTCGCAGAACATGCGGGCCGTCGACGGCCCGGTCGCGCGCCACGGGAGGATCTGGAAGGTCGAGGCGTCGGGGAGCAGCAGCATGTCGGACTCGTAGACCCGCGCGAAGCCCTCGATCGCCGAGCCGTCGAAGCCGATGCCCTCGGAGAAGGCGCCCTCGAGCTCCGCGGGAGCCACCGCGACCGACTTCAGGTGACCGAGCACGTCGGTGAACCAGAGCCGGACGAACCGGACGTCACGCTCCTCGAGAGAGCGGAGAACGAAGTCTTCCTGCTTGCCCATGGCGTCACCCTAGTGGTCGGCTCCGACACCCCTCGGGGCAACTCCACAAGTCGTGACGCCCGCCCCGTCAGCCGTCGGCGGGCACCCGCTCCAGGTCGGCCAGCCAGGCCGCCGCCGTCGCGTCGGAGGGCATGCGCCAGTCGCCGCGCGGGCTCAGCGTGCCGCCCGCGACCACCTTCGGTCCGTTCGGGAGCGCGGACCGCTTGAACTGGTTCGCGAAGAAGCGCCGGACGAAGACGTCGAGCCAGCGGCGGATCTCCGCGAGGTCGTACTCCGCGCGCCGGTGCTCGGGGAAGTTCGGAGGCCACTCGCCGGCCGTCCGGTCCGACCACGCGTGCCGGGCGAGCAGCGCGATCCGGCTCGGCGCCATGCCGTAGCGCAGCACGTGGAAGAGGGTGAAGTCCTGCAGCGCGTAGGGCCCGACGCTGTCCTCGGTGCGCTGCGCCACGCCGTCCGCGCCCGTGGGGATCAGCTCGGGCGTGATCTCCTGCTCGAGGATCTCGCCGAGCACCTCGTTGGTGTCCTCGCCGAACTGACCGCTCCCCATCACCCACCGGATCAGGTGCTGGATGAGGGTCTTCGGGACGCCGCCGTTGACGTTGTAGTGCGACATCTGGTCGCCCACGCCGTAGGTGCACCAGCCGAGCGCCAGCTCCGAGAGGTCGCCCGTGCCGAGCACGATGCCGCCGCGGTGGTTGGCGAGGCGGAACAGGTAGTCGGTGCGCAGCCCGGCCTGGACGTTCTCGAACGTGACGTCGTAGACCTCCGCGCCGTCGGCGTACGGGTGCTGCAGGTCGGCGAGCATCTGCCGGGCGGCGCCGGTGATGTCGATCTCCTCGAAGGTCACGCCGAGCGACCGCGAGAGCCGCGTCGCGTAGGACTTCGTCGTGTCCCCCGTCGCGAAGCCCGGCAGCGTGAAGGCGTGGATGTCGCTGCGCGGCCGACCGAGGCGGTCCATGGCCTTCGCGGCCACGATGAGGGCGTGCGTCGAGTCGAGGCCGCCGCTGACGCCGATGACGACCTTCGGCTGCCAGGCGTCGCCGCCGATCGCCTCGAGGCGGCGCTCGAGGCCGGAGACCTGGATGTTGTAGGCCTCGTAGCAGTCCTGCGCGAGCCGCTCGGGGTCGTCGGGCACGAAGGGGAACCGGTCGACCTTGCGCCGCAGCCCGACGTCACCGGTCGGCGGGTCGAGCTCCAGCTCGACGACCCGGAAGTCGGCGTCGCCGAGCACCGCCCGGCGGTTGTCGTCGAAGGTGCCGGTGCGGAGCCGCTCGAGCCGCGTGCGGTCGAGGTCGGTGTCGACGATCGTGCGGCGCGGGCCGTCGGGGAACCGCTCCGACTCCCCCAGCAGCTCGCCGTGCTCGTAGACCATCGTCTGCCCGTCCCACGACAGGTCGGTGGTCGACTCGCCCTGGCCCGCGGCCGCATAGACGTACGTCGCGAGGCAGCGCGACGAGGCCGAGCGCGCCAGGAGGTGCCGGTCCTCGGCGCGGCCCACGGTGATCGGGCTGCCCGAGAGGTTCGCCAGGACCGTCGCGCCGGCGAGCGCGGCGAGCGCGCTCGGCGGGACCGGCACCCACATGTCCTCGCAGACCTCGACGTGGAGCACGAGGCCCCGCACGTCGGTCGCCGCGAACAGGAGGTCGTCGCCGAGCGGCACCTCGTGGCCGGCCAGCACGATCGTGCCGCCGAGGTCGTCGCCCGGGGCGAACCAGCGGCGCTCGTAGAACTCCCGGTAGGTCGGGAGGTAGGACTTCGGCGCGACGCCCAGCACGCGTCCGCGGTGCACGACGACGGCGGCGTTGAGCACCCGGTTGCCGTGGCGGATCGGCGCACCGACGACGAGGATCGGCAGCAGGTCCGCCGACCCGGCGACGACCTCCTCGATCGCCTCGAGCGTGGCGTCGAGGAGCACGTCCTGGAGGAAGAGGTCCTCGGCGGAGTAGCCGGTGAGGCACAGCTCCGGGAAGACGGCCACCGCGACCGCCTCGTCGTGGCAGGCACGGGCCTGCTCGAGCACGGCCCGCGCATTGGCTGCCGGGTCGCCGACGGCGACGGGCAGCGTCACCGCGGCCACGCGGGCGAAGCCCTGCCCGTAGATCGAGGCCCAGTCCTGGTCGTCACGCGTCGCCGAGGTCACGGGCCCGAGTCTGCCGCACCGGTCGGCGGTCGCGCGCGGGGCGGGGCTCAGGACCGCACGAGCCGCGCGATCGCCGCCGAGGCCTCCTTGAGCTTCGCGTCGGCCTCCGCGCCCCCGGCTGCCGCCGCGTCCGCGACGCAATGCTCGAGGTGGTCGTCGAGCAGGGCCAGCGCGACGCCGCGCAACGCGCTCGTCACCGCGCTGATCTGGGTGAGGACGTCGATGCAGTACTGGTCCTCCTCCACCATCCGGTGGATCCCCCGGGCCTGGCCCTCGATGCGCTTGAGCCGGGCCAGGTAGCGCGCCTTGTCACCGCTGTAGCCGTGGCCCTCGTGGCCCCCGTGGCCCTCGTGCTCCGTCATGCGGTCGTCCTCCCGGGAGTGCTGGTGCGGGCCGCGAACGTGCGGAGCCGCAGGCTGTTGCCGACGACGAAGACGCTGGAGAACGCCATCGCCGCGCCGGCGAGCATGGGGTTGAGCAGCCCGAGGGCCGCGAGCGGGATGGCGGCGACGTTGTAGCCGAACGCCCAGAAGAGATTGCCCTTGATCGTGCCGAGCGTACGGCGCGCGAGCCGCACCGCGTCCGCCGCCGAGCGCAGGTCGCCGCGCACGAGCGTGATGTCCGCCGCCTCGATGGCGACGTCCGTGCCGGTACCCATCGCGAGCCCCAGGTCGGCCTGTGCCAGGGCTGCGGCGTCGTTGACGCCGTCGCCGACCATGGCGACCACGCGGCCCTCCGCCTGCAGGCGGCGCACCACGTCGACCTTGTCGGCGGGCAGCACCTCGGCGACGACCTCGTCGCCCGGCTGGTCGATCCCGACCTCGGCGGCGACGCGCTCGGCCACGGCCCGGTGGTCGCCCGTCAGCAGGACGGGACGCAGGCCGAGCGCCCGGAGCGCGGCGATCGCCTCGGCGCTCGTCGACTTCACCTCGTCGGCCACGGCGAGCACGCCGCGCACGCGGCCGTCCCAGCCCACGACGACGGCGGTGCGCCCGGCCTCCCCGGCGCCCGCGACGGCCTCGGCCAGCTCGGTCGGTACGGCGAGGCCGGCGTCCGCGACGTACCCCGGGCGCCCGACGAGCACGGTGCGCCCCTCGACCTCGCCCTGCACGCCACGTCCCTCGACCGACCGGAAGCCGGCGACCGCGGGCAGCGGGCCGACCTCCTCGGCCCCGACCACCACCGCGCGGGCGATGGGGTGCTCGGAACCCGTCTCGAGCGCCCCGGCGACGCGCAGCAGCTCCGCGCGGTCCTCGCCGGCCGCGGGCAGCACGTCGACGAGGGTCATCGTGCCCGTGGTGACGGTGCCGGTCTTGTCGAGCACGACCGTGTCGACGCGGCGGGTCGACTCGAGCACCTCGGGGCCCTTGATGAGGATGCCGAGCTGCGCTCCCCGGCCCGTGCCGACGAGCAGCGCGGTCGGCGTGGCCAGGCCGAGCGCGCAGGGGCAGGCGATGATGAGCACGGCCACCGCCGCGGTGAACGCGGCCTCGAGCGGGAAGCCCGCGCCCCACCAGACACCGAGCGTGGCGACCGCGATCGCCATGACGACGGGCACGAACACGGCCGAGACCCGGTCGGCGAGGCGCTGCACCTCGGCCTTGCCGGACTGGGCGTCCTCGACGAGCCGCGCCATCTGGGCGAGCCGCGCGTCGGCACCGACCCGGGCGACGCGCACGACGAGCCGGCCGCTCGTGTTCACGCAGCCGCCGGTCACCGCGTCACCCACGCCGACGTCCACGGGCACCGACTCGCCGGTGAGCATCGACGCGTCGACGGCGGACGCGCCCTCGACGACCTCGCCGTCGGCGGCGATCTTCTCGCCGGGACGCACGACGAAGACGTCACCGACCACCAGCTCGCCGACCGGCACCCGCTCCTCGCGACCGTCGCGCAGGCGCGCGACGTCCTTCGCGCCGAGGTCGAGGAGCGCGCGCAGGGCCGCGCCCGCGCGACGCTTCGAGCGCTTCTCCGCGTAGCGACCGGCCAGCACGAAGGCCGTCACGCCGGCGGCCACCTCGAGGTAGACGTTCGCGGTGCCGTCGGTCGGCGCCACGGTCAGCTCGAAGCCGTGGGTCATGCCGACCTCGCCGGCGGAGCCCCAGAAGAGCGCGTAGACCGACCACGCGAGCGCCGACAGCGTGCCCACCGAGATGAGGGTGTCCATGGTGGCGGCGCCGTGCCGGGCGTTGGTGAACGCGGCGCGGTGGAACGGCCAGGCGCCCCACACCACGACGGGCCACGCGAGGGCCAGCGAGAGCCACTGCCAGTAGTCGAACTGCCACGCCGGCACCATCGCGAGCGCGATGACGGGCACCGCCAGCACGGTCGACCCGACCAGCCGGTCGCGCAGGGCGTGCAGCTCGGCGTCGGCACGCGTCGTACCCGAATCGGCGATCGCGTCGCTCCCGCCGGTCGCCGCGGGCTCCGCCGGGGGCGGGGGCAGCTCGGCCGTGTAGCCGGTGCGCTCGACCTCCGCGACGAGCAGCGCGGGGTCGTAGCCCTCCGGCACGCGCACCCGCGCCTTCTCCGTCGCGTAGTTGACGGTCGCCTCGACGCCCTCGAGCTTGTTGAGCTTCTTCTCGACGCGCATGGCGCACGAGGCGCAGGTCATGCCGCCGATGAGGAGCTCGACGTCCTCGAGCGGCGCATCGGTGCGCGCCTCAGTGCTGGTGGTCATGCCCGCTCTCCTCTCCCCCGTGCTCGCTGCTGTCGTGCTCGCTGCTGCTGTCGTGCCCGCTGCTGTGGTCGTGCCCGCTGCTGTGGTCGCTCGCCCCCGCGTCGAGCACGAACGGCGCGGTGTGGACCTGCCCGTCGACGACGAGGTCGAGGTAGAGCAGGTAGCGACCGGCCGTCGGCGCGGTCGCGTGGAACGCGATCTCCGGTCCGGCGCGGTCGTCCGGCGCCGGCGCGTCGCCCTCGGGGTGGACGTGGAGGTAGCCGAGGTCCGACTGCCGCAGGGCCACGAGGTGCCCGAAGGCCCCGAGGTAGGGCTCGAGCGTCGTCACCGGCTCCCCGTCCCGCTCGACGTGGGCGACGAGCTCGCCCCCGGAGCCGCCCACCGGAAGGTCGCCCTCGAGCCGTACGACGAGACTGCCGACCCGCGCCGTCCGCACCTCCCCGAGGGGTCGGGACGGCACGACCTCACCGCCGACCTCGACGGTCGCGCCGAGGGTGGTGGTCTCCCCGCCCGCCGGGACGAAGTCCGCGATGACGCGGTAGCTGCCCGCGGTGTCCCAGGTCCAGGGCAGCGACCAGGTGCCGTCGGCGGCGAGCGTGGGGTGCACGTGGCGGAACCCCTGCCCGTCCGTGCGCACGACGACCAGGTGGAGGTCGCGCTCGTGGCTCGGGTCGTAGTCGGTCAGCGGCTCCCCGTCGGGGCCGAGCAGGCGGAAGCTCAACGTCCCCGAGCTGGCGGGCGCGGCGGGCGCCGCGAGGTCGGTGAGCTCGTAGCCGTCGGCCGCGGCGGCGAGGCCGCCGACCGCGGGCTCCTCGTGGCCACCGTGGCCGTCGGTGCCGTGCTGGCCGACGTGCCCGCTGGGGGCACGCTCGCCCCACGCCTCGACGACCGACGACGGGACCACCGCGGCGCCCACGGCGTAGGAGCCGCCGAGCACGACGAGCAGCCCGGCGCCGAACGCGGCGAGACGCGGAGCGGTGCGCATCAGGCGCGCGCCGCGACGTACCCGGCCTCGTCGACCGCCGCCACCACGGCGGCGTCGTCGACGGGCGCGGACGAGGTCACCACGAGGCGGCCGGTCGCGGCGCTCACCTCGAGCGACTCGACGCCGGCCACCTGGCCGACCTCCTCGCGCACCGCGGCCTCGCAGTGGCCGCAGGTCATGCCCGTCACCTGGAACTCGGTCGTCGTCATGGGAACTCCCCTGTCGTCGTCGGATACCCCCTGGGGGTATGTCGTCGACGCAACCGTACGCCGCCGGCGGCTATTCCGCGAACGCGGAGGAGCCCGGGCTCAGCGCTCCCCGCGCTCCAGGTCCCGCAGGCGCTGGCGCGCGCCCTCCTGGTCGTACCCGCGTCGGAACTCCCGCCGGAGCACGACCGCCAGCGGGAGCCAGAAGAACAGGACGACGAAGACGAGCACGCCGACCTGCACGGGGGTCGACAGCGGGAGCAGCGCCACGGTCACGACGAAGACGACCAACAGCCAGGTCGGGGCGGACTGCACGCGGGCGAGCGTGCGTCCGTAGCGGGCCAGCACCGGGGTCACCGTCCCATCGTGTCACGCTGCCCGCGTGCCGTTCCTCGCCGCGACCGCGGCGCGCATGGAGGAGCTCGCCGCCGCGCGCCCCGGCTACCTCGGTATCGAGTCGGCGCGGTCCGGCGACGAGGGCATCACCGTGTCGTACTGGCGCGACGCAGCCGCCGCTCGCGCTTGGAAGCAGGTCGCCGAGCACCTGCTCGCCCAGCGTCGTGGCCGCGCGGAGTGGTACGCGACGTACCGGGCGCGCGTCGCGACCGTGGAGCGCGACTACGGCCCGTGACGGGTGCCACAGCGCCGTACCCCGAGGTCCGTCCTACGCTGGTCGCGGTCCGGGGACTCCACCAGGGAGCCGCGAGAGCACACAGCAAGGAACTCGACGATGAGTGAGCAGCCCAGCCCCTACGGGTCGGGGCCGCAGGCCGGCAGCACGCCCGCCGCGGCACCCGTGAAGCGCATCCGCACCCACCACCTGCGCGACATGAAGGAGCGCGGCGAGCGGTGGACGATGCTGACGACCTACGACATGTACACCGCCGAGGTCTTCGACGAGGCCGGCCTCGAGGTGCTCCTCGTCGGTGACAGCGCCTCCAACAACGTGCTCGGCAACGAGACCTCGCTGCCGGTGACCGTGGACGAGCTGATCCCGCTGACGCGGGCCGTCGCCCGCTCCGCCCGCCGCGCGCTCGTGCTCGGCGACCTGCCGTTCGGCTCCTACCAGGCGAGCCCGGAGCAGGCGTACCTGACGGCCGTCCGCTTCATGAAGGAGGGCGGCGCCCACGCGGTGAAGCTCGAGGGCGGCGCCGAGATGGCCGCGACCATCGAGAAGCTGACCCTCGGCGGCATTCCCGTCTGCGCCCACATCGGGTTCACCCCCCAGTCGGAGCACACCCTCGGCGGTTACCGCGTGCAGGGGCGCGGGGACGCCGCGGAGCGGATCCTCCAAGACGCCCACGCGGTCGCCGACGCGGGCGCCTTCGCCGTGGTGATGGAGATGGTGCCGGGTGACGTCGCCGCCCAGGTCACGAAGGAGCTGGCCATCCCCACGGTCGGCATCGGCGCCGGTCCGGAGTGCGACGCCCAGGTGCTCGTCTGGCAGGACGCCTTCGGCCTCCGCACGGGACGCATGCCGCGGTTCGTGAAGCAGTTCGCCGACGTGCGGTCGGTGCTGGCCGAGGGCGCGCGGGCCTACGTCGACGAGGTGCGCGGCGGGACCTTCCCGGGACCCGAGCACACGTTCTGATCCACCTGGGCCCGTCGGCCACCAACGCCGGCACCGCAGGAGGCCGTGGCCCCAGCGCAGCGAAGAACGCCGCGCTGGGGCCACGACTCACGACGAGCTCTCGCCCTCCCACTCCTCGTTGCGCTCCTCGACCTTCTCGAGGGCGTGGGACGCCTCCTCGCGGGTCGCGTAGGGTCCGAGCCGGTCCTTGTTCTTGCACCCGTTGCGCGGTTCGACCGTGTGGTGCTTGAGGCAGAACCACCAGTCGTCGGGCGTGTTGTCGGAGAGTCGGCTCGTCATGACGACACGCTACTCCCGCCACCGACCGACCACCGGCCAGCCACCGGCCAGCCACCCGAGGAGCACCCGTGGAGACCACCGCCAGGACCGTCGTCGACAAGCCGATCGGTGTCGTCTGGGCGGCGCTCGCCGACCACACCGCCATCGAGCAGTGGGGTCCCGGCCTGCGCGTCACGGTCGACGACAGCGGCGCCGAGGAGCCCGGTGGCGTCGGTGCGGTCCGGCGCATCAAGAGCGGCCCGGCACCCGCGATCGTCGAGCGCGTCACCGCCGTCGAGCCGGGACGCTCGCTGTCCTACGTCGCCCTCGGTGGCGTGCCGTTCCGCGGCTACGGCGGCACCGTGCGGCTGACCGAGCGCAGCGCCACGAGCACCGAGGTGGCCTGGACGCTGCACGCCTCGCGCCGCCTCCCCGTCGTCGAGGGCGTCGCGCTCGCGGGCGTGGCCCGGGTGCTCCTGACGCTCTTCACCCGCGCCGTACGCCGCGGTTGAGCCACGCGCGGACCCACGGCCCGGCGTCCCTAGAGTGGGCGTCATGTCCCGCGCCCCGCTGACCCCCGGCACCGTCTCCCCCGTCCGCCCGGTGCCCCGCGCCATCCCGCGCCCGGAGTACGTCGGGCGTCCGGTCCCCGAGCGCTTCGAGGGCGACGAGGTGAAGGACGCGGAGACCATCGAGCGGATGCGCGCGGCCGGGCGGCTGGCGGCGCAGGCGCTCGCGGAGGTGGGGCGGGCCGTACGGCCCGGGGTGACGACCGACGAGCTCGACCGCATCGGGCACGAGTTCCTGTGCGACCACGGGGCGTACCCCTCGACGTTGGGCTACCGCGGCTTCCCCAAGTCGCTGTGCAGCAGCCTCAACGAGGTCATCTGCCACGGCATCCCCGACACGACGGTCGTCGAGGACGGCGACATCGTGAACATCGACATCACCGCCTACCTCGACGGCGTGCACGGCGACACCAACGCGACGTTCCTCGCGGGCGACGTCGACGAGGAGTCGCGGCTGCTGGTGGAGCGCACGCGGGAGGCGCTGGAGCGCGGCATCAAGGCGGTCAAGCCGGGGCGGCGGGTCAACGTCATCGGCCGGGTGATCGAGGCCTACGCGGCGCGGTTCGGCTACGGCGTGGTCAAGGACTTCACCGGCCACGGCATCGGCACGCACTTCCACTCGGGCCTGGTGATCCCGCACTACGACAGCGACTACTACGACGACGTGATCCGCGCCGGAATGACCTTCACGATCGAGCCCATGCTGACCCTCGGCACCCCCGAGCACGACATGTGGGAGGACGGCTGGACCGCGGTCACGAAGGACCGTCGCCGCACGGCCCAGTTCGAGCACACCCTGCTCGTCACGCCGACCGGCGCCGAGGTGCTCACCCTCCCCTGAACCCCGGTCCGGGCGCCGTTCACGGAGCGTCCTGCAACACCCGTGTCACAGGTCCTGGGTAACGTCCGCCCCATGACGGCCATGTTCGAGGGATACAGCGGCGCAGCGGGGCCGGCGTTCGACGAGATGTTCGCCGACGACGGCCTCCGCGCGCCCTACGCACAGCTGTCCGCCTCGCTCGACGACATGACGGAGCCGGAGCTCCGCAGCCGCGTCGACGCGCTCGCGACGGCCTATCTCGACCAGGGCGTCACGTTCGACATCGGGGGCGAGGAACGCGCGTTCCCGCTCGACATCCTGCCGCGCGTCATCGAGATGGAGTCGTGGTCGCGCATCGAGAAGGGCGTCCAGCAGCGGGTCAAGGTGCTGGAGATGTTCCTCGAGGACGTGTACGACGCGGGTCGCGTCTTCGAGGACGGCGTGATCCCCCGCTCGGTGGTCACCACCTCGTCGCACTACCACCGCGCCGCCGCCGGGATCACGCCGCCGAACGGTGTGCGGATCCAGGTGTCGGGCATCGACCTCGTCCGCGACAACGCGGGCGAGTTCCGGGTGCTCGAGGACAACGTGCGGGTGCCGTCGGGCGTGTCCTACGTGATGACGAACCGTCGGGCGATCTCCTCGGCGCTGCCGGAGACGTTCGCGCAGCACCGGATCCGACCCGTGGCGTCCTACCCGCAACGCCTCCTCTCGGCGTTGCGCGCCGCCGCGCCGGCCGGCGTCACCGACCCGACGGTCGTCGTGCTGACGCCGGGCGTCTACAACGGGGCGTACTTCGAGCACGCGCTGCTCGCGCGCACCATGGGCGTCGAGCTCGTCGAGGGGCGCGACCTCGTCTGCCGCCGTGGTCGGGTCATGATGCGCACCACCAAGGGCCTCGAACAGGTCCACGTGATCTACCGGCGGGTGGACGACGAGTTCCTCGACCCCGTGCAGTTCCGGGCCGACTCGCTGCTCGGCTGCCCGGGGCTGATCAACGCCGCGCGTGCCGGCAACGTGACGCTCGCGAACGCGGTCGGCAACGGCGTCGCCGACGACAAGCTCGTCTACACCTACATGCCCGACCTGATCCGCTACTACATCGGCGAGGAGCCGGTGCTCCGCAACGTCGACACCTGGCGCTGCGGCGAGCCGGACCACCGCGAGGAGGTCATGGACCGGCTCGACGAGCTCGTGCTCAAGCCGGTGGACGGCTCGGGCGGCAAGGGCATCGTGATCGGCCCGCGGGCCTCCGCGGCGGAGCTCGACGAGCTGCGCGGCAAGGTGCTCGACGATCCCCGCGCGTGGATCGCGCAGCCGGTGGTGCAGCTGTCGACGGTGCCGACCTACATCGGCGGGAAGATGGCTCCCCGTCACGTCGACCTCCGCCCGTTCGCCGTCAACGACGGTCAGCGCGTCTGGGTGCTCCCCGGCGGCCTGACCCGGGTCGCGCTCGCCGAGGGCGAGCTGATCGTCAACTCCTCCCGCGGCGGCGGGTCGAAGGACACCTGGGTGCTCGCCGGTCCCGGCGGTGGCCACAGGCAGCGCCAGTCGCAGCGACAGGTCGAGATCACGGGCGGCACGGTCCCCTCGGCCGGCCCCGTGACCCAACCCGTGGCGGTGCTCGTGGAGCAGGAGCAGCAACAACAGCAGGGCGCCACCGCCGCTCCGTCGTTCGAGGGAGGAACCCCGTGCTGAGCCGCATCGCGGAGTCGATGTTCTGGATCGGTCGCTACGTGGAGCGCGCGGAGGACACCGCGCGCATCCTCGACGTGCAGACCCAGCTGATGCTCGAGGACCCGACGGTCGACGAGGCGGCGGCCTGCCGCACGCTGCTGTCGATCATGGGCGTGCCCTACGACGACGACACCGACATGACCCGGCAGACGATCCTCGAGCTGCTGGCCTACGACGCCAATGCGCCCGGGTCGATCGCCGCGGCGCTCGGCGCGGCGCGCGAGTCGGCCCGCCGCGCCCGCGAGACGCTGTCGGAGCCGATGTGGGAGGCGGTCAACACGACGTGGCGCGCCCTGCCCTCCGGCCGCTTCCGCACGCTGCGCCCACCCGCGGTCTTCGGCTGGGTCCGCGATCGCGCGGCCCTGGTGAACGGCACCGCCGAGGCGACGATGACGCGCGACGAGGGCTACCAGTTCCTCGTGCTCGGCCGCAGCATCGAGCGCGCCGACATGACGGCACGGCTGGTCGCGACCGCGGCGCTGACGAGCTCGAGCGCGGCCTCCGCCTGGACGTCGACGCTGCGGGCCTGCGGCGCCTACGAGGCCTTCCTGCGGACGTACCGGGGGTTGGAGACCGACCGCGGCGCCGCGGAGTTCCTGCTGCTCGACCGCCTGTTCCCCCGCTCGATCGTGCACTCGATCAGCCGGGCCGAGCAGTGCCTCGACAACCTCGAGTCGGGCGGCGCCCGCGCGGGGTTCGGCAACGACGCCCAGCGGTTGCTGGGCCGCACACGGGCCGACCTGGAGTACCGGTCGCTGTCCGACGTCGTCGCCAACCTGCCGGCGGAGATGGAGCGGCTGCAGTACACCTGCGCCGCCGCCACCGACGCCGTCACCCGTCGTTACTTCGCCGGCTCCGAGGCGACCGAGTGGCACGGAGGTGCCCTGTGAGCATGCAGCTGCGCATCGTCCACACGACCGGCTACGAGTACGACGGCAAGGCGGTGACGTCCTACAACGAGGCCCGCCTGACGCCGCAGACCTCGCCCGAGCAGATCGTGGCCCACACGCGCCTCGACATCACGCCCACGCCGTGGACGCACACCTACCGCGACTACTGGGGCGCGCAGGTCACGTCCTTCGAGGTGCTCGACCCGCACGACGCGCTCACCGTGCAGGCCCAGGCGACGGTCCACACCAACCGCTCGCCGCTGCCGCCGCCGACGCTCGCGTGGGAGGACCTGGCCGCGCCGGACGTCGCCGACGTGCACACCGAGTTCCTCATGCTGCCCGACCTCGTGGCGCCGCCCGCGGACCTGGTCGCCCGGCTGGACACGATCCGCGCGGAGTCCGCCACCCCCGGCGACGCCGCCACGGCGGTCTGCGCGCTCGTGCACGCGGAGGTCGAGTACATCCGCGGCGCCACCGAGGTGACGAGCCGCGCCGCCGAGGCGTGGGAGCAGCGGGGCGGCGTCTGCCAGGACATGGCGCACCTCGCGATCGGCGGCCTGCGGCACCTGGGGATCCCCGCGCGCTACGTCTCGGGCTACCTCCACCCGTCCGCCGAGCCGGAGGTCGGCGTCACGGTCGCCGGCGAGTCCCACGCGTGGATCGAGTGGTGGGACGCCGGCTGGCACGCCTTCGACCTCACCAACGCCCAGCCCATCAGCGACCGGCACGTCGTCATCGCGGCGGGGCGCGACTACGGCGACGTGCGGCCGTTGAGCGGCATCTTCGCCGGGGCGCGGACGTCGCGGATGTTCGTGCAGGTCGAGGTCACGCGGCTGGCGTGAACCGGTCCGTCGGGTACGGCGCGGGCGACCCCGCGCCGTACCCCCCGGTCGGCTCAGACCAGGTCGTCCACCGTGCCCCGCTGCTCGGCGAGACGCCGCTCGATGCGGAGCGCCGTGAGCTCGTGCTCGGGGTCGCCGGTCATCGCGGCGGCGAGCCGCGCGTGCGGGAGCGCGTCGCCGAACCTCGACTGCCGCTCGAGGCTGCGGGCCAGCGCGTGGCGCGCCCAGTCGTCGCTGGGGTTCTCCTCCACGAGGCCGCGCAGCTCCTCCTCCGCACGCTGCAGCTGGGCCCGCAGGAGGTACGCCCACGCGCGCAGGCTGCGCAGGCCGTAGTTCCCGGCGTCCAGCTCGAGCGCCGGCTCGATGAGCGCGAGCGCCTCGACGGGCGCGCGGCGGGCGAGCAGGTCGAACGACGCACGGTGCGCCGACGTGGGGTCCTGCTCCTGGCCCGGGAACACGATCGCGGGGGCGCTGATCTGCTCGACCTGCTCGGTCCAGTCGCTGTGGTCGGTCATGGTGTCCCCTCTCGTCGTGCGTGCCGGCCCCAACGTCACGGCCGGGCCCGTTGTTCCCCTATCCTGCTGCGTGCGGATGGGCTGGCCGGGCGGCCGCGGCGGCACCCTCGGGTGTCGTCGAGGAAGGTCCGGGCTCCACAGGGCGAGGTGGTGGGTAACGCCCACCCGGGGTGACCCGCGGGACAGTGCCACAGAGAACAGACCGCCGCCCTCCGGCTCCGGCCGGCGGGAGGCAAGGGTGAAACGGTGGTGCAAGAGACCACCAGCGCTCCGGGCGACCGGAGCGGCTCGGTAAACCCCACCTGGAGCAAGGTCGAGAAGTCCGCCTCCGCGAGGAGGTGGACGCGCGTGCGTTCGAGGGCTGCCCGCCCGAGCACGCGGGTGGACTGCACGAGGTCGTCGGCAACGGCGGCCCTAGATGGATGGCCGCACATCGGTGCCCGGCAACGGGCCCGAGGACAGAACCCGGCCTACAGGCCAGCCCGTCCGCACCCCGCGCCCTGCTCGCGCCGCGATGCTGCAGCGCCGGGCTCGTGTCGTGCATCGAGCTCGTGCCGCGCGTCGAGCAGCGCGCGCAGGCTGCGGGTGACGTGCGGCGAGCTGGGCAGCGTCTCGGCCATCAGGTCGGCCACCCGGGCGTACGTCGCCGCGAGGTCCCGCT
This sequence comes from Nocardioides zeae, assembly GCF_010686755.1. Taxonomy (GTDB): domain Bacteria; phylum Actinomycetota; class Actinomycetes; order Propionibacteriales; family Nocardioidaceae; genus Nocardioides; species Nocardioides zeae. Next base: position 286,346 of record NZ_JAAGXA010000001.1, on the reverse strand, counting down.
CCGGCCCCTCGGACAGGTGGTGGTAGTCGAACCGCCGGAGCAGCACCTCGTCGTGGGAGGGTCTGGTGTGGTCGTGCACGGCCATCCTTCGCGACGGAGTGGGTGGCTGGCGCGCAGCCTTTACCTCAGCCTGCGGGCCGAATGCGCGGCCCCCAAGCAGTACCGGGAGAGTTGTCGAACCCTTGCGGAAACCCGGCGGTTGGCGCGAGGCCGCCCCGGCGACGTCGGAGTGGGCATCATGGGGGCATGGCACCCACCACGCCCGCCTCTCCCCCGGTCGCCGACGAGAAGTACGTCGTGCTCACCACCTTCACGAAGGACGGCCGCCCCAAGCCGACCCCGGTCTGGATCGTGCCCTTCGAGGGCGCGGCCGCAGTCTGGACGGTCCGCGACTCCTGGAAGGTCAAGCGCGTCCGTGCCAGCGGACGGGTCCAGGTGCAGGGCTCCGACGTGCGCGGCAAGCGCACCCACGGCCCGACGTACGCCGGGGTCGGGCGCCTGCTCGACGACGAGACGTCGGCGCGGGTGGCGCGCGAGGTGGTGCGCAAGTACGGGCTGTTCGGGCGACTCACCGTCCTGGGGAGCCGGTTGCGGCGTGGCGGAGCCGGGACGGTGGGGATCCTGCTCGAGGTGGAGCGGGCGGAGGGCTGACGCCCGCCCCGTACGGTCGGGAGCAGACGACTCGGCCGTACCGAAGGAGATTGCCCGTGACCGACACCCACCTCACCGACTCCGCCCGCGAGATGCTGCGCAAGCCCAACCCCGCAGTGATCGCGACCGTCCGCAAGGACGGGCAGCCCGTGACGGCCGCGACCTGGTACCTCCTCCGCGACGACGACCGCGTCCTCGTGAACATGGACGAGGGTCGGGTGCGCCTCAAGCACCTCCGCCGCGATCCCCGCGTGAGCCTGACGGTGACCGACAAGGACAACTGGTACACCCACGTCACCCTCATCGGTCGCGTCGTCGAGATCTACGACGACCCGGAGCTCGCCGACATCGACGCCCTCTCGAGGCATTACGGCGGCCAGCCCTACCCGCGCCGCGACCGGCCCCGCGTCAGCGCGTTGATCGAGGTCGACCGCGTGCACGGGTGGGGCGAGCAGAAGAACAACGACCAGGCCTGAGTCATCCACAGATCACCATCCAGAGGTGGTGTTCGTATGTCTGTTCGACTAGAGTCGGGGGCATGGATCGGGGGACCCACACCACAGCGACCGCGTTGATCGACGCGGTCCGCGAGCGCACGGCTGCGGCTCGTGCGGCGGAGGCTGCTGCGTTCGTCGCCGTGGGTGACTGGGCGGCCGCGCACACCTCGGACGAGGTGGTGGGTGATCCGATCACGACGCTGGGTGAGTGGGACTCCGAGGCTCTGGCTGGGGATCAGTTCCTCGAGCTGGGTGGGCCGGGTGCGCCCGTGGTCGCGGAGTTCTGCATCAGCGAGATCGCCGCCGCGCGCGGGTGTTCGTTCGACGCGGCTCGTCGCCTGGTGGGGGATGCGGTCGAGCTGCGCTACCGACTCCCCCTCATCCACGCGCGCATCGCGGCAGGAGAGGTCGACGTGTGGCGGGGCCGGCGGATCGCCCAAGCCACCCGGACGTTGACCTTCGAGGCGGCCGGGTTCGTCGACCGGCACGTCGCGTACGTCGCGGCCAAGGCCACCGGCCCCGAGGTCGACCGGTTGGCGGCGGAGGCCGCGGCCAGGTTCGACCCCGAGACGACCGAGGCGGAGCGGCATGCGGCCGATGGCGACCGGTACCTGTCGATCGAGCTGGGCGAGGTCGGTTATGCGGACCCGTTGACCGGGACCCTGCGCGGCACGGTGAACGTCCACGGCAGCCTGGACCTGGCGGATGCGCTCGACCTCGAACGGACCGTTGCGCACGTCGCCCGCCAGTTGGGCGACCTGGGCTGTGACCCGAACCTGGATATCCGCCGGTCGATGGCCCTGGGTGAGATCGCGCGGCGCTGCGAGGGTGTCGCGACGTTGGAGTACGACGTCGAGCAGCCGCCAACGCGGGCGCGGCGCGAGGTGGTGCTGTTCGTGCACCTCGACCAGGCCGCGATCACCGGCACCCTGAACGGGATCGGCCCCCGGATCGATGCCTGCACCGGGATGACGGGCATCGACCTGGCAAGGCTCGACACCCCCGGCGCACCCCGTGGGGCCGTGACGGTCGAGCAGGTCCAGTCCTGGTGCGGCTCGACCGACACGACGGTCATCGTCAAGCCGATCGTCGACCTCAACCGCGACGACGCCGTGAACGGCTGCGCCCCGCCCGACCGGATCGCCGACCATGTCAGAGCCCGCTGGCCCAGGTGCGTCTTCCCCTACTGCACCCGCTCCTCGCGGAGCGCCGACCTCGACCACTGCGAGCGGTACGACGAGAACGGGCGACCCGGTCAGACCTCGACCCGAAACCTGTTCCCGCTCTGCCGACGCCACCACCGCATGAAGACCCACCGCGAGATGGCCACGGGAAAACGGTGGGTCTATCGACCCACCGACCCGACACAGAACGAACCACCCCACGCTGTCATCTGGACCAGCCCGATGGGGCTGCGCTACCTCGTCGACCCCGACGGCACCCGACCCTGGCCACCACCAGGACCGACGCCCGACCCCAACCGCGCCTGACAGCAGACAACCAGCCGCCCGTCCACACCCGTGGCCGGGCGGCGCAGCATGCCCGGCGGCGGGAGATGAGAGCCTGGGCCGGTGCCCGACCGCCCCGAGATCGTCTGCATCTGCGGCTCCGCCCGCTTCACCGACGAGATGCGGCAGGCGAACCGAGAGCTGACGCTCGCCGGCGTGATCGTCCTCGCTCCCGCTGAGCTCGACGGACCGGTCGGCGTCGAGCAGGAGGCCCGGCTCGGCGCCCTCCACCTGCACAAGATCGACCTGGCGGATCGGGTGCTGGTCGTGAACCCGGGCGGATACGTCGGCGACTCGGTCCGGCGCGAGATCGAGCACGCGCGGTCGACCGGCACCCCGGTCACCTTCACCCACCCGACCTGAGCCCAGCCCGGATCCCGGATCCCGCAGCCCAGAGCCCGGAGCCCGCGGCCCGCGGCCCGCGGCCCGCGGCCCGCGGTCCAGCTAAGCGGATCCCTCCGCCAGCCGCCGCAGCACGACGCCGGCCGGCTCGTCCGTCGCCGACCGGAAGCCCGTGCCGGCCCAGATGTTGATGGTCTCCACGTCGCCGGTTTCCGCGGCTGCCTTGCGGATCGGGCTCGTCAGGTGGTGCACGGCGGGGTAGCCGGAGGGCGCGACCGCGTCGTACGCCTCGACGAAACCGTTCCGCAACGCCCGCGCGGGCCGGCCGGAGAACGCCCGCGTGAGGCCGGTGACCGTCCGGGCGGGGTCGGCGAGCGCACGGCGGTACGTCGCCGACGTGCCGGCCTCGGGCGCGCGGAGGAGGGCCGTGCCCACGACGGCGGCCTCGGCCCCCGCCGCCAGCACCGCGGCGACGTCCTCGGGGGACGCCAACCCGCCGGCCGCCCACAGGGGCAGGTCGGTCACGGCGCGCACCTCCTGCAGCAGCGCGGTCAGGGGCACCTCGGGCGGGAGGTCGTCGGGATCGAACGTGCCGGAGTGTCCGCCGGCGACGTGGGACTGCACCACGAGCGCGTCGACGCCGGCCCGGGCGGCGAGCTCCGCCTCGGCAGGGCGCACGACGGTCTGCACCGTCGCCGTCCCGACGTCCCGGAGCGCCCGCACGACCGACGGCGCCGGCAGACCGAAGGTGAAGCTGACGACCGGCACCGGGTCCGCGAGGAGCAGGTCGACCTTGGCGTCCCAGGCGTCGTCGTCCTCGCGTGGTTCCTCGGGCAGGCCCGTCACGCCGTGCCGCGAGGCGAGGGGGCGCAGGCGGTCGGCGTACGCTGCGTAGGCGGCCGGGTCGACCGGCACCGGGGTCGGGACGAACAGGTTGACCCCGAACCGGCCCGTGCGTTCCCGCACTGCGCGGATCTCCGCGGCGAGCACCTCCGGCGTCTTGTACCCCGCCGCCAGGAACCCGAGGGCGCCCGCCTCCGCGGCCGCGACGACGAGGTCGGGCGTGCTGGGCCCGCCGGCCATGGGCGCCGCCACGACCGGCAGCTGCGCGCCGAGCCCACCGAGGAGCTCCGGTCCGTTCGTCATGACCCCATCCTCCTGCCCCGGCCCTGCTCGCGCTGCCCCGCTGTTGCCCCGCTCCCCAGCTCCCGGCAGGCTGGCTCCCATGAGCGACGACCAGCAGCACGGCCGGCACCAGCACGGCCAGGACGCGACGGAGCCGCCCCCGGACTACTTCGAGCCGGAGGGCTGGGAGGACCGCTACGCCGGCGCGGCGAATCGCACCTGGAGCGGCAAGCCCAACGTGCAGCTCGTCGCCGAGGTCGAGGGCCTCACCCCGGGCACGGCGCTCGACGTGGGCTGTGGCGAGGGCGGCGACGTGGTGTGGCTGGCCCGGCAGGGGTGGCGCGTCACCGGCGCCGACTTCTCGGCAGCGGGTCTCGCCCGCGCGGCGCACCACGCCGCCGAGGCGGGGGTCGCCGACCGCGTCGAGTGGTGGCAGGTCGACGCGCGCACGTTCACGGCCGGGGGGCGTCAGTTCGACCTCGTGACGACCCACTTCCTGCACCCGCCGGACGGCGGGATGGTCGCCGTGACGCGACGCCTGGCCGAGGCGGTCGCCCCCGGCGGGCACCTCCTCGTGGTGGGCCATGCTCCGTCGGAGTCGCTCCAGATCAGCGACGCCCACCGGCGGGCGATGTGGGTGGCGGCAGACCTCGTCGACGCCCTGCCCGAGGACGTCGAGGTCGTCGTCGCCGAGCAGCGGCACCGACCCACCGTCCACGACGGCGTCACGATCCACGTCGACGACTCGACGCTGCTGGCGCGGCGTCGCCCCTAGGCGGCCGCGCGGCGGCTGCCCGTGGACCGCAGAGCGTCAGCGGCTGCGTCCCGTGCCCGGCATCCCGAGCGCCGCCTGCGTGACGGCACTGACCAGCAGCCGCCACACCGCCGGGAGCTCCTGTCCGCTGTCGTCGCAGACCGCCAGGAGCCACTGGTGGGCGTCGGGGTCGTATCCGCCGGCGCACACCAGTCCGGTCACCCCCAGCCGCTCATAGGCGTCGCGGAACGGGGTGGCGAGCAGCGGTCCGGCGTAGGACCCACCTTCGAGAACGCGCGCGAGGGTCGGCTCCGCCGTGAGGAAATCGAGCGGCATCCGCTGGAGGACGATGACGCCGGCCGCGTCCTCCGCCCGCAGCCGGGCCTCGTCGGGCCCCTGGGACACCCCCACGACGCTGTCGCCGTCGACACGCGCGACCCACCAGCCCGCCAGTCCGGTGCCCTGGAAGCAGGCCCGCGCGGCGGCGGTCATGCGCTCGGCGGTCGACGCGCGCGGCATCCGGTCCAGCAGGTCCAGGCAGTCCTCGAGGACCTCCGCGGGGTGGCGCGCCAGCGCGCTCGTCGTGTCCGCCGTCGTGGGTGCGCCCGCCACGGTCACCGCGGCGATGTGGGCGGCCAGCTGGTCGAGCTGCGCGAGGTCGGCCGAGGAGAAGGGCAGGTCGCGCGTCAGGTGGAGTCCGACGACGAGCTCCGTCCCGGCGAGCTCGAGGTCGAGCTGGCGGGGGTCGGCCGCAGCCTGGAGGTGGCGGCAGCCGATGGCGCGGCGTTGCGGTGGGGGCGGGACCGCCGACGAGGGATGCGACGACCGAGGTCCGTCGCCGAGGTCACTGCTCCGCACGTGCTCGCCCATCCGGACCCCTCTCCGCGGCCCACCAGGGCCGACTCGGGCGCCCGAACACCAGCCTGAGACAACCGTTTCACCATAACCCCCCCGCCACGATGTCAAACCTGCCGCTACGTGATCGTGGGGCGGTCGGCCGGTCAGCCCGCCGCGGCGCCCTTCGCGCGCGCGACGAACGCGCGCACCAGCCCGGGGTCCTTCACACCGCGGGCCGCCTCGACGCCGCTCGACACGTCGACCCCTCCGGGACGCACCTCGCGCACGGCCGCGGCGACGTTCGCCGGCGACAGCCCGCCCGCCAGTAACCAGGTGCCCTCGAGCCCCAGCGCCGCCACTCCGGTCGTGTCCCACCGCTCCCCGGACCCGGGCACCGGTGCGTCGAGCAGCAGCACCTCCTCGCCGAGGGCGCCGACGCGGGGGGACGGGTCGTCCCGCAGCGAGGTGGCGCGCCAGACCCGCGGCCCGACGGCGCGGGCGGCGGCGACGTCCTCCGCGCCGTACCGTCCGTGCAGCTGCAGCACCGACGCCCCGACCGCGACCGCGGTGCGCGCGGCCTCGACGGCCGGCATGGTGCTGACGACGAGCACGGTGGCGACGTCGCGCCCCTCCTCCGCCGCCGCTTCGGCGGCAGCGGCGAGCAGGGTGGTCGCCTCGTCGGCGGTGCGGTCGCGGGGGCTGCCCGGGCTCATGACGACCCCCACGGCGTCCGCTCCCGCGGCGACGGCGGCACGGACGTTGGCGACGGTGTCGAGACCGCAGATCTTCACGAGCACAGCGTGACCGTAGCCCCTCTCCGACCCCGGTTCATCCTCGCGGCCACCAGGTCGGCACCTCAGGCGGAGGCCCCCGACCGCACGGCCGACCAGCATCGTGGTCATGACGATCCTGCTCAGCGACCCCAGCGTCGCCGCCGTGGCGCTCGCCGAGTGCGGCGACCAGCGGGCGATCATCACGCGGTACGCCGCGGAGGTCGCCACCGCGCACCCCGGCGCCGCCACGCCCGAGCAGTCGCAGGGCCGCTGCTTCACCGACTCCCCCACCATCACCCCCCGGGCCCGCGCCCACCGCGCGCTCCTCGGCGCCGTGCTCGGCTCCGCCGGCCTCGTGAACTACCCGACCGAGTGGTGGCACTGGAGCTGGGGCGACCGCTACTGGGCCCTCACCTCCGGGGCACCGGCGGCGGTCTACGGCCCGGTCGGCCGGGGCGCCGGGGTGGCGGCGTGAGCGCCGCGGCTCCCCTGCCGGCCGCGCCCCCCGCCGGCCCGACCGGTGCGCTCACGGCCGACCCGCGGCGTACCCCCGTGCTCACTGTCGACCTCGGCGCCGTCGCCCGCAACACCCGCGCGCTCGCCGACCGCGCCGGAACGGCGGCCCTCATGGCCGTCGTCAAGGCCGACGGCTTCGGCCTCGGGGCGCCCGACGTCGCCCGGACCGCGCTGGCCCACGGCGCGACCCGGCTGGGCGTGACCTCCCTGCAGGAGGCGCTCGACCTGCGCACGGCCGGTATCGGCGCGCCCTTGCTGAGCTGGCTGAACGCGGTCGACGCCGACTGGGACGCCGCCCTCGCCGCCGACGTCGACGTGGCCGTGCCGTCGCGGGACCACCTCGCCGCGGTCGCCGCGGCCGCCCGCGCCACCGGTCGCACGGCCCGGCTGCACCTCCACCTCGACACCGGGCTGGCCCGCGACGGGGCCGAGCCTCCCGCGTGGGCGGACCTCTGCCGCGCCGCCCGGCGTGCCGAGCTGCGCGGCACGGTCCGTGTCGTCGGCGTCATGGGGCACCTCGCGCGCGCCGACGAGCCGGGCGACCCCGCCAACGCCATCGGCCGCGCACGGTTCGCGCGGGGCGTGAGCGTCGCCCGCGCCGCCGGGCTCCGCCCCCGGCTCCGGCACCTCGCCGCGACCGCGGCGACCCTGGTCGATCCGGCCAGCCGCCACACGATGGTCCGCGTCGGCGCCGGCCTCGCGGGCATCGACCCGTCCGGCACCACGACGCTCGCCGATCCCGTGACGCTCACGGCCCCCGTGGTCTCGGTGCGCCGGGTCCCCGCGGGCACACCCGTCGGCTATGGCGGCACCTGGACCGCCGCCCGGGCCAGGCGGCTCGCGCTGCTGCCCGTCGGGTACGCCGACGGCCTGCCCCGCCTCGCCTCCGGCACCGCCGAGGTGCTGCTGCGCGGTCGCCGCGTCCCCATCGTCGGGCGCATCTCCATGGACCAGGTGGTGCTGGACCTCGGTCCCGCGGAGACGACCGGCCCCCTCGCCACCGTCGCCCCCGGCGACGTCGCCACCGTCATCGGCCCGGCCGGCCCCACGGTCGCCGACTGGGCGCACTGGTCGGGCCTGCTGCCCCACGAGGTGCTGACCGGCCTCGGCACCCGTCCGACCCGGGTCGTCCGCCCCGCACCGCCCACCCCCGTCCTCAGGAGCCTCCCGTGACCATGACCATGACCACCCGCGCCCGCACCCGCGTCGCCGTCATCGGCGGCGGACAGAGCGGCGAGCACGACGTCTCGCTCGCGTCGGCGGCCTCCGTCGTGGCCGCGCTGCGCACGGGGCGGCACGCCGCGACGTACGACGTCGTCCCGCTCACGATCGACCGCGACGGCACCTGGCGCGACGCGGGCGACCGGCCCATCGGGCTCGTGGGTGCCGTGCACGTGCTGCGCTCGTGCGACGTCGTGCTGCCCGTCGTCCACGGTCCCCGTGGCGAGGACGGCACCCTCGCGGCGCTCTGCGACCTCGCGCAGGTGCCCTACGTCGGGTCGGGGGTCGCGGCGGGAGCGCTCGCGATGGACAAGTGGGCGACCAAGCTCGTCGCCGAGGCCGTCGGCATCCGCACCGCTCCGGGGGTGCTGCTGACACGGGCAGGCGCCGCGTCGTACGTCCTCGACCACCCCGTCGTGGTGAAGCCGGTCGCCGCCGGGTCGAGCCAGGGCGTCGCCCTCGTGCGCACCGCCGCGGAGCTGGGGCCGGCGCTCGACGCCGCCTTCGCCCACGACGACCGCGTGCTCGTCGAGGACGTCGTCGTCGGTCGCGAGATCGACCTCGCCGTCGTCGCGACCGGCCCCGACGGTCGGGAGCGCCTCGTCTCCCCGGCGCTCGAGATCGAGGTCGACGGGTTCTTCGACTTCGACGCGAAGTACGGCGGCGGCGCCCGGTTCACCGTGCCCGCCGCCCTCGCCCCCGCGGACCGGGCGGCCCTCGAGGCCGCCGCCCTCGCCACGTACGAGGCCCTCGGCTGCCGCGGCGTGGCGCGCGTCGACTTCTTCCTGACCGCGGACGGGCCCGTGCTCAACGAGGTGAACACGATGCCGGGCTTCACGGCCACCTCGCAGGTGCCGCGGATGTTCGCGGCGGCCGGGCTCGACCACCCCGACCTCCTCGACCTGCTCGTGCGGGACGCCCTGGGCAGCTCCACCTCCGTCGCCGCATGAGGGTCGCCGGGATCGACCTGCTCCGCGGTCTCGCCGTGGGTCTCGTTATCGGACGCCACGCCGTCCCCGACCTCCTCCCCGGCGCGGGGGTCGTCGGGGTGGTGATGTTCTTCGCGCTCAGCGGCTACCTCATCACCGGGGTGCTGCTCACGGAGGCCACCGCGACGGGGCGGGTGCGCTTCGGGCGGTTCTACGCGCGCCGCGCCGCCCGCCTCGTGCCCGCGCTCGTGGTGCTCGTCGCGGCCGTCGCCCTCGTGACGCTCCTCCTCGACCCGCTGGGCGACCGCGACGAGCTCGGCCGCACGGTGCTGGTGGCGCTGACCTGGACGGCCAACCTGCCGATCGACCAGGGCAGCGACGCCACCTTCCACCTGTGGACGCTGGCGACCGAGGAGCAGTTCTACCTGCTGTGGCCCGCGGTGCTGCTGCTCGCGGTGGCCCGCGAGCGCGTCGGCACCGCCCTCGTCGCCGTGGCCGCGGTGTGCCTGCTCGCCTGCAGCGCGACGCTCGTGTGGCTGGCGGACGACCCCGACCTGGCCTACGCACTGCCCACGAGCTGGGCCGTCTGCTTCGTCGTCGGTGCCGCGGCCCGGGTCCTCGTCGAGCGGCGCCCGCACCTCGTCGTGCCGGCCGCCGCAGTGCCGGCGGCGCTCGTCGGCCTCGGGCTGCTCGCCGTGGTTCCATTGCGGGGTCACGCGCTCACCTACCTGGCAGGAGGCCCCGCCATCGCCGCGCTCACCGCCGTGCTGCTCCTCGCGTGGCGGTCCTGGAGTCCCGCGCCGCGGGCGCTGGCGCCCCTCGTGTGGCTGGGCACCGTGTCGTACGGCGCCTACCTGTGGAGCTACCCGCTGACCCTCTGGCTCCGCGCGGCCCTCGCGCACGAGGAGGTCGCCGGGGTGCTGGCCGCCGGGCTCACCCTGCTCGCCGCCGCGGCGAGCTGGCACGGGGTGGAGCGGCCGGCCGCAGCCTGGTGGCGCACCCGGGAGCGCGCCGCCGAGCCCGTGCGCGTCGGGGTGCCGTCGTGAGCGGCGCCGAGCCGCGCACCTGGCGCGCGTGGGCGCCCGACGCGGCCGTCGGCGTGGCGGTCGCCGCCCTCGGCGTGGTCGAGGTGCTGCGACTGCCGTGGCTCCTCGAGGGCGAGCTGTCGGGGCTCGTGCTCGTGGCGCTCGCGACCGGGGCGTCGGTGGGTCTGGCGCGGCGGCTCCCCGGAGCGGCGCTGACCCTCGTGTGGCTCACCTGCCTGGCGCAGGGCCTGCTCGGCGTCCCCGTCCTCCTCGCCCAGGCCAGCGTCGCCGTGGTCGCGTTCGGCACCGCCCGGTGGGGCAGCCGGGTCACCCTCCTCGCCGGTCTCGGGTCCATGCCGCTCGCCGGGTTCGTCTTCCTCACGCTCGCGCAGCTGGGCCAGTTCGACACGGTCGTCTACCGCGGGCAGGGCGGCGGCGCGATCGTCGCGGTGCTCTACGACCGGCTCGGAGCGTCCTGGCCCGTGGCGCTGCTCGCGGTCTTCGTCTCCCTGCTGCTGGCCCCCTGGCTCGTCGGCATCTCCCTCCGCCTGGCCGAGCGCGCTCGGGCCTCCCGCGTCTCCCAGGTCGCCGCCGAGCAGGACGCCGAGCGGGCCCACCGCGAGACCCAGCAGGTGCAGGAGATCGCCCGGCTGCAGGAGGAGCAGGCGCGGATGGCCCGCGACGTCCACGACGTGGTCGGGCACTCGCTCGCCGTGATCCTCGCCCAGGCCGAGTCGGCCCAGTTCCTGACGGGCGAGGAGCGGCTCAAGGAGACCCTGGCCACCATCGCGACCTCCGCCCGCTCCTCGCTGCAGGACGTCCGGCAGGTGCTGTCCGGACCGCAGGCGCCGACGACGGCCGCGGTGGGATCCGTCGCCGACGCCGACGCCCTCGTCGCCGGCGTCCGGGGCAGCGGGTTCGCGGTCGAGCACCACGAGGTCGGTCCCCCGCGGCCGCTGCCGCCCGAGCTCGCGACGGTGGCCCACCGGGTGCTCCAGGAGATGCTCACCAACGCGATGCGGCACGGCCGCCGCGACACCCCGGTGCACGTCGAGCGACACTGGCCCGACGGGGCGTGGGAGCAGGAGCTGAGGATCGAGGTGCGCAACGTGGTGGCGGAGACGGCGGACGAGCAGGCGGTGCCGCTGGCCGCGGCGACCGGTGACCCCGCCGACGGGTCCGGTCGCGGCGTGGACGGCATGCGGCGTCGCCTCGAGGCCGTCGGCGGCCGGCTCGACGTCCGCCGCCGCCAGGAGGCGGACGGGCCGACCTACACGGCGACCGCCTGGGTGCCCGTGCGCGCCGGGGGCGCCGCATGACGATCCGCGTGGTGCTCGTCGACGACCAGGAGCTGTTCCGGGCCGGTGTCTCCGTCATCGTCGACTCCGCCGACGACATGGAGGTCGTCGGTCAGGCGGGCGACGGCTTCCGGGCCGTGCAGGTCGTGGACGAGGTGCAGCCCGACGTCGTGCTCATGGACGTGCGCATGCCCGAGATGGACGGGGTCGAGGCGACGCGGCAGATCTTCTCCCCGGAGCGCGTCGCGCGCCGCGAGCGGCCCGTGCGGGTCGTCGTGCTCACGACCTTCAACCTCGACGACCGCGCCGCCACCGCGATCCGGTACGGCGCGAGCGGTTTCCTGCTCAAGGACACCACGCCGCTGCTGCTGCGCGACGCCATCCGCACGGTCCACCACGGCAACGCGGTGCTCGCCCCGCAGGACCTCGCGACCCTGCTCGACGGACGGCTGCGGACGCAGGCGCCGCCGCCCGCGGCGTACCTCTCCCTCACCGACAAGGAGCGCGAGGTCTTCACGGCGGTCGCCCGCGGCCTGTCGAACGGCGAGATCGCGCAGGACGTCTTCGTCAGCGAGTCCACGGTGAAGACCCACGTCGGCGCCGTCCTGCGCAAGCTCGGGCTGCGCGACCGCGTGCAGATCGTCGTCTTCGCCCACGAGCACGGCCTCGTGGGCTGAGGGACCGGCCTCAGCGGTCGCGCAGCGCCTCGACGAGCTCGTCCTTCGTCATCGACGAGCGGCCCTCGACGTCGAGCTCCGCGGCACGCTTGCGCAGCTCGTCCACGGTCCAGTCCTCGTAGGACCCGGCCTTCCCGCCCCGGCGTCCCACGGTGTCGGACCCCTCCTTGGCGGAGGCGTTGGCGATGCGCGCCGCCTTCTCCTTGCTCGCGCCCTCGCGACGCAGCGCCTCGTAGGTCTCGTCGTCCTTCACGCTCGGGCCGGGGCCCTTCTTCTCCGCCACGGGTGCACCTCCTGGTGATCGCTGCCGGTCGGCTCCCACCGACGGTACGTCGGCACCCGAGCCGCCCGGTTCGCGAGCGTCGTCAGGCGCCGACCGCCACCCCGGTACCCAGGCTCCAGCCCCGCTCCCCCGCGTGCCGCGCGGCAAGCCCCGCCTGCAGGACCTCGGGGACGTCGAGGGGGTGGTCCCGGCGCCACTCCTCCACCCGGGCGCGCGTACGGCGCCGTTCGAACCACCCCGCACCCCGACGCGCGAGGTGCCAGTCGAGGGCGTCGTCCGCGTAGGCCACCGCCGCCACCGGGCGGGCCCCGCGGATGGCGTCCAACGCGTCGACGGGGTCCCAGCCCCGGTCGAGCAGCACCGCGTAGGCGGCGCTCGGTCCGCGGTTCACCCCGAGGTGGCAGTGGGTGAGGAGCCGGGCGCCCGGCGCGGCGAGCGCGGTGCGGGCGAACGTCGCGACCGCGTCGAACCAGGCGCGCCCCACCGGCTGCCCGGCGTCCTCGATGCCGTCCCAGTGGTAGGTCACGCCCGGGAACGCCTCCCACACGTCGCCGTCGGCCGCCTCGGCGCGGGCGTCGAGCACGTGCGTGACGCCCGCGGCGGTCAGCTCGTCGGCCTGGGCCAGGGCCCGCACCTCGTCGGTGGCGAGGTCGCCGCCGACGAGCAGGAAGTCCGTCACCGTGTCGGCGTCGGCCCACTGCAGTCGGTCCCCGGTCTCCGGCGTGCCGTCCATCTCGTGCTCTCCTGTCCCCGGTGCCCACCAGCGCGCGTGGGGGTGGGACGCGGCGGACCTCACCGCGGTTCCCGCGCCGTCGCGACCGCCGCGACGACGGCGGCGACGAGCAGCGAGGCCGCCGCGGTGCCCACGAGCACCAGGACGGCGCCGACCCCCCACAGACCGGTGTCGTCCTCGGCGGCCGCCGTCACCGACCAGGCGACGGTGAAGGCGAGGGAGAGGACGGTCGCCGTGGCGAAGGGCCGCCACCACCGCGCCGCGACCACGCCCACCACGAGCAGGGTCACCACGCAGCCGACCACCTGCCACGCCTCGTAGGGCCCGCTGACCTGGTTGGTGGCCGTGTCGACCTGGTACTCGTCGTCCCAGCCCATCCACCCGAACCACGCCGCGGCGCTGAGGACGGCGACGCCGAGCCCCCAGGCGAGGTCGCGCAGGGGGCGGCGGTCGGGGCGGGCAGGGGTCGCGCTGGTGGCGTTCGTGGACATGGGGACATTCCTACGCCGGGGCGACCCCCGCGGGACTGAGCACCGGTGCTCAACCGGGCGACGCGGCGTACCCGGTCGGGCCCTAGAGTGGCGCGTCGTGCTCCTCCTCCTGCCGCCCAGCGAGGGCAAGTCCGCGCCGACCCGCGGCAAGCCGCTCGACCTCGGCTCGCTGTCCTTCCCCGTGCTCACCCCGGGCCGGGAGGAAGCGCTCGACGCCCTCGTCGCACTGTGCTCCGCCGACCCCGCGGCCGCGGCCGAGGTGCTCGGCCTGGGCCCCACGCAGACCGGGCTGGCGACCCGCAACGCCGACCTCCGGACGGCCCCCACGGCCCGGGCCGAGCAGATCTACACCGGCGTCGTCTACGACGCGCTGGACGCCGCCACGCTCGACGCCCCGGCGCGCCGCCGGCTGCGGCGGGTGGCCGTGACGTCGTCCGTGTTCGGGCTCGTCCGCCTCGCCGACCGGATCCCGTCGTACCGGCTCTCCGGCGACACCACCCTCCCGGGCCTCGGGTCCGTCGCCGCCCACTGGCGCCGGCACCTCGGCGAGGCCGTCGCGGAGGGCGTCGGCTCCGGCGTGCTCGTCGACCTGCGGTCGGGCACGTACGCCGCGTTCTGGCGCCCCGAGGGCGACGTGGCCCGCCGGACCGTCACCGTGCGCGTGCTCCACGAGCACCAGGGCACCCGCAAGGTCGTCAGCCACTTCAACAAGGCGACGAAGGGCCGCATCGTGCGGGCGGTCCTGACCGACGGCGGCACCCCGCGGACGCCGGCCGCGTTCGCGACGCAGCTGCGCGACCTCGGCTGGTACGTCGAGGAGGGCGCCCCGACGGCCCGCGGCACGCAGCTCGACGTGGTGGTCGCCGAGCTCTGACGCCGCCGGCGGACCGTCCGGCGCTCAGGCCCCGAGAGGACCGTCGCCGGGCCGCGCGTTGAAGAGGCGCAGGCTGGCCGTGTCCTCGCCGTCGCGCCCGCCCGGGTAGTGGCTGATGACGGTCACGGACGCCGGCGCGAGCTCCATGCGGAAGAGCGCCGTCAGCGGCGCCCCCAGCGCATGGGCGACGAGCGTCTTGATCGGCGTGACGTGCGAGACCACGACGACCGTGCGGCCGCGGTAGGTCTCCAGCACCCGCTGCAGTCCCGCGAGCACGCGCTCCTCCACCCCGCGGAAGGACTCGCCGCGCTCCCCACCGGCACGGGCGTCGAGGGACCCGAGCCAGGCGTCGAGGTCGGCCCGGTGACGCTCCCGCACCTCGCCGAAGGTGAGCCCGTCCCACGCCCCGAACTCCATCTCCGCAAAACCCGCCTCCTCGACGACGGGCACCTCGAGCGCCGCGGCGAGGATCTCCGCGGACTCCCGCGTGCGGCGCACCGGCGAGGTGACCACCGCGGCCGCCTCGTCGGCGAGAGGACGCAGCCAGTCGGCGGTCGCGCGCACCTGGGCGCGCCCCTCCTCGACGAGCGGCGGGTTCGCCGAGGCGAGCCCGCCGGAGAAGCGCTTCGCGGCGGTGTGGGCGGTGACGCCGTGCCGCACGATGACGAGGGTCGTCGGCGCCACCGGGGCGGCCTGCTGCTCGGCCGCGTCGACCTGCTCGGTGACCTCCGGCTCGTCCGGCGCGACGGCAGCCACGGCGGCCAGCACCTCCACGCCCGACCGCACGCCGTCGAGGGCCTGGTTGGCGAGGCGGTCGGCGGCGGCGTTCTCGGCCCGCGGCACCCAGGTCCACACGGTGCCGGGCGGCGCGATCGCGCTCGCGCGCGCCGCCAGCGGCTTCATGTCCGGGTGCTTGATCTTCCAGCGCCCCGCCATCTGCTCGACGACGAGCTTGGAGTCCATGCGCACCTCGACCCGGGCACCGGGCGCGTACGCCGCGGCCAGCTCCAGCCCGGCGATGAGGCCCGAGTACTCCGCCACGTTGTTCGTCGCCCGACCGATCGTCGCGCCGTCCTGGGCGATGACCGCACCGGTGGCGGCATCGCGCAGCAGGGCACCGTACGCCGCGGGCCCCGGGTTGCCCCGGGACCCACCGTCGGCCTCGACGACGACAGCGCTCGGACCAGCGGCAGGCCCCGCGGCGGGACCCGCGGAGGTCACAGGCCGGACTCGCCCGTGCGGACGAGGATCCGCGAGCACTCCTCGCAGCGCACGACCGTGTCGACGCTGGCGGCCTTGATCACCGCGAGCTCGGCGTTGTCGAGGGTCAGGCGGCAGCCGCCGCACTCCCGCCGCCGCAGCTCGGCGGCACCGATGCCGCCCTTCTGCTGGCGGAGCTTGTCGTAGAGCGCCAGCAGGTCGGCCGGCAGGTCCTCGACGAGCGGCGCACGCTCGGCGGCGACCGCCTCCAGCTCGGTGTCGAGCTCGGCCCAGGCCGCATCGCGCTCGGCGGCCAGCGCCTGTGCCTCGGCGTCGATCTCCGCGAGCCGGGTCTCGGCTGCCGTGAGCCGACCCTGCGCCGCCTCGAGCCGCTCCATGATCTCCAGCTCGGTGTCCTCCAGGGAGCTGATGCGCCGCTCCAGGGAGACGAGCTCGTTCTGCATGCGCTCGAGGTCCTTGGGGTTGGTGACGAGGCCGGCGTCCATGCGCTGCTGGTCACGGGCACGGCGGGCCTTCACCTGCTCCACGTCGGCGTCGGCCTTGCGCTGCTCGAGCGCCAGGTCGTCCACCGCGATCCGCGCGTCGCGCGCCTGGTCGTCGACACCGCGACGGCTCACGGCGAGCTCCTCGAGCCGGGCGAGCTGCGGCAGGTGGGTGCGGCGGTGCTTCAGCTGGTCGAGACGGGAGTCCAGGGCCTGGACGTCGAGCAGCTTCCGCTGGGCGAAGGGATCGGCTTTGATCACGCGCTCCTCTCAGAGCGGTCGGACGGGTCGGAGGGGTCCACGCGGAACTGCCACGGGTCGGTGCGCAGCGTGCTGACGCGCGTCTCCACACTATCGCCGAGCGCGTCGGTGACGCGCTTCGCCACCACGGGCAACCACGTCCACTCCGCTGCCCAGTGGGCGACGTCGACGAGCGCAGGACCGTCCTCGGCCACGAACTCGGCCGCCCGGTGGTGGCGGAGGTCGCTCGTCACGTAGACGTCCACGTCGCTGCCGACGAGCCCGTCGAGCAGGCCGTCGCCCGCACCGCCGCACACGGCGATGCGGCGCACCGAGCGGTCGGGGTCGCCCGCCACGCGCACCCCGCCGGCGGTCACCGGCAGGGCGTCGGCGACCGCCTGGGCGAAGTCGCGCAGCGTGGTGCGCTCGACGACGCCGACGCGCCCCGTGCCGCTCATGAGGGCGTGGGGGTCGGCGAGCTCGACGACGTCGTAGGCGGGCTCCTCGTAGGGGTGCGCCGCCAGGAGCGCGGCGACGACCTGCCGGCGGAGCCGGCGCGGGAGGATCGCCTCGACGCGCTCCTCGTCCACCAGCTCGATGCTGCCGACCGTCCCGATCGTGGGCTGCGCACCGTCCAGCGGACGGAAGCGGCCCTGGCCCGCGACCGAGAAGGTGCAGTGGTCGTAGTGGCCGATCGCCCCGGCCCCCGCCTCCGCGATCGCCGCCCGCACGGGCGCGGCGGCGTCGGTGGGCACGAGCACGGTGACCTTGTCGTAGGGCTCGCTCGGGCCGGGCAGGATCGGCGCGAGGTCGGCGATCCCGAGCGCCACGGCCATCGCCTCGGAGACGCCGCCGACCGCCTGGTCCGCGTTGGTGTGCGCGACCAGCAGGCCGCACCCGGCCTCGGCGAGCCGGCTGAGGGTGCGACCCTTCGGCGTCGTGGCGGCGAAGCCGTGGACGGGACGCAGGAAGAGCGGGTGGTGCACGACGAGCAGGTCGGCGCCCCACGACGCGGCCTCCTCGGCCACCGCCTCGTCGATGTCGACCGCGAACATCACCTTGCGCACGCTGCGCGAGGGATCGCCGTACACGAGCCCCACCGCGTCCCAGTCCTCCGCCGTGCCCGGCGGGAACCACGCGTGCAGCAGGTCGACCACATCGCCCAACGTCGTCATGGGCGTACCGTAGCCGTCAGTTCACCTGGCGGGTCTGCCCCTCCCAGTACGGCGCACGCAGCTTGAACTTCTGCAGCTTGCCCGTCGCGGTGCGCGCCAGCTCGTCGCGGATCTCCACCGACGTGGGGGCCTTGTAGCCCGCCAGGCGCTGCTTGCACCAGGCGATCAGCTCCGCCTCGTCGGCGGACGTGTCGGGGGCGAGCACGACGAGGGCCTTGATGGTCTCGCCCCACTTCTCGCTCGGCACGCCGATGACCGCGACCTCGGCGACCGCGGGGTGCGAGAAGAGCGCGTCCTCCACCTCGATCGACGAGACGTTCTCGCCGCCCGTGATGATCACGTCCTTCTTGCGGTCGTTGATGGTGAGGTAGCCGTCCTCCAGGGTGCCGCCGTCACCGGTGTGGAACCAACCGCCGGCGAGCGCCTTCTCCGTCTCCTCCGGCTGCTGCCAGTAGCCCTCGAGCACCTGGTTGCCCCGCGCCAGCACCTCGCCGTGCTCGTCCACGGAGAGCCGCACCCCGAGCGCCGGCGCGCCGGCGCGCACCAGGTGGGCGGCCCGCTCCTCGGGCTCGAGGTCGTCCCACTCGGCACGCGAGCGGTTCACGGTGAGCAGCGGCGACGTCTCGGTGAGGCCGTAGATCTGGATGAACTCCCAGCCCAGCTCCTCCTCCACCCGCGCGACCGTGCGGGTCGGCGGCGGGGCGCCGGCCACGATGACGCGGACGCGGTCGCGTCCCGGCACCGGCCCGTCCCACGTCTGGGCCGCCTCCAGCACCGACGCGACGACCGCGGGAGCCGCGCACAGGAAGGTCACGCCGTGCTCCTCGATCCGCCGCAGGATCTCGGCCCCGTCGACCTTGCGGAGCACGATCTGCGGCACGCCCAGGCCCGTGGTGGCGAACGGCATCCCCCAGCCGTTGGCGTGGAACATCGGCAGCGTGTGCAGGTAGACGTCGCGGTCGGTGACCCCCGCGTGGAGCGCGAAGGTGGTCGCGTTGACCCAGATGTTGCGGTGGGTGATCTGCACGCCCTTGGGGCGCGCGGTCGTGCCGGACGTGTAGTTGATGCACGCCGTCGCGGACTCGTCGGGCTCCCACGGGCGCGGCTCCGCACCCTCCGGCGCGTAGAGGTGCTCGTCCTGGCCCAGCACGTAGCGGTGCTCGCAGGCGACGTCCGCCAGCGCCTCGTCGATCTCGGGGTCCACGTACAGCACCCGCGCACCCGAGTGCTCGACGATGTAGCGCACCTCGTCCGGGCGCAGCCGGAAGTTGACCGGGACGAACACGCGACCCGAGCCCGCGACCCCGAAGAACGAGGTGAGCAGGCGGGCGCTGTTGTGGGACACCACGGCGACCCGGTCCCCCACCCCGACACCCAGCGCGTCGAGGTGCGCTGCCTGGCGGGCCGCGAGGTCCCCGAGCTCGCCGTACGTCAGGGTGCCGAGGGACGGCGCCGGCTGGTCCGGCTCGTCGACCACGCCGATCCGGTCGGGGTAGACGGTCGTGGCGCGATCCATGAAGTCGCGCACGCTCAGGGGGACGATCACCGGGGCCTCCTCGTCGTGGTGGGGCGTCGTGGTGTGACGCCGACCACCCTAGGACCCGACGGGTTGCGACACTGTTGCCGCCCGGGTGCACGGCCCCACGATGAGAGTCCTCTCATGGTGCTGGGCTCCTCCGCCGACCTGCGGCAGGATCGGCCGCACCATGTCCTCCCTCCTCAAGATCCTGCTCGGCGTCACCGTGGGCCTCCTGGTCGGCGGGTTCGGCGTCAGCGTGCTGGCCGCCGAGAGCCCCGACCCGCAGGTCGGGCCGGTGGTCGCGCCCGCCACGCCCACCGCGGACTCCCCGACGACCGACGCCACGGCGTCGCCCTCCCCCACCGACGCGTCCTCCGCGCCGGCGACGACCGCCCCGGCCGCCCCCACCTCCGAGCCGCAGAACGTCCTGCCCGGCCCGCAGCCCGTCGAGGACGACGACAGCGACGACCACGGCGGGGACGACGGCGACGACGAGGACGACGACAGCGGGGACGACGGGGACGACGGGGACGACGACGGGGACGACGACGGGGACGACGACGGGGACGACGACGGGGACGACGACGGGGACGACGACGGGGACGACGACTGAGCCCGTCGCCTGCCTCCACACCCCGTGCCGTGCGCCCGGGCCTGTCCGTGCGCCTCCGCATCACGACGACGGTCGCCGTGCTCGTCGCCCTGGCGCTCGCGGGTGCGGGGTTCAGCTTCTACGTCATCGAGGACCGCCGCATCGACACCGCGCACGTGCAGGCCGTCGAGCAGGAGCTCGACGAGTTCCGCCGGCTCGCGACGACGGCGGGCCCCTACCACCTGCCCGGCGCGGAGGACCCCCTCACCGGCGTCGCGCCGGTGGGCGTGGCCGACCTCCTCTACGGGTTCGTGCAGCGCAACGTGCCCACGGAGGAGGAGAAGCTCGTCGGCTGGTGGGAGGACGGCGCGCGGATCGACCAGGCCGAGCGCGGCTCGCCGGAGGACGTCGCCGGCACCGCCGCCTTCGCAGCGGCGGTCAGCCCCCTCGTCGCCGACGGCGGCTCGGTGCGCGCCACCATCGAGGGGCAGCCCCTCCTGCTGACCGTGCAACCCGCCTCGGTGGAGGCGGACGGCGTCACGACCCGCGGAGCGTTGGTCGTCGTGACCTACACCGACGTGGCCCACCAGCAGCTCGGCGACACCGTGCGCACCTACACGCTCGTCGCGCTCGCCGCCCTGCTGCTCGTCGTGGGGGCGGCGTCCTGGCAGTCCGGCCGGCTCCTGCGTCCGCTCCGTGTGCTGCGCCGCAGCGCGGAGGAGATCAGCGGCACCGACCTGTCCCGCCGGGTGCCCCAGACCGGCAACGACGACATCACCGACCTCACCCGCACGGTCAACGGCATGCTGGCCCGGCTCGAGGCCGCCTTCACCGGGCAGCGGCAGTTCCTCGACGATGCCGGGCACGAGCTGAGGACGCCGCTCACGATCCTGCGGGGCCACCTCGAGCTGCTCGAGACCGGCTCCCCCGAGGCCCGGGAGACACGCGACCTCCTGCTCGACGAGGTGGACCGGATGGCGCGCCTCGTGGGCGACCTGCTGCTGCTCGCGAAGAGCGACCGGCCGGACTTCCTGACGACCGCCCCGGTGGACGTCGCCGACCTGGTCACCACCGTGCTGTCCAAGGCGCGAGCGCTGGGAGCCCGTGACTGGACCCTCGACGTACCGACCGCGGAGGTCGCGCCACCGGTCGTGGACGCCGACGAGCAGCGCCTCACGCAGGCGCTGCTCCAGCTCTGCGACAACGCCGTCAAGCACACCGCGGACGGGGACGTCGTCGCCCTCGGGTGGGACGCCCCGCAGGACGGCACGGTGCGCCTGTGGGTGCGCGACAGCGGACCCGGCGTGCCCGAGGCGGACCGCGAGCGCATCTTCGAGCGGTTCGGGCGCAGCCACGTGCCCGCCGACGACGAGGGGTTCGGCCTGGGCCTCTCGATCGTGGCGGCCATCGCGGCCGCCCACGGCGGCGACGTCACCGTCACCCGGGCCCCGCGCACCGGTGCGATGTTCGTGCTGACGATCCCGACCCGAGAGGAGCCCGCGTGGCCAGCATCCTGATCGTCGAGGACGAGAGCCGGATCGCGTCCTTCGTCGCCAAGGGCCTGCGGGCCGACGGCCACAGCGTCACCGTGGTCGGCGACGGTGTCGACGGGCTCGACCACGCCCTGAGCGGCACGTTCGACCTCATGGTGCTGGACATCGGGCTGCCCCGCATGGACGGCTTCGAGGTGCTCGACCAGCTCCGCTCCCAGGGATCGCGGATGCCCGTCATCGTGCTGACCGCCCGCGACTCCGCGACCGACACCGTCTCCGCGCTGGACGGCGGGGCCGACGACTACATGCCGAAGCCGTTCCGGTTCAGCGAGCTGCAGGCGCGGGTGCGGGTGCGGCTGCGCAACGCCGGCTCCGGCGCGGGCGGCGACGACGGGCGGGGCTCCGTGCTCACCGCGGGCGGGGTGACCCTCGACCTCCGCACCCGCCGGGCCTCCGTCGACGGCCGCACCCTCGAGCTGTCCGCCCGCGAGTTCACGCTCGCCGAGGTGTTCCTGCGCAACCCCGGCCAGGTGCTCTCGCGCGAGCAGCTGCTGGACACGGTGTGGGGCCTCGACTTCGACCCGAGCTCGAACGTGGTCGACGTGTACGTCGGCTACCTGCGCAGGAAGTTCGGCGCCGGGGCGATCGGCACCGTGCGGGGCATGGGCTACCGCTTCAACGGCTGACGGTCCCGACACGGGTCGTGGGGCCCCCCCCCCCCGGGGGGGGGGGGGGGGGGCCCCGCGCGGGGGGGGGGGGGGGGGGGGGGGGGGGGGGGGGCCCCCCCGGGGGGGGGCCCCCCCCCGCCGGTTGGGCGGGGGGGGGGGCCCCACGGCTCGGGGGTGGGTCAGTCGTCGTCGTGGTCGTCGTCCCCGTCGTCGTGGTCGTCGTCCCCGTCGTCGTCCCCGTCGTCGTCCCCGTCGTCGTCCCCGTCGTCGTCGTGGTCGTCGTCACGGGTCGGTACGGCGGCGGGCGGCGGGCCCACCGGGCGCGGGGACGAGGTCGTGGCCGGTGCCGACGGTCGCGCCTCGGCCCGGTCGTCACCGTGAGCCCGGTCGTCACCGTGAGCCCGGTCGTCGCCGGGCTCGGCGCTCGGGGTGGCGGTCGGCACCGCCGTGGGGTCGGTCGACGCGGTGGGCTCCGGGGTCGGCGAGCCGGTCGCCGCCGCCGTACCGGTCGTGGTGCTGGCCGCCGAGCCGACCACGTCCGTGCGGGTCGTCTCCGGACCACCCACGGAGGGCAGTGCGAGCATCGCCGCCCCGATCACGCCCATGAGGGCGACGAACCCGGGGAGGATGACCTTCATGAGCATGCGGGGCTCCTTCGTCGTGGCCCGCGCACACGGCGGGCCTGCTGGTGGGAGCAACCGTGCTCGCCGGCGGTGAGCGCCGCGTGAGCCGTCCGTGAGAGAGCTCTCACGTGCCCGGACGCGACCGCTACGGTCCCCACCATGTCCGACCGAGCGGCGGCGCAGCGCACGCTGACGAGCCTCGACCCCGCGGCATGGCCGGGGTTCCTCGAGGCCCGCTCCGGGCTCCCCGGCCGGCGCGCCGACGTCACGCTGGTGCAGGCGGCTGCCACCGTCGCCGGCCCCGCCGAGGTGGCGGCGTTGCTGGCCGCCGGCACGGAGTACGCCGCGATGTGTGCCGCCGCGGCACTCGCCCGCCGCGGTGGGACGGAGGGCGAGTCCCGTGCGCGGTCCCTCGCCGCGGACGAGCGCTGGCGGGTCCGCGAGGGCGTCGTGCTCGGCCTCCAGCTCCGCGGGGACGAGGACCCCGAGGGCCTCGTCGAGCTGGTGCAGCGGTGGGTCGACGACGGCGACCTCCTGGTGCAGCGCGCGGCGGTCGCTGCGATCTGCGAACCCCGGCTGCTGCGCACCCCGGTTGCCGCCGCAGCCGCCCTCGCCGCCTGCCGTCGGGCCACCGAGCACGTCGCGGGCCTGCCCGCCGACCTGCGCGCACGCCCCGCCACGCGCGTCCTGCGCCAGGCGCTCGGCTACTGCTGGAGCGTCGCCGTCGCAGCAGCTCCGGCTGCGGGGCTCGCGATGCTCCTGGCCCTGGACACGGACGACCCGGACGTTGCCTGGATCGTGCGCGAGAACCGCAGGAAGAAGCGGCTCGCCCGCCTGCTGGAGGACCGCACGGGAGTGGGCGAAGAGGGGCTCGAACCCCCGACCTTCCGGGTGTAAACCGGACGCTCTGACCAACTGAGCTATTCGCCCGCAGCGGCGCTCAGCCTACGGGACCGCGACCCCGCGAGCGGCCCCGGCACGCGTGCGTGCCCGCTCGGGCGGCGGGGGGTCCGGAAATGCAAGTGTCGCGCCGCCGGAGTCTCGGGTCTCCGGCGGCGCGACATGACGATCATGCATCGTCACGGCAACGAATTCACGTCGACGCCATCCTTCGTCTCACGATGCGACACGTCCCGGTCCGGTGGTCCAGACCTGTCGAACCGATCGTGGGACGTCAGACGGGCTCGCCGACCGCCTGCTGCAGCGCGGCGAGGTGGGCGTCGAGGTCCCGCCCCTGGCGGAGGTCGTTGTGCACCGCCCAGCTGATGGTGCCCCGGGGGTCCACCACGAAGGACGATCGGCGCGGAGCGCCGCGCGCGCTGTCGAACACGCCGTACGCCGCGGAGACCTCCCCGTGCGGCCAGAAGTCGGAGAGGAGCGTCATGTCGAGGCCGTCTCGCTCGGCGAAGGCCCGCAGGGAGTACACCGGGTCGCAGGAGACGGCGACCACCTCCGTGTCGAAGGTGAGGAAGGACGCCAACCGGGCCTGCACGGCTCCGAGCTCTCCGGTGCAGACGCCGGAGAACGCGAACGGGATGAAGAGCACCGCCACCGCCTTGCGGTCGCGGAAGTCGGAGAGCCGCACCGTCTGGCCGAACTGGTCGCGCAGCGCGAAGTCCGGCGCCGCGGCGCCGACCGGGAGCGCGGAGCCGACCTCGCACCCACCGCCCGCGCCGCCGCACGGCGTCGTCGCGCGCACGTCGTCACTCATCGGGAACATGCCGCCCATCCTCCCACCGTGGTCGGCCGGACCCGAGCGGCACCGTCCTCAGCCCGCGTCGAGCTCGCGCTTGAGCACCTTGCCCGTCGCGTTCCGGGGCAGCTCGTCGAGCAGCACGATCTCGCGCGGGACCTTGTAGCGCGCCAGGTTCTGCTTGACCCAGTCCTTCAGCGACTCCTCGTCGGCGTCGGCACCGTCGACGAGCACGACGAAGGCGCGCAGCCGCTTGCCGAAGTCGTCGTCGTCCACGCCCACGGCCGCCACCTCGGCGACGTCGGCGTGACGGGCGAGGCAGTCCTCGACCTCCTTGGGGAAGACGTTCTCGCCGCCGGAGACGATCATCTCGTCGTCGCGACCCTCGACGTAGAGCCGGCCGTCGGGCCCGAAGCGGCCGACGTCGCCCGACGACATCAGCCCGTCGACGACCTCCTTAGTGCCGCCCCCGGTGTAGCCCTCGATCTGCAGGTCGTTGCCGACGAAGATCCGGCCCGGCTCGCCCGGCGGCACCTCCGCGCCCTTCTCGTCGAGGATCTTGACGACGGTCGCGTGCGGCAGCCGGCCGGCCGAGGTCGGCGACTCGCGCAGGTCCTGGGGGTCGGCGATGCTCGCCCAGGCCACCTCGGTCGAGCCGTAGGTGCTGTAGAGGTTGTCGCCGAACCGGTCCATCCAGGTGAGCGCGAGGTCGCCGGGGAGGGCCGAGCCGGAGGACGCCACGACGGCCAGGTCGGGCAACGGGTGGGCGTCGAGCACGTCGGCCGGCAGGGCGAGGATGCGCTGGAGCATGACGGGGATGACCACGAACGAGTCGCAGCGCTCCTCGGCGAGCACCGCGAGCGCCTCCCGCGGGTCGAAGCGGCGGCGCAGCACCAGCGTCGTGCCCAGCAGCATCGCGAGCTGGTAGTGGGCGAAGCCCCAGGTGTGGAAGAGCGGCGCCGCCACGAAGCAGCGCCAGCGCGAGCGCAGGGGCATCCGCGACAGCAGGGAGACCGCAGCCGGCACGCCGCCCTGGGGCCGGGGCGCACCCTTCGGCGTCCCGGTCGTGCCCGACGTCAGGATGATGGTGCGCCCCTCGCGCGCCGGCGGCTCGAGCTCCGCCTCGTCGCCCCGGGCGATGAGCTCCTCGAGCGTGCGTACGCCGTCCCCCCGGCCGGGTGCGCCGCCGTCGTCCCCGTCCACCCAGGCCAGCACGCGGTGCTCGACGTCCGCCGCGGCGAGCAGCTCGGTGAACTCCTCGTCGTGCACGACGATCCGCGGCGCCTCGCGCTCCAGCACGTCGACGAGCTGCGGCCCGGCGAAGGCGGTGTTGAGGTAGAGCACGTCGGCGCCGAGCTTGCTGGCCGCGACGGAGGCCTCGATGAAGCCCCGGTGGTTGCGGCACATGACGGCCACGCCGTCGCCGGCCCGCACCCCCTCCTGGCGCATCGCGGCGGCGAGGGCGTTGGTGCGGCGGTGCAGCTCACCCCAGGTGAGCGCACCGCGCTCGTCCACCACGCCGACCTCGTCGGGCCAGCGGAGAGCCGCGGTGCGGAAGCCGCCCGCCGGACTGGTGCCCCACGACCGGAGGGTGCCGAGCATCCCGGCGAGCACCCGCGGTGAGTAGGGCCGGACGATCCCGGCCCCCGCCAGCACGCGCAGGCTCGTGCCCGCATCCGCCACCTTCGCCCGCACTGCGCCCACGCCGCGCTCCTTCCGATCGCCTGCGCGTCACACTAGCGAGGCGGTCCCCAGATGTGAACAGGAAGTGTCACTCTGAGTTACAGAACACGCACCATCGCCTCTCCGAGGACGGCGGGCGACACCGGGCGCGGGGTCAGGCCTGCTTGGGCGCCTCCAGGCGCACGGCGCTCCACTCACGGCTCACCGTGGCGGTGGTGGTCTGGGTGAGCCCCGCCGTGTCCGCGGCCTCGGCGATGTCGGCGGGCTCCACGGCCCCCGGCCGGCCGACCTTCGGGGTCAGGAGCCAGATCACGCCACCCGCCGCGAGATCGGCGAGGGCGTCGACGAGACCGTCGGTGAGGTCGCCGTCGTCGGCCCGCCACCACAGCACGACGGCGTCCACGACCGTTCCGTCGTCGCCGTCCACCATGTCGCCGTCGATCGCGTCCTCGATCGCCTGCCGCAGCTCGTCATCGGTGTCCTCGTCCCACCCGAGCTCCTGGACGACCGCGCCGACCGTCAGTCCCAGCCGGCTCGCCGCGTTGCCCGCGGCACCGGCGGTCTGGGTGGAACCTCCACCCGACGTCGCACTCACTGAACCCTCCACTTCCCAACCTGTCTCGACCTGTCGGTCCTGCCTGTCCTCGCGTGCCTGCACGCGACGTGCCCCGTAGTCCAGCCGGTTTCCGCAGCCCGCGCAACCCATTCGCCCCCAACGGGCGCCGCGAGTTGCCGACGAGCGCCCTCGTCGACCGCGCTCCTCGCGCGTCCGCGCGCGAGCGGGCCACGTACCCGCGGGTAGATTTCTTGTGACTGCGACACGTGCGACGATGGCGGGCGTGACCGCTGACCCGACACCCCGACCCAGCCAGTCGCGTCCCACTTCGCCGTCCGTGATCCATGAGGGCCTGCCGACCCAGTTGCCCGACATCGATCCCGACGAGACGCACGAGTGGCTCGACTCCTTCGACTCCCTGATCGAGGACCGCGGGCGTGATCGCGCCCGCTACCTGATGCTGCGACTCCTCGAGCGGGCCCGTGAGAAGCAGGTCGGCGTGCCGGCCCTGCGCTCCACGGACTACATCAACACGATCCCGCCCGAGCGCGAACCCTGGTTCCCCGGCGACGAGGAGATCGAGCGGCGCATCCGGGCCTACATCCGGTGGAACGCCGCGATGATGGTGTCGAGCGCGAACCGCAAGGGCCTCGAGGTCGGGGGCCACATCGCGACGTACCAGTCCTCGGCCAGCCTCTACGAGGTCGGCTTCAACCACTTCTTCCGCGGCAAGGACGCCCCCGGCGGCGGCGACCAGGTCTACATCCAGGGGCACGCCTCCCCCGGTGTCTACGCCCGCGCGTTCCTCGAGGGCCGCCTCACGGAGGAGCAGCTCTACCGCTTCCGCCAGGAGGTGCAGCACGGCGTCGGGCAGGGCCTCTCGTCGTACCCCCACCCCCGGCTCATGCCCGGGTTCTGGGAGTTCCCGACCGTGTCGATGGGTCTCACGGCCATCGGGTCGATCTACCAGGCGCGGTTCAACCGCTACCTGCAGAACCGCGGCATCAAGGACACCTCGCAGCAGCACGTGTGGGCCTTCCTGGGCGACGGCGAGATGGCCGAGCCCGAGTCGCTCGGCGCCATCCGCGTCGCGGCCCGCGAGGAGCTCGACAACCTCACCTGGGTCATCAACTGCAACCTGCAGCAGCTCGACGGCCCGGTGACGGGCAACGGCAAGATCATCCAGGAGCTCGAGTCCAACTTCCGGGGCGCGGGCTGGAACGTCATCAAGGTCGTCTGGGGCCGCGAGTGGGACCAGCTGCTCGCCCGCGACGTCGACGGCGTGCTCGTCAACAAGATGAACAGCACTCCCGACGGCGCCTTCCAGACCTACTCGGTCGAGTCCGGCGACTACATCCGGGAGAGCTTCTTCGGCGGCGACCCGCGCCTGCGCGCCATGGTCGAGCACATGTCGGACGAGCAGATCCGCAAGCTCCCCCGCGGCGGTCACGACTACCGCAAGGTCTACTCGGCGTTCGACGCCGCGACCAAGCACACGGGTCAGCCGACGGTGATCCTGGCGCAGACCATCAAGGGCTGGACGATCGACTCCCTCGAGGGCAAGAACGCCACGCACCAGATGAAGAAGCTGACGAAGGACGACGTCAAGCGCTTCCGCGACCGGCTCTACCTGCCGATCTCGGACCGCGACCTCGACCTCGCCTACGAGCAGACGGGCGCCGCACCGTTCTTCCACCCGGGCGAGAAGTCCCCCGAGATGGAGTACATGATGGAGCGGCGCAAGCAGCTCGGCGGCTCGCTGCCGAAGCGCGTCAACCGCTCCACGATGCTCAAGCTCCCGGGCGACAAGGTCTACGCCGAGCTCAAGAAGGGCGCCGGCAAGAACAAGGTCGCCACGACGATGGCCGCCGTCCGCCTGCTCCGCGACTGGATGCGCGACCCGGAGATCGGCGCCCGCATCGTGCCCATCGCCCCCGACGAGTACCGCACGTTCGGCATGGACTCGATGTTCCCGAGCGCCAAGGTCTACAACCCGATGGGCCAGACCTACGAGTCGGTGGACCGCAACATGCTGCTGGCCTACAAGGAGTCGACCTCGGGGCAGCTGCTCCACGAGGGCATCTCCGAGGCGGGCGCCATGGCGTCCGCGACGGCGGCGGGCTCGGCGTACGCCACCCACGGCGAGCAGATGATCCCGTTCTACATCTTCTACTCGATGTTCGGGTTCCAGCGCACGGGCGACTCGATCTGGGCCATGGCCGACCAGCTGTCCCGGGGCTTCCTCATCGGCGCGACCGCCGGCCGCACGACGCTCACCGGCGAGGGCCTGCAGCACGCCGACGGGCACTCGCCGCTGCTGGCGACGACGAACCCCGCGGTCGTGCACTACGACCCGGCGTTCTCCTACGAGGTGGCGCACGTGATGCGCTCCGGCCTCGAGCGCATGTACGGCGCGACCGAGCAGCACCCGCAGGGCGAGGACGTCATCTTCTACATGACGGTCTACAACGAGCCCGTCGCGCAGCCGGCCGAGCCGGAGGACGTCGACGTCGAGGGCATCCTCAAGGGGATCCACAAGGTGTCCACGTCGGAGGCCGAGGGGCCGCGGGTGCAGCTGCTCGCCTCGGGCGTCGGATTCCCGTGGATCGCCGAGGCGCAGCGCCTGCTGGCCGAGGAGTGGGGCGTGGCCGCCGACACCTGGTCGGTGACCTCGTGGAACGAGCTCGCCCGGGACGGCGTCGCCGCCGAGGAGTGGAACCTCCTGCACCCGAGCGAGACCCCGCGCACGGCGTACGTCGCCGACAAGCTCGCCGGCGCTGGCGGGCCGGTCATCGCGGTGTCCGACTACATGGCCGCGGTGCCGCTGCAGATCGCCCGCTGGGTGCCGGAGGACTACCGCGTGCTCGGTGCGGACGGGTTCGGCTTCGCCGACACCCGCCCGTCGGCACGTCGGTTCTTCCACATCGACGCCCAGTCGGTCGTGGTCGCGGCGCTGCAGTCCCTGGCCGAGGCGGGCGAGATCGACCCGTCGGTCGTGCAGAAGGCGTTCGACGCCTACCGCGTCGACGACCCGACGGCCGTGAAGGACGTCAAGCAGGAGGGCGGCGACGCCTGACGCGTCACCACCGACGAGGGGCCGCGGAGCCCGGACCGAGAAAGTTCCACCGGTCCGGGAACATCCGCGGCCCCTCGTGCATCCCACAGACGTGAGCACCCTTCCGAGCCCTCCCGCCGCGCGGGGCGAGCCCCGCGAGTACCCCATCCGGGTGCGGCTGCAGCCGAGCCAGAAGAAGGCGCTCGGCGGCGCGGTCGGCCTGCTGACGAAGCTGGGCATGACGGAGGACGTGGCGCTGGCCATGACGCCGGTGAGCGCCGTGCCGCCCCCGCCGTCGGTGGTCGTCGTGGGCGAGGTCAAGCGCGGCAAGAGCACCCTGGTCAACGCCCTCACCGGCACCGAGGTCTCCCCCACGGCGGCCGAGGTCGTCACGACGGGCGTCATCGCCGTGGTGCCGCCGTCCGACGACCTGCCGGAGGGTACGGCGCGGGTCGAGCTCGCCGACGGCAGCCACCGCCACGCTCCCGTGGCCGACGCCCTCGTCGCGCTGGCCGCCGAGCCCGAGCCGGACGTCGGCTCCCACCCGACCGCGCACCCGGCCGACCCGGCGCCCGACGGGGAGCACGGGGACGAGGGGGACGCCGCACCGGCGGTCGGAGTGCGCGTCGCCGTGACGTCGCGCTGGCTCCCGGGGATCACGGTGCTCGACACGCCGGGCGTCGGCGGGCTGCGCGCCGTCCACGGCCGACGCGCCCGGACCGCGGTCGAGCACGCCTCCCTCATGCTCTTCGTCTCCGACGGCGGCCAGGTGCTCACCGCCCCCGAGCTCGCCTTCGTCAGCGAGGTCGCGGCGGGCTCGGCCTCGGTCGTGTTCGTGCTGAGCCGCACCGACCGCAACCCCACGACCTGGGAGCAGGTGCTCGCGGAGAACCGGCAGCTGCTCGCTACCCACGCCCCACGGCTCGCGGACGCGCCGATGGTGCCCGTCGCTGCCACCTTCGCGCTCCAGGCGGACCGGCACCCCGAGGCGGTCGCCGCGAAGCTCGTCGAGGCCTCCGGGCTCGAGCGCCTCGCCGAGGTCGTGCGGGCGAAGGTCGGCGACGCGGGACGAGCCCGGGTCGTCCACGCCCTCGAGGCGTGCGACGCCGGGCTGGAGCGTGCCGTCGCCGGTCTCGAGCGCGAGGTGGCGCTGCTCGAGGGCGCCAGCCCCGCCGCCGTCGACGCGATGGTGAGCGAGCGTGAGCGGCTCGCCGAGCTGCGCCACGACCTGCGCACCTCCCGGCTCGAGCTGGAGCGCGACCTCGGCCGGGTGCGCCACGCGGCGCTCGAGGTGCTGAACCGGGGAGCCGACGACGTCGTGACGCGCCTGGGCGCGACGATCCGGGGGCAGAAGCGGGCCGGCACCAGGTCGGCGAAGCAGCGCTTCGCCTCGACCCTCGAGGCCGAGCTCGCGGTGCTGGTGCGCCACGTCCAGCACGTGCTCGACACCGGCATCCAACGGGTCGTCGCGGAGGCGTTCGCCGGGCTCGACGCGGCCCCCCAGCGGAAGTTCGGCGTCCCGATCGACCTGCGGGCGGCACGCAGCGGGATCCGCACCCGCGTCTCGGCGACGTCGAGCTCGATGTTCGACCCCTCGGTGGCGACCACGGCGTTCCTCGGTGCCAACGTCGCCGCCCTCGTCGGCCTGGGCGGACCGATCGGCATCCTCATCGCCGGCGGCTGGTTGACGGTCAACATGGGCTTCCGCGGGATGCGCGAGGGGCAGTCGCAGCTCAACGCGATCCTCAACGACAACGTCGCGACGCTGCGGCGCGAGCTCACGACCGCCGTCGACGCGGTGGTGCGGGAGGTGCGTCCCGAGCTGTACGTCGCGATGGAGGACCACCTGAAGTCCTGCATCGGCGAGCTGGACGCCCTCATCAAGGCGAGCGAGACCCAGGCGGCCCGGTCGGCCGCCGAGCAGGAGAAGGCCAGGAGCGACGCACGGCGACGACGTGACACCGTGGTCGCGCAACGAGCACAGGTGCTGGAGGAGCTCGACGCCCTCCGGCGGGAGGTGGCGGAGCTGACATGAGCGAGATCGACGAGACCACGACGACCCCGGTCGACGAGCTGCGGGCAGCGCTGCTCGAGGACGTGCCCGACGACGTGTGGGCGGCGGCCCTGGAGGGCGCGCTCGACGCGGCCCCGGACGCCGCCGACGACCTGGCGGACCTGCTGCCCGAGGACGCGGCGGCCGACGACGTGCTCGACGTGCTGGAGATCGACGACGACGTGTTCGGCGACGACCCGACCGAGCCGACCGAGCCCACCGACCCGGCCGGCGACGCGGGCGACGCGGGCGACGCGGGCGACGCGGGCGCGACGGCCGACCCCGGGTGGGAGGACGGTGTCGCGGACGTCCTCGACGTGCCCGGGGCCGACGACTGGGACGACTCCTGGTCGGGTGGTGCCGACGACGCGAGCGGGACGGACGTCGACGCGCACGACCCCGGCTCCGACCTGTGACGGGGACGCCCGACCGCAGCGGGGTCACGGGGGTCGTCGACCGGCTCCTGGCCGTGCTGGTCGAGGGCCTCCCGCCCGACCTGCGCCGCCCCTTCGAGGAGGTGCGCGAGACGCTCCACGCCCCGCTGCGACTCGCGGTGGTCGGTCGGGTCAAGGCCGGCAAGTCCACCCTGGTCAACGCCCTCGTCGGCCGCCGGGTGGCGCCGACCGCCGCCGGCGAGTGCACCCAGGTCGTCACCTGGTACACGTACGGCAGCCCGGACCGGGCCGAGGTGCAGCTGCGGGACGGCACCTCGCGTCCCCTGGTGCTCGAGAACGGAGCCGTGCCCGCCTCCCTCGACGTGCCCGTCGAGGAGGTGCGTCGGATCGTCGTGCACCTCCAGGCGGGTGCACTGCGCGACCTCACCCTCATCGACACCCCGGGGCTCGCGACCCTGACGGCCGCCAACGAGGAGGCCACCCGCCGGGCCCTGCTCGGCGACGGCTCGTCGACGGCCGCTGCCGGCGACGCCGACGCGCTCCTCTTCGCGATCCGCGAGGCCGAGCGCCAGGACGACTTCGACTTCCTGCGGGACTTCCACCGTGCCTCGGGCTCGCTGTCGGCCACCGCCGTCAACGCCGTCTGCGTGCTCACGCAGGCCGACCTCTTCGGCAGCGGCGACCTGGCGGGCGGCGACCCCTTCGCCCTCGCCCGCGGCGTCGCGGACCGGATCGCGACGGAGCACCCCACCGACTTCTCCGCCGTCGTGCCGGTCTCCGGCCTCCTCGCCCAGACCGCGCGCACCGGCCTCGTCACGGAGCAGCTGGCCCGCACGCTGCGCGAGCTCGCGTCGGCCGATCCCGTGCTGCTGCAGCTCTGGCGCCAGATCGGCACCCCGGAGGGCATCGGCGACGCCGAGATGACGGGCCTGTGGGAGGCGCTGGGGCCGTACGGGGTGGTCGCCGGCCGCTCCGTCGCCCCCGAGGGGGCCGCCGCGCTCCGCACGTGGCTGGGCTCCACCTCCGGGGTCGACGAGCTGGACACCGCGATCCAGCGCCAGCTGCTGCCCCGGGCGCACCTGATCAAGGCCATCCGGGCGCTCTCGGTCGCGGCGACCCTCGTCCCCGGGCTCCCCGACCACGAGGACGCCCGCGCCCGTCTCGAGACCGCGCTCCTCGATCCCGCGCTGCACCCGCTGGCCGAGCTCCGCGCCCTGCGCCTGCTCGGTGCCCACGCGCCGGCCTCGCCGCTGGTCCCCCGTCTCGAGGCGGTCGTCGACGATCCCGACGGGGTGGTCCGCGGAGCCTCGGGGGCGGCGGACGGGCTGCGTCGCGCCGCGGCGTACGCGACCGGGGAGGCCACCCGCTCGGTCGTGCCCGCGGAGATCGAGGCGGCCCGTGTGCTCGCGAGGTCCTACCAGCTGCTCGCGCGCCGCGTGGCAGGATCGCCGTCGTGACGCGCCGCAGTCCTGTGGGGCGTGGACGGCCGTCGACCTGACAGGGGGTGCGCACGCGTGGCGTGGACGCTGTCGATCGACTACGGCACGACGAACACCACGGCCGCCCTGCGCCTCGATGCCGGACCGCCCCGCAGCGTGGGCCTCGGTCCGGACGACACGATGCCCTCGGCGGTGCTGCTGGCGGACGGTCGCCTCGTCGTGGGCAGCGAGGCCCTCGCGGGGCGCCGGTCCGCCCCGGAGCACCACCTGGCCTCCCCCAAGCTCCTGCTCGGCCAGGACTCGGTGCTGCTGGGCGACGAGGAGGTCGAGGTCGTCGCCCTCGTCGCCCGCACGTTGCGCCACGTGCTCGACGTCGCGCGCCGGGAGGCGGCGCACGCGGGTCAGCGCGCCGAGGAGCCCGAGCGGGTCGTGCTGACCCACCCGCAGACGTGGGCGCTCCCCCGCCGCCGCGCGCTGGAGGAGGCGTGGCGACGCACCGGCTCGACCGCGCCCGTCACGCTCGTCGCGGAACCCATCGCCGCGGTCTCCTGGTTCGCCGACGCCGAGCGGCTGCCCGACGGTGCCGACGTCGCGGTGCTCGACTTCGGTGGCGGCACCTGCGACGTCGCCGTGCTCCACCACCGCAGCGGTGCGGCGGCACCGCTGGAGATCACCGCGCACGCCGGGCTCGACGACCTGGGCGGCAGCACCATCGACCACGTCTTCGCCCTGTGGGTCCGCGCCCAGGTGCGGGCGCAGGGGCACCTCGACCTGGACGAGGCCCTCGACCGCCCCGAGCACCTCGCCGATCTCCACGCCCTGTACGACGCAGCGCGCGAGGCCAAGCACCGGCTGGCCGACTGGGAGTACGCCGACGTGCCGGTCTCCGCCGGCGCGACGACCACGTCCGTGACGGTGACCATCGCGGAGTTCCACCAGGTCGTGGCGCACGAGCTCGAGCGGGCACGCGCGCTCCTCGGTCGCAGCCTGGAGGCGGCGGGCGTGCGGGCCGCGTCGCTCCACGGGCTCTACCTGACCGGCGGGTCCTCCCGCCTGCGGTGGGTCCACCAGATGGCGGCGGACCTGCTCGGCGGCCGCCCCGCACACCTGGCGGAGCCGCACCTGGCCGTGGCCCTGGGCGCCCACACGGCGACACGGCTGCGGGTGGTCGAGCGGGCGGACGCGGAGTCGAGCCGGTTCATCACGCTGCGCGGCCTGCAGGCGGTGCCCGACCGATCCCGCAGCGTCCCCCTGCCGCCGCCGGATCCCTCGACGCGCCGCGCCGGCGCACCCCCGCCCGCCCGCCCGCGACCGGTCGGACCGGCGCAGGCCGCGCCACCGCCGGCGTACACGACCCCGGCACCCGGGGCGCACGCCTCCCCGAGCCCCGCAGGTGGTCGCACCGCCGGAGCGGTGCTCCTGGCCGGACACCCCCGGCTGCGGGCCGCGGCGGACGGAGCACCCGAGCTGCGGCACCTCCTCGAGGAACCCCCCGTGCTGGTCGCGCTCCTCGCCGTGCCCGCCCTCCTCGACCAGGTCGCCCGGCACCCGGCGCTGCTCCTCGTCCCCACCCCCGACGGGCGGCCGCGCGCCCTGGGCGCGCCCACCGACGTCGACTCGGCCCTCCTGCCGGTCCGCACCTTCCTCGGGGCCGAGCCCGCCTGGGCACGGGCGCTCGAGGACCCCGCGTGGCGGGCCGACTTCGTCGCCCGGCAGGGCGGTGGGCCGGAGTGGGCGCACCGGCTCGTCACGGCCTGGCCCCGCCTCTCGCCGACGGAGCAGGCCGAGGTCCGCGCCGACGCCGCATGGCAGCCGCCACCGGCCGCCCCGGTCCCGTGGATCACCCGCACCACGGGCCGCGTGACCGTCGCCGTGCCGCCCCCTCCGGCGACGCGCCCGGCGGGAGCGGCCGCGGCCGCCGCACCCCCGTCGGCCGGCGGCAGCAGCGCCCAGGCCGACGTGCTCGACGTGCTGGCGGCGCGCGGGTGCTTCACGGCCCCGCAGTCGTTCCGCCAGCGTCTCGACGCCGCCCGCGACCCCCGGTTGCCGATCCGGCGCGCGCGGGTCACCCTGCAGGCCCGGAACGGTCGGCACGTCGACCTCGATCCCTACCTCTTCCCGGGTGGTCGCCACCGGTCCGGGGGCGGGGCGCCCGACCGCGACCTCCCGCCGTACCTGCTGCTGCTCCCCGTGGCGGAGCGGAGCGAGGGCACGGGCGACCCCGTGCTCGTGCTCACCTCCGATCTCGTCGTCGCCGTCGGCCCGCGTCCCGGCGGGCCCACGGCGGCCGTCGACCCCCGTCCGGGGATCGTCGTCGACCTCGCCGTCGAGGTGGGACCGGCGGACGCCCGGCTGGGACGCCGGCTCGACCTGGCGACGCGCGACGTCGGCCTGGGCGTCGACCTGGCCCGCGCCCTCGGGCGACCGTGGCGCGGGTGAGACCTCCCGGGGCCGGGACCCGCGTGGCAGACTTCCCGCACACCAGCAGCAGCACCGACCGGAGGCACGGATGACCGTCCTGGACGCCCTCGACGACGCCGCGCTGCTGGAGCGGGCCCAGGCCGGCGACGCGGCCGCCTTCGACGCCCTCGTGCGCCCCCGCCGCTCCCGCCTGTGGTCGGTCTGCCTGCGCGTCGTCGGCGACCGCCAGGACGCCGAGGACGCACTGCAGGACGCCCTCACCGCGGCGTGGCTGCACCTCGGCACCTTCCGGGGCGACGCCCGGTTCGACACCTGGCTCTACCGGATCGCCTCGAACGCCGCGCTCGCGGTGGCCCGGCGCCGGCGCGAGCGCGTGGTCGACCCGACGGAGCTGCCCGAGGACACCGACCTGCTCCGCGACCACGCCGACCAGGTGGCCGACGTGGACCGGGTACGTCGCGCGCTCGCCACCCTGCCCGAGCAGTTCCGCGAGGCGATCGTGCTGCGCGAGCTGGCCGACCTGACCTACGAGGAGATCGCCGCCCACCAGGGCATCGGCGTCCAGACGGTGAAGAGCCGTCTCAACCGCGCCCGCGCCCAGCTGGTCGCCGCGCTCTCCTGACCGCGGGTCCACCGCGGCCCGACCGGCCCCGACCGGACCCGGACGCACCGGTGCCGGGCCCGGCGAGCCCCCCGCGCTCTCCGGACCCGGCACGGGTCGGTCTGGTGGATCAGGCGTCGAGCGTGCTCTCCAGCCCGCTGTCGCTCGCGCCGTCGTGCACGACCGTGTCGGTGTACCCGTCACCGTCGGTGTCGGCCTCGACGGTGTCGATGTAGCCGTCACCGTCCGCGTCGTAGGCGACCTCGTCGGTGTAGCCGTCACCGTCGGTGTCCGTCTCCACGACGTCGGCGTACCCGTCGCCGTCCGTGTCGGTGGCGACCGTGTCGATGTAGCCGTCACCGTCGGTGTCGGTGGCGACCGTGTCCACCCAACCGTCGCCGTCCGTGTCGGTCTCGATCGTGTCGACGTAGCCGTCACCGTCCGTGTCGGACTCGCGGGTGTCGACGTAGCCGTCACCGTCCGCGTCGTACTCCGTCGAGCTGGGGGCGGGCGGGGGCGTCGGCTCCGCGTTGGAGGCGTACACGTAGCCGCCCTCGCCGTCGACGCTCACCGTGTCGAGGACCCCGTCGCCGTCGTTGTCGGCGACGTAGCCGGAGGTGTCGACGTAGCCGTCGCCGTCCGTGTCGGTCTCCGCGTAGTCGGGGGTGCCGTCGCCGTCGGTGTCGTAGACGGCCGTGTCGGCGTAGCCGTCGCCGTCGGCGTCCACCAGCACGGTGTCGATCACGCCGTCGCCGTCCGTGTCGATCGCCGCGGTCTCCTCGTAGCCGTCGCCGTCGGTGTCGGCGAGGACGGTGTCCACGAGGCCGTCACCGTCGGTGTCGTAGGCCGAGCCGGCGGCGCCGACGGTCGTGTCCGTGCCGGGGGCGGCGCTGTCGGTGCCGGGCGTCGGGGTGTCGTTGCTCATGTCGATCTCCTCCGGTGTGGTGCGGTCTCGGGTGGTGTCCTGCGGGGTTCCGGCCCCGGGGGCCGGTCCTCGTTGCTCATGGACTAGGAGGGACCGAGGGGGCCGAATGTTCCCCGCGTCACGAGAACTTTTTCGAGGACGCTCCCGCGGCCCGCCTGCGGCGACGTTCCGTGGGCGGAGGAAAACGCGGACGGGCGCCAGCACGGGCGGAAGAACGCGCGGACCCCGAGCCGCGACACGCCGAGCGCTCAGCCCGTCCGGTCCGCGTTTTCCTTCCGCAGCCCGGAGGCCGCGCGCACTCTCCTCAGGCGCCGCGGGCCGCGCGCACGGCCCGGGGACCGCGGGGCAACGGCGTCGGCCGCACCGGGCGGCTCCCGGCCTCCGCCTGCGCCACCGAGGCGGCCGGCCCCTGGGTGAGGTAGCGACGCCAGCGGGCACGGCTGTACGTCGCGGGCCGGGTCGTCGCGACGAACTCC
Organism: Nocardioides zeae; assembly: GCF_010686755.1. Classification (GTDB taxonomy): domain Bacteria; phylum Actinomycetota; class Actinomycetes; order Propionibacteriales; family Nocardioidaceae; genus Nocardioides; species Nocardioides zeae. The sequence goes on along the minus strand of NZ_JAAGXA010000001.1, from coordinate 248,502 downwards.
TGGAGGATCGCGACGAACCGTTCGGGATGGTCCTTGTGGGGGAAGTGGCCGGCGTCGGGCACGAGCTCGACCCGGGCCCGTGGTGCGAGGACGGCGGCGTTGGCCGCGTGGGAGGCCGGGATGACACGGTCCTCGGTGCCCCAGACGACGAGCATGGGCATCGCCTCCGTGAGGTACGCGCGGTCCGCCATCGTCACGACCTGCCCCTGCCAGTCGACCACGTGACGCACGACGTGCCGGACCGCCGCCCGTGCCCGCGGGTCGCGGAAGGTGTCGAGGATCGCCGCGATCTCGCCGAGGTCGCGGGTGTGGCTGGTGGGAACCTGCCCGAGGAGCCGGAGGGTGCCGACCACGGCGTGCCGCACGCCCGGCAGCGTGACCGCCCCGATCGCCTGGTGGAACCCCGGGGTGGTGATGGCGCGGATGAACGGGGTGACCTCGGGGCCGAGCCCCCCGCTGGCGACCAGCACGAGGCGCTCGGTGCGCTCCGGGTACTGGTAGGCGAACTGCATCGCGACACCGCCGCCGAAGCTGTGGCCCACCACGGTCACCTTGTCGACCCCGAGCACGGTGAGCAGGTCCCGCATGCCGTTCGCGTAGCCGCCCACGCTGTAGTCGGCGCGCGGCTTGGCCGAGGCGCCGTGCCCGAGCAGGTCGGGCGCGATGACCGTGTGGGTGCGGGCGAGGGCCTGCACCACCGGCGCCCAGGTCGTGTGGTCGCAGCCGAGGCCGTGGAGGAGCAGGAGCACGGGGCCCTCCCCGGCGACGACGTAGGCACGGCGGTGGCCGTGCACCTCGACGTACCGGACCTCGGCGGGTGCGGACGGGGTCGGGATCGTGGCCACGGGTCCTCCTCACGCGCGACGACCGGACGACAGGCATCCAACCAGCCCCGCCACCGGGAGCGGGCACCTGTGACGCAGACGTCACGCAGACGTGACCGACCACTATCCTCGGACGGTGGTCACCCCTCCGCCCCCGCCCCCGCCGGCGGCGGACGACGCCGAGCACCGCGCCCGCACGGCCGACGCGCTGCAACGGGCCCTCGGCAGCCTGAGCACGGCCGCCACGCAGCGCATGGAGTCCGACGTCGCCTGGTTCCGCGACCTCTCCGCCGAGGACCGCTCGTGGGTCGGCTTCGTCATCCAGGCGGGCATCCGCAGCTTCGTCGAGTGGTGGCGCCACGGCGGGGAGGAGCAGCCCGCCGACACCGCCATCGCGGGCACCGTCTTCGGCGCCGCGCCCCGGGCCCTGGCGGGGGTCATCACGCTGCAGCAGACGGTCGACCTCGTGCGCCTCGCCATCGACGTCGTCGAGGCGAACGTCGAGCCGCTCCTCGAGCCGGTCGACCGGGCGGCGGTCCACGCCGGGGTGCTGCACTACGGGCGCGAGCTCGCCTTCGCGACCGCGCGTGTCTACGCCCGGGCCGCCGAGCTCCGCGGCGCCTGGGACGCCCGCCTCGAGGCCCTCGTCGTCGACAGCGTCGTGCGGGGGGACGCCGACGCCGAGGTGCTGTCGCGGGCCAGCGCGCTGGGGTGGGGCCAGGGCCGCGGCGTGTGCGTCGTCGTGGGCGACGTGCCGACGAGCCGCTCGGCTCCCGACCTGGTGGGCGAGGTACGCCGCCGCGCGCTCGCCAGCGTCTCCGACGTGCTGTGCGCGATCCAGGGGCACCGCCTCGTGGTCGTGCTGGGCGGGGTCGGACGCGAGCGGACGGACGCGGACGGGGACGAGCCGGGTGTGCTGGGTGCCGCCGCCTCGGTGCTCGGCCAGTTCGACGAGGGCCCGGTCGTCGTGGGCCCGTGGGTCGAGGACCTGGCCTCGGCGCACGTGTCGGCCCGCGAGGCCGTCACGGCCCACGCGGTCGCCGCGGCGTGGCCCGACGCGCCGCGGCCGGTCCACGCGCTCGACCTCCTGCCGGAACGGCTGCTCGCCGGCGAGCGGGGAGCCGGCGCGCAGCTCCTCGAGCACGTGCACCGTCCCCTGGCGGAGCACCGCTCGGCGCTGGTGCAGACGTTGACGACCTTCTTCGCGCAGCGGTCCTCCATCGAGGCCACCGCCCGGGCGCTGTTCGTGCACCCCAACACCGTGCGTTACCGCCTCGCGCAGGTGGCCGAGGTCACGGGGTGCACCCCGACCGACCCGCGCGACGGCTTCACCCTGCAGATCGCCCTGGCCCTCGGCCGCCAGGGCGTGCGGGACGGTGCACGTGAGGGCACGCGGGAGGAACACGGGCCGACGACCGCCTGAACCCACGACGACGGTCGGAGGGCGGGGACCGAGCAGTAACCCCGTTTTGGAGGGTCTCCACAACGGCGATGCCCCCAACTTCGTTCGCGGCGTGCGCGAGTGGTGGGAACACCACAAGGCACAGTAGTGGGGTGCTCGTCGTACTCGCGCCCGGACAGGGCGCCCAGACTCCCGGCTTCCTCCGCCCCTGGCTGGAGGACTCGACGTTCGCGACGCGTTTCGCGTACCTCTCCAGCGTCGCCGACCTCGACCTCGCCCACTACGGCACCGAGGCGGACGCGGAGACCATCCGCGACACGCAGGTCGCCCAGCCGCTGCTCGTCGCGGCGGGCCTCGTCGCCGCCCTCGAGCTCTTCCCGCACCCGGCCGACGGGTTCGACCGGGTCGGCGCGGTTGCCGGCCACAGCGTGGGCGAGCTGGCCGCCGCTGCCGGTGCCCGGGCGATCACCGCCGAGCAGGCGATGGTGCTCGTCCGCGAGCGCGGTCGCGCCATGGCCGCCGCCGCGAAGGCCACCCCGACCGGCATGACCGCCGTGCTCGGCGGCGACCGCGAGGAGGTGCTGGCCGCGATCGCGAAGCACGGCCTCGTGCCGGCCAACGACAACGGCCCCGGCCAGGTCGTGGCCGCCGGCACGATGGAGCAGCTCGCGACGTTCGCGGACGACGCGCCCGCACGGGCGCGCCTGCGCCCGCTGAGCGTGGCCGGCGCCTTCCACACCCACCACATGGCCCCGGCCGTCGACCACCTCGGCGGGCTGGCTGCCGCCGTCTCGACCCACGACGCACGGATCCCGGTCATCTCGAACCGTGACGGCCGCGTCGTGCACGAGGGCAAGGAGGTGCTGCGCCGGATCGTCTCCCAGATCGCCAACCCCGTCCGCTGGGACCTCTGCATGGAGACCATGCTCGACCTCGGCGTCACCGGTGTGCTGGAGATGCCCCCGGCGGGCACCCTCACGGGCATCGCGAAGCGGGCGATGAAGGGCGTCGAGACGTTCGCGCTCAACACGCCCGACCAGCTCGACGACGCCCGCGACTTCGTGCGCAAGCACGGCGAGCGCTCCCTCATGACCACCAGCCCGACGTGGCGCATGGTCGTCTCGCCCGCGAAGGGCACCTTCGAGCGCGACGAGGAGGCGGGCGCCAGCGAGGTGCTCTCCCCCGACGCGACCATCGGCTCCATCGTCAGCCTCCGCGACCGCACGCCGGTCAAGGCCCTCCACGGCGGCCACGTCGTGGAGTGGCTCGTCGAGGACGGCGACCTGGTCTCCCCGGGCCAGCCCCTCCTGCGCCTCCACCCGTCGGGCGCCGCCTGATGGCCGCGGGCGTGACCCTCGCGGGGGGCAGCGGCGCGGCGTACGCGCGGATCATGGGCGTCGGCGCCTACCGGCCGCGTCGGGTCGTCCCCAACAGCGAGCTCGTCGAGGCCATCGACTCCAGTGACGAGTGGATCCAGCAGCGCTCCGGCATCAAGGAGCGGCGCTGGGCCGCCGACGACGAGACCGTCGAGATGATGTCCGTCGAGGCCGCTCGCGAGGCGCTCGCCGCCGCCGGCATCGACGCCCGCCAGGTGGATTGCGTGGTCGTCGCGACCGTCAGCCACATGCTGAACCTGCCGTCGGCGGCGACCGCAATCGCTCACCGGCTCGGCACGGAGCAGGCTGCGGCGTTCGACGTCGCGGCCGCGTGCGCCGGCTTCTGCCACGGCGTGGCCCTCGCGTCCGACATGGTGCGGGGCGGCTCCGCCCGCCACGTGCTGGTGATCGGCGTCGAGCGGCTCAGCGACATGACCGACCCGACCGACCGCGGCACCGCGTTCATCTTCGCGGACGGCGCGGGCGCCGTCGTGGTCGGACCCTCCGAGACCCCGGCGATCGGCCCGGTGGTCTGGGGGTCGGACGGCGAGCAGTACGACCTGATCCGCCAGAAGGCGGACTGGCGTGACGTCGTCGCCTCCGACTCCCCCTCGTTCCCGTTCATGGCGATGCAGGGCGCGGCGGTCTTCCGCTGGGCCTCGTTCGCCATGGCGAAGACCGCGCAGCAGGCGGTCGACCGTGCCGGCATCCGCGTCGAGGACCTCGACGTGTTCGTGCCGCACCAGGCGAACATGCGCATCACCGACGCGATGGCCCGGGCGATGAAGCTGCCCGAGCACGTGCGGATCGCGCGTGACATCGCCGAGCAGGGGAACACGTCGGCGGCATCGATCCCCATGGCGCTCGCGCGCATGGTCGCCGACGGAGAGGCACGGTCGGGCGATCTCGCCCTGCTCGTCGCCTTCGGCGCCGGCCTGTCCTACGCGGCACAGGTCGTCGTCGTCCCCTGAGAACAGCACGACCCGCAGCACCCGGCTGCACCTCACTGCACCACCCACCCGGAAGGAACCCAGCATGGCCACCACCGAAGAGATCCGCACCGACCTCGCCGACATCGTCAACGAGGTCGCGGGCATCCCGGTCGAGGACGTCCAGCTCGACAAGTCGTTCGTCGACGACCTGGACGTCGACTCGCTGTCGATGGTCGAGGTCGTCGTGGCCTGCGAGGAGAAGTTCGGCGTCACCATCCCCGACGACGAGGTCAAGAACCTGAAGACCGTCGGCGACGCCGTCAGCTTCATCGAGAAGAACCAGGCCTGATCCCAGCCTGACCAGGGCTGACCCGGGGCCTGCCCCCAGGGCCCGACCGACCCGCCCGCCGTACCCCAGCCAGCGAAGGATCCACATGAGCAGCACCCGCGTCGTCGTCACCGGCCTCGGAGCCACCTCCCCCGTGGGCGGTGACGTCGCGAGCACCTGGAACGCGCTCCTCGAGGGAACCTCGGGCGTCCGCGTGCTCACCGAGGACTGGGCCGAGACCCTGGGCTCGCGCATCGCCGCCCGGGTGGCGGTCGAGCCGACCGAGGTGCTCGAGCGGGTCAAGGCCCGCCGCCTCGACCGCTCCGGCCAGCTCGCTCTGGTCGCGGCGCTCGAGGCGTGGGCCGACGCCGGGTTCACCGGTCCGGCGGGCGAGGTCGACGTCGACCCGGAGCGGCTCGCCGTGGCGGTCGCGTCCGGGATCGGCGGCGTCACCACGCTGCTGTCGAACTACGACAACCTGTTGGCGGCGGGCCCGCGGCGGGTCTCCCCCCTCGCGATCCCGATGCTCATGCCCAACGGCCCCGCCGCGGCGGTCGGCCTGCGGGTCAACGCGAAGGCCGGCGTGCACACGCCCGTCTCCGCGTGCGCCAGCGGCAACGAGTCGATCGCCCTCGGCGTCGACCTGATCCGCCTGGGCCGCGCCGACGTCGTCGTCGTCGGCGGCACCGAGGCCGCGGTGCACCCGCTCCCGATGGCCGCCTTCGGCCAGATGATGGCGCTCTCCAAGCGCAACGACGACCCGGCGGCCGCCTCGCGGCCGTGGGACAAGGGCCGCGACGGCTTCGTGCTCGGCGAGGGCGCCGCCGTGCTCGTGCTCGAGTCGGAGGCGCACGCGAAGGCGCGCGGCGCCCGGGTGTACGCCGAGGTCGCGGGTGCCGCGGTCACCGCGGACTCCCACGACATCGCGCAGCCCGACCCGGCCGGGCTCGGCGCCACCCGCGCGATGAAGCGCGCGCTCGTCGAGGGCGACCTCGCGGCGAGCGACATCGTCCACATCAACGCCCACGCGACCTCGACCCCCCAGGGCGACGTCGCGGAGGCGCTGGCCATCCGCAACGCGCTCGGCGACGCCGCCGGCTCCGCGGTGGTCACGTCGACCAAGTCGATGACCGGTCACCTGCTCGGCGCCGCCGGCGCCCTGGAGTCGGTCGCGACCATCCTGGCGCTGCACCACCGCACGGTCCCCGCGACGATCAACCTCGAGGACCCGGAGGACGTCGGCCTCGACCTGGCCGACAAGGTGCGCGACCTCCCCCAGGGCGACATCGCCGCCCTCAACAACTCGTTCGGCTTCGGCGGCCACAACGTCGCCATCGCCTTCCGGAGCGCCTGATGACCCAGACCGCCCAGCCGTCCGCGCCGGCGGCCCCCTCCAACGCGAACCGCACGGTCAAGCCCAAGCTGCCGCGCGCCGAGGACCCCCGCAACCCGCTGACGCGCCTCACCGCCCTCTTCGACGAGGGCAGCCTCGAGCTGCTCACGCCCGACGACCTCTCCGGCATGCTGGCCGCCCTGGGCACCGTGAACGGTGCCCGCGCGGTGGCCTTCTGCTCCGACGCCACCGTCATGGGCGGCGCCATGGGAGTCGACGGCTGCCAGGTGGTCGTGACGGCCTACCAGCGGGCACTCACCGACGGGGTGCCGATCATCGGGCTGTGGCACTCCGGCGGTGCGCGGCTCGCCGAGGGCGTCGCCTCCCTCCACGCCGTGGGCCGCATCTTCGCGATCATGACCCAGGCGTCGGGCCGCATCCCCCAGATCTCCGTCGTGCTCGGCCCGGCGGCCGGCGGCGCGGCGTACGGTCCCGCGCTGACCGACGTGGTCGTCCTCGGGCCCGAGGGCCGCATCTTCGTGACCGGCCCCGACGTCGTGCGCTCCGTGACGGGCGAGGACGTCGACATGCTGCGCCTGGGCGGGCCCGAGCCCCACGGCCGGCGCTCCGGCGTGGTGCACCTCCTCGCCGAGAGCGAGGCGGACGCCCTCGAGCAGGCCCGGACGACGGCCTCCCTCCTCGGCGACCAGGGCACGCTGCGCGTCGAGGACGTCGAGGACACCGACCTCGAGGACCTGCTGCCCGAGTCCCGCAAGCGCGCCTACGACGTGCACCCCCTCATCGACGGCGTGCTCGACGAGGGCTCGGCCCTCGAGCTGCACGCGCGCTGGGCCCCCAACGTCGTCACCTCGCTGGGTCGCCTCGGCGGACGCACCGTCGGCGTGGTCGCCAACAACCCGCTCCGCCTCGGCGGCTGCCTCGACTCGCTCTCCGCCGAGAAGGCCTCCCGCTTCGTGCGGCTGTGCGACGCGTTCGGCGTGCCGCTGGTCGTGCTCGTCGACGTCCCGGGCTACCTGCCGGGTGTGGGCCAGGAGTGGGACGGCGTGGTGCGCCGCGGCGCGAAGCTCCTCCACGCGTTCGCGGAGTGCGTGGTGCCGCGCGTGACGCTGGTGACGCGGAAGACCTACGGCGGTGCCTATATCGCCATGAACTCCCGCTCCCTCGGCGCCACGAAGGTGCTGGCCTGGCCCGGCGCCGAGGTGGCGGTCATGGGCGCGGTCGCCGCGATCCGCATCCTCCACCGCCGCAAGCTGGCCGAGGTCGCGCCGGACCTGCGCGAGCAGGTCGAGGCCGAGCTGGCCGCCGAGCACGAGCGGATCGCCGGTGGCGTCGAGAAGGCCGTCGAGATCGGCGTCGTCGACGAGATCGTCGAGCCGACGCGCACCCGCACGGCCATCGCCGCGGCCATCGACGCCGAGACGCAGGCCCAGGGCGTGCGCCGCGGAGCGCACGGCAACATCCCCCTCTGAGGTCACGCCTCGTCGGGGGCACGCAGACGCAGGTACGCCGGAGGGCGGGCTCCCAGCGGGGCCCGCCCTCCGGCGTACGTGCGTGGTGGGGACACCCCCTCGGGACGTCATGCGCGGCGGTGGCCGGGGCGACCGGCTCGCATGACGTCCCCGAGGTGGTTCCGCCGCCGACTTCCGGACGTCATGCACTGCGGCGGCCGGGGCGACCGTCCCGCATGACGTCCGGAGGTGGGGCGTCGCGCGCGACGGGGGGCGGGTCAGACGACCTGGTGCAGCCAGCGGACGGGGGCTCCGTCGCCGGCGTGCCGGAAGGTCTCGAGCTCGTCGTCCCACGGCTTGCCGAGCAGCCGGTCGACCTCGACGAGCAGGTCCGTCTCGCCGAGCGCGGCCTTGAGCACGGCGGCCTTGAGCCGGTCCTCGGGGATGAGGATGTCGCCGTGCACGCCGGTGACGGCGTGGAAGATGCCGAGCTCGGGGGTCGAGGAGAAGCGCGCGCCCTCGGAGGAGCCGGTGGGCTCCTCGGTGATCTCGAAGCGCAGGTGCTCCCAGCCGCGGAGCGCGGAGACGACCTGGGCGGCCGACCCGACGGCGCCCGTCCAGGACAGCTCCGCGCGGTAGGTGCCGACCTGGGCGGCCTGCGGGGTCCAGTCCAGGCTCACGGGCACGCCGATGACGCCCGCGACGGCCCACTCGATGTGGGGGCACAGCGCGGACGGGGCGGAGTGCACGTAGAGGACACCCCGCGTGGTGACGCGAGCAGAGTTGTGCGCGGTCATCAGACCTCCTTCGTCCCGACGTCGAGCGACGCCTTCCCCAGCGATCTCGAGCCCGGGACGAGCAGACCGGATGACACGTGTGTGGTTTCCGCTCGCCATTGTGACGCACGGTCCCAGGATCCGCCACCCCGCGGCGCGCCGTGGACTGCTCCGTGGCCTGGGTCACTCCCGTTTGACATCGCCGTGGAGCCGTCTGCTTAGGTGAGCCTTGCCTTATCCCCCACCAGGAGGTCAGAGTGAGCTCGGCACTCCCCTTCGTGCCCACCGGCACGCCCCGAGGATCCACCGGATCCCCCGCATCCCCAGGCTCCCCCGCATCCCCAGGCTCCCCCGCGTCCCCCGTCCCCGCACTGCTCGACGCGACGTCCGTGGACGCGCTGCGGCGCGACCTCGACGCGGCCCGCGACCTGCTCGTCGACTCCTTCGCCGCCGCGCGCCGGCCCCTGTCCGGCATCACGCCGGACGCGGCCGCCGCCCTCGTCGCCCAGGTCGACCTGGACCGCCCCCTCCCCTCCACGCACGCGGTCCTCGAGGAGGTCCGCGACGTCTACCTCGACCACGCGGTGTGGTTCCACCACCCGCACTACCAGGCGCACCTCAACTGCCCCGTCGCCCTCCCTGCCGTCGTCGGCGACGTCGTCTCCGCCGCCGTGAACTCCTCGCTCGACACGTGGGACCAGAGCGGCCCCGCGACGTTCATGGAGCGTCACCTCGTCGCCTGGACCGCCCAGCGCATCGGGCTCGGCGAGACCGCCGACGGCATCTTCACGACCGGCGGCACGCAGTCCAACCTCCACGCCCTGCTGCTCGCCCGCGGCGAGGCGCTGGCCGCGGGCGCCGACCTCGCCGACCTCCGCGTCGTGACGTCGGAGAACGCCCACTTCTCGAGCCGCAAGGCCGCGATGGTGCTCGGCATGGGCGAGGACGCCGTCCTCACCACGCGGGCCGACGAGCGCGGCCGGCTCGACGTCGACCACCTCGACGAGGTGCTGCGCCACCTGCGCGCGGAGGGCCGGACCGCCATGGCCGTCGTCGCGACGGCCGGCACCACCGACCTCGGCGCGATCGACCCGCTCGCCTCGGTCGCCCGCGCCTGTCGGCGCCACGGGGTGTGGCTGCACGTCGACGCGGCGTACGGCGGCGGGCTGCTCACGTCCCGGCGCCGCCGCCACCTGCTCACCGGCATCGAGCGGGCCGACTCCGTCACCGTCGACTTCCACAAGACGTTCTTCCAGCCCGTCGCCTGCAGCGCCCTGGTGGTCGCCGACCGCCGCACGCTGCGCCACGCGACGCACCACGCGGCCTACCTCAACCCGGTCGACGACGTCGCCGAGGAGATCCCCAACCAGGTCGACAAGAGCCTGCAGACGACACGCCGCTTCGACGCGCTCAAGCTGTGGACGACGCTGCGCACGCTCGGCCCCGACCGCATCGGCGAGCTGCTCGACGCGGTCGTCGACCTCGCGGCACAGGTGCGGGAGGACCTCGTCGGCGATCCCGACTTCGCGGTCGTGCCCCACGGCGACCTCTCGACCGTGCTCTTCCGCTTCGTCGAGTCCGACGTCGACGCCGCGACGCTCGACGCCGTGAACGAGGCCGCCCGCAAGCGGCTCTACGCCACGGGCCTGGGCGCCGTCGCCCGCACCCGCCACGACGACCGGACGTGGCTGAAGCTGACGCTCCTCAACCCCGCGACCACCCTCGGCGACGTGCAGCACGTGCTCGACCTGGTGCGGGGCCACGCCCGCGAGGCGCTCGCCGCGTTGACCGGGGCCACCGGCCGCACCGAGGAGGTGGCGTGATGCGCGTGCACGACCTCCTCGGCATCGGCCTCGGACCCTTCAACCTCGGGCTCGCCTGCCTCGCGGAACCCCTGCCCGACCTCGACTGCGTCTTCCTCGACGCCCGCGAGGAGCTGCGCTGGCACCCCGGGATGATGCTCCCCGACGCCACCCTGCAGGTGCCGTTCCTCGCTGACCTGGTGTCGCTGGCCGACCCCACCTCGCCGTTCTCGTTCCTGGCGTGGCTCAAGGAGACGGGGCGGCTCTACCCCTTCTACGTGCGGGAGTCCTTCTACCCGATGCGGGCCGAGTACGACGCGTACTGCCGCTGGGCGGCGTCCCGCCTCGGCGACACCGTCTCGCTCGGCCGCGAGGTCACCGACGTCGAGTGGGACGCCCACGCCGACGGCGGCTCCGGCGCCTACGCCGTGCACGCGCGGGACGTCCGCACGGGCGCGACCGAGACCCGGCTCGCCCGGCGCCTCGTGCTCGGTGTCGGCACCCGGCCCCACCGTCCGGCAGTGCTCCGCGACCTCCCCGGTCCGGCCTGGCACTCGGCGGACTACCTCGACGTGCGCGACGCGCTGCTCGAGCACGACGACGTCACCGTCGTGGGCTCCGGGCAGAGCGCCGCCGAGGTCGTCAGCGACCTGCTCGCCTCCGCGCGGCCCGAGGTGCGGCTGCGCTGGGTGACCCGCTCGCCGCGCTTCTTCCCGCTGGAGTACACGAAGCTCACCCTCGAGCTGACCTCACCCGAGTACAGCCGTCACTTCCAGTCGCTCGCCCCCGAGCGACGCGAGCGGCTCCTCGCCTCGCAGGCCGGGCTCTACAAGGGCATCAGCTCCGACCTCGTCGACCAGATCCACGAGCAGCTCTACCGCCGGAGCCTCACCGACGCCGTGCCACCCCAGCTCGTGACGTCCGCGGAGGTCGTCGACGCGGCGTACGACGGGGCGCGGTTCCGCCTCGGCCTGCGGCACCGCGACACCGACGAGGACTTCGCGCTCACCACCGGGGCCGTCGTCACCGCCACGGGCTACCGCTCCGAGGTGCCGACGTTCCTGGCGCCGGTCGCGGACCGCATCCGGTGGGACGAGCAGGGTCGGTTCCTCGCCACCCCCGACTTCACCGTCGACGTCGACGACGGCGGGATCTTCGTGCAGAACGCCGAGCTCCACACCCACGGATTCGTCGCCCCCGACCTCGGGATGGGTGCCTGGCGCAGCTCGGTGATCCTCGCCAAGGTGCTGGGGCACGAGCCCTACCCGGTCGAGCGTCGCGTCGCCTTCCAGGAGTTCGGCGTGCCGGCCGAGCTCGCACGACAGGCCGAGCTCCCCGTGGGGGTGGCCCGGTGACCGCCACGACCGCTCCTCCCGAGCTCTCGACGCGCCCGTTCGACCTGGACCGCGACGTGCCGCTCCTCCACCGGTGGGTCACCAACCACCGGGCCCGGTTCTGGGGCATGGAGCACGCGAGCGTCGAGGACGTGCGGCGGGAGTACGCCGCCATCGCCGCCAGCGACCACCACGAGGCCCGGATCGGGCTGGAGGCGGGCGAGCCGGTGTTCCTGATGGAGACCTACGACCCCCACCGCCACGAGCTCGCCGCGCACCTCCGCCTGCTCCCGGGCGACCGCGGCATGCACTTCCTCGTCGCACCGACCGACCGGCCGCGGCACGGCTTCACCCGGGCGGTCATCACCGCGGTGCTCGCCGAGTGCTTCGCCGACCCGGCGGTCGGACGGGTCGTCGTGGAACCGGACGCCCGCAACACGGCCGTGCACGCCCTCAACGCCGCCGTGGGCTTCGTCGTCGAGGCCGAGGCGCGGCTCAGCGACAAGACGGCCCTGCTCAGCACCTGCACCCGCGCGGCCTTCGAACGGAGCAGCCGATGACCAGCACGCCCACCGACGCCCCCACGCAGCACCTCACCCCCGAGCGCATGGCCCGGGCCCAGCGCGAGCAGGTCGCGAAGATGCTGGCCGAGCTCAGCCACGAGTGCCTCCTGCGACCCGAGCCCCTCGACTCCCCCGCCGCCGTGTCGCCGCGCTGGCGCGTCCGTGGCGACGACCCGGCCGTGGCCTGGGAGTTCGCCGCCCGGCTCCTCCCGCTCGACCACTGGTCGGTCGACCCGGCGTCCGTCCGACGCACGGTCGCCGGAGCGGCGCGCCCGGTCGACGCCCAGCAGCTCGTGCTCGACCTGCGCACGACGCTCGGGATCAGCGCGACGGTGCTGCCGACGTACCTCGAGGAGATCGCCTCGACCCTCGCCGGCCGCGCCTGGAAGCTCCGCCCGGAGGCGCCCACGGCAGCGTCGCTCGCCGACGCCGACTTCCAGACGATCGAGGCGGCGATGACGGAGGGCCACCCCTGCTTCGTCGCCAACAACGGGCGGATCGGCTTCGGCGTCGACGACTACCACGACTACGCGCCCGAGGTCGGTCCCCGCGTGCACCTGGAGTGGGTCGCGGTGCGGGCCGAGCACGCGGTGTACGCCGCGGAGCCGGGCCTCACCGACCAGCGCACCCTGCTCGCCGGGCAGCTCGACCCCGACGAGCTCGACGGCTTCGAGAAGGTGCTGCGCGAGCGGGGCCTGGACCCCGACGCCTACCTGCTCGTGCCCGTGCACCCGTGGCAGTGGCGCAACAAGCTGGCGATCACGTTCGCGCCGCAGGTCGCGGCGCAGGACCTCGTGCACCTCGGCACGGGCCGGCACGCGATGCAGCCCCAGCAGTCGCTGCGCACCTTCTTCGACGTCGACGAGCCGGGGCGGCACTACGTGAAGACGGCGCTGTCGGTGCTCAACATGGGCTTCATGCGGGGGCTGTCGGCGGCCTACATGGAGGTCACCCCGGCCATCAACACGTGGGTCGACGAGCTCGTGACGGGCGACCCGACCCTCCAGGAGCTGGAGTTCTCGGTGCTCCGCGAGGTCGCGGCGGTGGGCTACCGGCACCCGATCCACGACCAGCACGCGTCCTCGCCGTACCAGAAGATGCTCGCCGCGCTGTGGCGGGAGAGCCCCGTGCACCGGGTCGCGGAGGGCGAGGGGCTGGCGACGATGGCGGCGCTGCTGCACGTGGACGGCGACGGGCGGTCGTTCGCCGCCGAGCTGGTGGCCCGGTCGGGCCTGCCCGCCGAGGAGTGGGTACGCCGCTACCTCCGCGCCTACCTGACCCCGGTGCTGCACTGCTTCTACGCCCACGAGCTCGTGTTCATGCCGCACGGCGAGAACGTCATCCTCGTGCTGCGCGACCACGTGCCGGTGCGCGCGGTCATGAAGGACATCGGCGAGGAGGTCGGGCTGTTCGACACGGCGCGGGAGCTGCCGGAGCCGGTGCGCCGGATCCAGGGCGAGTTCCCCGTCGAGCGGCAGGTGCTGGCCATCGCCTCCGACGTCCTCGACTGCTACCTGCGCTTCCTCGCCGCCCGGCTCGACGAGGCGGGCACGCTGGCGGCGGAGCGGTTCTGGGCCGTGGTGGCCGGCTCCGTCGCGGACTACCAGGCGGAGCACCCCGAGCTGGCCGAGCGGTTCGCCCGCCACGACCTGTTCGCGCCCACCTTCGAGCGGATGTGCATGAACCGCTTGCAGCTGCGCGACAACCAGCAGATGGTGGACCTCACGGACCCGGACAGCGCGGTCATGCTGGCCGACGACCTGCCGAACCCGTTGAGCGCCCACCGGCCGCGGACCAGGTAGGCGTACTCAGGCGCGCCCGGCGGCGGCGCGGGAGGCTCGGGAGCATGTCCACGACGACCCGCACCCCCTTCTCGCCCGCCGCCCTGGCCGACGCGACGCCCGCCTCGCGCAACCGCGTCGTCGACCTCCTGCGCGGCGCCGCCATCCTCGTCGTCTGCCTCGGCCACTGGCTGATGGCGGCCGTCTACGTCGACGGCGACGGTGGCCTGCACCGCGCCGGCCTGCTCGGCCAGGCCACGTGGATCCACCCGGTCACCTGGGCGCTGCAGGTGATGCCGGTCTTCTTCCTGGTGGGCGGCTACGCCAACGCGATCTCGTGGCGGGCGGCGCGGGAGCGCGGCACGACGTACGGCGGGTGGCTCCGCGCCCGGCTCCGTCGCCTCGTGCTCCCCCTGCTCCCCCTCATGCTCTTCTGGGCCGTGGTGGCCCCGGCGGCCCACGCCCTCGGGGTGAGCGCCTCGACGCTGCGCATCGCGAGCATGGCCTCGCTCGTGCCGACGTGGTTCCTCGCCGTCTACGTGCTCGTCGTCGCGATCGCCCCGGCCACCCTCGCCCTGTGGGAGCGCTGGGGCTGGTGGACCGTGCTCGCCGGCACGGTGCTCGCCGGGGTCGTCGACGCCGTGAGCATCAGCCAGGACCTGCTGCTCGTCGGCTTCGTCAACTACGTGCTCGTCTGGGGCACGGTGCACCAGCTCGGGTACGCGTGGCGCGACGGCGCGCTCGGCTCGACCGCCCTGCGCCTGGGGATGGCCGCGGTGGGTCTCGTCGGGCTGTTGCTGCTCGTGAACGTCGGCCCCTACGCGGTGAGCATGGTCGGGGTGAACGGCCACGGCGTCGACAACTCCTACCCGGCGCGGGTGACGCTGCTGTTCCTCGGCTTCCTCCAGGCCGGTGTGGTGATGGCCCTCGAGCCGCGCCTCCAGCGCCTCGTCGCGCACCGTCGCGTGTGGATGGCGACCATCCTCGTCAATGCGCGGATCATGACGATCTACCTGTGGCACCTCACCGCGCTGACCTTCGTCGTCGCCGGGTCGCTGGCGCTCGACGGCCTCGGCCTCGGCCTGACGCCGGACACCGGCGCCTGGTGGGCCACGCGGCCGCTGTGGTTCGCCGTGCTGGCCCTGGTCACGACCGTGCTGGTGGCCCTGCTGGGCCGCTTCGAGCAGCCCGCCGACGACGACCGCACCGCACCGCACGCCGCCCTGCCGGTCCTCGCCGTGGTCGCGGTCTGCGCCCCGCTGGCGGTCATGGCCGACCTCGGCATCGCGGGCACCGACGGCACCGTGAACTGGTGGTTGCCGTGGCTGCCGATCGTGGCCGCCGCCGCGACGGGCCTCCTCCGTCGTCCCCGCGCCCTGCGCTGATCGAGGCTTTCCCGGTAGGGCCGCGGGCCAGCGA
This sequence comes from Nocardioides zeae, assembly GCF_010686755.1. Classification (GTDB taxonomy): domain Bacteria; phylum Actinomycetota; class Actinomycetes; order Propionibacteriales; family Nocardioidaceae; genus Nocardioides; species Nocardioides zeae. The sequence continues at coordinate 233,163 of NZ_JAAGXA010000001.1, read as the reverse complement.
CGTAGGCTTCGCGCGGGCGCCCGCGCGGGCGCTGGTCGAGGAGGCAGCGTGGAGTTCGGTGATCTGTACCGTCAGGTCGTCCGGTCCCTCAGCGACGGCATCCTGGTCCTCGATCTCGACGGCACGATCCGCTACGCGAACCAGTCCTGCGCCGACCTCGTCCGGGCACCGCTCGAGGGCATGGCCGGCCGGCGCGTCGACGACTTCCTCGACGCCGACGGTCGCGTGCACTCGCAGGCCTTCCTCGACCAGGCCGCGCGCGGCCAGCTCCTCGCGGAGGAGGTCGACACGCTCCTCATCGCCGACGACGGCACGCCCGTGTGGGTCCGGCTCAAGCAGACCGGGTTGTTCGAGGGCGACCGCGTCATGGGGGTCATCCTCCGACTGACCGACAACATCGAGACGAAGCTGCTCCTCGACGAGCTGACCGCCAGTCGCCGCACCCTCGAGCAGGCCGAGCAGATCGCCCGCCTGGGGAGCTGGACGTGGGACCTGCGCACCGGCGAGGTGCACGGCTCCGAGGGGCTGGTCGAGCTCTTCGGGGAGTTCACGAGCTCGCTGCTCTCCCGCGACGTCGCGAAGCTCCAGGAGATCACCCATCCCGAGGACCACGACCGGCTCGTCGACGCGATCACCACGCTGATGGACGGCACCAAGCCCCGTGTCGACATCGAGCTGCGCCAGCGCGGCGAGAGCGGGTGGATGTGGACGCGGATGCGAGCGCTCGCGTCCTACGACCGCGACGGGGAGACGGTCGGGATCTCCGGCACGCACCAGGACATCACCCGGGCGCGGGCGACCGAGGACCAGCTCCAGGACCAGGTCACCCAGAACTCCCTGATGCAGGCGGTCGCGAGCGCCGCCAACGAGGCCACCACGCTCGACGACGTCCTGGTGCACGCGCAGACCATGGTGATCCTCCACGACGACTGGGAACGCGGCCGCGCCTTCCTCCCGGTCGAGGGCGGCGCCGACGTCGAGCCGCGGTACTACGCCGAGGAGGACCGGCAGGCCGACCTCGCCCGGCCCGACGTGGCCGCGCGGGAGCTGGCCACCGCGCGACGCTGCCTCGAGCTGCGGGAGGCCGTGTGGGACGACGACGTGCGCCTCACCATCGCCGCACCGATCCTGCTGGGCGACGAGGTGGTCGCCGTCTTCACCATCACCTCGTTCGCCCCTCTCTACCGCCACGACATGATCCGTGGGCTGGTCGAGCAAGCCGCCGTGCAGCTCTCCCGCGTCGCGGAGCGGGAGCGGACGGCGCGGGACCTCGCCGAGGCACGCGACCGTGCGCTGGAGGCGTCGCGGCACAAGTCCGAGTTCCTCGCCACCATGAGCCACGAGATCCGCACCCCCCTCAACGGCGTGCTGGGACTGACCGAGCTGCTGGCCCGCACCCCGCTCGACGCCCAGCAGCGCCACCTCACTTCGGGCATCGCCGTCTCGGGACGCTCGCTGCTCGGGATCATCAACGACATCCTCGACTTCTCGAAGATCGAGGCCGGTCGGCTCGACGTGGAGAGCGTCGACCTCGAGGTGCGCGACGTGCTCGAGCAGGTCACGAGCGTGCTCGCGGAGTCCGCCCGCGCGAAGGGGCTCGACCTGCAGGTGTCGTGCAGCCCCGAGGTGCCGGAGATGCTCTCCGGCGACCCGACCCGGTTGGCGCAGGTGATCACCAACCTGGGGTCCAACGCGGTGAAGTTCACCTCGCGGGGCTCGGTCGCGATCCGGGCGACCTCGACGCCGGCGGACGATGGCACGACCCTGCTGCGGGTCGAGGTGCGCGACACGGGCGTCGGAATCCCGGAGCAGCAGCGGACGCACATCTTCCAGCCCTTCGCCCAGGCCGACACCTCGACCACCCGGCGCTTCGGCGGCACCGGCCTCGGCCTCGCCATCTCCGCGGAGATCGTCGAGGCCTTCCAGGGCGAGATCGGGGTCGAGAGCACCCTCGGCGAGGGCAGCACCTTCTGGTTCACGGCGCGCCTGGGCCGCCCGACCGGCGCGCGGCGCGACGCCCGTCTGCACCGCACCCGCGAGCAGCTCGGCCGCACGAAGGTGCTCGTCGTCGACAACGACGTGCAGAACCGGCTCATCCTCCGCGAGCAGCTCGGCTGGTGGCACGTCACGTCGACCGGTGTGCCCGGCGCGAGCGAGGCGCGCAACGCCCTCGTGGCCGCCCGCGAGGCTGGCGACCCCTACGACGTCGTGCTGCTCGACCTCGCCATGCCGGACGAGGACGGGATCGACGTCGCCCGCTCCCTGCACCTCGATCCGCGCTTCGTCCACGTGCCGCTGCTGCTCCTCTCGTCGTCGTACCTCCCGCTCACCGACGAGCTCCGGGGGATCGGCATCACCGCGTGCCTGACCAAGCCCGTCCAGGCCGCCGAGCTGCGCGAGGCGCTCGTGCGCACCGTGGTCGGCGAGGACGCCGCTGCGGCCGAGCCGCTCACCGAGGAGGCGAGCGAGGAGGCGCGCGGCAAGGTCGTGCTCGTCGTCGAGGACAACCCCGTCAACCAGGTGGTGGCACGCGGGCTCCTGGCCTCGATGGGCTACGACGTCGACACCGCCGACGACGGGGCCGAGGCGGTGGAGCTGACGGAGGTCACGGCGTACGACGCCGTGCTGATGGACCTGCAGATGCCCCGTCTCGACGGGTACGGCGCGACCCGCGCCATCCGCGAGCGCGAGGCGGCCACGGGGGCGCGCCGCACCCCCGTCCTCGCCATGACCGCCGCGGCGATCGCCGGCGAGCGGGAGAAGTGCCTGGCCGCGGGGATGGACGACTTCATCACCAAGCCCGTCGCGCCGGCGACCCTCGCAGCCGCCCTGGCGCGCTGGACCGGGAGCGAGGACGGCGACGGTGCCGTCGCGGGCGGCTCGCAGCCGGAGCGCACGGCGCCGAACGAGGCCCCCGACGCGTCCGACGTCAACCTCGACATCGAGCGTCTCGAGCTGCTGCGCGAGCTGTCGCCGGACGACACGGCGTACCTCGACCGCGTCATCGGAGGGTTCCTGGGGCGTCGTGCCGACGCGCTCGACCGCATCCGGGCGGCCGTCGCCGACGACGATGCCGCGCGACTGGCCGCGGAGGCCCACGGTGTGAAGGGTTCCGCCCTCAACATCGGGCTGCCGGTCGTCGGCGGACTGGCGAGCGACCTGGAGCACCTCGGCCGGGCCGGCGGGACCACCGGCGCCGAGGACCTCCTGCTGCGCTTCGAGGCCGCGCTCGAGGACGCCGAGGAGGGCCTGCTGGCCTACCAGGAGTGGTACCGGTCGCTGGCCACCGGGGCGTGAGGCTCGAGTCCCGGGCCGCCGCACGAGATGTGCGGTTGGGGAGGCTCTGAGCGAGCGGGAGAGGTCCCAGCCGCACCGTTCCCGACCGGTCGAGCGCTAGGGCCGGGGTCGGCTTGGACCGAGCGGCTACGGTCAGAGCATGGAATCGAACACGCATGCGAACGAGGGCGAGGTGCTCGGCGCGGAGACGGCCGACCCGACCGCCACGGAGAAGGACCCGCAGGACTGGGTGACCGGCGACGACCCGGCCACCGGCGCGCAGAAGAGCTACCTCGACACGCTGGCCCGCGAGGCCGGGGAGACCATCCCCGCCGACGGGCTGACGAAGGCCGAGGCGTCCGAGCACATCGAGCGGCTGCAGGAGGAGCGGGACTCCTGAGGCGGCGCGCCCGAGCCGTGCGGCCCTGACGGGGGCCCCGGCTCGGGCGCTGGCCAGGTCCCCATCGAGGTCGCACCAGTAGGGCGGGTGGGGCTCGAACCCACGACCCAAGGATTATGAGTCCTCTGCTCTGACCGACTGAGCTACCGCCCCTCGACGGGCGAGCCTAGTGGTCCCCACTCACCCGTCGACACGCGCCTCGATCATGTGAGCGCGGTCGACGAGCACGAACCCGAAGGCCCGGTTGACGGCCTGCATCGCGGCGTTGTCGGTCGACACCCACGTGTGCACCGACGTGCGCTCCGGGTAGTCGTCCGCCAACAGCTCGAGCGTCGTCACCTTGAGGAGCGTGCCGAGCCGTCGGCCGCGGTGCTCGGGCATGACGAGGGTGTCGCCCTGGTAGACGGCGGTATCGTCGGGCTGCAGCACGAGCACGGTGTAGCCCGCCATCTCGCCGTCCTCCACGCGTCGTACCGCGGCCGTGATGACCGTGTAGTCCGCCGCCCGGCGGCGGTCCTCGTCGCGCCGCAGGCGCTCGGGCGTCATGACCGTCGGCTCGACATCGGCCTCGCCGCGTGGGACGTCCTGGTTCATGCGGGTGCGCATGGCGCAGAAGGCCTCGACGTGCTCGTCGGGGCAGCGGTCGACCCAGGTCACGACCTCGTAGCCCGACGACGCCGCCAACGCCTGCTCGGCCAGGCGGGCGAGGTGGTCGGCGTCCACCGGCACGGGGAGCCGGAGGTGCTCCTCGACGTGGACCGTGGGGATGCCCATGCCGTCGACGAAGGCGAGGCCGGGGGCGGCGCCGTCGACGGGCGCGATGATCTCGAGCGCGACGGTCGTGCGCCCCATCGCGCGGGTGCGCTCGACGACGGCTTCCCACAGCAGACGACCCACGCCCTCCCGGCGGTGCCGCGGCAGCACGTGGATGTCCGCCTCGACGAGGTGCTCGTTGTCGTCCAGCGGCCAGCACATCTCCGCGACGCCCGCGACGTCGCCGCGGTCGTCGCGCGCGATGAGGTGGACACCGTCCTCACCCTCGCCCCAGGCGTCGCGGGTCGCGCGGAGGGCCTCGAAGGTGCGGTGGGGGGCGTCGGGATCCGTGTCCGTGACCGAGGCGCGCTCGATCTCCCAGAACGTGCGCAGGCCCGCGTCGTCGGTGGCCTCCACGACGTGCACCTGCACACGGGTCGGACGAGTCATTGCCCCAGCCAACCACCTTGCCGGTCACCGCGGGGGGAGGTGGGGCCGGGACCTCCCGATTGTCGAGACGGACGCGACGGCCGCAACGGGACGAGCGGAGGGCCGGGGACGCACGAGGGCCCGGTCGATGTTCCGACCGGGCCCTCGTCGTGCTGGCTCCCCCAATTGGACTCGAACCAATAACCTGCCGATTAACAGTCGGCTGCTCTGCCAGTTGAGCTATGGGGGATCGCTCTCAACAGCGGGCAGAGCCTAGCAAGGTGGCACCCCCGGTGCGAATCGGGGTGGTGCGACCGGCCGAGCTTTCCCGGGTCCGCGTTTTCTTCCACCTCGTTCTTCGACCCCGGCCACGCCGGCCACCGCCCGGCACCGCCGGTCAGGCGCCGACGTCGTCCCGCGCGCGGGCGAGGGCCTCGGCGGCGACCCGGCGTACGGCGGCGTCGTCCGGATCGATCCCGACGTCGAAGCGGAACCCCCAGGCGAGCGCTCCCCCGCCGGGCGGGCGCCGCGCGACGACGTGGAGCCCGGCGCGGCCCGCGACGCGGACGTGGCGCTGCAGCACGACGGAGGCGGTGACCCGCTCCCGCACGACCTGCAGCAGGCGGTCCCGGGCGCGGGGGTCGGCCTCGTCGACCACCACGACGTGACGGGGCGCGGCCGCGACGTCGGGGGCGACCTCGGTGACGGTCAGCGTGCCGGCCTCGGCGTCCCACTCGGCGGCGTCGATCCGCTCCCACGGCACACGGGCGGGGGTTGCGTGCTCCCCCGGCAGGTGCAGAGCGTCGCGGTCGGCCAGCACGCCACCCGCGGCGGCCAGCATGCGACCACCGCTCGGTGTCCGACGGGTGCGGGGCAGTCCGACCACCGCCGCATCACCCGCCGATCGCGCGCTCGCGCAGGGTGCGGCGCTGCTGCTCCAGGACCATGAGGTCGCCGAACATCCGGTTGTAGTCGTCGGCCGCGTCCACCGGGTTGGTGCGCTGCAGCTTCGACTTCAGGTCCGCGATGCGCCGCTGGACGGTGAGCTCCTGCAACCGGTAGACGTGGGCGTTGACGTACGCCGGGTCGGGGCTCGCGTTGCCGATCAGCGGCTCGGTGGCCAGCTCCCCCAGCGCCCGGGCCGTCACCTCGTCGGTCGTCGCGTCGCGCAGCCGCGACACCCACGCCGGGTCGGCGCTGCCCGCGGTCACCCCGCCCGCCTCGGCCGCGAGCTGCCAGACCCCCCGGTACGTCGGGTGGGTGAAGTCGTCCGCGTCCACGTCGTCGATCGTGCGACCGACCGAGCCCGGGTGCTGCACGACCAGCTTGAGCGTCTCGCGCTCGATGGCGAACCGCGGATCGCGCAGCGGGGGCAGCTGCCGCTGGGGCGCCTGCGCCGGCGCGGCCTCCTCGGTGCGGTGCTGGGGGGCCGCGCGGTCGGGCGCCTTCTGGGGGCCGCGCGCGAGGGCACGGCGGACCTCGGCCCGGGCCTCGTCCACCTCGATGCCGATCATCTGGGCCAGCTCGCGCGTGAACGCCTCCACCTTCGAACGGTCGCGCACGCTGGTCACGAGCTTCGCGGCCTCGCGCAGGGCGTCGATGCGGCCGTCGGCGCGGTCCAGGTCGAACCGGCCCACGATCCGGGCGAGCACGAAGCGGTAGAGCGGCACCCGTCGGGCGATGAGCTCGCGCACGGCCTCGTCGCCCTGGGCGAGCCGGAGGTCGCAGGGGTCCATGCCGCTCGGCTCCACCGCGACGTACGTCTGCGACGCGAAGTTCTGGTCGCCGCTGAAGGCACGCTCGGCGGCCTTCTGCCCCGCCTCGTCGCCGTCGAAGGTGAAGACGACCTCGCCGCGGAACTCGTCGTGGTCGAGCATGAAGCGCCGCAGCACCCGGGCGTGGTCGTCGCCGAACGCGGTGCCGCAGGTGGCGACGGCGGTCGTGATGCCGGCGAGGTGGCAGGCCATGACGTCGGTGTAGCCCTCGACGATGACGGCCTGCGAGAGGCGCCCGATGTCGCGGCGGGCGAGGTCGATGCCGTAGAGCACCTGGCTCTTCTTGTAGAGCGTCGTCTCGGGCGTGTTGAGGTACTTCGCCTCGATCCGGTCGTCGTCGAAGAGCCGCCGCGCGCCGAAGCCGATGGTGCTGTTCGAGGAGTCGCGGATGGGCCACAGCAGACGACCGCGGAAGCGGTCGTAGGCCGAGCGTCCGACGGCGGTGACCCCGGCTGCCACGGCCTCGTCGGTGGTGAAGCCGCGGCCCTGCAGGTGTCGGGTGGCCGCGTCGCCGTCCCGCGGCGCGAAGCCGAGGCCGAAGTGCGCGGCCGCGGCCTGGTCGAACCCCCGCTCGGCGAGGAACCGGCGCGCCTCGACGGCGGCGGGCGTCGCGAGCTGCTCGGCGTAGAACTCCTGCGCCACCCGGTTGACCTCGACGAGCCGGCTGCGCTGGGGGCCCCGGGACCCCGGCTGCTCGCGCTCGCCACCCTCCTCGCGGTCGAGACGCACCCCGTACCGGTCCGCCAGCCGCTCGACCGCCTCGACGAAGCCGAGCCCGTCGTGCTCCTGGAGGAACCAGATGACGTCTCCGCCCTTGCCGCAGCCGAAGCAGTGGCAGAACTGGCGGGCGGGGGTGACGTTGAACGAGGGCGACTTCTCGTCGTGGAAGGGGCACAGCCCCTTCATGGAGCCGCCGCCGGCGTTGCGCAGCATGACGTAGTCGCCCACGACCTCGTCGATGCGAGCCCTCTCGCGGACCTCCTGGATGCTGGAGTCCTTGATCTTGCCCGCCACGTCGCGGAGTCTACGCGGGCGTGCCGCGCCCGGCGGCCAGCCGTCCCCACCAGGCGACCGCGCTGCCGTCGGTGAGCGAGGCCACCTGGTCGACGACCACGCGGAGCCGCGCGGCGTCGTCGGCCGCGGCCTTCCAGTCCTCGGCGAAGGCGGGCTCGAGCGCGTCCGGGCCGCGCCGCAGCAGCTCGGCGAGGAGCTCGGCCAGCAGCTCCCGCTGCCGCCCCATCAGCGCGATGCGGTCGTCGGTGCGCATGACGAGGTGGGCGGCGATGCCCTTGAGCACGGTGATCTCGAGCCCGGTGCGCGCGGGCACGACGAGGTCCGCCGAGTGCCGCACGGGCACGTCCCCGTCGAGCGACGCGAAGGTCGCCGTCTGCACGGCTCCGCAGAAGCGCCCGACGAGGTCGCTGGTGAGGTTCTTCAGCGCGGCCTGCGAGCGGCGCGTGCCGTCGTACGGCGCGGTCGGCCACGAGCCCATCGTGCGGAGCCCGGCGAGCACCTCGTCGAGCGTGGCGTCGTCGACCCCCGGGGCGTACCAGTCCCGCACCGTCTGCCACAGGCCCTCGCGGTGCCGGTCGAGCGCGGTGAGGTCGATGCGCCCCGCGGCGACACCGTCCTCCACGTCGTGCACCGAGTAGGCGACGTCGTCGGCGAGGTCCATCACCTGCGCCTCCACGCACTGCCGGCGGGGGGCTGCCTCCGGCACCCCGCGGCGCAGCCAGTCGAAGGTGGGGCGGTCGTCGTCGTACACCCCGAACTTCACGACCAGCCGGGGCGAGCCGTCGCCGTGCACGCCTCGGGGGGCGGGCGCGGAGGCGCGGTCCCACGGGTACTTCGTGCAGGCGTCGAGCGTCGCCCGGGTCAGGTTGAGCCCGACCGAGGAGCCGTCGGGTGCGAACGTCTTCGCCTCGAGCCGGGTGAGCAGGCGGAGGGTCTGCGCGTTGCCCTCGAAGCCGCCGCACGGGGCCGCCAGCTCGGCGAGCACCGCCTCTCCGTTGTGCCCGAAGGGCGGGTGGCCGAGGTCGTGCGCGAGCGCCGCGGTCTCCGCGACGTCGGGGTGGGTGCCGATCGCCCGGGCGAGGTCCCGCGCGACCTGGGCCACCTCGAGGCTGTGGGTGAGCCGGTTCCGCACGAAGTCGTCGGTCTGCGGACCCATCACCTGCGTCTTGGCGGCCAGGCGCCGCGTCGACGCGGCGTGCACCACCCGCGCCCGGTCACGCTCGAAGGGCGCCCGCTGCGGGGCGTCGACCCGCTTCGGCGGCTCGGGCAGGTAGCGCTCGCGGTCGGCGTCGTCGTACGCCGCGGCGGCGTGCGCATCGGCCGTGGGGGCGGGGTCGGGTCGGGTCGTCATGACCCGCCCGACCCTACGACGCCCGAGCCGGTCAGTAGACGCTGACGTGGACGTGGTCGTAGTGGTTCGCCGTGTCGGAGCCGCGGTCCTCCATCGACCGCCAGCCCTCGCTCGACCGGTCCACCGACCAGATCTTCTGCTCGTAGATCACGTAGTTGACGTTCCACTGCGTGTAGTTGGCGCGGATGTACTCGGCGATGTCCCAGCCGAGGTCGCCCCGCACCATGATGTCGAGCGCGAGACCGCGGCCGTGGTCGCCGTCGCCGCGCCAGCCGCCGTAGGAGGTGACCTGCGGGAAGGCCGCGCAGACCGACTCGTGGAGGGCCGCGATGTTGGCCGAGACGCTCGAGGGCGTAGAACTGGTGGTGCACTCGCCGCCGGACGCGCGCGCGGCGGCGGAACCGCCGGGCGCGGCCGCCACGGGCTCCTCGCTGTCGAGGTAGCCGGCCGTCACCCACCGCGAGGCGCCGTCGTGGACGACCTCCTCGCGACCGTTGGCGGAGCGGCCGGTGACGAGCACCTCCGCCCCCTCCTCGAGGAGGCCGACGACCTCCGCGGAGGGCGACGCCGTCGTGTGCAGGTTGAGGTCGGTCGTGGCCCAGCGCGTCGTGTCCGCGTTCGCCACCGCCTCCGCGGTGGCGGCCTCCTCGGCCGCGCGCTGCTCGGCCGCGGCCTGGGCCTCGGCCCGCTGGGCGGCGATGGTGTCGACGGAGGCACGCCACGCGTCGTACTGCTCCTGCACGGAACCGGCGGCCTCCTGCGCGGCGAGCGCGGCACGGTCGACCGAGCGGCTCGTCGCGGCCTCGCGGTCGTCGAGGGCCGTGGCGACGTCGGTGATCTCGGCCAGGGACGACGCGGTCGAGGCGGGCGCGGGGTCGGCGTCGGTGAAGCCGACACCGACGGCGACCACGCCGACGGTCGCCAGCGTCGCGAGGGGCCCGGCGACGACGACCCGGCGGGGCGCGCCGCGCACGACGCCGCGGGCCTCGCGGGCCAGGGCTCGGACGCGCCCGGGGAGCGACACCGCACGGACGGCACGGCGGCCGGACGGGCCGGCGGGGGTGCCGTGCGAGGGAGCGTCGGAGGGGTCGTCGGAGGGGGTGGTCGTCGGGGCGAGACGGTCGTCCCGCTGGTGGCTGGGTTCGGCCACTGCGCTGATTCCTTCGGTTGCCGGCAGGGGGATGCGGCCCCGCAGGTCGTGCCGGGCCGCCGACGAGTAGAGCACACCCACCCCGGGGGTCGGCAAGCGCTCGTCCCCAGGGCGGACGTCGGAGCGTCAGCCCCCGGAGGTCTCCCCCGCGTCCTCGGCGAGGCACAGGTCACGCCCGTCGGTGTCGTCGAGCCAGCCCTCCGGGAGCACGACGCGCTCGCGCGGCGAGCCCTGGCGGCCGCGTGGGGCACCGAGCTCGGAGACGGGGTACGGCGCGGTCGGGTCGAGCTGCGCGAGCAGCTCGTCGAGCTCCGCGAGGGAGGCGGCGAGCGCCAGGGCGCGGCGCAGCTCGCCGCCCGCGGGGAAGCCCTTGAGGTACCACGACACGTGCTTGCGGAACTCCTTGCAGCCGTGCAGCTCGTCCCCCACGTGCTCGACGAGCAGCTCGGCGTGGCGCCGCATGATGGCCGCGACCTCGCCGAGCGTCGGCAGCACCTGCACGTGCTCGCCGGAGAAGACGGCCGCGAGGTCGCGGAACAGCCAGGGGCGTCCCAGGCAGCCACGACCCACGACGACGCCCGCGGCCCCCGTGTGCTCGACCATCCGCACGGCGTCACCGGCCTCCCAGATGTCGCCGTTGCCCAGCACCGGGATGTCGACGGCGTCGACCAGCGCGGCGATCGCGTCCCAGTCCGCGACTCCGGAGTAGGCCTGGGCGACCGTGCGCCCGTGCAGCGCGATCGCGGCGCACCCGGCCTCCTGGGCGATGCGGCCCGCGTCGAGGTAGGTCAGCCGGTCCGCGTCGATGCCCTTGCGGGTCTTCATCGTCACGGGCACGCCGAACGGCTCCGCGGCCCGCACCGCCGCGGTGAGGATCTCCTCCAGCAGGCCACGCTTCCACGGCAGCGCACCACCGCCGCCCTTGCGCGTCACCTTGGGCACCGGGCAGCCGAAGTTGAGGTCGACGTGCGCGACGCCGTACTCCTCGCAGAGGATCCGCGTCGCCTGGCCGACGTACGTCGGGTCGGTGCCGTAGAGCTGCACCGAGCGCGTCGTCTCGAGCTCGTCGAAGACGAGCATCCGCCGGGTCGTCGCGTCCCCCTCGACGAGGCCGCGGCTGGTGATCATCTCGCAGACGTAGAGGCCCGCGCCCTGCTCGGCGCAGAGCCGCCGGTACGCCGCGTTCGTGATGCCCGCCATCGGCGCCAGCACGACGGGGACGTCGACGACGAGCGGACCGAGGTGCAGCGGGCCGGGGAGGCTCGCCGTGCCCGCCGGGATCGTCGCAGTGCTCATCCGGCCATTGTCCTCGTCGGCGCGCGCGGCACGGAATCGTCGCGGTCAGCGTGGCGCGACGGCGCCCCAGGTCACGGGTGCGACGTCGTCGGTGGCCTGGAAGGCGACGGCCGCGACCGGCTGGTCGTTCGGCGCCAGGTAGACCAGGCAGCCCTCGGTGGTGGCCCCCGGCCCGAAGGGCGTGGGCAGCGGGGTGCTCGGGCACGGCTCGAACGTCGCGGCGAAGCCCGAGGCGGCGACGAGGGCGCCCTCCTCGCCGTACCCGAGGAACAGCGGCATCGCCGCCGCCGCGAGGTCGTCGTCGCCGACGTTCTCCGCGGTGTAGGTGACGAAGTACGGCGCGACCTGGTCCGCCACGCCGTTGAGGAGCAGCCGTCGAACAGCTCGAGGGGGGCGGGCTGCACGCCGACCACCGTCAGGTCCACGACCGCCTGCCGGTCGGCGCCGACCCGCCACGCGACCGTCGCCGACTCCCCCAGCGGCAGCTCCGTGCCGGCGGCCGTGGTGGAGACGCCCTCCGGCAGCGCGGGCGCCGTCGTCGACTCCGAGTTCGGCGGGGGCACGGCGACGGTCGGGCCACCGTCGACGTCCGACCCCGCGCCGCCCGAACCACCTGGGCCGCCCGAGCCGCAGCCCGTGAGCGCCAGGAGGGCGGCGACGGGGAGGAGCGCGGACCGGGAGCGCGTCATGCGGTCATTGTGCACGCGCTGCCCGGCCCGCCTGTCGGCTCGATCAGGCGCCGGCCAGCCGCGCCCCGAAGTAGGACACGATGCCGTCGAGGCTGACGCGCTCCTGCGACATCGTGTCGCGCTCGCGCACCGTCACCGCGTTGTCCTCCGGGGTGTCGAAGTCGACCGTCACGCAGTACGGCGTGCCGATCTCGTCCTGGCGGCGGTAGCGGCGGCCGATCGCACCGGCGTCGTCGAACTCCACGTTCCAGTTGCGCCGCAGGTCGGCCGCGAGCGCCTTCGCCTTGGGCGAGAGGTCCGCGTTGCGGCTCAGTGGCAGGACGGCGACCTTGACGGGCGCGAGGCGCGGGTCGAGGCGCAGCACGACACGCTTGTCGACGCCGCCCTTCGTGTTGGGCGCCTCGTCCTCGGTGTAGGCGTCCACCAGGAACGTCATGAGGCTCCGCGACAGGCCCGCTGCCGGCTCGATGACGTACGGCGTGTAGCGCTCGTTGGCGGCCTGGTCGAAGTACGACAGGTCCTGGCCCGAGTGCTGCGCGTGGGTCGAGAGGTCGAAGTCGGTGCGGTTGGCGACGCCCTCGAGCTCACCCCACTCCGAGCCCGCGAAGCCGAAGCGGTACTCGATGTCGACGGTGCGCTTCGAGTAGTGGGACAGCTTCTCCTTGGCGTGCTCGTAGTGGCGCAGGTTCGCCGGGTCGATGCCGAGGTCGGTGTACCACCGCGTGCGCTCGTCGATCCAGTACTGGTGCCACTCCTCGTCCTCGCCCGGCTTGACGAAGAACTCCATCTCCATCTGCTCGAACTCGCGCGTGCGGAAGATGAAGTTGCCGGGGGTGATCTCGTTGCGGAAGCTCTTGCCGATCTGCGCGATGCCGAACGGCGGCTTCTTGCGGCTCGAGGTCACCACGTTGGCGAAGTTGAGGAAGATGCCCTGCGCCGTCTCCGGGCGGAGGTAGTGCAGGCCGGACTCGTCCTCGACCACGCCGAGGTAGGTCTTCATGAGGCCGGAGAACTGCTTCGGCTCGGTCCAGGCGCCGCGCGTGCCGCAGTTGGCGCAGACGACGTCCGCCATCGGCACGGCGTCGGGGTCGTCGAGGCCCTTCTTCTCGGCGTACGCCTCCTGCAGGTGGTCGGCCCGGTAGCGCTTGTGGCACGACTGGCACTCCGTCAGCGGGTCGCTGAAGGTGGCGACGTGGCCGGAGGCCTCCCAGGTCTGGCGCGGGAGGATGACGCTGGAGTCGAGGCCGACGACGTCCTCGCGGCCCTGCACCATCGCCTTCCACCACTGGCGCTTGATGTTGTCCTTCAGCTCGACGCCCAGCGGGCCGTAGTCCCAGGCCGAGCGGGTGCCGCCGTAGATCTCCCCGCAGGGGTAGACGAAACCTCGGCGCTTCGCGAGGGAGACGACGTGGTCGACGGTGGTTGCGGGCGGCTTGGCCACGAGTGCTGCTCCTGCTGTGGGGACGGGACGCCGGCTGGCTGCCGGCCGCACGGAGCAGGCTATCGAGCAGCGGACGGAGACGATCGCACCCCCCGGGGTCGGACGTCACACGGCCGGCGAGTTGACAAGCGTTCTCATCGATCTTGAGAATCGCTCTCATGCCTACTCGACGCTCCCCCCTCGTCCGCCGCGCCCTCGGTGCGGCCGTCGCCCTGCCGCTGGTGCTCAGCGGGTGCGGTGCCCTCGGGCTGGGCGACGGGGACGGCGGCGCCGGGGCCAGCGCCTCCGGCGACGTCGGGACGGTCGTGACGGCGTTCTACCCCCTGACCTGGATCACCGAGCAGGTCGCCGGCGACGACGTGGAGGTCGTCAACCTGGTCGAGCCGGGCGGCGAGCCGCACGACCTCGAGCTGAGCGTCGCCCAGACCGGCGAGGTCGCCGACGCGGGCCTCGTCGTCTACCTGTCCGACTTCCAGCCGTCGGTCGACGCGGCCGTCGAGCAGTCCGCCGGCGACCGGAGCCTCGACCTCGCCCCGGACGTCGACCTGCTGCCCCCGTCCGAGGAGGAGCACGACCACGCCGAGGAGGGCCACACGGACGAGGAGCACGACCACGCCGAGGAGGGCCACACGGACGAGGGCCACGCCGAGGAGGAGCACGCCGAGGAGGAGCACGACCACGACCACGGCGACGTCGACCCGCACTTCTGGCTCGACCCCCTGCGCCTCGCCGACGCGGGCGACGCCGTGGCGGCGCGCCTCGCCGAGCTCGACCCGGACAACGCCGGGACCTACGAGGACAACGCGGCCGCGGCGCGGGCCGAGCTCGAGGCCCTCGACCAGGAGTACGTCGCGGGTCTCGCGTCCTGCGAGCGCGACGTCGTCGTCGTGAACCACGACGCGTTCGGCTACCTCGACCGCTACGGCCTCGACTTCCACTCGATCACCGGCATCACGCCCGACGCCGAGCCGACGCCGGCCGTGCTGGCGGAGCTGCAGGAGCTCATCGCCTCCGACGGCATCACGACCGTCTTCGCGGAGCGCCTCGCCTCGAGCCACGACGCCGACGCCCTGGCCGCCGACACCGGGCTGGCGGTGGAGGTGCTCGACCCGATCGAGGGTCTCACCGACCAGACGGCCGACGAGGACTACCTTTCCCTCATGCGCAGCAACCTCGAGGCACTGGTGGAGGCGAACGGCTGTTGAGCGAGGCTCCACCCGTCGTGGCCACCGACTCGATCACGGTCGAGCTCGGTGGCCGTGCCGTTCTCCGCGACGTCTCGGTCAGCGTCGACGCCGGCGAGTTCGTCGCCCTCATGGGTCCGAACGGGTCGGGCAAGTCGACGCTCGTGCGCGCGATGACGGGCCTCCTGCCCACCGCCTCGGGCGCCGTGCGCCTGTTCGGCACGGAGATCGACCGCTTCCGTGACCGGAGCCGGCTGGGCTACGTGCCGCAGCGTGCGGGCGCGTCCAGCGGCGTACCGGCGTCGGTGGCCGAGGTCGTCGCCTCCGGTCGCATCTCGCAGCGACGGCTGCTCCGGCCGGCGCGGCAGGCCGACCGGCGTGCCGTGCGGGAGGCGCTGGAGGTCGTCGGGCTGTCGGACCGGGCCCACGACACCGTGACCGCCCTCTCGGGGGGCCAGCAGCAACGGGTGCTCATCGCCCGCGCGCTGGCCGCGGAGCCCGACGTCTTCTTCCTCGACGAGCCGATGGCGGGCGTGGACCTGCCCAACCAGCGAGCGCTGGCCGACGCCCTCGGGCTGCTCTCGCAGCGGGGCGCGACCATCGTGCTCGTCGTGCACGAGATCGGCGCCGTCGGCGACCTGATCGACCGCTGCATCGTCATGCGCGACGGGCGCGTGGCCTACGACGGGCTCCCGCTGACCGAGCTGCAGGTGCACGCGGCCCACCTGCCCGGCCACCTGCCCGGTCACCTGCCCGGTCAGCTGCCCGGCATCCCGCTCGCCGTCGAGGAGCACCTGCCCCACGGCGCCGAGCACGACCGGCACGCCCACCACCCCGGTGACGAGCACGCCCACGAGCGCGCGCCCCACGACTGCCCGCCCGGGCACTCCGACGTCGCCCCGGGGGTCGTCGGCCCGCTCGACGGCGGCGAGGGCGACCGGGGGGCGCGGCGATGATCGACCTCCTCGGCTACGAGTTCATGCAACGCGCGCTCATCGCGGCGATCGCCACCGGCATCGCCGCGCCCGTGATCGGCACCTACCTCGTGCAGCGTCGGCTCTCGCTCATGGGCGACGGCATCGGTCACGTCGCCGTGACGGGTGTCGCGATCGGGCTCCTCACGGGGTGGTCGCCGACCTGGACGGCGGTGCTGGTCGCCGCCCTCGGCGCGCTGCTCCTCGAGGTCATCCGCGAGCGCGGGCACACCTCGGGCGACCTGGCCCTGGCCCTGCTGTTCTACGGGGGCCTGGCGGCGGGCGTCATGATCACGGGCATCGCGGGGCAGAACGCGGCGCGGCTGCAGCAGTACCTGTTCGGCTCGCTCACGACGATCTCGGTCGCGGACGTGTGGTTCACGATGGGGCTCGCCGCGGCCGTCGTGCTTCTCGGCCTCGGGCTGAGTCCCCAGCTGTTCGCGGTGGCGCAGGACCGGGACTTCGCCGTGGTGGCCGGCTTGCGGGTGCGGGCCTACAACATGCTCATCGCCGTGCTGGCCGCCGTCACCGTGACCGTCGCCATGCGCACCGTGGGCCTGCTCCTCGTCTCGGCGCTCATGGTCGTGCCGGTGGCGGCGAGCCAGCAGGTGGCCCGCTCGTTCCGGGGCACGCTGCTCCTCGCCATGCTGGTCGGGCTGCTCGCCGGCGTGGGGGGCCTCCTGGTGTCGGCGGAGCTCTCGTTCCACGCCACCGTGGCCCCCGGGCCGGCGATCGTGCTCCTCGCGCTGGCGATGTTCGTGCTGGCCTGGCCCCTCGGGGCCTGGCTGCGACGGCGGGAGCGCGGGCGTAGGTTGTCCGCATGACCGACTCGACCGCCCGCGTGTCGCCCGGGGTGCCTGGCACCCGTCCGACCCGCCAGCGCCGCGCCGTCAGCGAGGTGCTCTCCTCGTTCGAGGACTTCCGCTCCGCTCAGGAGATCCACACGCTCCTCGGCCAGCGGGGCGAGTCCGTCGGTCTCGCGACGGTCTACCGCACGCTCCAGCTCCTCGCCGACGCGGGCGAGGTCGACGTGCTGCGCAGCGAGGAGGGCGAGGCGATCTACCGTCGCTGCTCGGCCACGCACCACCACCACCTGGTGTGCCGCTCGTGCGGCGCCACGGTGGAGGTCGAGGGCCCCGCGGTCGAGCGGTGGACGGCCGGCATCGCCGCCGAGCACGGCTTCAGCGACATCAGCCACACCCTCGAGATCTTCGGCACCTGCCCCGCCTGCTCCTGAGCGACCGCCTGCTCCCGGGAGGCGTACGGCGCGGGCTCAGGCGCTGCCGAAGCGGCGGTCGCGCCGCGCGTAGACCTCGATGGCCTCCCACAGGTGCCGCCGGTCGACGTCGGGCCACAGCACGTCGGTGAACACCATCTCGGCGTACGCCGCCTGCCACAGCACGAAGTTGGAGAGCCGCTGCTCCCCCGAGCTGCGCCACACGAGGTCGGCGTCGGGCAGCTCGGGCACGTAGAGGTGGCGCGCCAGGGTGCGCTCGTCGACCTTGTCGGCCCTCAGGCGCCCGGCGGCGACCTCCTGCGCGATGGAGCGGGCAGCGTCGGCGAGCTCGGCCCGGCCGCCGTAGTTGACGCACATCGTCAGGGTCAGCACGTCGTTGTCGCGGGTCAGCTCCTCGGCGACCTGCAGCTCCTTGATGACCGAGCGCCACAGGCGCGGCGCCCGGCCCGCCCAGCGCACCCGCACCCCCAGCTCGTGCATCTCGTCGCGCCGCCGTCGGATGACGTCGCGGTTGAAGCCCATGAGGAAGCGCACCTCGTCGGCCGAGCGCGACCAGTTCTCCGTCGAGAAGGCGTACGCCGAGATCGCCTTCACGCCGATCTCGATGGCGCCCTCGACGACGTCGAACAGCGAGGACTCCCCCGCCTCGTGGCCGGCCGTGCGCGGCAGCCCGCGCTCCTGCGCCCACCGGCCGTTGCCGTCCATCACCACGGCGACGTGGTGGGGCACCAGCTCCGCCGGGATGACGGGCGGACGGGCGCCCGAGGGGTGCGGCCGGGGCGCCCGGACGGGCGGTCGCGCGGTCGGTCGGACGGACGGTCGGACGGGGCGGCTCACGGGGGTGCAGCCTATGCTGACCCCGGACGACGCCGGGGCCGCCCGGGCACGACGGAGGTGACGTGACGACCGAGGACCAGGCTCCCTCGACCCAACGGGTGATCGAGCAGCAGCTGCTCACGCTCTACCGGCGCACCAACTCGGTCCACGTGGAGACCTCGCACGGGGACACGGAGCTCGACCGGTCGACGTACGGCATCCTGTGCCTGCTCGACGACACCGGGCCGATGCGGCTGGGGGCGATCGCCGCGACGTACCACCTCAACCCCTCGACGGTCACCCGCCAGGCCCAGGCCGCGGTGCGCCTCGGCCTCGCGGAGAAGCGGCCCGACCCCGACGACGGCCGCGCCGCCCTGCTCGCGCTGACCCCCGAGGGCGAGACCGCGATCCGGCAGGCGCGGGAGCACCGGCGCGCGATGCTGGAGCAGATGATGGCCGACTGGTCCGCCGACGAGCGGGACGAGCTGGCCCGGTCGCTCCAGCGGTTCAACGCCGCCGTCGACCGCTGGGTGGAGTGAGGCTCAGACCTGCACGCGGCGCGGGCGCCCGCGCTCGACGTACGGCAGGGACCGCAGGTCGCGCTCGAGGTGCCAGGAGAGGTAC
Source organism: Nocardioides zeae (assembly GCF_010686755.1). Taxonomy (GTDB): domain Bacteria; phylum Actinomycetota; class Actinomycetes; order Propionibacteriales; family Nocardioidaceae; genus Nocardioides; species Nocardioides zeae. The sequence goes on along the minus strand of NZ_JAAGXA010000001.1, from coordinate 214,754 downwards.
GCCGCGACCAGCCCGCTGGCCTCCCGCTCGCAGCGCGGCTCCGTGGTGGTCAGGCGCTCGACCTCGGGCCAGTCGCCCGTGAGCAGCGCCCCGAGGAGCAGGAGGGTCGCGGGCGCCGGCGTCGCGCAGCCCGGGATCCGGCAGGTCACGCACAGCACGCCGCCGGAGGCGTTGCTGAAGTACCGGTGGGGACCCTCGATGCCGCAGCCGGCGCAGTGCTCGAACGTCGGCGCGTAGCCGGCCACGGCGAGCGAGCGCAGCAGGTAGGAGTCGAGCACGTGCCCGGGCGCCCGCTGGCCCGTCGCCATCGCCCGGAGGCCGCCGACGAGCAGCAGGAACTGCTGCACGGCCGGCTCCTTCTCCTCGACGACGAACCGCTCGGCCGTCTCCAGCATCACCGTGCCGGCCGTGTAGCGGTCGTAGTCCGTGCCCATGCCGGCGCCGAACGGCGTCAGCGTCTCCGCCTGCGTGATGGTGTCGAGGTTGCGGCCGTCGGCCAGCTGGAGGTCGACGTGGGTGAACGGCTCGAGGCGCGAGCCCCACCGCGAGGTCGTGCGTCGCACGCCCCGCGCCACCGCACGGACCCGGCCGTGGTGGCGGGTCAGGAGGGTGACGATCCGGTCGGCCTCGCCCAGCTTGTGGGTGCGGAGCACGACGGCCTCGTCGCGGTAGAGGGGCACCCGACCATTGTGCCTCGCCGGGCCCCGTGGACCGTGCAGGACACTGGTGCCATGTCGTCGCCCACGCCGCCGCTGAGCGCCTACCCCACCAAGCCCCCGCGGCGCTTCGTCGAGTGGGCGATGCTGCTCCTCGCGGTCGTCTCCGTGGTCCTGCTCCTGTGGGTGACGATCTGGGACGTCGACGACAGCACCGAGATGTGGGTCTTCCGCATCGACACGGCCATCTGCGGCATCTTCGCGATCGAGTTCGGCATCCGGTGGTACCGCGACCGCGGCGGCTGGAGGTACCCGTTCCGCTACTGGTACGAGGTGCTCGGCATGATCCCGCTCGCCCACCCGGAGCTGCGCGCGTTCCGGCTCGTCCGGGTCGTCGTCATCCTCGCCCGGCTGGGGCGCGCCACCGACCGGGCGCTGGGCGACCGCATCACCGCCGCCATCCTCGAGCACTTCATCGACACGATCGTGCGGATCGTGAAGCGTCCGCTGACCGTCGCCGTGGTCGACGAGGTGATCGCCGTGCTGAAGACGGGCCACTACACCGCCAACATCGCGCGGGCCGTCGGGGAGCGCGAGGACGAGCTGAAGGCGACGATCCTCGAGAAGGTCAAGCAGGACCCGGTGACGAGCCGGCTGCGCTACGTGCCCTTCCACGACGACGTCGTCGACCTCGTGGCCGACACGACGTTCCGGATCATCTTCGAGGTGCTCGCCGACCCCCGCACCGACGCGATGGTGACCGGCATCATCGAGGAGAACACCGACCAGATCCGGGCGGCCGTCGAGGCGCGGGACCACGAGCGCCACACCTGAGCCGACCCGATCCCCCACCGACGGGTGGTCGTCGGGGAGTATGTCCCGCGTGAACGCAGCACGGGGGCTCGGCGACACGGGCGTGAACGGGCGCCGCACGACACTCGTGGTGGTCGCGCTCGCGCTGCTCGGTGTCGCCCTGCGGCTGCCGTTCCTCACCGTCCCGCCCGGCCCGGACGAGTCCGGCTTCTTCATCATCGGTCAGCAGTGGCGGGACGGCACGTCGCTCTACGGCGACTACTGGGTCGACCGACCCCCGCTCCTCGTCACGATCTTCTGGCTCGTCCCCTCCATCACCTGGCTGCGCATCGTGGGCTGCCTCGCGGTGGCGGCGGTCGTCCTGCTGGTCGGGTTCGCGGCGTACGCGGCCCGCGGCCACCGCGCGGCCGTGGCGGCCGCCGCCACCGCGGCCCTGCTGAGCGCCGCCCCCTGGCTGGGCGTGGTGCGCGTCAACGGCGAGCTGCTCGCCTCGCCGTTCGTCGCCGGGGCGATGGTGCTGACCGTGCTGATGCTGCGCGACGGCGCGCGCCGACCGCACCTGCTGGCGCTCGGCGCCGGCGCCGCGAGCGCCGCGGCCTTCGGGGTGAAGCAGTCCAGCGTCGACGGGTTCGTCTTCGGCACGGTGGCGCTCGCGGTGCTCGCGCTGACGCGTCCCGAACGGCGCCGGCAGGCGCTCACGCTCCTCCTCGCCGCCGTCGGCGGCGCCCTGGCGCTCGCCGTGCTGCTCGTGGCCTGGGGTGCGACGCGCGGCACGGACCCCGTCGGGCTCTTCCACGCGGTCGTCACGTTCCGGGCCGACGCGGGCGAGGTCATCCGGGAGTCGGCGTCCTCGGCGACGACGGACCGGCTGCGCGAGATGGTGCTGGCCTGGCTCGTCAGCGGGCTCGCCCTGCTCACGCTGGTCGCCCTCGCCCTCGGCGTCCGCCACCGACGGGACCCGGTCGTCGTCGCGACGCTGGCGACGCTCCTCGCCGGTTCCGCGGTCGCCCTCCTCGGCGGCAGCTACTGGCTGCACTACCTGGCGCAGCTCATCCCGGCCGCGGCGCTCACGGCAGCCTGGCTCGTCGGGACACCCGACGGTGCACCCGGCCCCGGGCGCGCCCCGGGCGTCGTGCGCCGGGCGGCGGTCGTCCTCGTGGCAGCGTGGCTCCCGATCGCCACCGTCGTGACGCTCTCCGACGAGCTCTCCCACCCGATCGACGACGGTCCCGCCGAGGCCACGGGGGCGTTCGTCCGCGAGGCCTCCGAGCCGGGCGACACCATCGTCGTGGCGTACGGGCAGCCCAACGTCGTGCTCGACTCGGGCCTCACCGCGCCGTACGAGCACCTGTGGAGCCTGCCCGTCCGCGTGCTCGACCCCGACCTCGCCGACCTGACCGCCCTCGTCGAGAGCCCCGAGCGGCCGACGTGGGTCGTGCAGTGGGGCAAGGACGGCTTCGCCACCTGGGCGGTGCGCACGGACACGTTCTCCGACGCCGTGCACGAGCACTACCGGGAGGCGGGCACGGTCTGCGGCCGCACGATCTGGCTCCGCGACGACGCCGAGCGCACCCTCCCCGCCCCCGAGGCCTGCTGATGATCGCGCCCGCCGCCATCCCCCGCTGGTGGCGGCCGGCTGCCCTGACGGTGTACGGCATCGCCCTCGTCGTCTGGGTCGTCGAGGCGGGCATGCCCAAGGACCCGTTCGTGATGTTCGCGATCCTCTGGCTGGCGAGCGTCGCGTGGTACGCCGGGCACCCCTGGCGCCAGCACGCCCAGTTCTTCAAGGACTGGTGGCCGGCGTTCGCGGCGCTGGTGCTCTACATGTACAGCCGCGGCCTCTCCGACGAGCTCATCGGCATGCCCGTGCACTGGGTGATGCCGATCGAGGTGGACCGCTGGATGTTCGGCGGCCACCTGCCCACCGAGGTGCTCCAGGACCGCCTGTGCGGCGACCCGTGCCAGTCCGCCAGCGACCCGCGGTGGTTCGACCTGCTCTTCACGAGCGTCTACAACACCCACTTCGTCCTGGGGCTGGGCCTGGCGCTCGTGCTCTACCTGCGCAACCGCCGCGAGTGGATCAGCTGGCTGACCCGGTACGTCGCGATCAACGTCGCCGGCCTCGTCGTCTACGTCTTCTACCCGATGGCCCCGCCGTGGCTGGCGGCGCAGGAGGGGTACCTCGACCCGGTGGCGCGGCTCACCGGCCGCGGGTGGCGCGACATCGGGCTCGGCGGCTTCCACCACGCCCTCGCGGCCGTCGGGAACCCCGTCGCGGCCATGCCGTCGCTGCACGCCGGCGTCGCGATGCTGGTGACGATCTACGCGATCAGCCGCCTGAGGGGGCGGGCGTGGCGCTGGGTGCTGCTCGTCTACCCCCTGACGATGGCGTTCGCGCTCGTCTACTACGGGGAGCACTACGTGATCGACGCGATCGCGGGCTGGGCGGTCGCGCTCGCCGTGCACGTCGGGGTGACCGTGTGGGAGCGGCGCTACTTCGCGCGGCACCCGGTGACGACCCGCTCGGGCTCCCTGCTGTCGCAGGCAGCGCCGACGGCGGAATCCTCCGAGTCCCCCGGGTCGCCCGAGTCCCCCGGGTCCCCGCCGCACCCGGTGGGCGGGGCGGGGACCGCGGACGAGCGGGTCGTCAGGCGCGGTTGACCGCGGAGACGATCGCCTTCATGGAGGCGCGCACGATGTTGGGGTCGATCCCGACGCCCCACAGCACCTGACCGCCGACCGCGCACTCGACGTACGCCGCGGCCTGCGCGTCACCGCCGGAGGAGAGCGCGTGCTCGGCGTAGTCCAGGACGCGCACGTCGTGCCCGAGGCTGTTGACCGCGTCGACGAACGCCGCGATCGGCCCGTTGCCGCGACCCTCGATCGTGCGCTGCTCGTCCTCGACGTAGACGTCCACCGTGAGGACGTCCTGGTCGCCGGAGGTCGACGAGGAGTGCACCGAGTTCAGCTGCAGCGGCGACGTGCGGTGGAGGTACTCGCCCGAGAAGATCTCCCAGATGACCTCCGGGGTGACCTCGCCGCCCTCGGCGTCGGTGCGCTCCTGGATGACGCGGCTGAACTCGATCTGCGCGCGGCGCGGCAGGTCCAGCTTGTGCTCGGCCTTGAGGATGTAGGCCACGCCGCCCTTGCCGGACTGGCTGTTGACGCGGATGACCGCCTCGTAGCTGCGGCCGACGTCCTTCGGGTCGATCGGCAGGTACGGCGCCTCCCACGGCATCTCCCCCACCGGCTTGCCGGCCGCCTCGGCCTGGCGCTCCAGGTCCTCCAGGCCCTTCTTGATCGCGTCCTGGTGGGAGCCGGAGAAGGCCGTGTAGACCAGGTCGCCCGCGTAGGGGTGGCGCGGGTGGACGGGCAGCTGCGTGCAGTACTCGACCGTGCGGCGCACCTCGTCGATGTCGGAGAAGTCGATCATCGGGTCGATGCCCTGGCTGAACAGGTTCATCCCCAGCGTCACCAGGTCGACGTTGCCGGTGCGCTCGCCGTGGCCGAACAGGCAGCCCTCGACACGGTCGGCGCCGGCCATGACGCCCAGCTCGGAGGCCGCCACGGCGGTGCCGCGGTCGTTGTGCGGGTGCAGGCTGATCGCGGAGTGCTCGCGGCGCGACAGGTTGCGGATGAAGTACTCGATCTGGTCCGCGTAGGTGTTGGGCGTCGACATCTCGACGGTCGCCGGCAGGTTGAGGATGATCTCGCGGCCGGCCTCGGGCTGCCAGACGTCGGAGACGCGCTCGCAGACCTCCAGGGCGTAGTCCGTGGGCGTCTGCGTGAAGATCTCGGGCGAGTACTGGTAGCCGAAGTCGGTGCCGTCCAGCAGCGACTCCGCGTGCTTCATGACCCACTCGGTGCCGCGCGTCGCGATGGCGATGCACTCGGCCTCGCTGACGCCGAACACGACGCGCCGGAACAGCGGGGCCGTGGCGTTGTAGAGGTGGACGGTCGCCTTGTCCGCGCCGACCAGGGAGGAGACGGTGCGCTCGATCAGGTCCTCGCGGGCCTGCGTCAGCACCGAGATGCGCACGTCGTCGGGGACCAGGTCCTCCTCGATCAGCTGGCGCACGAAGTCGAAGTCGGTCTGGCTGGCCGCCGGGAACCCGACCTCGATCTCCTTGAAGCCCATGCGGACCAGCAGGTCGAACATCGACCGCTTCCGCGCCGGGGTCATCGGGTCGATGAGGGCCTGGTTGCCGTCACGCAGGTCGGTGGACAGCCACCGGGGCGCCCGGGTGATCTTCTGGTCGGGCCACGTGCGGTCGGGCACCGTCACGGGCTCGAACGCACGGTAACGGTGCACCGGCATGCCGCTGGGCTGCTGGCTGGGGATGATGGTCATGAGGGTCCTCGCTGTCGCGTCGTGGGGCGGTGCGAGCCGGGCGCAGCACGATCTCCGCAGCGAGGGGGTCCGGCGTCCGCGTCTCCCTGTGGGAGCGGGTCAGACCTCGCTGCGGCAGCGAAGGAGAAGCTGGCGCATCATCATGACGGTCGGTGACTCTACCACCGGTCGCGGGACCGCTCGGGTCGGGAGGGGCCGGGGGCACCGGTTCGCCGCAGGGCCCGGACCGCGCCGTACCCGCCCGCCAGCGCCACGACCCCCGCGACGGGTACGACGGCCCACCACCAGCCGCCCGCGGAGGCGGCGCGGAGGGCGAGGGCGACCATCACCAGGACGAGCACGACCCCGACGACGACGTCGGTGAAGCGGCTCATGGGGCGAGGGTAGGCGGCCGTTTGCGCGGGGGTGGATCGGGTACGGCGGGTCCGTGGCGGAGGCAGAGCTCGACCCCTGGGTCAGGATCATCCGGTGGCCCTTCGCGGTCTTCTTCCCGTTCGTCGTCCTGGGGCTCTGGTTCAACGACTGGCTGACGCGGGCGGACCAGGTGGTCGCCAGCGTTGGGCTTCCTGCTGCTCTGGGCGCTGACGATCTTCCAGTTCTTCACGGCGCGGGGGCAGGCGTGGGCGGCGGGCCCCCACCGGAAGCGCTGGGCGGACCGACGGACGGGATGGCTGATGGCCGGTTGGGCGGTCGGGCTGGCGGTCGCGATCGTCGCGGTGCTGCTGTGGGTCGGGGCGCCGCTGTCGTCGTACCTGTTCATCGGGGGGATGACCTGGACCTTCGGGATGATGGTCGGCGAGCGCCTGATCCCCCTGACCGACTCGACGCGGGGCCGGGGCGTGCCGTTCCCGTGGGAGGACCCGACCCAGCTGCCCGAGAGCTGGCGATCGTGAGCGGGCCGCGGTGGGAGCGTCGGCGCCACCGGTGGCGCCCGATCTGCTGGGAATCACGCTCTGGACGACGTTCGCGGCCGGCAGCCCGATCGCCGGTCTCTGCTACGGCGTCATCTCGGCGCTCCTCGCGCGCGGCGAGCCTGAGCGGCAGGAGGCCATCGTGTCCACCAGCGAGTTCCGCACCTGAGCGCGCCGAGTTGTCATGTACGACGCGGCGGGGCGCGTCGAGTTGTCTTGTACGACGCGGCGGGGACGTCAAGCTGGGGCTTGTGAACGCTGGTCGCGGTGGTTCTCCACAGCCGGTATGTCGCCGTGTCCGGTGTTGCTCAGAACTGTCAGTGGGTCCGGGTTGAGTGGTGGCTATGACGGGGGTCAGCTCTTCTGGTGACGCCGATGGCTTCGAGCCACCGGTGCCGGAGCCTCCCGCGGATTTCCTGGTCGAGGTGCCGGTGCCGGACTGGTTGGAGCACGCGTTCGCGACCGGGGAGTGGCCTGAGCAGGCGACGCGCGGCTGCCGGATCGTCAGTCGCGAGGGTCAGTACGACGCGGCTGAGCCCATCGCGGAGCCGGAGCCTGGGTGGGTGGTGCCGGGCGTCGGCTCTGGTGCGGGTGGGATCGACGTGGGGCATCCGATGCTGGAGGCGATCCGGGTGGCCACGGCGGTGCTGGACGCCGACGGGCGTACCGGCATCGGATGGTTGAGCGCCCCGCAGACCGGTATCGCGCTCGTCGACGCGCACCGGCTCGTGGCACGGGCCTCGGCGCTGGTGGCGGTGTTGGTGCAGCACGCCGAGGAGGTCGAGCTGTACCGGGAGAACGGTGCCTCTACCGCGGCAGTGTGGCTGGCGAACGCGACCGCTGCGACGCGTCGCGATGCCTACCGGTTCGCTCGCGTCGGGGCCGCCGTCGGCGAGGACACGGGGCGGTACCGGACCCACCTCGGCCCCGGCTGCCTGACCGGCGTCGTGGACCTCGAGCAGGCCGACGTCATCGTCAAGGCCCTCGACGCGCTACCCGACGAGCTACCGGACCAGCTGCGGCTGCAGGCGGAGGAGACGCTGGTCGGGTACGCCGCCGACCACGACGCCCGCGCTCTACGAGCGCTCGGGAAGAAGATCCTCACCGTCATCGCACCCGATATCGGCGAAGCCCACGACGCAGCCCTCCTCGAACGCGAAGAACGCGAGGCCCGAGCCACGTCGCGGTTGTCGATGGTCTCCGACGGCCTGGGACGTGTGTGGGGCCGCTTCGTCCTGCCCGAGCTGCACGGCGCGATGCTCCGCAAGGCCCTCGACGCCTACGCCGCACCGAAGCACCTCAACACCAACGACGACCCCGAGCAGCGGTTCGTCGCCGGACGGCCCACACCCGAACGCTACGGACGGGCCTTCCAACAGCTCCTGGAGATGCTCGACCACAAAGACCTCCCCGCCACCGGCGGCATGGGCGCGACCGTCGTCGTCACCATGACCCTCGAATCACTCCGCGGGGGCCTCGCCTCAGCGTCCCTCGACACCGGCACCACGATCAGCGCCAGCGAAGCCCGACGCCTCGCGTGCGAAGCAGGGATCATCCCCGCCGTCCTCGGCACCCACAGCGAGGTCCTCGACCTCGGCCGCACCACCCGCTTCCACACCCGGGCCATGCGCCTCGCCATGGCCCTCCGCGACGGCGGCTGCATCGCCGAGGGCTGCAACCGACCACCCCACCAGACCCACGCCCACCACCTCACCGCATGGGCCAACGGCGGCCACACCAACACCCGCGACGGCTGCCTCCTCTGCGACCAGCACCACCACCAGATCCACGACCCGCTCTACCTCACCGAGAGGCTCGGCACCGGCAAGCTCCGCTTCACCCGCCGCGAGTGACCGGACCGCTGGACGGTCCGCCGAGGCTAGGTTCGACGCATGTCCACGCTGCTCGTCGTCCACCACTCCCCCACGCGCTCGGTGCGGGCGCTCACCGACGCGGTCCTCGCCGGCGCGCGCGACGACGCGTTGGAGGGCGTCACGGTGCGCGCGGTGTCCGCGCTGGAGGCGACCGCCGCCGACGTCCTCGGCGCCGACGGGATCGTGCTCGGCACCAGCGCGAACTTCGGTTACATGAGCGGAGCACTCAAGCACTTCTTCGACAGCACGTTCCTCGAGATCGGAGGATCACTCGACGACGGCGGGACCGCGGGCGCCGGCACCACGACCGGCACCGGATCCACGACCGACGCCACGGCCGACACCGGCTCCGGCCGCCGCGTTCCGTTCGGCCTCTACGTGCACGGTCGCTACGACACCGAGGGCGCCGTGCGCTCGGTGCTGTCGATCGCCGGCGCACTCCCGTGGCGGCAGTCAGCCGACGTGCTCAGCGTGCTCGGCGAGGTGGACGGGCGTGACGAGGCGGCGGCCTACGAGCTGGGCGGTACGATCGCCGCGCTGACCATCACCTGACGCCCGACACCCGAGGAGTCCCGCACGTGCCCCTGACCCACCGCCGGGCAGCGAGCGTCGTCGGGATCGCGCTGGGCCTCGTGCTGACGGCGTGCTCGGGCAACGGCGACCAGGGCTCCGACGCGGACCCCGACCAGGTCGACGCGGTGGAGACACCTCAGCTGGGCGCCTGCCGCGACCTCACCCCGGACGACGTCTCCCTGCCGAGCAACGCGACCCGCACGGTCGACTGCACCGAGCCGCACACCGCCCAGACGTACAAGATCGGCAACCTCCCCGACGAGTTCGACGACGCCGCCTGGGACAGCCGCGAGCTGGGCGCGTGGGCCTACCGCACGTGCAGCGACGCGTTCTCCCAGTTCCTCGGCGCCGACGAGAGCACGGTGATGCGCGCCCGCGTCACGTGGGCCTGGTTCCGCCCCTCCGAGCAGGCGTGGGAGGAGGGCGCTCGTTGGTACCGCTGCGACATCGTCGGTGGCGGCGAGGCCTCGGAGTCCTACGACGAGCTGCCCGAGACCGCCGAGGGCCTGCTGACGGGTCTGCCGGCAAACGACGACTGGATGACCTGCGCCGACGGCGCGGACGTCGACACCGCACCGCGGGTCGCGTGCTCCGAGCCGCACACGTGGCGCGCCGTCACGACGGTGCAGGTCGGCACCGCGGAGGACGAGTACCCCGGCGACGAGGTCGTCGCCGCCCGCAGCCGCGACTACTGCTCCGAGTCGGTGAGTGCGTGGCTGGGCTACCCCCTCGACTACGACTACGGCTACACGTGGTTCGGCGAGGGCCAGTGGGACGCGGGCAACCGGCGCACGATCTGCTGGGCGAGGACCGACCAGTGACCCGCCGCCCGAGCCCCCGCCCGACCGGCCGCCCGACCCGCGCGGCGACCACCGTGCTGGCCGTCTCCGCCGCGATGGCGGCCGCGCTCGCCGGCTGCACCGGCGGCAGCGACGGCAGCGACGACGGGGCCGCCGACGACCCCTCCACCAGCGCCACCCCGACGGCGAAGCCCACGACGGCCGCGCCGGCGGAGCGCCCGGCACCGGGCGCCTGCTACGACCTCGGTTTCGAGGAGGCGCTCGCCCCCACGGTCACGAACGAGGCCGTGGACTGCGCCGCCGACCACACGGCGCAGACGTACGCCGTGGGCCAGCTCGCGACGTACGCCGACGGCCACCTCCTCGCGGTCGACGATCCCGCCGTCCAGGCCGGGCTCGGCGAGACCTGCCGGTCGTCGCTGGCGGAGTACGTCGGTGGTGACACCGACGCGCTCCGTCTCTCGGTGCTGCGGCCCGTGTGGTTCTCACCGTCGATCGAGGCGTCGGACGCGGGCGAGGACTGGTACCGCTGCGACGTGATCGCGGTCGTCGACGACGCGACCCTCGGCACCCTGCCGCCCACGATGGAGGGCGCGCTGGCCGGCGACGGGCTCACCAGCCTCGGCCTGTGCGGCACGGCCGCCCCCGGCGCGGACGGCTTCCGCCGCATCGCCTGCGGACTTGAGCACTCGTGGCGTGCGATCGACGTCGTGGACCTGGGCTCGTCGTACCCGGGCGAGGACGCGGCGTCGTCCGCGGGCTCCGCGCAGTGCCAGTCCGCCGCAGGCGAGCTGGCGTCGGACGTGCTCGACTACGAGTGGGGCTACGAGTGGCCCACCCAGGAGCAGTGGGACGCCGGCCAGACGTACGGCCTCTGCTGGGCCCCCGCCTGAGGGAGACCCCCCGTCAGAAACCCAGGCGACGCAGCTGGCGCGGGTCGCGCTGCCAGTCCTTGGCGACCTTGACGCGCAGGTCGAGGTAGACCGGCGTGCCGAGCATGGCCTCGATCTGGCCGCGGGCGGCGCTGCCGATCTCCCGGAGCCGCGAGCCCTTGTGACCGATGATGATGCCCTTCTGCGACTCACGCTCGACGAAGACGTTGGCGTGCACGTCGAGGAGGGGCTTGTCCTCCGGGCGGTCGGGACGCAGCCGCATCTCCTCGACCACGACCGCGATGGAGTGCGGCAGCTCGTCGCGGACGCCCTCGAGCGCGGCCTCCCGCACCAGGTCGGCGACGATCGCCTCCTCCGGCGTGTCGGTGAGCTCGCCGTCGGGGTAGAGCGCCGGGCCCTCGGGGAGCAGCGCGAGCAGGAGGTCCGCGAGCAGGTCGACCTGCTCGCCGCCCGTGGCGGACACCGGGACGATCTCGGCCCACTCGGTGTCGGTCGCCCGGCCCAGCTCGGCGATGGCGAGCAGGTGCTCAGCCAGCCGCTCGGGCGTCACGAGGTCGGTCTTGGTGGCGACCGCGACCTTGATCGTGCGGCGCACCTTGGTCAGCTCGTTGACGATGAACCGGTCGCCGGGGCCGATCCGCTCGTCCGCCGGGAAGCAGACGGCGACGACGTCGACCTCCGACCAGGTGGACAGCACCAGGTCGTTGAGCCGCTCGCCGAGCAGCGTGCGCGGCCGGTGGAGGCCCGGGGTGTCGACGAGCACGAGCTGACCGTCCGGCCGGTGCACGATGCCGCGCACCACCGTGCGCGTCGTCTGCGGGCGCGAGCTGGTGATCGCGACCTTCGTGCCGACCAGCGCGTTGGTCAGCGTCGACTTGCCCGCGTTGGGCCGGCCGACGAAGCAGGCGAAGCCCGAACGGAAGCTCCCGTCGCCATCCGGTGCGCTCATCGGCTCTCCTCCTGCTCCCGGGCGGCGTCGTAGTCCGCCCAGATCTGGTCGTCGGTCTTGCCTGCGGCCTTCCCGGCCCGGTAGATCGGGCCGGGGTCGACCGCACGGGGCTGCCGCTTCTGGCCGCCGCCCCGCCAGTAGCCCATCACGTCGTACGCCGTGCTCGGCAGCTTCACGACCCGCATGAGGTGCTTGCGGATGGCGCGCATCTGCGCGGACTCGCCCGCCATCCAGAAGTATCCGTCGCCCTCGGGCCAGGCGATGCCCTCGACGATGTCCGCGAGCGCGCTCTCGCCCTCGGCGGGCGGCGCGGACCAGGTCACGTCGGTGCCCGCGGGCAGGTAGGACCCGAGCAGCGCCGGGTCGTCCGGCACCTCCGCCCACACCCGCACCGGCAGACCGGGCCGCGTGCGGCGCACCTCCTCGACGCAGCGGGCCATCGCCGGCATCGCGGTGAGGTCACCGACGAGCAGCAGCCACGCCGCGTCGGGCGCGGGCAGGAACGAGGCCTTCGGGTCCGTGATCGTCACCGTCTCGCCGACGCAGTCGCGGCGGGCCCACTCGGTGACGAGACCGACCTCGTGGACGACGACGTCGAGGACGAGCTCCCCGGCGCCGTCACGTGCGGCCGGGTCCCACGAGCGCACCGTGTAGTAGCGGCTCTGGAACTGGCCCGGCACGATGAGCCCCACCCACTCGTCGGGCACGCCGGTCGAGCGGAAGCGCTCCAGGCCCGGGCCGGCGAGCACGAGGCGCACCAGGTGCGGCGTGAGCTGCTCCCGCGACGCGACGACGGCGGTGTGCTGCTCGGCCCGGGTGCTCACCGGCCAACGGTAGGTCAGACGCCGAAGGTGTGGCGCAGCGGGTAGCCGCTGTTCCCCTGCTCGTCGGTGCGCGTCGCCAGCACCTGGTGGAGCTGGATCTCGTTGCGCTCGAACGCGATCCGCGAGCCCGTCATGTAGATCCCCCACACCTTGGCCGTGCCCTCGCCGACCTCGGCGACGGCCTCGTCCCAGTTGCGCTCCAGGTTCTCCGACCACCCCCGCAGCGTCCGCGCGTAGTGGGTGCGGAAGTTCTCCGTGTGCTGCACCTCGAGGCCGGCGTCCTGGGCGTCCATCACGATGCGCCCCGACCCGGTCAGCTCGCCGTCCGGGAAGACGTAGCGGTCGATGAACGCTCCCGTGCGCACCGGCAGGTTGTGCGCCCGCGTGATCGAGTGGTTGAGCAGGCGCCCCTCCGGCTTGAGCCGGTCGCGCAGGGAGGCGAAGTACGCCGGGTAGTTGCGCACGCCGATGTGCTCGGTCAGGCCGATCGAGCTGACCGCGTCGAAGTCGCTGTCGACGACCTCCCGGTAGTCGAGGTGCCGGACCTCGGCGAGGTCGGACAGCCCGGCGGCGTCGATCGCCTCCTTCGCCCACTGCGCCTGCTGCAGGCTCAGGGTCACGCCGAGCGCCTTGACCCCGTACTCCTTCGCGGCGTGCATGACCATGCCGCCCCAGCCGCAGCCCACGTCGAGCAGACGCTGGCCGGGCTGCAGGTCGAGCTTGCGGGCGACGAGGTCGAACTTCGCGGCCTGGGCCTCCTCGAGCGTCGCGTCCTCCGTCTCGAACACCGCGCACGTGTAGGCCATCGACGGGCCGAGCACGAGCTCGTAGAACCGGTTCGAGACGTCGTAGTGGTGGTGGATCACCTCGGCGTCGCGGGTGAGCGAGTGCCGCAGGCCCTCGACGGCGCGCCGCCAGCGCGGCAGGTGCTCCTGCGGCGGCACCGGCGGCGGCTTGAGGTGCTGCAGCCCCAGCCCGCGGAGCAGCCGGATCGCCTCGCCCGCGCTCGGCCGCCGGAACGACAGGTTGCTGAGCAGGAGGGTGAGGCCGTCGTACGGGTTCCCCGGGTGGATGCCCGAGATCTGGAGGTCGCCCATGACGTAGGCCCGCGCCATGCCGAGGTCGCCGGGGGCCGTCAGCAGGTACGACAACCCGCGCTCGTTGGCCAGGTGCAGGTGCACGTCCGAGTCCTCGGGACCTGCGGAGGACCCGTCGTACGCCGTGAAGCGCACCGGCATCCCGTGCTTCATCAGCGTGCTGATCGCCTCGCCGATGGTGATCGAGCCGCTGTTGGTCGTGCTCACTTCCTGCGCACCGCCTTCTCGTAGAGGGAGGACAACCGGTCCTCGGGGTCGTAGGCCTTCTTCACGCGGGCGAGGTTGCCGCCCTCGTAGAGCGCGTCGAAGGTGGCCTCGTCGTAGAACGCCTCGGAGTACAGGGACTTGTGGCCCTCGAGCTCGTGCACCCGCTGCTCGATGGCCCGGTTCACCGGGGCGTCCGGCGCCTCCGGCCCGACCGCGACCGTGCCCCAGAAGCCGACGTTCACGTAGGTGCGCCCGGGCTCCAACGGGTAGGTGCCCCACGTGCGCGCCGATCCCGGGCCGTCGGGCTCCCGCAGCCGCAGCGGGCACAGCCACACGGGCCGCATCCCGACCTCGCGGTCGAACCACTCCAGGAACTCCGGCAGCCGCTCCACGGGGACCTCGATGTCCTGCACCACCCGCTCGCGCTGCGGCAGCTTCTTGAGCCGGTCGAGCTTCGCGATGATGCCGAACCGCGTGTCGAGGCCCACCAGCCGGTGGTAGACGTCCGAGCGCCGCTTCGACCGCGGCCAGAGGCGCCGGATCCGCGGGTTCTGCAGCCCGAACGCGCCGGAGCACCAGAACCAGTCGGTGTCCCAGCGCCACAGGTAGTCCTCGACCGTCATCAGGTCGGTCTCCCGCTGCTGGATGGAGCGGTAGTAGATGTCGTCGACGTACGTCGAGGGGCGGTCCCCCGCGCGGGCCGTCTCCGGCGCGTCGGTCCACCGCGCCAGCGTCAGGTAGAGCTCCTCGGGCGAGAAGGCCGTGCCGTCGAGCCCGTCGACGCGCTCGCCGTCCCACTCCCCCGCGACGCTGATCGCGGCGACCGCCTCCGTGAGCGCGGCGGCGTCGGGGAACCGGACGTGACGGAGCGCGGCGTACGCCGGCACCGGATCGAGCTCGATGCGCAGCCGGGTGGCGTAGCCGAGCGAGCCGTAGGAGTTCGGGAACGCGTCGAAGAGGTCCCGGTGCTCGTTGGTGGCGGTCGCGGTGACGATCTCGCCGGCGCCGGTGAGCACGTCCATCTCGAGCACGCTCTCGTGCGGCAGCCCGTTGCGGAACGACGTCGACTCGATGCCGAGGCCCGTGACCGCGCCACCGAGCGTGATGGTGCGCAGCTGGGGCACCACGAACGGGATCAACCCGTGGCGGAGGGTGACCGCCACGAGGTCCTCGTAGGTGCACATCCCCTGCACGTCGGCCGTGCGCGCCTGCCCGTCGACCGCGATCACGCCCCCGAGGCCGCTGACGTCGAGACCCGGGGTCGTGGTCGCCGCCCGCGGGCGGAACAGGTTCGACGTGCGCTTGGCCAGGCGGACGGGCTCTCCGGGCGGGATGGCGGCGTACGACGCGAGCAACGCCCTCGTCGCGGCCTCGTGCGCTGCGGCTCCGACGGTCTCCACCTGGTCGAGGCTAGTGCGAACAGGCCCCGCCGGGTAGCGACTTTGGTCTCACGAAGTTGCGCAGTGCAATCAAGTCGCCGGGAGCCGTCACGGCTTCACGAGCGGGAACAGGATGGTGTCGCGGATGCTGCCGCCGACGATGTTCATCACCAGCCGGTCGATGCCCAGCCCCATGCCGCCGGTCGGGGGCATCCCGTGCTCGAGCGCCCGCAGGAAGTCCTCGTCGACGACCATCGCCTCGGGGTCCCCGGACGCCGCGAGCAGGGACTGCTCGAGCAGCCGGCGCCGCTGCAGGACCGGGTCGGTGAGCTCGGAGTACGCCGTCGCCTGCTCCGCACCGTTGACCACCAGGTCCCACTTCTCCGCCAACCGCGGGTCACGCCGGTGCGCCCGCGCGAGCGGTGCCCCGGCCGCCGGGAACTCCGTGTAGAACACGGGCGCGGTGGTCACCCGCTCGCAGAGCTTGCCGTAGAGCTCCTCCACCAGGACGCCCCACACCCGCGGCCCGTCGGGGTCGAGCCCGTGCCGCTCGGCGTGCCGCAGGAGGACCTCGACCGGGGTGTCGACATCGACCTCCTCCCCCAGGGCCTGCGAGACCGCCGTGCAGATCGGCACGACCGGCCAGTCCCCCGCCACGTCGTGCTCGACCACGCGACCCGCCGCGTCCCGGGCGCGCAGCACCGGCTCGCCGTGGACCGCCACGGCCGCCTCGCGCACGAGCTCCTGCGTGAGCCGGCGCATGGCGTCGTGGTCGGCGTACGCCTGGTAGACCTCCAGCGACGTGAACTCCGGGTTGTGGGTCGCGTCGGCGCCCTCGTTGCGGAACTGCCGGCCGATCTCGAAGACCTGCTCCATCCCGCCGACCACGAGCCGCTTCAGGTGCAGCTCGGTGGCGATGCGCAGCGACAGGTCGAGGTCGTAGGCGTTGATGTGGGTCGTGAACGGCCGCGCGTTCGCGCCGCCGTGCACCGTCTGCAGCACCGGGGTCTCCACCTCGGTGAAGCCGCGGGCGTGCAGCGAGTCGCGCACGCTGCGCACCACCGTGGCACGCTGGTACGCCGCGGTCCGGGCGTCCGGCCGCACGACCAGGTCGACGTAGCGCTGGCGCACCCGCGCCTCGGGATCGGTGAGGCCGCGGTGCTTGTCCGGCAACGGACGCAGCGCCTTCGACGCCAGCACGAGCCGGGTCGCCGCGACGCTCAGCTCCCCCGCGTCGGTGCGCACCACCTCGCCCGTGACCGCCACGTGGTCGGCGAGGTCGAGCAGGTCCCAGACGAGGGCGCTCGTCGGGTCGAGGCGGCCGGTCTCGACCATCGCCTGGAGCTCGGCCCCGCCCGCGTGGAGCGTCAGGAACCCCAGTCCGCCGTGGTCGCGTCGGAGCAGCACGCGACCCGTCACGCTGACCCGGCACCCCGTGCGGGCTCCCCGCGGGATGCCGGCGTGCGCGGCACGCACCTCGGCGAGCGTGTGGGTGCTCGGCACCGCGACCGGGTACGGGTCCACCCCCGCGGCGACCAGCCGGTCGAGCTTCGCGCGCCGCACCCGCACCTGCTCGGGCAGCCGGGCGACGTCGAGCGCCTCGGCGAGGGGGTCGCACGGGGCCGGCATCAGCGCCCGCACGGCCGCGGCGTGCGCCTCGGTCCCGCTGTCGAGCGCGTCGTCGGGAGCCGCGCCCGTCAGCCGGGCGAGCAGGCGCCGGGGCGACGGCGCCTCGAGGAACCCCTCCGCCCGTCCCACGGCCGTGCCGACGCGGGGCAGGTCCGAGACCATCTCGAAGCCGAGGAACCGGGGGCGCCACGCGGGGTGGTACTTGGCGTTGGAGCGGTAGAGCGACTCCAGCTGCCACGTGCGGCTGGCGATCACGAGGATCCGGTGCCAGAGGAGCAGCACGGGGCCGGCCCCCATCTCGGCGCCGCGCTCGAAGGCCTCGCGGAACATCGCGAAGTTCAGGGAGACCTCGCGGACGCCGAGCCCCCGGGCCTGCTCCGCGAGGGTCGCCACCATCAGCTCGACGATGCCGTTGTCGGCGCTCGGGTCGCGCCGCATGAGGTCGAGCGAGACGCCCGCCCGTCCCCACGGCACCAGGCTGAGGAAGCCGCGCACGCGCCCGTCGCCGTCGCGGGCGGTGAGGAGCACGCAGTGCTCGTCGAGCGGGTCCTCGAGGCGACCGAGCGCCATCGAGAACCCGCGCTCGCTGCCGCCGTCGCCCCGCCACCGGCCGGCCGCGGCGCGCAGCTCGGCCAGCAGGCCGGGCTCCAGGTCGCCGTGCCGCGCCACCTGGACGACGTAGCCCCGCCGCTGCAGCCGGCTCACGGACTGGCGCACCGAGCGCATCGACGGCCCGGTCAGGGTGAACGACGTGAGGTCGAGGATCGCCTCGTCGCCGAGGTCGATCATCTTCAGCCCGGCCGCGGCATAGGTCTGCGCCCCGGTCGTGCCCGCGCCCATGACCGCCGGCGTCCAGCCGTGGAGCCGCGCCTCGGCCAGCCAGCGACGGACCGCCTCGGGCCAGCGCCGCGGGTCGCCGACGGGGTTGCCGCTCGCGAGGCTGACGCCCCCGATCACGCGGTAGGACACCCCCGCCCGCGCGTCGGCGGCTGCGTCGGCGTCCCAGACGACGGACTTGTCCCGACGCGTCGCGAAGTAGCCGAGCGAGTCCTCCTCGCCGTGCTCCCGCAGCAGGTGACGCACCCGGGCCTCGTCCTCGACGTCGAGCACGCGGTGGTCGGCGGGCGCGCGGAACAGTGCGATCGCCGCGCCGAGCACCGCGATGCTGCCGAGCACCCCGATCGTGGCCCGCACCCACCACGGTGCGGTCGCGTCGGTCCCGAGGGGCACGCTGCCGATGTCGAGGAGGAGGCGACCCACGACGTACTCGAGGGCGGCCGGGCTGCTCTCCGCGCGCCCGAACCGCTCGACGAGGTGGGCGCCGACGACGGCGCACAGCACCGCCCCGGTCCCGAGGATCGCCGCCGCGAGCGGCAGGCTCCCCGGCACCCGCCGGGCGACGAAGTAGCGCCGCGTGCGCAGCGCACCCACCAGCAGCAGGGAGGACAGCACGAGCCCGGCGGCGGCCGGCCCGACGCTCTCGCCGGACGCCAGCAGCAGGATCCGGTCCACCTGCGGCACCACGAGCCACCAGAGCACCAGGAGCCACCACGCCGCACGCAGCCGGCGCCGCAGCGCCACGGCGAGCACCGCCAGCAGCGAGGCGTAGACGAAGCTCGGCACGATCGCGATCGTCGCGAGCGAGATCGGGTCGACCGTCTGCAGGAAGTACTGGTGCCACGGCTTGACGACCGTCACGACCAGCACCACCGTGGCCAGCACCCAGGTGGCCGACGCGTAGCGCCCCGGCCAGACGTCCTCCGGCGTCGCGGTCAGCTCCCCCGTGCGGCTCACGCCCCAACCTCCCCCGTGCGGCTCACGCCCCTGCCTCCTCCGTCTCATGCTCCGCCCCGGGACCGGTGCGGCGCCCGGCGGCCAGGACCCCCAGGGCGACCATCCAGACGCTGATGGACACGATGTGGATCCGCTGGGTGACCCCTGCCGCCCACCACGGCTCACCCGTCCGGTCGAACCAGGCGAAGGCGAGGCTAGCGCCGATCCCGCCCCCCAGGAGCACCACCACCGCGACGCGTCGCAACCGGGGCCAGGCCCGGGGATCGAGGGCGACCCAGGCGGCCGCCACCCCGAGGAACAGCGCGGAGTCGCTGAGGATGCTCGCGCTGTCGTGGACCAGCGTCGAGGGACCCGGCCCCGGCGCCGTCGACGCCCCGGGACCGTCGCCCGGCTTCGGCACGACGGCCGCGAGCGCCGCACCGGCGCAGAAGAGCACGGTCAGCCACGTCGACGCCTCCCGCGCCCAGCCCGGTCGCAGCCGCGAGCGCGCCGCGGGCAGCAGCGCCAGCACCAGCACGACACAGACGAGGTCGGTGATCCGCAGGAGGTAGGCGTCGGGCTCACCGACGGCCTCGAGGTCGCTGACCACGTCGAGCCAGGTGCCGCGCGGGCCGTTCGACCACGCCAGCAGGAAGTTGGCGTAGAGCAGCGCCGCCACGACGCCGGTCGCGGCGGCGACGCGGCGCCTCACCTCAGGAGACCGTGGTGCCGCGCAGCGTGCCGCGGGGGTCCGCGAGGTGCACGGGCACCCCGGTGCCCGAGAAGTCCCGCACGACGGCGAGGTCGCCGTCGTCGACCGCGTCGGCGTCCCCCAGCACGACGGCCGCCTCGAGGGACCGGGCGCCGGAGGCGATGGCCATCGCGACGCAGACGCCGAGCGCGCTGACCCGCAAGGACGGCAGCGCGACGGTCGCCGCGGCGTACGTGCGGCCGTCCTGGTCGCGCACCGCCGCCCCCTCGGCGGACCGCGCCCGCGCCCGCGTCGCCCGCGCCAGCGTCACCAGCTTGCGGTCCTCGGCCCCCGGGGTCGCCTGCTGTCCCTGCTCGGTGGTCACGCGCGCTCCTCGTCCTCGTCGTCGTCGGCCAGCCGCGTCACGAGGACGGTGCTGACCTGGTTGCGCCGGCCCTTCGTGCCCTCGGCGCGGAAGCCGAGGCCGTGGGCCTCGACCGTGGAACCGGGGATGGGCACGAGGCCCAGGTGCTTGGCCATGAGGCCGCCGACGGAGTCGACGTCCTCCTCCTCGATGTCGTAGCCCTCGAACAGGTCGTCGAGGTGGTCGATGGGGAAGCGGGAGGAGACCCTGTACGACGCGTCGTCGACCCGCTCGACGTCGACCTCGTCGTCGTACTCGTCGGTGATCTCCCCGACCAGCTCCTCCAGCACGTCCTCGATGGTGACGATGCCCGCGGTCCCGCCGTACTCGTCGACGACGACGGCGATGTGCTGCCGCATCGCCTGCATCTCGGCGAGGAGCGCCGCCACCGGCTTGGAGTCGGGCACGAAGTGCGCGGGGCGCATGTGGTCCTCGATGCGCTCGGTGATGTCGGCGCCACCCTCCCGGTCCTCGAAGTCGAGCCGGGCGAGGTCCTTCAGGTAGGCGAACCCGAGCACCTCGTCGAGGTTCTCCCCCACGACCGGCACGCGCGAGTAGCCCGAGCGGAGGAAGAGCGACATGGCCTGCCGCAGGTTGCGGTGCCGCTCGAGGAACACCACGTCGGGTCGCGGCACCATCACCTCGCGGGTGATGGTGTCACCGAACTCGAAGACCGAGTGGAGCATCTTGCGCTCGCCGGACTCGATGACGGCGCTCGCCTCGGCCAGGTCGACGAGCTCGCGGAGCTCCGTCTCCGTCGAGAAGGGCCCCTCGCGGAAGCCCTTGCCCGGGGTGATGGCGTTGCCGACCAGGATGAGGAGCCGGGGCAGCGGGCCCAGGAGCCGCGTCAGGAGCCAGACGGGCAGCGCCGAGCTGAGGGCGACGACCTCCGGGTGCTGGCGGCCCAGCGTGCGCGGCGCGACGCCGATCACGACGAACGACACCACGAGCATGCCGGCGACGGTGAGCAGGATGCTGCCCCAGAAGCTCTGCACGGCCTCGTCGACGCGGAGCGTCACCAGCACGATCGCGAACACCTCCGCGAACAGGCGGAGCAGGATCAGCGAGTTCAGGTAGCGGGGCGGGTCGTCGAGCACGCGCAGGAGGTAGCGCGCACCCCCGCGCCCCTCCGCGCGCAGCTCCTCGGCGCGGGCGCGGGAGAAGACCGACAGGGCCGTGTCGGCTGCCGCGAGCAGACCGGCCACGACGACCAGGCCCGCGGCGGCCACGACCACCCAGACGTCATCCATGGACGACGATGCTCTCAGGTGGTGGCACGCCACCGGGCCAGCAGGTCGTCCTGCAGCCCGAACATCTCCTTGTGCTCCTCCGGCTCGGCGTGGTCGTAGCCCAGCAGGTGGAGGATGCCGTGCACCGTCAGCAGCTCGATCTCGGCGAGCGCGCCGTGGCCGGCGGTCTCGCCCTGGCGGGCCGCGACGGTCGGGCTGAGCACGAGGTCGCCGAGCACGCCCTCCTCGGGCTCCTCGTCGAGCAGGCCGGGACGCAGCTCGTCCATGGGGAACGACAGGACGTCGGTCGGCCCCTCCTTGCCCATCCACTGCTCGTTGAGCTCGGCGATGGTCGGCTCGTCGACGAGCTTGATGCACAGCTCGGCCTCGGGGTGCACGCGCATCGCGTCCATGACGAACCGGGCGAGCCGCACCGTGCGCTCGCCGTCGACGAGGTCGGTGTCGGACTCGTCGATGATCTCGATGGTCACGAGGGTCGCCCTCCCTGCGCCTGCGGCCGGCCGGTACGCCGCGGGGCCGCCCCGCGCGGCCCGTCGGCCCGCTCGGAGCGGTCGGAGCGGTCGCCCCGCTCGGTCCGGTCGGAGTCGTAGGTGTCGTAGGCCGCCACGATCTTGGCCACCAGGCGGTGCCGCACCACGTCGCCGCTGGTCAGACGGTTGAAGGAGACGTCGTCGACGTCCTGCAGGATGCTCTCCACCACGCGCAGGCCCGAGGACTGCCCGTTGGGCAGGTCGGTCTGGCTGGTGTCACCCGTGACGACGATCTTGGACCCGAAGCCGAGCCGGGTGAGGAACATCTTCATCTGCTCCGGCGTCGTGTTCTGCGCCTCGTCGAGCACGATGAACGCGTCGTTGAGCGTGCGGCCGCGCATGAACGCGAGCGGGGCGACCTCGATCGTGCCCGAGGCCATCAGCTTCGGGATCGTCTCGGGATCCATCATGTCGTGCAGCGCGTCGTAGAGCGGCCGGAGGTAGGGGTCGATCTTCTCGCTCAGCGTGCCGGGCAGGTAGCCGAGGCGCTCCCCCGCCTCGACCGCCGGACGCGTGAGGATGATGCGCGTGACGTCCTTGCTCTGCAGGGCCTGCACCGCCTTGGCCATGGCCAGGTAGGTCTTGCCCGTGCCGGCCGGGCCGATGCCGAACGTGATGGTGTTCTGGTCGATCGCCTCGACGTACTTCTTCTGGTTGACCGTCTTCGGGCGGATCGTGCGGCCGCGGTTGGAGAGGATGTTGAGGCTCAGCACGTCGGCCGGGCGCTCGGTGGTCTCGGCCCGCAGCATCGCGACGACGCGCTCCACGGTCTCGCCCGAGACGCCCTGACCCGTGCGGATCAGGGTCACCAGCTCGCCGAGGAGTCGTTCCGCCAACGCGATCTCGGGCGGCTCGCCCTCGAGCGTGATGCGGTTGCCCCGCACGTGGACCTGGAGCCCGAAGGCCTGTTCCAGCGTCGCCAGGTGCTCGTCACCCGGTCCGAGGAGACTCACCATGTCGATGCTCGTGGGCACCGTCACGGTGTGCCGGACGGCATTCTGCGATTCAGTCATTCCAGGCCCGTGCGGGCGGCCTTTCGGTGCGGGAGACGAACTCCGCCATCGTACGCCGCAGCCCCACCCCGGGGCCCACCCGTTTGTCGCGGGCCCGGCTCAGGCGGGCCAGCCCATCGTCGTGCCGCCGATGACGTGCAGGTGCGCGTGGAAGACGGTCTGACCGGCGTCGGCACCCGTGTTGAAGACGAGGCGGTAGCCGTCGAGGCCCTCGGCCTCGGCGACGGCGCGGGCGCTCGTCAGGAGGTCCGCCGCGGTCGCCGGCTCGCCGGCCGCCAGCGCGGCCGCGTTCTCGTAGTGGCTGCGGGGCACCACGAGCACGTGGGTCGGCGCGACCGGGTTGATGTCGCGGAAGGCCAGGGTCGTGGGGGTCTCGTGCACGACCGTGGCGGGGACGTCGCCCGCGACGATGCGGCAGAAGAGGCAGTCGGTGCTCACGCGGCCAACCTAGTGCTCGGACCCGGCGGGATCGAGCCGGCCGACCCACGCAACCGCGGGGGCGGCTCGCGCGTCGTACCCACCAGGCAGCCCGGCCGGCGACTACCGTCGAGCCGACCCCACCCGAGGAGGCACCTGACATGTCCATCCGTCGCACCGTCGTCCCGCTCGCGACCAGCGCCGTGCTCGCCCTGACGCTCGTCGCCTGCGGCGGGACCGACGACTCCGACCGCACCGGCGCCTCGGGCGACGGGGCGAGCAGCGACGCCTCGCCCTCCGCGCCGGTGAGCACGTCCTCGGACGCGGGGTCGGACCCGGGGTCCGACCCGGGCACCGGCGAGGGCGGCAGCGGCGACGCCGCGACGGCGGTCTACTTCGTGACCGCCGGCCCCCTCGGCGACCGCCTCGTGCGCGAGTTCCAGCCCGGCGGGGCCGACCTGGCCTCCGCGGTCGACCTGCTCTCCGGCACGCCGCAGGACCCGGACTACACGAACCCCGCGACGGGGTGGGTGCAGGACGCGACCCAGGACGGTGACGAGATCGTCGCGACGGTGGCGGGCGCAGCACCGGGCGGGGACGACGCGTCCCTCGTGGTGCAGCAGGTCGTCTACACGCTGCAGGCCGCGGTCGCCGACACCCTGCCCGTGCGCTTCGTCGACGCCGACGGCGGCGACGTGACCGCGCTCGCCGGCGCCTCCAACCCCGTCGCTGCCGCGCCGCAGCTCGACACGCTGCTGCTCGTCAACGTCACCGATCCCGCCGAGGGCACGACGGTGTCCGGAAGCTTCACGGCCACCGGGCGGGCCAGCTCGTTCGAGGCGACCGTGCCGTGGGAGCTCCGCCGGGGCGACGAGGTCGTGGACTCCGGGTTCGTGACGCACGAGGGTGACTGGTCGACCGGGCTGGGCGCGTGGGAGGTCACCGTGGACGTGAGCGACCTCGACCCCGGCACCTACACGTTCGTGGCCCGCACCGACGACCCCTCGGGCGGCGAGGGCCCCGGCCCGGCCGAGGACACGAAGGACATCGTGGTCCAGTGACGCGCTGACCCCCGGTCGTGGTGCGAGGCCACCGGAATCCGCAGGTCGCGCACCACGACCGACGGCCTACGCCGCGGCTCAGCCCCAGCGCGACGTGCGGGCCAGCAGGGCGGCGACGGCGGCCAGCCCGGCGGTCGAGGTGCGGAGCACCTCCGCGCCCAGCCGCACGGTCGTCGCCCCGGCCGCCTCGAACGCCGCGACCTCCTCGGGCGCCAGGCCCCCTTCGGGCCCGACCACGACGCCGATGCTCGCGCCGGCCGCGTCGGGCGCCTCGAGCCCGGCGAGGGTCGCCCGGGCCTCCTCGTGCAGCACCACCACGAGGTCGAGCCCGGCCAGGAGCCCCGCGACCTCGGCCGTGGCGGCCATCGGGGTCACCTCGGGGAACCACGCGCGCCGTGCCTGCTTGGCCGCCTCCCGCGCGGTCGCGGCCCACTTCGCGTGGGACTTGACCGCCCGCTCGCCCCGCCACACGGCCACGCTGCGGGACGCCGCCCAGGGCACGATCCGCTCGACGCCGATCTCGGTCAGCACCTCGACCGCCAGCTCGCCCCGGTCGCCCTTGGGCAGCGCCTGCACGACGGTGACCGCGGGACCGGGCCGGGGCTCGTCGACGACCTCGCCGACCTGGACCTCGAGCACCCGCTTGCCGGTCGCGGTGACGACGCCCGTCGCCGACCGGCCCCGGCCGTCCACGAGGCGCAGCTCCTCGCCGACCGCCGTGCGCCGTACGGCGACGGCGTGGTGCGCCTCGTCGCCCTCGAGGCGCACGACGGCACCCGGGCGGGCGTCAGCGAGCGCCGGGCAGAGCTGGACCGGGAGGCTCACCGCTGCCCGCTCAGTGGTTGAACTTGTCGCGCAACCGGTCGAAGAACGACCCGCGGCGCATCTGCACGGAACCGTCGTCGGCCTGCTGCTCGCCCCGCAGCTCCGCGAGCTCGCGCAGCAGCGCCTCCTGGCGCGAGTCGAGCTTCTGCGGCGTCTCGACCGCGACCGTGACGACCAGGTCGCCGCGGGCCGCGCCGCGCAGCCCGGGCACGCCGCGCCCGCGCAGCACCTGCTCGGCTCCGGACTGGGTGCCCGGCTTCACGTCGATGCGCGTCTGGGTCTCGAGGTCGCTGTCCGCACCGTCCTCGACGAGGTCGGCCTCGAGCAGCGGCAGCGTGATCGAGGCGCCGAGCGCCGCGGCGGTCATGGGCACCGTGACGACGCAGTGCAGGTCGTTGCCGTCGCGCACGAAGAACTCGTGCTCGGCGACCCGGATCTCGACGTACAGGTCCCCGGCGGGGCCACCACCCGGGCCGACCTCGCCCTGGCCGGTGAGCTGCACGCGGGTGCCGGTGTCGACGCCGGCGGGGATCTTGATGGTCAGGTTGCGGCGCGAGCGCACGCGCCCCTCGCCCGAGCAGGTGCGGCACGGGTCGGGGATGATCGAGCCGAAGCCGCGGCAGGCCGCGCACGGTCGGAGCGTGCGGATCTCGCCCAGGAACGAGCGCTGCACGTGCGCGACCTCGCCCGCACCACGGCACGTGCCGCACGTCTGCGGGCTCGAGCCCGGCGCGGAGCCGTCGCCCTCGCAGGTCTCGCAGACGACCGCCGTGTCGACCTTCAGCTCGCGGGTGACGCCGAACGCCGCCTCCGCCAGCTCGATGTCGAGGCGGATGAGGGCGTCCTGCCCGCGGCGCTGGCGCGGGCGCGGGCCCCGGCCGCCCTGCCCCTGCCCTCCGGCGCCACCGCCGAAGAACGCGTCCATGATGTCGGTGAACGAGAAGCCCTGGCCCTGCCCGGCGCCGCCGAAGCCACCGCCGAACGGGTCGCCGCCGCGGTCGTAGGCCGCCCGCTTCTGGGGGTCGGACAGCACCTCGTAGGCGCGGCTGACCTCCTTGAACTTCTCCTGCGTCTCCGGGTCCGGGTTGACGTCCGGGTGCAGCTGGCGGGCCAGTCGCCGGTACGCCTTCTTGATGGCGTCGGCGTCGGCGTCACGGCTGACGCCGAGCAGCTCGTAGAGGTCCTGGCTCACGTGTGTCCTGTCCATCGCTTCCGTCGTTCTCGTGTCGGTCGGTGCCCCGGGGCCGGACCCCGGAGGCGTACGTCGCGCGTCAGCTGCCGCTCTCGTCGAGGATGCGCGACATGTAGCGGGCCACGGCGCGCACGGCGGCCATGCTCCCGGCGTAGTCCATGCGGGTGGGTCCGACGATGCCGAGCGAGGAGAGGGCCTCGGGACCCGCGCCGTACCCCGCGGTGACGACGCTCGTGCCCGCGAGCTCCTCGACGGGGCCCTCGGCGCCGATGCGCACCGTCACGCCGCCGCCCGTGGTGGCCTCGCCGAGCAGCTTGAGGAGCACCACCTGCTCCTCGAGCGCCTCGAGCATCGGCCGCAGCATCGTGTCGAAGCCCTCGCCGGCGCGGGCGAGGTTGGCCGCTCCCCCGACGACGACCCGCTGGTCGGAGGAGTGGTCGGCCAGCGCCTCGACGAGGACGGTGACGACCTCGTCGAGCACGGCGTCGCGGACCTCCCCGGGGCCGGTGGCGTCGGGGCCGTCGGCCCGCAGGGACCGCAGGGCCGTGCTCGCGGCGACCAGGCGCTCCCCGACGACCGCCTGGTTGACCTGCGCGCGGAGGGTGGCGACCTGGTCGTCGGCCAGGTCGTGCTGCAGCTCGACGAGCCGCTGCTCGACGCGGCCGCTCGAGAGGATCAGCACGACGAGCAGCCGGCGCGGCGCGAGCGCCACCACCTCGACGTGGCGGACGGTGCTCGCCGACAGCGTCGGGTACTGCACCACGGCGACCTGGTGGGTCAGCTGCGCGAGCATCCGCACGCTGCGGCGCACCACGTCGTCGACGTCGATCGCGCCCTCGAGGAACGTGGCGATGGCCCGCTTCTCGGCGGCCGACATGGGACGGACCGTGGTGAGCCGGTCGACGAACAGCCGGTAGCCCTTGTCGGTGGGAATGCGGCCGGCGCTCGTGTGGGGCTGGTGGATCAGCCCCTCCTCCTCGAGCACCGCCATGTCGTTGCGCACCGTGGCGGGCGAGACGCCCAGCCCGTGCCGCTCGACCAGCGCTTTGGAGCCCACCGGCTCCTCGGTCGCGACGTAGTCCTCGACGATGGCCCGCAGCACGGCGAGCCGACGCTCCTCGACCACCCTCCGCTCCTTCCGCCGATGTCCCGCGCCGAGCCTGGCACTCCTCGCACGCGAGTGCCAATGCTACGACCATCCGCGAATTTCCGGACCCTGGGTGACAGACCCTCGGCGCTAGGTTAGCCTTGCCTAAGTCGCTCAGGAGGTAACCGTGTTCCCCTTGCTCACGTCGGCCGATCCCGACCAGCTCGCCGCCCGTGCGCGCAGCGCGCTGTCCTGCCCCGCCGCCGCCAGCATGGTCATCAAGGGCACCGAGCACCTCTTCGGGGGCGACGACCTCGGTCTGCAGGACCGGGCCGGCGTCCCCACCCTCGTGTGCCGCACCGGCTCGGTCGTCGAGCAGGCGGGACGCGCCCGCCAGAAGGCCCTCCTCCGGATCATCTCGGGCGTCGTGGAGGAGGACGGCACGACGGAGTCGGTCGTGCTCGCCGGCAAGCTGGGCACGCCCCGGCCCTGCTGCGACCCCTCCATGAGCGCCGTCGCGATCGAGCCCACCATCATCATGCTGATCCGCACGCAGGCGGACGGCTCGACGCGGCAGTACCGGGTGCCCACCGCCCTCTTCACGAGCCCCGCGCACGCGCTCAACCAGGGCTACCTGCGGCGCTGCACGGAGCACCTCAACGAGTGCCACGACGCCGAGCTGCGTCAGGCCGTCTCGCTCTGCACCGCCACCCCGGGCCCCCGCCTCATCGGGGCCGCCCTGCACGACCTCTCGCCCACCGGGGTCGAGGTGCGCTGGGTCGACGTCGACGGCGCCCACCTGCGCCGCGTGGACTTCGACGCGCCCGCGGCGACCCCCGACGAGCTCGCCGCGGCCCTCCGCGACCACCTGCACGCCGGTCTCTGCTGACCCGTCCTGCGCGGGCCCGCCTAGGGTGGGCCCGTGCAGGACGGGGCGTTCACCGAGGTCGCGGACCGGGTCTGGGTCGCGCGCCACGCGTGGTACGACGTCAACGTCACCCTCGTCGCGGGCGCAGCCGGTGCCGTGCTCGTCGACACGCTCGCCTCCGAGCGCGCCGCCGCCGGCCTCGTCGAGCGGGTACGCCGCGTGCTCGCCCCCGGCACCCCCCTCCTGGCCGTCGTGGACACCCACGAGCACCACGACCACGTGCTCGGCAACGCCACGGTCCTCGACGCCTGGCCCGGCGCCTCGCTGGTCGGGCACGAGACCGCCGCTGCGCGCATCCCCGCCGGCGTCCCCGCGCAGCTCGACGCCGAGGCCGCGACGAGCCCGGACGATCCCCGGCTCTCCGAGATGCGCGCGAGCCGCGTCGTCGCCCCGACCACCACGTTCTCGGGCGTCCACGTGCTCGACCTCGGCGACCGCCACCTCGAGCTGCTGCACCCGGGACGGGGCCACACGGCGGGCGACCTCGTCGTCCGCGTGCCGGACGCCGACCTCCTCGTCGCGGGCGACCTCGTGGAGGTCCTGCCCGCCTACGGTCCCGACAGCCACCCGCTGGAGTGGCCCGGCTCCCTCGAGCTCCTGCTCGGGCTGCTCTCCCCCGGCTCGACCGTCGTCCCCGGGCACGGCGCCGTGACCCGCCGGGACGCCGTCGCGACGCAGCACGACGACGTCGCCCGCGTGGCGGCGACGATCGCGGAGCTGGCGGGCCGCGGCGTACCGGCGTCGGCGGCGCTCGCCACCGGCACGTGGCCCTACCCGCGGGAGGCGCTCGAGCACGCCGTACGGCGCGGGTACGCCCACCTGCCGCCCGGGGCGCTGCGCCTCCCCCTCGTGTGACCCCCTCGTGTGACCCCCGCGGCGGTGCCCCAGCGGCGTGGCTCGCCAGGACCGTCGGTGGCGCCGCCTAGCGTCTACCGACGTGAACGACCGCTACGGAACCGACGTCCTGTCCGGCGACTGGCGCGCCCCGAAGCGCGGCCGTGCCGTGGAGCACCCGGCCGACCTCGGTATCGTCGTCGAGGAGGTCACGACCGACTGGTGCGGCGAGATCGTCACGGTCGACCGCGACCTCGACGTGCTGACGCTGGAGGACCGGCGCGGCAAGCGCCGCACGTTCCCGCTCGGCCCCGGCTTCCTGCTCGAGGGCAAGCCGGTCATCCTGACGGCGCCCGTGCGGGCGGCCGCGGCGCCGGCGCGGCCCACCCGCACCGCCTCCGGGTCCATCGCCGTCCACGACACGACGGCGCGGGTCGCGCGCGAGTCGCGGATCTTCGTGGAGGGGCGGCACGACGCGGAGCTCGTGGAGAAGGTCTGGGGCGACGACCTGCGCATCGAGGGCGTCGTCGTGGAGTTCCTCGGCGGCGTCGACGACCTCGCCGACCACCTCGTGGGCTTCAAGCCGGGACCGGGCCGCCGCGTGGGCGTGCTCGTCGACCACCTCGTGCGGGGCTCCAAGGAGAGCCGCATCGCCGACTCCATCGCGCGCTCGGCGGTGGGCCGGCACGTGCTCATCGTCGGCCACCCGTTCGTCGACATCTGGCAGGCGGTCAAGCCCGACCGCATCGGTCTGCGGGAGTGGCCCACCATCCCCCGCTCGATCGAGTGGAAGCACGGCGTGTGCCAGCACCTGGGCTGGCCCCACCGCAACCAGGCCGACATCGCGCGCGCCTGGCAGCAGATCCTCGGCCGGGTGTCGTCGTTCGCCGACCTCGAGCCGGCACTGCTGGGCCGGGTCGAGGAGCTGATCGACTTCGTGACGGACCCCGCCGGCTGAGCACGCGCCCAGCCGGGGCGCTCAGGCCAGGAGGTCCCGCACGACGCCGTCCGCGAGCAGTCGCCCCTCGCGGGTGAGCACGACCCGGTCGGGTCCGAGAGCACCGGGGGGCTCGACGAGCCCGCGCGCCACGAGGTCGGGCAGCGCCGCGCGTCCGTCCGCGTCGAGCACGTCCACCGGGAGGCCGTCGCGCAGCCGGGTCTCGAGCAGCACCCGCTCCACGCGCCGCACCTCGGCGTCGAGCAGCTCGCGCTCGTGGCCCGGCGACAGCCCGGCACCGAGGCGGTCGGCGTAGGCGACCGGGTGCCGCACGTTCCACCAGCGCACGCCCCCGACGTGGGAGTGGGCGCCGGGCCCGACGCCCCACCAGTCGTCGCTGCGCCAGTAGGCCAGGTTGTGGCGGCACTCGCTGCCGGGACGCGACCAGTTGGAGACCTCGTACCAGGTCAGACCGGCGGCGCTGAGCACCTCGTCGGCGAGGTGGTACTTGTCCGCCAGGTCGTCCTCGTCCGGGGCGGCGACCTCGCCGCGCCGCACGCGGCGCGCCAGGGCGGTCCCGTCCTCGACGATGAGGGAGTACGCCGACACGTGGTCGGGCGCGCAGGCCAGGGCCGACTCGAGGCTGGCGCGCCAGTCGGCGACCGACTCCCCCGCCGTCCCGTAGATGAGGTCGAGGCTGACCTCGTCGAAGCCGGCTGCGCGGGCGTCCGCGACGGCGCCCGGCACCCGCTCGGGGTCGTGGGTGCGGTCGAGCACCTGCAGCACGTGCGACACCGACGACTGCATGCCGAACGACAGCCGCGTGAAGCCGCCGGCGCGGAGCACGTCGAGGTCGGCGCGGGTCACCGAGTCGGGGTTGGCCTCGGTCGTGACCTCGGCGTCGGGCGCCAGCCCGAACTCGTCGGCGATCGCGCCCAGCACCGCGGTGAGGTGCTCGGGCGGCAGGAGCGTCGGCGTGCCGCCGCCGAAGAACACGGTGTCGACCGGACGCCCCACGTCGCCCAGCACCCGACGGGCCAGGCGGACCTCGGCGACCGCGGCGTCGACGTACGTCGCCCGTGACGCCCCCCGCGGGGCGTCGGCGCCGCCGAGCTCGGCCGCGGTGTAGGTGTTGAAGTCGCAGTAGCCGCAGCGCACCCGGCAGAAGGGCACGTGCACGTAGAAGGCGAAGGGCCGCTCGCCCAGGCCCGCGAGCGCGTCGGTCGGGAGCGAGCCGTCCGCGGGGACGGGATCACCGGGCGGTGGGGTGGACGGCACCGCCCGAGTCTCCCAGAGCCCACGCCGCCAGGCACGTCACGGGGGCCGCCGGCCAGTGCCGACGGCCCCCGTGATCCCGCCTCAGGCGTACAGGTTCTCGATCGTCTCCTGGTTGTTCCGCTCCACCACGGGCCGCTTGACCTTCATCGAGGGGGTCAGCTCGCCCGACTCGATGGTGAGGTCGTGGTCGAGGATCGTGTGCTTCTTGATCGTCTCCCAGCGGTTGAGGCGGGCGTTGAGCTGCTCGACGTAGCCGTCGATCAGCTTCTGCATCGCGGGCGAGCTGACGACCTCCGTGTAGGACTTGCCCTCCATGCCGTTGTGGCTGGCCCAGTCGGTGACCTGGTCGGGGTCGAGCGTGATGAGCGCGACGCAGTAGTTGCGGTTGTTGCCGATCACGAGGAACTGGCTCGCGTAGGGGCACAGGGCCTTGAACTGCGACTCGATCGCGGAGGGCGCGATGTACTTGCCGCCCGACGTCTTGAAGAGGTCCTTCTTGCGGTCGGTGATCCGCAGGAAGCCGTCCGCGTCGAGCTCGCCGATGTCACCCGTGTGCAGCCAGCCGTCGGCGTCCAGGGTCTCGGCGGTCTTGTCGGGCAGGTTGTGGTAACCCTGCATGACGTTGGGACCCTTGATCAGCACCTCGCCGTCCTCGGCGATCTTGACCTCGCCGCCGGGGAAGACGTGGCCGACCGAGCCGAACTTGTACTGCTCCGGGTGGTTCACGAAGGCACCCGCCGCCGTCTCGGTGAGGCCGTAGCCCTCGAGCACGAGGATGCCCGCCGCGTGGAACCACTCCGCCACCTCGCGGTTCAGCGCCGCCGAGCCCGAGATGAAGAAGCGGACACGTCCACCGAAGCGGTCGCGCACCTTGGAGAAGACGAGCTTGTCGAAGAGGCCGTGCTGCACCTTCATCAGCGGCGGGATCGACTGGCCCTCGCGCTTGCGCCGGTCGACCTCCAGGCCGACGGCGAAGGCCTTCTTGAACAGCTTCTCCTTCGCGCCGCCCTCGTTGGCCTGCATCGTGACGATCTTGCCGTGGGCCTTCTCGAAGATGCGGGGCGCGGCACCCATGAACGTCGGCTTCACGACGCCGAGGTTGTCCACGATCCGCTCGACCCGGCCGTCGATCGCGGTCGCGAAGCCGCAGGCCATCTGGACGCTGAGGAGCACCTTGCCGAAGGAGTGCGCCATCGGCAGCCACAGGAACTGCAGGTCGGTCTCGTCGAGGATGCCCTGGCTCTTGATCGCCTCGCCCTCGTAGACCCACGCCCGGTGGAGCAGCCGCACGCCCTTCGGCTTGCCCGTCGTGCCGGAGGTGTAGATCAGCGTCGCGAGCGCGTCGGGCTCGATCGAGTCGGCGACCTTGCGCACCGCGTCCGGCGTCTGCGCGAGCAGGCCGTCGCCGAGCACGGCGAGGTCCTCGAGCCCGATCACCCAGTCGCCGTCGGTGGTGCCGTCGAAGGTGACGACCTTGGTGACGGTCGGCAGCTCGGCGCGGTGCGCGCGCAGCTTGGCGATCTGCTCGTCGTCCTCCGCGAAGACGACCTGGCACTCGGCGTCGCCGACGATGTAGGCCGTGTCGTCGGCGTTCGTCGACGGGTACACCGTGGTGGTCGCGGCGCCCGCGGCCATCACCGCGAGGTCCGCGAGGATCCACTCGTAGCGGGTCGCCGACGCGATGCCCACGCGCTGCTCGGCCTCGATGCCCAGCGCGAGCAGACCGGCGGCGATGCGGCTGACCCGCTCCCCCGCCTCCCGCCACGTGACCGACGTCCACGCGTCGCCCACCGGGTAGCGGTAGGCCTCGCGGTCGGCGGACTTCTCGACGCGGTCGAAGAACTGGACGGCCACGTTGCGCGGCATGTGCTCGAGGAACGTGGCGTCGTGGTTGATCGGCATGCGGTCTACCTGCTTTCTCGGGGTCCGTGCCCTCGTCGCGGGCCCTCGGGGTGTGCCTCCGTAACCTAGATCACTTTGCCTACCCGGCGGTAGCGCTCGGCGGCGAATGTCCAGGACTGCGGCCGGATTCCACGACCGCCGCACTGCTTTCTGCTTGCACAACTGGAAAGCGATGCCTATGGTTTCCATCATGGAAAGCAACGACGTGCGTGCCCAGCTCCACGCCCTCGAGCGCGCCGAGGCCGCGCCGTACGTGGACCAGCGACCGTCCCCCTGGTGGTTCGCCCCGGCGTTCGGGGCCTGGTTCGGCGTGATGGCCGCGGTGCAGGACTTCCACTGGTCCCACGACGTCAGCAGCATGTGGCAGGCCCTCGTGACGCTCGCGATCCTCGTCCCCATGGCGGCCCTCATCGGGGCGTACACGTCCTGGCACCAGCGCTACCACGGCGCGTGGCCCAAGCTCGTCGGCCCGAAGCCGCCGGAGATCCGTCGGGTCTACCGGCTCTACTTCCTCGCGTTCGTCGTCGTGGCCGCCGCGCTCGTCGGCGTCGCGCTCCTCGTGCCGTGGTGGGTCACGGGCGCGGTGACCGCCGTGGTGGCCTACGGCTTCCTCGTGGCCTACGAGCGCGTCTACGAGCGCGCCGCCGCCGCGGTGCGGGAGCGCCTCGCGTGAG
This sequence comes from Nocardioides zeae, assembly GCF_010686755.1. Taxonomy (GTDB): domain Bacteria; phylum Actinomycetota; class Actinomycetes; order Propionibacteriales; family Nocardioidaceae; genus Nocardioides; species Nocardioides zeae. Next base: position 180,982 of record NZ_JAAGXA010000001.1, on the reverse strand, counting down.
CGAGGGCACCCCGTCCGGGCTGGCGGACCTCGACCCCGTCATCCACGCCCCGAAGCGGCTCGCCGCGATGGCGGTCCTGTCGACGGCGGACCAGGTGACCTTCCAGTTCCTCAAGGAGCGGCTCGGCATCGCCGACTCCGACCTGTCGAAGCAGATGTCCGCCCTCGAGGCGGCGGGGTACGTCGCCGTGCACAAGTCCGGCCGCGGGCGCGGGGCGAGCACCTCGTTCAAGCTCACGCGGGCCGGGCGCACGGCCTACCGGGCGCACCGGGCGGCCCTGCGGGCCCTGCTCGGCGAGGACTGAGCCCCGGCGCCGGGAGCCGGGCAGCCGTCAGTCCTGCACCGCCTTGGCGATGGTGAGGCACCGCGTCACGTGGGCGCGGTCGTCGGCTCCCCGGTGCGCGTTGAGCACGCTTCGCACGACGACCCAGTCGCGCGCCCGGTGCTCGTCGAGGCCGGCGGTGTCGACGAGCGTGTGGAACCGGCGACGGATGCCGTCGCGCACGGAGTCGCCGGGCACCGCGCCGTACTCCTCGAAGCGGTTGCGCAGCATCGGCTCCGGCTCGTAGTGCGGGTCGCCCGACACCGGCTTCGGGTCGATCGCCACCCACCCCCGGTCGGCCGCGTGCAGCACGTGGGCGAAGTGGAGGTCGGCGTGGACGATCCTCCCGGTGCTCGCCGGGTCGGCCACCAGGTCGCGGGCGAGCCCGAGGGCCTGGTCGACCAGGCGGCGCGGGAGCGGCACCCGGCGGGCGTCGCGCTCCAGGCCGGCGGCCCACCGACCCACGAGGTCGGTCAACGGGCGCAGCTGCGGGGTCGCGGGGCGGTGGAGCGCGCCGTACAGCCCGCCGACCACCTCGCAGGCCTCGACGTCCCACGTGGTCGTGAGGTCGGCCGGCTCGAGCCGCTCGAGGAGCAGCGCCGAGCGTCCGGGGTCCGCCCGCAGCAGGCGCACCGCGCCCCGGCCGCCCCACCGCTGGAGCGCGAGGTGCTCGTGCGCCGACTCCTCGTCGGGGAACCCGACCTTCAGCATCGCGGGTCCGGCCGCACGCGCGCGTCCCGCGACCGGCACGACGAGGGACGCGAACCCGTGGAGCGCCGGCCCCGTGGGCACGAGCTCCCACGCGTCGAGGAGCTCCCCGACCCGCCGCGGCAGCAGTGTGAGCCAGTCCGCCCGGTCCTCGCCGAGGGCGGCCTGGGCGAGGAGCCCCGGGGGTACGACGACGGGCCCCGCCCCCGCGCCGCTCACGCGTCCGCCCGCGGCTGGTCCGCCAGGTAGGCGCCCGGCGTCGTACCGGTGACCGTGCGGAAGTCGCGGGTGAAGTGCGCCTGGTCGGTGTAGCCCAGCTCGGCGGCGAGGCCCGCGAGCGACCGCGTCCCCGCCTTGAGCGCGAGCACCGCGTCGTGGAGGCGACGACGTTGCACCAGCCACTTCGGGGAGAGTCCCAGCCGGTCGGTCGTCAACCGGTGGAGGGCGCGCTCGCCCAGGCCGACGGCCTCGGCCACCTCGTCGACGCGGGTCACCTCCGGGTGCTCCCGGAGCCACGCGACCAGGTGGTTCACCAGGAGGCCCTGCTCGTCGACGGGGAGGAACGCACGCAGGCGGCGCTCGTAGGCCGCGATGGCTGCGGCGTGGCTCTCCGGCGCGCTCGGCGTGGGGTCCATCGCCGCCCGGACCTCGCCGCTCAGCGCCGCGCCGTCGAGGGTCGTCAGCGTGTCCAGGTCGAGGTGGACGTCGGTCACCGACGCGACCGGGCGGTCGAGCAGCAGACGCCCGGCGGCCGGCGTCAGCATCACGCCCGCGGCGTACCCGTCGCCGGAGAGCGTGACCGAGGAGAGGCCCCGCGTGGGGCCGTAGAAGCGGGCGTAGTCGTTGCTCACGACGAGCAGGCAGACCGGGTGCTGGAGCGTGCGCTGCGTCGACGGTGCGGCGAGCGACCAGACGGGGATCCAGTAGCGCTCGACCAGGTCGACGAGGTCGGGGGACGGCGCGTAGCGGTGGAGCGGCGGCGACGGGCGGCTGAGTCCCGTCAGGTGGGCCCGGTCGACCGGGCCCACGAGCTCCACGACCGGCTGCGCGCCCCCGTCTCCCGCCACGTGTCCGATTATCACAAGAGGACGGCTGCGGCCCCGGCCTAGCGTGCGGCGCATGAGCGAGTCCACCGTTCCCCCCGTCCCCTCGTCCGCCGCTGCGATCCGGGCCGACTACCTCAGGCGGGCCGAACGCTTCGCCGGTGTGCTCGACGGCGCCGACGGACGCTGGGACTCCCCCAGCCCCTGCGCGGGATGGGATGCGCGGGCCGTCGTGCGCCACGTCGTCGAGACCGAGCGCGAGCTGCTGGAGCGGCACGGGCTCCCCGTACCGCCCGCGCCCGACCTGGGCGCCGGACCGCACGGCGACGTCGCCACCGCGTGGCGCGCGCACGTCGCCGCGACGGCCGACGTGCTGACGGACGACGTGCTGTCCCGCACCTACGACGGCTTCTTCGGGCCCACGACGATCGGCGCAACCCTGCGCGACTTCTACACCTGGGACCTGCTGGTCCACGGCTGGGACGTCGCGCGGGCCACCGGGCAGCCCTACGTCGTCTCCGACGCGGACGCGGCCGCGCACGACGCGACCGCGGACGCGTGGGGCGACGCGCTGCACGCCGACGGGATCTGCGCCGCAGCGGTGCCCGTGCCGGCCGGCGCGAGCCCCGGCGACCGGCTGCTCGGCCGCCTCGGCCGCGACCCGGGGTGGACCGCGGCCTGAGCCCCTACTTCTTCTTCTCGGCGGGCTGCGTCGTGGAGAGCGCGGCCACGAAGGCCTCCTGGGGGACCTCGACGCGGCCGACCATCTTCATCCGCTTCTTGCCCTCCTTCTGCTTCTCCAGCAGCTTGCGCTTGCGGCTGATGTCGCCGCCGTAGCACTTGGCGAGCACGTCCTTGCGGATCGCGCGGATGTTCTCGCGGGCGATCACGCGGGCGCCGATGGCGGCCTGGATCGGCACCTCGAACTGCTGCCGCGGGATGAGCTCCTTGAGCTTGCCGGCCATCATCACGCCGTAGCCGTACGCCGCGTCCTTGTGCACGATCGCGCTGAAGGCGTCCACGGGCTCGCCCTGCAGCAGGATGTCGACCTTGACGAGGTCGGCGGCCTGCTCGCCGGAGCGCTCGTAGTTGAGCGAGGCGTAGCCCTTGGTCTTCGACTTCAGCTGGTCGAAGAAGTCGAAGGCGATCTCGCCCATCGGCAGCGTGTAGCGCATCTCCACGCGGTCCTCGGACAGGTAGTCCATGCCGAGCAGGGTGCCGCGCTTGGCCTGGCAGAGCTCCATGATCGTGCCGATGTAGTCGGACGGGGCGAGGATCGTGGCGGAGACGACCGGCTCGCGGACCTCGTGGATCTTCCCGTCGGGGTACTCGCTGGGGTTGGTGACCGTCAGCTGGGAGCCGTCCTCCATGACGACCTCGTAGACCACGTTGGGCGCGGTCGAGATCAGGTCGAGGTTGAACTCCCGCTCGAGCCGCTCGCGCGTGATCTCCATGTGCAGCAGCCCGAGGAAGCCGCAGCGGAAGCCGAAGCCGAGCGCCCCGGAGGTCTCCGGCTCGTAGGTGAGCGAGGCGTCGTTGAGCTGGAGCTTCTCCAACGCGTCGCGCAGCTCGGGGTACTGGTCGCCGTCGATCGGGTAGAGCCCGGCGTAGACCATCGGGGTGGGGTGCGCGTAGCCCCCGAGCGGATCGGTGGCCCCGTGGTGCTGGCTGGTGACGGTGTCACCGACGCGGGACTGGCGGACGTCCTTCACGCCGGTGATGAGGTAGCCCGTCTCACCGACGCCGAGCTCACCGGCCTTGAGCGGCTCCGGGCTGATCACGCCCACCTCGAGCATCTCGTGCACGGCGCCGCTCGACATCATCTTGATCCGGTCGCGGTGCTTCAACGAGCCGTCGACCACCCGCACGTAGGTGACGACGCCGCGGTAGGTGTCGTAGACCGAGTCGAAGATCAGCGCGCGCGCCGGGGCGTCCGCGTCGCCGACGGGGGCCGGGACCTGCTTGACGATCTCGTTGAGCAGCGCCTCCACCCCGACGCCGGTCTTGGCGGAGGTCAGCAGCACGTCCTCCGGCTCGCAGCCGACGAGGTTCGCCAGCTCGAGCGCGTACTTGTCGACGTTGGCCGACGGCAGGTCGATCTTGTTGAGCACCGGGATGATGTGCAGGTCGGCGCCCATGGCCAGGTAGAGGTTCGCGAGAGTCTGCGCCTCGATCCCCTGCGCCGCGTCGACCAGCAGGATCGCCGCCTCGCAGGCCTCCAACGACCGGGACACCTCGTAGGTGAAGTCGACGTGCCCGGGCGTGTCGATCATGTTGAGCACGTAGGTGCCGGGGCCGGCCTCCACGCCGTGCTGGTCGGCCGCCTCCGCGGTGACCGTCCAGGGCATGCGCACGGCCTGCGACTTGATGGTGATGCCGCGCTCGCGCTCGATGTCCATCCGGTCGAGGTACTGCGCCTTGGCCTCGCGCTCGCCCACGACACCCGTCAGCTGCAGCATCCGGTCGGCAAGGGTCGACTTGCCGTGGTCGATGTGCGCGATGATGCAGAAGTTGCGGATGATCGCGGGGTCGGTGCGCCCCGGCTGGGGCACGGCGGACGCAGGCGTAGCAGGCACCGGCGGATTCTCCCACGAGGTCGGGACGGGCACCGAACCCGTGGCGGTCCGCCGGGTCGGATTCGACGCACCTGCGCGGCCCTTGGTAGCGTGACTCCTCGCGTGTCTGGATGCTGCCTGCCCTCGTGGTGGCGTGCATCGAACGCCACCGTACGACGACCCGATTGACGAGCGACCGAAGGCAGAGAACTACCAGATGGCAAACATCAAGTCCCAGATCAAGCGCAACCGCCAGAACGAGCTGCGCCACGAGCGCAACAAGTCGGTCAAGACCGGCCTGAAGACCGCCGTGCGCAAGTTCCGCGAGGCCGCCGAGGCCGGCGAGAAGGACAAGGCGGTCGAGCTCGGCCGCGACGCCGCCAAGAAGCTCGACAAGGCCGCCTCCAAGGGCGTCATCCACAAGAACCAGGCCGCGAACCGCAAGTCCGCGATCGCGAAGCGCGCCGCGTCGCTCTGACGCCAGGCCCACCACCGTCGTACGCGCAGGGCGTCGACTCCTCCGGGAGTCGGCGCCCTTCGGCGTGTCCGGGGTCGGGCCCTGGGGTGAGGCCGATCAGCGCCCGCGCAGGCCGGCGATGGTGAGCACGAGGCGCTCCAGGGAGTAGGCCACGTCGCCGCCCGCACCCTTGACCTCGGAGTCGGCGCGCGCCACCGCCCGGATCGCATCGCGCAGCGCCTGGTCGTCCCAGCCGCGGGACTGGTCGCGCAGCGTGCGCAGCTTCCACGGCGGCACCCCGACCTCGCGGGCCAGGTCGGCCTCGCGCATGCCGCGCGGCGCGGACACGAAGCGCGCCAGGCCCCGGGCACTGCTCGCGAACGCCGAGGTGACGAGCACCGCCGCCGTGCCGGTGTCGAGCGCCCAGCGCAGCTCCTCGAGCGCGCGGGCCTGCCGACCGAAGAACGCGTGGTCGGCCACCGCGAACGACGTCGCCTCGGCGCGACCCCCGAAGTAGCGCCCCACCTCCGCCGTGCCGATCCGTCGCCCCGTGAAGTCGCTGACGAGCTGGTCGGCCGCGGCGGCCAGGGAGCGCAGGTCGTTGCCCACCGCCTGCACGAGCACCTCGGCGGCCTCCTCGTCGATGGAGCCGCCCGCCGATCGCACCTCGGCGGCCACGAAGCGAGGCAGCTCGTGGGCCTTCAGCTCCGCGGACTTCACCTCGGTCACGCTGGCGACCTTGCGCAGCTTCGCGAGCGTCCCGGTGCCCTTCTGCCCGCCCCCGTGGACGAGGACGAGCGCGACGTCCTCGGCCGGTGCCGCGGCGTACTCCAGCAGCCCGGCGACCGACTCCTCCGGCAGGTTCTCCAGCGCCCGGACCACGACGCAGCGCGTCGTGGAGAAGAGCGACGGCGCCGCCATCTCCCCCAGGGTGGCCATCGTGAGGTCCGCAGCGGCGGCGTCGGAGAACTCCGCCTCCGCGTCGTGCTTCCGCACCGCGGCACGGACGCCGACCACCGTGCGCTCGTTGAGGAACTCCTCCTTGCCCGTCACCAGCGTCACGCGGCCCAGCACGTCGGCCGGCGACGGCGGACGAGGAGCAGCGGGCGCGGAGGAGCGGGAGCGCGGCGGCATGGGAGGCAGACTGCCACAGGCTGCCGACACCCCTGGAGCGACCTCGCCCCCGCCGCCAGCCCCGCCGTCAGCCCCGCCGTCAGCCCCGTCCGGTGACGACGCCGACGGAGCCGTCCTCGGTGGTCGGCCGGGTCACCACGAGGTCGCCCGCCAGGTCGGTCCGGAACACCCGGGTGCCACCCGCCTCCAGGGTGTGGAGCAGGTCGGGGTCGGGGTGGCCGTAGGTGTTGTCGGCCCCGACCGAGACGAGCGCGACCTCCGCCCGCACGGCGGCGAGCAGCTCCTGCACCTGGTGCCGGCTGCCGTGGTGGGGCACCTTGAGCACGTCGACGTCGACGCCTCCGGGGCGTGCCGCGACCGTGCGCAGCAGCGTGCGCTGCGCCGGCGGCTCGACGTCGCCGGTGAGGAGCACGCTGACCCCGGCGACCTCGGCCAGCAGCACGAGGCTGGCGTCGTTGGCGCCGCTGCCCTCGCCGTCCCGCTGCCGCGGGCTGCCCGCTGCCGGGGCCGCGGGACGGACGACCCCCGGCAGCGGACCGAGCACCTCGAGGCGCACGTCGCCCACCTGGCGCACGCTGCCGTGGGCGGGCACCGAGACGGGGATGCCCCGGGCAGCGGCCAGGTCGCGGACGTCGTCGGCGGTCGTCCTCGGTTCGTCCAGCGGGCTCACGTCGATGGCATCGACGTCGCGGCCGTCCAGCACGCCCGCGACGGCGCCCGCGTGGTCGTCGTGGAAGTGGGTGAGCACGAGGAGGGCCACGTGGTCCACGCCCAGCCGGTCGAGGCAGCGGTCGACGGACGCGGGGTCGGGGCCCGTGTCGACGACGACCGCGGATCCCGGACCGACCCGGAGCACGAGCGCGTCGCCCTGCCCCACGTCGCACGCCACGACGGCCCAGCGCTCGGGTGGCCAGCCCGGGGTCGGGGGCCGCACGAGGACGACGACGGCGGTGAGGGCGCAGGCGAGGAGCACGAGCCGGGGCCGGACGAGGAACCGCGGCGCCAGGGGGACGGCGGCCAGGCACGCCGCCGTCAGGAGGGCGAGGGCGAGGACCGACGTCCCCCAGCCGACGGAGGCGAGCGGCAGCGCCGCGCCCCACCGCGCGACCGCGATGATCCAGCCGACGCACCAGGCGGCCACCGTGCCCGGGACGCGGGACGGCGGTGTCCAGACGAGGCCCACGAGCCCGCCCGCGAGACCGAGCACCGTCGCCGGTCCGACCACCGGGGCGACGAGCATGTTGGCGAGGACAGCGACGATGCTGACCTCGCCGGAGATCCCGGCCACGACGGGGGTGCACGCGAGCTGCGCCGCAGCCGGTACGGCGACGGCCTCGGCCATCCAGCGCGGCATCCAGCGCGCGAGGGCGTCGCGCCAGGAGGGAGCGAGCAGCAGGATGCCGGCCGTCGCGAGCACGGACAGGGCGAAGCCGACCGTCGTGGCCAGCCACGGCTGGAACAGCAGGAGCACGGTCACGGCCACCCCGAGGCTGCGGGTGCCCCGCCGCAGGCCGTTGCGTCCCATCCCGAGCAGGGCGACCGTGCCCATCGCGGCCGCGCGGACGACGCTGGGCTCCGTGCGCGCGAGCAGCACGAACCCGACGATGCCGACCACGGCGACGACCACCCGCCCTCGGCCCCGCACCCCGACCTGCTGCGCCAGCACGAGCAGGAACGCGGTGATGAGCGTGAGGTTGGTGCCCGACACGGCCAGGAGGTGGGTGAGGCCGGTCGTCGCGAAGTCCTCGGCCAGCGCCGGGTCGAGACCGGCGTCGTCCCCCACCACGAGCGACGGCACGAGCACGGCCTGGTCGGGCGGCCGGTGGTCGACGCTCTCCCGTAGCGCCGCCCGGACCTCGGCCGCGCCCCGCCACCACACGTCCGGTGGCTCCAGCACCTCCGGGTCGGCGCGGGCGCGCAGCACCGCCGCCAGGTCACCGCCCTCGGCGGGCACGAGGCGGCCGGACACCGCGAGCCGCGACCCGAGGGGCACGTCGACCCAGTCGCTGGGCGCCACGACCAGCACGGGAGACCGCACCTCCCAGGCCCGCCCCCTCCCCTCCACCACGGTGAGGCGGCCGCGCACCACGACGTAGTCCGAGAACGGACCGCTGCGCTCCCGCGGATCCCCCGTCACCACCAGCTCGCCCCGCACGGACGCCCGCTCATCGGCCAGCGCCGACACCGGCCCGGTCGTCGTGCCGACGCGGTGCACGGTCGCGACACCGGCGGCGGCCGCCAGCAGGAGGCCGGCAGCGAGGGCCGTCCGGACCACCTGGCCGGTGCCGGGGCCAGCACCGGGGCCAGCACTGGGGAGACCGGCGGCGCGGAGCCGGCGTCCGACCCCGCGGTCGAGGAGCCGCGCCGCGACGCCCAGGACGGCGAGCAGCGCGAGCACCGCGACCGGGATGGCCCGCAGCGGGACCAGCAGCCCGACCAGGGCACCCACCCAGGTCGCCGCCCCGAGCACGGGCATGCGGAGGTCCGCGGACGGCGTCTCCTCCGGGGCGTCCGCCTCGCAGGGGCGCGTGCCGTGACCGGGCCCGACCACCTCAGACCGTCACGAGCGGGGCCAGCTCGGCCAACGTGGCCTCGCCGATGCCCTTCACCTCGAGCAGCTCGTCGACGTGGCTGAAGCCGCCGTTCTCCTCACGCCAGTCGATGATCGCCTGCGCGGTGACGGGTCCGACGCCGGGCAGCAGGTCGAGCGCCGCCAGGTCGGCGGTGTTGAGGTCGACCAGACCCCCGGTGGGCGTCCCAGCGCCGGGCCCGCCGGGGGCCGCGGCGCCGGGCGCAGCGGGAGCGCCCTCCGACGGGTCGAGACCGACGAGCACCTGCTCGCCGTCGACGAGCACCCGCGCGAGGTTCAGCCCGGAGAGGTCGGTGTCGGGGACCACCCCACCCGCCGCCTCGACCGCGTCGGCCACCCGCGAGCCGCCCGGCAGCACCACGATGCCGGGGCGCACGACCCGCCCCGCCACGTGCACGACGACCTCGCCCGTGGAGGCGGCCGTTGCGTCCGCACCGCTCTCCGGCTCCCCCGCGGTCCCCGCCCCGGGATCGGACGGTGGCGTCGCCAGCGGCGTCCCGGCCGCCGACGTGGCCACCGCCAGCGGCTCCACGACCTGCTCCTCCGCCCGACCGGCCAGCACCCACCAGCACGTCGCGGCCAGCGCCAGCGCCACGAGCACCGCGAGGACGGCGACCTGGGGCGGCCCGACCGCGACCCGCCGGCCCCGCCCCGGTCCGTCACCGCCTCCCGTCGCGGCGGGGGTCGGCCCCGCGGCGTACGGCTGCTCGGACGGCTGCTCGGACGGCTGCTCGGACGGCTGCTCGGAGGAGTGGCCGACCGGTGCTCGGTCGAGCAGGGCGAGGGCGGGGGCCGGCAGCTGCCCCCGCACGCGGCCGAGGACGCCGCTGCGAGCAGCCCGGGCGGCGTGGCGGCCCGGGACGGGGAGCACGTCACCCGGGTCCTCCGGCGCAGCGGTGTCTCCCGCGCGGGCGAGCACCTCCGCGCGCCACCGCTCCGCCCGCACGCGGGTGTGGTCGTCGGCCGGGGAGACGCCCGTCAGCCCCGGGAGCCCGGAGAGCCCGGACTCCTCCGCGATGCGGGCGAGACGGGCACGGACGAGGTCGATCGGGGGCCCGTCGTCGGCGGGCAGCGGTCGAGCAGGCATGACCGCCACGCTAGGAAGGAACGGAGCTGTCCCTCCGGCCGACGAGCCGGCCTGGGGACAACCCAGCCGGACCGGCGCCCTGGGGACGACGAGCGGGCTCAGCCGTCCGTTTCATCCACCTCGACGCTCCTCAGACCGGGAGCGGTGCCACGCAGACGGCGACGGTGCCGGGGCCGGCGTGCACGCCGAGCACGGCGCTGAGCTCGCTGCAGCGCACCTCGCGGCCGCCGAGCTGGTCGGCGAGGCGCTCCGTGAGGGCCTCCGTCAGGGTCGCGGCCGCGTCGGGGTTGGCCAGGTGGGCGACCCCGATCTCGACCTGCTGCTCCCCCGACGCCTCGACGGCCAGGGCCTCGAGCCGCGCGAGCGCCTTCGACGCCGTGCGCACCTTCTCCTTGCTCGCGACGGTGCCGTTCTCGATCGTGAGGATCGGCTTGACGGCGAGCACGCCCCCGACGAGCGCGGCGGCGGCACCGACGCGGCCGCCGCGGCGCAGGTACTCGAGCGAGTCGACGTAGAACAGCGACTCCGCGGCGGCGGCCCGGTCGCGGGCGGCCTTCGCGGCGGCGTCGAGCGTCGCGCCCTCCCGCAGGCGGGCGACGGCGGACTCGACGGCGTACCCGGTCGCCGGGCCCACCTGCCGGGTGTCGACGGTGCGGATCGGGACGTCGACGGTGCGGGCGGCGAGCAGCGCCGACTCGTAGGTGCCGCTCACCGCGCCCGAGAGGTGGACGGACAGGATCTCGTCGTGCCCCTCGGCGGTGAGCCGGGCGTAGAGCTCCTCCAGCACCGCCGGACCGGGGCGCGACGTGCTCACCGGCGTGCGGCCCCGCAGCGCCTCGGTGATGCGCTCGGCGCTGCCGGCGTCGGTGTCCTCGTCGTAGACCTCGTCGCCGATGACGACCTGCAGCGGCACGACGACGACGCCGAGCCGCTCCACCGTCGCAGCGTCGAGCTGCGCCGTGGAATCGGTGACGACCGCCGTGCGCCGGGCCGCCACGTCAGCCGACCACCACGTTGACCAGCTTCGGCGCGCGCACGATCACCTTGCGCACCGTCTTGTCGCCGATCGCCGCCACCACGGCGGCGTCGGCCAGGGCCGCGGCCTCGAGGTCCGCCTCGGACACGTCCGGAGCCACCTCCAGCCGCGCCTTGACCTTGCCCTGCACCTGCACGACGGCGGTGACGGACTCCTCGACGAGCAGCGCGGGGTCGACGGCCGGCCAACCGGCGCGGGCGACGGTCGGCGCGTGGCCGAGCCGCTCCCACATCTCCTCGGCCGTGTACGGCGCGACGAGGCTCAACAGGATCGCGACGGCCTCGACGGCCTCGCGCACGGCCGGGTCGGCCGGGCCTGCACCGGAGTCGATGGCCTTGCGGGTCGCGTTGACCAGCTCCATCGTGCGCGCGACCACGACGTTGAACCGCATGCCGTCGAGCAGCGTCGCGGCCTCGTCCAGCGTGCGGTGCGTGACACGACGCAGCGCGACGTCACCCGTGGCCGGGTCGACGCCCGGCTCCGAGGTCACGTCGCCCGACAGCCGCCAGGCGCGCGCCAGGAACCGCAGGGAACCGGAGGGCGACACGTCGGCCCAGTCGATGTTGTCCTCGGGCGGACCGGCGAAGACCAGCGTGAGGCGGACGGCGTCGACGCCGAACTCCTCGAGCTGCTCGCCCAGGTTGACGCCGTTGCCCAGGGACTTGCTCATCTTCTTGCCCTGGTTGATGACGACGCCCTGGTTCAGCAGCGCCGTGAACGGCTCCGTGAAGTCGAGCAGCCCCATGTCGTGGAGCACCTTGGTGAAGAACCGGCTGTAGAGCAGGTGCAGCACCGCGTGCTCGACGCCGCCGACGTACTGGTCGACCGGACCCCACCGCTTGAGGTCCGCGGGGTCGAACGGCGCCGTCTCCAGGTGGGCGGAGGGGTAGCGCAGGAAGTACCACGACGAGTCGACGAACGTGTCCATCGTGTCGGTGTCGCGCTCACCGGGGCCGCCGCACGCGGGGCACGGCACCTCGACCCAGTCGCGCGCCGCGCCCAGGGGCGAGGAGCCCTTGGGCTTGAGGTCGGCGCCCTTGAGGTCGGGCAGCGTCACCGGCAGCTGGTCGTCGGGCACCGGCACCTCGCCGCAGTCGGGGCAGTGCACGATCGGGATGGGCGCGCCCCAGAAGCGCTGACGGCTCAGCAGCCAGTCGCGCAGGCGGAAGTTGACCGCGCGGCGGCCACGACCGTCCTCCTCGAGGTGGGCGACGACCGCGGCGATGCCCGCCGCCTTGTCCCCCAGCCCGTCGAGGTCGCCCGAGTTCACGTAGGTGCCGTCGCCCGTGGTCGCGACGAACGTCTCCTCGGGGTTCTCCTCGCCGGTGTCGACCACGCGGCGTACGGGCAGTCCCATCGCCTTCGCGAAGTCGAGGTCGCGCTGGTCGTGCGCGGGCACGGCCATGACCGCACCGGTGCCGTAGTCGGCCAGCACGTAGTCCGAGGCCCACACCGGGATCTGCTCGCCGTTGACCGGGTTGGTCGCGGTCACGCCCAGCGGCACGCCCGTCTTCGGCCGGTCGGTGGCGAGCCGGTCGATGTCGGAGGCCTTCCGGGTCTCCTCCAGGTAGGCCTCCAGGGCGTCCGCCTGCTCCGGCGCGACGATCTCCGCGGCGAGCGCTGCGTCGGCCGCGACGACCATGAAGGTCGCCCCGTGCAGCGTGTCGGGCCGCGTCGTGTAGACGGTCACCCGCCGGGTCGTGCCGTCCGCCAGGTGCAGGTCGAAGTCGACGTGGGCGCCCTCGGAGCGGCCGATCCAGTTGCGCTGCAGCGTCAGCACCCGGTCGGGCCAGCGACCCTCCAGCTGCGTCATGTCGTCGAGCAGGCGCTGCGCGTAGTCGGTGACCTTGAAGTACCACTGGTTCAGCTCGCGCTTGGTGACGATCGCACCGCAGCGCTCGCACGCGCCGTCGACGACCTGCTCGTTCGCGAGCACGGTCTGGTCGTTGGGGCACCAGTTGACGGCCGAGTTCTTCCGGTAGGCCAGGCCCCGCTCGCGGAACCTCAGGAAGAGCCACTGCGTCCAGCGGTAGTACTCGGGGTCGGACGTGTGCAGCCGGCGCGACCAGTCGAAGCTCAGCCCGTACGTGCGGAACGAGCCGGCCTGCGTCTCGATGTTGCCGTAGGTGTAGGTCGCCGGGTGCTCGTCGCGCTTGATCGCCGCGTTCTCCGCGGGCAGGCCGAAGGAGTCCCAGCCGATCGGGTTGAGCACCTCGTAGCCCCGCTGCCACCAGTACCGCGCCAGCACGTCGTGCAGCGCCGTGACCTCGGCGTGGCCCATGTGCAGGTCGCCCGAGGGGTAGGGGAACATCGTCAGGGCGTAGCGCTTCTCCCGCTCACCGGAGTCGACGAGCGCGTCGTCGGCGCGGAAGGGGTCGAGCGACTCCCACACGGGCAGCCACTTCGCCTGCAGCGCCTCCGGGTCGTAGGTCTCCCGCTCGTCCGCCTGCGTCTCGCTCATCTCTCGCTCTCCCTGGTGCCCTGCTCGTCCGACTCCCGACATGAAAAAACCCCCCACTCAGGGAGGGTTGCCGCGCGACCGGGGCGGTCAGCGCGGCGGGAGAAGGAGCAGGGGGTACGTCGCCACGAGGGGGATGCTACCGCCTCGCGCGCGCCGGGGACGATCGGGACGGCACGGGCCCGCACGTGGGCGACAGGCGCAAGCGTCCCGTGCAAAGAGTTTGTAAAGACCGCCCTCCGGCGTGCCGGGCATGACCGGCGTCACACCTACGGTCCTCGACTGTGCGGCGGACCCACCGGCCGTCCCCGCACGCTCGTCGACCGGCCGGAGAGGTGAGCGTCATGACCACATCCACCGTCAGTCCGTCCCACGGGGCGCCGCAGGGTCCGCCGAGCGTGCAGCGGGCCGTGCTCAACACCGTGAAGGGCTCGCTGGGCAACCTGGTCGAGTGGTACGACGTCTACGTCTACACGGTGTTCGCCAGCTACCTCTCCTCCAGCTTCTTCGCCGAGGGCGAGCCCAACGCCGGCATCTACACGATGGCGATCTTCGCGGTCACGTTCCTCATGCGGCCGATCGGCTCGTGGTTCTTCGGCCGGTACGCCGACCGCCACGGCCGCCGCCCCGCGCTCGTCTTCTCCATCACGCTCATGGCGGGCGCCTCGCTCGTCATCGCCCTCACCCCGACGGCCGACACGATCGGCTCGGCGGCGATCGTGGTGCTCATCCTCTGCCGCCTCCTGCAGGGCTTCGCCACGGGCGGCGAGTATGGGACGTCCGCGACGTACATGTCCGAGGCGGCCGCGCCCGGCCTGCGCGGGTTCTTCTCGTCGTTCCAGTACGTGACGCTCGTCGGCGGCCACGTGCTCGCGCAGGTCACGCTCCTCGTGCAGCAGGTGTTCCTCACCGACGCGCAGATCTCCGCCTTCGGCTGGCGCATCGCCTTCGGCATCGGCGCCGTCGGCGCCGTCGTCGTGCTGTTCCTGCGCCGCACCATGGACGAGTCGCTCCACGACGACGGCACCGAGCGGCGCTCCGGCTCGATGGCGGAGCTCCTCACGGCGTACCCCCGCCAGCTGCTCGTCTGCTTCCTCGTCACGCTCGGCGGCACCATCGCCTTCTACACCTACAGCGTCAACGGGCCGCTCATCGTCAAGAGCACCTACGCCGACGACCCGATGACGGCGACCTGGATCAACCTCGCCGCCCTCGTGCTGCTCATGGTCATCCAGCCCCTCGGCGGTCTGCTCAGCGACCGGGTCGGCCGCAAGCCGCTGCTCGTGGGCTTCGGTGTCGCGGGGGTCCTCTGGACCTGGACGTTCCTCCACCTGCTGCCCCAGGTCACGACGCCGATGGCCTCGTTCCTCCTGCTGGCCGGCACCTACGTCATCCTCACGGGCTACACCTCCATCAACGCCGTCGTGAAGGCCGAGCTCTTCCCCGCCCACGTCCGCGCCCTGGGCGTCGGCGTCGGGTACGCCGTGGCGAACTCCCTCTTCGGCGGTACGGCGCCGCTCATCTACGAGGCCGCCAAGGCGCGCGACGTGCTCGACGCCTTCGGCATCTACGTCACGGTCGCGATCGGCGTCTCGCTCGTCGTCTACGTGTTCGTGCTCAAGAACCGGGCCCCGACCTTCCTCGACCAGGAGCAGGCCGTCCGCACGGACGTCCCCGAGCCCGCGCGCCGCTGACGTCCCTCCCCCACGGCGGGGTGCCCCGGCACCCCGCCGTGTGCGACGCTGGGCCGCTGCCCGGGGTCCGCAGCGACGCGGGCCGGACGGAGGGGCGCAGGAGGGGCGGAGGAGGTCGGGGTGCGCGCACTGCTCGTCGAGGACGACACCGGTCTGGCCGAGGCCCTCGTGCAGGGGCTGCGCGGCCACGGCTGGAGCGTGCGGCACACGACCACCGGACGGGAGGCCGTCGCGATCCTCGGCGAGGACGCCGCGGCCGTCGACCTGGTGCTCCTCGACATGGGGCTGCCCGACCACGACGGGCTCTGGGTGTGCCAGCAGGTGCGGGAGCGCTCCGCCGTCCCGATCGTGGCCGTCACCGCCCGACGCAGCGAGAGCGCGGTCGTCGGCGCGCTGCGGGCCGGCGTCGACGACTACGTCACGAAGCCCTACAGCCTCGCCGTCCTGCTCGCCCGGATGGACGCGGTGCTGCGCCGCAGCCACGGGCGGGCCACCGACCAGCCGACCCCCGACCCGGGGTTCACCCACGACCGGACCGCGCGGGAGGTGCACCTGCCGGACGGCGCGGTCGTCCCCCTCACCGCGAAGGAGTCCGAGCTGCTCGCCGCCCTGGCCCGCACCCCCGGCGAGCCCGTGAGCCGCGCGGCGCTCATGGAGGAGGTGTGGGACACGACCTGGGTCGGTGCCTCGCGCACCCTCGACGTCCACGTCGCGGCGCTCCGCGCCAAGCTCGCCGACGGCGCCCGGATCGAGACCGTCCGCGGCGTCGGCTACCGGCTCCTCCGGCCCGCGCCCGGCGACTCCCCCGGCGACTCCCCCGGTGACGGCACGTGAGGCGTCGCCTGCTGGCGCTCAGCCTCAGCGTCACCGTCGCCGTGCTCGCGGCGCTCGTGGTGCCGCTCGTCGCGGCGTACGCCGAGGGGCGCGCCGTGCGTCTCCACGAGGAGCGGCTGGCGGCGGCCACGCGGTTCGCCACCCTCGCGGGCGCGCCCGGGCTGGACAGCGACCCCGCGCTGCTGGCGGCGGACCTCGCCCGGTTCGACGACGTCACGACGACGACCCGCACCTTCCTGCTCGACACCGACGGGACGGTGCTCGCCCCGCCGGGAGCCGACCTCCCGGCCGACGTGCCGGGCCTCGACGACGCCGTCCGGCGGGCCCTGGGCGGCTCACCGACGTCGCCGCCGGAGGCCCTGTGGCCGTGGAACGACGACCCGGTGGTGGTGGCCACGCCCATCGGCCGCGACGCCCAGGTGCTCGGCGCGGTGCTGCTGGTGGAGGACACGGCGGCGCAGCGGGCCGAGGTGACCCGTCGGATGGTCGTGGCGGGTCTCGGCGGCACGCTGTTCGTCGGCCTGGTCGCGTGGCTGGTGGCGGTGCCGCTCGTCGGCTGGGTCGTGCGACCGGTCGAGGACCTCGAGGAGCGGGCCCGCGACCTCGCCCGCGGTCGCACCGCGCCCGCCGGCCGGATCGAGGGCCCGCCCGAGCTGCGCCGCCTGGTGCAGTCGTTCAACGACATGGCCGCCAGCGTCGAGCACTCCCAGCGCCAGCAGCGCGAGCTCGTCGCCGACGTCTCCCACCAGCTCGCGAACCCGTTGACGGCCCTGCGTCTGCGCCTCGAGGCCATCAGCGCCCGGGACCCCGAGGTCGAGCCGGTGCTCGCCGAGACCGACCGGCTCGCCCGCGCGCTCGAGTCCGTGATCGAGGTGAGCCGCGCCGGCGGGTTCGACCGGGTCGCGGTGCGGGTCGACGCCGCCGCGCAGGTGCGGGAGCGGATCGAGCTCTGGGCGCCCCTGTTCGAGGGCCGTCTCGACGCCCGGGTCCCCGCGGCGCCGCTGCCCGCCGTGCTGGAGGACGACCTCCTCGCGACGGTGCTCGACGTGCTGCTCGACAACGCGCTCAAGTACGCGTCCGGTGCGACCGTCGAGGTCGCCCTCACCCGCTCCGGCGACAGCCTCGAGCTCACCGTGCGCGACCACGGTCCCGACCTCGACGCGGCCGAGGCCGCGACCCTGGGGGCCCGGTTCCGGCGGCTCAAGCGGCACGCCGACGTCGAGGGGACCGGACTCGGGCTCGCGATCGTGCTCCTGCGCGCTCAGGACGCCGGCGGCCGCGCCCGGGTCGAGGCCGCGGGGCCGGGCCTGCGGGTGCGGATCACGTTGCCGACCGGTCCCGCTCCCGGAACCAGCGCAGCGACCCCGGGTGGAGCGGGACCGGCTGCGTGAAGATGCCGGCCGCCGCCGTCGGCTGCCGCACGTCCGGTACGGCGCGCGCCAGCGCCTCCTGCCGGTCGAACACGACCGAGGTGAAGCCGTGCGCGAGGTCCTCCCCCAGGCTCGGCAGGGCCACCAGGTAGGTCTTGACGCTGACCGTCGCGACCGGTGCGGGCAGGCCGTAGGGGCCGGCGGGGAGCGGACCCACGACGTACTGGGGACCCCACAGGTCGACGAGGTCGGGGACGGCGGCGCCGACGTCGAGGGCGCGCAACGGCACCTGGCGGCCGAGCTCCACGAGGGCCGGGACGGGGAACCCGCTGACGAACGCGAGGGCGTCGACCTCGCCGTCCGCGAGGGCGGCGACCCCGGCCTGCAGCGACAGGTCGACGAGGTCGACGTCGGCGACGTCGACGCCGCTGGCCTCCAGGCTGCGGGTGGCGACGACGCGGGTGCCCGAGTCGGCCTCCCCCGCCGTCACCCGCCGTCCGGCGAGGGCGCCGAGGGCGCCGATGTCGGAGTCGGCGCGGACGAGCACCTGGAGGAAGCTGTCGTAGAGCCGCGCGAGGGCGGTGAGGTCCACCGCCGCGATGCCGGGCGCCGCGCCCGCGATCGCCTGCTGGGCGCTGTCGCCGAGGCTGAAGGCCACCTCCGCGCGACCGTCGACGACGGCGAGGAGGTTCCCGAAGGAGCCGCCCGTCGACACGATCGCCGACGTCACGGCCGGCATGGCCCGGCCCACCTCGGCCGCGAGAGCGCGGCCGTAGCGGTCGAAGACGGCTCCCGGGTTGCCGGTCGCGATCCTCAGCGTGCCGGCCACGTCGGCCAGGTCGTCGCCCGACCGGGCCCGCGCGACGCCCACGCCCGCCGCGCCGAGCGCCGCCGCGCCCGCCCCGGCGAGCAGCAGCCCGCGGCGGGTCGGACGGGTCGGGCGGGCCGGCGGGGCGGGCGGGCGCGGCACGAGCCTCAGACCACGCGCTGCTTCGGGGTGGACTCGGCGACCAGCGCCGGGTCGCTCGTCACGACGCCCTCGAGCGCGGCGTCGACGCGGGCGAGCGCGTCCTCGGGCAGACGCACGCCGGCCGCCTTGACGCTGTCGTCGAGCTGGTCGGGACGCGAGGCGCCGACGATCGCCGACGAGACGTTGTCGTTCTGCAGCACCCACGCGATGGCGAGGGCCGGCATCGAGAGGCCGAGGTCCTCGGCGATGGGCTTGAGGTCCTGGACCGCCGAGAGCGTGTCGTCCGCCATGAACCGCTGGATCATCGTGGCGCCGCCCGCCTGGTCGGTCGCGCGGGAGCCCTCGGGCAGCGGCTGGCCGGGGACGTACTTGCCGCTCAGCACGCCCTGCGCCATCGGCGACCAGACGATCTGGCCGATGCCGAGCTCGGCCGAGGTCGGCACGACCTCGCCCTCGATGATGCGCCAGAGCATCGAGTACTGCGGCTGGCTGGAGACGAGCGGGATGCGCAGCTCGGTGGCGAGCTCGTGCGCGGCACGGATCTGCTCGGCGGTCCACTCGGAGACGCCGATGTAGTGGGCCTTGCCGCTGTGGACGACGTCGGCGAACGCCGACATCGTCTCCTCCAGCGGCGTGAACGCGTCGTAGCGGTGGGCCTGGTAGAGGTCGACGTAGTCCGTGCCGAGGCGACGCAGCGAGCCGTCGATGCCCTCGCGGACGTGCTTGCGCGAGAGGCCGGTGTCGTTCTTGCCCTTGGGGTCGGGACCGACGGGCCAGTAGACCTTCGTGAAGATCTCGAGGGACTCGCGGCGCTGGCCCTTGAGCGCGGCCCCGAGCACCTCCTCGGCCTTGCCGTTCGCGTAGACGTCCGCGGTGTCGAAGGTGGTGATGCCGAGGTCGAGGGCACGGTGGACGCACGCGGTGGCGACGTCGTTCTCGACCTGCGAGCCGTGGGTGAGCCAGTTGCCGTAGGTGATCTCCGAGATCTGGAGACCCGAGCTGCCGAGGTGACGGAATTCCATGTCGTTCAGTCCGCCTCGGCCGCCTGACGGGGCGTCCGGCCGGTCCAGCGCCGGTGGGCGTGGATGAAGCTCGACGCCTCGGCGTACCCGAGCCGCAGCGCGACCTCGTCGAGGCTGAGGTCGGTCGCGAGCAGGCCCACCGCCAGCCCGCTGCGCACCTCGTCGAGCAGCTCGGAGTAGGACGTGCCCTCCGCCGCGAGCCGCCGCCGCAGCGTGCGCTCGCTCAGCCCCAGCCGGCGGGCCACGACGCCCGCAGGCGCCCCGCCCGTCACCTCCTGCGCCGCCAGCACGCGCACCTGCTGGGCCAGGCCGCGGCGCGAGCGCCGGCGCTCGACCAGCTCTGCGCACAGCTGCTCGCAGGCGGCCGCCGTCTGGGGGTTGCCCTGCGGCAGCGGGCGGGCGAGGTTGCTCGCCGGGAACGACACGACCGCCCGGCGCGGCGCCTCCACGGGCTCGAGCCGCAGCTCGAGGGGCAGGCCCGGCAGCAGCTCGCGCAACGCCGTGCCGATCGCGCGGGCGTCCCGGGCCACCAGGAGCGGCCGCACGTCCGGCGGGAGGGTCGCGCCGTCCACGTGCACCTGCACGGTGCCGGTCTCGGCGTCGCCCTCGAGCTCGGCCCGTGGCATCGCGAAGGTGAAGCTGAGGTCGATGTAGCGCGTCGCCAGGTCGACGGCGTGCAGGAGGGTGGGGCTGGCGAGCATCGCGAAGCCGAACACCCCGAACGAGCCGAGGTGGTAGGACGCTCCGATCGCCGCCCCCAGCCGCGCGGGCGGCTCGTCGGGGCGGCGCCGGAGCAGCGCCCGCACGACGGTCAGCTCCTGGTCGGCCGTCACCTCGCCCTCCGCGCCCTCGAGGTCGTCCGGCGAGAGGCCGGTGCCGACGAGGAGCGGAGCAGGGTCGATGCCGTTCGCCCGGGCCCACGCGAGGAGCACCCCGATGCCCGTGGTGGACCGGGGGAAGTGCCAGTCGTGCGCGACCGTCGGGGAGAACATGGCCGGAATTCTGGATCACCTGGCCGCGAATGTCTCGCAGGTCACAGGGCGCGTCCCTACGGTCGTGCCATGACCGATCCCTCCCCCGCCCGTCCGGGGCCCCCCGGGGGGCCCACGCCGCTCCGCGCGGTGGTCGTCGGCGCCGGCTTCGCCGGCCTGGCCGCCGCGCTCCGTCTCCGCGACGCGGGCCTCGACGTGGTGGTGCTCGAGCGCGCCGACGACGTCGGCGGGGTCTGGCGCGACAACACCTACCCGGGCGCCGCGTGCGACGTGCCCTCCGCGCTCTACTCGTTCTCGTTCGACTCCAACCCGGGGTGGCGTCGGTTCTACTCCGAGCAGCCGGACATCCTGGCCTACCTCCGCGACGTGGCCGACCGGCGCGGCGTCCGCGACCTGCTACGGACCCGCACGACGGCGGTCGCCGTGACGTACGACGACGACACCGGCCGCTGGGACGTCGAGCTCGACTCGGGCGAGCACCTCGAGGCCGACCTCGTCGTGCCCGCCGTCGGGCAGCTGAGCGAGCCCGTCGTGCCGGACCTCCCCGGCCTCGCCGACTTCGCGGGTCCCGCGTTCCACTCGGCCACCTGGCGCCACGACGTCGACCTCACGGGCAAGCGCGTGGTCGTGGTGGGCACCGGCGCGAGCGCCATCCAGTTCGTCCCCCGCGTCGCCGACGTCGCGGCGAGCGTGACGGTGCTGCAGCGCTCCGCGCCGTACGTCGTGCCGAAGCCCGACGGGGTCTACCCCGCTCCGGTGCGCGCGCTCCTCGTGCGGTCCGCCCTCGCCCGGAAGGTGGAGCGCCGCGCGGTGTGGCACCTCAGCGAGTGGCTCAACGGCGCCCTCACCGGCGAGATCCCGGGGTCGCGGCTGCCCGGGGCGCTGCGCCGCCTCTGGGGCTGGCAGCTGCGCCGCTCGGTCCGTGACCCCGAGCTCCGGGCGCGCCTCGAGCCGACCGACCCGCTGGGGTGCAAGCGGCTGCTGTTCTCCAACGAGTGGTACGCCGCGCTCGACCGCCCCCACGTCGACGTCGTGACCGCGGGCGTCGCGCACGTCGTGGCCGACGGCGTCGTCGACGAGGACGGCCGGCACCACCCGGCCGACGTCGTCATCTGGGGCACGGGGTTCGCCGCCACCGACTTCCTCCGCGGCCTCGAGGTCACCGGGCGCGACGGTCGCCGGCTCGCCGACCACTGGGCCGACGGCGCCACGGCCCACCTCGGCGTGACGGTGCCCGGGTTCCCCGGCCTGGCGATCATGTACGGCCCCAACACCAACCTCGGCGGCTCCAGCATCCTGGGGATGCTCGAGCCCCAGGCCGAGTACGTCGCCCAGCTCGCCGCGGGGATCGCCGAGGCGCGGGAGCGCGGCGCCCTCGGCCTCGACGTGCGGCCCGAGACCGCGGCGACGTACGACGCGGAGGTGCAGCAGCGGCTGGCCGGCAGCGTCTGGGCGGGCTGCGCGAGCTGGTACCGCACCGACGGCGACGGCCGCATCACGACCAACTGGCCGGGCACGGTCGCGGAGTACCAGCGGCGGCTCGCGGTGCTCGCGCCGGCCGACTTCGAGGAGGTGAAGGCATGAGCGACAGCCACTACGACGTGCTCGTGATCGGTTCGGGCTTCGGGGGCAGCGTGACCGCGCTGCGCCTGACGGAGAAGGGCTACCGCGTCGGCGTGCTCGAGGCGGGCCGGCGGTTCGCCGACGACGAGCTGGCCGCCACCTCGTGGCGGGTCCGGGACTACGTGTTCGCGCCCCGGCTCGGGATGTCGGGCATCCAGCGGATGGACCTGCTCGGCGACGTGCTCGTGCTCTCCGGCGCGGGCGTCGGCGGCGGCTCGCTCGTCTACGCCAACACGCTCTACGAGCCGCCCGCCGCCTTCTACGAGGACCCCTCGTGGGCCGGCATCACCGACTGGCGCGACGAGCTGCGCGCGTCCTACGACCAGGCCAAGCGGATGCTCGGCGTGACGACCTACCCGCGGCGTACCCCCTCGGACGAGGTGATGCGCGAGGCCGCCGCCGCGCTCGGCGTGGAGGACTCGTTCGTGCCGACCCCCGTCGGCGTCCTGCGGGGCGAGGACCACGGGGTCGGGCCGGGCGAGGACGTCGGAGACCCGTTCTTCGGCGGGGCGGGACCGGCGCGCACGACGTGCACCGACTGCGGCTCCTGCATGACGGGCTGCCGCGTCGGCGCGAAGAACACGCTGGTCAAGAACTACCTCCACCTGGCCGAGCGGGCGGGGGCCGAGGTGCACGCGCTGACGACGGTGACCGACGTGCGGCCGTTGCCGACGGGGGGCTACGTGGTGGCCACGCGGCCCTCCGGCGGCGTGCGGGCGGGCCGGGTGTTCACCGCCGGCCAGGTCGTGTTCTCCGCGGCCGCGCTCGGCACGCAGAAGCTGCTCCACCGGCTCCGCGCCTCCGGGTCGCTGCCCCACGTCTCCCCCCGTCTCGGAGAGCTGTCGCGCACCAACTCGGAGGCGATCCTCGGCGTGCGCGCGAAGCGCTCCGGGCGGGAGGGCACCACGGACTTCAGCGAGGGCGTCGCCATCACCTCGTCCATCCACCTCGACGAGTCCACCCACGTCGAGCCGGTCCGCTACGGGCCCGGTTCCAACGCGATGGCGCTGCTCATGGCCACCCTCGCCGACCCCGAGGAGGGCGTGCTGCGCTGGCGCGTCGGGCTGCGCCAGATGTGGCGCAACCGCCGCTCCCTGCTGGCCTTCCACGACCCGCGGCACTGGTCGGAGCGCACCATCGTGCTGCTCGTCATGCAGTCGCTCGACAACTCCCTGACGACCGCCCTCCGCCGCCGACGCCTGGGCCGCGGCCCCGGCAAGCGGCTCACCGCGCGGCCCGGCACGGGCGAGCCCAACCCGATCTGGATCCCGGAGGGCCACGCGCTGGCCCGCCAGATCGCCGAGCAGATCGACGGCGAGCCGGCCGGCGCGTGGAACGACCTCGTCGACGTGCCGACCACCGGGCACTTCATCGGCGGGTGCCGGATGGGCGCCAGCGCCGAGGAGGGTGTCATCGACCCCTACCACCGCGTCCACGGCCACCCCGGCCTGCACGTCATCGACGGTGCCGCAGTGTGCGCCAACCTCGGGGTGAACCCGTCGCTGTCGATCACGGCCCTCGCCGAGCGGGCGGTGTCCCTGTGGCCGAACCGCGGGGAGGCCGACCCCCGCCCGGGGCTGGGCGCGCCGTACCGCCGGGTCGACCCCGTCGCCCCCCGTTGGCCGGTCGTGCCCCCGAGCGCACCCGCCGCCCTGCGGCTGGGCCCCACGCGCAGGGCAGAGGCGCACACCGCGGAGTCGGTGTGAGCGTCGCGTACCCGCCGCAGCCCTGGGACCTCACCGGCCGCGGGTGGATCACGGCGTGGTCGCTGCCGGGGCCGCTGCCCGGGCTGCCGGCCGGCGTGCGACCGGTGGGGCGGCTGGCGCTGACGATGTTCGTGGACTACCGGCCGCCGGGGCAGATGGCGTACGCCGAGCTCCTCGCCGGCGTCATCGTGCGGCAGGGGCGCCGCGTCGGGCTCGCGATCACCGACATCTGGGTCGACTCCCCCGCCTCGCGGGACGGCGGCCGGGAGCTGTGGGGGGTGCCGAAGGAGCTGGCGGGGTTCCGCGTGGCCGACAGACCCTCGCCCGACGCCGGCGCTGCCCTCCGGGCCGAGCTCGACGGCGCCGTGCTCGCGGAGGCGCGGTTCCGGCCGGGCCGGGTGCCCGGCCTCCCCCTCCCCCTACGTGCTCCCGCCGCCATCGCCCAGTCGATGCCGCTCGCCGCGAGCGGCACGGCAGCGCGGCCCGGCGCCCGCACCGTGTGGACGCCGGTGGCGGCCTCGGCCCGGTCCGTGCGACCGGCACGGGCCACCTGGTCGGCGCCCGCCGACGGCCCGCTCGGCTGGCTGGCGGGCGCCCGGTCGCGCGGCAGCGTCGTCGTCGACGGGTTCGCGATGCGGTTCGGTCGCTGACGGCCGCAGCCGCCGCTCGGGCTACGGACGCCGGTCGGGGTCGCGGGCGAGGAACGCCATGAGCCGGTCGGAGGCCGGCGCGTCGGCGGCCACCGGCTGGCGGGGGCCGAACTGGCCGCTGGCGCGCAGCATCTCCTCCATGGGCTCCATCCCGGCCAGGACCTCCGCGCACCGGGTCTCGTCGAGCCCCGGTTCCTGCCTGGAGGCCCGGGCGAGGTCCCAGGCGTGGAAGACGACGTCGTTGGTGCAGAAGCGATCGACCGCCTCCGGCACCGGGACGTCGCCGATGTGGGGGTTCGACAGCACGAGCTCCGCGGAGGCCGGGTCGTCGAGCAGTGCCTGCAGGGCGTCCGCGTGGTGGGTCCAGGCGGCGACGGGGTCGTCCGCCGTCGAGGGCCCGGCCGGCAGCGTCACCGTCGGCGCGAGGGGCGCCGGGAGCCAGGTCACGAAGTGGTCGGCGGCGGCGCGGTGCTCGTCCGCGGGGGTCGGGACGGACGTCGGGTCCGACGGGGTGCTCGATGGCGACATCGCTGTGCTCCTCGGGGAGGCGGTCCGCGACACCGCGCGGCGGTCGGGGCCACCCTCCTCCACGAGGCCCCTCCGGTCGAGCCCCGCGGAGGTCCGCCGACCCTGACGCGTCCGTGATGGTCCAGACAACGCTTGGACACAACCGGCACCAGCGCCGCCCTCGCGCGGCGCTGGTGGACCTCGGTTCGTCCCCGCGGCGCGCCCAGGAGCCGCGTCGGTCCATCACCTGGACGAATCAGGCACGAAGAGCCCGGCATGAGTCCGTCGCAGGCCCGGCCCGTGCGCCGGTTCTGTCCAAGCCTTTCGGGACCCCCGGACCCCTGGACCCCCGGACCCCCGGCCCCCCGGCCCCCCGGGACTCCCTGGCCGCCTGCCCTCGCCCGCGTCCACCCGGCCTCCACGCAGGCCGCAGCCGTCGACCCACGCGGCGTAGGCTCGCGTCCATGGCGGGGAAGCGGGTCAAGCGGGTGCGGGCGCAGCGGATCGCCCCCGGCGAGGCCGGTGGCCCGGGGACGAGGAAGACCCGCGAGGAGCACCTCGCCGTCGAGGAACCCCTCGAGATGCGCGTCGGCGGCAGCTCCTACGCGGTCACCATGCGCACCCCCGGCGACGACTTCGACCTGGTCGCGGGCTTCCTCGTCGGCGACGGCGTCGTGCGCTCGGGCACGGACCTGACGGCGCTGCGCTACTGCGCGGGCGTCGGCCCCGACGGCCTGCAGACCTACAACGTGGTCGACGCCGCGGTCTCCCCGGTCGCGCTGGAGGCGACGCGGCACCGCGAGCGGCACGTCGACGGCACCAGCGCCTGCGGCATCTGCGGGGTCGCGTCGATCGACGCCGTCGAGACCACGTCGTCCCACGACCTGACCGCCGACGACACGCAGGTCTCCACGGCGCTGCTGGCGGGCCTGCCCGAGAAGCTGCGCGCCGAGCAGCGCGACTTCGACCGCACCGGCGGCGTGCACGCGGCCGGCCTGTTCCGCGCGGACGGCACCGCGCTGGTGGTCCGCGAGGACGTCGGCCGCCACAACGCCGTCGACAAGGTCGTGGGCTGGAGCCTCCGCAACGGCCTCCTGCCGTTGCGCGGCACCGTGCTGCAGGTGAGCGGCCGCGCCTCGTTCGAGCTCGCGCAGAAGGCGGTCATGGCCGGGATCCCGGTGCTCGCCGCGGTCAGCGCCCCGTCCTCCCTCGCGGTCGACCTCGCCCGTCGCAGCGGCCTCACCCTCGTGGGCTTCTCCCGTGGCGACCGGCTCACGGTGTACGCCGGCGAGGAGCGCCTGGCGCCGTGAGAGCGCGCCGGGCTCAGGGCGCCAGCGTGTAGCCCAGCCCCGCCGATGTGACGAGGTGCCGCGGGTGGGCCGGATCGGCCTCGAGCTTCCCGCGCAGCTGGGCCGCGTAGACCCGCAGGTAGTGCGTCTCGTGCTCGTAGCCCGGCCCCCACACCTCCCGCAGCACCTGCTCGCGGGTGACGAGCCGGCCGACGTTGCGGGCCAGCACCTCGAGGAACCCCCACTCCGTGGGCGTCAGCCGCACGTCCACACCGCCGCGCGCCACCTTCTTGCGGGCGAGGTCGATGGCGAGGTCACCCACCTCGACGAGCGGGTCGGGGGCCGCGGCGGGGCCGGCCCCGCGGCGTACGGCGGCTCGCAGGCGCGCCAGCAGCTCGTTCATCGCGAACGGCTTCGTCACGTAGTCGTCCGCCCCCAGGTCGAGGGCCTCCACCTTGTCCTCACCGTGCTGGCGCGCGGAGAGCACGACGATCGGCACGGTCGTCCACCCGCGCAGACCGGCGATGACCTCGGTGCCGTCGAGGTCCGGCAGGCCCAGGTCGAGCAGCACGACGTCCGGGCGGGTGGAGGCGGCGGCCTCGAGCGCGCCACGCCCGTCGGCGGCCGTCACCACCTCCCAGCCGTGCGCCCGCAGGTTGATCGCGAGCGCCCGGGCCAGGGCCGGCTCGTCGTCCACCACGAGCACCTTCGGGCTCGTCCCGTCGCTCATCCGACGCTCCCTCCTCCGGCCCGCGGCAGCGACAGCACGAGCGTCAGCCCGCCGCCGGGCGTGTCCTCCGCCTCCAGCGTGCCCCCCACCGCCTCGGTCAGCCCGCGCGCCACCGCGAGGCCGAGCCCCAGCCCGCCCCCGCCGGTGTCCGACAGCCGCTGGAACGGCTCGAACATGCGGAGCCGCTGCGCGGGCGGTACGCCGGGGCCCCGGTCCACCACGAGCACGTCGACCCGCTCGGGCCCGGCGTGGGCGAGCACGCGGACCGGTGTCCCGCGGGAGACCCGCACCGCGTTGCCCACGAGGTTGGCCACGACGCGCTCCAGCAGGCCGGCGTCGGTGCGGACCAGGGGCGTCGACTCCTCCACCTCGAGCGACACGAGCCCGGGCGCGTGTCCCGCGACGGCCAGCGGCAGCACCTCGAGCAGGCTCAGGTCGCGGAGCGTCGGGTGCAGCACCCCGGTCTGCAGGCGGGACAGGTCGAGCAGGTTGTCGATGAGCCGTTCGAGCTGCTCCGTCGCGTCGTCGACCGACTCGACGAGGGCGGCCCGGTCCTCCGCGGTGAGCGAGCCCGCGGCCCCCGTCGCCTCGGCGACGAGCCCGTCCACGCTGGCCCGCATCGTCGCCAGTGGGGTGCGGAGGTCGTGGGACACGGCGCGCAGGATGGCGGTGGTCGTCGACTCGGCGCTCTCGAGCGCGGCGGCGCGCTCCTCGCGGGCCCGGAGGCGGCGGTACTCCAGCACGAGCCCGGCCTGCACGGCGAACGCCTCGAGCACCCGGCGGTCCTGCACCCGCAGCGGTTCACCGCACAGCACGAGCACGTGGTCGTCGTCGACCTGCGCCCGCGTCGTGCCCCCGCCCGGTTCGGCGGCGGCGGCGCCGGTGGCGGCCACCGTCCGCCAGGCGGCGCCGTCCCGCGCCAGGAGGGCGACGCCGTTCTGCCCGAACACCTCCCGCACGCGGAGCACGACGGCCTCGGCGGTGTCCTGGCCGGTGAGCACGGAGCGGGACAGGGCGGCCGTCGTCGCGGCCTCCGTGCGGGCCCGCAGCGACTCGGCCGCCCGACGCGACGCCCGGTCGACGACGGACGCGACAGCGGCGGCGACGGCCAGGAAGACCGCCAGGGCCAGGGCGTTGCGCGGATCGGCGACGGCGAGGTTGCCGACCGGGTGCGTGAACCAGAGGTTGAGCGCCACGAAGCCGAGGAGCGCGGCGAGCAGGGAGGGCAGGAGGCCACCCACGAGCGCGACCAGCACCGTGGTCGCCAGCAGGAGGAGGCTCGCGAGCGGCAGGTCGTCGGTGACGGTGACCTCGTGCAGGACGGCCCCGAGCCCGAGGGGCAGCAGCAGGGCCAGCACCCACCCGAGCACCTGCCGCGCCGTGCTCAGCGGGCTGGGGGCCGAGCGGGCCCGCGTCAGGCGGGGCACGTTGTCGTGGGTGACGAGGTGGACGTCGATCGCCCCCGCCAGCGACGCGATCCGGTCGCCCGTCGTGCCGGCGACGAGGCGTCGCAGGCGTCCGTGGCGCGACACCCCGACGACCACCATGGTGGCGTTCACGCCGGCGGCGAAGTCGACGACGGCGCCGGGCACGTCGTCGGCGGCGACCGTGTGGAACGTGCCGCCGAGGGAGGCGACCAGCTGCTCCGAGCGCTCGACGCTGCCGGCGGGCGCGCCCCGGAGCCCGTCCGTCGCGATGACGTGGAGCGCGAGCAGCTCGGCGCCCGCGGCCCGCTGCGCGAGCCGGGCGCCCCGACGCAGGAGCGTCTCGCTCTCGGGGCCGCCCGTCACCGCGACCACGATCCGCTCCTTCGCGGGCCACGACGCCGAGATCCGGTGCTCGCGCCGGTAGTCGCCCAGCGCCGCGTCGACCCGGTCCGCCAGCCACAGCAGGGCGAGCTCCCGGAGGGCGGTGAGGTTGCCGACGCGGAAGTACGAGGTCAACGACGCGTCGACGTTCTCCGGCCGATAGATGTTGCCGTGCGCCATCCGGCGCCGCAGGGCGTCGGGGGCCATGTCGACGAGCTGGATCTGCTCGGCGGAGCGCACCACCTCGTCGGGCACGGTCTCGCGCTGCCGCACGCCCGTGATGCGCTCGACCTCGTCGTTGAGCGACTCCAGGTGCTGGATGTTGACCGTCGTGACGACGTCGATCCCGGCGGCGCGGATCTCCTCGACGTCGGCCGCCCGCTTCTCGTGCCGCGAGCCCGGCACGTTGGTGTGCGCCAGCTCGTCGACGAGCACGACGGCGGGTCGTCGGGCGATGACCGCCTCGGTGTCCATCTCCGTGAGCGTCGCACCGCGGTAGGAGACCGTACGACGCGGCAGCACCTCGAGGCCCTCCAGCTGGGCCACGGTGCGGGGACGGCCGTGCGTCTCGACGTACCCCACCACGACGTCCGTGCCCCGCGCCCGGCGGCGGTGCGCCTCGTCGAGCATCGCGTAGGTCTTGCCGACACCCGGGGCGGCCCCGAGGTAGACGGTCAGCCGTCCACGCGCGGGGGGCTCGGCCGTCATGCGCGCCAACCTAGTCGCCCGCACCGGCGTCGCGGGCGGCGAGCACCGCGATGTTGAGCGCGAGCACGTCCACCCGGGGCTCGCCGAGGATCCCGAGCGTCCGACCCGCCGTGTGCTCGGCCACGAGGGCGCGCACGGCGGCCTCGTCCAGCCCGTTGGCCGCGGCGACGCGGGGCACCTGCAGCGCGGCGTACGCCGGGGAGACCTGCGGGTCGAGCCCCGACCCGGAGGCGGTGACCGCGTCGGGCGGCACGGCGGCGGGGTCCACGCCCTCCCGGGCGGCGACCTCGGCCCGGCGCTCCCCGACGAGCGCGAGCAGCTCGGGGCTCTCCGGGCCGAGGTTCGAGCCACCGCTGGCGAGCCCGTCCCAGCCGTCGCCGGCCGCCGAGGGTCGCGGCTGGAAGAGGCCGTCGTCGTCGGTCGCCTGGCCGAGGAGCACGGAGCCGACGGCCTCGTCGGCGTCGGTGGTGCGCTCCCCCGCCGCGGTGACGAGGGAGCCGTTCGCCTGCCACGGCACGGCGACCTGCGCGATGCCGGTGACGAGGAGCGGGTAGGCGACACCGAGCAGCACGGTCGCGGCGACGAGCACGCGCAGCCCGGCCAGGCTCTGGCGGAGCAGGGCGAGGAGGTCTCTCACTTCGGTTCCTTCGGGTGGGCCGCCGGTCACAGACCGGGCAGCAGGGAGACGACGAGGTCGAGGAGCTTGATGCCGACGAACGGCGCGACGAGCCCGCCGACCCCGTAGACGAGGAGGTTGCGGCGCAGCAGGGCGTCGGCCGGGCCGGGGCGGTAGGAGACGCCCCGCAGCGCCAGCGGGATGAGCGCCACGATGACGAGCGCGTTGAAGACGACGGCCGAGAGGATCGCCGACTCGGGCGACGACAGGCGCATCACGTTGAGCACGTCGAGCTGCGGGAACGCGACGACGAAGAGGGCCGGCAGGATGGCGAAGTACTTCGCCACGTCGTTGGCCACGGAGAACGTCGTCAGCGCACCGCGGGTGATGAGCAGCTGCTTGCCGATCTCGACGACCTCGATGAGCTTGGTCGGGTCGGAGTCGAGGTCGACCATGTTGCCGGCCTCCTTGGCCGCGGTCGTGCCCGTGTTCATCGCGACGCCCACGTCGGCCTGCGCGAGCGCGGGAGCGTCGTTGGTGCCGTCGCCGCACATCGCGACCATCCGGCCGCCCGCCTGCTCCCGACGGATGAGCCGCATCTTGTCCTCGGGCGTCGCCTCGGCGAGCACGTCGTCGACGCCCGCCTCCGCCGCGATCGCCGCGGCGGTGACCGCGTTGTCGCCCGTGACCATCACGGTGCGGATGCCCATCGCCCGCAGCTCGTCGAAGCGCTCCCGCATGCCCTCCTTCACGACGTCCTTGAGGTGGACGACGCCGAGGAGCCGCGCCGGAGCGTCGCCGACCCGCTCGGCGACCACCAGCGGCGTGCCGCCGGAGGCGCTCACCTGCTCGACCGCGGCCAGCAGCGCCGGGGGCTCGGTGCCGCCGGACTCCCGCACCCACCCGCCGACCGCGGACGCGGCGCCCTTGCGCACCTGGCGCTCGCCCGCGTCGAAGCCGCTCGACCGGGTCGTGGCGCTGAACGGCACGAGCGTGGCACCGGCCGGGAGCGCCGCGTCGGACTGCTCGGGCGTGAGCAGCTCGACGATGCTGCGCCCCTCGGGCGTCTCGTCGGCCAGCGACGCGAGGAGCGCGGCCTCGACCAGGTCGGCGCGCGGCACCCCGGGCACCTCGAGCACCTCGTGGGCGCGCCGGTTGCCGTAGGTGATGGTGCCGGTCTTGTCGAGCAGCAGCACGTCGACGTCGCCCGCCGCCTCCACCGCCCGGCCCGACATGGCGAGCACGTTGCGGCGCACGAGACGGTCCATGCCGGCGATGCCGATGGCGGAGAGGAGCGCGCCGATGGTCGTGGGGATGAGGCAGACGAGCAGGGCCGCCAGCACGAGCACCGGCACGGGGGCCCCGGCGAAGTCGGCGACGAACCACAGGGTCACGCAGACCACGACGAACACGGCGGTGAGCGCCCCGAGCAGCACGTTGAGCGCGATCTCGTTGGGGGTCCGCTGCCGCTCCGACCCCTCGACCAGGCCGATCATCCGGTCGACGAACGACTGGCCCGGGTTCGACGTGATCCGCACGACGATGCGGTCCGACAGCACCGTCGTACCGCCCGTCACGGCGCACCGGTCGCCCCCCGACTCCCGGATCACCGGGGCGGACTCACCGGTCACCGCCGACTCGTCCACCGACGCGACGCCCTCGACCACGTCGCCGTCGCCGGGGATGCGCTCCCCCGCCTCGACGACGACGAGGTCGCCGACCCGCAGGGCCGTGCTGGGGACCTCCTCGAGGTGACCACCCGCCGTACGGCGCCGCGCCGTCGTCTCCGACTGGAGCGCGCGCAGGCTCGCCGCCTGCGCCTTGCCCCGACCCTCGGCGACGGACTCGGCCAGGTTGCCGAAGAGCACGGTGAGCCAGAGCCAGGCGGTGACCGACCAGCCGAGCACGCTGGGGTCGAGCGCGGCGAGCACCGTGGTGAGCACGGCGCCGATCTCGACCACGAGCATCACGGGAGTGGCGAGCAGGGCCCGCGGGTCGAGCTTGCGCACGGCGCCGGGCAGGGCGGTGGCGAGCTGGGCGGGGTCGAGCAGTGCGTTCACGAGAGGGACTCCACGATCGGGCCGAGGACGAGCACGGGCACGAAGGTCAGACCGACCACGACCAGCGCGACGCCCACGAGGAGGCTGACGAAGAGGGGACGGTGGGTCGGCAGGGTGCCGGGGCCGACGGGGACGCGCTGCGCGGCGGCGAAGCGACCGGCGAGCGCCAGCACCAGCACGAGCGGCAGGAACCGGCCGAGCAGCATGGCCAGACCGAGCAGGGTGTTCCAGAACGGGGTGCCCGACGTCAGGCCGCCGAAGGCGCTGCCGTTGTTGTTGGAGGCCGAGGCGAGGGCGTAGAGCGCCTCGCTGAGCCCGTGGGCCCCGTCCTCCTGCAGGCCGGCGACGCCGGCCGGGACGCTCAGCGCGAGAGCGAGCCCGACGAGCACGAGGAACGGGGAGGCGAGCACGTAGACGGCGACGAGCACGATCTCGCGCTGGCCGATCTTCTTGCCGAGGTACTCGGGCGTGCGCCCGACCATGAGACCGGCGATGAACACCGTCACGACGGCGAGCACGAGCATCCCGTAGAGCCCCGATCCCACGCCGCCCGGCGATACCTCGCCGAGGAGCATCCCGACCATGGCGACGCCGCCGCCGGGAGCCGTGAACGAGTCGTGCAGGGAGTTCACCGCGCCGGTCGAGGTGCCGGTGGTCACCGCGGCGAAGAGGGCCGAGCCGGCCGTGCCGAAGCGTGTCTCCTTGCCCTCGAGGGCGCCGCCGGCGGCGTGCGGGACGGTGCCCGGGCCCGCCATCTCCGCCCAGGTGAGGAGGGCGACCGCCACGACGAGGAGCAGGCCCATCGCCGCCAGCACGGCGGCGCCCTGGCGCCGGTCCCCCACGATGAGGCCGAACGCCCACGCCATCGCGAACGGGACGAGCAGCATGAGCACGATCTCGATCAGGTTCGTCAGCGGCGTCGGGTTCTCGAACGGGTGCGCCGAGTTCGCGTTGAAGAACCCGCCGCCGTTGGTGCCGAGCTCCTTGATCGCCTCCTGGCTGGCCACGGGCCCGCCGGGCACGGACTGCTCCCCGCCGGTGAGGGTCGTGACGGTGCGGGCGCCGGAGAGGTTCTGCACGACGCCGAGCAGCGCCAGGAGCACCGCGGCGACGAGGGCGCCCGGCAGGAGCACCCGGACGGTGCCGCGCACCAGGTCGGTCCAGAAGTTGCCGATCCGTCCGCCGGCCCCGCTGCGGGACAGGGCGCGGGCGAGGGCGGCCGCCACGGCCATGCCGGTGGCCGCCGAGACGAAGTTCTGCACGGTCAGCCCGGTGGCCTGCGCGAGGTGGCCGAGCGCGGCCTCGCCGGAGTACCACTGCCAGTTCGTGTTGGTGACGAAGCTGACGGCCGTGTTCCAGGCGCCGTCGGCCGGCAGCGCGCCGAAGCCGAGCGAGAGCGGCAGGTGCTGCTGGAGCCGCAGCACGGCGTACAGCAGGAGGATGCCGACCAGGGAGAAGCCGAGCGCCGACAGCGCGTAGGTGCGCCAGTGCTGGTCGGCGTCGGGGTCGATGCGCAGGAGGCGGTAGGCGCCGCGCTCGACCGCCAGGTGTCCGGGGGCGGTGTAGGTGTGCGCCAGGTGGCGGCCGAGCAGCGGCACGGCCAGCGCCAGCACCACGACGAGCACGAGCACCTGGCCGACCGCGGGGAGGAGCTCGCTCACCGGCCGGCACCGCCGTCGGAGGGTCCGGGGGGCGGGGCGGCCGACCGGTCCCGGTCGAGCACGCCGACGAGCAGCGTCAGGAGGGCGATCACCGCGAGGGTGAGCGTCACGTAGAGGGCGTCGTTCACGCTCCGGATCGTGCGTCCGTCCGGGCCGTCGTCACGACCGTCCTGACGGTTCCTTGACGGCCCCGCCGTCGGCGCTGACGGAACCCTGACGGTGGGAACTTCTCAGGGCCTTCTCACCGTGGTGCGACGCGTCTCACTTGGCTCACCCCCGGGGCCTTTGTCACCGTGGAGCGATGCCCTCAGGAACAACCGACCTGCTCGTGTCCACGGGGATCGTCGTCGCCGTGGCCGTCGCGCTGGGGTTCGCCGTGCCCGCCGCCGTCAAGCGCGCGGGACGCCGGTGGCCGCCGGCGGACGCGCTCGTCCGCGCCGCACGCTTCCCGTTCCGGGTGCTGGTGCTCGTCATCGGCCTCAACGCCGTCGTCGCCGCCAACCGGCCGCGCGGCGACGGAGCGGAGGCGTGGGACACCCTGGCGCTGGGCCTGCGGATCCTCGTCATCGTCAACGGCGCGTGGCTGCTCTCCGTCGTCGTCCTCTTCGTCGTGGACGCGGCCCTGCGGCGCGCCGACCTCGAGCTCGACCCCCGCAACGCCAAGCGCATCCGCACGCAGGTGCAGGTCGCGCGCCGCGTCGTCGTGGTCGCGATCGTGGTGCTCGCCTTCGGCGCCGTGCTGCTCAGCTTCGACGGGGTGCGTGCCGTGGGGGCGAGCCTGCTCGCGTCCGCCGGTCTCGTCTCCGTCGTCGCGGCCCTCGCCGCGCAGTCGACCCTCGGCAACCTGTTCGCCGGGCTGCAGCTCGCGTTCAGCGACGCGATCCGGATCGACGACGTCGTCATCGTGGAGGACGAGTACGGCACCATCGAGGAGATCACGCTCTCGTACGTCGTGGTGAAGCTCTGGGACGACCGTCGCCTCGTGCTCCCCTGCACCTACTTCACCAACACGCCCTTCGAGAACTGGACCCGCAAGGACTCCGAGATGATGGGCACCGTCGAGCTCGACCTCGACTGGCGGATCGACCTGCAGGGGCTGCGCGCGGAGTTCGAGCGCTGCCTGGGCGAGACGTCGCTCTACAACGGCCGCTCGAGCGGCCTCGTCGTCACCAACGCGGTGCAGGGATTCGTGCAGGTCCGGGCCAGCGTCACGGCCGACGACCCCGGCACGCTCTTCGACCTGCGGTGCTTCGTGCGCGAGCGGCTCGTGGGCTGGGTGCAGGCGCACAACCCCGACGCGCTGCCCCGCCAGCGGTTCGAGGTGGTGGGCGAGCAGGCGGCGCCGAGCGCGCTGTTCAAGCCGGGAGCGGCCTGAGCCCTGCTCTTCCCCTTGCCCCAGTCGTGGTGTGAGGCCGCTGCTTTCCGCAGGTCTCACACCACGACCGGAGACCCCGGGAGGGGTTCAGCCCTTGCGGAGGCTCGACTCCTTGTGGGCCGCGGTGGCGCCGGTCTTCTCCGACTCGACGATCCAGTAGGGCTCGTCCTCGCTCGCCTTGAAGTCCTGCTTGTCGTGCTGGAACGGCTTGGTCTTCTTCTCCTTCGCCGTGCCCGTCGTCTCGCCCTGCGAGGTGTTCCAGTGGACCGTGTCACCCTTGCTGATCGCCATGACGTGACGCTAGTGCGCACTCCCAAGCCCGTACGCCGCGAGCGGGGCCTTGGGGAAGAAAACGCGGACGAGGCGGGCGGCCGACCCGAGCCGGCGAAAGAAAACGCGGACGCGACGCCGCGACACGCCGAGGGTCACGCCCGCACGGGTCCGCGTTTTCTTTCTCCGCCCGCGTCGGCGCGCGCATTCTTCTCGACCGGACAGAAACCGTCCGACTCAGGACACCTTCGGTTCGAGCACGTCGAGCGGGTCCTGCGAGGTCGCACGCAGGACGGGCCACGTCGAGGCGACGACCAGGACCGCCGCGGCGCCCAGCACCAGGCGCGCCAGCGCGCCCGGGTTCAACAGGTCGGCGTCGGTCCCGAACGTCGAGCGGGCGACCTGGTCGGTGACCGGTTGCGCGAGCACCGCGACCAGGACGGCCGCCGCGACGCCCAGCACGACCGTGAGCACGACGTCGACCGCCACGAGGATCGCGACGTGGAGCCGGCGCGCCCCCAGCGCGGTCCCGAGGCCGAAGAGCCACATGCGGTCCCGGACGACGATCAGCTGGGAGATGAGCAGACCGAGCGCGCCGAGCCCGAGCACCCCCCAGCCGATGACGCCGAAGATCGTCTTGATGCCCTGGCTCGCCGCGCGGACCTGCTGACCGCCGTCGAGCCGTGCGACGTCCACCGTGGCCTCGTCCACGCTGCTGCCGAAGCGGAGGGCGGTGTCGCCGAGCCGCTGCCGCAGGGCGGCGCGGATGGTCTGCTCGCTGTCGTCACGTCCGGTGGTGACGACGAACCGGTAAGCCACGGGTTCGGCCGTCATCAACGCGGCGACGTGCTCGTACGCCGGCGCGACGAACAGCAGGCTCAGGCCCCACCGGCTCTCCTGGGCCGCGGACGGCACGAAGATCCCGGTGGCCGGCACCGCCTGGCCCGCCAGGCACACCTCGGTGTCGCTGGGGACGTCGGCGCCGTACGGCAACGCGTAGGGCGTGCCGTCTGCGTTGTAGACGAAGCGGACCATGCCACGGCCCAGCGTGTCGTAGGGCGGGCACTCCGGCTGGATGTCGGGGTAGCCGACGACGTACGGGATCGGCTCCGAGCTCACCGGGTCGAGCGCGTCGTGGACGGCGTCGACCAGCTGCCCACGGTCCAGCCCGAAGCTGGTCTGCATCTCGACCGCATAGCTGCCGGGCACTCCCGACTCCGCGTCGATCGCCTCGTCGAGCCCCTGGGCGCCGATCGCGGAGAGCTGGGTGACGACCAGGAACACCGTCATGGCGAGCGCCACGAGCACCACGGAGAGCACCAACCTCACCCGCCCGGCCCAGGCGAGCTTGAGCGCGAGCGCCACGGTGCTGGCCACGTCACGGTGCCACACGCGCGAGCACCCCCCGGTCGAGACGCATCCGGTGCTGCGCGAGGGCGGCGATGGTGGTGTCGTGGGTGACCATCACCAGCGCCGTGCCGTGCGCCCGCGGTAGCGCGAGGAGCAGGGCGGCGACGTCGCCGGCCGTCTCCTCGTCGAGGTTCCCCGTCGGCTCGTCGGCGACGAGCAGTGCGGGGCGGGTGAAGACAGCGCGCGCGATCGCGACCCGCTGCCGCTGCCCGCCGGACAAGGCGTGCGGCCGACGGGCCGCGAGGTCGCCGATGCCCAGCTCCTCGAGGTCGGAGCAGGCCCTCTCGCGCGCGGCGGCGCGGGACAGTCCGTGCGGCGCGAAGTGCCACCCCAGCATCACGTTGTCGACGACGGTGAGCGACGGCTCGAGGTGGAACGCCTGGAAGACGATGCCGATGCGTCCGGCCCGCAGGGCAGCGCGCTCGCGCTCGCGCATGTCGCTGACGGCCACCCCCTCGATGCAGACACTGCCCTCGGTGGGGCGACGGAGCAGGGAGAGCACCGAGATCAACGTCGACTTGCCGCTGCCCGAGCGCCCGACGATCGACGTCGACGTCGCCGCCTCGCAGACCAGGTCGACGCCCCGGAGCGCGACGACGGGACCATCCACGGAGCGGTAGGAGACGCCGACACCGCTCAGCTGCGCTGCGGCGGTCACGGCGCACTGCTGTCGACGTCGTCCGGCGGGACGAGGACCTGCCCGGCCTCGATGTCGCCGCTCACGACCCGGCTCACCCCGTCGGTGACGCCCACCTCGACCTCCACCTTCCTGGTGGACCCGCCGTCCTCGACGACCACGAAGTAGCCGTCCGTCCCGGCGTCGTAGCCGATGGACAGGTTCGGCGCGACGAGCACGTCGGGCGGCGCGTCCGCCGTGATGGTGACCGTCGACCGCAGGGCAGGTGCCGTCTGGACCTCGGGCCCCACGCGGCAGTGCAGGGTGGCGGCAGCCTCGGGGGTCGCCTCCTCGACCGGCACGCTCCAGAGAGCGCGACAGCCGACCGTGCGCGGCCCCGTCAGCGTCTCGACCGCAGCCGTCGCCTCGAAGCGCATCGAGAGGAAGCGCAGGTACTGGATCGGGGTGAGCGGGGCCGTGACGTCCATCCCCGGAGCATCGATCCAGGCCTCGCCGTCGCCGCTGGCGAAGGACCCGGCGACCGGCGCCACCGCCGGTCCCTCCTGAGCCTGCAGGCTGGCCAACGTGGACGCGCTCGCGCCCGTGGCGCCTGTGCCGTCGAGCGCGGCACGCACGGCCGGACGGACCACCATGGCGCCGACCGGCTGCCCGGCGCTCACCCCCTGCCCCTCGGTGACGAGCGGGCCCTCCAGGGCGAACTGGGTGCTCGGGAGCAGCGACACCCTGCTTCCCTCGGCCGTGACCGCGTCGAGGGTGTAGCGCACGTCCAACGTCGTCCGCCGGACCTGGGCGACCGGATCCGTCGCCCCGTCCTCCACCGGCGCAGCGTCACCCCCGACGATGTCGTCGCCGGATCGCGTGGAGCACGCGCTCGCTCCTGCGACGATCACGACAACGGCCACGATCACGCCGCGGGCGCGCCTCATCCGATCTCCCCGACCACGTCCTCCACCGTCGGCCCGGAGACGTCACCGGGCTCGGCCGGGATCCAGTGGCCACACGACGACTCGCCGGTGAGGAAGCCGCGCACCTGCGCCGGGTCGCCGCTCGCGTAGAGCGCGGCGAGGTCGTCGTGCATCCGTTGCCAGTCGGCGTAGGACGGCTGTTGCGGACGGGTCGGCTCGGGCAGGGCAGCGAGCGTCGGTACGGCGCCCGTCGTCACCCACGTGCGGTAGTCCGCCGCCACACGACGGCAGACGACGAAGTTGATCGTGATGCCCTGGGCCATGCTCGCGGCTGCCGACGACGACGCCTCGTCCTCGATCTTGCCCACCGCGTCCGGGTTCTCGAGCACCTCCTCGACGACGGCCTGGTCCAGACCGTCGAAGGCGGCGGCATCCGCCGTGAGGCCCGCGGCCTCCTGCTCGGACGACCCGCCACATGCGCTGACGGTGGTGGCGCACGCCAGGGCGCACGCCACCACCAGGGTGTGTCGGAGTGACACGTGGTCAGGACCGCGAGGTGACGGTGTAGTTGACGGTGTAGCTACCTCCGTTGAACGGGAGGACGCTGCAGTCGCTCGGCACGTACTTCTTGGCCTTCACCGTGTACGTCGACGGCCGAACACCGCTCCAGCTCACGGTGTCCCCCGTGCCGGTCATCTTGTATCCGAGCGAGTTGCCGTTGGACGAGACGGCATTCCAGTCGGTCCGACGATTGTCGTCGGCCGAGTCCTGGCGGATCTTGAAGGTGCCGGTGCTGCCCTGGACGATCGTCGTACCCGTGGCCACTGACGTCCCGTTGCACTCGACCTCGAGCGACTTGCTCTTGGAGGCCGCGCTCGCCCCTAGCGCGCTGCCGGCCATCACGACCGCCGCGCCCGCAACCACCGCGCCGAACTTCATCGAGCTGCTTCGCATGTCTCCCCCTTGCTCACGCACCCTGATTGGGGTGCACGAGGACACAGTAGAGACGTGACAGGCCCCTGCGTGGCAGAACACGCACTCAACAGATCGAAGCGCGTCCGACTCATCGGACCACGCCGCCGACGACGACAACGGGGCCCGCGGAGTGCGCCGCGAGCCCCGTGCCGGGTGGTGCTGTGCTGCCGTGGCGCTCAGGCCAGGTCGAACCGGTCCGCGTTCATGACCTTCGTCCACGCGGCGACGAAGTCGCGCACGAACTTCTCCTTCGCGTCGTCGCTGGCGTAGACCTCCGCCAGCGCCCGCAGCTCGGAGTTCGCACCGAAGACCAGGTCCACACGGCTGCCGACGAGGGTCTCGCCGGTCGCCGTGGTGCCCGTGTAGGTCTCCTTGGTGTCGTCGGTCGGCGCCCACTCGGTGCCGAGCTCGAGCAGGTTCACGAAGAAGTCGTTGGACAGCGTGCCGACCTTGTCCGTGAACACGCCCGTGCTGGAGCCGTCCGTGTTGGTGCCGAGCACGCGCAGGCCGCCCACGAGCACGGTCGCCTCCGGGGCGGTGAGGCCCAGCAGGTTGGCGCGGTCGACGAACAGGAACTCCGCCGGGAGGCGGTTGCCCTTGCCCAGCCAGTTGCGGAAGCCGTCGGCGACGGGCTCGAGGTGGCTGAACGACTCGACGTCGGTCTGCTCGAGCGTCGCGTCGGTGCGCCCCGGGGTGAACGGCACCTCGATCTCGACGCCGCCCTCCTTCGCCGCCTGCTCGACCGCCGCGGAGCCCGCGAGGACGATGAGGTCGGCGAGGGAGACGCGCTTCGCGCCGGCCTGCTCGTTGAAGCGGTCCGCGATGCCCTCGAGCACGCCGAGCACCCGGGCGAGCTGGTCGGGGTTGTTGACCTCCCAGCCCTTCTGGGGCTCGAGACGGATGCGCGCGCCGTTGGCGCCGCCCCGCTTGTCGCTCGAGCGGTACGTCGAGGCCGACGCCCACGCCGTACCGGCGAGCTCGCCGACGGACAGGCCGGAGCTGAGCACCTCGCTCTTGAGGAACGCGATGTCCTCGCCGTCGATGGCCTCGTAGTCGGCCGCGGGGACCGGGTCCTGCCAGATGAGGGTCTCGGCGGGGACCTCGGGGCCGAGGTAGCGCTGGATCGGGCCCATGTCGCGGTGGGTCAGCTTGAACCAGGCGCGGGCGAACGCGTCGCCGAAGGCGACCGGGTCGTCCTTGAACTTGCGCGAGATCTGCTCGTAGACCGGGTCGAAGCGCAGGGCCAGGTCGGTGGTGAGCATGCGCGGCTCCTGCCGGCCCTCGCCGTGGGCGTGCGGCACCATGTCGGCGCCGGCGCCGTTCTTCGGCCGCCACTGGTTCGCGCCCGCGGGGCTCTGGAAGAGCTCCCACTCGTAGGCGAACAGGATGTGGAAGAACTCGTTGTCCCAGCGGGTCGGGTGGTAGGTCCAGGTGACCTCCAGACCGCTGGTGACCGTGTCCGCACCGTTGCCGGCGCCGTAGCCGTTCTTCCAGCCGATGCCCTGGTTCTCCAGGGGCGCGGCCTCCGGGTCCGGGCCGAGCTTGTCGTCCTGGTGGGCGCCGTGCGTCTTGCCGAAGGTGTGACCACCGGCGATGAGCGCGACGGTCTCCTCGTCGTTCATCGCCATGCGGCCGAACGTCTCGCGGATGTCGCGGGCGGCGGCCAGCGGGTCGGGCTGGCCCTCGGGGCCCTCGGGGTTCACGTAGATGAGACCCATGGTGGTCGCACCCAGCGGCTTCTCGAGCTCGCGGTCGCCGGAGTAGCGCTTGTCCGTGCCGAGCCACGCCGTCTCGGAGCCCCAGTAGACGTCGTCGTCCGGCTCCCAGACGTCGGCGCGACCACCGGCGAAGCCGAAGGTGGAGAAGCCCATCTCCTCGAGCGCCACGTTGCCCGTGAGGACCATGAGGTCGGCCCACGAGATCTTCTTGCCGTAC
This sequence comes from Nocardioides zeae, assembly GCF_010686755.1. GTDB lineage: Bacteria > Actinomycetota > Actinomycetes > Propionibacteriales > Nocardioidaceae > Nocardioides > Nocardioides zeae. The sequence goes on along the minus strand of NZ_JAAGXA010000001.1, from coordinate 139,845 downwards.
TTCTTCTTGACCGGCCACAGCAGGCGCCGGGCCTTGTCGAGGTTGACGTTGTCGGGCCAGCTGTTGAGCGGCGCGAAGCGCTGCATGCCGGCGCCCGCGCCACCGCGGCCGTCGAAGACGCGGTAGGTGCCGGCCGAGTGCCACGCCATGCGGATCATGAACGGGCCGTAGGTGCCGAAGTCAGCCGGCCACCACGGCTGCGAGTCGGTGAGGACGTGGGCGATGTCGCGCTTCACGGCCGCCAGGTCGAGCGAGGAGAACTCGGCGGCGTAGTCGAAGTCGGGGTCCATCGGGTCCTTGGCCGGGGCGTGCTTGGCCAGGATGTCGACGTTGAGGCGGTTGGGCCACCACACGCGGTTCGGCTCACCCTGCGTCGGGTGGGGCAGCTGGTCGCCGTGGGCGACGGGGCAGCCCGAGGCCTCGCCGGGAGCCGGTACGGGCTCGTCGGTCGTGATCTGGCCGTGCTCGTTGCCAGGGGTGGGCTCGGTGGACATCAAGTTCCTTCCGGTGGTTGCGAACTGGAGGAGCGGTGGGGTCTCAGGTCCCCGTCGCGGCGTCGGCCGGGACGGGAGCGGCAGCCGCGGTGGTCGCGGCACAGGCAGGGCAGGTGCCCCAGTAGATGACCTCGGCCTCCTCGACGGCGAAGCCGTGGTCGTCGGCGGCGGTGAGGCAGGGCGCGTGGCCGACCGCGCAGTCCACGTCGGCCACGGTGCCGCAGCTGCGGCACACCACGTGGTGGTGGTTGTCGCCGATCCGGGCCTCGTAGCGCGCGACCGATCCGGCGGGCTGGATGCGGCGCACCAGCCCGGCCGTGGTCAGCGCGCTCAGGCAGTCGTAGACCGCCTGGTGGGAGACCGTCGGCAGGTCACGCCGTACGGCTCCGATCACCGTGTCGGTGTCGGCGTGGGGGTGGGCGTGGACCGCGCCCAGCACCGCCAGCCGCGGACGCGTCACGCGGAGGGCGGCACCGCGCAGCATCTGCTGGAGGTCGGGTGCCGGAGTCACGTCCCCCACCTTGCCGCGTTTTCTTGATCGAGTCAAGAAAGGCTCAGGTGGCGGTGAACCGCACCTCGTGCCACCCGCTGGCCCCGTCGGGCACGACGTCCGTGCGCACCGAGGTCTGCGTCTCGCCGTCCGCGTCGGTGGCCCGCACGACCACGGTGTGGTCGCCCGGCCCGCAGGAGACCCGCGTCGACCACTGCACCCAGGTGTCGGCGCTCGGCACGGCCCCGAGCTCGCAGGTCGTCCACGGCCCGCCGTCGACCTGCACCTCGACCTTCGCGATCCCCCGGTGCTGCGCCCAGGCGTCGCCGGCGATGTCGACCTCGCCGGCCCGCACGTCGGCACCGTTGCGCGGCACGAGCACGCGCGACTGGGTCTTGACCGGACCCTCCGGGGCCCACCCCCGCTGGGTCCAGTAGGCCTCGAAGGCGTCGAACCGGGTGACCTCGAGGTCGACCACCCACTTGGTCGCCGACACGTAGCCGTAGAGGCCCGGCACGACGGCCCGCACCGGGAAGCCGTGCTCGATCGGCAGCGGCTGGCCGTTCATCGCGTAGGCGAGCATCGCGTCGCGGTCGTCGGTGAGCACCCCGAGCGGGGTGCCGCAGGTCCAGCCGTCGTCGGAGGTCTGCAGCACGGCGTCGGCGCCGTCCAGCACGCCCGCCTCCGCGAGGAGGGGGGCGATGCGGACACCGGTCCACCAGGCGTTGCCGATGAGGTCGCCGCCGACCGGGTTGGAGACGCAGCAGAGGGTGGTCCACGCCTCGGTGGACGGCCGTGCGAGCAGGTCGGCGAGCGAGAGCTCGAGCTCCTTCTCGACCATCCCGTGGATCCGGAGACGCCAGGCGTCGGGGTCGACGAGGGGGACGGCGAACGCGGTGTCGATGCGGTAGAACTGCTGCCCCGGCACCTGCCAGCGCCCCAGTCCCGGCACGTCGAGCTGCGCGCCCGCCGGCACCTCGCCCGGCGTGGCACGCAGGCGGTCGACGAGCGCCTCCCGCGCCGCCTCGACCGTGCGGCGCGAGCGCCCGGCGAACCGGCCCGCCGCGCCGATGACGACCGAGGTCAGGGCGATCCCGCCGGCGATGACGAGGAAGCGGCGTCGGCCGGCACCGCCCGTTCCGTCCCGCTCCTGCCGCGCGGCGGCGCGGTCCGCGTCCTGCAGCACCGCCAGGCACGCGACGCCGACGCAGGTCGCCAGGCCCGGCGGCACGACGAGGGCCGCCTGGGCCGCCCCCACTCCGCTCTCCCCCGGGTTCACGAGGACGGCGACGCTCGCCAGCACACCGAGGCCGACGAGCACGACCCAGCCGAAGCGCCAGCGGCCCGCCAGCGCGCACAGCGCGAGGGCGCCCACGGTCACGACGGCGACCAGGATCGGCTTGTCGGCGGTGCCGACCAGCTCGATGAACCCCTTGACGAGCCCCGCGGGCGTCAGGTCGCGGACCAGCTCGGCGACGGCGGCCACCGGCCCCGTCCGTTGGCGCAGGAGCGCGGCCAGGACCTCGCCCACCGCCAGCATCGCTGCGCCGGCGACGATCCCCGCGACGTACGGCGCGGTCCGCGCCCCCCGGTTCCCGTCGGTGCTCACGGGCCCAGTGTGCGCGTCGGTCCTCAGAAGACCCTGAGGACCGGCGCGCTCAGCGGTCCAGCGGCTCCCAGCGGCCGCCCACACGACGGCGGAGGAAGGCCTCGAGGGCGTCCAGGTGCGGCTGCCGGAACCGACGCGCCAGCAGCCACCACGCCAGGGCTCCGAAGACCGGGGCGGCCAGCAAGCCGCCGAAGGGACGTTCGAGCCACTCGCCCGGCAGGAGCACGAGCAGGGGTGAGAGCAGGAACAGCAGCGCGAGCCCCACGCAGACCCACCCCAGGGCGCGCCCGCCGGAGCACACGACGACACGGGCCCCCCAGGAGCCACCAGGACGACGTCACCCTGGGCGGCCCGGACCCCCTGCTGGGGGCCGAAGCGCCGGAAGACGGTGCCGCGCCAGCGATCCGCACCCTTCACGACGAACCGGGGCCGACCGTTGAGGTGCGTGAGGTCGGCGCGGTCGCTCGCGGCGTACCTGAGGGCCACCTCCTCCGCTGCGGAGAGCACCACCCGGAACCGCCGCCGCATCGACCGGCGCTCGTCGGTCCCGTCGTCCACCTGCACCCCCTCCTTCTCGACCGGCGTCGAGACGCCGCGCCGGGCAGCACGCGCACGACGGTCACGACGACCTGGAGAGCGTCGACGGACACCGTCAGGGTCGCACGGCCCAGGGCCGTGCCGCGGGTCAGACCGGCGGACCGGCCCCCACGAGCGCATCGAGCACCTGCGGCAGCTTGGTGGCGCCGTCACTCGCGAGGAAGTGCCCCGCACCCGGCACCACGTGCGCGCCCACCCCGAGCTGGGCGGCGAGACGGTCGGTCAGCCCCGGCGGCACGATCGGGTCGTCGTCTGACCGCAGCACCAGCACGCGGTCGACGTGGGCGGCGATCCCGCTCGTGTCGCAACCGGACCCGATGAAACCGCCGAGCTCGGGCAGGACGGGCAGCGGATCCACGAACCCGGCGACGAGCACGAGCGTCCCCAGGCGCCACGACGGGTGCAGGCCGCGGAGGTGGCGCAGCACGGCGAGGCAGCCGAGGCTGTGCGCCACCACGCTCGTGCCTGCGCCGGGCATGCCCAGCGCCGCCGCGACTCCTCGCTCCCACGAGGCAGGGTCGGGGGCGAGCGGGTCCGGCAATGCCGGGACCGTCGTCGGGACCCCGTGCTCCGCGAGGCGGGCCGCGAGCCACGCGAACCAGTGGTCGTCGGGCGTGGCCCGGAAGCCGTGGAAGATGACGGCACGCTCCGCTGCTGCAGGTGTCATGCCGCCGGACGCTAGGGGCTCACGCCGGCGTGAAGGTCAAGGGAACGAGGAGGACACGATGCAGATCGGCCAGCTGTCCCGGCTCACCGGCGTCAGCACGCGGGCGTTGCGTCACTACGACGAGAGCGGGGTGCTCGTCCCCGGGCGCACCAGCAGCGGGTACCGGACGTACACCGACGACGACGTCGTGCGCGTGCACCAGATCAGGGCCATGATCGCGGCCGGGCTGGGCACCCCGACCATCCGGCAGTACCTCGACTGTGCCCGCACCGGCGACCACGGCACCCACCTCGCGATGTGCCCGCGCCTGCGCGCCGACCTGGACGCGGTCGCTGCTCGGCTCCGAGCGCAGCGGGCCGCGCTGGACGCGACCGTCGAGCGGCTGGACGAGCTCGCGGGCTCCGCTCCTGAGGGTGAGCGGCGCACCTGAACCAGGCCCCACCTCAGGACGTCATGCACCCCGGTCGCTCGAGGCACCGCTCCGCATGACGTCCGAGGAGGAGAAGCGCCAGGACGACGAAAGCGCCCCGGGATGATCCCGGGGCGCTTCGTCGACGATGGTGGACCTAACAGGACAACTATCGAACCCCTCCGTCGAGCTGGCGAGGATGCTCGACGGCAAGAAGTCCCAGGTCAGGCGCACATCTGCTGAAGGCGTCCCCTCTCCGAACAAGCAGCGGCAAGTCCGCCTGTCGGACACCCAGCAGGCCGAGCTCGTCCAGCGGCACCGCGACGGGGCGTTCAAGAAGGAGCTGGCGCGGGCGTACGGGATCCACGTCGAGACAGTGAGGGCGATCATTCGGCGAGCCGTACAGGTCTGACTCGTGGGCCGACGAAGTCATGAATCGGGGGTGGCAGGCATGCCACAAGCCCGCTGCTCCGATTCGAGGACCCAGAGTCACCCAGTCTTGAGGCGGATCTCCGCTCGCTCGACAATTCGCAGAAGCAGATCCGCCAGTTGGATCACCTCAGCGGCTTCGATGGGGTCGCTGAACTGCACGGTCCGATGGCTGGCTGGATTCTTGTAGGCACCGATTGCGCCGGCGAACAGATCGGCGGTGGCCTGCTGCTCGCCTCCCTCGGCGCCAGGATCGCGAAGCTTGCCGTCTTTCGGACTGAACGCCTTTCGCATCAGCGCAACGCCGAGAAGCTCGTTCGGGAGACCTGCCGCGCGTCGCACTTCGACTTCAACCGCCTTCATTGCCGCAAATGACGCGGTCTCATAGTCGCCCAGCGCGAAGTTAGACCGAGCGGAAGCCAGACCTGCGTGCAGTTGGCCGGTGAGGCGGTCGGCAGCCCAGACTCTGGAGATGGCATTTGGGTCAGCAAGTGCCTCGCGACCGAGAGCGGTAACTCGGCGCCAGTCTCCTTGGGGATTCTGCGCCGACGGCCCGACCAGCGCGTGGGCCTGTAGCCACGCCCACGCGTCAGACAGCCGCGCGAGAAGTGCGTCCATGTCGGGTGGCTGTGGTGTCCCGTATCCGCCAGCCTGCTTGTATCCCTGGATCAGGTTATTGAAGTTGGCCTGCTCTAGAGAGATCGATCCCAGGAGCTTCAATGCGAGCTGCGGGAGCGGGAGATTGCGGACGTCATCGTGGGAAACGGTCAGCACCGAGTAAGCGTATGAGTCGGCGCCGACAGAACACCGGACGCGAGGCCTGCGCTGCGCCTTGGGTCGTCTCCCGCGCGGGAGCTCAGGCCTGTGGTTTGGAGAGCTTCTCTTTGCCGACCGCAAGAAGAACTATGCCCCCGCCGACCATGACGGCCTTCTGCCCCACTTCCGTCCCGGCTGTCTTCAGCTGGTGCGTGTCACGGAGCGCCGCGCGCCACGGCGTGGGACTCAGTTCCGCTCGACTCGTGCGAGCAATCCCAAGGGGCTCGCGGAACTCCTCGAGGCTCGTTCCGATGTTGTTGAGCGACAAGAAGACGGAGTTGGCTGCCCGCGCGTGCAGGAGGACGTTCTCGTTGGCGACACCCCCGGCGGACGTCAGCTGGTCCATAAGCCGCGAGGTGGTCTCCAAGACGCGAGCACGCCGGTTCTCACGCGCTTCGGCAACCCCTTTGCGGTGCCCGTCCAAGCTCTTGGGCGCCGTCGCGAAGACATAGTCCAGCTCGATGACGCGGAACTGATCCTGCAACTCGAAGCAGCGAGCCAAGATTGCCAGCTGCAACCCCACTTCCTGTTCGAGTTCACGCATCGTCTTCTTGAGCTGGCCGGGGCGGTTGACGTCTTGAACCTTCTCGGCGAGATCGCCCAGCGCGAGGAGCGCCGCGCGCTGCACCTCCAAGATCGTGCCGGACTCGCCATCGACCTTGCTCCACAGCGTCTTGGGATCTCCCCCGTGCTCGTGGATCGTCATGGCTTCCTCGATGGCCTCAGCCGCTCTCCCGACCTTTGCGAGAACAGCGTTCCGCTGACCGCGCCGCACGTCGTCGAGTTTGGCGTCAATTTGTAGAAGCAATGCTTTGAGTTCCTGCGCCTCAGCCTGCTGGGCAAGCTGGCTCAGGAGGCCACCGACGCCCGAGAGGACCGCAGGGTTCGTCAGCAGAGACGCTGGACCGTCCTCCACCTGGAGCCACTTGCCGATGCGGCCAGGGTCGCCCAACATGGCGTGGCTGACGCCGTCGGTCTTGGTCTTCATGAGACCACCGGCATCCTTGAGGGCCTTGGCGGACTCGGGGGTGAGTTTGAGATACATCGCCGACTGCTCCGTGATGCCCGAAGCCACTTCGGCGAGGTCCGAGCCGGTCCGCAGCACGCCGCCGAGCTTGCCCAGCGCGAACTCACGGGCGTGCTCTAACAGCCCCGTGTCGCCCAGGAACCGCTCGATCGTGCCGCGATCGCCGGCAACGACCACGCTCTCGCCGTCACTCAGCAGTTCGATCTCGCCAGTCAATTGCCCAACTCCCCCTTCGTGGCGGCGAGCGTATCCGGGGTCGTCCGGCGGCAGAGCCGAATCAGCGGTCGATGGCGACGCACTGGGCCTGCAGATCGGCGACGGATCACGACTCCCACCGACGTGAACTTGCCTGCGCGAGACCCCTGCTCGCCTCGAACTTGTCGATGATCTTTCCCAGGCGCTCAATACTCGACTCGTGCTTGGTCAGCCGCGCGTAGGCGAGCACCAGATCACGGTCGTACTCGCCGAGAGCGGCGAGGTCGTCGAGCGAGCTGCGCACCATTCGCTCGGAGATGTCGTCCGTCCAGCCCTTGTAGCCCTCGTACACGATGCCTTCGAGGATCTCAGTTGCTTCGTTGCTCAGACCAGCGTGCATGACCTCGCCCGTGACGATGTTGAACGCGCGGTTGAGCTTGGCCCACCACTCCATCTCGCAGGGGACCCACTCCACCAGCACGACGACGCTCTTCTCCAGGTGGTGCAGCTTCTCCAGCGTCTTGTGGCGCGGGCACCAGGCGAGCACGACACCGCCGTCTTCGATCCGGCCGCTGCGCTCCGTCACGATCGTCTGCTTCGCCAGCCCCGGATGGTGGGTGGCGCCGTACTTCTGAACCGACAGCACTGTCAGGCGTGCGCGGTGCCGCCGTGCGAGGGCGAGACCGAGCTGCTTGCCCGGCCCGAGCGTGTCCTTCTCGGTGCCGCGCGGGAGGTAGACGTAGCGATGCTTGAGCGCTTCGCCGAGGCGATCTGACATGTCCTACGTACCTTTCTTACGATCCCGGTGGCGAGGCTAGGTGCGACCACCGACAACTGGTTCTGCCCCGCATCGCGGTGCCGACTGTCCGAGTCCGACCATTGCCCGGACGCACTCGCGGGTCGCACACGCTGGGCATGCGACCCGCGAGTGTGGGGTGGATCGTCAGCCGTTCTCGGTGACGGTCGTGTTCGGGTGCCGCTGGGCGGTGCCCTTGGTGACGTACTTGCCGCTGATCGCGGAGCGGTACGACGTACCCGAACCCTTATTGCCGCCTCGCTCGACCACGGTGGTGCGGGGGTGCCGCGCCGCCGTGGCCTTCGAGACGTACCTGCCCGTGATAGCGCTACGGGTGCTTCCCTTGGAACCGCCGGACCGTGCCATGGGGGCCTCCTTGGGGTCCTCGTGCAGCAGCAGATCGAGTAGTCTTCGGGGTGTCTAGGCGTGAGGGCTCTTCGATCTGCTTTTGCAGGTTGAGGAGCCTCACCTGTTATGGGGCTCCGCCAGGTGCCGTTCGAGCGCCTGACATCTAGGTATAAGTGGCGGGAGTTGGCTTACCCCCCAGGTCACTTGGGTTCAGTTCGGGGCGCCTGCTGAGAGGCGCGAGCGACGACCTTCGAGGCCACCTTGGTAGGAACCGATCGGCGCGCCGCAGCGGCCTGCTTGGTCCCGAACGAGCTGCGCTCGATGGCACGCCGTATGTCTTTGCTCAACCGGCTCTCCTCTTCCTTTGGCGCTGACGCTCGTTGTAGAGCATCCGCTCGACAGTCTTCTCGGTGCAGTCCAAGAGGTCGGCGATCTCGGCCTGGCTGCGCCCAGCGGCAGTCAGCAGCATGGCGCGTTTGACCCGCTCGTCCTTGACCTCGGCCAGGCACCCCTCGATCTCGTCGCGGTGGGCGGCAGCTCGTTGGACGTCATCGGTCCGTATGCCGCCGAGCTCGTTCAGGAGCTCGTGGTCGTCGCTGCGGCTCGCCTGCCGGAACCTCGACTCGTTGCCCCACCAACGTCGGTAGATGTTGGCGAACTGGATGATGCACTGGCCGACGAAGTAGGTCCGGAGAGTTGCCCCGCGGGTGCTGTCCCACTTGCGCTTCATCAGGACGTCGCGGCGGAAGTGGTACAGCGCCTTAGCCACCGTCTCGCTTGTCAGTTCCTCGATCTCGTCCGGCTCGAAGGCCCGGCCGAGCTCGGGTAGGCCAAAGCCCTTGGCGCGGCACTTCTGGTGGATGAGGCCCTTATACATCCAACCGCCGATGACGGCCATGCCGTACTTGGCCAGCTCGGTAGCGAAGATGTCCCAGCGCTCGCCTTCGTAGTTGCTGAGCGCCAGGAGAGTGACGACGTCGACGTCGCCGGCCAGGCGGTCGACCTTGCTGGCCAGCTGACTGTGCTCGGGCTCGCTCGTCCAGTCTTCGGGAATCGAGTCGTCACATGGCTGCAGTTGTACAGGCTCGCTTGAGGAGCCGGGGCCACCCGGCGGTCGCTTCGGCTCGAAGGCCATTGCGTCTCCTCAGTTCGGCGACGTCGGCGAGCAAGCTCGTCGATGTCCCCTCATAAGTGCCGCCCGAGGTGCTACCCCCCAACTTTCTTCGGATCATTTTTCGGGAGTAGCGAGCGACTAGGTCCAGTGTGGCGACGAGCACCGACAGCGAGGGGCTGCCCGAGCGCACGGCGACTACTTGAGGCCGGCTCGCCACACCTTGTTGATCGCTTCGTTGACCTGCGCTCGGCGCTCGGCGACCAGAACGTCAGGCGTCGCATCCCTGACGACCAGTTGGCGACGTAGAACCAGCTCGAGGACAGGCTGTCGTAGCTCACCGCCCCGACCATGGCCATCATGGAGAAGGCCACCGTCTCCGCCATCACCTCCTGCAGCGATCGGCTGTCCTTCGGCCCGCTCCTCTCGAACGAGTGTCCGAGCACGAAGTGCCCCAGCTCGTGGAACAGCGTGTTCAACGGAAACGGAGCGTTCGGCCGGATGGCCACCTGGTCACCCTCAACGAAGCCGAAGCAGTTGTCGCCTTCCTCAACTGGAAAGGCGATCTCCTCGAGCCCGAGGCGCTCCATGGCCAGCCGTGGACTCCACGGGTTCGGATCGGCCTTCCCTGACGGACGCACAAACTCGGTCCAGTCGTCACACTCGGAGATCGCCTTGGTGAATGTCGGCCGGCTCGATGGCACACGCAGCGACCTGCCGTGATCCTGGCGCCGCTGCGGCACCGGCTTTGTGGCGTGGTTGATGAGAACGCGGTACATCACGTGCACGAGCGTCGGGCCGCGCCCCATCCCGCGTCGTGACAGGAAAGTGGCAAGACCCCGGGTGCGCCGGGCTGAGCGCTCACGCCTCCGACGCGGGGCGAGCTATCAACACTTCCGTGGACAAAGACGCGAGAATCCCCAAGTGACGATTCCCATCCGCCGCTCGACTGGAGCAGCCCCGACGTGGGATCGGTACAAGAGCGCGGTCCGCAAGGTCGACCGCGACAGTCTCCTTGTCCAGGCTGCGGTGGCCACCGCCCAGATAGCCCGCGAGGAGCTGCCGGACGAGCTGACCCGGATGGGACTTACGCCCTGGTGCGTCGCTGACGTTGCTCGTACGGCGCTTTCGTGGAGCAGGTTCGAGCGGCCGGAGGCCGACCTGCAAACGCTTCTTCGCCTGTGAAATCAGTGCGTCCAACTCGCCGACGAGGGCCTTATTAAGGACCCGAGCTCGACAGAGGGCCTCGGTCAGGTGCTCGCGCGGCACTTCTTCGAGCAGTTCCCAAGCCAGCGCTCCATCCCGGGCGAGATCGCGCGCACGATCCTTCTCTTTGGGTCCGCAGCCGAGCTGCCTCTCGGCTTCGCCCCAGAGGCCATGACGCCCGGCTGGTTCGAGGGCATCACGGACGGGCTGACACTCGACGAGTACGTGGAGAGCCTGTTCCTGATCTCGACCATGACGCAGCAACACAACGGCGGCTTCTCCCAACGACTGGCTCAGCGGGCCAGGCTGGGACGACCTCAGCGAGGTGATCCCGTTCGATGCAGTCCGGCGCACGTTCACCGAGCACCTCGTCACCACCGCGGCTGACTTCAAGGCGGTGAACCGCCGGTTCCAGGATCCGCTGCCGACAGCGCAGAAGAAGTTCGCGTTCAATCCCCTGACGGACAAGCCGTTCATCGAGGACGTCGCGCCCCTCCCGATCGCACCGTGGGTGCAGGCCATCATGCGAAAGGCGGTCCCGCCATCGATCTACCACCTCGGAACGGGAGCGCTGGGCGACGACTTCACACGCGACCTCGGCCTGGTGTTTTAACACTACGTTGGACGACAGCTCGATCTCATCGCCGGCGACCGTCAGGTCATCCTAGAACTCCGTTACGGCCCCCGGAAGTCGCAGACCGACTCATGCGACTGGCTTCTGGATCTTCCGGGCGCGCTGGTGCTCATCGAGTGCAAGGCTCGACAGCCGGTGGAGTCGCTGCGAGTCGGCAGCGACGACTGGCTCAGTTCGGTCGAGGGCAGCATCGGGAAGGGAATCAGGCAACTCAATCGGTCGCATGCTGACATCCAAGCCATCGCCGACCGCGAGCCGTCGATCGATCCAGCGAAGCCCCGGGTCGGAATCGTGGTCACGCTCGAGCCCTTCTACGCCGACCAGAACTGGATTCTGGCCGAGCGTCTGCCGCAGAGGGAGTTGCCCATCGCCGTAATGTCAGTCGGCGAGCTCGAATCGCTGGTGACGCTCACCGCGGACGAGCTGAGCGACGCCGTTCTAGACACTGAGCATGTCTACGACGGCAACGAGTTGCGACTGAGAAGCGACCTCGCAGGCGAACGACTCAACCCGCTGCTGGTGTCGACGTGGGAAGCGATTGGGCTGTTCGGCCGCGTCGAAGCCGTCAAAGACCGGCTCGCGTCGGAGGCCGAGGAGTAGCTCGACCCAGGTTGTGGTCTCACGGTGGCGCGGGCGTCGTCGCAGGTCGCGCTGTGACTCGAAAGACGCCGACGTAGGCCACGCGGTGCTCGTTGGTGCGGGCAGCGATCAGGTCTACCGAGGACGTCAGCAAGTGATCGATCTGAATACCGGGATGGGTCGAATCCGTCATCGCGACGCTGGCGGAGGTCGTGAGCGCGCGGTGATGCCACTTGAGGTTATCGCCGGTGTTCTTCTCATTTGCGATGCGCCAGAGCAGCACGTAGTTCTCGATCTCGAAGGAACCTGCTACTGGAGCAGCCGTCTCACGGAGGTCGAACAGCTTCTCGGCATCGCCCAGGAGCTTGGATGGGTCTACGCGCCGGGTCGAGGGACGCTTCGGACTGGCGATATCGAAGAAGCCGAACTCCAGCCGCACTTCGCGCCTCTCTGGCGGATCCCCGTCGTTGGCCGACCCGACTTCTCCGAAGAGCGAGATGTCGATAGTCGGGTGCCTACCTGAACCACTACTCCGCTTTGCGACTGGACGCTCCCAGACGGCAGCCAACTGTTGCCGTTCCAACCAGCGCTGAGCAAGGGTGTGAAATCGACCGACGACGGAGACCTCGTAACTCCCGGCGCGCGCGTACTCGCTCAGCTCCTCCGGCGCTTCCAGCTGATCCCGTTCAAGGACGAACCGCTCGGCATCAACTGACTCGATGGCTCCTTGGAGGACCAGCACCAGCTTCTCAAGGTCGAGAGCGACGTTCGCTGGGCGACCGCGACTGCCGTAAGTAACTCTGCGCATGGCGCCCCTTCTGACTGATCACTCACGAGCATCTCCGCTCGTGCCGTACGAGCCTGGGTGTTCCCGGCGAAATCCCGCCTTGGCGGCGCTTAGTGCACCGCGTCGTAGGCCTCGCGGACACCAGCGGGAATGCGACCGCGTGCAGGAACATCGTGTCCGTTGGCGAGCGCCCAGTCGCGCACCTCGGCCGCGCTTGGGCCTCCTGAGGACTTCTTGCCGCGAGGGGTGGCAGTCTTACCAACCTTCCGCCCTGCCTCGATGAACGGCGCCAGCGCCTTCTCCAGCTTGGCTGCGTTCTTGTCGTTGAGGTCGATCTCGTAGGTGGCGCCACCAAGCCCGAAGGTCATGGTCTGCGCGCCTCACCGCCGTCGAGGTCGTCTTCGAGAATGATCTGGACCTTCTTCGCCACGATGCGCTCCTTCTCTTTACGCCGTCTGTACGGGTCAATCCCAGCATGAAGAGGCAGAGATGGACGGCATTTAGCAGCGCGGCGGACTCGTGCGGCTACTCCAGCTCTCCACCAAACTCGCTGACCACCTCGTCGACTGCGTCGGCGACATCCCGCATGAAGCGGTTCTGATCGGGCGAAGCAGTGACGGTCGGGATCGGCGCGCCGCGGTCATACACGTCGTTCGCGATGATCCTCGCGCGGACGAAAGTCGAGCCCGGTCCCTTCTGCAGGTAGGCCTCCTGCCAGCCCGCCCGCACGTCATCACGCAGACGACGCTTGGTCAGCTCGACCAGTCGATTGGTGACAGCATTCGACAGCGCGTCGAGCGTGGCCAGCTTCTCATCGTCGCTGGGCTCACCTCCCGACCACCGCTCCGGCCGCTGCAGCATCAGGTACACCTGCATCTGCAGCTGGTAACGCATGTCCGCGACCGGCTTCAGGTTGTCGTACTCGTCGCTCCAACCCTCGGCGAGGCGGCGGCTCAGCGCTTTCACGCGGGTCCAGTGCTCCTTCGGAGCGTCAGGGTTGTAGTCGAGTCCAAGCAGGCCGCGCCACTTGAAGTGGAAGGTCTTGGCGGCCTCCATGACAGCCAGCGACAGGTTCATGCGGTTGAAGACCGGGCGGCTGGGGCCGGTCTCGGCGGCGTGCTCGGGGTGCGCAAGCAGATCAAGGAGGGCGTCGAGCTGCTCGATGGCCCGGGCGCCAGTGCGCTTCTTCGGGTTAAGCGGCTCGTGAATCCCGCCGACGAAGAAGCGAGCTGCGTCGATCCGTCGGCGGAGCACACGCTCAGCCGACGGACCGAGTTCGTTGCCGATCGCCTTTAGGACGTTCTCGACTGAGGCCAGCACGTGCTGCTCCCGGTCCCCGAAGGTCGGCAGGTTGTCTCCCTTGACCTGGTCGAAGTGGGTGAAGACGACATGCAGCTTGTTGGCGTTACCGCTGACTGCGATGCCTTTGAGAGCGGCCACCGGCGCCGCCTGCATGGGCTGGGCTGCGTTGTCCACGAGCAGCACGGCGTCAACGTTCTGCAGCTGAGTCGCGACGTGCGTCGACAGGGTTGCGACTGACTTCGGCGTGTGCCCAAGGCCCTCGCCATCGACGAGGACCAGGCGCACCGGCTCGGAGGACCAGTCGGGCTGAAACGGACCGCTGACCCGAATGCCGTTGACGAGCGGCGTCAGGAGGCGACCGAAGAGCGGGGCGAAGTTGCTCGAGAAACGCGTGACGACCTTGATGAAGGCAGCACGGTCGTCCGATTCCCACACCCAGGTCGTCGGCCATCCCTGGCGGTTGCGCCGCAACTCCCCCGCATCCAGCGTGCCGAAGCGCTTCTCGATCTCGTCAACGAGCGAGTCCACGATCTCGTGGAACTCGTCGGACTGGCGGAGCTCACTGTCGAGGTTCTCCTCGATGAGTTCCTCGATGACCCGCTCGTCATCCTCGTCGTCATCGCTGAGCGCCTCAGTGATGTCCTTGGCGTGCCGCTCGACCACCGCCCGTACGGCCGCGACCGCCTGTGCGACGGTGGCGTTGGTGGCCGCCAGATCCACCACGCCGTAGTCATCGGGATCGATGTCGTCGATTTCCTCGTCGTCATCATCTGCGAGGTCTAGGTCGTCGGCCTGCTCCACGCCTCGCCCCAGCACGTAGCTGAAGCGGAACCGCTGGTTGACGTGGTCCAAGAGCCGCCGCCGGATCTCGGCGTCTGAGCGACCACGGAGGGCAGCGAGTGCCGCCTCTGAGACGTTCTCGGTGAGGTAGTCGATCACCTCATCTCGCGGCACGAAGGTCACCACCGCCCGGTAGGTGTCGTCCTCGTTCGTGATCAGCTCGGTGTCCGCCACCGTGGTCTTGGCGGTCGACGTCGACGGGAAGCGCTCGGTATCAGGATCGGTGCCAAGGATCTGGCGCACGACGGTCGTCTTGCCGGCGCCCGTGGTTCCAAGCAGGAGCACGGTTCGGTAGTCGTCATCACTCGGGAGCGGCAGGAGCTCCTCGCGAAGGTCGGCGAAGTCGACCTCGCTGACCTCCATGCCGTCGTAGAAGATCTCGACGACTCGCGAGTCGAAGCGGCCCAACGCCGCCGGCTTCGCCGTGACCTCCCAAAGCTCGGGCGAGCCCAGCACCTGGTTGAGCTGGTCGATGAGCAACGAGGCCTCCGCTTCATCGCTCGTCCCGAGGCCCCGCCGGACCCGGCGCCCGGTCTTGCCCGTTGCCAAATCAATCCGCGCAGGGTGGCGGAAGATCACCGACCACGCCTCCCTGCCCTGGTTGCGGCTCTTGCTCGCGGTGTAGAACTTCATGACGACCTCGACTCGTTGTTCCTGCGGTGTACCGAAGCAAGAGTGCACCACACCCATACGCATCATCAAGGGCCTCGGTACACCGCAGGAACAACCGACCGGCGCAACTTCCAGCCGCCTACTCGCTTAGGCGACGTCAGGGCCTGCGGCAGCCAGCGCTTCTTCTGGAAGGAAGCGCGCGTACTTCTTGCGAAGGGACGCGAGGCCAGAGTCGTGGGTTGTCTCGTACTGCAGTGAGTTCTGAATGAACTTCATCCGGTGCTCGGCCGCAGAGATGATCTCGCTCCACTGCTTCACCACAATCCGGTAGGGCGTGTCCTGGATGACCCCGAACGGCAGGTGCTGCTGATTGCGCTGCTCGTCGACCGTGCGAGTCGTCTCGTTGCCAACCAGCCAGAACTCCCACTTCACGTTCGGCTGAGCAAACGCCTCGTCGTTGACGATCGCGCTGGCGTAGGAGCGCAACTGACTGATGTCGTCATCATCAAGGCGGTGCTTCGGGCGCTTGAGTTCGACGACGAGCTGTTCGAAGGAGTCGGCGTTGGTCTCCAGCTGGCGACCGAGCACCAAGTCGGGGATGGCGTCAGAGCCGTCCTCCAGCCGGACCTCCTTGAGGTCCGCCAACTCGACGTCCTTGCCGAGCTTGCCGAGGAACTTCTTGAGCACCTTCGTGAGGCGTTCGTCGTCACCGGTGAGTCCCCACTCCTCGCCGAAGATCCACGTCTCATGGGCAAGGATCCGGTGCAGCTGGCGACGCTCCAGCAGCCGTCTCTTGATCTGGCGATCGAAGAGGATGGTGTTCAGGCCACTCAGGAAGTCGAGCCGCGAGCCGACCTCGTGCCCGGCTTGGATGAGCTGGGTGAGCGTCGTGTGCTTGAGCAGCTCCGCGAGCTCCTCAATACGTGACTTCGGAAGACGTGCGACGTCCGTCAGAATCGGAAGCAGCGACTCCGGGTCGCTCTCGAACGTCTCCTTGAGGAGCCGCAGCGCCAGGGCCTTTGACTGACTGGATTTGGTCTCGTCAACCGTCCTGGACGCCGCCAGTGCCACGACCTTGAACGTGTCCCGAGTGGCTGCCTCGATCGCCGTGGCCGGCTCCTCCTTGTAGGGCCAGACCCCTTCTTCGTGCCAGCGCTGCAACGTTGCGGCCTCGCGAACGCGGAGACGTTCGGCCAAGTACTCCCTGAGCGCCTCGCGTGCTGCAGCGATCAGCCGACCGCGCGGTGTATCCGTGTCGTCCTCAAGTCCAACCGGGTCGTTGTCGGCGAAACCGTCCCACTTCAGATACGCAGTGAACTCCGCGCCCGGCGCCTGAATGCGAGTCTCAACCTCGTCGACGACGCGGTCGTCCTGGTCGCACAGGAACATCGAACGCTTGACGTCCTGGAGCTTCCACTCAATGACCGTCAGCGTTGCCTCGCCCTGCCATCCATCGGGATCAGCGAGGGCAATGACAGCGCGGTCCTCCTCGACGGACGCCGGATCGATGTCCACGCCCAGGAAACGGATGCTGAAGTCCTTGTACCGGTCGAGGTGGAGGGCGAACTCACCCAAGATGGCCTTCCGGAGCTCCTGCGCATCATTGAAGGCCTTGACTGCTTCTGGTGATGCCTGCCCGATCGACACCTGGGTGCCGGTCTGATCGGCAACAGCGTCGCCCACCTCGATCTCGAAACTGTCCAAAGAGGACTTGCGACCACTGACGCGGACAGTGCCCAATCCGCCCTCGACACGCTCAGCCGTCGACTCCCAGCGCACGAGGTTGCCGAGCGAGAAGGCCGCGTAGCGACCTCGCCCGTACCGCCCGTGCACGGTCCGCGAGCCGTTAGGGCTGCGCGTGCCCGGCGTGAGTTTCCAGCTGTCGCCCACGCGGGAGAAGGCCTTCTCTGCGCGCTCCTGATTCATGCCGTTGCCGTTGTCGGCGACGACGATCTCTTCCAGCCCCTGCAAGTCGTTGTACTCGCAGGTCACGGTTACGAGCTTGGCGTCCTCGTCGAAGGCGTTCCAGATCAGCTCCGCAAGGCCGGCGGAGGGCTTGCGGACGTAGCCCTCCAGGATCGACTGCCCGGCTACAACCTTGACGGTGGTCATGCCCCATATGTTTCCACTCGGGACCGACAGAACTGGCGAGACGCGTGTCTATCGTCCTGTCGGATCGATTCAGGTCAAGCGGCAGCCGAACCGGACGGCTTCGGGCGCTTGTAGAAGTAGAACTGCGGTGCAGCCGCGCCAGGTAACGTCCAGTTGCGCCCAAGTAGTGGTGGAAGAGGCGCGAAGTCAGGAAGCACGGTGAACCCGTGGGACTGATAGAAGGTCCGTAGACGAGCGGCCTCGAGATTGACCGTGACGTTGCCGAACCACGTCCGCACCTTGCGCTTCGCAAGCTCGTCCTCGAGGAAGCGAAGGAGGCTCGAGCCAAGTCCCTGTCCTCGGAAATCGTCGTCTACCGCGAGCAGGTCGAGTTCGCTGTGGGCGTCGAGGACGGGCAGCACGTTGAAGCGATCCGGAAGTCCGGCACGCTGCGCCATGACCGAGCCAGCAGCAATCTGTGTTCGGCAGGTCATGGCCGCAGCGATGAGTCGGCCCGACCCATTCCGAACCTGCGCGATGAGCGGTGCGTACAAGTAGTCGTGTTCGACGACCGGCACGGCGTTCGGCTCAATGTCCACGAAAACGGCGCTGAAGAGAGCTTGAACCTGCGCGCGCTCGTCGTTGGTCGTGGCGATGGTGATGGTGATGGACACCCTGTGACCGTACTTGCGGCCACCGACAGTCCCGCGGAACGAAACCAAGCCCCGTTGAGGCTCACCACTCCGTTTGCAGTTCGGTCATCAAGCGTGCCCAAGGGTCGCCACGCAGCGCCTTCGGAGGTGGATCGTCAGGCAAGGTCCGAGCAACCTCTTGAAAGACAAACTGCGTGAGCCCGTGCACCGTCGACCTCAGGTCTGGCCAGTCGCGGATCGTCTCCACTACGTCAACGAACCGTGGTCGGCCAGCGTCATCGGCGATGTGTGAGACAGCCTGCCGATACTGGTTGAACCGCTCGAAATGCCGGTGCAGAACGGTGTACTGGCCCTGCTCCATCGAAGGCTGAGCCTCGTCCCGGAGTCGCCGGAGTGCGTAGCCGCCGTTCGTCTCCTCCGGACGCATCCCCTCGGCGATGCCGTAGCCGCGCCAGTACGCAGCCATGCACATCATCTCGGGCCACGGCTCGGGAAGCCCCTGGAGGAGCAGCACGTGCTCGACCAGACCGATGAAGGCCGTCCGTACGTTGTCGTCCTCGGGCAGCACTGCCGGTGCTGCTGGTAGATCGTCCGTCCCGATGAGCCGGCCGAGGGTCCACCCGTAGATAACTGGCGACAGCGACGCAGGAAGCGGAGCCGCAAGCCCAGGGATCGCCGTAGTCGCCTTCTCCAAGACGCCGGCTGCTACTCCCGAGGACAGGTCGTAGCAGTGCCCAGTGTTGCGCAGACCCGCAAGAATCCAGGTCGCCAGGAGCGAGTGATCGGACTGCTGGACCGCGAAGTCGTCGACGGTACCGGCGTCGATGTACTGCAGGTCGTGCTCCCACTTCGCCTGATACGCATCGGCGGCTTCTTCGAGCCATCCCAAGTCGTAGTGGATGTCTTGCAGACGAAACGTGAGCGAGTCTTCCAGGGCAAAGGTGGTGGCCAGTCGCCGGTACAGCTCGGCATAGACCAAGGGCGAGAGGTTGCAGCTCAGCTCCGCCACAGCGTCTGCTCCAACTGCAACGCCAGCGAGGTGACGGGAGCGTCGATGTGGTGGTCGACCAATGCCTCAGCCGGAACTGGCATCCGCGCAAGGTCCCGCACAGACAGGTGCGGGACTGTCGAGCCACGCAGGAGCATCTGGCGCAGGCCGTAGCCAACGGAACCGTTGAGATAGCAGGCAAGCGCCTCAGCTCGCTGCGGGTTCTTCAACCTGACCCGGATGACGTTGCGATCGAGCACGGATGACTCGGTGGCCACCACTGCGTGCGCCCGGCTGCCGACCGCCGCGACGAGCACGTCTCCTCGGATGGTCAGAACGCCACCGCTACCTAGCGAGCGGGCCCACCGCTTCGGCGGGCGGCCACTCAGCACGCCGATGTCTGTCACATAGAAGGCACCGATCAGCTCATCCGTCGAGACGTCGTCCCGAGACCCGCCTCGCTCGATCTCGTCCGAGAGCGACTCGAGCGGATCGCCGTCGTCGAGGCGCTCGGGCTGAGGTGAGGCCAGCAGCAGTCGCCACTCTTGGCCGCGGAGGTCGGCGCGGCGCCACCACGTAGTGACCGCCTCCTCCTCTTCGACGTGAGTACCGGCTTCAATCCGACGCAGGACGGGTTCAAGCTCGAACTGAATCCCCAGAGTCGGAACCGGGATACGGATGTCCAGGACTCGCGCCTTTGAGTTCCCGACGTTCAGGCTGCCGAGCGACAGGTGGCGTCGGATCTCCTGACCAGACCTGCTGCTTAGAACCGCCCACAGCCAGTAGGGCGAGATCTCCGCGGCCGGACGAAGCGCTGCGAAGCGGGTCGACACGGCGGCGCCCTGCAATCGGTTGGTCACGAGCACGGCTGGCGTATCGGGGTTGCCGGCCACCAGTACGTCGCCTGGCTGCAGATCGCGGCCCACCTGGAGCGCCGAGCCCTGGTAGCGCTCACTCCGGCGTCGAACGCCGCCGCTCTGCGGGTCCAGGCTCGCAGGCGTGATGACGCGCGTTCCCCGCGCGACAACGGAGCCACCACCAACGAGGGTGACGAGATCTGTTAAGGAAACCTCGGGCGCGGCGATGGGCCACTCGAACGTCTCCGCCGTCAGGAGACCCGTGTCCCAGGTAGACCGACCACGCAGATCGACTCGGGCGACGGCAATCATGCGTGCCCCACGATCGTCGGGCCGCCGCCATCCAAGTGCTCTCGCGCGGCAAGGAGCGCAGCGCCTTCGACGTCGATTTGGGCTTCCCAATCCTCCCCAAGCTGAGCGAGGAAGGTCTCGCCCGGCTCGGCGCGGTCAATCACGAGCAAGATAGAACGCATTGTCGTTCCCGGGAACGCGCCAGACGGAAGCCCGACCAGGACGGCGACACGGACCTCGTCGGCAAGGTACTGCCGGTAGCGGTCAAGCGCCTGCTTGAAGGTGAACCCCGTTCCGAGGTGGAAGACAGCACGTCCGCCGGGCTCCAGCGCCCGCAGGCACAGGTCGACCGCAGCTGCCTCACCATCGGTGGTTGAATTGCCATTAAGGAGCACGTGGGGCGCCTGCAGCCGAAGTCCCAGCGGTGGAGCCGTCACGACGACCCGTGCTCTAGGCAGCTCCACGTCGTAGGCATTGGCGTGCTCAATGGTGGTGAGCAGCGGCTCCTGCCGCCCAATCGCCGCGGCTGCTTCGGCGACCTTCTGGTCAACGTCGTAGCCGACGAACTCGACCGGCACATCGAGCTGCTTGGCACGGTCGACTACCGCCCACAAGAACGACCCCGTCCCGCAGAACGGGTCGAGCACCGTGCCACCGACGCGGTCGCCAACCAGAGTCGCCACAGCCTCAGCAATGACGGGCTGCGATACGTAGAAGCCGCCCGACCGCTCCCCCAGCATGTACTCGACAAGCGCGCGACGCCGAGCGCGTCTGAGCACCTCGTGATCGACCGGCACGAACTCGTCGTCACTGAGTTGGATGCCCGGGAGCGCAGGCTCATAGAGAACGTTGTCCGGCCAGATGTAGTCGACCCCCGCAGATGCTTGACGGGACCGTGACTCTTGCCAGAGCTGCGCCGCAAGGAGGTTGGTCGCCAAGTCCTCGTCCGTGAGAGAGCCTCCAGAGCCGTACAGCGGAAAGGTCGGGCCATCGACCGGCTCAAGTGAGCGCACGCTTCGGTCAGCTTGGTACCAACGGCCGTCGATCACGACGTAGTGCTCCCGGGTACCAAGCAAGTCGCGGCTCCGAGCAAGCGCAGGCAGCGCAAGATCGGGGCTCTTGATCCTGCCGGACTTGACCTCAACGGCAGCCCATGGAACGAGGCGGCTATCTCGATCTGAGGCCCAAGCCAGAACGTCGGGACGGGCTCCAGACTTCCCCGCGATATGCGGCTGAAGTTGGACGAAACCGAAGCCTACTTCGCGCATCCGAGTACGCACGTCGGACGCTGCGGAACGTTTGGTTACCACTGGAATCCCCTCCCTTCTACTTCGGCAAAGTCGAGCAACGTATCACGGCACGTATAGCCGCACAACAAAGAATTGCAGATTCGGCAAGGCGCCTCAGCGGCGGGCGACAGCTCGCCCCGAAACGCCTTGGCAAGCACTGCTTGAGCATTCCGCTCAAGTACCGCGCTCGCGCGATCGATCCGTTCGCCAAGCTCATCAGCGACCGTCAGTAGTGCCCCAACTCGAGCGACGATCGCGCGCTGCTCCTCTATCGGTGGCAACGGGAGCGGCATGTCGCCGAGCTTGGTGCCGTTGATGTTGGACTGACTGACACCATCGGTCTTCACATGCCTAGCCCAAAGCGACTGATCTTGATGGTGGCTCCTCCCAGACTCGAACTGGGGACACGAGGCTCTTCAGGCCATCTCTTGACCCCTTTGTCAATGTCCCGACCCCTGTTGCGGGTGCCGCGTGGGCACGTATGAAGCGCATGGTCATCGGGTGCGTTGCCGTCAATCGTTGCCGTCAGATTCCAGACCCTGCGACTCGAGCGGCCGACGCTGTCCGGCTCGCTGGGTACACCGACGCTCGGGACGCCTGGCAAGGCGCGCTGGTTGCGAGACGACTTCCAACACCTATCACTGGCGCACCAGTTGCTGCCGCGCACCCAGCTCGACATACAGGCAGGTGGAGACCGTGCCGCATGAGCTTTCTCGATCGATTCCTACAGCGCCGCCCAGGAGGTCGCATGTCCCTGCTCGCCCATGACCCCGCACCCATCGCGGTGTCCTACCTCCGGGTCTCCACCAAGGACCAGGCCAGCCGTGGCGGACTGGCCGAGGGACTCTCCATTCCGGCGCAGCGCGACGCCACCCGCCTCAAGGCCGACGCTCTCGGCGCCCACATCGTCGAGGAGTTCGTCGATGCCGGCGAGTCGGGACGCTCCGCCGACCGGCCACAGCTCCAGAAGATGCTCCAGTACCTCACGGAGCACCACGTCGACCTGGTCATCGTGCACAAGATCGACCGTCTCGTTCGCAGCCGAGCCGACGACGTCGCGATCAACCTGGCCATCCGGCAGGCCGGCGCCCGGCTGGTCTCCGTCACTGAGAACGTCGACGAGACCCCGCAGGGCTAGCTGGTCCACGGCATCTTCTCCGCGGTCGCCGACTTCTACAGTCAGAACCTCGCCCAAGAGGTCGTCAAGGGCATGGAGCAGAAGGTCCGCAGCGGCGGCACCCTGAGCCTCGTCCCGATCGGCTACCAGAACGTCCGCACCATCGTGAACGGCGCCGAGGCTCGCCGGGCGAGATCGACGAGGACCGTGCCGAGCACGTCCGCTGGGCGTTCGAGACCTACGCGACCGACCCCGACATGACCCTGCACCGGATGGTCGACCTGCTCGTTGAGCGCGATTTGACGATCCGTGCCACCGCCAAGCAGGCCGAGCGGAACCTGCAGCGCAGCCACGTTCACCGGATGCTGACCAACCGCTACTACCTCGGCTACACCACGTTCCGAGGCGTCGAGTACCCCGGCTCCCACACGCCGCTCATCGAGGAAGAGACCTTCCAACGCGTCCAGGACCGCCTCGCCGCCAACCGAGGCGGCGGCAACCGCGAGCGCAAGCACCTCCACTACCTCGCTGGCAGCCTGCGCTGCGGCCGCTGCGGCTCCCGCCTCGTCTACAGCGCCAACAAGGGACGGCGCGGCGGCACCTACGAGTACTTCGTCTGCGTCGGCCGTCAGCTCAAGAAGACCCAGTGCGACGCTCCGCACTTCCCGGCCGAGCAGGCCGAGTCGGCGGTCGAGCGGATCTGGCGCTCAGAGCACGCCCGCTGGCAGACCGACGCCCTACCGGTCATCCGTGAACGCCTCACCGAGCACCTGCGCAGCCTGCGCGAAGACTCTGAGCGCAACACCAGCGCGCTCGCCAAGCGCATCGACAAGGTCCAGCGCGACCGCTAGAAGTGGGCCGAGAACGCCATGGACGGCATCGTCCCGGCCGACATCGCCCGCGAGAAACAGGCGACCCTGGCACGACAGCTCGCCAACCTCGAAGCCGAACTGCGGAGCCTGGAATCTGCCGGGATCGACACTGAGGCCACGCTCAACCGGGTCATCGACCTGATCAGCGACGCCGGCCACGCCTACGAGCATCTCGATCCCGGTGGGCGATGTGCCTACAACCAGGCCTGGTTCGAGCACATCTATCTCGACGCGGTGCCCGACGCCCCTGACGCCGAGCTGACGTCCAGCGCCGAGCGCACGGTCATCGCGGACGCGTTGGAGGCCAGTCGCCAGCTCACCGTCGCGGAGCTGGAAAGCGAATCGGCGGGCCCCGAAGGACCCGCCGATGTCTTGCTACTCAATCTCTCCCACACAAGAGGTTCGATTAAGAGCCCTTTGGTGGAGCTGAGGGGACTCGAACCCCTGACCCTCTGCATGCCATGCAGATGCGCTACCAGCTGCGCCACAGCCCCATCCGTTTCCCTGCGGTCTCCCGCCGAGCAACGAGAAGGAAGATTAGCCTGTCGCCCGCACCGACGCGAATCGGGGGTCCCCCTGCGTGGCGGACAGCTCCTCGACCGTGCGGTTGTAGGCCACGAGCCGCCACCGCGGCTCGTCGTCGCGCCGCAGCGGACGCTCCTGGAGCACGGCGACGCCGCAGTTGTGCATGCCCGCGTACGCCGACGGCTCGCTCTGCGTGCCCGCCACCAGCGCCTCCACGGCGACGCGCAGGGCCGCCCCGTGGGAGACGACCACGGCGGTCTCGCCGGGCGCGACCGCGTCGGCCAGCTCGTCGAGGCACGCCTCGAGCCGCGTGCGCACCTCGGTCAGCGTCTCCGCGCCGGGCACCGCGCTCCACCGGCCGGTGACGAAGTGCTCGTACTCGGCCGGGTGGGCCGCGGCGTACTCGCCGTGCGTCACGCCCTCCCGCTCCCCCAGTCCGAACTCGCGCAGGCGCTCGTCGGTGCGGACCGGCAGGCCGCAGGCGTCACCGACCTGCGCGGCCGTCACGGCCGCACGCTGCAGGTCGGAGCTCCAGATCGCGACGGGGCCCAGGGACGCGACGTACGGCGCGACCCGCGCCGCCTGCGCCCGCCCGGTCGCGCTCAGCTCGGCGTCGACCTGACCCTGGATGCGGTGCTCCGCGTTCCAGGTGGTCTGGCCGTGCCGCAGCAGGACGAGCGCGCGGATACCGGCGCGGAGACCGCTCACGCGTCCGAGGCGGGAGCGCCCTGATCGCCCGAGGCGGCGGGGGCGCTGGCGGGGCCGGTGACGTCGGCCGGCAGGCCGATCGTCGGGCAGTCGCGCCAGAGGCGCTCGAGGGCGTAGAAGCGCCGCTCCTCCTCGTGCTGCACGTGCACGACCACGTCGCCGTAGTCGATGAGCACCCAGCGGCCGTCGCGCTCGCCCTCGCGGCGGATCGGCTTCGCGCCGATCTCCCGCAGCTTGTCCTCGACCTCGTCGACGACGGCCTTGACCTGACGCTCGTTGGAGGCGGAGGCCAGCAGGAACGCGTCGGTGATCGCGAGCTGCTCGCTCACGTCGAAGGCGAGGAGGTCGGTCGCGAGCTTGTCGGAGGCGGCACGCGCAGCGGCGTGCACCAGCTCGACGGCTCGGTCGGTGGCGGTCATGCGGGGCCTTTCGTGGAGGGCTCGTAGAGGTGGTGCTTGCCGATGTACTGCACGACGCCGTCGGGCACCAGGTACCACACCGGCTCGCCCCGCTCCGTGCGCTCGCGGCAGTCGGTCGAGGAGATCGCCAGGGCGGGGATCTCCAGCATGGTGACGCGGTGGTCGGGGATCGAGGCCAGCGACGCGGCGTCCATCGTGTACCCCGGCCGGGTGACCCCGACGAACTGCGCCAGGTCGAACATCTCGGACGTGTCGCGCCACGTGAAGATGTTGGCCAGGGCGTCGGCCCCGGTGATGAAGAACAGCTCCGCCCCGGGCAGCTGGTCGCGCAGGTCGCGCAGCGTGTCGACGGTGTAGGTCGGACCGCCCCGGTCGATGTCGACGCGCGAGACCCGGAAGCGCGGGTTGGACGCCGTCGCGATGACCGTCATGAGGTAGCGGTGCTCCGCGGGCGAGACGTGACGGTCGGACTTCTGCCACGGGTCGCCCGTCGGGACGAACACGACCTCGTCGAGGTCGAAGAAGGACTGGACCTCGGAGGCCGCCACGAGGTGACCGTGGTGGATGGGGTCGAAGGTTCCGCCCATCACCCCGATGCGGCGCCCCGTGGCGGGAGGCGGCACCTCAGCTGTGCTCGCGACCACCGGCGAAGGCGAGCAGACCGGCCAGCAGGAGGAGGAAGATCAGCAGGACGACCCCGCCCACGACGTAGGGCCAGGGGCTGTAGCCCTCGCCACCGGCCTCGGAGGCGACCACGGCGAACTCACTCAGCGACATGCGGCTGATCCTAGTGCCCGCCGCGTCCGACCGCTGCCACGGGTCACCGGACGTGCCCGTCGCCGGTGACGACGTACTTCGTGGAGGTCATCTCGGGCAGGCCCATCGGGCCGCGGGCGTGCAGCTTCTGGGTGCTGATGCCGATCTCCGCGCCGAACCCGAACTCACCGCCGTCGGTGAACCGCGTCGAGGCGTTGACCAGCACCGCCGCGGAGTCGACAGCGGCGACGAAGCGGCGCGCCGCCGACTGCGACTCGGTGACGATCGCGTCGGAGTGGCCCGAGGAGTACCTGCGGATGTGGCCGATGGCGGCCTCGAGGTCGTCGACGACGGCCGCCGCGATGTCGAGCGAGAGGTACTCGGTCGCGTAGTCCTCCTCGGTGGCGGGCTCGATCCCGTCGTACTCCCCGAAGCGCGCGTCGCCGTGGATCCGCACGCCGCGCTCGGCCAGCGCGTCGATGACGAGCGGCAGGAAGTCGTCGGCGACGTCGGCGTGCACGAGCAGCGACTCGGCGGCGTTGCAGACCGACGTGCGCTGGGTCTTCGCGTTGACCACGATGGCGAGCGCCTTGTCGAGGTCGGCTGACGCGTCGACGTACACGTGACAGTTGCCGACGCCCGTCTCGATGACCGGCACGGTCGACTCCTCGACCACCGAGCGGATGAGGCCGGCGCCACCGCGCGGGATGAGCACGTCCACCAGGCCACGGGCCCGCATCAGGGCCTTGACGCTCTCGTGGGTGTCCCCCGGCACGAGCTGGACGACGTCGGCGGGCAGCCCGGCGGACACCACGGCCTCGCGGAGCGCCGCGACGATCGCCCCGTTGCTCGAGCGGGCGCTCGAGGAGCCGCGCAGGAGGACGGCGTTGCCCGACTTGAGGCAGATGCCCGCCGCGTCCGCGGTCACGTTCGGACGCGCCTCGTAGATCATGCCGACGACACCGAAGGGCACGCGTACCTGGCGCAGCTCGAGCCCGTTGGGCAGGGCGCCGCCGCGGACCACCTCCCCCACCGGGTCCGGGAGCGCCGCGACCTCACGCAGGCCCTGGGCCATCTGCGCGAGCCGGTCGGGCGTCAGGCGCAGCCGGTCGACGATGTTCGGCGGCGTGCCGTTCCCCTCGGCCCGCTCCACGTCGGTGGCGTTCGCGGTCAGGATGGCCGGCTCGTGGGTGGCGAGGGCCTCCGCCATGGCCTCCAGCGCCGCGTCCTTCGTCGCGCGGGTCGCCGTGGCGAGCTCGTACGCCGCCTCCTTGGCCCGCGTCGCTGCGGCCAGGACCTCCTCGGTGCTCATGCTGACGAGGGTACGGCGGAAACGCGACCGCGGTGGGAGCGTCCCGTCGAACGGGCGCTCCCACCGCGGCCGGTGGTGCAGGTCCTGCTGGTGCTGCTGGTGCTGCGGTGGCGTGCCGGGCTCAGCCCTTGCGCGCCTCGACGGCGTCCGTCAGGGCCGGCAGGACGCTGTGCAGGTCGCCCACGACGCCGAAGTCGACGAGCTCGAAGATCGGCGCCTCCTCGTCCTTGTTGACCGCGACGATCGTCTTCGAGGTCTGCATGCCGGCCCGGTGCTGGATCGCGCCCGAGATGCCGTTCGCGACGTACAGCTGCGGCGAGACGGTCTTGCCGGTCTGGCCCACCTGGAAGGTGTGGGGGATCCAGCCGGAGTCGACCGCGGCACGCGAGGCACCCACGGCCGCGCCGAGCGCGTCCGCCAGCTTCTCGACCGGCGCGAAGTCGCCGCCGGTGCCACGGCCACCGGAGACGACGATGGCCGCCTCGGTGAGCTCGGGACGACCCGACGCCTGACGCGGCTGCGAGGCCACGATCTGCGCCGTCTTCGCCGCGTCGGAGATCGTCACGGCGACCTCCTCGACGGTGCCGGCACCCTCGCCCTCCTCGGGGCTCGCGGAGTTGGGCTTGACCGTGATGATCGGCGTGCCCTTCGTGACCTTGCCGGTCAGCGTGTAGTTGCCCGCGAAGACCGACTGCGTCGCCGTGCCGTCCTCGGCGACGTCGACGGCGTCGGTGATGAGACCGGAGCCGGTCTTGACCGCGAGGCGGGCGCCGACCTCCTTGCCCTCCGCGCTCGAGACGATGAGCACCGCGGCCGGAGAGGTCTTCTCCACCAGCTGCGCGAGCGCCTCGGACTTCGGGGCCACCAGGTAGCCCTTGATCTCGGCGTCGTCGACGACGTAGACCTTCTCCGCGCCGTACTTCTTCACCGCCGCGGCCGCGTCGGCGGCCTCACCCGCGCCGCCGATGAACACGGCAGCGGGGGTGCCCAGCTTCTTCGCGATCGCCAGCAGCTCGAAGGTCGGCTTGCGGACCGCTCCGTCGACGTGGTCGACGAGGACCAGAACCTCAGACATGTTCGTCCCCAACCCTTCTCAGATGAACTTCTTGGACGCGAGGAAACCGGCGAGCGCCTCGGCGCCGGAGCCGTCCTCGTCGGTCACGATCTCGCCGGCCGTGCGCGGCGGGCGGGCGGAGGTGTCCTCGACCGAGGTCGTGGCGGCACCCGCGCCGACCTCGCCCGGGTCGACGCCCAGGTCGGCCAGCGAGTAGGTCTCGACCGGCTTCTTCTTGGCCGCCATGATCCCCTTGAAGGAGGGGTAGCGCGCCTCGCCGGACTGGTCCGTCACCGAGAGCACGATCGGCAGCGTCGCCCCGATGACCTCGGTCGCGGTGTCGCCGTCGCGCTTGACGCGGACCTGGTCGCCCTGCGTCTGCACGAGCGCGGCGAGCGTCACCTGCGGCAGGCCGAGGCGCTCCGCCACCATCGCCGGGACGACACCGCCCGAGGCGTCGGTGGAGGCCATGCCGAAGAAGACGATGTCCACCGGCTTCTCCGCGCCCAGCTTCTCGATCGCCTTCGCGAGCACCAGCGAGGTGCCGAGGTAGTCCGACCCGGCGATGCCCTCGTCGGTGACGTGGACGCCCTTGTCGACACCCATCTGCAGCGCCTTGCGCACCGCGTCGAGCGCCTTCTCGGGACCCACCGTCAGCGCGGTGATCTCGATGTCCTCGCCCTCACGGCTCTCCCGGAGCTGCAGGGCCTGCTCCACGGCGTACTCGTCGAGCTCCGACAGCAGACCGTCGACGCCCGCCCGGTCCACCGTGTTGTCGGACTCGAACTTCCGGTCCGCCGTGGCGTCCGGGACGTGCTTCACACAGACAACAATGTTCATGGCGTGTGGCCTCGCGGCCCCTCCTGTGACTCGAGTGTGTTGCTGAGGCTACTAGCAGGTAACGCCGATGCGACGTGGTGTGCGTCTCACGGCGAGGTGGTGCTGGCTGCAGGATCAGGGACGGACGAGCCGCTCCGCCACCCGCCCTACCACTAGGTAGAACGCGGCCCCCAGGCCGTAGTTGACGAGGGCGTTCTTGGTCTCGGCGTTGTCGCCGGTGAACGCCATGATGCCGTCGTCGAGGGTGAACACGTTCAGGTCGACGACCTTCGCGAGCTCGAGGACGCGCTCGACGAGGGCGTTCTGCTGGTTGGCGTCGACCGCGATGCAGAGCGCGGCCACGGCGAGCACCGTGGCCGCGACGAGGCACAGCGCCCACAGCACCTGGGCGACGCGGGTGCGCACCTGGTCGACGGAGACCGACGGCCGGGTCCGGGTGGTCGTCGTGCTCGCGTCCGAGGACTCGGACGGAGCGGTCGACGCGGACGCAGCCGTGTCGCTGGTGGGCGTCTCGGCGCCGCGCTTGAAGATTCCGGCCACGTCACGTCCTCGGTGTCGTCGGGGGAAGCCGTCGCGCGCCAGTGTGGCACACGTCTCGGCGTCCGGCGGGGCTCGTCCACGTCGCTCGGTGCTGGTTCATCGGCCGACGAACTGCGCCTTGCCCGGACCGTTCTCGACGAACGACCGGAGACCGATCTCGGCGTCCTCCGTGGCGAACACCGCGGCGAACTGGGTGCGCTCGATGGCCAGGCCCGTCCCCAGGTCGACCTCGAGGCCCTGGTCCACCGACTCCTTGACGGCCCGGAGCGCGAAGGACGCGGCCGCGCTGAACTGGCCGGCCCAGGCGAGGGCCGCGTCGTACACCTCCGCGGCGGGGACGACCCGGTCGACGAGGCCGATGGTGAGGGCCTCGTCGGCCTTGACGAACCGGCCGGTGAACATGAGGTCCTTGGCCTTCGCGGGCCCCACGAGACGTGCGAGGCGCTGGGTGCCGCCGGCGCCCGGGATGATGCCGAGCAGGATCTCCGGCTGGCCGAGCACCGCGTTCTCGGCGGCGATGCGGACGTCAGCCGCCAGCGCCAGCTCGCACCCGCCGCCCAGCGCGTAGCCGTTGATCGCCGCGACGACCGGCTTCGGGATGGCGGCGATGGCCGTCACCGCGGACTGCACCGAGCCGGCCTTGTCGACCATGCCCGTGTAGGACACCTCGGCCATCTCCTTCACGTCGTTGCCCGCGGCGAAGACGCGCTCGCCGCCCCAGAGCACGACCGCACGCACGTCCTCACGCTCGGTCGCCTCCCGGGCCACCTCGCGCAGCTCGGCCTGCACGGCGAAGCTGATGGCGTTCATCTTCGGACGGTCCAGGCGGATGGTGCCGACGCCGTCGGCCACCTCCAGTCGGACGTGCTCACCCATGCCGCTCCCGCTTTCGTCTATCGGTCTGACGGTGTGTCGGTCGGTCCTGCAGCGCCCGGCCGACCGGAGCCGGTTCCCGAGCGCTCGGTCGGCATTGTGCCGTGCCCGGCCGCGGTACGGCGTACCGGGTGACCGGGACCACGGACCGGACGGGGTGTACCGCCACGGTCGCGGCGCCGGTCCACCACAATGGCGCCCATGAGTCCCGGTCTCTGGAGCTACGAGGGACAGGTCTCACCGGTCTGGCCCGGACGCAACTGGCCGCTCGGTGCGACCTGGTCGCCCGCCTCGACCAACTTCGCCGTCTACGCGCCCCACGCCACGGCGTGCTGGCTGTGCGTCTTCGACGACGAGGACGTCGAGACCCGGCACGCGCTGACGGAGCGGTCCCTGGGCATCTGGCACGGTGCGCTGCCCGACATCGCCCCCGGCACGCGGTACGGCTACCGCGTCGACGGGCCGTGGGACCCCGCCCAGGGCCTCCGCTTCAACCCCGCCAAGCTCCTCCTCGACCCCTACGCCCAGGCGGTCAGCGGCACGATCGACCCGCAGCCCGCGCTCTTCGGCTACCGCTTCGACGACCCCGCCCTGCGCAACGAGGACGACTCCGCGCCGTACGCCGCGCGGAGCGTGGTCGTCGACCCGGCCTTCGACTGGGAGGGCGAGCAGCCGATGAAGCGGCGGTGGCGTGACACCGTCATCTACGAGCTGCACGTCAAGGGGTTCACCGCCCTGCACGACCGGGTGCCCGAGCACCTGCGCGGCACCTACGCGGGGCTCGGGTCGCCGGCGGTCACCGACTACCTGCGCGACCTCGGGGTCACGGCCGTCGAGCTGCTGCCGGTGCACCAGTTCTTCTCCGAGCCGGGGCTCACCGAGCGGGGCGCGGTCAACTACTGGGGCTACAACTCGATCGGCTACTTCGCGCCGCACAACGCCTACAGCGCCGCGGGCGACCGGGGCCAGCAGGTCGCCGAGTTCAAGCAGATGGTCAAGGACCTGCACCGCGCCGGCATCGAGGTCATCCTCGACGTCGTCTACAACCACACGGCCGAGGCCGGCCCGCTCGGCCCCACGCTCTCCTTCCGCGGGCTCGACGACCGGGGGTTCTACCGCCGCGTGCAGCGCGGCGAGACCGCCCCCGAGGGTGCGTCCGGACGCTTCGACGACACCTACTGGGACGTGACCGGCTGCGGCAACACGGTCAACAGCGAGGACCCGCTGGCGCTGCGCATGATCCTCGACTCGCTGCGCTACTGGGTCACCGAGATGCACGTCGACGGCTTCCGCTTCGACCTCATGTCGGCCCTGACCCGCACGGGCTCGCGCGTGGACATGAAGAGCGACCTGCTCGTGGCGATCGGCCAGGACCCGGTGCTGCGGCACGTCAAGCTCATCGCCGAGCCCTGGGACGCCTCGATGGACGGCTACCTGGTGGGCGAGCTGCCGCCGCCGTGGGTCGAGTGGAACGACCAGTACCGCGACAGCACCCGGGACTTCTGGCGCGGGCAGACGCCCGGCCTCCACGAGGTCGCGACGCGGCTCGCCGGCAGCAGCGACCTGTACGCCGACGACGGGCGCTCGGCGTACAACTCCGTCAACTTCGTCACCGCCCACGACGGCTTCACGCTGCGCGACCTCGTCTCCTACGACCGCAAGCACAACGAGGCGAACGGCGAGGACAACCGGGACGGGACCGACAACAACCGGTCGTGGAACCACGGGGTCGAGGGCGAGACCGACGACGCCCGCATCCTCGAGCGGCGCCGCCGCCAGGCAGCCAACATGATGGCCACCCTGTGCCTGTCCAACGGCGTCCCGATGATCACCGCGGGCGACGAGCGGGGGCGCACGCAGCGCGGCAACAACAACGCCTACTGCCAGGACGGCCCCACGTCGTGGGTCGACTGGAGCCCCGACGACGCGTGGCTGGACGTCTACGAGGTCACCAAGGCCGCCCTGCGGCTGCGGCGCGAGCACCCGGCCCTGCGGCAGCGGCACTGGTTCGAGGGCCGGCCGACGATCAAGGGCGGACCCAAGGACCTCGCCTGGCTGCACCCGACGGGCCGGGAGATGCGCGCCGAGGACTGGCACGACGGCAACCTGCGCGCGGTCGGCATGTTCGTCTCCGGCGCGCCGCTGCGCGCTCCCGGGCCGTGCGGCGAGCAGCAGGTCGACGCCTCGTTCGTCATCTGGTTCAACGCCGGCCACGAACCCGTCCACATCCTGCTGCCCGAGAACGACTGGGTGCAGACGGGCGCCGTCGTGCTGTCGACCGACGGCGAGCTGCCGCCGGGCACGCCGGTGAAGGCCGGCGACCACTTCGAGGTGCGCAGCCGCTCCGTGCTGGTCATCCAGGCGACCTGAGCAGGTCGCGGGCGCGCCGAGGGGCGTCCGCGAGCCGGCATGGCAGCATCCTCGCCGTGGCGACCTCGACCGGTCCATCCGTTTCCTCCGCGCTCGCGGGCAGCTGGGACTGGCTGCGCGCACACCCGTCGGCGGTGCTGATGCTCACGCAGCTGGGCGGGATCGCGGTCTACCCGTTCCTCGGCGACTCCGGCACGGGCCGTGGCGCCTTCGGCACGATCGGCCTGCTCGTGCTGGTGCTGGCGGTCTTCGCGGTGCGCGCGACGCAGGCGCTGACCTGGGTCTCCCTGGTGCTCGGCGGGCCCCTCGTCGTGCTGACCGTGCTCGAGGCGATGCGCCCCGACAACGGCGCCATCGTGGTCGGCTCGTCGCTGCTCCACGCGGTCTTCTACTTCTACACGGCGTGGGCGCTGATCCGTTACATGTTCCACGACGACGAGGTCACCAACGACGAGATCTGGGCGACCGGGGCGACGTTCACCGTCGTGGCCTGGGGCTTCGCCTACCTGTACATCGCGGTCCAGGTCGTCTGGCCGGGCTCGTTCACCGCGGCGGTCGACCCCGAGCAGCAGCGCAGCTGGGTGGAGCTGCTGTTCCTCTCCGTGACGACGCTGACGAGCACCGGCCTGTCCGACGTGGTGCCGGTGCTCCCCCACGCCCGCTCGGTGGTCATGCTCGAGCAGATCGCCGGGATGCTCTACATCGCGCTGGTCATCGCGCGTGTCATGGCTCTCCTGAGCGCCCGGAAGGCGCGTCGCTCCTCCTGATCCCGTGGCCCCACCCACTAGGTTCGGGGTCATGGTCGGACGCATCCCCGTCATGAACGTCGCGCCCGTCGTCGACCTCGGCCGCCAACCGGCCAAGGCGACCCGGGACGAACCCTTCCGCGTGACCGCCACCGTCTTCCGGGAGGGTCACGACAAGCTCGGAGCCGAGGTGGTCCTCACCGATCCCGCCGGGGGGCAACGCGCACCGGTGCGGATGGAGCTCCACCCCACCGAGCCCAACGAGTACGCCGCGACCGTCACCCCCGACGTCGAGGGGGCCTGGACGTTCAGCATCCAGTCGTGGTCGGACCCGATCGCGACGTGGCAGCACGCCGCCGGGCTGAAGATCCCCGCCGGGGTCGACGTCGAGCTCACCTTCCTCGAGGGGCGGCTGCTCCTCGAGCGCGTGCTCGCGGCCGGTGACCTGACGCCGGAGGAGACCGCCGTCGTCACCACCGGCCTCGAGGCCGCCTCCGCGACCGGTGACCCTGCCGGCGCCCGCCTCGCCGCGCTGCAGGACCCCGCCCTCTCCGCGGTGCTCACCGCCCACCCGCTCCGCGAGCTGCTGACGCTGGAGGGCCCGTACCCCTTCTACGCCGACCGGCCCCGCGCCCTCTTCGGCAGCTGGTACGAGTTCTTCCCCCGCTCCGAGGGCGCCCGCGTCGACGCCGACGGCACGGTCGTGTCCGGCACGTTCCGCACCGCCGCGCAGCGCCTCGACGCCGTGGCCGCGGCCGGCTTCGACGTCGTCTACCTGCCCCCGATCCACCCGATCGGCGAGGTCAACCGCAAGGGCCCGAACAACACCCTGACCCCCGGGCCCGGCGACCCGGGCTCGCCGTGGGCCATCGGCTCGAAGGACGGCGGGCACGACGCCATCCACCCCGACCTCGGCACGTTCGCCGACTTCGACGCGTTCGTCGCGCGCGCCGGTGAGCTCGGGCTCGAGGTCGCCCTCGACCTCGCGCTCCAGGCCGCGCCCGACCACCCGTGGGTCACGAGCAACCCCGAGTGGTTCACCACGCGGGCGGACGGCACGATCGCCTACGCCGAGAACCCGCCGAAGAAGTACCAGGACATCTACCCGATCAACTTCGACAACGACCCGACCGGCATCTGCCGCGAGGTGCTCCGCATCGTCAAGCTCTGGATGAGCCACGGGGTCCGGATCTTCCGCGTGGACAACCCCCACACGAAGCCGGTCGCGTTCTGGGAGTGGCTGCTGCGCGAGGTGCGCCGCACCGACCCCGACGTCCTCTTCCTGGCCGAGGCCTTCACGAAGCCGGCGATGATGCAGGGCCTCGGCGCGATCGGGTTCCACCAGTCCTACACCTACTTCACGTGGCGCACCGCGAAGTGGGAGATCGAGGACTACCTCCGCGAGCTCAGCTCCGAGACCGACCACCTCATGCGGCCGAACTTCTTCGTCAACACCCCCGACATCCTCCACGCCTCGTTGCAGTACGGCGGTCCCGCGGTCTTCAAGATCCGTGCGGCTCTCGCCGCCACCAGCTCCCCGACCTGGGGCGTCTACGCGGGCTACGAGCTCTTCGAGCACGTCGCGGTCAAGCCGGGGAGCGAGGAGTACCTCGACTCGGAGAAGTACCAGGTCCGCATCCGCGACTGGGACACCGCGGAGGCCGAGGGGCGCACGCTGACGCCGTACCTCACCCGCCTCAACGAGGTGCGGCGCGAGCACCGCTCCCTCCAGCTCCTCCGCAACCTCACCATCCACCACAGCGACGACGAGAACGTGCTGGTCTACTCGAAGCGCGCGACGGGCACCGGCGGGCCCGATGGAGCCGACGACGTCGTCATCGTGGTGATCAACCTGGACCCGCACGCCACGCGGGAGACCACCGTCCACCTGGACATGCCCTCGCTCGGTCTCGACTGGGGCGACGCCTACGAGGTCACGGACGCCTTCACCGGCGACACGTGGACCTGGCGCGAGCACAACTACGTCCGTCTCGACCCGGGCCACGAGCCGGCCCACGTGCTGACCCTCAGGAGCCTGCGATGACCGCCCACGACGACCCGCTCCCCCACGGGCCCCTCACCACCGACGTGCCCGAGGTCCCCGAGGCCCCCGACGTCGAGCCCGCCGAGCCCATCGCCAACATCGAGCCCGAGTGGTTCAAGACCGCGGTGTTCTACGAGGTGCTCGTGCGCTCGTTCAAGGACTCCAACGGCGACGGCACGGGCGACTTCCGCGGCCTCGTGGAGAAGCTCGACTACCTCGCGTGGCTGGGCGTCGACTGCCTCTGGATCCCGCCGTTCTTCCCCTCGCCGCTGCGCGACGGCGGCTACGACGTGGCCGACTACACCGGCGTCCACCCCGAGATCGGCACGATCGAGGACTTCCGGCACTTCCTCGACGAGGCCCACAAGCGCGGCATCCGCGTGATCATCGACTTCGTCATGAACCACACGAGCGACGCGCACCCGTGGTTCCAGGCGTCGCGCTCCGACCCGGACGGCCCGTACGGCGACTTCTACGTCTGGTCGGACAACGACGACCTCTACTCCGAGGCGCGCATCATCTTCGTGGACACCGAGCCCTCGAACTGGACGTGGGACCCGGTGCGCCAGCAGTACTTCTGGCACCGCTTCTTCTCGCACCAGCCCGACCTCAACTTCGACAACCCCAAGGTCGAGGAGGCGATGATCGAGGCGATGGCGTTCTGGCTCGACATGGGCATGGACGGCTTCCGGCTCGACGCCGTGCCCTACCTCTTCGAGCGCGAGGGCACCAACGGCGAGAACCTCCCGGAGACGCACGGCGTGCTCAAGCGGGTGCGGAAGTTCGTCGACGAGAACTACCCCGGACGCGTGCTGCTCTGCGAGGCCAACCAGTGGCCGGCCGACGTGGTGGAGTACTTCGGCGACTTCGAGGCCGGCGGCGACGAGTGCCACATGGCCTTCCACTTCCCCGTGATGCCGCGCATCTTCATGGCGGTGCGGCGCGAGTCGCGGTTCCCGATCTCGGAGATCCTCGAGCAGACGCCGGCGATCCCCGACAGCTGCCAGTGGGGGATCTTCCTGCGCAACCACGACGAGCTGACGCTCGAGATGGTGACCGACGAGGACCGCGACTACATGTGGGCCGAGTACGCGCAGGACCCGCGGATGAAGGCCAACATCGGTATCCGGCGGCGGCTGGCGCCGCTGCTCGACAACGACATCAACCGCCTCGAGCTGTTCAACGCGCTGCTGCTCTCCCTGCCCGGCTCGCCGGTGCTCTACTACGGCGACGAGATCGGCATGGGCGACAACATCTGGCTCGGTGACCGCGACGGCGTGCGCACGCCGATGCAGTGGACCCCCGACCGCAACGCCGGCTTCTCGGTCGCCAACCCCGGCAAGCTCTACCTGCCGCTGGTGCAGGACCCGGTCTACGGCTACCAGAGCGTCAACGTCGAGTCGCAGCTCGAGAACTCCTCGTCGCTGCTGCACTGGACGCGGCGGCTGCTGCAGGTGCGGCGCGGCCACCCGGCGTTCGGCCTCGGCGACTTCCAGGACCTCGGCGGGTCCAACCCCAGCGTGCTGTCGTTCGTGCGCGAGCACGTCGGGGCCGACGGGCAGCGCGACGTGGTGCTGTGCGTCAACAACCTGTCCCGGTTCCCGCAGCCGGTGGAGCTCGACCTGCGCCGCTACGAGGGCTGCGACCTCGTCGAGACCCTCGGCGGCGTGCCGTTCCCCCGGATCGGCGAGCTGCCCTACCTCCTCACCCTCGGCGGGTACGGCTTCTACTGGTTCCGCATCACGCCCCCCGACTCCGCCACCACCGGAGGATCCGCATGAGCGAGACACCCGACCCGACGAGCACCCCGCCGACCGGCCCGCCGACGGACGCCACCGCGGAAGCGGCCCAGACCGTCGAGGAGCGCCTCGCCGACCTGCTCGCCCACGCGCGTTGGTTCGGCGGCAAGGGCCGCCCGTTCACGGTCTCCGCGGTACGTCGCGTGGGCGACCTCGGCGGCACCGGCGGCGCCGAGGACCCCCTCGTCGTCGTCGAGCTCGTCGAGGTGACCTACACCGACGTGGCCGACCCCGGTGCCGACCCCGGCGCCGGCCACGAGGCGGCGACCGAGCTCTACCAGGTGCCGCTGTCCTGCTACCGCGACCGCCAGGAGCGCCTCGACCACGCCTTCGTCGGCTGGTGGGCCGTGCCCGGCCTCCCGGCCGACGCGGACGGCTCCGCGTCGTACGCCCACGTCTACGACGCGCCCCACGACCGCGTGGCCCTGCACGCCTGGCTCGTGGCGTTCGACCGGGCCGGCAACGGCGCGGCCGGGGGCGCCTGGCGGGTCGGAGGTCTCGACTTCCACCGCCTGCCGGGCTACGACCTCGAGGTCGACGCGCGCGCCAGCCTCTTCAGCGGGGAGCAGTCGAACTCGTCGGTGATGTTCGGCGAGGACGCGCTGATGAAGATCTTCCGCAAGGTCACGCCGGGCGTGAACCCCGACGTCGAGGTGCACGAGGTGCTCACCCGCGCCGGCTCCCCCCACGCCGCGGAGCTGTTCGGGTGGCTCGACGTCGACGTCGAGGGCGGGGTGGTGCAGCTCGCGATGCTGCAGCAGTTCCTCCGCACGGCCAGCGACGGGTGGGACCTCGCCCAGGCCTCCGTCCGCAACCTCTTCGCCGAGGCCGACCTGCACGCCGACGAGGTGGGCGGCGACTTCGCCGGCGAGGCGGCCCGCCTGGGCGTCGCGCTCGCCGAGACGCACGCCGCGCTCGCCCACCACTTCCCCGTCGAGGTACGCCGCGGCGACGCGACCGCCGGCCTCGCCGCCGCCATGACCGCGCGCCTCGAGGCCGCGCTCGCCGTGGTGCCCGAGCTGGAGGAGCACGCCGAGGGCCTGCGCCGCCTGTTCGCACGGGTCGCCCAGCTCGACGAGGTGCCCGTGCAGCGCGTGCACGGCGACCTGCACCTCGGGCAGACGCTGCGCACCACGAAGGGCTGGAAGATCGTCGACTTCGAGGGCGAGCCGGCCAAGCCGCTCGCCGACCGCGTGCGCCCCGACTCCGTGTGGCGCGACGTCGCCGGGATGCTGCGGTCGTTCGACTACGCGCCCCGCGTCGCCGCCCGCACCCTGGAGGCACCGGACGAGGCGACGGCCCGCCAGCGCCACCACCGCGCCGAGGAGTGGGCCGGGCACAACCGCCGCGCGTTCCTCGCGAGCTACGCCGGACGGGGACTGACCCCCGCCGAGGAGGTCCTCCTCAGCGCCTACGTCGCGGACAAGGCGGTCTACGAGACCGTCTACGAGACCCGCAACCGCCCCGGCTGGGTGGGCATCCCCCTGGCCGCGATCGCTCGGATCGGAGCCGCATGACCTCCACCTCCAGCCCGACCCCGGGGCCTGCCCCTGTCGACGTGGCGGAGCTCGAGCTCCTCGTCGCCGGGGAGCACGGCGACCCCCACACCGTGCTCGGGCCCCACGTGCACGACGGGGCCGTCACCGTGCGGGTGCTGCGGCACCTCGCCACCAGCATCGAGGTCGTCCACGCGGGCGGCACCGTGCCGCTCACCCACGAGCGGGGCGGGATCTGGGTCGGCGTGCTGCCCGTGGCCGACGTGCCCGACTACCGCCTCCGCATCGCGTACGGCGAGGAGGAGCCCGTCGAGGTCGACGACCCGTACCGGTTCCTGCCGACGCTCGGCGAGACCGACCTCCACCTCGTCAACGAGGGCCGCCACGAACAGCTCTGGACGGTGCTCGGCGCCCACGTGCGCCACTACCCCGGCGAGCTCGGCGACGTGCACGGGACCTCGTTCGCGGTCTGGGCGCCCCAGGCCCGCGCCGTACGGGTGAAGGGCGACTTCTCCTCCTGGGACTCGCGCGAGCTGCCGATGCGGCAGCTCGGCGTGTCCGGGGTGTGGGAGGTCTTCCTCCCCGGCGTGGGGGCCGGGGCGCGCTACAAGCTCGACGTCCTCGGCGCCGACGGGGTGTGGCGGGAGAAGGCGGACCCCCTCGCGTTCCACACCGAGGTCGCTCCCCGCACGGCGTCGGTCGTGCACACCTCGCACCACGAGTGGCACGACGAGGAGTGGATGACGGCCCGCGCCGGCAGGCAGCCGGTCGCGGAGGCCATGTCGATCTACGAGCTGCACCTGGCCTCGTGGCGCCGCGGGCGGAGCTACGACGAGCTGGCCGACGAGCTCGTGCCGTACCTGGCCGACCTCGGGTTCACGCACGTCGAGCTGATGCCGGTGATGCAGCACCCGTTCGGCGGCTCGTGGGGCTACCACGTGACGTCGTACTACGCGACGGACGCGCGCTTCGGCGACCCCGACGGCTTCAAGCGCCTCGTCGACCGGCTGCACCAGGCCGGCATCGGCGTCATCCTCGACTGGGTGCCGGGCCACTTCGCCACCGACGAGTGGGCGCTCGTGCGGTTCGACGGCACGCCGCTCTACGAGGACCCCAACCCCCAGCGCGGCTGGCACAAGGAGTGGGGCAGCCACATCTTCAACTTCGGGCGGCGCGAGGTGCGCAACTTCC
This sequence comes from Nocardioides zeae, assembly GCF_010686755.1. Taxonomy (GTDB): domain Bacteria; phylum Actinomycetota; class Actinomycetes; order Propionibacteriales; family Nocardioidaceae; genus Nocardioides; species Nocardioides zeae. The sequence goes on along the minus strand of NZ_JAAGXA010000001.1, from coordinate 100,066 downwards.
TCGTGGCGAACGCGCTCTTCTGGCTCGAGGAGTTCCACGCCGACGGCCTGCGCGTCGACGGGGTGGCCTCGATGCTCTACCTCGACTACTCGCGCGAGGAGGGCGAGTGGACGCCGAACGTCCACGGCGGCCGCGAGAACCTCGAGGCGGTGCAGCTGCTGCAGGAGACCAACGCGACGGTCTACAAGCGGGTGCCCGGCGCCGTGATGATCGCCGAGGAGTCGACCTCGTGGCCCGGGGTCACGAAGCCGACCAGCAGCGACGGTCTCGGCTTCGGCTTCAAGTGGAACATGGGGTGGATGCACGACTCGCTGGGCTACGTCGCCCACGACCCGGTGCACCGGTCCTACCACCACGGCGAGCTCACGTTCTCGCTGGTCTACGCGTTCTCCGAGAACTTCGTGCTGCCCATCAGCCACGACGAGGTCGTCCACGGCAAGGGCTCGCTGCTCCGCAAGATGCCGGGTGACCGGTGGCGCCAGCTGGCGAACCTGCGGGCCTACCTGGCCTTCATGTGGGCGCACCCGGGCAAGCAGCTGCTGTTCATGGGCTGCGAGCTGGGCCAGGAGTCGGAGTGGGCCGAGGCCCGCGAGCTCGACTGGTGGTTGCTCGACCACCCGGAGCACCGCGGCGTCCAGTCGCTCGTGCGCGACCTCAACCACGTGTACGCCGCGTCCCCCGCCCTGTTCGGCAGCGACAACGACCCGTCGGGATTCTCCTGGATCGACGCCAACGACGCGGCCCGCAACACGTTCTCGTTCGTGCGGCGCACGCCGGGCGCGCCGGACGTGGTCTGCGTGGCCAACTTCTCGGCGGTGCCCCACCGGGACTTCCGGCTCGGCCTGCCGAGCGAGGGCCGCTGGGAGGAGGTGCTCAACACCGACGCGGAGGGCTACACCGGCTCCGGGGTCGGCAACCTGGGCGCCGTCGAGGCGGTCGCGGGCGAGCACCACGGCCAGCCGGCCCACGCCGACATCGTCGTGCCGCCCCTGGCGTGCGTGTGGTTCCGGAAGGTCTGACCGCCTCCGGCAGGTCGGTAGGGTGGCGACCGTGAGTGCCGCCCCCGCCCCCGTGTCGGTCACCACGCTCTCCCCGGGGGTCGCCCACGTCGCGTGGGGGTCGTCCGTCACCGACCTCGGTTGGAGCGCGGCGGTCGGCCTCGTGCGCACCGCCGTCGAGACCGCGCTGGGCGACCACGCCCGGGTCGAGGCCCGGGTGCGCGCCGACGACGCCCTCGGGCAGCGCGTGGCCACGTGGTCGGGCCTGCGACGCGAGGGCGTGCTGCGGGGCATCCCGCTGCCGGAGGGACCGGTCGACCACGTGCTCTACGCCCGGCTCGCCGACGACGTCCCGGCGGACGCACCGGAGGGGTTCCGGGCCCTGCTCAACTCGTTCCTCCCGCGCAAGCGGGCGATCGGCCAGATGCTGGTGCGCGACCGCGAGGGTCGGGTGCTGCTCTGCCAGCTCACCTACAAGCGCGACTGGGACCTCCCGGGCGGCGTCGTGGAGGTCAACGAGTCGCCCCAGCTGGCGACCGCCCGCGAGGTGCGCGAGGAGCTGGCCCTCGAGATCCCGGCGGGCCGGTTGCTGCTGACGGACTGGCTGCCGCCGTGGAGCGGCTGGGACGACGCGGTCACCCTCGTCTTCGACGGCGGCGTCCACGACGGCGACGACCTCGTCGCGCGTGTCGTGAAGGAGGAGAAGGAGATCAAGGGCATCGCCTTCTGCACCCCCGAGGAGGTGCTCGAGCGGTGCGCCGACTTCACGGCCCGCCGCGTCGTCGCCGCGCTCGAGAACCTGGGCGGCGGCGCACCGGCCTACACCGAGTCCGGACGGCACGGCGTCGGCTCCAGCGAGGGCTGAAGCACCGGCGCCACCCCCTCCGCCGCGACCGCGACGACCACGCCCTCGCGGCGCCGGCGCGCAGGCACCAGCGCCACCGCGGCCCCGGCGAGCAGCACCAGGCCCCCGACGACCTCGAGCGGCGCCGGCCGGTCCCCGAGCAGGAGCCACGCCGACGTCATCGCGACCGGCGGCACGAGCAGGATCCACGGCACGACCTTGCCCGCGGGGTAGCGGCCGAGGAGGCTGGTGAAGATCCCGTAGCCCACCAGCGACGCGAGCACCGCCGTGTAGAGGGTCGAGAGCAGCGCCGGGACGCCGATCGCGGCGAACCCGGCCCCGACCGCCGCAGGACCGTCGAGCAGGAGCGACAGCCCCAGCGCCGGGACGGGTACGACGAGGCCCGACCACACCGTCAGCGACAGCCCGCCGACCGCGCCGGCCGCCCGGGCGGCCACGTTGCCCGCCGCCCACGAGAGCGCGCCGGCGAGGCACAGCAGCAACGCCAGGAGCGGCGTCGTCACGTCGCGGCCGACCGCGACGACGGCGAGCCCGAGGCTACCGACGACCACCCCGAGGGCCTGGCGGGCGCTGGGCCGCTCCCCCAGCACACCGGCCGCGATGACGATGGTGAGGAGCACCTGGGCCTGCAGCACGAGCGCGGCGAGCCCCGGCGGCATGCCGGCGTGCATCGCGGCGTACAGGAACCCGAACTGGCCGAGCGACATCAGCAGGCCGACGCGGGCGATGGCCGTCCACGGCAGGTCGGGGCGAGGCACGAGGAGCACGGCCGGGAGGACCACGACCGTGAAGCGCAGGGCGAGGAACAGCAGCGGCGGGATGCCCGCCATCCCCCACTCGATGACGACGAAGTTCAGTCCCCACAGGAAGGCGACCAGCAGCGCCAGCAGCGCGTCACGACGGCTCATGGGTCCATGCTCGACCACCGTGACCGTGCAGCACCAGCGAATGATTCCGCACGGAACGATGTAGGTTCGCTTCATGATCGATCTGGGCGCCCTCCAGTCCCTGCGCGCGATCGACGAGCACGGCTCCGTCGTCGCCGCGGCCGACGCCCTGGGCTTCACGCCGAGCGCCGTCTCGCAGCAGGTGAAGCGTCTCGAGAAGCAGGCGGGCGTCGAGCTCCTCGAGCGGGTCGGGCGTGGGGTGCTGCTCACGGGCGCCGGGCGCCGCCTCGTCGACGACGGGGCCCGGCTGCTCGCCGACCTCGAGCGCGTGGAGGCCGACCTCCACGCGTACTCCCGCACCGTCGCGGGGCACGTGCGCCTCGCCTGCTTCTCCACCGCGATGCGCGGCCTCGCCGCGCCCACGACCCGACGCCTGCTCGACGCCCACCCCGACCTCCGGGTGACGCTGAGCGAGGAGGAGCCGTGGGACGGGGTCGACCTCGTGGCGCGCGGACGGGTGGAGGTCGCCGTCGCGCACGCCTGGGGCGACGTCGCCCTGGCGGTGCCGGAGCACGTGGTGGCCACCGAGCTGGGACGCGACCCCGCCCACGCCATCGTGCGTCGCGACCACCCGCTGGCCGGGCGCGGCAGCGTCACCGCCGCCGACCTCGCGAACGAGGACTGGGTCGCGACGCCCCCCGGCACCATCTGCCGCCAGTGGCTCGAGCGCATGCACGACGGCACCGGCCGACGCCCCCGCATCGCCCACCAGTCACGCGAGTTCGAGTGCCACCTGGCGCTCGTCTCCGCCGGTCTCGGCACGGCGCTCGTCCCCCGCCTCGGCCGGGCACCGCTGGGCGACGACCTGGTGGCGCTCGGGGTCACCGACCCGGCGCCCACCCGCACGGTGACCGTGCTGCACCGGCGCACCCTCGCCGGGTCGCCCGCCGTGGCAGCGGTGGTCGACGAGCTGCGTCGCAGCTGGGCCGCCGCAGCCTGACCGCCTGGCGTGATCGTCCGGTGCGATCGTCCGGTGTGGTCTCGTCCTCGCACCCACCCGGGACGTCATGCGCCCCGGCGCCCCCGACCAGCGACTCGCATGACGTCCGGAGGCTCCCCGAACTGTGCGCCTGGTGCACCCCCGACCGAACCGGACCATCCCCAACCGCACACTTCCGCGCCCACCGCCCGGCCCCAAGCCACCCCCACTCAGGACGTCATGCGCCCCGGGGCCCCCGACCAGCGACTCGCATGACGTCCGAAGGCTCTCCGAACTGTGCGCCTGGTGCACCCCCGACCGAACCGGACCACCCCCAACCGCACACTTCCGCGCCCACCGCCCGGCCCCAAGCCACCCCCACTCAGGACGTCATGCGCCCCGGCGCCCCCGACCAGCGACTCGCATGACGTCCGAAGGCTCCCCGAACTGTGCGCCTGGTGCACCCCCGACCCAACCGGACCACCCCCAACCGCACACTTCCGCGCCCACCGCCCGGCCCCAAGCCACCCCCACTCGAGACGTCATGCGCCCCGGCGCCCCCGACCAGCGACTCGCATGACGTCCGGAGGCTCCCCGAACTGTGCGCCTGGTGCACCCCCGACCGAACCGGACCACCCCCAACCGCACACATCCGCGCCCACCGCCCGGCCCCAAGCCACCCCCACTCAGGACGTCATGCGCCCCGGCGCCCCCGGACCGCGACTCGCATGACGTCCGGAGGCGGCCCCAGCCAGCCGGCACTCAGAACAGCGCGGACGCCAGCTGCTGACGGCCGCGCGCCACCCGCGGGTCGCTGGTGCCGACCACACCGAAGAGCTCGACGAGGTGCTGGCGCGCGCGCTCGCGCTCGTCGCCCGCCGTGCGTCGCACGACGTCGATGAGCCGCGCGAACGCGTCGTCGACGTGCCCGCCGAGGAGGTCGAGGTCGGCGACGAGGAGCTGGGCGTCGACGTCCTCGGGGGCCGCGGCCGCGGCGGCGCGGGCGGCGTTGAGGTCGGCGTCCGCGGTGCGCTGGAGGAGCTTGGCCCGGGCGAGGCCCACCGCGGCCTCGGCGTCGGCGGGGTTGGCGGCGACCAGCTTCTCGTACTCCGCCACCGCCGCCGCCGCGTCACCCGACGCGATCGCGTCCTCGGCGGCCGCGAACCGCGGGTCGAGCGCCGGCTCGTCGTCGCCCTCGACGACGGGCGCCGCGGACCGGGGCTGGTGGCGGGTCGTCACGCCCTGGGCCACCAGCTGCTGCATCACCTGGGTGAGCGCGGCCCGCAGCTCCTCGAGCGGCACGACGTCCTGGAACAGCGGCATCGGTCGACCGTCGAGCACCGCGACGACGAGCGGGATCGACGGGATCTGCATGGCCTGCGCGATCTGGGGGGTCGCGTCGATGTCGACGAGGCCGAGGAGGAACCGTCCCTCGAACTCGCTCGACAGCTCGGCGAGGTCGTCGGCGAGCTGGCCGCTCTCCGGCATCCGGGTGCGCGAGAAGAACACGAGGAGCACCGGAGCGGTGCGCGAGGACTCCAGCACCGTCTGGAAGTTCTGCTCGTCGACGGTGAGCGCGTACGGCGCGACCGCGCCCCCCTCGCCACCGGACGGCGCGCCGGGAGCGGCCCCGGGCCCGCCCGGGGCGGAGCCGGGAGCCGGCGCGCCCGCCGGACGCTTGAGGCTCGACAGGTCGATCGCACCAGGACGGGAGAACGGTCGCTGCGTCATGGGCGCCATTGTGGCGGATCGTCCGAGGGACCTGCGGGGAGGGCGTCCGCAGGGTGACCACCGCGGCGCGGGTCGTGCATGATGGTCGCTCCTCGTCGACATCTCGGGAAGACAGGGACTGCGTTGAACTACCCCCGCTACGACTACTCCGGCCACCGGGTCGCCGTGCTCGGCGGCACCCAGGGCACCGGGCTGGCGATCGCCCACGCGTTCGCCGACGCCGGCGCCGACGTGACCGTGACCGGCGCCCAGCACCTCACCGGCTTCTACGACGCCGACCTCTCCCGGTTCCGCTACCGCCCCCTCGCGCTGGACCACCCGGAGGCGATCGCCGACTTCGCGACCGGTACGGACCGGCTCGACGTCCTCGTCGTCGCGTCGGCGCCGGAGCTGCCGCGGCACCTCGGGCACGCGGACCGCGAGTTCGTCGTCGAGGCCTGTCGCCTCGGCCTGGCCGGGCCGACGCAGGCGGTGCGCCGCCTCCGTCCCGCCCTGTCCGCGAGCGTCGCCCAGGGCGGCGGCGCGGTCGTCCTCACCCCCGCGGCGGCCCGCTGGTGGGCGCTGGCGGGCGACGGTCCGGACGCGGAGGACGCGTTCCACCGCGCGGTCGCGGGTCTCGCGGGCGGCTTGGACCGACACGGGGTGCGGGTGAACGGGTGCCTCGCCAACCCGACGCAGGGCCCGGCGTACCACGTGCAGATCGAGCGCCACGCCCCCCGCAGCTCGGGCACCCTGCTGGCCCGGCCCCGCCGCGTGCGCGGCAGCCTGACCGAGGCGACCCGGGCGGCCGTCGTCGACCTCGTGCAGTTCCTCGCGAGCGCCGGTGCGGCCGGTCTGACCGGCCAGACGCTGCGGGTCGGCTGAGCCGGGGGCCCGCCACGCCCTAGGCTGGGGCGCGTGGGTGAGGTCTTCGCGGGGCGCTACGAGCTGATCGAGCCGATCGGCATGGGCGGCATGGGTGCCGTGTGGACGGTCCACGACCGTTCGGACGGACGCGTCAAGGCCGCGAAGATCCTCCGCCAGTCCGACGCGGCCTCGCTGCTGCGCTTCGTGCGCGAGCAGTCGGTGCGCATCGCCCACCCCCACGTCGTCACGCCGGAGTCGTGGGCCGGCATGGACGACCGCGTCCTCTTCACGATGCCTCTCGTGGCCGGCGGCTCGGTCGCCGACCTCCTCAAGGAGCGGGGAGCGCTGCCGCTGCCGTGGGTGGGCGTGCTGCTCGACCAGCTGCTCGAGGCGCTGGAGGCCGTGCACGCCGCCGGCGTCGTCCACCGTGACGTCAAGCCGGCCAACCTGCTGCTCGAGCCCACCGGCACCGGGTGGCCCCACCTGCGCCTCACCGACTTCGGCATCGCCGTCCCGGTCGACGAGCCGCGCCTCACCCACGGCCCGATGGCCGTCGGCTCGCCCGGCTACATGGCGCCCGAGCAGTGGCACGGGGGCGACCCCGACCCCCGCCAGGACGTGTACGCCGTGGGCCGGGTCGGTCTCGAGATGCTCACCGGGGTGCGCCCCGAGAAGGGCAGCACCGCCGTGGCCGACGACGCGCTCCCCGAGCCGCGGGACGTCGCCGAGCGGCTCGCGACCGTGCTGGCACGCGCCGCCGCCGAGGAGCCCGCCGACCGCTACCAGGACGCCGGGTCGCTCCGCGCCGCGCTCCGCGAGCTGCGGCTGCTCGACCAGCCGGCCGGCGACGTGCCCGTGGTCGTCCCGCAGCGGCTCGCGCTCGACGCCACCGGGCCGGCGGGGGTCAGCTGGTCGGCGCCGTCCGGCCCCACCGACGTGACGGCAGCCCACGGCGCGCCGACCCAGGTGGGGGGCACCCTCGTCCACGGCGCGGGCGCGACCCGCGTCGACGGCGGCACCCGCGTGGACCGCGGTGGGCAGCGTCCCGCCGCTGCGCCGCGCCGCGGCGTGTCCGTGCCCGGTGTCGCGCTCCTCCTGCTCGGCCTGGTCGCGGTCGTCGCGGGGATCTACCTGCTGCTGACGGCCTGACGCCGCACCAGCAGCCCCCCGCCGGCGGCGAGCACGAGGCCCAGAGCGACGAGCGCGCCACCCGCGACGTACTGCACGGTCGAGGAGGACGCGTCGTCCGCCGGGGCCGGCGCACCGAGCAGCACGGTGTCGGTCGCCTCGCTCCCGGCGAGGAACGGGGGCTCGGTGGTGTGCTCGACCGTGGCCGGCTCGCCCTCGACGCCCACGCGCAGCGTGTACGGCACGTCGTCCAGCCCGTCGAGGTCGACGGTGCCCATCGAGATGACCACCAGGTACTCCCCGGGCAGGTAGGGCCCCTCGAAGGAGTCGAACCGGTTGCGGTGCAGCACCGGCCCGGCGGCCGCCTGGGCGCGCGCGGGCTCGGAGCCCAGCGAGCCGTAGTCGTTGAGCGTGCGCTCCGCGGAGAGCACGGGGTCACGGAGGGTGAGGGCGATGTCGGTGCCGTAGCCCAGCTCGGTGGCGTCGTCGGCGGAGAGCGCCGGGCTCACCACCTCGGCCCGGAGCGTCTGGCCCTCGGCGACGGCCACGCGGTACGCGACCTGACCACCCGCCGGCACCGTCCCGCGCCAGATCCCGTCCCCGACGAGCGGAGCGTCGGCGACGTCGCGCCCGCCCGGTCGGTCCTCGGGCTCACCCGAGACGTCCACCTGGTCACGCTCGGCGCGGGCCGGGTCGGCGAGACCGTCGACGTCGGGGACCGGGGACTCCTCGACGACGCGGAACCACACCTCGGTCGCAGCGGAGCCGGCGCTGGCCCCCCGCTTGAGCTCGACCTGGAGGCTCGAGGCCTCGACGCACGGCTCGTCCGCCGCAGCGCCCGAGGACGCCTCCAGCGGGTCCTCCGGACCGACGAGGGTCGACGCCGTCACCAGGCCGAGCTCGTCCTCCGAGCGCGACCCCGTCGCCGAGGCGCAGTAGGACGCGTCGGAGGTCTCGACGTCGACGGTGACGGACTCGGAGCTGTCCGGGCTCGCGCCGGGCGTGACGGCGGCGACGTGGATCGTGCTGCCCTCCTGCTCCCGGCGCACCTCGAAGTAGCCGATGGCCCCGTCACCGCCCAGTGTCGTGCGGCTCCAGCCCCGCGGCAGGGTCGTGGGCGCACCGGCGTCCGTGCCGTCCACCGCGGGCGCGTCGTCGGGGAGCACGAGCTGCGTGTCCGGCTCGGCGGCGGCAGCCGGGCCGAGCGGCAGCACGGCTCCGGAGGCACTCGCGGGCAGCACGAGGGCGGCGGCCAACAGCAGGCGGCGGGCGGTGGGGGAGGGACGCACGTCAGAAGTCTCCGGCATCACGGCGCACGGGCGCCAACAGGTCGGACAGGGCGCGTTGCTCGGCACCCCCGAGGGCACCGAGCGCGAAGTCCGCGGCGAGGAGGTCCGCGGTCGCCCGCTCGACGAGCGCCCGCCCCTCGTCCGTGATCGCGGCGAGGGTCGCGCGCCGGTCGCCGGGGTGCGGACGACGCTCCACCAGCCCGGCGGCCTCGAGGCGGTTGATGATCGACGTGACGGAGGTGGGGTGCACCTGGAGGCGCTCCCCCATCTTGCCGAGCGGCAGCGCGCCCCGGGAGGAGAAGACGAGGAGCACGAGCGCCTCGTAGCGGGCGAAGGTCAGGCCGTGCGGCTTCAGCAGGGCGTCCAGGCGCCCGATCACGAGCTGCTGCACCCGCATGAGGGAGGTGACGGCGTGCATCGCCTCGCCGCCCGTCCAGCGCAGGTCCCACTGGCGCCGCGCCTCGGCGATGGGATCGAACGGCAGGCCCATCAGTTCACCTGGGGTCGGCCGCGCACGCCGGAGCGCTGCACGACGCGCTGGATGGCCATGTCGCGCTCGTCGGGACGCGCCACGGTGCGGATGTCGCGCAGGCCCTGCGCCTGGGCCGCCGACTCGAACACGAAGTGGCCGTAGCCGAGCAGCCGACCGATGAAGGGCTTCTTCACCGTGATGTCGAGGATGCGCGTCAGCGGCATGGTCGCGAGCTGCTGGGAGAAGACGCCGTGCACCCGGTAGACCCGCATGTTGGTGATCACGAAGCGGTCCATGTGGACGCTGAGGCCGCGGTACCCGCCGTACAGGGCGACGCCGAGGGCCAGCAGCAGCGGGAACCAACCCCAGTCGAGGGGGATGAAGGGCACGGAGACGAGCAGCAGCAGGGCGGCCAGGAGAACGAGTCCCGGCACGATGAACGCGACCCAGTGGTGCCGCACCTCGTCGACGATCACCTCGCCCTCCTCACGGAGCAGGTGCTTGCCGATGTCGGGGTCGGTCAGGGCCGCCAGCAGTCCCACGCGTCCACGCTCCCGCCCTCAGAAGAGGGCGCCGAGGAAGCGGATCGTGGCCTCGAAGACCGACACGAGCCCGTCCCAGGCACCGCCGCCACCCTCGCGGGCGGTCGCGGCCAGACCCTGCGGGTCGGTGAACATCCAGAACCCGAGGAACACGACGAGCAGCAGAAGGATCACCTTCTTCACGGCACTCAGCTCCTCTCGTTCCCGGACACAGACCGGCATGTTTCTACCAAGTCGGACCCGATGAGCGACGAAGGCGCGCCCGGGCGGGACAGAACCTCAGCCGTTCGCCGTCGTGTCGAGGAGGCGGTCGGCCGCGGCGTACGGGTCCCGGCGGCCGGCGACCACGTCGTCGGCGAGGTCGTCGAGGGAGGCGCCGCCGGCGAAGCCCGCCCACGTACGCCGCAGCGCGGTCATCGCGATCGCCTCGACCTCCGCCCGGGCCCGGCGCCGACGACGGCGGTCGAGCGCGCCGGTGTCGGCGAGCCACGCCCGGTGCGCGTCGAGCTGCTCGGCGACGGCGGCCACGCCCTCGCCGGTCTGCGCGACGGTCGGCAGGATCGGCTGCTTCCAGGCGTCGGCCGGACGGTCGGCCAGGTTGAGCATGCCGCGCAGCTCGCGGCGTACCTGGTCGGCGCCGTCGCGGTCGGCCTTGTTGACGACGTAGAGGTCGCCGACCTCGAGGATGCCGGCCTTCGCGGCCTGGATGCCGTCTCCCATGCCGGGGGCGAGCAGCACGACGGTGGTGTCGGCGAGACCGGCGATCTCGACCTCGCTCTGCCCGACGCCGACCGTCTCGACCAGGACGACGTCGAAGCCGGCGGCGTCGAGCACGCGCAGCGCCTGCGGGGTGCTCCACGCCAGGCCACCCAGGTGGCCGCGCGAGGCCATCGAGCGGATGTAGACGCCCGCGTCGGTCGCGTGGTCGCCCATGCGGATCCGGTCGCCGAGCAGCGCGCCACCGGAGAACGGCGACGACGGGTCGACGGCGAGCACGCCCACGCGGCGCCCGAGCCGTCGCAGCTCCGTCACGAGGGCGGACGTCGACGTCGACTTCCCGACGCCGGGGGCGCCCGTGAGGCCGACGACGTGGGCGCGACCGGTGTGGGGCGCCAGCAGCGCCATGGCCTCGCGCAGCCGCGCCGCCAGGTCGTCGCGGTCGGGACGCGACGCCCCGTCCTCCACGAGCGAGACGAGACGCGCGACCGCGCGGGGCGAACCGCCCCGCGCGGCCTCGACGAGCTCCGCGACCGACGTGGCGCCGGTGCGACCTCCGATCACGCGATCGTCACGCGGGGACGCGGATGATGAGCGCGTCGCCCTGGCCGCCGCCACCGCAGAGGGCGGCCGCACCGGTGCCGCCGCCGCGACGCTTCAGCTCGAGCGCCAGGTGGAGCACGATGCGGGCGCCGGACATGCCGACCGGGTGGCCCAGCGCGATGGCGCCGCCGTTGACGTTCACCTTGTCCTCGGAGACGCCGAGCTTGCGGGCGCTGGCGATGCCGACGGCCGCGAAGGCCTCGTTCATCTCGAAGAGGTCGATGTCGGAGACGGCGATGCCCTCCTTCTCCGCGGCCTTGAGGATCGCGTTGGCGGGCTGCTCCTGCAGCGTGGAGTCGGGGCCGGCGACCTGGCCGGAGGCACCGATCTCGGCGATCCAGGAGAGGCCGAGCTCCTCGGCCTTCGCCTTCGACATGACGACCACGGCGGCCGCACCGTCGGAGATCTGCGAGGCCGACCCGGCCGTGACCGTGCCGTCCTTGCTGAACGCGGGGCGCAGCTTCGCGAGGCTCTCGGCGGTGGTGTCGCCCCGCACGCCCTCGTCGGCGGAGACGACGATCGGGTCGCCCTTCCGCTGCGGGATGGAGACCGGGACGATCTCGTCGTCGAAGACGCCGTTCTTCTGCGCGGCGGCGGCGAGCTGGTGGGAGCGGGCGGAGAACGCGTCCTGCTCCTCCCGGCTCAGCTTCTCGGCCTCGACGTTGCGGGCCTCGGTGAGGCCGCCCATCGGCTGGTCCGTGAACTGGTCGTAGAGCGCGTCGTAGGCCATCGAGTCGACGAGCGCGGTGTCGCCGTACTTGAAGCCCTCGCGCGACTTCGGCAGCAGGTGGGGCGCCTGGGTCATCGACTCCATGCCGCCGGCCACGACGATCTCGTGCTCGCCCGCGCGGATCAGCTGGTCGGCCAGGGCGACGGCGTTGATGCCCGAGAGGCAGACCTTGTTGATGGTCAGGGCGGGCACGTCCATGGGGATGCCGCCGGCGACCGCCGCCTGGCGGGCGGTGATCTGGCCGGCTCCGGCCTGGATCACCTGGCCCATGATCACGTACTCCACCGCGTCGCCCGCGACGCCGGCCTTCTCCAGGGCGCCCTTGATGGCGACGCCACCGAGGTCCGCTGCCGTGAGCGTCTTGAGGCCACCGAGCAGTCGGCCGATGGGGGTGCGGGCACCGGCGACGATGACGGACGTGGTCATGAGGTCCTCCTCCAGAGGTGGGGGTTCGCTGCGTGAGGAACGTGCCGCTGCGACGCGAGCGACGGTCTAGGTTAACGAGCCGTCACCTATCTGGCGAGGGGCGACCGTGCGCTCGGTCGGTGTCGCGGTCGTCACACTCCCCGCGAGCCCCGGCCTCGTACCATGCGCCCATGTCTGCAGCGCTGGAGATCCCCGAGCACCTGTTCATCGCCATCGACCACGTCGGCATCGCCGTCCCCGACCTCGACGAGGCCGTGGCGTTCTACGAGACGACGTTCGGCATGAAGGTGGCCCACACCGAGACCAACGAGGAGCAGGGCGTCCGCGAGGCGATGGTGGCCGTCGGCGACTCCGGCTCCTTCATCCAGTTGCTCGCCCCCCTGACGCCCGAGTCGACCATCGCGAAGTTCCTCGACCGCTCGGGCCCCGGCCTGCAGCAGCTGGCCTACCGGGTGGTCGACGTCGAGCAGGTCTCGGCGATCCTGCGCGAGCGCGGCGTCCGCCTGCTCTACGACGCGCCCCGTCGCGGCACGTCCGACTCCCGCATCAACTTCGTGCACCCCAAGGACGCGGGCGGCGTGCTCGTCGAGCTCGTGCAGCCCGCGGAGGGCGCGCACCGCTGAGCCGCTCGTCCCGCCGCTGTTCCCGCCGCCCGTCCCGCCCGCTGGTCACGCCCAGCGGAACACGACCGGGTCGCCCGGCCGCAGCTGGGCGGCCCGGTCCACGTCGGCGTCGACCACGACGCCGACCACCGGGTATCCCCCGGTGACGGGGTGGTCCGGCCCGAAGAGCACAGGTTCCCCCGACGGCGGCACTTGGAGCGCCCCGCGCAGCGCGCCCTCGCTCGGCAGCTGCCGCTCCGGGTCGCGGTGGAGCAGAGGTGGCCCGCCCTCGAGCCGCGTCCCGACCCGGTCGGTGTGCGCCGACGCGCGCCACTCGCCCGTGACGAGACGGTCCGGCTCGGCGATCAGGTCCGCCCGCGGCCCCGGCACGACGCGGAGCACCGGCGTCCCACCGAGGGCTGCCACCGGCACGGCGTCGAGCCGCGGCCAGCCGGCCTCGCCCGTCCCTGCCTCGTCGCCGACCGCGACGACGTCCCCCTCCGCGAGCGGCGCCGGTCCGAGCCCGGCGAGCGAGTCCCGGCTGCGCGAGCCCAGCACTCCGCCCGCGTCGATCCCACCGCGCACGGCGAGGTAGCACCGCAGGCCGCGCGGCGGCGTACCGATCCGCAGGCGGTGCCGCACCGCGACGACGGCGCCCGCCGGGTGCAGACGGTCGTCGACCTCCACCGCCGCGGGGGCACCCGTCAGGCAGCACCAGAGCGGGCCGCCCACGACCTCCACCTCCAGGCCGCCGAGGGTGACCTCGAGCGACGCGGCGCCGGCGCGGTTGCCGACGGCCCGGTTCCCCAGGAGGTACGCCGCGCGATCCGCCGCCCCCGACCGACCGACCCCGACGGCCGCGTGCCCCGGGCGCCCGAGGTCCTGGACGAGCACCGGGCCACCGAGTCCGCGCACGACGAGGGCGCGGCCCGTCACGGCCTGCCCCCGGCGTCGACGAACCGCACGGTGGTGCCGGCCGCGAGCAGCGCGGGCGGGTCCCGGTCCAGGTCCCACATCGCCAGGTCGGTGCGCCCGAGCAGCTGCCAGCCGCCCGGCGACGCGCGGGGGTAGACCCCCGAGAACCCCCCGGCGAGCGCCACCGACCCGGCGGGGACGCGGGTGCGCGGCTCCGTACGACGCGGCACGACCGCCAGTCGCGGGTCGCCGCCGACGAGGTAGGCGAAGCCCGGGGCGAACCCGCCGAAGGCGACGCGCCAGGGGGTGCCGGTGTGGGCGGCGACCACGCCCGCCTCGTCGAGCCCCGTCCGGCCCGCGACCGCGGCGAGGTCGGCGCCGTCGTAGGTCACCGGCACCTCGACCGTGCGCGGAGCCTCCTGCCCCCGGGCGGGCTGCCCGGGACGGACGCCCGCGACCGCCGTCGCCAGCCAGCCGACGTCCTGCGGGGCGCCGGGCAGCAGTGCGACGAGCACCGTCGTGGCCGCCGGCACGAGCTCGACCGGCACGTCCGGCCACGCCACCGCGGCGGCGTCGACCCAGGCGACGACCCGTTCCGCAGCACGGGTCGGGTCGCCCTCCTCGGGGTCCGCGAGGTCGACGAGGACCGCGCGGTCGCCGTACGGCAGCACCCTCACGCGAACGCCCGCACCGCGATCCCGGCCGCGTCCAGGGCGGACCGCACGGCACGCGCCATCGCCACGGCCCCCGGGGAGTCCCCGTGGAGGCAGACCGAGTCGGACCGGACGGCGATGTCCGTGCCGTCGACCGCCGTCACGAGGCCCTCGGTGGCGAGCCGCACCACGCGGGCCGCCACCTGGTCGGGGTCGTGCAGGAGCGCTCCGGGGCGGTCGCGTCGTACCAGGGTGCCGTCGGGCTCGTAGCCGCGGTCCGCGAACGCCTCGGTCACGGCCCGCAGGCCGGCGGCCTCGGCGTGGCCGAGGAGGGCCGAGCCGGGGAGCCCGAGCACGGGCAGCGACGGGTCGTGCTCGCGCACGGCCCGCACCACGGCCGCGGCCTGCTCGTCGTGATGCACGGTCGCGTTGTAGAGGGCGCCGTGCGGCTTCAGGTAGGCCACCCGGCCCCCGACGGCGCGCGCGAGCGCGTCGAGGGCCCCGAGCTGGTAGAGCACGTCGTCGGTGAGCTCGTCGGGCGCGACGTCGAGGAAGCGGCGGCCGAAGCCCGCCAGGTCGCGGTAGCCGACCTGCGCCCCGATGACGACGCCCCGCTCCACCGCGAGCGCGCAGGTGCGGCGCAGGGTGGACGGGTCGCCGGCGTGGAAGCCGCAGGCGACGTTCGCGCTCGTGACCTCGGCGAGCACCGCGGCGTCGTCGCCGAGCACCCACCGGCCGAACGACTCGCCCACGTCGCTGTTGAGGTCGACCGCCGGTCCGTCCATGAGCGGGATTGTCCCCCGGCGTGAGGCGAACCGCAGCAGCCGACCCGGCCACGTCACTGTGATCCGCGGGAGCGATCCGCAACACTGGTCCCCGCACCCCCCGACGAGACGTAGCGGGCGCGAACGTCGCGCCGACCGGCAGAGGAGTTCTTCACCATGAGCGACAAGGGACTGTCGATCTTCGACGACGAGCCGTCGAAGGGCTCCGGCAACCCCGACCAGCAGTCGACGCAGGCCATCCCGGCCGTCGGCGCCGACACCACCACCTCCCGGCAGCCGGCCGCCCGCCCGGACGCCGGTCGCGGTGGCGTGCCACCCCGCCCGCAGCAGCCCGCCCCCGCCGCGGCGGCAGCGCAGCAGCGCGGGGTCGTGCCGGCGCTGCCCGTCGTGCGCCGTGGCGGCTACGACCAGATCGCGGTCAACCGCGCCCTGCAGCAGATCGTCGACGAGAAGGCCGGCCTCGCCGCCAGCCTCCAGGCGACCGAGCAGCAGGTCGGTGGCCTCCAGGCGGAGATCGAGTCGCTGCGCCAGCAGCTCGCCGAGGTGAAGAACCCGACATACGCCGGCCTCGGTGGCCGCGCCAGCGAGATGCTGCGCCTCGCCGAGGAGGAGGCGGCCGACGTCCGCCACACCGCCCAGGAGGAGAGCCGGGAGATCCTCGACCAGGCCAACCGCGACGCGCGGGCCATCCGCGCCGACGCGGCCCGCGAGGCCGAGGACATGCGTGCCGTCCAGCTGCGCGACCTCGAGGACCAGCGCGGCCGGATCCTCGCCGACGCCGAGCAGGAGCGCACCCTGGCCCGCTCCGAGGCGGCCGACATCGTCGCCTCCGCCAAGCGCGAGGCCGCCCAGCTGCGCCTCGCCGCCGAGCAGGAGGTCAACGACCTGCGCAGCAGCACGACCCGCGAGGTCGAGAAGCTGCGGGCCGGCGCCGACCGCGAGGTGCAGGAGGCACGCCGCGCGCTCGCCGTGGAGAAGGAGCGCCTCGCCCGCGAGGCCGCCGACCACCACGCGAGCGCCATGGCCCAGACCAACCAGATCGTCACCGAGGCCGAGGAGCGGGCGGCCGCGGCCGAGGAGCGGGCCCGCGAGGCCATCGCCCAGGGCAGCGCCCAGCGCGAGCAGGCCCAGCGCGAGGCCGAGGCCCTCATCTCCCGGGCCCGGCGCGAGGCGGAGCAGATCGTCGCCTCGGCCCGCACCCAGGCGGAGTCGATCAACGCCTCGGGCCACGCCGAGGCCGCACGCGAGCTCGCCTCGCTCAAGGCCGAGGCCGAGCGGATGGCGAAGCGTCGCGACGCCATCGCCGCCCAGCTCGGCGCGCTGCGCGACGTCGTCGCGGGCTTCGCGGACGACGACGAGCCGAACAAGCCGCAGGCCTGACGCCCGGGGCCTCGGACAAGAAAACGCGGACCGGGAGGGGCGCACGCTCGGCGTGTCGCTCCTCCCGGGCCGCGTTTCCCCTGCCTGGTCCGCGATTCGACCTGCCCGCCCCACGGGACGTCATGCGTCCCGGTGACCGGGGCCACCGGCTCGCATGACGTCCGCCGGGCAGGCCGAGCCGGGTGCCAGAACTGTGCTCCTGGTGCAGCTCGGACCGCGCCAGACCTGCCCTAGCCGCACATCTCGGCCCCCGGCGACCGCCGAGCCGCCCGCCACGGCCAGACCAGCCCGGCTCCGGTACGCCGAGCAACGGACCCGCGCCGTACCCGGACGTCATGCGTTCCGGTCCCCGGGGCGACCGGGTCGCATGACGTCCGGCGGGCGGGGCCGCTCGACCTCAGGCCGTCTCCGCGACCTCCGCCGCCTCGGGCTCGCCGAGGCGCACGTCCTGCACGCCCGACTCCCCCAGCTTCACCACGACGACGCCCGCGAGGATGAGCAGGCCGCCGGCGAGCTGCAGCGGGCCGGGCAGCTCGTCGAGCAGCACCCAGGCGAACACGAGCGCCATGACGACCTCCGCCAGCGCCACGAACGACGCGAGGCGCGAGCCGAGCCGGCGGGAGGCGGCAATGCCCGTCACGTAGGCGAGCGCCGCCGTCACCAGGCCGAGCCCGAGCACGGGGACCCACCAGGCGACCTCGTGCCCGGCGTACTCCACACCCGCGGTCGTCGCCCGCATCGGCAGGATGCCGACGAAGCCGGCGACCCCCAGCACCACGCCGCCGACGGTCAGGCCGCCGGCCGCCAGCGCCGTGCCCGGCAGACCGTTGTCGTTGTCGGCGGAGATGACGAAGTACGACGCCGCGCCGACCATCGCACCGAGGCCCCAGAGGACGCCGACGACGTTGAGGCTCACGCCGCTGACGACGCCGAGCACGAGGGCCAGACCGACGGCGGCGACGGCGGCGCCGAGCACGGTGACGCGTCCGGGCCGCTGCCCGTGCCGCAGCCACATCCAGACGATGACGGCGACGGGCGCCGTGTACTCGATGAGCAGCGCCACCCCGACCTGCAGGTAGGAGACCGCGTAGAAGTAGCAGAGCTGTGCACCGGCGACCGCCAGCACGCCGTACAGCGCCACGGTGCCGAGGTTCCGCGGCTGGCCGAGCAGCACGCCCCACCGGCCCCGCATCGCCAGCGCAGCCGGTACGGCGAGCACGAGCGCCGCGAGGGCGACGCGGGCGGTCACGGCGGCACCCGCGGTCCAGCCCGCGTCGAGCAGGCCACGCGCCAACGACCCCGACAGACCGAACGCCGAGGCCGAGACCAGGGCGAGGAGGAGGCCGGCGCCGAGCTGGGGGCGCGCGGAGGACACGACGTGCGTGTCAGGAGTCAACGTGCTCATGGGTCATGACAGTACGACCCGGTTGGTAAGGTGTCAAAATGCTTTTCACGCATGACACCGAGATCGCGTTGGCGGCGGCCGTCCAGCTCGTCAACACGGCCGCGGAGCCGGACACGCTGACGACGGTGGCGGACCTCGACGCGCACTTCACGGACTACGGCTACACCGGCCGGCACGACCGCACGCGCGCGGAGCTCGACGAGGTGCGGGCGCTCCGACCACGGCTCCGGGCCCTGCTGACCAGCACGCGGGACGAGGCCGTCGACATCGTGAACGCGATGCTCGCCGAGGCCCGCGCGCTCCCCCAGCTGGCACGGCACGACGGCTGGGACTGGCACCTGCACGCCGTCGACTCCGACCGGCCGCTCGTGGAACGCATCGTCGTGGAGACCGCGATGGCCATGATCGACGTCATCCGTGCCGACGAGATGTCGCGCCTCGGCACGTGCGCCGCCGAGGACTGCGAGGGCATCGTGCTCGACCTGTCGCGCAACCGCTCCCGCAAGTTCTGCTCGACCACGTGCGGCAACCGCACCGCGGTCGCCGCCTACCGCGCCCGGCAGGGCTCCTGACCGGTCAGGAGCCGGCGTCGCGCTGGGCCGGGCCGGGCACCGGCACGTCCTGGTACGCCGCCAGGTTGTGCGCGTTGTAGGCGCTGGTGTCCGCGGCGGTCATGGCACCGTCCCACTCCCGCGGCAGGGGGACCGCGACCTCCGGCGCCACCCGCGCGACGATCTCGTCGAGCACGCGCTCCGCCTGCCCGACCCACAGGTGCTTGCCGCCCTCGACGGCGACGACCTCCACCTGCGGCACGGCGGCGAAGCGCTCCCGCGCCTCGACCGGCCGCAGGTAGTCGTCGAGCTCCGGCACGATCGCGGTCAGGGGACGCCCGGCCTCGGCCCAGGCGGCGAGGTGCTCCGGCTGGGAGTAGCGCAGCGGCGGGCTGAGGAGGATCGCGCCCTGCACGAGCGGGTCGAGCCCGTGCATCAGCGTGACGTCGGTGCCGAACGACCAGCCGACCAGCCACACGTTCGGCAGGTCGTGGAACTCCGCGAACTCGAGGGCCGCCGCGACGTCGAACCGCTCCCCCACGCCGTTGTCGAAGGCGCCCTCGCTGGTGCCCTGCTCGCTCCACGTGCCGCGCGAGTTGTAGCGCAGCACCGCCACCCCGGCGAGGGCCGGGAGCCGGAACGCGGCCTTGCGGAAGACGTGGCTGTCCATCATGCCGCCGTGGGTGGGCAGCGGGTGCAGGAAGATGATCGTCGCGACGGGGTCGCGGTCCTCGGGGAGGGCGAGCTCGGCGACGAGCCCGAGCCCGTCCGCGGTGTGGAGCGTCAGCTCCTCACGCCGAGCCGGGAGGACGGAGTTCGCACGGATCTTCTGGCCCACGCGGCGAGGTTAGCCCTCGCACCACTCCCGGTCGCCGTCGGGCGCGAGGTCCACGTCGCGGAAGACGATCGGCACCGTCCCGCCGAGCTCGTCGCACGCGGCCGCGAACCCCTCCTCGGTGTACTCGACGACCAGCACGTGGTCGCCGAAGAACTCGGTGTAGGCGCCGCACTCGTCGTACGCCCCGCACTCCTCGACGACGGCGAAGTCGTAGCCGACGCTCGTGCCGTCCCAGCCCGCCCGGTTCTTCTGGCCGGCCGCGAGCCCCGCGTCGTGGGCGACGCCCACGAGCGCCTCGGCCCAGGCGTCCGCGTCGGCCTCGTCGAGCAGCCCCTGGCTGCGGGTGAAGGAGTCGAGGTTGTCGAGCTCGACGGCGTCGAAGCCGTTGTCGGCGCACCCCTCGATCCACGGACCGACGATCTCGAGCAGCGCGTCCCGCTTGTCGGCCGAGGAGATGTCGAAGATGTACTCCTGCCACACCTCGTCGATGACCGGTTCGCCGTCGGCGTCCCGCAGCACCAGGTCGGAGTCGGTCCACTGCTCGTCGTCGGGCTGCGACTGGAACCCGTTGACGTAGCAGATGTCGTAGCCGCCGAGCGGCTCCGCCGTGCGGTCCCGCTCGACGATCGCCACGTCCTCGGGCACGTCGCGGGGGCCGCCCAGCTGGATGTCCCAGCGGGAGTCGGCCGGCGGGGCCGTCACCTCCGCCGTCTGGCCCTCCTCCGCGCCGTCCGGCTCCTCCTCGGTGCCGGCGCAGCCCGTCAGGAGCAGCGCCGCCACCGCCAGTCCGACGACCGCTCGCCGCATCAGTCCTCCACGTCGACCTCGCTGATCGCGCCCTCCTGCCCGGCGCTCGCCGTCTCGTTGGCGACGCGCACGACGATGTCATATCCCGTGCCGTTCCAGGTGCAGTACGACGAGCCCGCCGCCCCCTCGCACATCGCGAACACGGGGTCGCCCGTCAGGTCGTCCTCGTCGAAGAGGTCGTCGACCTCGTCGGGGTCACGCACGAGCCGCTCGGCGGCGGCACGGTCGCCGGCCTGCCAGGCGTCGATGAGCGCCTGCGCGTAGCCCTGGGCGTCGGTCGGCAGCGGTCCGGTCGCGGCACTCCCCGAGGTGGGCGCGGAGGAGGCGGTCGAGGAGCCGCCGGGCTCGGTCGGCGTCGAGGTGGGCGAGGACGCCGAGGCCGTCGCCGACGAGGTGACGGTCTCCGTCACGGTGACGGTCGGCGACGACTCGTCGTCGCTGTCGGAGCAGGCGGACAGGGCCACGCCCGCGAGGAGGGTGGTGAGCGCGAGGGCCGTGCCGCGGCGTACGGCGTGGGTCGAGATGTCCATGGAACCGAGTGAACACCCGCCCTCAAGCACGGCCCTCGCGCTCCTCCGTGGATCGGCGGTCAGGCGTAGTCGTGGAAGCCGGCGCCCGTCTTGCGGCCGAGGCGACCCTCCGCGACGACCTTCTCCAGGGTGACCGCCGGCGCGAGGCCGGGCTCGCCGAACTCGGCGTGCAGCTCCTTCTGGATGGCGAGCGACACGTCGTTGCCGACGACGTCGAGCAGCTCGAAGGGTCCCATCGGGAGCTTCACCTGCTCCTTGATCGCCGCGTCGATGTCGGTCAGCGAGTGCGTGCCCTCCTCGGAGAGCTTCACGGCGTCGTTGAGGTAGGGGAACAGCAGGGCGTTGACGATGAACCCCGCGCGGTCGCCGCACGAGACGGCCACCTTGCCCGTGCGGGCGCACAGTGCCCGCACGGTCTCGTCCACCTCGGGCGCCGTCTCGGCGGTCGTGACGACCTCGACGAGCTTCATCACGGTCGCCGGGTTGAAGAAGTGCATCCCGATGACGGCCTCGGGGCGGGCCGTGGCGGCCGCGCACTCCCGGATGGGCAGGGAGGAGGTCGTCGTCGCGAGGATCGCGCCCGGCTTGCAGATCCGGTCCAGGTCGGCGAACAGCTCGCGCTTGATCGCGAGGTCCTCGGCGATGGCCTCGACCACGAGGTCGACGTCGGCGAGCGCCTCGCGCGAGGTCGCGCCCGTGAGACGGCCGAGCACGGCCTCCTTGGTGGCCTCGTCGCCGCGACCCTTCGCGATGGCGCGGTCCTGGTTCTTGGTGATCGTGCGGACCACCCCGGCGAGCTTCTCGTCGCTGCGGCCGACGAACACGACGTCGTACCCCGCCTTGGCGAAGACCTCCACGATGCCGGCCGCCATCGTGCCGGTGCCGACCACGCCGACGCGTGCGACGTCGTGACGCAGCTGGGGCGCGTCGTCCGCCGACGGGGTCTCGTCGTCGGCGACGGCCTCGCCCTCGACGTACGTGTAGAAGCCACGGCCCGCCGCGACCCCCGTGCGGCCCTCGCCGACCAGCCGCTCGAGGAGGTCGGCAGGACGGTGCAGCGGGTCACCGGTCTCCGCGAACCGCGCCGCCAGCGCGTCGCGCACCACGTCGAGACCGATCGCGTCGGCCGCGGCCAGGGGCCCGGCCGGGTAGCCGCAGCCGAACCGCATGCCTGCGTCGACGTCGGCGCGCGAGGCGTACTTCTCCTCGTACATGCGCACGGCGTGGTTCAGGTACGGGTAGACCAGCGTGGCGCTGATCTGCTCGTTCGTAGAGGTCATGCTCGGGATGATGGCATCGCGCACTACCCCGCGGTAAGTGCCCGACCGGACGATCCGAGCGATCGATCGGGTAGGTCGGCGCGGCCGGGCGGGCGGGTGGGGCCCCGCCCCCGCCGACCGGTAGATTGCCTCGGCGTGAGACTCGTCGTAGCGCGCTGCCAGGTCGACTACGCGGGCCGCCTCACCGCCCACCTGCCGATGGCCACCCGCGTCATCATGGTGAAGGCGGACGGCTCGGTCCTCGTGCACTCCGACGGAGGCTCCTACAAGCCGCTCAACTGGATGAGCCCGCCGTGCACCCTGCGCGAGGGCACCACCGAGGACGGCGCCGTCGAGTGGACCGTCACGAGCAAGACCGACGACACGCTACGCATCCTCATCGAGGAGATCCACGCCGACACGCGCCACGACCTCGGCGTCGACCCCGGCCTGCAGAAGGACGGCGTCGAGAAGCACCTCCAGGAGCTCCTCGCCGAGCACCCCGGCACGCTGTCGGCCGGCCTCACCCTCGTGCGCCGCGAGTTCCCCACCGCCATCGGTCCGGTCGACCTCATGTGCCGCGACGCCGCCGGCGCCGCGGTGGCCGTCGAGATCAAGCGGCGCGGCGAGATCGACGGCGTCGAGCAGCTGACGCGCTACCTGGAGCTGCTCAACCGCGACCCCGCCCTGCGCCCCGTGCGCGGGATCTTCGCCGCGCAGGAGATCAAGCCCCAGGCCCGCGTGCTCGCCACCGACCGCGGCATCACGTGCGCCGTCGTGGACTACGACGCGCTGCGGGGCATGGACGACGCCGAGGACCGGCTGTTCTAGGGGGCGCAGCGTGAGCCTGCAGCTGCACGACGCCTCGGGGCGGGGCCTCGCCCTCACGGTGCTGCGCTACGAGCTCCCCGAGCTCGACCCGTCCCTGCCCGCGAACGACTGGGACACCAACCGGCTCGTCGTCGACGCCGTGCTCACGGGCGCCGACGGGAGCCATCGCGCCGTCGACCCCTGCCTGCTCACCTCGGAGGCCCGGGCGCTGGCGGACTGGCTGCACGCGGTCGCCGACGGCCGCGGTACGGCGGGCATCGGCTTCGTCGAGCCGCTGCTGTCGTTCCGCCTCGGCCGGCAGGCCGGGGGCACCGCCCAGCTCGGGGTGCGGCTCGGCGACGTGGTCGCGGACCTCGTCGTACCCTCGCGACCACTGCACGCCGCCGCCGACGCGTGGGCGGCCCACCTCGAGGACTTCCCGGAGCGCTGATGCTGATCCACCACGTCGCCACCGCCGCCGACTGGGCGTCCGCCCAGGCCACGGGTGCCTACGACACCTCGACCCGCGGGCGCACCCTCGCCGAGGAGGGCTTCCTCCACGCGGCGCGGCCGGAGCAGGTCGCCGGGGTGCTGGAGCGCTACTACGCCGACGTGACCGAGCCGCTCGTGCTGCTCACCGTCGACACCGACCTCCTCGACGAGCTCGGCGTGCCGTGGCGCGAGGACCCCGTCGGGGACGACACCTTCCCCCACGTGTACGCCGCGCTCCCGCCCCCCGCGGTCGTCGCGGTGGAACCGGTCAGGCCGGGCCCACCAGCCGGGTGACCTCCTCGGCGCACCCCCAGGCCAGGGTGACGCCCGCGCCGCCGTGGCCGTAGCAGTGCACGACGTCGCCCTGCCGCTCCACGCGCACCGCGGCCCGGAGCGGACGCAGCCCCACCTTGTGCCGCAGCACCGTCGCGCCGCGCAGCGCAGGCACGAGCACGGACGCGCGCTCGAGGATGTCGCGCGCCGCCTCCGGCGACGGCGTGCGGCTCCACTCCCCCTCGACGGCCGTGCCGCCCACGACGATCTCGTGCTCCCGCGGCAGCACGTACGTCGGGTGCTCACCGCCCTCGTCCAGCCACCAGCGGTCGAGGCCCACCTGCTCGACCACGACGACCTGCCCGCGGATGGGCACCACGGTGCGGTCGCCCGCCAGCAGGCGCGAGCCGATCCCGGAGCAGTTCACCACCACGTCGGCGTGCGTCGGGAGGGCCGAGAGGTTCATCCGGGTGATCGTGCCGCCGAGCTCCTCGACCCGTCGCGCGAGCCACCGCAGGTGCACCGGCATGTCGAGCACCGGGGTCCGGAAGGTCCATCCGTCGACGTACCCCGGCGGCAGCGCCGTCTCCCGCGCGATCGCCGGGCCGCCGTCGGCCCACCACGGGTCGGGCGTGCGGGAGCGGTGCACCTCGGTGCCCTCGCGCATCCGCACGCCGGCATCGGGATCGGTGTCGCTGAGGGCGTCGAGCACCGCGTACGACGTGCGCCCCCAGTCCCCGACGCGCGCGCGGGGGAAGGCGAGGTACGGGTACCAGATGGCCCCGGCGACCACCGACGTCGTCTCGAGCGGCAGGTCGCGCGCGACCACGTCGACGCGGTGGCCCGCCTCGAGCAGGCGAACGGCCGCCGTCAGGCCGACGACCCCGGCGCCCACCACGATGACGCGGCTCACCGGCGGGCTCCTCCTG
Organism: Nocardioides zeae; assembly: GCF_010686755.1. Taxonomy (GTDB): domain Bacteria; phylum Actinomycetota; class Actinomycetes; order Propionibacteriales; family Nocardioidaceae; genus Nocardioides; species Nocardioides zeae. Next base: position 75,624 of record NZ_JAAGXA010000001.1, on the reverse strand, counting down.
CTCCCCCGGGTCCCGGGCTCAGGCGCCCGCGACGGGCGGGGCGGTCGGGTCGCTACCGGCGCCACCCTGCTCGCGGGCGACGTACTCCTCGATGTCGTTGACGTCGTCCTTGCTGCGCGTGACGACCGTCAGCAGGTCGCTCATCGTGGCGATCTCCTCGACCTGCTCCTTGATGAACCACTGCATGAACTGCTCGGAGGCGTAGTCGGACTCCTCGCGCGCGATCCGCAGCAGGCCGTTGATCTGCTCGGTGACCTTCTTCTCCTGCGCGAGCGCCAGCGCGACGGGCGCGACGACGTCGTCGAACGACGAGATCGGGGCCTCGACGCCGGGGATCGTCACCGCGGCGTCGGTGTCGAGGAGGTACTTCACCATCATCAGCGCGTGCTCCCGCTCCTCGAGGGCCTGGCCGTAGAAGAAGGCGGCCATCTGCGGCATCGTCAGCGCGTCGTAGTGGACCGCGCACGCGAGGTACTGGTTGTGGGCAGCGAGCTCGTTGCCGATCTGGACGTTGAGCTGCTCGGCGAAACGGGCTGCGGGCATGAGGGCGTCTCCTGGTCGATCTCGACGGTACGCCGTCGCGGAGCGGCGGCAACGCCGATCCTGCCAGAGCCGCGGCGTCGCGGCACCCCAGGAGAGGCTGGGCTCAGGCGGCCCTCTGCAGCTTCTTCTTGCTGACCTTCTTGCCGTCGACGCGCACGAGGTGCCGGTGCTTGACGGTGTAGCCGTCCGGCAGCGTCCCCTCCTTGAGCATGCGGAGGGGGCAGCGGCTGCACTTCGACTTCGACTCGCAGCACTTCAGCTTGGGAAGCTTCTTCTTCCCCTTGGACTTGCCCACGGCCTGGATGCTACGCGAGACCCGCTCGGATGAGCGAAGCCTTGCCTCAGTCGAGACCGTTGGCAGCGCGGATGACGTCGACGATCCCGCCCATGATCTCGGTGAGCCCGAAGTCCTTGGGCGTGTAGACGGCGGCGACGCCGAGCTCCTGCAGGCGCTTGCCGTCGGAGTCGGGGATGATGCCGCCCACGATCACCGGGATGTCGCCGGCACCGGCGGCCCGGAGGCCGTCGAGCACGTCGGGCACGAGCTCCATGTGGGAGCCCGACAGGATCGACAGCCCCACGCAGTGCACGTCCTCGGCGACCGCGGCCGCCACGATCTGCTCCGGGGTGAGCCGGATGCCCTGGTAGATCACCTCGAAGCCGGCGTCACGCGCACGCACGGCGACCTGCTCGGCCCCGTTGGAGTGACCGTCGAGCCCGGGCTTGCCGACGAGCAGCCGCAGACGACCGCCCAGCTCCTCACCGGTGGCCGCGACCTTCTCGCGGACGCTCGTGAGCTCGGCACCGGCCTCGGCCACGCCGACGGCGCCCGCGACACCGGTCGGGGCGCGGAACTCGCCGAACACCTCGCGGAGGGTCGCGGCCCACTCGCCCGTGGTCGCCCCCGCCCGCGCGGCCGCCAGGGTCGCGTGCATGAGGTTCGCGTCGCCCTTGGCGTCCTCGGCGAGCTTCTCCAGCGCTGCCGTCACCGCGGCCTCGTCCCGCTCCGCCTTCCACGCCTCGACCGAGGCGATGGCCGATCGCTCGGCCTCGGGGTCGGCGGTCTGGATGGCGCCGTCGAGGTCGGCCGTGAGCGGCGAGGACTCCGTGGTCGTGAACTTGTTGACGCCGACGATGACCTCGTCGCCGGACTCGATGCGACCGCGCCGCGCGGCGTGGGACGACACCAGGGCCTGCTTCATGTAGCCCGACTCGACGGCGGCGATCGCGCCCCCCATGGCCTGCACCCGGTCGATCTCGGCCTTCGCGCCCTCGACGAGCTCGGCGACCTTCGCCTCGATGACGTGGCTGCCGTCGAAGATGTCGGCGTACTCCAGCAGGTCGGACTCGTAGGCCAGCACCTGCTGCAGGCGCAGCGACCACTGCTGGTCCCACGGCCGGGGCAGCCCCAGCGCCTCGTTCCACGCCGGCAGCTGCACGGCCCGCGCACGGGCGTCCTTGCTGAGCGTCACGGCGAGCATCTCGAGCACGATGCGCTGCACGTTGTTCTCGGGCTGCGACTCCGTGAGCCCGAGGCTGTTGACCTGCACCCCGTAGCGGAAGCGGCGCATCTTCGGGTCGGCGACGCCGTACCGCTCCGCCGTGATCTCGTCCCAGAGGCGCACGAAGGCGCGCATCTTGCACATCTCCTCGACGAACCGGACCCCGGCGTTGACGAAGAACGAGATGCGGCCGACGACCTTCTCGAAGTCCTCCTCGCTGACCTGGCCGGCGGCCTTCACCGCGTCGAGCACGGCGATCGCGGTGCACAGCGAGTAGGCCAGCTCCTGCGTCGGCGTCGCACCGGCCTCCTGCAGGTGGTAGCTGCAGATGTTGATCGGGTTCCACTTCGGGATCTGGTGGACCGTGTAGGCGATCATGTCGCTGATCAGGCGCAGGGAGTGCTCCGGCGGGAACACGTAGGTCCCCCGCGACAGGTACTCCTTGATGATGTCGTTCTGCGTCGTGCCGGCGAGCTGCTGGGCGACCTCGGCGGGGTCGAGCCCGGGGTTCTGCTCCTCGGCCGTGACCTGGTACATCGCCAGGAGCCACATGGCCGTGGCGTTGATCGTCATCGACGTGTTCATCGACGTCAGCGGGATCCCGTCGAAGAGCTTGCGCATCTCCCCCAGGTGCGGGACCGGCACGCCGACCTTGCCGACCTCGCCGCGCGCGAGCGGGCTCGTGGGGTCGTAGCCGGTCTGGGTCGGCAGGTCGAAGGCGACCGACAGCCCGGTCTGCCCCTTCTCCAGGTTCGAGCGGTAGAGCGCGTTGGACGCCTCGGCGGTGGAGTGACCCGCGTAGGTCCGCATCACCCACGGCCGGTCCTTCGCCGGCCGCTCGGGCACGGCGGCAGGGGTCGGCGCGGCGGCGGCGTCGACGGCGCCGTTCGAGGAGTCGCTCATGGTCGCAGAGTATGTCGCGAGCGACCGATCGGTAACCACCTCCCGTGGGGCATGGATCACCTCCCCGTCCGGTCAGTTACCCCCGGGTCGGGCACCGGCGTCAGGCAGGGACGGCGAGCCGCTCCACCTCGAGCAGCCGGGCGAGGTGCGACAGGTGCATGAGCCGCAGGACGACGGGGCGGGGCGACGCCAGCACGAGGTGACGACCCTCGTGGTGGGCACGCCGGCTGGCCGCGGCCAGCACCCGCAGGGCCGTGAGGTCGACGTTGGCGACACCCGCCAGGTCGACGACGACCCGCGCGTGGGTGGCCATCGCGTCGTGGAGGACCGGTCGCACCTGGGACGTGCTGCGGGCATCGAAGTCCCCCACCAGCTCCAGGCGCGGACCGTCCATGACGATCTGCAGGCGGTTCCCCGCACTCGTGCGCCGTCCGATCGTGCCGATCGTGCCGGTGTCAGCCATGTCGATGCCTCGTTCCCCGGTCTGCCCGGATCGCGTTCCCACAAGCACAGACGTCCCGAGAGGCGGATCGGTTGCACCGGACCGCTGGAGCGACATGGTGTGACGTGTTCCACACTGTACGCCGCGGCGCACCTCCCCGGCCGTAGCCGCGGCGCGGCGCGCCCTCGGCGCGGGCGGCGGGATGACCTACGGTCGTGCCATGGTCAACCTGACGCGCATCTACACCCGCACCGGAGACGCCGGACGCACCCGGCTCGGCGACATGAGCGAGACCAGCAAGACCGACGCGCGTCTCGAGGCCTACGCGGTCGTCGACGAGGCGAACGCCCACATCGGCGTCGCGCTGGCGACCGGCGGGCTCGACGACGACGTGGTCGCGGTGCTGACCCACGTGCAGAACGACCTCTTCGACGTCGGCGCGGACTTCTGCACGCCCGTGGTCGAGGAGCCCGAGTTCCCGCCGCTGCGGATCGAGCCGGACTACGTCGAGCGGCTCGAGGGCTGGTGCGACCAGTACAACGAGGACCTGCCCAAGCTCCGCTCGTTCATCCTCAACGGCGGCACTCCCGCGGCCGCCCACCTGCACGTCGCGCGCACCGTCGTGCGCCGCGCCGAGCGCGCCGCCTGGGCGGCCTGGGACGGGTACGCCGACTCGATGAACGTCGTCGCCATCACGTACCTCAACCGGCTCTCCGACCTGCTCTTCATCCTGGCCCGGCACGCGAACCGCGTGAACGGCGACGTGCTGTGGGTGCCGGGCGGCGAGCGCGGCTGACGGCATCACGCCCGTTCCCCCGAACGCCGCTTCCAGAGCGCCTCGGCGACGTCTACCAGGCCGACCAGCACGAGGACGACACCGAGCGGCCGGCCGTCGAACCATCCCAGCTCGGCGTCGGGGAACCCCAGGGCGAGCACGGCACCGGCCGTGAGGAGCAGGATGCCGACGGCGATCTGGACGGGAGTGGTCATGGCTCGAGCCTCGCCCGGCCGGGCCGTCGGCGGGAGCGACCATGGTCGCGTCGCGGGCGACTTCAGTCGCCGCGCACCCGGTCCGTCCGGTCCGCCCGGTCCGCATGGCCGAGGTCGCGCCCCGGCGCCGCCAGGTCCCGCACCCGTCGCTTCAGCTCGGTGATCTCGGGGAACCCGCCGTCGGTCTTGCGGTTCCACACCCCGTGGCGGTGCCCGTCGACCAGCACGTCGACGCGGAACACCCCGCCCGTCGCCGGGGCCAGGGCGACCTCGTCGAGGTCGCCCTCGAAGGTCTGCAACAGCTCGCCGGCGTACCACGTCGCGCGCAGCAGCCAGCGACACTGCGTGCAGTAGGTGATCCGGACCGACGCCACGCCCGCGATCCTCCCAGACGGCCGGGGCCTAGGGTCGGGGGCATGGAGAGCCCCCAGGACGAGCGCCCGCACCGCATCCCGGACGCCGAGGGGCAGGAGCTCTTCCAGGCGCTGCAGCGAGCGCTGGCCTCGGGCCGGCCGCTGGACCTGCTCGTCAGCGTCGGCTCCCTCCTCGACAGCATCGACGACCGCAACGCCGACCCCACGCGGGCGCTCGGCCCGAGCCTCGCCGACCTGGTGCTGTCCTTTCTCGACACGCCGTACGTCGAGACCACCGCCGCGCTGCTCGTCCTGCGCGAGCTCCACCCGGCCCTCCCCCATGCCGACCGCGTCGATGCCGAGGTGGCCCGTCGTGCCGACGCCGTCCCCGCCTGGCTGCGCGACCTCGCTGGCACCCGTGCCGCGGACAGCACCTGGACCATCACCGAGGTGGGCGGCGACGCGGTCGACCACCTCGCCGGGGTGCGCCTGCCGGACGGCACGGCCCTCGCGACGGCCGTGATCGTGGACCGCGCCAGCGGCGACCACGTGCTCGACGCCGTGGTGCTGCCCCTGGCGGTCGACGACGTCGTCGGCCAGGCCCGCTCCCAGGCGGGCGACGCCATCGACGTGGCGCCGCTCGAGCCCGGTGCGTGGGTCAGGTCCGTGACGCGCGCGATCGACGGAGGGGCGGCGCAGGAGACCCAGGTCGTCACGGCCACGTGGCCGCTCTGCCGCCCGGTCGTCGAGTGGGTGCTGCGCCTCAACGCCCCCACGCTCGACGCCTGACGCGCCCCGGCCCGCGTCCCGGCCCGTGTAACGCGGTGTCCGGGCTACTGAACACGTGGTCGACCACCGCACCAGTAGCCCGGACACCGCGTTACACGGCGAGGGGCGGGCGGCGGCGCCAGCAGGGGTAGGGCGACGGACGGCGTCAGATGTGCTCGGCCGTGCCCGGGGGTGCGGCCTCGATCCACGCCTGCAGGCCCATGAGGGACGACGGGGCGAGCGCGAGCTCGACGGGACCGTCCGGCGTGCGGCACTGCACCACGAGGTGGTCGGCGTAGAGCGTCGCGCACTCGGGGCCTGTCGGGACGCGACGCCCGACGTACTCCAGCTCGGAGCGGCGCCACAGGCGCTTCGGCCGCGGGGAGACGGAGAAGATCCGGAACCACTCCAGCGTGTCGCCCTGGTAGCGGCCCAGACCGAGCACCCACCCGCGGCCCGGACGGTCCTCGCGGAGGCGCACGCTGAGCTCGAAGGTGGCCCCGTGCCGGGAGACGGCGCGCCGACGCACGACGAGCGCGAGGCCGTAGAGCACGACCAGGGCGACGAGGACAGCGACACCGTCGAGCAGCCACTGCCACAGCGGCATGCGATCTCCTCCTCGACGGGTCGACCCGCCGCGCGGGAGCGGGACGGGGAAAGACTACTGCCCGGCCCCGCCAACAGAAGCGGGGGCCGGGCAGCAGCTCACGGCGTCGTACGACGCGGGACGAGCGAGCCTCTCAGGAGGCCGCCTCGACCGCGCGGATGCGGGCCTCGGCCGTGCGGAGGACGTCGAGCGCCTCCGTGTCGTCCTCGCCCGCCGCCTTGGCACGCTCCACGTCGGCGCGCGCCTTCTCGACATCGATCTCGTGGGACAGCTCGGCGTACTCGGAGAGCACGGACACGCGGTCGTCCGCCACCGACAGGAACCCGTCGGAGACGGCCGCGATCCAGGTCTCGCCCTCGGTCGACTGGATGTCGACCACACCGTGCGACAGCGCGGAGAGCAGCGGTGCGTGACCCGGCAGGATGCCGACGTCACCCGCGACCGTGCGGGCGATGACGCGGACGGCGTCGCCCGACCACACCACGCGCTCGGCGCTGACCAGCTCGACGTGCAGGGAACCGGCCATGGTCAGAGGCTCTTCTGGATCTCGGCCCACTTGGCCTCGACGTCGTCGAGGCCACCGCACATGAAGAACGCCTGCTCGGCGACGTGGTCGTACTCGCCCTCGGCGATCTTGTTGAACGCCTCGATGGTGTCGGCGATGGTGACCGTCGAGCCCTCGATGCCCGTGAACTGCTTCGCCACGTAGGTGTTCTGCGAGAGGAAGCGCTGGATGCGACGCGCGCGGTGCACGACGACCTTGTCCTCCTCGGAGAGCTCGTCCACACCGAGGATCGCGATGATGTCCTGCAGCTCCTTGTTGCGCTGGAGGATCTGCTTCACGCGGATGGCGCAGTCGTAGTGCTCCTTGCCGATGTACTGCGGGTCGAGGATACGCGAGGTCGACGTGAGCGGGTCCACGGCCGGGTAGATACCCAGCGACGCGATGTCGCGCGACAGCTCCGTGGTGGCGTCGAGGTGGGCGAAGGTCGTCGCCGGCGCCGGGTCGGTGTAGTCGTCGGCGGGCACGTAGATCGCCTGCATCGAGGTGATCGAGTGACCACGCGTCGACGTGATCCGCTCCTGGAGCTGACCCATCTCGTCGGCCAGGTTGGGCTGGTAGCCCACCGCGGAGGGCATGCGGCCGAGCAGCGTCGACACCTCGGAACCGGCCTGCGTGAACCGGAAGATGTTGTCGATGAACAGCAGCACGTCCTGCTTCTGGACGTCGCGGAAGTACTCCGCCATCGTCAGCGCGGAGAGCGCGACGCGCAGCCGGGTGCCCGGCGGCTCGTCCATCTGGCCGAAGACGAGCGCGGTCTGCCCGAAGACACCCGCCTCCTCCATCTCGACCATCAGGTCGTTGCCCTCGCGGGTGCGCTCACCCACGCCGGCGAACACCGACACACCACCGTGGTTGCGGGCAACACGCGCGATCATCTCCTGGATGAGCACGGTCTTGCCCACGCCGGCGCCGCCGAACAGGCCGATCTTGCCGCCGGTCACGTAGGGCGTCAGCAGGTCGATGACCTTGATGCCCGTCTCGAACATCTGGGTCTTCGACTCCAGCTGGTCGAACGCGGGCGCCTTGCGGTGGATGCCCCAGCGCTCGTTGATCTCGAGGGTCTCGCCCTCGGGCAGGTTCATGCAGTCGCCGGTGGTGTTGAACACCTTGCCGAGCGTCACGTCGCCGACGGGCACGGTGATGGACTCACCGGTGTCGACGACCTGCAGACCGCGGACGAGGCCGTCCGTGGGCTTCATCGAGATGGCACGCACCATGCCGTCGCCGATGTGCATGGCGACCTCGAGGGTGATCGTGGTCGACTCGCCGCCGAGGTCGAACGTGACCTTGAGGGCGTTGTAGATGCCCGGCATGGCGTCGGACGGGAACTCGATGTCCACGACCGGGCCGATGACACGGGCGATACGACCGACGGAACCAGCGGCCCCGCCGACCTGGGTCTCTTCAACAGTGGCAGTCATTGTCTTCACTCACTCCCGGCCTGGGCGTCGGCGAGCGCGTTGACGCCACCGACGATCTCGCTGATTTCCTGGGTGATGCCAGCCTGGCGGGCCTGGTTGGCGATCCGCTTGTACTTCTTGATCAGTTCGTCCGCGTTGTCCGTCGCCGACTTCATCGCCTTCTGGCGAGCGGCCAGCTCGGAGGCGGCCGCCTGCAGCAGGGCGAAGAAGATGCGGCTCTGCACGTACTTCGGGAGCAGCGCGTCGAGCACCTCGGTGCCGGACGGCTCGAACTCGTACAGCGGGAGCAGCTCGTCCTTCTCGGGCGCCTCGGTGCCCTCGACGACCTCCAGGGGCAGCAGGCGGATGGCCTGCGGCTCCTGCACCAGCATCGACTTGAAGCGCGTGAAGACCACGTGCACCTCGTCGACACCCGCGATGTCGTCGACGACCTCGCCCGTCTCCGTCAGGAACGCCGAGATCAACGCCTGCCCGATGGCGCGGGCGTCGTCGTACGACGGCTGGTCGGAGTAGCCCGTCCACGCCCGAGCGATCGGGCGCTGGCGGAACTTGAAGTACGCCTCGCCCTTGCGGCCGCTGATGAACGCGTCCACCTTCTTGCCCTCGCCCTGCAGACGCTCGATGAGGCGCTCGGCCTCCTTGAGGACGCTGGAGGAGTAGGCACCGGCCAGACCACGGTCGCTCGTGACGATGAGGACCGCGGCCCGGGTCGGGTTCTCCGGCTCCGTCGTCAGCGGGTGCTCGACGTTCGAGAACGTCGCCACCGCCGAGACAGCGCGGGTGAGCTCGCGGGCGTACGGCGCGGCGGCCTGCGCCCGCTGCTGCGCCTTGATGATGCGGGACGCAGCGATGAGCTCCATGGCGCGCGTGATCTTCTTCATCGACTCGGTCGATCGGATCCGCGCGCGGTACTCACGCAGCGAAACGGCCATGGGTCAGCCCCGCTTCTGCTTGACGATCTGCTCCTGGCCGAGCTCGTCGTCCTCGAGCGCCTCGTGCGACTCCTTGCCGGCCTTGATCGACTGGCCGTCGGAGGTCTCGAACTGGTCGAGGAACGACTCGTAGGCGTCGTTCAGCGACGACTCGGTCGAGTCCTCGAACTTGAGGCTCTCGCGGATGCCGGCGAGGACGCCGTCGTGCGAGCGGCGCAGGTAGTCCAGGAACTCCTGCTCGAAGCGGAGGACGTCGTCCGTGGGGACCTTGTCCAGGCGACCCGACGTGCCCAGCCACAGCGAGACGGTCATCTCGTCGATGGGGTACGGCGAGTACTGCGGCTGCTTGAGCAGGGCCATGAGGCGCTGACCGCGGTCGAGCTGCTGACGCGACGCGGCGTCGAGGTCGGACGCGAACATCGCGAAGGCCTCCATGGCGCGGAACTGCGCCAGGTCGACCTTGAGCGAGCCGGTGACGGCCTTCATCGCCTTCGTCATCGCCGCACCACCCACGCGGGAGACCGACACACCGACGTCGATCGCCGGGCGCTGGTTGGCCGCGAAGAGGTCGGACTGCAGGAAGATCTGCCCGTCGGTGATGGAGATGACGTTGGTCGGGATGAACGCCGAGACGTCGTTGGCCTTCGTCTCGATGATCGGGAGACCCGTCATCGAGCCGGCGCCCAGCTCGTCGCTCAGCTTCGCGCAACGCTCGAGGAGCCGGCTGTGCAGGTAGAAGACGTCACCCGGGTAGGCCTCGCGACCCGGCGGGCGGCGCAGCAGGAGCGACACGGCCCGGTAGGCCTCGGCCTGCTTGGTCAGGTCGTCGAAGACGATGAGGACGTGCTTGCCCTCGTACATCCAGTGCTGGCCGATGGCGGAGCCCGTGTAGGGCGCCAGGTACTTGAAGCCCGCCGAGTCGGACGCCGGGGCGGCGACGATCGTCGTGTACTCCAGCGCGCCGGCCTCCTCGAGGGCACCACGCACGGAGGCGATGGTCGAGCCCTTCTGGCCGATCGCCACGTAGATGCAGCGGACCTGCTTGGACGGGTCGCCCGAGGCCCAGTTCTGCTTCTGGTTGATGATCGTGTCGATCGCGATCGTCGTCTTGCCGGTCGCGCGGTCACCGATGATCAGCTGGCGCTGGCCGCGGCCGATCGGCGTCATGGCGTCGATCGCCTTGATGCCGGTCGAGAGCGGCTCGTGCACCGACTTGCGCTGGACGACCGTGGGCGCCTGCAGCTCGAGCGCGCGGCGGCCGGTCGTCTCGATGTCGCCGAGACCGTCGATGGCCTTGCCGAGCGGGTCGACGACGCGACCCAGGTAGCCGTCACCGACGGGCACGGAGAGGACCTCGCCCGTGCGCTTGACGGCCTGGCCCTCCTCGATCTTGTCGAAGTCACCGAGGACCACGACGCCGATCTCGCGGGCGTCGAGGTTGAGCGCGAGGCCCAGCGTGCCGTCCTCGAACTCGAGGAGCTCGTTGGCCATGGCGGACGGCAGACCCGACACGCGGGCGATGCCGTCGGCCGCCTCGGCGACGAAGCCGACCTCTTCACGGCTGGCGGTCTCGGGCGTGTAGTCCGACACGAAACGCTGGAGCGCGTCGCGGATCTCGTCCGGACGGATCGAAAGCTCCGTCATCACTCTTCCTTCTGGTTCTCGGCCCGGGTGGTGGGGGCTCGGGGCGGCTGGGTTCGGGGCCGGGGTCAGCCGGCGAGGCGGCGGCGTGCGGTGTCGAGACGGCCGGCGACCGTGCCGTCGATGACGTCGTCGCCGATCTCGACGAGGACACCTCCGACGACCGACCTGTCGACCACGACGTTGAGGTGCACCGGACGGCCGTACTGTCGCGACAGTACGTCGACCAGTCGAGCGCGGTCGCCGTCGGCGAGGGGCTTGGCGACGGTGACCGTCGCGACCCGCTCCCCGTTGACGTCGGCCGCCACGTGCTCGTACGTCGCCAGCGCGACCGCGACCGTGCGGTAGGTGCCGGCCAGGGCCTGGTGCACCAGCGCGACCGTCGCGGGCAACGCCTTGCCGGCGAGCAGGCTGTCGACGAGGCGGGCCTTGTCGGCGACCGAGCGGGCCGGGTCCGACAGCGCGTCGCGGAGCGAGGGCTCGCCCTTGACGACCTGGCCGAACTCGAACAGCTCGTTCTCCAGACGAGGACCGGCGTCCCCCGCCGAACGGACGACCGCGATCTCGCCGAGACGCTCGATGGCGTCGGCGAGGTCGCGGGACACCGTCCACCGGTGGCCGACGGCCGCGTCGACGAGCGACACGGCTGCCTCGCTGGCCTTGCCGCCGAGGATCTGCCGGAGCAGGCCCCGCTTCGCCTCGGCGGGCACCGACACGTCCGTGACGACCCGGCGCAGGGCCGGCTCGCCGCGGAGGATGCCGGCGACCGCGAAGAGGTCGCTGCCGACACGGGCGAGGTCGCTCTCGGCGACGGCCCGCAGCTCGACGGTCAGCGCCGCGAGCGCGTCGGCCGACGTGCCACGGAAGTCCGCCATCAGTTGACCCCGCCGGCGGACTCGAGGTCGGCGAGGAAGCGCTCGACGACGCGGCTCTGGCGAGCCTCGTCCTCCAGGCTCTCCCCGACGATGCGACCGGCGAGACCGGTCGCCAGGGTGCCGACCTCGGCACGGAGCGAGGTGACCGCCTGCTGGCGCTCGGCCTCGATCTGCGCCTTGCCCGCCTCGACGATGCGGGCGGACTCGGCCTGGGCCTGCTCCCGCATCTCGGCGACGATGGTCGCGCCCTGCTCGCGGGCCTCCTCGCGGATGCGCGCCGCCTCGTGGCGGGCGTCCGCGAGCTGCTGCTCGAGCTCGGCGAGCTTGGCGTCGGCCTCGGCCTGCTTCGTCTCGGCCGCGGCCAGGCCGCCCTCGATCGCCGCGGTGCGCTCGGCGAACGTCGCCTCGAAGTTCGGGTAGACGAACTTCTTGACCAGGACGTAGAGCAGGGCGAAGACGACGACGCCGAGGACCAGCTCAGGGATGTGCGGGATGAGCGGGTTCGGCTCTTCGCCCTCTGCCGCGAGGAGGTAGTTCATGGGCCTGTCCTTAGCTGAGTGCCGTTCGGGTTACGTCAGAGGACGAACGCGAGGGCGATACCGATGATGGCGAGCGCCTCGGCGAGGGCGAAGCCCAGGATGGCGATGGTCTGCAGGCGGCTCTGGGCCTCCGGCTGACGGGCGACGCCGTTGATGTAGGCGGCGAAGATCAGACCGATACCGATACCCGGGCCGATGGCAGCCAGGCCGTAACCGATCATGTTGAGGTTGCCGTCCACGGCGATTTCCTTTCGGTTGGTTTCCCCGCGGTGGGTGCGGAGAACTGCGGTGCGGGAGTGCTGGGTGGGATCAGTGCTCGTCGGCGAGGGCGCCGGCGATGTACATCGCGTTGAGCAGGGTGAAGACGTACGCCTGGAGGAACTGGATCAGCAGCTCCAGGAAGAAGATGGCCGTGAAGAGGACCCAGGCGAGGATGCCCACCGGCACGTAGCCGAGCACGCCGCTCTGGAAGATCAGCCAGTACCCGCCCATCGCGAAGAGGATGAGCAGCAGGTGGCCGGCGAACATGTTGCAGAACAGACGCAGCGCCAGCGTGACCGGGCGGACCACGATGTTGGAGAAGAACTCGAGCGGAACGATGAGCAGCAGGATCGGCCCCGTCACGCCGCTCGGCATGCACTGCAGCTTCAGGTAGCCGCCGAGGCCGTGCTTCTTGATGCCGACCCCGTTGTAGACCAGCCAGCTGATGAGAGCGAGACCGTAGACGAGTCCAGCCCGGGAGAACGTCGGGAACTGGAAGAACGGAATGGCTGCGGCCCAGTTGTTGAAGAGCAGCAGGAAGAACATCGACACCAGGTAGGGCACGAACTTCTGGAAGTCGTGGCTGCCGATGATGTCGCGGCCCAGCGAGTTGCGGACGAAGCCGTAGCCGGCCTCACCGACGTACTGGAGCTTGCCGGGGACGAGGGCCCGCTTGCGCGACGCGAAGTAGAGGAACGCGAAGGCCAGCACGGCGAAGAGGACGATCTGCACCATCGGCTTGGTGACGATGGTGCCCTCGCCGAAGATCGGCGGCAGGTCGAAGCTGGAGGGACCCGGGATGTACGGGTCCTCCGTCGCGGCCAGAACGTTGACGCTCAACGCGTGTGCTCCTTCGTGAGGTCGGCCATCAGGTCCGGGTGGTCGATCGCAGCGGTCCGGCTCGGACCGCCCGCGTTCAGGTCGTCGGTTTGTCGGTGGGGGCCTCGGGGGAAGCCCGGTTGTAGCGCGCGAACGTCATGTAGATGCCGAGACCCGCGCCGAGGAGGATGCCGATCGCGACCAGGAAGGTCGTGCCCAGCCACCGATCGGCGAGCCACCCCAGCAGCCCGTACATCAGCACACCCGAGGTCATGTAGCTGAACGACCGCCAGGGGTCGGCCATCGGCCCGTCGGGGGTTGTCCTCGAGGGTTCCGAGGGAGGCTCGTGCGGTGTCATCGCGCCCCGGACGATAGCAGGCAGGAGGGGTCATCACGCACCTGCCCTCTCCGACGGGACGACCGCTCGGTCGGGCAGGTCGTAGAGCGGGATGCGGGCTCGCACGGTGACCGCCACGTGGGCCACGGTCCAGGCGAGGGCCGCGACCACCACGGCTCCGGCGAGCCACCGAGCGCTCAGGAGCGAGTCGGTGAGTCCGGACTCCCCCACCGCGAGCAGCGCGACGAGCACCAGCAGCACGTTCAGCGCGTAGGTCATCAGGCTGACCAGGAACACGGGAGCGCCCGCCGCGGAGGCGACCACGTCCACGACGAGAGCGCTGGAGGTGAGAACGACGAGGAGGAGCACTCCCCCGACCAACGCCCCGAGGGCCGCGGGCGCACCTCCGACGACGGCGCCCACCAGCATCAGCGCGAGCACGGCGAGGGCCACCGGGACGGTCGTCCGCAGCACGAGGCGTGCGGCACCGCGGGGGCGCTGCGTGCCGGCGGCGGGGGCGGTCGTCATCGGGGCGGCCGTTCTCGTCGGGGGTGAGGAGATAATGCGGAAAGCGCGGTCAGACAGCGGCCCGAGCGCTCGTGAAAGTTATCACAAGCCCTCCGGAGCGCCCTCCTCGGGGGGCGTCGCCAGCTCCTCCGGAGGCGCGGCGAGCGCGACCTCGTCGACCGGTTCCGCCGACCGCACGAGCAGCGTCACCGCGAGGGTCGCCACGAAGCCGACGGCGAGCACGGCCGCCACGAGCGCCCCGGAGTAGAGGCTCATCGTCACGGTCCCGAAGCCGACCAGCGCTGCCCACATCCACATGACGAGCACGGCCCGCCGGTGGGAGTGGCCGATCTCCAGCAGCCGGTGGTGGAGGTGCTGCTTGTCGGCCTCGAAGGGCGAGACGCGCTTCTTGGCCCGGCGCAGGACGGCGAGCACCAGGTCGGTGAGCGGGATGATGAGGATCGCCACCGGCAGGAGCACGGGGAGCAGGACGGGCAGCAGGCTCGCCGTACCGCCGTCCGCGCCCGCGGTGAGCTCGGTCGCGGGGAACTGGCCCGTCAACGTGATGGCGCTCGCCGACAGCATGAGCCCGATGAGCATCGACCCGCTGTCCCCCATGAACAGCCGCGCCGGGTGGAAGTTGTGGCCGAGGAACCCGAGGCACGCGCCTGCGAGGAGGGCGCTCAGCAGGGCGCCGGTGTTGGCCAGCGTCGCCCCGTTGACGTTGGCGAGCTGGTAGCAGAACCAGAAGAACGCGAGCGCTCCGATGCCGACCACGCCGGCGGCCAGCCCGTCGAGCCCGTCGACGAAGTTCACGGCGTTGACCGTGACCACGACGATCACGACCGTGAGGAGGGCGCCCTGCAGCTCGTCCATCACGAAGATGCCGCCGCCCGGCAGGGGGACCGAGTAGAACTGCACGTTGTTCAGCACCAGCCCCGAGGCGACGAGCACCTGCGCGCCCGCCTTCATCGGGGGCGAGATCTCCCACAGGTCGTCGGCGATCCCCACGAGGCAGATGACCGCGCCGGCGAGCACCACGACGCCCGCGTCGCGGAACATCGACTCCGAGCCCCGGTAGGACAGGAACGGCAGCTGGCGGGCCACGGCGTACGCCGCGACGATGCCCACGAGCATCGCCATCCCGCCGAAGTACGGGATCGGCGTGACGTGCACGTCCCGCCCCCGCACCTTCGCGACCGCCCCCCAGCGCAGCGCGAGCTCACGGGCCACCACCGTGGCCAGGTAGGTGACCGCGGCGGCGACCAGGACGACGAGGAGGTACTCCCGCACGCGCGCCCCTCAGCCGTTGTCGACGAGCGTGGCGCCCTGGGGCTCGAGCACGGCGTTGAGGTCCTCGAGGCTGAGCGCGCCGCGGCGCAGGACCCGGCCCTGCGGGCCGGTCGCGTCGACGATGGTGCTGGCGCTCCCGCCCGGCGACGTGCCGCCGTCGACGACCACCTCGACCGCGTCGCCGAGCATGCCGTCGGCCTGCTGGGCGGTGGTCGCCGCGGGACGCCCCGTCAGGTTCGCCGAGCTCACGGCCAGCGGGCCGGTGCGCTCGAGGATCTCGCGCGCCAGCTCGTGGTCGGGCATCCGCAGCGCGACGGTGCCCCGCGTGTCGCCGAGGTCCCACTGCAGCGACGCCTGCTGGTGGAACACGATGGTCAGGGGGCCGGGCCAGAAGGCGTCCATGAGGGCACGCGCCCAGCCCGGGACCTCCCGCGCGAGCGCGTCGGCCGTCACGGCCGAGCTGATGAGCACCGGCGGCGGCATGTCGCGACCGCGACCCTTGGCGGCGAGCAGCTTCGCCACCGCCGTCGGGTCGAACGCGTCGGCACCCACGCCGTACACCGTGTCGGTGGGGAGCACGACCACCGCACCGCGGCGTACGGCGAGGGTGGCGGCCTCGACGGCCGACTCGCGCTCCTCGGGGGTGCCCGTCGGTAGCACCCGACCCGATGTGGGCGCCTTCTCCAGGCTGGGCCCGGCTGCCGACCCGGGCGTCTCGGGTGCCTCGAGCGTCTCGGGCGTGCGGTCCTCGGGGGTCTGCGGCTCGCTCACGGGGCTCATCGTGCCAGCCTCGCCGTCGTGTACCGCGCACGACCTGCCAGGTCGCGGTGGTCGCGCACGTCGCTCCAACGACCGTCCGCGACCGCCACCGCCGGTGCGCTCTCCCCCTGCTCGTCGGCGTGCTCGAAGCCGAGGTGCCCCCCGGGGCGGAGCAGCGCTGCCGCGCGACGCACCAGGGAGCGGATCGCGTCGAGCCCGTCGTCGCCGGAGAAGAGAGCCAGGTGGGGGTCGTGGTCCCGGGCCTCCGGGGCGACGGACTCCCAGGCCTCGAGCGGGATGTAGGGCGGGTTGCTCACCACGACGTCCACCGTGCCGTCGAGGTCGGTGAACGCGTCCGCGAGGTCGCCCTGGCGGAGGTCGACGCCGGTGCCGGCCAGGTTGCGCTGCGCCCACGTGAACGCGTCGGGGTCGAGCTCGACCGCGTGGACGCGCGCGTGGGGCACCTCGTCGGCGAGCGCCCGTGCGATCGCGCCGGAGCCGGTGCACAGGTCGACGACGACGGGGTGCTCCCCCGCCTCCCGGACCCGGTCGACGGCCCAGCCGGCGAGGAGCTCCGTCTCGGGGCGCGGCACGAACACCCCGGGGCCGACCGCCAGCTCCACGTGCCGGAACGCGGCCGCGCCCGTCAGGTGCTGGAGCGGCTCGCGCGCGGCCCGGCGGGCCACCAGCCCGTCCAGCACCGCGACCTGGGGTGCCTCCAGGGAGCGCACGAGGGCGAGGTTGCCGAGCCGCACGTCGAGGACGTGCGCGAGCAGCAGCTCGACGTCCCGCTCCGGGCTGGCCACGCCGGCCCCGGCCAGCACGGCGCTCGCCCGCCGCCGGACGGCCGCGAGGGGCTCCGCCGCACCGGCTGCCGAGCCGGTCACCGAGCCGGTCACCGGACCGGCCCCACCTCGACCGACGCGAGCCGCGCCTCGAGGTCGGCGTCGACGGCGGACGCGACGACGGGGCCGAGGTCGCCGTCGAGCACGGCGTCGAGGTTGTAGGCCTTGTAGCCCGTGCGGTGGTCGGAGATCCGGTTCTCCGGGTAGTTGTAGGTGCGGATCCGCTCGGAGCGGTCCACCGTGCGCACCTGCGACCGCCGGGCGTCGCTGGCCTCCGCGGCCGCCGCCTCCTGCGCCGCCGCGAGGAGCCGCGCGCGGAGGATGCGCAGCGCCTGCTCCTTGTTCTGCAGCTGGCTCTTCTCGTTCTGGCAGCTCACCACGATGCCCGAGGGCACGTGGGTGATCCGCACGGCCGAGTCCGTCGTGTTGACGCTCTGCCCGCCGGGACCCGAGCTGCGGAAGACGTCGATCCGCAGGTCGTTCTCGTCGATGCTGACGTCGACCTGCTCGGCCTCGGGCAGCACCAGCACGCCGGCGGCGCTCGTGTGCACGCGGCCCTGCGACTCCGTCACCGGCACCCGCTGCACCCGGTGCACCCCGCCCTCGAACTTGAGGAGCGCGTACGGCGCCGTCCCCGGCTCCGGCGTGCCCTTCGCCTTCACCGCGACGGTGACGGACTTGTAGCCCCCGAGGTCGGACGGGGTCGCGTCGAGCACCTCGGTGGTCCAGCCCTGGCGCTCGGCGTACCGGGCGTACATGCGGAGCAGGTCCCCGGCGAACAACGCCGACTCCTCACCGCCCTCCCCCGACTTCAGCTCGAGCAGGGCGTCCTTGCCGTCCGCGGGGTCGCGCGGCACCAGCAGCCGTCGCAGTCGCTCGGCGGCCTCCTCGCGGCGTACGGCGAGGTCCTCGGCCTCCGCGGCGAAGGCCGCATCGTCCGCGCTCAGCTCACGGGCGGCCCCGAGGTCGTCCCCCAGGTCCTGCCACTCGCGCCAGGTGCGGACGACGGCGCTGACCTCGGCGTACCGCTGGTTGACGCGCTTGGCCGCCGCCTGGTCGGCGTGCAGCGACGGGTCGGCCAGGGTGCGCTCGAGCTCGGCCTGCTCGGCGGCCAGGGCCTCGACGGCCTCGAACACGGGGGCTCCTCGATCGGGTTCAGGGGCGGGAAATGCACAGCGCCGGCTGGCTCCCTCGACATGGAGGCCGAGAGGAGCCAGCCGGCGCTGAGACGGGCCTCAGTTCTTCTTGGCCGCGCCAGCCTTCGCGTAGCGCGCCTCGAAGCGGGCCACGCGGCCGCCGGTGTCGAGGATCTTCTGCTTGCCCGTGTAGAACGGGTGGCACTGCGAGCACACGTCGGCGTGGATCGAGCCGGACGTCGCGGTGCTGCGGGTCTCGAACTTCGCGCCACAGGTGCAGGTGACCTGGGTGACGACGTAGTCGGGGTGGATGTCCTTCTGCATGATGTGTCCTCTTCTCCTCGGCCGCCGGGTCGTCCTCCCCCGGTGGGAGGCCGTGAACCGGAGCCAGCGATGGATTGTGCCACCGGGATCAACACGGAGACCAATCCGTGTGTTCCCCCGGGGGCGCTGCGTCCTCGACCGCCCGCAGGCGGGGGTCAGTGACCGTTCTCGCCGGCGCCCGGCATCGTCTTCTGCACCTGCATGAGGAACTCGATGTTGCTCTGCGACTTCTTGAGCCGCTCGAGCAGGAGCTCCAGCGCCTGCTGGCCGTCGAGGCCGGACAGCAGCCGGCGCACCTTCCAGATGATCGCGAGCTCGTCCTTGCCGAGGAGCAGCTCCTCGCGACGGGTGCCCGACTGGACGGCGTCGATGGCCGGGAAGATCCGCTTCTCCGCGAACTCGCGGCGCAGCCGGATCTCCATGTTGCCGGTGCCCTTGAACTCCTCGAAGATCACCTCGTCCATCTTCGAGCCGGACTCGATGAGCGCCGTGGCGAGGATGGTGAGCGAGCCACCGTTCTCGATGTTGCGGGCCGCACCGAAGAACTTCTTCGGCGGGTAGAGCGCGGCCGAGTCGACACCACCGGAGAGGATGCGTCCGCTCGGCGGGGCGGCAAGGTTGTAGGCGCGGCCCAGGCGGGTGATGCCGTCGAGGAGCACGACGACGTCGTGGCCCAGCTCGACGAGACGCTTCGCCCGCTCGATCGCCAGCTCCGCGACCGTCGTGTGGTCGCCGGCCGGGCGGTCGAACGTCGAGGAGATGACCTCGCCCTTGACGGAGCGCTCGAAGTCGGTGACCTCCTCGGGACGCTCGTCGACGAGCACGACCATGAGGTGGCACTCGGGGTTGTTGCGCGTGATCGAGTTGGCGATCGACTGCATCACCATCGTCTTGCCGGCCTTCGCCGGGGAGACGATGAGGCCGCGCTGGCCCTTGCCGATCGGCGCCGCGATGTCGATGACGCGACCGATGAGGTTGTGCTGGTCGGTCTCGAGGCGCAGGCGCTCCGAGGCGTAGAGCGGCGTCAGCTTGGCGAACTCCGGCCGGTTGCGGGCCTTCTCCGGGTCGTCGCCGTTGACCGAGTCCACCCGCACCATCGGGTTGAACTTCTCCTTGCGCTCGCCCTCACGCGGCTGGCGCACCTGGCCGACGATGGCGTCGCCACGGCGCAGGCCCATCTTCCGCACCATGGGGAGCGACAGGTAGACGTCCTCGGGCGCCGGCAGGTAGCCGCTCGTGCGGACGAACGCGTAGCTGTCGAGGACGTCGAGGATGCCCGCCGCAGGCACCAGGACGTCGTCCTCGAGGATCGTGGTGTCCGGCTCGCGCCCACCCCGGCCGCCGCGGTCGCGATTGTTGCCGCCCCCGCCGCCGTCGCGGTCGCGGCCCCGGCGACGCCGGCTGCGGCGACCGCCCTCGTCGTCGCGGTTGGACTGCGGACCCTGGTTGCCGCCGCGGTCCTGGTTGCCGCCGCGGTCCTGGTTGCGGTTGCCCTGGTTGCGGTCCTGGTTCCCGCCCTGGTTGCGGTCCTGGTTGCGGTTGCCCTGGTTCCCGCCCTGATTTCCACCCTGGTTTCCACCCTGACGGTCCTGGTTGCGGTCCTGGTTGCGGTCCTGGCCGTCGCGGTTGCCCTGGCCGTCGCGGTTGCCGCGGCCCTCGCGCTGGTCGCCGCGCTGGTCGCGCTGGGCGTCGCCCTGCGCGCGGCCGGCGTCGTCGGGGGCACCGGAGCCCTCGCCCGCGTCCGGCTGCTGACGCTCGCGGCGGCGCGCGGGGCGCTCGGCGGCCGGCGCGGACTCGGTCGACGCCGGTGCGGCGGCGGGGGCGTCGGGTGCGGCGGCGGGGGCGTCGGCCTCCGCCTTGCGCGCACGCCGGGCGCGGGCGGGACGCTCGGCGGCCGCGTCAGCCGGGGCGCTCTGCTCGGGCGCAGCGGCCGACGACGCGGCGGACGAGGCAGTCGTGCGGGCGCGACGCGCCGGCGCCGTGCCGGACGACGACGCACCGCCGCTGGACTGGGCCGCCTTGATCGCGTCGACGAGCTGGGCCTTCTTCATGCCGCTCGCACCGGCGATCCCCAGGCCGCCCGCCATCGACTTCAGGTCGGCGAGCAGCAGGGAGTTGAGCCCGCCGCGCTTCTTCGGGGTCTGCTCGGCTGCGGCGGAATCGATCGTCTCAGTCACGTGAGGTCCTTCCCACGTTTGTGCGCTGGGCGGAGAACGCGCGGTCCGCACCGCCAGCTGGGGTCATGGCCTCCACGCCGCAGGGCCGACCCGTCACGGCTCGCGAGCGAGCCAGACGGGCAGGAGTGGTTCCGCGTCGGGGACGTGGAGGAGGTTGCACCGTCCGGGGTGGTCCCGGTGGGCGCCGCGCCGCACGATCGGAGCAGACCGATCGATGACGCGCTGGTTACCGTACCACCACACCACGCGGATCGACCGCGAGGTGGTGGGCGCGCCATCCCTCAGGGCAGCGCGCGAGGAGCGCCTCGGCGCTCGTGAGAGCGCGCCGCGCGTCCGCGGGCGACTCGACGTGGTCGTCGGGATCGGCGTCGCCGACGAACGCGAGCACCGTCGGCCCGGCACCGGAGATGACCGCCGCGACACCGTCCGCACGGAGGGACCTCACCAGCTCGGCGCTGCGCGGCATGGCGGAGGCGCGGTAGTCCTGGTGGAGGTAGTCGCGGGTGGCGGCCGGCAGCAGCTCCGGACGCTGCGCGAGCGCCAGCACGAGCAGCGCCACCCGGGCCGCGTTCGCGGCGGCGTCGGCGTGGGGCACCGTCGCGGGCAGCAGGCTGCGGGCGACCTCGGTCGACACCGGCTCGTCGGGCACGAACACCACGGCGGAGACGCCGGCGGCGACCGGCGAGGGCACCGCGAAGAACGTGCCGCCCTCCGAGCCCGACACCGTGAACCCGCCGAAGACCGCGGGAGCCACGTTGTCGGGGTGGCCCTCGAGCCGGGCGGCGAGGGTGAAGAGGTCGGTGTCGTCGAGCCGCTGGGCGCCGTCGGCCACGAGGGCGCGGGCCAGCGCCAGGCCGCCGACGATCGCGGCCGAGGAGGAGCCCAGTCCGCGGCTGTGGGGCAGCACGTTCTCGCACCGCAGCCGCAGGCTGGGCTGCGCGAGACCCATCTGCTCGAACGCGCAGCGCATGGCGCGCACGACGAGGTGGGACTCGTCGAGGGGCACGTCCCCGGCTCCCTCCCCGACGACTTCGACCTCGACCCGCGCGGGCGTACCGTCGGCGGGCGCGATCACCTCGCCGGTGAGCACGTCACGCAGGGCGAGCGCCAGGCCGAGGGTGTCGTAGCCGGGCCCGAGGTTCGCCGAGGTCGCCGGCACGGAGACCGACACCGGCCCCTGCACGAAGGCGGCACCCGGGTCCGTGCGGTCCAGCGGGGCGTCGAGTGCCCCCACGTCAGGCGAGCCCGGCCGCGCGCGCCACGTCGGCGACGTCGGCGTCGACGACGGAGTCGACCACGTCGCCCAGTCCCTCGAGCGCCGTGACCGTGTCCTTGAGCCCGTGGCCCGTGACCGTCACCGCGACGGTGAGGCCGGCGTAGGACTCCCCCCGGTCGAGGTCGTCCAGCAGGCCGGCCACGCCGGTCGCGGAGGCGGGCTCCACGAAGACGCCGTCACGCCGCGCGAGCTCACGCTGGGCGCTGAGGATCTGGTCGTCGGTCACGGCGCGGAACCGGCCGCCCGACTCCTCGGCCGCGGCGACGGCCAGCTTCCACGACGCCGGGTTGCCGATGCGGATCGCGGTGGCCTTCGTCTCCGGGTCGGCCACCGGGGCACCGTTGACGAGCGGGGCCGCACCGGCGGCCTGGAAGCCGCGCATGACCGGGCGCCGCGTGGCGTGGCCGGCCGCGGCGTACTGGGTGTAGCCGAGCCAGTACGCCGAGATGTTGCCCGCGTTGCCGACCGGCAGCACGTGCACGTCGGGCGCGTCACCGAGGAAGTCGACGATCTCGAAGGCGGCCGTCTTCTGCCCCTCGAGCCGCGCCGGGTTCACCGAGTTCACCAGCGCCACCGGGTAGGACTCCGCGAGCTGGCGCGCGAGCGTCAGGCAGTCGTCGAAGTTGCCGCGCACCATCAGCACCTGCGCGCCGTGCATGATCGCCTGCGCCATCTTGCCGGCCGCGATCTTGCCCTCGGGCACGAGCACCAGCGGGGTGAGACCGCAGTTGGCGGCGTAGGCCGCCATCGACGCCGAGGTGTTGCCGGTGGAGGCGCACACCACGGCACGCGCCCCCTCGTGCTTCGCCACCGAGATGGCCGCCGTCATGCCGCGGTCCTTGAAGGAGCCGGTGGGGTTGTTGCCCTCGACCTTGAGCCACACCTCGGCCCCGGTCAGGCCCGACAGCCAACCGGAGCGCACCAGGGGGGTCCCGCCCTCGCGCAGGGTCACCGCGGGCACCCCCGCGGGCAGGTCGAGCAGCTCGCGGTACTCGTCGATCACTCCGCGCCACTGCGGACGCGCCGTCGTCGTGCTCATTCCGTCTCCCCCTCCACGCGCATCACCGAGGTGACCTCGCGGACGATGTCCATCTGCTGCAGGTGTGCCACCGTGGCGGCGAGCTGGGCGTCCGTCGCGCGGTGCGACACGACGACGAGCTGCGCATCGGCCCCCCGACCCTCCTGGCGGACGGTCTGGATCGAGACGCCGTGCTCGGCGAAGGCCGTCGCGACGAGCGCGAGCACGCCCGCGCGGTCCTCGACGTCGATCGCGACGTGGTAGCGCGTCAGGGTCTCCCCCATCGGGAGGACCGGCCGGGCCGTGTACGCCGACTCCCCCGCCCCCCGGGTGCCCGCGCGGTGGTGCCGCGCGATCGTGACGAGGTCACCCAGGACGGCCGACGCGGTCGGCGCCCCTCCGGCGCCCGGGCCGTAGAACATGAGGCGTCCGGCGGCCCTCGACTCGACGAAGACCGCGTTGTAGGCCTCGCGGACCGACGCCAGCGGATGGCTGCGCGGGATCATCGCCGGGTGCACCCGGGCCGAGACCGCCTGCCCGTCCGGGCCGTCGCGCAGCTCGCAGATGGCGAGCAGCTTGACGACGGCGCCCATGTCGGCGGCCGAGCGCACGTCCGCTGCCGTCACGTCGCTGATGCCCTCACGGTGCACGTCGGCGGCGGTGACCCGCGTGTGGAACGCCAGCGACGCCAGGATCGCGGCCTTCGCCGCGGCGTCGAAGCCCTCGACGTCCGCGGTGGGGTCGGCCTCGGCGTACCCGAGCTCCTGCGCCTCCCCGAGCGCGTCGGCGAAGCCGGCGCCGGAGCTGTCCATCTTGTCGAGGATGTAGTTGGTCGTGCCGTTGACGATGCCGAGGACCCGGGTGACGGTGTCGCCGACGAGCGACTCGCGCAGGGGACGGATGATCGGGATGGCTCCCGCGACGGCCGCCTCGTAGTAGAGGTCGCGGCCCGCCTTCTCGGCGGCCTCGAAGAGCGTCGCGCCGTCCTCGGCGAGCAGCGCCTTGTTGGCGGTCACCACCGAGGCGCCGCTCTCGAGCGCCGCCAGGATGAGGGAGCGCGCCGGCTCGATCCCGCCGATGACCTCGACCACCAGGTCGACGCCGCTCGTGACGAGCGCCGTGGCGTCGGTGGTGAGCAGGTGGGCGGGGACCTCGACGTCACGCGGCGCGTCGAGGCGCCGCACCGCGACGCCGGCCAGCTCGAGCGGAACACCGGCGCGCATCGCCAGGTCGTCGGCCTGCTCGGTCAGCAGGCGCACGACCTGCGAGCCGACCGACCCGCAACCGAGCACGGCGACGCGGAGGGCGTCCTTGGTCTGCATGGTTCTCAACCTTTCCACCGCCGGCCGGACGGCCTGCGGCGCCGGGGAGGGTCGCTCGGGGAAGGCCCCGCGACCGCCTCGGCGTCGTTCTCGAGCACACGGGGAGCCCCCGCACCGTATCCGGCCCGGGGCCCCACCACGGGATCGGCCTCGGGCTGGCTCACTCCTCGGACCCGCCGACGTCGGTCGCCAGGAGGTCGTCGAACGTCTCGCGGCGCACGACGACCCGGCTCTCGCCGTCGCGCACGGCGATCACGGGCGGGCGCAGCGCGTGGTTGTAGTTGGACGCCATCGACCGGCAGTAGGCGCCCGTCGCGGGCACGGCCAGCAGGTCGCCCGGCGCGACGTCGGCCGGCAGGAACTCGTCCTTGACGACGATGTCGCCGGCCTCGCAGTGGTGGCCCACGACGCGGGCGAGCTCGGGCGCCGCGTCCGAGGCGCGCGAGGCGAGGGTGCAGGAGTAGTCCGCGTCGTACAGGGCCGTGCGGATGTTGTCGCTCATGCCGCCGTCGACGGAGACGTACGTGCGGCGGGCGCCGCCGTCGAGGGCCACCTCCTTGACGGTGCCGACCTCGTAGAGCGTGAAGGTCGACGGACCCACGATCGCGCGTCCCGGCTCGATCGAGAGGTGCGGGACCGCGATGCCCAGGCCGCGGCACTCGTGCTCCACGATGGCGCGCATCTCGGTGGCGAGCACCGCGGGCGTCGAGGGGTCGTCCTGGGTCGTGTAGGCGATGCCGAACCCACCGCCGAGGTCCGTCTCGGGCATGGTGTGGCCCAGCTCGGCCGCCACGCGGGCGTGGAGCGCCAGCACCCGCTTCGCCGCGACCTCGAAGCCGGCGGAGTCGAAGATCTGGCTGCCGATGTGGCTGTGCAGCCCCCGCAGCTCGAGGCCGTCGGCGGCCAGCACGCGCCGCGCCGCCTCCAGTGCGTCGCCGGAGGTGATCGAGAAGCCGAACTTCTGGTCCTCGTGGGCGGTGGCGATGTACTCGTGCGTGTGGGCCTCGACGCCGGCGGTCACCCGGATCATCACCGGCGCGCGGCGCTCGGCGCCCGCGGTGAGCTCCGCGAGCCGCTCGATCTCGTGGAACGAGTCGACGATGATGCGACCGACGCCGACCTCGAGGGCACGGCGCAGCGCCCGCACCGACTTGTTGTTGCCGTGGAACCCGATGCGCGCCGGGTCGACACCCCCGCGCAGCGCCACCGTCAGCTCGCCCTCGGAGCAGACGTCGAGGCAGAGCCCCTCCTCGGCCACCCAGCGCGCGACCGCGGTGCAGAGGAAGGCCTTGCCCGCGTAGTAGACGTCCCACCCGGCGAACCCGTCGCGGAAGGCCCGGGCGCGACCCCGGAAGTCGTTCTCGTCCAGCACGTACGCCGGCGTGCCGTGCTCGGCGGCGATGCGGGACACCGGCACCCCGGCCACCGTCAGCTCGCCGGCGGCGTCCTTCGCGACGTTCGCCGACCACAGGTGCTCGACGAGCGCGTTGGTGTCGGCGGGCTCGCGGAGCCAGGCCGGGCCCCTCAGGGCACCCTCGGCGTGGGCCCAGCCGGCCTCGTGCGCGCGGACCATCTCGTCACATCCTCTCGGGAGCAGAGACGCCGAGCAGGCCGAGGCCGTTCGCGACGACCTGGCGCACGGCGTGCGCGAGCACGAGACGCGCCTCGTTCGTCGGCGAGACCGGCTCGTCGCCCTGCGGCAGCATGCGGCACTCCCTGGTGTCGTACCACTTGTTGAACACCGACGCGGTGTCCTCCAGGTAGCGCGCGATGCGGTGGGGCTCGCGCAGCTCGGCCGCGGTCGCGACGACGCGCGGGAACTCGGCGAGCGCCCGCAGCAGCTCGCCCTCGCGCTCGTGGGAGAGCAGCGCCGCGTCGAAGTCGTCACCCAGGGCGTCGGGCAGCCGCATCCCGAGGTCGGCGGCGTTCGCGATCATCCGGCAGGTGCGGGCGTGCGCGTACTGCACGTAGTAGACCGGGTTGTCGGCCGACGCCCGGGTGATCTCGGCGATGTCGAGCGTCAGCGGCGAGTCGGCCGGGTAGCGCGCGAGCGAGTAGCGCAGCGCGTCGACGCCGATCTCGTCGGCGAGCTCGTTGAGCGTGACGATCGTGCCCTTGCGCTTCGACAGCTTCACCTCGACCCCGTCGCGCAGGATCTTCACGAGCTGCCCGATGAGCACGTCGAGCGTCTCGTCGGGGTCGTCGCCCACGCAGGCGGCCATGGCGCGCAGACGGTTGACGTACCCGTGGTGGTCCGCGCCCAGCAGGTAGAGGCAGCGGTCGAAGCCGCGCGCCCGCTTGTCCAGGTAGTACGCCGTGTCGGACGCGAAGTAGGTCAGCTCGCCGTCCGACTTGATGAGCACGCGGTCCTTGTCGTCGCCGAAGTCGGTGGTGCGCATGAAGAGCGCGCCCTCCGACTCGTAGACGTGACCGAGGGCCTTCAGGCGCGCCAGCGTGTCGGGCACCGAGCCCGACTCGTGCAGCGAGAGCTCGGAGAACCACACGTCGAAGTGCGTCTGGAAGGCCTCCAGCGTCTCCCGCTGCTCGCGCAGCTGGATCGCGTAGCCCTCGGCCCGCACGGCCGCGCGGCGCTCGTCGGCCGGCAGGTCGAAGATCCCGGGACGGGCCGCCTCGACGGCGGCGGCGAGCTCCGCGACGTACGCCCCGGCGTACCCGTCCTCGGGAGCCGGCCGCCCCAGGGCGGCCGCGATGATCGAGTCGGCGAAGTGGTTCATCTGCACGCCGCGGTCGTTGATGTAGAACTCGCGCGTCACCACGGCGCCCGCGGCGTCGAGGACGCGGCCGATCGCGTCGCCGAGCACGGCCCAGCGGGTGTGGCCCAGGTGGAGCGGGCCGGTGGGGTTGGCGGAGATGAACTCGACGTTGACCGTCAACCCGTCGAGCGTGTGGGAGCGCCCGTACGTCGCGCCCGCGGCCACGATGTCGGCGGCCACCTGGCCCTGGGCGCCGGCGTCCACCGTGATGTTGAGGAAGCCCGGTCCGGCGATCTCGATCCCGGCGACACCCTCGGCCTGCTCGAGCCGCTCACCGAGGAGCGTCGCGAGGGCGCGCGGGTTGGTGCCCGCCTTCTTCGCGAGCTGGAGCGCGACGTTGGTCGCGTAGTCGCCGTGCCCCTTCTGGCGGGGTCGCTCGATCGTCACCGTCGTCGGGACGTCGGCGTCGGCCAGGGCGAGGGAACCGTCGGCGACGAGCGCCACCAGGGCGTCGCGGACCGTCGTGGAGAGCTGCTCGGGGGTCACCGACCCAGCGTATCGGCGCGGGGCTCCCGGCCCGGCATCGATATCGGGGGCCGACCTGATTCGCGGCGACCCCGGTGGGGTTGTAAGGTCGTCCCAGCCTCAGGACCGGTCGTGACCGGTCGGGCGGGCCTCCGTAGCTCAGGGGATAGAGCACTGGTTTCCGGTACCAGGAGTCGCAGGTTCGAATCCTGCCGGGGGTGCAACACCGAAGGGCCCGGACCGCACGCGGTCCGGGCCCTTCGTCGTACCGGCTGGCCGCGCCGTCCCCCTACCCTGGGCGCGTGACGATCCTGGGCACCCCCCTCTCCCCCGGCGCCACCCGCGCCCTCCTCCTCGGCTCCGGCGAGCTCGGCAAGGAGGTGGCCATCGAGCTCCAGCGCCTCGGCGTGGAGACGATCGCCGTCGACCGGTACGCCGACGCCCCGGCCATGCAGGTCGCGCACCGCAGCCACGTCATCGACATGCTCGACGGCGCCGAGGTACGGCGCGTGATCGAGCTCGAGCGGCCCGACTGGGTGATCCCGGAGATCGAGGCCATCCACACGCCCACGCTGCTCGACCTCGAGGCCGAGGGCGTCACCGTGGTGCCGACGGCCCGCGCGGCGCGCCTCACGATGGACCGGGAGGGCATCCGGCGGCTCGCCGCCGAGGAGCTCGGGCTGCCCACCTCGCCGTACCGGTTCGCGGACACGTTCGAGGACTTCGCTGCGGCGGTCGACGCCGTCGGGACCCCGTGCGTGGTCAAGCCGGTGATGTCGTCGTCGGGCAAGGGCCAGTCCGTCGTGCGCACCCCGGCCGACGTCGAGACGTCGTGGCGCCACGCGCAGGAGGGCGGCCGCGCGGGAGCGGGTCGAGTCATCGTCGAGGGGTTCGTGGACTTCGACGTCGAGATCACGCTGCTCACCGTCAAGCACGCCGCCACCGACGGCGGGCCGGACGTCATCTCGTTCTGCTCCCCCATCGGCCACGTGCAGGTGGACGGGGACTACCGCGAGTCCTGGCAGCCCCAGGCCCTCGACGACGCCGTGCTCGCCCGCGCCCAGGAGGTCTCGGCCGCCGTCGTCCGCGAGCTCTGCGGGGAGGAGGGTCGCGGGCTCTTCGGGGTCGAGCTGTTCGTCGCCGCCGGCGAGGTCGTGTTCTCCGAGCTCTCTCCCCGCCCCCACGACACCGGTCTCGTCACGCTCGTGTCGCAGGACCTCTCCGAGTTCGCCCTCCACGCGCGGGCCGTGCTCGGGCTGCCGATCCCGAACATCCGCGACCGCGGACCCGCGGCGTCGTGCGCCGTGCTGCTCGAGGGCGAGGTGACCGCCCCGCGGTACGCCGGCGTCGACGCCGCCCTCGCCGAGCCCGACACCGCCGTGCGGGTCTTCGGCAAGCCGGCCGTGTCGGGACGCCGCCGTATGGCCGTCACCCTCGCCCTCGGCGAGGACGTCGACACCGCGCGGGCGACCGCACGACGCGCTGCCTCCCGGATCACCGTCGCGGACTGAGGCGGCGGCCGGCGGCCGGTTCACCACCCCCAGGTGCCGGGTGCGCCCTTGAACGGCCCGACGACCCGCGAGGTGATCCAGCCGCCGTAGAACCCGCCGGGCTGGGGCTCGACCTCCTCGCCGTCCACCGTGCAGCGGTCCACGGCTCCCGGCATCACCGCGAAGGTGCCCACGAGGTCGACGAAGCGCGGCGTGGGCGTCGGGTAGGTCCACGCTGCCCGCGGGGCCCGGCGCGTGCCGCCGACGAGATCGGCGTACGCCGCCTCCCCCTTCCACTCGCAGGTGGTGGTGCCGTCGACCGGCTGCACGGCCCCGTCCGCGAACGCGTCGCGCGGCAGGTAGTAGGTGGGCGGGTGGCTCGTCTCCAGCACCCGCCAGGACGTGCCGGTCGACGCGATCCGCACGCCTCCCAACCAGACCTCGACCCGCTCGCTCGAGCGCACCAGGGCCGGCGGGCGCGGGTAGTCCCAGACCGACTCCTGCTCGGGGCCGGGCTTCTCGGGGCGGGGGCGCATGGCACCAGGCTAGGTCGGGGCCGGAACCCCGGGCCGGAGCAGTGCGACGAGACGTGATCTCGGACACGATGAACGGTCCAATCGGACGGGTCGGGCCGGTACCGACGGGTAGGGCGACCGGGTGGCAACCCGGCCCCTGCAATTGTTGCCGCCAGGGACTAGCCTGGGTGGCCGTACCCACCCCGTCGCGTACTCCCGGAAGAGGCGAACCTAGCCGTGCCGCAGTCCCCTGGCAGCCCATCCACATCGACCGTCGACTTCGGAGCC
The DNA here is from genome assembly GCF_010686755.1 of Nocardioides zeae. Lineage (GTDB taxonomy): Bacteria > Actinomycetota > Actinomycetes > Propionibacteriales > Nocardioidaceae > Nocardioides > Nocardioides zeae. The sequence continues at coordinate 45,937 of NZ_JAAGXA010000001.1, read as the reverse complement.
AACGAGTGGCTCGTCGACGAGATGCGTGAGCAGTTCGAGCGTGACCCGGACAGCGTGACCCCGGAGTGGAAGGCCTACTTCACGACGGGCACCACGAACGGCTCGAACGGCAACGGCTCGGCCCCCGAGAAGCCCGCCGCACCCGCTGCCGCACCCGCTGCCGCCAAGGCCCCGGCCAAGGCGCCCGCGAAGGCGCCGGCCAAGGCCCCCACCAAGGCGCCCGAGCCCGCGAAGGCCGCCGAGAAGCCGGCCCCCGCCGCGGCGCGGTCCACGCCCACCCCCCAGGCCAAGCCGCGCCCCGCGGGCCAGGCGTCCGAGCCCGGCCAGGGCGGCACCAAGCCGGTCGCGAAGGAGAACCCCGTGGCGGCCGCTGCGACCACGTCCGACGCCCCGACGTACACGGTGCTCCGCGGCGCTCCCGCGCGCACGGTGCAGAACATGGACGCCTCGCTGGAGGTGCCGACGGCGACCTCCGTGCGCGCCGTCCCCGTGAAGCTGCTCTGGGACAACCGCACCGTCATCAACAGCCACCTCGCCCGCGCCCGCGGCGGCAAGGTGTCCTTCACCCACCTCATCGGCTACGCGCTGGTGCGGGCGCTGAAGACCATGCCGGAGATGAACGTCGGCTACGAGGTCGTCGACGGCAAGCCCAACCTGGTCACGCCGGCGCACATCAACCTCGGCCTGGCGATCGACATCCAGAAGGGCGACCAGCGCCAGCTGCTGGTGCCGTCGATCAAGGCGGCCGAGTCGATGGACTTCGCGGCGTTCTGGACGGCCTACGAGGAGATCGTGCGCAAGGCGCGCGACTCCAAGCTGACCATCGCCGACTTCCAGGGCACGACGATCTCGCTCACCAACCCGGGCGGCATCGGCACGGTCCACTCCGTGCCGCGCCTCATGAAGGGCCAGGGCGCCATCATCGGCGTGGGCGCGATGGAGTACCCGGCGGAGTGGCAGGGCGCCTCCGCGGAGGCCATCGCCCGCAACGGCATCAGCAAGGTCATGACGCTGACCTCGACCTACGACCACCGCGTGATCCAGGGTGCGCAGTCGGGCGAGTTCCTCAAGCGCGTGCACCAGCTGCTGCTCGGCGCCGACGACTTCTACGACGACATCTTCCGGGCGCTGCGGATCCCCTACGAGCCCATCCGCTGGAGCAACGACATCGCGACGTCGCACGACGACGAGATCTCGAAGCAGGCGCGCATCCTCGAGCTGATCCACGCCTACCGCGTGCGCGGCCACCTCATGGCCGACACCGACCCGCTGGAGTACAAGCAGCGCAGCCACCCCGACCTGCGGGTGGAGACGCACGGGCTCACCCTGTGGGACCTCGACCGCGAGTTCGCCACCGGCTCGTTCGGCGGCGAGGGCCGTCGCTTCATGAAGCTGCGGGACATCCTCGGCATCCTGCGCGACAGCTACTGCCGCACGATCGGCATCGAGTACATGCACATCCAGGACCCCGAGCAGCGCCGGTGGATCCAGGAGCGCGTCGAGCAGCCGCACACGAAGACGCCCCGCGACGAGCAGCTGCGCATCCTGCTCAAGCTCAACCAGGCCGAGGCGTTCGAGACGTTCCTGCAGACCAAGTTCGTCGGCCAGAAGCGGTTCAGCCTCGAGGGCGGCGAGACGACCGTCCCGGTGCTCGACGAGATCTGCGAGGCCGCTGCCGAGGCGTCGCTCGACGAGGTCGCGATCGGCATGGCCCACCGCGGCCGCCTCAACGTGCTGGCGAACATCGTCGGCAAGAAGTACAGCCAGATCTTCCGCGAGTTCGAGGGCAACATCGACCCGCGCACGGTCCAGGGCTCGGGCGACGTGAAGTACCACCTGGGCGCCGAGGGCGAGTTCGTCGCGGACAACGGCGACAAGGTCAAGGTGTCCGTCGCGGCCAACCCCTCGCACCTGGAGGCGGTCGACCCGGTGCTCGAGGGCATCGCGCGCGCCAAGCAGGACGTGCTGAACCGCGGCGACGCGTTCCCGGTGCTCCCGCTCCTCGTGCACGGCGACGCGGCGTTCGCCGGCCAGGGCGTCGTGGCCGAGACGCTCAACCTGTCCCAGCTGCGGGGCTACCGCACCGGCGGCACGATCCACGTGATCGTCAACAACCAGGTGGGCTTCACCACCTCGCCCGGGTCGTCGCGCTCGACGCTCTACGCGACCGACGTCGCCCGGATGGTGCAGGCGCCGATCTTCCACGTGAACGGCGACGACCCGGAGGCGTGCATCCGCGTCGCCCGGCTCGCGTTCGAGTACCGCCAGGCCTTCAACAAGGACGTCGTCATCGACCTCGTCTGCTACCGCCGCCGCGGTCACAACGAGGGCGACGACCCGAGCTTCACGCAGCCGCTCATGTACGACCTCATCGAGCAGAAGCGCTCGGTGCGCAAGCTCTACACGGAGTCCCTCATCGGTCGTGGCGACATCACGATCGAGGAGGCCGAGCAGGTCCTGCGCAACTACCAGGAGCAGCTCGAGCGCGTCTTCACCGAGGTCCGCGAGGCGACCGGCCAGCCGTCGGAGTGGACGACCGTGCCGGACTACCCGGAGAAGCCCGCGGGCGAGACGCAGACCGCGATCTCGCTCGAGGAGATGAAGCGCGTCGCGGACGCCTACACGACCCCGCCGGAGGGCTTCACGGTCCACCCGAAGGTGCTGCCGCAGCTGCAGCGCCGTGCCGCGGCGATCGCGAACGGCCCCATCGACTGGGCCACCGGCGAGATCCTCGCCTTCGGCGCGCTGCTCATGGACGGCCGCCCCGTGCGCCTCGCCGGCCAGGACTCGCGTCGCGGCACGTTCGTGCAGCGCTTCGCGACGATGATCGACCGCACCAACGCCGACGAGTGGACGCCGCTGTCGAACCTCACCGAGGACCAGGCGAAGTTCCACGTCTACGACTCGCTGCTCAGCGAGTACGCCGCTCTCGGCTTCGAGTACGGCTACTCCGTCGCGCGTCCCGAGGCGCTCGTGCTGTGGGAGGCGCAGTTCGGCGACTTCGTCAACGGCGCCCAGACCGTCATCGACGAGTTCATCTCCTCCAGCGAGACGAAGTGGCGCCAGCGCTCGGGCGTCGTGCTGCTGCTGCCGCACGGCTACGAGGGCCAGGGGCCCGACCACTCGTCGGCCCGCATCGAGCGCTTCCTGCAGATGTGCGCCGAGAGCGCCTTCGTCGTCGCCCAGCCGTCGACCCCGGCGTCGTACTTCCACCTGCTCCGGCAGCACTCGCTGAGCGAGCGCCACCGGCCCCTGGTGGTCTTCACGCCGAAGTCGATGCTGCGCCGCAAGGAGGCCGCCTCGCAGCCCGACGACTTCACGTCGGGCACGTTCCAGCCCCTCATCGGCGACGCCGAGGCGGACGCGTCGAAGGTGTCGACGCTGCTGCTCTGCTCGGGCCGCGTCACCTGGGACCTCACGGTCGAGCGCGCCAAGCGGGACAACGGCTCGTCGTTCGCCATCGCCCGCGTCGAGCAGCTCTACCCGACGCCCGACACGGCCATCGCCGAGGAGATCGCGAAGTACCCGAACCTCGAGCGCGTGCGCTGGGTGCAGGACGAGCCCGAGAACATGGGCCCGTGGCCGCACCTGCAGCTCAACTCGTGGCCGCTCATCGAGAAGTTCACGGTCGAGCCGGTGACGCGCAAGCAGTCGGCGTCGCCCTCCGTCGGCACGGCGAAGCGCCACGCCGAGGAGCAGAAGGAGCTCATCGCGCGCGCGTTCGCCTGATGCGCTGACGCACGGACGGGCCGGTCACCCTGGGGGGTGGCCGGCCCGTCGGCGTACCGGGGTCGTGGTCGGGTCGTCCGCCGCCGGACGCGGAGGGAGAATGGTCGCCATGTACTTCACCGACCGCGGCATCGAGGAGCTGGAGAAGCGACGGGGCGACGAGGAGGTCACGCTGGCCTGGCTCGCCGAGCAGCTGCAGGCCTTCGTCGACACCCACCCGGAGTTCGAGACGGCCGTCGAGCGGCTGGCCACGTGGCTGGCGCGCCTCGACGACCCCGAGGACTGAGCGTCCCCGGGCTCAGTCCTGGTCCGGCTCCGCCTTGGCGCCCACGATCTCGTCGACCGGCTCCGTGATGATCTCGCCCGACTCGTCGTAGCCGAGCACGCTGAACCGGCCCGACTCCAGGTCGTGGTCCGCGTCGATGGGCGCGTCGACGGCCACCCCGCGGTAGCTGACCTCGTGGCCGCCCTCGAGCAACGCGGCGCAGCGGCGGAAGGTGACGCACTCGGTGCCGCCCTCGCTGCCGGCCACGGCCCGCAGGTTCGCGGCGACGGTGGCGCCGTCCGTCGCCTCTCCCCGCACCGCGGCGAGCGCCGCGAGCACGACGCCGTCGTAGGTCTCGGCCGCGAGCGTCGAGATCGTGAGGTCGGGCCCGTCGGTCGCCGCGGACCAGTCGTCGAGGCGCTGCACGAACGCCTCGTTCGGCCGGGCACCGTTGACGAGGGCGGAGACGGTGCCGAAGAACGCGGGGTACCCCTCCACCGCCAGCTGGAAGCTGCCGCCGATGGTGACGACGTTCGCCCCCGTCTTCGCCGGGGCGTAGGCGTCCATGAACAGCGAGGTCGGCTCGGTGAGGACGACGACGGTCTCGGCTCCGCTCGCGACGACCGCCGCCGCGTCGTCGGCGAAGTCGCTGTCGACGGCCAGCTCGGTGTCGGTGCAGCCGTACACGCACTCCGAGCCCGCCGCCTCCGCCGCCTCCCGCAGCCGGTCGCGGTCCTCGATCTGGTCGGGTGCGCCCCGCTGCGCGACGAAGGCGATGGTGTCGGCCGTGTTCTCCTGCGCGAGCCGGGCGAACGCGGCGTCGTAGGCGGTGGTGTCGCCGATGGTGCGGAAGAAGTAGGGCGAGATCCCCGACAGCTCGCTGTCGGTGGCGCCGACCGCCACGAGCGGCACCTCGGCGTCGCGGAACTCGGGCACCACCGCCTCCGCCACCTCGGACCGCGTCGGTCCGACGACGACGGACATGCCCTCGTCGATGAGGGTCGCCGCACTGTCCTCGCCCGACTCGAGGTCGAGCGCGTCCCCCGCCTCCTCGACGGACTGGCACACGGGCTGGCCGAGCACCCCGCCGGCGGCGTTGATGTCGCTGACGGCGAGCCCGAGACCGGCGGTGGTCGGCCCCCGGTACGTCGCGTCGTTCGACGCCAGCGGCAGCAGGCCGCCGACGCGCAGGGCGTCCGCCGCGGCGCCGCCCTCCCCGCACGGCGTCACGGTGTAGTCGGCGTCGACGACACCGGCCTGGTCGTCGTCGGCGAAGGGGACGTCCGCCAGGGGCACGTCGCCGCCGTCGTCCGCGCGGTCGTCGCCAGCGAGGAGCCGGACGCCGACGATGCCGCCGGCCACGACCACGACACCGGCGAGGCCCGCGGCCAGCCACCACCGGCCGCGGCCCGAGGAGGCCCGGCCGGCGCGGCCGCCGCGGTCGGCGCGCGCCGGCCCTGGGGCGGGGGCGGGGTCGGCGCGTCGGCGCCCCTGGGTCGGCCGGTCTCCGGAGGCCACCGCGGAGGAGGGCAGGGACGGGACCGGGCGGGCAGGGACGGCCCCCGGCGCCCCCGCGCCCCGGGCCACGCGGTCGATCATCGCGAGCAGCGCCCGGGCCGACTCGGGGCGCTGCGCGGGGTCCTTCGCCATCAGCTGCCGCAGGAGGTCGTTGATCGCCCGCTCGAGCGGCCCGTGCTCGGGCAGCTGCGGCACGGGTGCGTTCATGTGGGCGAGGGCGACCTCCATCTCGCTCCCCGCCTCGTAGGGCGTGCGGCCGGTCAGCATGACCCACAGCAGGCAGCCCAGCGCGTAGAGGTCGGTGCCGACCGACGCGGGCACGCCGCGGTGGCGCTCGGGCGCCAGGTAGGCCCACGTGCCGACGACCCCGCCCGTGCGCGTGTGGCCCGCGTCCTCGGTCTGCGCGATGCCGAAGTCGCAGAGGTAGGCCCGCACGCCGCCGTCGCCCAGCCGACGCAGGAGCACGTTCGAGGCCTTGATGTCCCGGTGCAGCACGCCGGCCTCGTGGGCGGCCTGGAGCCCGCTGGTGACCTGCCGCAGGAGGTCCAGGGCCATCGCGGGCGGCATCGCGCCGTACTGGCGCAGCCACGCCGACAGGTCGCCGTCGGGGATGAGCTGCATCGCCAGGAAGAGCGAGGAGTCCCGCTCGCCCGCGTCGTGGATGGTGACGACGAAGGGGGACTCGAGGCGCGCGAGGGTGCGCGCCTCGCTGAGGAACCGCGCGCGGTAGTCCGCGTCGGCGGAGAACTGCTCGGAGAGCACCTTGAGCGCGACCTCGCGCTGGAGGTCGCGGTGGACCGCGCGGTAGACCACGCCCATGCCGCCACGCCCGATGCGCTCGCCGACGTCGTAGCTCCCGAACTCGGCTCCCGGTCGCGGCAGCACGGCTCTCCCCTCGTCTGGTGGAATCAGGCGGGCACCCGGGCCCGCTGGGGCCCGATACCCCGCCCGAGGCTGTCACGAACCTGGGCCGAGCGCGACGACCGGGTGTCCGGCGTCTCGCCGCGGCCGTCAGGGCTGGCGGCCCAGCACCTGGTTCTCGCCGCGCACGGAGGCGCCCGTCTCGTCGAACGTGATGGTGCTGAACAGCGCCTCGGTGAGGTCGTTGTCCTCGTTGAACGGCCCGCGCACGGCCACGCCCCGGTAGACGACCTCCTCCCCGGCCTCCAGCAGGGCGGCGCACCGGCGGAAGGTGGCGCACTGCGTGCCGCCCTCGCTGCCGGAGACCGGGCCCATGTTGTCGGCGATCGTGTCGCCGTCGGTCGCGCCGCCGCGGACCGCGGCCAGCGCGGCCAGCACCACCGCGTCGTACGACTCCGCCGAGAGGAAGGGGGTGGGCACCGTGCCGCCGGAGTCGAGGGCGTACCAGTCGGAGACGCGGGCCCGGAAGTCCTCGGAGGACTGCACGGCGGGGAAGATCGAGAACGTCCGCGCGAGGATGTCGGCGGGCACGTCGACGAAGTCCGTGCTGCTGACGGCCGAGAAGTAGACGGGGCCATCGAAGTCGGTCGCCGCGAGCGCGGTCAGCAGCGCCGACCCGTCGAGGTAGCCGTTGACGAGCACGGCCTCGGCGCCCGAGGTCGCCACCTCCTGCGCGACGGCGGAGAAGTCGGCCGTCGTCTCCGGCAGGTCCTGGCCGGCGCCGGGACAGGCCAGGACGCAGCCCATCGAGACCTTCTCGAGCGCGGCCTCCATGGCGGCGCTGGAGCGGAGCGAGAACGGCTCGTCGGCCGTCACGAACGCGACGTCGTCCCCGCTGCTCACCCGGTCGAGCATCGTGCGCGACAGTGCGTCGGCCATGGTGTCCAGGTCGCCGATCGTGCGGAACGCGTAGCGCGAGACCCCCGAGCGGTCGTTGATCCACGCGGACGGCGAGATGTTGACGACCTCCGCGTCGTCGAGCACCGGCACCAGGGTGTCGGCGAGCTCCGCCTGGATGGGGCCGATCACCACGTCGGTGTCGATGCCGTCCTCGAACAGCGCCGCGACGGTGTCGTCGTCACCGCTGTCGACGACGTCCTGGCAGACGGGCTTCCCCAGCACGCCGCCCGCGTCGTTGATGTCGCTGACCGCGAGCCCGAGGCCGCCCAGGGCGGGCGGCGACTGCTGGGCCAGGACGCCCGTCTCGGGCAGCACCCCGGTGACGCGCAGGCCCTCCGGCGCGTCCTCGCACGGCGTCGTGGAGAGGGTCGCACCGTCGACGACACCGGCCACGGTGTCGTCGGCGAACGGCACCTCGCCGGGGCTGTCGCCGTCCCCGCCACCGTCCCGGGAGACCCACACGCCCACGCCGACGCCCACGCCGACGAGGAGCACGAGCGCCACCGCCGCGGCGACGAGACCGCGGCGGCGCCCGGCCGGCGCCCCGGCGGACGCCCCGGAGGGCCCGGCCGCCGGTCCGGGCCTGCCGGGAACCCCGGGGAGGGTTCCCGTCCCCCCGGTGGGGCCGCCGTACGACGCGGTGCGGGTCCGCTCGGCGGCCGCGGGCAGCGGCGCCCCGCCGGGGCGGACGGCCGCCATGACACCGTCGATCTCGCGCAGCACCTCCCCCGCCGAGGCGATCCGTCGCGCGGGGTCCTTGTCGAGGAGCCGCGCGAGGAGGTGGTTGAGCGCGCGGACCTCCGTCGTGCCGCCGGGGAGCTGCGGCACCGGGGCGTTCATGTGGGCCAGGGCCACCTCCATCTCGGTGCTGCCCTGGTAGGGCGTGCGGCCGGTGAGCATCGCCCACAGCAGGCAGCCGAGCGCGTAGAGGTCGCTGCTGACGGACGCGGGCACCCCGCGGTGGCGCTCGGGCGCGAGGTACGCCCACGTGCCGACGACGGCGCCGGTGCGGGTGTGGGAGTCGTCGGCGGTCTGGGCGATGCCGAAGTCGCACAGGTACGCCCGGGTGGCGCCATCCGGCAGCCGCCGCAGGAGCACGTTCGAGGCCTTGATGTCCCGGTGCAGCACCCCCGCGTCGTGGGCCGCCGCCAGGCCGGTCGTGACCTGGCGGAGCAGGTCGAGCGCCATCACCGGCGCCATCGGCCCGAACCGACGCGACCAGGACGACAGGTCGCCGTCGGTGACCAGCTGCATCGCCAGGTAGAGGGATCCCTCGTGCTCACCGGCGTCGTAGATCGCGACGATGTGGTTCGACTCCAGACGGGCGAGCGTGCGCGCCTCGCTCAGGAACCGACGCCGGTAGTCCTCGTCGCCGGAGAACTGCGGGGCCAGCACCTTGAGGGCGACCTGGCGGTCGAGGTCGCGGTGGACGGCACGGTAGACGACGCCCATCCCGCCGTGGCCGATGCTCTCGCCGACCTCGTAGCTACCGACCACGCTCCCGGGCTGCAGCACGGGCACCTCCTCCACGACACCGGGACGACCGACGGCCCCGGCGGGGGTTACCCCGCCGGGGCCGTCCTGAACCGTACGCCGTCAGACCTCGCGGCCCGGCCCGTGGCCGGGCTCGCGGCCCGGCTCGTGGTCCCGCTCGCGGGCCGGCTCGAGCTCGGCCGTGGCCCGTCGGGCCGCATCGCGGAGCTCGAAGACCTCGGTCGCGCCCTCGCCCACGGCGCTCGCGACGTCGCGCACCGCGCCGGTCACGATCGACGCGACGCGACCCACCGTGGTGGCGGCGATCTCCACCGAGGTCTGCACGACGTCCTTCGCGATCTCGGCCTTGCTGAGGCGGTCGCCCCCGGTGCGCTCGTCGGTCATGGGACGAGTCTCAGGCAGCGTCCGGCACCACGGCAACCGGGGCCGGCTTGCGGCGTCCCAGGAGCCGCTGCACCAGCGAGACGCCCGGCACCTCCGCGACGTCGTCCGGCAGCGCGTACCGGCAGATCTTCTTGGCGACGCTGAGGAGCTGGCGGTGCAGCGGGCCGGTGTTGTACTGCAGCCCGTAGCGCTCGCAGATCTCCCGCACCTCGTCCGCGATCTCCGGGTAGCGCCGCGCCGGCAGGTCGGGGAACAGGTGGTGCTCGATCTGGTGCGAGAGGTTGCCGCTCATCACGTGGAAGAGCGGGCTGCCCGTGATGTTGGCCGAGCCGAGCAGCTGGCGCAGGTACCACTGGCCGCGCGACTCGTCCTCGGACTCCTCCATCGAGAACGACGCGACGCCCGCGGGGAAGTGGCCGCAGAAGATGATGTTGAAGGCCCAGATGTTGCGCACCAGGTTGGCGGTCGCGTTCCCGGCCAGCGTGAGCGGGGCGAGCGGACCGGTGAGTGCCGGGAACAGGAGGTAGTCCTTGAGCGCCTGGCGCTTCACCTTGCGCATGATCCCGCGGTGCAGGGCCGCGTTCTCGGAGATCTTCCGCTTGCCGGCGACGATGTTCTCGACCTCGAGGTCGTGCATCGCCACGCCCCACTCGAAGAAGATCATGAGGAGGAACGCGTAGACCGGGTTGCCCAGGTAGTACGGGTGCCACTTCTGGTCGGGGTCCATCCGGAGGATGCCGTACCCGATGTCGCGGTCCTTGCCGACGATGTTGGTGAACGTGTGGTGGATGTAGTTGTGCGAGTACTTCCACTGCTCCGAGGGGCACACGTTGTCCCACTCGAACATGCGGGAGTTGAGGCCGGGATCGCCCATCCAGTCGTACTGGCCGTGCATGACGTTGTGCCCGATCTCCATGTTGTCGATGATCTTGGAGATGCTGAGCGACGCCACGGCGAGCGGCCAGGCGGGCGGCAGGTAGAACAGCGCGCGGCCCGCGACCTCGAAGGCGCGCTGCGCCTTCACGACCTTGCGGATGTACGCCGCGTCCTCCTCCCCCAGGCTCGCGATGATGCGCTGGCGGATGGCGTCCATCTCCTCGCCGAACGCCTCGAGCTGGCTCGGGGTGAGCGGGAGGTTGGGGCTGATCGGCTCCTCGCCCGGCTCGGGGCTGGGGGTGGGGCGGAGGGCCTCGGCGGGTGCCTCGGTGGTGGCGGCGGTCATGGGGTGCTCCCTTCGTGGGGTGACGACGGGTGGTCGGTGGAGGTCAGAGGTCGACGACGCAGTCGCCGACGGGGGCGGACACGCAGATGCGGACCTCCTCGTCGGGGAGCGAGGACTCCTCGCCGGTGAGCACGTTGCGCACCGTGCCCTCGCTCTTGCGCGCGGTGCAGGAGAAGCAGATGCCCATGCGGCAGCCGAACTCGGGCCGCAGGCCGGCGGCCTCGGCCTGCTCGAGGAGCGAGGCACCCGAGTTGGGCGCCTGCTCGCCGGAGCGGGAGAAGACGACGTCGCCCTCCGCCGTGCCGGCGGTGACGACCGGCGGCTTGAAGCGCTCGAGGCGCAGACGGGGCGAGCCGTCGTAGGCCGTCTCGACCCGCTCCATCAGCCCGGCGGGGCCGCAGACCCACGTGTCGACCTCGCGGAAGTTCGGCACCTCGCGGGCCAGGTCGATCGCGCTGAACAGCGGGTCGCCCGCCGACTCGTGCCGCAGCACGACGCGCACGCCGTTGTCGGCGGCGGCGATCTCGGCGAGCTCGTCGGCGAAGATCTGGTCCTCGGGGCCGCGCGCGTAGTGCAGGAAGGTCACCTTGCGGCCGGCGTGGCCGTCGTACCCGTCCCGCAGCAGCGTGCGCACCATCGACATGGCCGGCGTGACGCCGGAGCCGCCGGTGATGAAGAGCAGGTGGTTGTTCGTCGGGGTCGCGGGGCTCTCGTCGAGGCAGAAGTCGCCCTGCGCCTGCGAGAGGTGGACGAGGAACCCGGGCTGGGCCTGCTCGACGAGGAACCGCGAGACGAGACCCTCCGCGTGCGCGCGCACCGTGAGCGTGAACCGCTCCCCCGGGGCGGAGGCCGCCGAGGAGATGGTGAAGCAGCGCGTCGTGCGGCGGGCACCGGGCACCTCGATGCCGACCTGCACGTACTGGCCGGCGCGGTGCCCGCGCCAGGTCGAGGTCGGCTGGAGGGTGATGGTGGCGACGGGGTGCTCGCCGTCGGTCTCGCGCCGGACGTCGACCACGCGGGCCCGCACCTCGCGGGCGGCCCACATCGGGTTCACGAGCTCGAGGTAGCGGTCGACGCCGTGCGGCGACGCGAGCGCGGCGACGGCGCGGGACCGCAGGAGGGCGCTGGTCAGGCTCATGGCGTGGCTCCAGAGGTCGTCGGGGCGTCCACCGTTCAGTGAACGCTTGTGCACCGACCAGGATGCCGAGAGGGTTACCGCCGGGTCAAGGAGCGGTGGCCCAGGACACACGTGGCCCGGGCCACGCCCCCGACCGCACGGCGCCCCGCCGCCCGTTCGTGGGACGATGAGCCCCGTGTCCAGCCCCTCCGCGCGCCCCGGCGCTGCCGCCGACGGGCTCAGCCGCGTCGAGCGCAAGGAGCTGACCCGGCAGTCGATCCTGGCCGCCGCCCTGCGGTTGGCCGAGACCGGCGGCCTCTCGGCGGTGTCGCTGCGCCAGGTGGCGAAGGACGTCGGGATCGTGCCCACGGCCTTCTACCGCCACTTCGACTCGATCGAGGAGCTCGGCCTCGCGCTGGTCGACGAGGCGTTCGTGTCGCTGCGGGCGATGCTGCGCGACGTACGGTCGGCGGACCCCGCGTTCAAGGACATCATCGACAGCTCGGTGCGGGTGCTGACGGAGCACGTGCGGGCCCAGCGGGGGCACTTCCTGTTCATCGCCCGCGAGCGTTTCGCCGGCCCTGCTGCCGTGCGGTCGGCCATCCGCCACGAGATCGAGCTGTGCGAGCGTGAGCTCGCCACCGACCTCGCGCGCCTCCCCGGCCCCGACGCGTGGGCGAGCGAGGACCTCTACGTGCTGGCCAACCTCATCGTCGGCGCCGTGGTGTCGACCGCGGAGGAGCTGCTCGCCGCCGAGGGGCGTCGGTCGGCCGAGGACGCCGTCGCCGAGCGCGCCCGCACCCAGCTGCGGATGATGCTCGTGGGCGCGCTCAACTGGCGCTCGCGTCCCTGAGGCTCCCAGGCCCGCTCAGGGGCCGGGACGGACCACGACCTCGGCCAGCGTGGCGTCGCGCGGCAGGTCGACGCACGCGACGATCGCGTCGGCCACCGTGCCCGCGTCGATCCACGCCGCGGGGTCGTAGTCGGCGCCTTCCTGGGCGTGCACCTGGGCCTGCATCGGCGTCGCTGTGCGGCCGGGGAAGACGGTGGACACCCGTACACCGTGGGGTGCCTCCTCGGCGCGCAGCGCGTCGGCGACCGCCCGGAGGGCGAACTTCGACGCGGCGTACGAGCCCCACTGCGGGTGCGCCGTCAGCCCGGCGCCGGAGTTCACGAAGACGACCGTCCCCCGGCGCGACCGGAGCGCCGGCAGGAGGCTGCGGGTCAGGAGCGCGGGCGCCGTCAGGTTGACCCGCAGCGTGCGCTCCCAGACCGCCGCGTCGGTGGCGGCGACCGGGCCGAGCTCGACGACGCCGGCGACGTGCAGCAACGAGTCGACACCGTCCAGGTCGGGCCGCCACGCCTCGACCGCCACGGGGTCCGCCAGGTCCAGGGCGACGACGTCGGCACCCGGGTGGGCCGCGGCGAGGTCGTCGACCCGCGCCTCGTCGCGGGCCAGGAGCACCAGGTGGTCGCCGCGGGCCTGCAGGCGCTCGGCGACGGCGGCCCCGATCCCGGAGCCGGCGCCCGTGACGACGTGGGTGCGACGCCGCGCGCCCGGACCGGTCATCGGGTCATCACCACCTTGCCGAAGACGTCGCCCTCGGCCAGCGTGGCGAAGGCGTCCCGGGCGTCGACCATGGGGACCACCCGGTCGACGAGGGGACGCACGCCGGTGGCGTCGAGGAACGCCACGAGGGAGGCCAGCTCGTCGCGCGTGCCCATCGTCGAGCCGATGACCTGCAGCTGGCGGTAGAAGATGCGGGTGAGCTCGGCGTCGTCGGGCTGGGGGCCCGAGGTCGTGCCGGAGATGACGATCTTGCCCCCGGGGCGCAGCGACCGCACCGAGTGCGACCACGTGGCCCTGCCCACCGTCTCCATGACGGCGTCGACCTTCACGGGCAGCCGCGCGCCGCTCTCGAACACCTCGTGGGCCCCGATCTCGAGCGCCCGCTCGCGCTTGCGCTCGTCGCGGCTGGTGGCCAGCACCCGGAGGCCGGCCGCCCGGGCGAGCATGATGAGCGCCGTCGCGACCCCGCCACCGACACCCTGCACGAGCACCGTGTCACCGGGCTTGCACGCGCCCTGGGTGAAGAGCATCCGGTAGGCCGTCAGCCACGCCGCCGGAAGGCACGCCGCCTCCTCGAACGAGAGCGACGGGGGCTTCGGCACCACGTTGCGCCGCGGGACGACGACCTTGTCCGCGAACGTGCCCTGGTGCAGCTCCGAGAGGAGCGTGCGACGCGGGTCGAGCGTCTCGTCCCCCGTCCACGACGGGTCGCACAGCACGGCGTGGACGACGACCTCGTTGCCGTCCTCGTCGTGGCCGGCGGCGTCGCAGCCGAGGATCATCGGCAGGTGCTCGGCCTTCAGGCCCACGCCCCGCAACGACCAGAGGTCGTGGTGGTTGAGGGCGGCGGCCCTGACCGTCACGGTCGTCCAGCCGTCGGGCGCGACGGGGTCGGGGCGCTCCCCCACCACCAGCCCGCTCAGCGGGTCGTCGGTCGAGAACCCCGCGGCGTACACAGCGAACATGACGTCAACCTAGCCGGGCGGACGAGCCGTCGGTCCAGTGCCCGACCGGGTAGGACGCGCCGCCCGGGGGGGTGTGGTCCCTGACGTTTCCGACCGTGTGGATCGATCCAGGGGTCGGAAACGTCAGGGACTACCGGCGGCGTACGGCGGATCAGCGGCGGGCGACGCCGTCCGCGCGGGCCGCGTCGGCCACGGCCGCGGCGACGGCGGGGCCGACGCGCGGGTCGAACGGCGAGGGGATGATGAGGTCCTCGCGCAGGTCGTCGCCGACGAGTCCGGCGAGCGCGTGGGCGGCCGCCAGCTTCATGCCCTCGGTGATCGCCGTGGCGTGCGCGTCGAAGGTGCCGCGGAAGATGCCGGGGAACGCGAGCACGTTGTTGATCTGGTTGGGGAAGTCCGAGCGACCGGTCGCGACGACCCGCGCGTGGCGGTGGGCCACCTCGGGGTGGACCTCGGGGTTGGGGTTCGCGAGCGCGAAGATGATCGCGTCGTCCGCCATCGTGGCGACGACCTCCTCGGGCACGGTGCCGCCCGAGACGCCGATGTAGACGTCGGCGCCGGCGAGCGCGTCCTCGAGGCTGCCGCCCCGGACCGTGCGGCCCGAGGTCAGGCCCGCGAGGGTCCGCTTGATGGGCGTCAGGTCGTCGCGGTCCTCCGAGACGATGCCGTTGCGGTCGGTCACCGCCAGGTCGGTGATGCCCGCCTCGAGCAGGATCTTGGCGACGGCGACCCCGGCGGCGCCGGCGCCGGAGATGACGACGCGGGTGCCGGCGTAGGTGCGCCCGGTGAGCTTGAGGGCGTTCTCCAGCGCGGCGAGCGCGACGACCGCGGTGCCGTGCTGGTCGTCGTGGAAGACGGGGATGTCGAGGAGCTCCTTGAGCCGGTCCTCGATCTCGAAGCAGCGGGGCGCCGAGATGTCCTCGAGGTTGATGCCGCCGAAGCTCGGCGCGAGCCGCACGACGGTCTCGATGATCTCCTCGGTGTCGGTGGTGGCGAGGCAGATCGGCACGCCGTCGACGCCGCCGAACTCCTTGAACAGGACGGCCTTGCCCTCCATCACGGGCATCGCGGCCGCCGGGCCGATGTCGCCGAGGCCGAGCACCGCGGTGCCGTCGGTGACGACCGCGACCGTGTTCGGCACCCAGGTGTAGACCTGCGTCAGCTCCGGGTCCGCGTGGATGGCCTCGCACACGCGGGCCACACCGGGCGTGTAGGCCTTCGACAGCTCCTCGCGGCTGTCGACCGCCGCCGTCGCCGCTACCGCGAGCTTCCCGCCCACGTGGGCGTCGAAGACGGGGTCCCCCTGGAAGGGGTGGTCGGTGATCGGCTGGGGTGCGACGTGTGCGGTCATGGCCTACTTCTCGGTGGGGCTGCTGGGACTGCCGCAGTGTTCCACACCACTCTCGCCCGTCGGGGTGGTTGATCTCACACCCGACGCGGCCGGGGCCAGAGCCGGGCACGGACGACCCCGATCACCGCGTCCGCCGGCACCACGCCCCGGTGCCGCGAGTCCACCCCGACGTCCGGGGCGTCGCTGAGCAGCCACCATCCCGTGGCGCCCGTGCGCGTCGGCCGCGGGTCCGTGGCGCGCTTGACGACGACGGTCCCGTCGACGAACCGGGCGACCACCACGTCGCCGGGGCGGACGGCCGCGTCGTACCGGACCAGGAGGCGGTCGCCGGGCTGCAGGCCCGGGCGCATGGAGTCGCCCGACACCCGCGCCAGGCCCCAGGGCAGCAGCGAGCGCCGGTCGGGTTGCCCGGCGCTCGGGCCGGACTGCCGCCGTCGTGCCATGCGGAGTAGTGTCGCAACCACGCCGCGGCCCTGCCGCGACCGGACCCGCGGAACCGCCGCCGAGGCGGTCCCACCACGACCGAGAGGATGCTCCGCTGATGCGTCTGTTCGCTCCCACCGTCGACGTCAAGGCCCACTGCGACCTGCCCTGCGGCGTCTACGACCCCGCCCAGGCCCGCATCGAGGCCGAGTCGATCAAGGCCGTCATCGCCAAGGTCGCCGACTCCGACGACCCCGACTTCCGCACCCGCGCCGTGCTCATCAAGGAGCAGCGCTCCGAGCTGGTCAAGCACCACCTCTGGGTGCTGTGGACCGACTACTTCAAGCCCCCGCACTTCGAGAAGTACCCCCAGCTCCACACCCTCGTCAACGAGGCCACCAAGCTGGCCGGTGCGACCGGCACCAAGGGCAGCCTCGACGCCGAGGTCGCCGACCAGCTCCTCGCCAAGATCGACGAGATCGCCGAGATCTTCTGGGAGACCAAGAAGGCCTGACGCCTCCCGGCTCCGACGACGCCGTCCGCGCCACCCTCCGGGGTGGACCGGGCGGCGTCGTCGCGTTCGGGGCCGTGCGGGTGGCGCGGCCCACTTTGAACACGTTCAAAACTGTCGTAAGCTCGTGTCGTCCGCATTTTTGAACACGTTCAAACCGGAGGAACCATGGACTGGACCGTCGCCACCTACGTCGGCTACCTCGCCGTCGCCGTCCCCCTCACGATGTGGGTCGCCCACGTCCTCTCGACCAACGGCACGATCTTCCTGGCCGACGTCTTCGAGGGCCGGCACGACCTCGCCGGGGCCGTGAACCGCCTGCTCGTCGTGGGCTTCTACCTGCTCAACGTCGGCTTCGTGCTCCTCTTCCTCCGCGTCGGCGACCCGGTCACCGGCGCCAGCGCGATGCTCGAGAGCCTCAGCGTGAAGCTCGGCGTCGTGCTGCTCGTGCTAGGCGTCGTGCACTTCGCGAACGTCATGGTCTTCAACTCCATCCGGCGCCGACACCGCTTCGAGCAGTCGACCGTGCCGCCCGTCCCGCCGACCCGCGTCGTGCCCGGCGCCTTCGCGCCCTACCCGGGCGCCCACCCCGCCCCCGGCAGGTGAGCGAGCCCGCCGTGCGCCTCGTGCTGCTGTACGACGCGGAGTGCCGCCTGTGCGTGCCGTTCGCCCGCTGGGTGGCGCAGCAGCCGCTGCTCGTCCCGCTGGAGCTCGTGCCGTGCGACTCCCCCGAGGCGCACGCGCGATTTCCCGGCCTCGACCACGCCGCCACCCGCGCGGAGATCACCGTGGTGGGCGACGGCGGCGAGGTGTGGACCCACGACGCCGCCTGGCTGATGACCCTGTGGGCGACCCGTCGGCACCGCCCGCTCGCCCACCGCCTCGCCCGGCCGGGGCTCGGGCGCGGGCTGGCGCGGGGCGCGGCGTGCTCGGCGGCCGGCCTGCGGCACCTGCTCGGCGGCCGGCCCTCGGCCCCGACCGGCCCGGCAGGAGGGGGTGACTACCCTGGCGGCTGTGCCGACGCCTGCTCCCCGCTCCGCCAAGGCTGAGGCGACCCGCGCCGCGATCGTCGGGGCCGCGATGCGGCTCTTCCGCGAGGGCGGGTACGACGCGACCACGATGCGCGCCGTCGCCGACGCCGCCGGGGTGTCGCTGGGCAGCGCCTACTACTACTTCGCGTCGAAGGAGCACCTGGTCCAGGGCTTCTACGACCAGCTCTCGGGCGCCCACCACGACCTCGTCGCCGACGTGCTGGCCACCGAGACCGGGTTCGCCGAGCGGCTCACCGGGGTGCTGGAGGGTTGGATCGACCTGGCGGAGCCCTACCACGACTTCGCCGCCACCTTCTTCCGCAACGCGGCGGACCCCCGCAGCCCCCTCTCGCCCTTCTCCCCCGAGTCGGCGGCCGCCCGTGCGACGTCCGTCGACATCCACCGCCAGGTGCTCGCCGGATCGGACCTCCGCCTCGCCCCCGCGCTCCGCGAGGAGATGCCGGAGCTGCTGTGGCTGCTCCAGATGGGTGTCGTGCTCTTCTGGGTGTACGACGCGTCCGAGGGCCAAGCGCGCACCCGCGCCCTCGTGCACGGCGTCGTGCCGCTCGTCGACCGGCTGTGCCGCCTGACGCGGCTGCCCGTCGTGCGCGGCGTCGCCAACGACGTCGTGGCCCTCGTGCGGTCGCTGCGTGCCTGAGGCGTTCGCGGGACGGCGGCCGGGGCACTGCGCCACCCTGGTCCCGTGAGCCCGAGCCGCGTCCGTGACCTCGCCGCGCCAGCCCTGCTGCCGGCCGTGGCCCTCCTGCTCGTCCTCACCGGTTGCGGGGACGTCGGCGGGCCGGGCGACACCGACCCGGTGCGCGCCGGCGCGGAGACCTCGCTCGAGGTCGTCGTGGGCGAGGCCGAGGAGCTGACGCAGGCGGAGATCGACGAGCAGCTGTGGGGGCCGGAGGACGGAGACCCGCCGCCCTTCGCGGGCAGCAACTTGTGCGGCGACGCGGGAGCCGGCGGCACGGACGAGACCGAGGAGATCGACATGAGCCTCACCCCGGGGACGCCCCTCGAGCAGGCCCTCGCCGACAACCGCACGACGGCGGTCCTCGTCCGCACGGACCGGTCCGACGACGCCGCGTGGGCCCGCCTCACGGAGCTGGTCCTCGCCGGCGCCGACTTCAGCGACGGTGAGCCGGGGCCGTGCGGCGAGGAGCCCGAGCTCTACCAGCCGGCGATCCTCACCTCGGACGACCCGGCGTGGCAGGGCGTGACCGCCGAGGCCGCGATCGCCGACCTGCCACCGACCCACGGCTACCTGCTGCTCGCGGACGAGCGCTCGATGCGCGAGGTCGCCGCCGGTGGCGAGGTGACCGTGCTCTGGGTGGACCTGGGGCCCGCTGCCGACGACGAGACCGACCTGCCCCGCACCTTCCGCAGCACCGTCGACGCCGTCGCCGAGATCGAGGCGAACCTCGCGATCGCCAACCTGGGCTTCTTCGAGTACGCCGACGGCGTCGACCCCGACGGCGTCTACCGCGGCTTCTGAGTCGCGCCCGCCCCCGGCCCGCGGGGCGCGGGGAACCGCGGGGGGCTCGGGCGCGTCGTACCCCCATGCGCCCCTCCACCGCTGCCCTGCTGTCGCTCCCCGTCGGCCTGCTGGTCCTCGTGGGCTGCGCGAGCGACCCGGAGTTCACCGAGGTCCGGATCGTCTCGACGACGTGGAACGGCTGGGACCCGGACTACGAGCCCACCACCACGACGTCGACGCTGGCTCCCGCCGAGGGTGAGGAGACCGTCGTCGGCTGCGGGGTCACCATCACCGTCGTCGGCGTCGAGCACGACCGCGCGCTGCTGCGCAGCGACGAGGCGCTCGCGCCGGTGGGTGACACGGGAGGGATCGACCTGCGGGACACCCAGGACGAGGTCGAGGTGGCGATGGGCGAGGTCGTCGAGATGTCCACCGCCACGATGGACGGAGGCTGCGGCTTCGAGCTGTCGGTGGGGTGACGCCGCGCCGTCCCACCGACGGCGCCCTACGCTGGCCCCGTGCAGCAGCGGACCGCGTTCGGGCGTCGTGTCGCCCTCGCGGGGCGCGGGGTGCGGTCGGCGCGTCCCGCGGTATGGCTCGCAGGGGTCCTGCGATCCTTCGTGCTCTCGTTCGTCGCGATGGCCGTCACGCTGCAGATCGTCCCGGGCGAGCAGGTCCCCGACAACGGCAGCGTCGCCGTCGCACTCCTGGTCGGCACCGTGCTCCTCGTCGGTGCCCTGCTCCGGCCCCTGCTGACCCGGCTCACGGTGCTCACGGGTGTGGTCGGGCTGCTGCTCTCGGGCTTCCTGGCACAGGCACTCATCCTCGCGGTCGCGCTGTCGCTGGTGCCGGCGATCGAACCGATCGACTTCGTCGACGTCGTGCTGATCGCGTGGGGCGTCGGGGTCGTCGCCGCCCTGCTCGACTGGGTCGTCGACGCGAGCTCCAGCGAGGTCTTCCTCGCCCAGGTCATGGGCCGATCCGTGCGCACCGCCCGGCGCACCGACGTGCGCGGCCCGGGCCTCCTCGTCGTGCAGCTCGACGGCGTCGCCGAGCCCCTCGTGCGGCAGGCCGCGGCGACGGGAGCGATCCCGTTCCTCAGCAGCCTCCTGCGGTCGGGCAGCCACCGCCTGCGCACCTGGCACACCGGAGCCCCGTCCACCACGCCGGCGGGACAGGCGGTGCTGCTGCACGGTGTCGACACGGCCATCCCCGCGTTCCGCTGGTTCGACAAGGAGCAGGGGCGGATGCTCGTCTGCAGCCGCCCCGCGGACGCCGCCGAGGCCCAGACGGCGCTGAGCACCGGACGCGGGCTGCTCGCGGAGGACGGCGCGAGCGTCGGCAACCTGTTCTCCGGCGACGCGTCCCTGCCCGCCCTCACGATGGCGCGGGCCCGTCCGCCCGGCTCCGAGCGCGGCGCCGCCGAGTTCGCCGTCACGCGGTCGGGGTTCGTGCGCTCCGTCGTGCTGTTCGTGGGCCAGATGCTGGCCGAGTGGTACCAGGGCCGGCGCCAGCGACGCCGCGGCGTGCTCCCCCGGGTCCACCGCGGGGGATCGTTCGTCGTGCTGCGCGGCCTCACCACCGTGCTGCTCAAGGACCTGAGCGTCGCCATCGTCGCCGACCAGATGGCCCGCGGCGCCCCGGTGGTCTACGTCGACCTGCTCGACTACGACGAGGTCGCCCACCACGCGGGACCGACCCGCCCGGAGGCCATGCGCACCCTCGAGGGGCTCGACCGGGTGCTCCGGTTCCTGCACGACCTGGGACGCGAGGTGGGGCGCGACTACGAGCTGGTGGTGGTCTCCGACCACGGCCAGACGCAGGGCACGACCTTCCTGCAGCGCCAGGGCCGCACCCTCGCCGAGGCGGTCAGCGACCTCACGACCGGTGTCGTGGACGGCGCCGCCGGGTCGGGAGAGACCGTCGGCCCCGCCCACCTGCTCCACTCGACGGGCACCCGGGCGCCAGGACTGCTGCGCCCCACCCTGAGCCGGCTCGTGGCCGACCGCACCGAGCACGTCGGCCCGGGGTCACCCGACGGCCCCGGCACGCCCCACACCGGCACGCGCACCAGCGTCCGCGTCGCCGCGTCCGGCAGCCTCGCGCACCTGTACCTGCCCGAGCACCCCGGCCGGCTCACCCGTGAGGACGTCGCGCGCCTCCTGCCCACGCTGCTCCCCGGCCTGCGCGACCTCGAGGGCGTCGGGCTCGTCCTGACCCGCCGCGCTGACGGCGTGCTCGTCGTCGAGGGCCCCTCCGGGTGGCGCGCCCTCGGCCCCGACGCGGTGGTCGACGGCGACGGCGAGGACCCGCTCGCGCCGTACGGTCCCCTCGCCGCCGACGACCTGCGCCACCTCGACCGGTGCGACCACGTGGGCGACGTCGTCGTGCTGGGCGCCTACGACCCCGTGCTGGGCGAGGTCGCGGCGTTCGAGGAGCTGGTCGGGTCCCACGGGGGCCTCGGTGGCTGGCAGACCGAGGCGCTCCTCGTGCACCCCGACGGCTGGACCGTGCCCGACCGGCCGCTGCGGGGCATCGACGTGCACCGCCTCCTCGTGGACCGGCTCGTCGAGCAGGGGCTGCGTGCGCCCGACCCCCGCCCCGAGACGGCGTCGGTCGCATGACCCGCCTCGCCGTCACGTGGTGGGGCCACGCGAGCACGACCGTCGACCTGGCGGGCGCCCGGGTGGCGACCGACCCCGTGCTGACGCGGCGCCTGCTGCACCTGCGCCGCGCCTCCCCCGCGCCGCCGCCGACGGCCGCGTCGGCCGACCTCGTCCTCGTGTCGCACCTCCACCACGACCACCTGCACCTGCCGTCGCTGCGCCGCTTCGGCCCGCGCGTCCCCGTCGTCGTGCCCCGCGGGGCGCCGCGCGCCGTGCCCGCGCTGCGGCGGCTGTCCTGCATCGAGGCCGCTCCCGGCGACGTGGTCGACGTCGCGGGCGTGCGCGTGGAGGTGCTGTCGGCGCACCACGACGGCCACCGGGACGTGCGCCGTGGGCGCCTGCCCGGCGCCCACGCCGCCCCGGCGCTCGGTTTCCGCTTCGAGCACGGGGGCCGCTCGTGCTGGTACCCCGGGGACACCGGCCCCCAGCCGGGGCTCGCGGCCGTGGCGGCCGTCGACCTGGCCCTCGTCCCGATCGGCGGGTGGGGGCCGAGCCTCGGCGACCACCACCTCGACCCCGCGCAGGCGGTGGCGGCGGTCGCGGCCGTCGGGGCACGCGTCGTCGTGCCCGTCCACTACGGGACGTTCTGGCCCGTCGGGCTGCGCCGGGTGCACCCGCGCAGCCACCGGGAGCTCTTCGTCGACCCGCCCGAGCGGTTCCGCACCGCGGCCCGGGCGGCGGGGCTCGGGGCCGAGGTCGTCGTCCCGGCCCCCGGGGAGCGGGTCGAGCGGTGACGGACCTCGGGATCGGCGGCCTCCTCGGCCTCTACGCGCTGGTCAGCCTCGGAGCGGTCGTCCCGGTCGTCCCCACCGGGGCGCTCGTGAGCGCCGCGGCCGTGCTGGCGGCGGTGGAGCGGCCCTGGGAGATCGTGCTCGTCGTCGCGGTCGGCGCCGCGGGCGCCTACACCGGCGACCTCGTCACCTACGTCGTGCTCCGCCGGGCCGGCACGCCGCTGGCCCAGCGCGTCGGCTGGCTCCACGCCGAGGACCCCGACGGCGCGCTGCGCCGCCTCCGCGCCCGCTTGGAGCGCAACGAGGTGCGCTCGCTGCTGCTCTCCCGCCTCGTCCCCGGTGGCCGGATCCCGGTGCTGCTGGTCGCCGCGCTCGGCGGCTACCCCACCGCCCGGTTCGCCTCGGCGAACGTGGCTGCCGCCGCGCTGTGGTCGGTGGCGTACGCCGCCGTCGGCGTGCTCGGCAACTGGCTCGTGCCCGACCCGACCGTCGCCCTCGCGGTCGTGGTCCTCGTCGTGCTGGCGGTCGGGGTGCTGCCCGGTCTGCTGCGCCGGTACCGCCGGCGCGCGACGGCCGCCCGCGTCCCCGGGTGAAGCGCTCACCGAAGCCCGCGCGGACGACGTTGCGCAGGAGTAGCGTGCCCCTGCGGCACAGCCGTGCCGCCGCGCACTCGAGCCGATCCGAGGTCCCCGCGGTGAACGATCCCGACCGCCCGCGCCGGCGCTACGTGTCGCCGCTGCGCACCGCCGCCCTCGAGGCGACCCACGGCCGCATCATCGCCAGCGCCCGCGAGCTGTTCGCGACGCTCGGCTACCAGGCGACCACGCTCGCCGCCATCGCGGAGGCGGCCGGGGTGTCCGTGCCGCGCGTCAACCTGTCTGGCACGAAGGCGCACCTCCTCGTCGAGGCCTACCAGCGCACGAGCAGCGACCACGGCGACCTCCGGCCGATCACCGACGAGCCGTCGTTCCGGGAGATCATGGCGCTGCCGACCGAGGAGGCCCTGACGACGTACGTCGCGTGGCTGGCCGACCACCACGCCCGCTCCGTCCGGCTGTGGTTCGCGCTCCGCGACGCCGCGAGCACCGACCCCGAGGCGGCGGCGGCGTACGACACGGTCTCCGCCCGGGACGACGACGCGTGCGCGGCGGGGGTGGCCTGGGCCGCCGAGCGGGGGCTGCTCACCGGCGACGTCCCCGCCGCGGACCGCGCCTGCGCCTGGAACGTCGTGGCGTCGGCGGAGATCTACCACCGCTACGTGGAGCGCCACGGCTGGACGCGGGAGAAGTACGGCGCGTGGGTGCGCCGAGCGCTCGACCACCTGGTCTTCGACCTGGCCTGACGGCCTGCGAGGGTGGACCCGGCACACCACCCGGGGGAAGGAGCCACCCGACGATGACGTCGACCACCAGCACGAGCACCACCAGCACACCGTCCGCGCCGGCCATCGAGGTCGAGGCGCTCACCAAGGTCTACGGCGGGCTGCCCGCGGTGGACGGCCTCAGCTTCACCGTGCGACCCGGCGCGGTGACCGGGTTCCTCGGCCCCAACGGGGCCGGGAAGACCACCACCATCCGGATGCTGCTCGGCCTGGCCGAGCCGACCGCGGGGCGGGCCCTCATCGGCGGTCGCACCTACCGGGAGCACCGGCGACCCGCCACCGTCGTCGGCAGCTCGCTGGAGCCCGGGTTCCACCCCGGTCGCAGCGGCATGGACCACCTGCGCTCCTTCGCCGCGCCCTGCGGCGTCGGCGCCGCCCGGTGCCGCGAGCTGGTCGCGCTCGTCGGGCTCGAGGGCGCCGAGCACCGCCGGGTCGGCGGGTACTCGATGGGCATGCGGCAGCGCCTCGGCCTCGCGACCGCGTTGCTCGGCGACCCGCCCGTCATCGTGCTCGACGAACCCGCCAACGGGCTCGACCCGCAGGGCATCGTGTGGCTCCGTCACCTGCTCCGCCAGTTCGCGGCCGAGGGTCGCACCGTCCTGGTGTCGAGCCACGCCCTGCGCGAGGTGCAGCACACCGTGGACGACGTCGTGATCGTCGCGCGCGGCCGCCTGGTGCACGCGTCCTCGCTGGCCTCGCTGGCCGACCTGGCCGCCGTCGCGACGTACGTCTCCTCCCCGGACGGCGCCGCCCTCGGGCGGCTCGTCGCCCACCAGGCGTGGCGCGTGGCGCCGCACGAGTCCGGCCTGCTGGTGCACGACGTGGCGGCCGCGCAGGTCGGCGACGCGGCCTTCGCGGCCGGTGTGCCGCTCCACCGGCTCGAGCCCCGCGACGTCGACCTCGAGGAGGTCTTCCTGCGCCTCACGTCGCCCACCTCGGCGCCGTCGGCCACGGCTCCGCACCCGGCGGCGGTCCGCTGATGGGCGCGGCGATCCGCTCGGAGCTCACCAAGCTGACGAGCACCCGGATGTGGTGGGTGCTGGCGCTGGCCATGTTCGGCTACCTGGCCTTCATCGGCGCCGTGATGGCGTTCTCGCTCACCGTCGCCGCGGGCGACTCCACGGCCGCCGTCGCCCCCGTCGAGGGCGAGGCGGCGGCGACGACCGTCTACGGGCTCGTCAACGCGGTCGGCTACGCCTTCCCGCTCCTCGCCGGCAGCCTCCTCGTGACCGGTGAGTTCCGCCACCGCACGATCGCGCAGACCCTCCTGGTCGAGCCGCGCCGCACGGTCGTGCTGCTGGCGAAGCTGGTCGTCAGCGTGCCGCTCGGCCTCGTCTACGGCCTGGCCGGCACCGTGGGCATCGTCGCCACGGCGGCCCCCGTGCTCGCCTGGCAGGGAGACGGCGCCCACCTCGGCAGCGGCGACGTGTGGCGGGTCCTCGGGCTCACCGTCGTCGCGACGGTGCTGTGGACCGTGATCGGCACCGGCTTCGGCGCCGTGCTCACCCAGCAGGTCGCCGCCATCGTCGTCATCCTCGTGTTCACGCAGTTCGTGGAGCCGATCGCCCGCGTGGCGCTCGGCGCCATCGACGGCCTCGGTCGGGTCGCGGTGTTCCTCCCGGGCGCCGCGGCCGACGGGCTCATCGGTTCCAGCTTCTTCGGGCAGCTCGGTGACGGCGAGCTGCTGCCGCGGTGGGCCGCGGCCCTCGTGATGCTGGCGTACGCCGCGGGTTTCGCCCTCGTGGGCCGGCTCACCACCCTGCGACGCGACCTCGGCTGACCATCCCTCGGCCCGAGGAACAGATCCGCGGGCGAAGAGATTAGATTCGGTGCTCGGACGACGGCCGTGACGGCCGCCTCCGCCCCCGTGCCCCCGACGACGGAAGACTGATGAAGGCGCTGCTGCTCGAAGACATCCACACCTCCTCGCAGGAGGTTTTCGACGACGCCGGGATCGAGGTGCTCCGTCGGCCGGGCTCGCTCGACGAGGACGACCTGATCGCCGCGCTCGACGGTGTGGAGCTCCTCGGGATCCGGTCCAACACACGGGTCACCGAGCGCGTCCTCGACGCGGTGCCGCACCTGCAGGCCGTCGGCTGCTTCTGCATCGGCACCAACCAGGTCGCGCTGACCGCGGCGGCCGAGCGCGGGCTCCCGGTCTTCAACGCGCCGTACTCGAACTCGCGCAGCGTCGTCGAGCTCGTCATCGCCGAGATCCTGGCGCTGGCCCGGCGACTCACGGAGAAGACCGAGCGCCTCCACAACGGCATCTGGGACAAGTCCGCGAAGGGCAGCCACGAGGTGCGGGGCCGCACGCTCGGCATCATCGGCTACGGCAACATCGGCACCCAGCTGTCCAACGTCGCCGAGGCCCTCGGCATGCGCGTGGTGTTCTACGACATCGCCGACCGCCCCGCCCACGGCAACGCGCGGCGCATGCGCTCCATGGACGAGCTGCTCGCGCACGCCGACGTGGTGAGCCTCCACGTCGACGGACGGCCCGGCAACGCCGGCCTCTTCGGCGCCGAGCAGTTCGCGGCGATGAAGCCCCGGGCGCTGTTCATCAACGCCTCCCGCGGCATGGTCGTCGACGACGTGGCCCTGCGCGACAACATCCTGTCCGGTCACATCGCGGGAGCGGCCATCGACGTCTTCCCGATCGAGCCGAAGGCGCAGGGCGACACGTTCGAGTCGGTGCTCCGCGGCCTCGACAACGTCATCCTCACGCCCCACGTGGGCGCCTCGACCCTCGAGGCGCAGGAGGAGATCGGTCGTTTCGTCGCCGGCAAGCTCACCGGCTTCGTGCGCCAGGGCAGCACGGCGCTCTCGGTCAACCTGCCGGGCGTCCAGCCGGCGCCGCTGACCGTCGGCACCCGGGTGGGCCTGCTCCACGAGAACGCCCCCGGCGTGCTCGCCCGCCTCAACCAGACGCTCGCGACCACCGGCAACATCACGGCGCAGGCCCTGGCGACCGCCGGGGAGCTGGGGTACGTCGTGACGGACGTCGACTCCACGACGCCCGAGGACACGCTCGACAAGCTGCGTGCCGACGCCAACACCCGGTGGGTGCGCACCTGGGTGCCGAACCAGGTCGTCTGACCGCCTCGTCCCCGAACCCCTCCCGGACGTCATGCGGAGCGGTGGCCCCGGCCAGCGCTCCGCATGACGTCCCGGGAGGGGGCGGCCGCTCCGACGGCCCTGTGCCCGATGTCCTAGAGTCGGCCGGGACCTCGTCGCCCTTCGGAAGGACGCTCCCCATGACCGTGCCCGGTGCGGCGCCCACCTTCCCCACGGGCCGTGCGGACGTCGAGCTGCGACTGCCGGCCGACGGGGCCTTCGTGTCGGTGCTCCGCACGACCGCCGCCGGGCTGGCCGCGCGCCTCGACTTCACGATCGAGGACATCGAGGACCTGCGCATGGCCGTCGGCGAGGCCACGGCGCTCGTGCTTCCGGAGGCGGATCCCGAGAGCGACCTCCACTGCGCGTTCCACCTCGGCGACCGAGCGCTCACCGTCGAGGTCAGCGTCACCACCTCGACCGCGCCCGAGCCCAACTACGAGAGCTTCGCCTGGCAGGTCCTCACCACCATCGCCACCTCGGCCGAGGAGGTCACCACGGCGGACTCGTTCACGGTGCGCCTCACGATCGTCTCCGGCACCGACCTCTGAGATGACCCCCGCCCTCCCCGGTCGCCCCGACCAGCCCAGCGAGACCGACCCCGACGCTCCGCAGGCGCCGGCCGCGGCAGACGCCGCGCTCGTCGCCGAGGTCGTCGCCTCCATGACCGAGGCCGGCGGCGGCGCTGCGCCGGAGCCGGTCACCGGACCGGAGCCGGACGCGCGCGCGATCGGCATCGAGCAGACGCGGGCGCGCAGCGCAGCGCTCTTCGCCGACCTCCGCCACGAGCTCTCGGGCGAGGCGACCCGCCAGGAGGCCCGCGACAACCTGGTGCACCTGCACCTGCCGCTGGTCGAGCACTGCGCCCGTCGCTTCCGCAACCGGGGCGAGCCGTTCGAGGACCTCGTGCAGGTGGGCACGATCGGGCTGCTCAAGTCGATCGACCGCTTCGACACGGAGCGCGGGGTCGAGTTCTCGACGTACGCGACGCCGACCATCATCGGCGAGATCAAGCGCTACTTCCGCGACAAGGGCTGGGCCATCCGCGTGCCCCGGCGGCTGCAGGAGCTGCGCATGCAGATCAGCGCCACCACCGCGGAGCTCACGCAGCGGCTCGGTCGCTCCCCCACGGTGAGCGAGCTCGCCGAGGCGATCGGCTGCAGCAGCGAGGAGATCGTCGAGGGCATCGAGTCGAGCAACGCCTACTCGACGCTCTCCCTCGACGCGACCGACAACAGCGACGACTCCACGATGACCATGCTCGACACCATCGGGGTCGACGACGAGGGGCTCGAGCACGTCGAGATCCGCGAGTCGCTCAAGCCGCTGCTCGACCAGCTGCCCGCGCGCGAGAAGAAGATCCTGCTGCTGCGCTTCTTCAAGAACATGACGCAGTCGCAGATCGCCGCCGAGATCGGGGTCTCCCAGATGCACGTGTCGCGGCTCCTGGCCCGCACCCTCGACCAGCTCCGCACCAATCTGCAGGCCGAGGACTGACCGTCGGGCCTGCCTACACCCGTTGCAACGGGCCGGCGGCGTCGGGATCCCCGGCCAGGAGCCACCGGTGGCTGCTGCGCCAGAAGAGGGCGAGCAGGGCGAGCACGGCCGAGACCGCGAGCACGACGGCGGCCAGGGTCGTCGGCTCGTCCCGCATGTTCCACGCCAGCCCCAGGTGCAGGAGCTGGGCCAGCACGAGGGGCGACCGCGCCGACGAGCGGCACTGCAGCACGAGCCAGGCGGCCCACCCGATGCCGACGCCGTACGCGCCGAGGAACACCGCGACGGCCACCGCGGTGCCGGAGCGCTCCACCGCGCCGTACACGAGCTCGGTGAGCGCGTAGCCGACGACCACGAGCGCCTGCAGGGCGATGACACCGACCCCGATGCGGAGCGCCGTGGGGACGGGCCCGGGGAGGGACGCTGCGGTGCGGTCGGAGGGGCCGGCGGGGTCGGGGGACGTCACCGCGCCAGGCTACGACCACGAGCAGGACACGGAGAAGTCACGCCGATGTCACACCTGTGACACACCAGACCCCCGAAAGGGCTTGTGCCGCAGTCCACTTCTTGTCAATGTTGAGGCCATACGTGTTCGGGCGCCGGTCGGCGCGCTGCCCGGCTGCGTCTCCACCTGCGAGCGGGCCCTGGGTCCGATCGCTGCCCCCGACTGCAAAGGACTGTCCGATCATGGATTGGCGTCACCGCTCGGCGTGTCTCGACGAGGACCCCGAGCTCTTCTTCCCGATCGGCAACACCGGCCCGGCCATCCTCCAGATCGAGGAGGCCAAGCAGGTCTGCCGCCGCTGCGACGTGCGCGAGCAGTGCCTCGCGTGGGCCCTCGAGGCCGGCCAGGACCACGGTGTCTGGGGCGGGCTCAGCGAGGACGAGCGTCGCGCTCTCAAGCGTCGCACGGCGCGCGCCCGCGTCCGCACCGCCTGAACCACCGCACTCCCGAGCCCTCCGGCGTCGCGCCCCCTCCCGGGGCGCCACCGGGGGGCTCACTGCTCCACCGGCACGTCGACGACGAACCGGGAGCCCGGGCCGTCCTCGCGACGTCCGTGCTCCAGACGGCCGCCGAGCTCCGACTCCACCAGCGTCCGCACGATGGTGAGCCCCAGCCCGCTGCCCCCGTCGAGGTCGAAGCCCACCGGCAGCCCCCGCCCGTCGTCCTCGACGACCACCCGCAGCCGCCCCTCCACCCGTCGGGCGTCCGCTGTCACCGTTCCCGACGCCTCCGGGTCGTCCAACGCCCCGAAGCCGTGCTCGACCGCGTTCTGCAGCAGCTCGGTCACGACCATCGCCAGCGGCGTCGCGACCTCGGACGGGATGGTGCCGAAGGCACCCGTGGTCCGCACCGCGATCCGCTCCCCCGCCGCGCTGACGTCGACGACCATCCGCAGCAGCCGCTCCGTGACCTGGTCGAAGTCGACGTTCTCCTCGACGACCTGGCTGAGCGTCTCGTGGACGATCGCGATCGACCCCACGCGTCGGACGGCCTCCCCGAGCGCCGCGCGCGCCGCGGGCTCGTCGATGCGGCGCGCCTGCAGGCGCAGCAGGGCCGCGACGGTCTGCAGGTTGTTCTTCACCCGGTGGTGGATCTCCCGGATCGTGGCGTCCTTGGTGACCAGCTCGCGGTCGCGACGCCGAAGGTCGGTGACGTCGCGGAGCAGGATCAACGCGCCCACGTGGTCGCCGTAGGGACGCAGCGGGATCGTGCGCAGGATGATCGCGACGGCGTCGGTGGCGACCTCCGTGTCCCGGTGGGCACGGCCGCCGAGCACCGCCGACAGCGTCTCCTCGTCGGGGCGGCGCCGCGGCGGCACGAGCGCGCGGGTCAGGTCGGCCAGGTTCACGCCGACGAGGTCGCCGCGGTGCCCGAGCCGGCGGAAGACCGAGAGCGCGTTGGGACTGGCGTAGCGCACCCGGCCGTCGGCCTCGACGCGCACGAAGCCGTCGCCGACCCGGGGCGAGTCGGCGTTGGCGCTCCGCTGGCCCGCGACCGGGAACTGGCCGCCGGCGATCATGCGCGTGAGGTCGGAGGCGGTCTCGAGGTAGGACAGCTCGAGGCGTGACGGCGTGCGCACGCCGAGGAGGTTGGTGCTGCGCGCGATGACGCCGATGACGCGGCCCCCGCGCTGGACGGGGATGCTCTCGACCCGCACGGGCACGTCGTCACGCCACTCGGGGTCGCCCTCGCGCAGCAGCTTGCGGTGCCGCAGCGCGCCGTCGAGCAGCGGGCGCTGCCCGGCTTCGACGAAGTCGCCCACCACGTCGTCCACGAGGGCGGTCGGCCCGGTCGTGGGGCGCATCTGCGCGACGGCCCAGAAGCCACGCCCCTCGCGGTCCGGCAGCCACATGACCAGGTCGGCGAAGGACAGGTCGGCGACGATCTGCCAGTCCGCCATGAGCAGCTGCAGCCAGACGAGGTCGTCGTCGTCGAGGTCGGTGTGGTCCCGCACCAGGTCGCTCATCCACGCCACGGCACCAGCGTAGGCCGGGCTGACCTGGGGCTTCGCGCAGGGCGGCGCTCGGGCCGCACGACAGCGGTTGCTGAGGGTCGGCTGAGCGCCTGCTGAGGGGCGCCCGGAGCTGCGACCACCCGAGCGTCGGGCCGTCCGCGACTGGCAGGATGGGGCCCATGGTCGGCTCGTACTGGAGGCAGGTGATCGACTCCGGCCTCGGGGTCCCGACCGACCGGCCGCTCGGTGACCTGACGGAGGAGCTCACGCGGATGCTGGGGTCGAGCGACCCCGCCGAGCGGGACCACACGGCGTACCCGATGCTCGCGACCTGGATCGACCGCGGGGTCTACGACGAGCTGCTCGAGGGGCTCGGCGACGGCATCGCGACCGGTCTGCTGACCGGTCTGGGCGAGGTCGGCACCGACTCGGTCTTCCGACGCAGCTTCTCGGCCCTCCTCCTCGGCGAGTGCGTGGCCCGGGACAACCGGCGTGCCCTCGTGCGCAGCACGAAGGTGCTCGACTGGGGCGACCGGCTCGTGTCGTGGTACCTCCGCGAGCGCGACGACCGCGGGTTCGTGGAGGAGAAGGGCTGGGCGCACGCCGTCGCGCACGGCGCCGACGCGATCGGCACCCTGGCCGAGTCGCCCCACCTCGCGGCCCCCGAGCTCACGGTGCTCCTCGACGTGCTCGCCGATCGCGTGCTCGCCGACGGCGCGCGCCTCCTCGTCTCCGGCGAGCCGGACCGCATCGCCGAGGCGACGCTGCGGGTGCTGCGCCGCAACGTGCTGCCGCTCTCCGTCGTCGAACCGTGGGTGCGGCGCATCGCGGCCCGCGCCACGGCGTACCCGAGCGAGCGGCAGGACCCCTACCTGGTGACGGGCAACCCGGAGGCCTTCCTGCGGGCGCTGCACCTGCAGCTCGCGCTGGCGCCGGACCCGCCCCAGGTGCGGTCCGACCTCCTGCTGGTGCTCGTCGACGCGCTGCGGCAGACCAACCCCGGGCTCCGCACCCGCGCCTGACCGGTACCGGCGGCGCGGGGGGCTCCCCCTCGACGTGACCGATGAGTAACGTGGGTCACATGACGACGACCGATCCCACGTCCGACGCCACCGCTGCCGGCTCCGACCCCGCCGCCGGCTCCACGATCGAGGGCCACGCGGGCACGCTGGCCGTCGCGGCCGCCCGCGCGCACGGCGTCGAGACCATGTTCACTCTCTCCGGCGCCCACGTCTTCCCGATGTACGACGGCGCCGTGAAGGCGGACCCGCCGATGCGGCTCGTCGACGTGCGCCACGAGCAGACGGCGGCGTTCGCCGCCGAGGCCACCGGCAAGCTGACCCGACGGCCCGGCCTCGCCGTGCTCACCGCCGGCCCCGGGGTGACCAACGGCGTCAGCGCCATCGCCCAGGCCACCTTCGCCGGGTCCCCCATGGTCGTCGTCGGCGGTCGCGCCCCGGCGAACCGCTGGGGCTCGGGCAGCCTCCAGGAGCTCGACCACCCGCCGATCGTCGCGCCGGTGGCGAAGGACGCGCGCACCCTGCACCTCGCCTCCGACGTGCTCGGCGGCATGGACGCGGCGTTCGCGACGGCCGGGGCGTCCCACCGCGGGCCGGTCTTCGTGGACGTGCCGATGGACGAGTTCTTCAACTCGGCGTCGGGTCCGCTGCCGACGGGGGCGCGTCCGGCGCCCGAGCAGCCCGACCCCGACGCGCTCCGCACGATCGGCCGCCTGCTCGCGGAGGCGAGCCGACCGGTGCTCGTGCTGGGCACCGACGTGTGGGCGGACGGCGCGGAGGAGGCGGCCCTGCGCCTCGTCGAGGAGGCCGGGCTGCCCGCCATCACCAACGGCATGGGCCGGGGCGTCGTCCCCGGCGGCCACCCGCTGCTCGTCACGAAGGCCCGGAGCGCCGCCTTCGGGGGCGCCGACCTGGTCGTCGTCGTGGGCACGCCCCTCGACTTCCGGCTCGGGTACGGCGTGTTCGGCGGCAAGGACGGCGCCACCCCCGCCCGGGTGGCCCACGTCGCCGACTCCGCCGCCCAGGTCTCGGGGCACGCGGAGCTCGCTGCCTCGGCGTACGGCGACCTGACCCTCGCCCTCGACGGCATCCTCGCCGCGCTGCAGGCCCAGCCCCGCAAGCCCGACCACGCGAGCTGGGTGTCCGACCTGCAGGCCAAGGTCGGTGCGGCGGCGGAGCGCGACGCGCAGCTGCTCGCGGCCGAGGCCGACCCCGTGCACCCGGCCCGCATCTACGGCGAGCTCGTGCCGCGGCTCGCCGACGACGCGGTCGTCATCGGCGACGGGGGCGACTTCGTGTCGTTCGCGGGCAAGTACGTCGAGCCGAAGCGTCCCGGCGGCTGGCTCGACCCCGGACCGTACGGCTGCCTGGGCGCCGGTCTCGGTGCCGCCATCGCCGCGCGGATCGCGCGCCCGTCGGCGCAGGTGGTGCTCCTGCTCGGCGACGGGGCCGCCGGATTCTCGCTCATGGACGTGGACACGCTCGTCCGCCACGACCTGCCCGTCGTCATGGTGATGGGCAACAACTCGGCGTGGGGCCTGGAGAAGGGTCCGATGCAGATGCTCTACGGCTACGACGTGGCGGCCGACCTGGCGCCCCGCACGGCCTACCACGAGGTCGTCACGGCGCTCGGCGGCGCCGGCGAGGTCGTGACCGACCCGCGGCAGATCGGACCCGCGCTCGACCGGGCCTTCGCCTCCGGCGTGCCCTACCTCGTCAACATCATCACGGACGTGGACGCGGCCTACCCCCGCGCCACGTTCGGGATCTGACGCGCGTGCTGGTCCGGCGCCTCCGCTCCGACGACGCCGGGGACGCGGAGGCCGTCGGCGCACTCACGGTCGCGGCCTACGAGCCCTTCCTCGACGGCCCGGACGACCCGTACGTCGCCCGCCTGCTCGACGTCGCGCGCCGCGACGCGGAGGCGGAGGTGTGGGTGGCGGTCGACGACGACCACGGGGGTACGCCGCTGGGCGCGGTCACCTACTGCCCCGCCGGCTCCCCGTGGCGGGAGGTCGGTCGGGCGCACGAGGGCGAGTTCCGGATGCTCGCCGTCGCACCGCACGCGCAGGGCCGCGGCGTCGGCCGGGCGCTCGTCACGACCTGCCTGGAGCGGTCGCGCGACGCCGGGTTCACCGGGATGGCACTGTCGTCGCTCCCGGAGCAGACCGGCGGGCACGCGCTGTACCGGTCGATGGGCTTCGAGCGCGCGCCGGAGCGGGACTGGGCGCCGTACCCGGGCGTCGACCTGTGGGTGTTCGCGCGGGGGTTGTAGGGCTGGGCGGCCGGGCGGGCCGGCCGGGCCGGGGGGCGGGCGGGCCGGGCGGGCCGGGCGGGGCGGGGCCGCTTGGGGGCGCCGAAGTGTGCGGTTGGTGCGCCTCTGGGTCAACCTGGACGTCCCCAGCTGCACATTTCGGGACGTGTCACCGAGCGTCGACGGACGACCCCGACGGGCACGGTGCCGGACCTGCCCTGACGCGTGGGGGCGCCGAGGTGTACGGCCGGTCGGGCCATCCGACGGGAGCTACGGCTGCTCCACCACCACGGTGAAGGTGCGGACCGCGTAGGTCGTCCCGTCGACCACGACGGTCAGCGGGACGTCGACCCGACCGGGCCGCTCCGCCACCCAGGCGAGGCGGACGTCGGGCTCCTCGGCACTGATCGGCGTCGGTCGCAGCACGCCGCTGGGCAGGTCCGCGTCGAGCGTTCCCAGCGTGGTCGGCCCGAGGAGCTGGGCCATGTAGCCGGTGGCGATCCGGAGCCGCTCACCGACGCGGATCCGGACGACGGGATCCACGACGAGGTCGATCCGGCTCGACGCGGCCGGCCCGGATCCGTGGAGCACCCGGAACTCGACGCGGTCGCCCGGCGACCGGGGCTCGGAGGCGATCCACACCGCGACCGGTGCGCCCGGCTCGAGCACGACGCCCGGCTGCAGCGAGGTCTGGAGCGTGCCGCCGGGCCGCACGTGGCGGGACTCGAAGGGCACCGTGCGCACCGTCGGGCGGAGACCCGTCTCGCGCAGTGCCGAGTCGATCCGTGCAGCGGCCTGCGCGGCACCCTCCCCGACCACCGCGGGCGGGACCTCGACGTGCGCCAGACCGTCGCCCAGCTCGCCGAACGTGTCGAGCACTGCGGCGACACGGGCGCGGGCAGCCGTCTCCGTGACAGCGCTCGCATGCACCAGGGCCTGCAGCTGGGACCCGACCTCGGCGAGCGGCCGGGCGCAGTAGGAGCCGCCGGTCACCCGACGGCACTGCACCCGCCCGGCCACGAGCTCCCGCCCCGCGACCGTCAGGCGCTCGCCGGCCAGGTGCACGACCTCCCAGTGGTCCGTCAGCGCGACCCCCGTCGTCCCGTGCGTCTCACCGTCTCCGGACACGGTGCAGCGCACCGGCACGAAGCCGCTGGGCAGCGGGGGTGGACCCTCGCCCTCCGGCCACTGCAGGAAGCCGGCGTCGATCTGGCCGGCGCCCTCGCACGTCGGCTCCCCGGGCAGCGCAACGGCCCACAGGCCGTTCGTGACGCGCTGCCAGCCCTCGGGCACGACGCCCGACACGGTGGCCTCATCGGCGTCCGGGACTGCGGGGCCGGCGGGCCTGGCCGCGGTCTGCGGGTCACCGTCGTCCGCGGCTCGGCAGGCGCCCAGGAGACCGACGAGCAGGAGGAGCGCAGCAACGACCAGTCCCCGACGTACCTGCGGCAACGCCCGCTCCCTCCGTCAGACCGTACGGGCGGTGGCGCACCCCCGTGACGCCTCCCGACCGCTGTCGGGATGAGACGCGCGAGGGGGGCGGATCGGTTGCACGATCCGGGAGATTCTCCGAGGAGGTCTCAGAGACGTGCCATGAACCGCTCGGCATCGACGACGACCCGGGTGACCTCACCGGTGGCGAGCACCTTGCCGAGCTGCTCCGTGTCGTCGGCGCCTGCGACGACCTCGCGGGCCGCGACGCTGAAGCGGACCAGGCGGCCGTCGAGGTAGGACTGGGTGGCGTGGACCTCCACCACCCCGCCGACGGGCGTGGCGCCGCGGTGCTCGAGCTCGACCCGGGTGCCGACGCTGGTCGCCCCGTGCGCCATCCCGGGCTCGAGGGCGGCGACCGTCGCGGCCTCCAGCCACGCGAGGAGCCGGGGCGTGCCGAGGACGGGGAGGCTGCCCGAACCCACCGCCTCCGCCGTGTCGTCGTCGGTCACCTCGAACCGGAGACGTGCCTCGACCGTGGGGGTCCCTGCTGCGTCGGAAGGAGCCATGCGTCCATCTTGGCCTGCCTCCGCAACGTCCCGAAATGCGACGCACCCCCGGAGCCGAGCGGCTACGGGGGTGGCGTTGAGTGCGACAGGCGCTCAGGCGTTGGGGCGCTTGCCGTGGTTCGCGCCCTTCTTCTTGCGAGCGCGGCGCTTGCGGCCGGTCTTGCCCATGGTGGGTCCTCCTCGAGTGGTGCGGCCCGAAGGTCGGTCTCCCACAGGCCAGCGGGCATCTTCTCAGATCAGGGTGGGCCGCGCCAAAGCGACCTCGGGGACGACTACTCGCTGATCCGCACCTGCACGGCGCGGATCTGGAGCATCACGCGCTGCCGGAGGGCGTCGGGGGCGGACTCGCGGCACGACCGCGCCACGACCGCCTTGACGGTGCGCTCGAGGTCGTACTTCCGCAGGCACGGACCACACTCGTCCAGGTGCGCCTGCACGACGGAGCAGTCCGTCTCGTCCAGCTCGTTGTCGAGGAAGTAGATGATCTGCTCGAGGAAGTCGGCGCAGCTCTCCACCTCGCCCGACGGGCTGGTGCCGTGGGAGTGGGCGTCGGTGCTCATCGGGCGCCACCCTTCTGCATCGCGGCGCCGACCGTCTCGGGCGAGACGAGGTCGTGGGTGCGCACGTAGTCGGCCAGCATGTCGCGCAGCTGGCGCCGCCCCCGATGGAGTCGCGACATCACGGTGCCGATGGGGGTGTCCATGATCTCGGCGATCTCCTTGTAGGGGAAGCCCTCCACGTCGGCCAGGTAGACGGCCAGCCGGAACTCTTCCGGGAGCCGCTGCAGCGCGTCCTTCACCTCGCTGTCGGGCAGGTGCTCGAGGGCCTCGTGCTCCGCCGACTTCAGCCCCGACGACGTGTGCGACTCGGCGCGCGCGAGCTGCCAGTCCTCCACGTCCTCCGCCATCGACTGCTGGGGCTGCCGCTGCTTCTTGCGGTAGTTGTTGATGAAGGTGTTGGTGAGGATCCGGTAGAGCCACGCCTTGAGGTTGGTGCCCGGCCGGAACTGGTGGAACGAGGAGTACGCCTTCGCGAACGTCTCCTGCACCAGGTCCTCGGCGTCGGCGGGGTTGCGCGTCATGCGCATCGCCGCGGAGTAGAGCTGGTCGAGGAACGGGAGCGCGTCGCGCTCGAAGCGCAGCGCTCGCTCGTCGTCCGTCTCGGTGGCACGGTCGACGGTCTCCGTCGGCTCGACGGTCTCGGGGGTGGCGGTGTCGTCGCTCATCGTGAACGAGCGTACTCCGCCGCGCGCGAGCGGTCGCTCGTCGCACACCAGCATGCGCTGCCTCCTCGGGGCGGGGGTCCCGGGTCGCCCCGGGTGTCGGTACGCCGAGCACAACCCCCGCCGTCGCGGAGCTATTCCGGGCGCACGCGGCCGGGCGTCAGCCGACCGCCTCGCGCACGATCCACTCGAGCGCGGACTCGACGACGAGCGCCCGCACGTCCTCCATCGTCAGCGGCGCCCGCTTCGGGACCTTCAGGCCGTGGTCGGCACCGGGCACCACCACGAGGTCGAGGCCCTCGCCCGCCTCCCCCGTGAACGCGGCGGCGACCTCCTCCGCGCGTCCCATCGCGTCGTTCTCGCCCTGCACCACCAGGGCGGGGACCCCCGCACCGAGCGCACCGGCGAGCTCGTCGCGTCGGGAGCGCTCCGGCTTCCCGGGCGGGTGCAGGGGAAACGCCAGCAGCACGAGGCCCGCCGCCCCCAGCTCCGCGGCGCATCGGGCCGCCGACCGCGCCCCCGCCGACCGACCCCCGAGCACGAGCGGTACGTCGCGGAGCACCCCCGGCAGCCCCGCGACCGCGAGGCGCAGCGCCACGTCGAGCGTCGGAGGGGCTGAGGCCACCTTGCGCCCGGCCACCCGCCACGGCTGCTCCAGCCGTACGACCTCGACGCCCTGCGCGGGCAGGCCGGCCGCCAGCGCCGCGATGTCGTGCGTCTCCACGCCCCCGCCCGCGCCGTGCCCCAGGAGCAGCACGGCCACCGGCACCACGCCTGCGGGCACCGCGTTGCGGTGGAGGCGGGCCGCGCCGTACGGGGTGGGGAGCTCGAGGACCTCGTCGGCGGGGACGTCGAGCGTGCTCACGCGTCCTCGAGCGGGATCGGGCGGACGAGCTCGGGACCGTCGTTGCGGACGTTGGAGACGAGGGTGGAGACCGGGTACGCCGTGAGGCGCCCCGGGACCGCCGGCTCGAGCAGGTCGAGGAGGTCGTCCGAGGCCCCGGTCGTGGGGTCGAGCCAGGTGTCCCAGTCGTCGCGGGCGACGGTGAGCGGCATGCGGTCGTGGATGCGGCCCAGGTCGTCGGTGGCCGACGTCGTGATGACCGTGCAGCTCCAGAGGAAGCGGTCCGGGTCGTCGTCGGCCCGGTCGGGGTCGCGCCAGATCTCGTAGAGCCCCGCCATCGCCAGCACGCCCCCGTCGGCCGGATGGATGTAGTAGGGCTGCTTCACGGGCTTGCCCTTCGCGGTGGTGCGGTCCGTGAGGTACCACTCGTAGTAGCCGTCGGCGGGCACCAGGCACCGCCGGGCCGCGAACGCGCGACGGAACGACGGCTTCTCGGACACCGTCTCGCGGCGGGCGTTGATGAGGCGGGCCGCGCCCTTCGCGTCCTTCGCCCACGACGGCACGAGGCCCCAGCGGAGCGCGCGCAGCTGGCGGCGGGCGTGGTCGATGCCCTCCGCGGGCTTCGGCGGCCGCTCGAGGACCACGTGGACCGGGTCGGTGGGCGCGACGTTCCAGCTCGGGGGGAGCCGGTCGGCGAGGATCGTCTCGGCGACGTCGAACTCGTCGACCAGGTCGTCGGGCTCACGGCTGGAGGCGTAGCGACCGCACATGACGTCAGCCTAGGCCGATCGGTGCGCCGCGACCCTGGGCCGCGTTGGCGCGATCGTGTATCAAGAGGGGCATGACCGTGACGCGACTGATCGCCCGTCCGCTGCTCGCCTCGATGTTCGTCGTGGGCGGCATCAATGCGTTCCGCAACGCGGACGCCATCGCCCCCCGGGCGGCGAAGGTGACCGACAAGATCGTCCCGCCGGTGCAGCGGGCCGGTGTGCCGCTGCCCTCCGACGCCGCCACGCTCGTGCGTGCCAACGCGGCCGTGCACCTCCTGGCGGCAGCCGGTCTCGCGACGGGCCGTGCGCCGCGCGTCTCCGCGGTGGTGCTGGCCGCGACGCTGGCGCCGACCACCGTCGCGGGCCACCCGTACTGGGAGGAGTCCGACGCCGGCGCGAAGGGCAACCAGAAGGTCCACTTCTTCAAGAACCTCTCGATCCTCGGCGGTCTCCTCCTCGCCGCGGTCGACACCGACGGCAAGCCCGGCCTGGCCTGGCGCGCGCGCCGGGCGGCGAAGGACGCGAAGCGCGAGGCCAAGCACGTGACGGCCACCGCGAAGCGCGAGGCCAAGCTGGCCAAGGCGCAGCTGACCTGAGGACCGATACCCTGCGTCCGTGACGACCACGGCCGCTCCCTCTCCCGCCGACCTCTGGCCCGCGCCCCACGTGGCGTCGCCGGTGGACGTCACCGTGACGCTCCCCGGCAGCAAGTCGCTGACCAACCGCGCCCTCGTGCTGGCGGCGGTGGCGACGGGTCCGTCGGTCGTGCGCCGGGCGCTCCGCTCCCGCGACACGCTGCTGATGGCGGCCGCGCTCACGTCCCTCGGCTCCGCGGTGGACACCAGCGGCGAGGACTGGACGGTGACTCCCGGGGCCTTCGACCGCGACGCGGGTGTCGACTGCGGCCTCGCCGGCACCGTCATGCGCTTCGTGCCGCCGATCGCGGGCCTCGCCCGCGGCAGCGTCGCGTTCGACGGCGACGCCCACATGCGCACACGACCGATCGGCGAGGTGCTCACCGCCCTCTGCTCGCTCGGCGTGGAGGTGCGCGACGACGGGCGCGGCACCCTGCCGTTCACCATCGCGGGAGCGGGTGCGGTGCGCGGCGGCTCGGTGACGATCGACGCATCGTCGTCGTCGCAGTTCGTGTCGGCCCTGCTGCTCGCCGGCGCCACGTACGACGAGGGCGTCGAGGTGCTCCACCGGGGCGCGCCGATCCCGTCGCTCCCCCACGTCGAGATGACCACCACCGTGCTGCGGGCCCACGGGGTCGAGGTCGACGACAGCGTGCCCGACCGGTGGCGCGTCGCCCCCGGCCCGATCGCACCGGTCGACCACCTCATCGAGCCCGACCTGTCCAACGCCGGCCCGTTCGTGGCGCTCGCGGCCGCGACCGGCGGCAGCGTCACCGTGCGGGACTGGCCCGCCGTCACGACCCAGGCCGGCGACGCCCTGCGCGACATCCTCACCGCGATGGGGTGCACGGTGGAGCGCGTGGCCGACGGCGTCCGCTTCACCGGGCCGGAACGCCTGCGGGGCGTCGACCTGGACCTCCACGACGTCGGTGAGCTCACGCCCGTCGTCGCGGCGCTGTGCGCCCTCGCCGACGACCCCTCGGTGCTGCGGGGCGTCGCCCACATCCGCCACCACGAGACCGACCGGCTGCGCGCGCTCGCGACGGAGCTCGCCGGCCTCGGCGCCGACGTGACCGAACGGCCCGACGGGCTCGAGCTGCGCCCGGCCGACCTGCACGGGGGCGTGTTCCACACCTACGCCGACCACCGCATGGCCCACGCCGCGGTCGTCGTCGGCGCGGCGACGACGGGCGTGCTCGTCGAGGACGTCGCGACGACCGCCAAGACCTTCCCCGACTTCGCCGGCGCCTGGACGGGCGTCACCGGCGGCTCCGCGGCGAGCTGAGGCAGCGGTGGTGGCACGGGGGTACGGCACGCACGACCACGAGCACTACGAGCGACCCCGTCGCCGCACCCGCCCCCGCACGAAGGACCGCCCGACCTACGACGATGCCGAGGACGGCCGCGTCGTCCGCGTCGACCGGGGGCGCTACACCGTGCTGGTCGACGGCCAGGACGAGCTCGTCACCGCGATGAAGGCGCGGCCGCTGGGCCGCAAGGGCGTCGTCGTCGGCGACCGCGTCCGCCTCGTCGGCGACACGACCGGCGACGACGGGTCGCTCGCCCGCATCGTCGAGGTGCGGGAGCGGGCGACCGTGCTGCGCCGCACGGCGGACGACGACGATCCCGTCGAGCGCGTCATCGTCGCCAACGCCGACCAGCTCGTCATCGTCACGGCCCTGGCGAACCCCGAACCACGCCCCGGGCTGCTCGACCGGGCGCTCGTCGCGGCGTACGACGCCGGGATGGCCCCGCTGCTCGTCCTCACCAAGGCGGACCTGGCCGACCCCGAGGCGTTGCTCGCGACGTACCGATCCCTCGGCGTGCCGTGGGTGGTGACGCGCAAGGGTGCCGACATCGACGAGATCCGCGACCGGCTCGCCGGGCGCACCAGCGTGCTGATCGGGCACAGCGGCGTCGGCAAGTCGACCCTCGTCAACCGGCTCGTGCCGGGCGCCGACCGCGAGGTCGGCCGGGTCAACGACGTCACCGGGCGCGGGCGCCACACGTCGACGTCGGCCATCATGCTGGCGCTCCCCGAGCACGACGGCCGGCCCGGCTGGATCGTCGACACCCCCGGCATCCGGTCGTTCGGGCTCGCGCACGTGCGGCCGGAGCACCTCATCGAGGCGTTCCCCGACCTCGACGAGATGACCGAGGACTGCCCCCGCGGCTGCACCCACGGAGCCGGCGAGCCGGAGTGCGGGCTCGACGCGGCGATCGCCTCCGGGGAGGCCGACGCGGACCGCGTGACGTCCTTCCGCCGTGTGCTCGCCGCACGCGAGGGCGCGGAGGTCTGGGACTAGGCGTCCTGCCCGGGGGCCGGAGCGATGCCCTAGCCTGAGCGCCATGGCCATCGCTGACGGTGCCGACCACACCGACGACCTGCGGCTCGCGCACCTCCTGGCCGACGACGCGGACTCCATCAGCCTCGACCGCTTCAAGGCGGTCGACCTCCACGTGATGAGCAAGCCCGACCTGACGCCGGTGACGGACGCCGACCAGGCGGTCGAGTCCACGATCCGCGCGAAGCTCGGCCGGGTGCGCTCGCGCGACGCGATCCTCGGCGAGGAGGAGGGGGTCACGCCCGGCCAGGGCACCGGCGGGCGCCGCTGGATCATCGACCCGATCGACGGCACCAAGAACTTCGTCCGCGGCGTACCGGTCTGGGCCACCCTCATCGGCCTCGAGGTCGACGGGGAGATCGTCGCCGGCGTCGTCTCGGCCCCGGCGCTGCAGCGTCGGTGGTGGGCGGCCAAGGGCCAGGGGGCCTGGACCGGCCGGTCGCTCCTCAAGGCGACGCGCTGCGCGACCTCAGCGGTGCGGGACCTGGGCGACGCGTCGCTCTCCTACAGCTCGCTGTCGGGCTGGGACGAGCGTGGCCGGCTCGACGACTTCCTCGCGCTGTCGCGGCGGGTGTGGCGCACCCGGGCGTACGGCGACTTCTGGTCCTACATGCTCGTCGCCGAGGGCGCCGTCGACGTCGCGGCCGAGCCGGAGCTCGAGGTCTACGACATGGCGGCGCTCGACATCATCGTGCGCGAGGCCGGCGGCTCCTTCACGGGTCTCGACGGCGCGGACGGACCGTGGAGCGGCAACGCGATCGCCTCGAACGGCCACCTGCACGAGCCGGTGCTCGGCTTCCTCGGTACGGCGGGGGGCGACGACCCCGACGACCCGCCGTTCACCGGCGGCGTGGTGCGCCAGCTGCGCCCCTGACCCTTCCGGAGTGACGGGCGTCACAGGTAGCGTGAGCCGCCAGCGACGCGACCCGGAGGTGGCCATGAGGATCCAGGACGTCATGCGGGGCGAGCCCGTGGTCACGATCGGACCCGACGCGACCGTCGGCGACCTGGTCCTGCTGCTCGAGCGCCACAACATCGGCGCCGTCGTCGTGAGCAGCGACGGCTCCGCGCTCGAGGGGATCGTCAGCGAGCGCGACGTCGTGCGGCGGCTGGCCACCGTCGGCCCCGCGGAGCTGGTGGACGCCTCGGTGCGTGACCTCATGACGACGTCGGTGCGCACGTGCGGGGCCGGCGACGAGGTCGCGCACCTCATGCAGGAGATGACGACCTACCGCATCCGCCACCTGCCCGTGGTGGAGGACGGGGCCCGCATCGTCGGGATCGTCAGCATCGGTGACGTGGTGAAGGCCCGCATCGACGAGCTGGCCTTCGAGCGGGACCAGCTCGACGCCTACGTGCACCAGGGCTGAGCACCAGGGCTGAGCACCAGGGGCTGCCCCCGGTTGAGGGGCGGGCTCTAGGGTGGTCGGCATGGACAAGCCCGAGATCGACTTCTTCGACCCTGAGCCCCCGGCCGACCTGGTCATCACCGACGTCACCGTCGGTGACGGCGAGGAGGCCAAGGCGGGCCAGACCGTCTCCGTGCACTACGTGGGCGTGGCCCACTCCACCGGCGAGGAGTTCGACGCGTCGTACAACCGCGGCGCGCCGCTGCAGTTCCGCCTCGGCATCGGCCAGGTCATCTCCGGCTGGGACACCGGCGTGCAGGGCATGAAGGTCGGCGGCCGCCGTCAGCTCGTCATCCCGCCGCACCTGGGGTACGGCGACCGTGGCGCCGGCGGCGTCATCAAGCCCGGCGAGACGCTCATCTTCGTCGTCGACCTGCTGGGCGTCTCCTGATCCCCGGTCCCCCTCGCTGACGGTCGCCGTCGCTGACGTCATGCGCCCCGCAGGCTCGAGCCTGCGGGGCGCATGACGTTGCGGGGTGCGCGTGGTGTCGCGCTACCAGGGGAGCCCGTCGTCGAAGCCCTCCGCGTCGACGGCCCGGGCGCTCTGGCCGTCGAGCGTGACGACGTCGCCGACCACGAGCTGGCGACCGCGGCGGGTGTCGACCTCGCCGTTGACGAGCACGCGCCCCTCCGCGATGACGGGCTTGGCCTGGGCGCCGGACTCCACGAGGTTCGCCAGCTTGAGGAACTGCCCGAGGCGGATCGAACCGTCGCGGACCGGGACGTCGAAGGGATCGCTCACCGGTTCATCATCGCACCGACCGGACCGCCGACCGCGTTCCCTCCGGTACGGCGCGGGTCAGGGCAGCAGCACGTCGACAGCGTGGATGAGCACGCCGACGAGGCCGCCCACCACGGTGCCGTTGATGCGGATGAACTGCAGGTCGCGGCCCACGTGGAGCTCGATGCGCTGCGCCGCCTCGTCGCCGTCCCACCGCTCGATGGTGGTGGTGATGACGCCGGTCAGCTCCGTGCCGTAGCGATCGACCACGAACACGACCGCGTCGGACAGCATCTGGTCGAGCCGGCGCCGCAGCGCCGCGTCGGTGGTGAGGCGCCGACCGAACTTCACCAGCTCGTGCTCGAGGCGGACGCGCAGCATGCTGGCCTCCTCCTCGAGCCCCGCCACGAGTGCACGCTGGAGGGCCTTCCACAGCGAGACGGCGGTGGCGAGCACCTGCGGGTGGTCGAGCACGCGCAGCTTGAGCCGCTCGGCCCGCTCGGCGGTGTCGCGGTCGTGCACGAGGTCGCGGGCCAGGTCGTGGAGCATCGAGTCGAAGGCCTGCCGAGCACGGTGCTGCGGATCGGCCTGGATGTCCTCGACCCACTTGATCGCCTCGGCGTGCACGCGCTGCGTCACCGCGTCGTTGAGCCGGGTCGGCGTCCACCACGGGGCACGCTCGCCCAGCACCTCGGTGAACGTCTCCTCGTTGTTGCGCAGCCAGCGCAGCAGCTCCCCCAGCCCGAGGTCGACGACGCCGTGGTGGAGGTTATCCTCGACCATCTCGCCCAACAGGGCGGCCGCGATCGGCGCGATGGGTTCCTCGCGGAACCGCGGGAGCAGCACCGCCTCGGCCAGCTCGCTGACGTGCTCGTCCCGCACCTTCGCGAGCCCGATCACCGCCACGTCCGCCACCTCGTCCACGACACGCCGCGCGTGCGCGGGATCGGACAGCCACTCCCCCACGCGGCGGCTCGCCTCGGCCGCCCCGACACGCTCGCGCACCACGCCCTCGGCCAGGAAGTTCTCC
The DNA here is from genome assembly GCF_010686755.1 of Nocardioides zeae. Lineage (GTDB taxonomy): Bacteria > Actinomycetota > Actinomycetes > Propionibacteriales > Nocardioidaceae > Nocardioides > Nocardioides zeae. The sequence goes on along the minus strand of NZ_JAAGXA010000001.1, from coordinate 953 downwards.
TGCACGAACTCCTGCAGGCCCCGGCCCAGCTCGTTCTTGCGGCGCGGGATGAGGGCCGTGTGCGGGATGGGGAGGTGCAGGGGGTGGCGGAACAGGGCCGTCACCGCGAACCAGTCGGCGATCGCACCCACCATCGACGCCTCGGCGCCGGCGTTGACGAAACCGAGGAAGCCGTCCTGACCCCGGGTCGCGACGTAGACGACCGCAGCAGCCACCAGGAGCCCCGTCGCCACGGCCCGCATCTTGTTGAGGTCGCGGCGACGCACCAGGTCGGCCTCGGCGGACCCGGGGACCGTGAACGCGCTCGAGCTCATCGTCACCCTGCTCCTCGTCTCCGGTCCCGCGGCTCGGTCACTCTAGGAGGTCGCGCCAACAGCGGTCGACGGGCCGGGGTGGGGTCGAGGCGGGGTGGGGCTCGGCTGCCGGGCGGGGTGCCGCCTCGGCCCGCGGGTGGGGTGGGCCCTGGCTGGCGGGCGGGGTGCGCCGGGCCGGGAACTGGGACGTTGGTGCGACGCCGCCGCAGGTGGGTCGGTCCCGGGCGCACATTTCTCCAGCGCGGTGGCGGCTGGACGGCGGACGGCCGTCGAAAGGGGCACGAACGACGTATCGGCGGCCGGGGTCGGTGTCGTTGATGACCCTTTTCGGGAGGCAGCTGGGGTGGCCCGTTGGGGTGGTGTCGGGCCTGGGGTCAGTCGGTGAGGACGGGGGTGGCTTCGCGTACCTGGAGGTCGGTGGTGGGGCTGGGCATGTCGACGGTGCCGTTGACGCGTTGCCAGGGGCCGTTGTTGACGCGGAAGTCGGCGGACCAGGTGGTGGTGAGGCGGGTGGGTAGGTGCCGGTGCGGGTGTAGGTGTGGGTGATGTCGAGGTCGGGGTAGGGGGCGCCGGGGGTGGTGGTGGTCGTGGTGGTGCCGTCGCCGAAGTCCCAGGTGTAGGTGGTGGGGGTGATGTCGA